>CAWDRX010000001.1:0-707629 GCA_963804875.1 uncultured Verrucomicrobiae bacterium
AAAATGACCCAGACCTCCCGACCAGCGGCGAAAGTTCGTAGGACTCCTATTAGCGGTGAAAGCACAACCAGATCTGCATCTGCTCCGACGGTAAGGCGACCTTTTCTTTCCAGACCGACCGCGCGCCCGGGATTTTCCGTCGCCATCACGATGGCTTCATGCAAGGGAAGATCGGCCTCACGCACCATCATGCGCACAAGATCGATCATGCGCGCCGCGCTGCCCGCGAGTGGAACGATCAGCCAACAGACAGACTCCGTTTTCTACGACGCATTGCCTGCCGAAAAGCGCGAACTGGGATCCTTCTGGTAATCCAGCACCAGCGGTTGCGTCGGTCACCAGACAGATTCCCCGTGAGCCTTTCGCGCGATACAACATTTTCATCAACGTGGGTGAAACGTGATGACCATCTGCGATCAGCTCACAAATGATTTCCGGTTCGCTTAACGCGAACTCGAGCAATCCCGCGACACGATTGACACCGCGGCCGCGCGCGCTCGACATGCAGTTAAATGTGTGCGTCACGCTGCGCATACCGCGATCGAATGCCGACCGGGCATCTTCGTCCCACGCATCGCTATGCTCCACCACTCGCGCTGATCCCACACGTGTAAAAAGCCTTTATTGCCTCGAGCACGCCAGGCAGTTCAGGCGCAATCGTTACACGCTTCAGCACGTCCGTGTATCCGAGCAACTGCCGCACAGCGGCCGGTGAAGGATCCTGAATAAACTCGGCGCGTTGTGCTCCGGCTTTGGCTTTCGAAATGAACGGCCCTTCGACGTGAGCACCGGCGATCGCGCGGATGTGTGATCGCGAGTCGCGAATCGCTTGCAAGACCTTAACGATTTCGTCGAGAGGAGCTGTTGCTGTCGTGAGTAGAAGCGATGTGGTGCCGCCACTCGCGTGGAAATCGCAAACGGTGCGGAGCGCTTCAGTCGATACATCCATCGTGTCTTGGCCAAGCGCGCCGTGCACATGGAGATCGATAAAACCGGGCGCAAGATAATTACCCTTGAGATCAATAACCTCCTTCTCGTGGTCCGGCTCACTCGTCCGCTGTAGCTGCGGCGTAGGTGGTTGGATCGCAGCGATTTTTCCTTCTTCCACGACAACTTCAAGTCCGTCGCGAATTCCGTCGGGAAAAACCAAACGCGCGTTCGTGAAGATCATCTCGTGATGGGGTCAATCCTGCTTGTCCGATGATGGAGGCTCAACCGAAATAGTGGTAATAGCTATCAAGCAGGATTGCCAGCTTCACTCGACGCTCTTGCTCTGGAGCACTATGCAGGGCATCCTGTTTAAGCGATGAATTTCGATTACGACATCGTGATCATCGGGGGCGCGTTTTCCGGCGCGGCAACCGCGCTCATGCTGAAACGCAAACGCCCTGAAGCGCGTGTCCTGATCATCGAAAAGACAACTGCATTCGATCGCAAAGTGGGCGAATCGACGACCGAGGTAAGCAGTTGTTACATGACGCGGATTTTGGGTCTGACGCATTATCTAGGACATCATCAGTTGCCGAAACAGGGATTGCGTCTCTGGTTTTCAAATCGGCCCGATCAGCCGTTTGATGATTGAGTGGAGATCGGCACGCGCTACCAGAGCCGGCTGCCCGGTTTTCAGGTAGACCGCGCGAAGCTCGACTCACATACTCGAGCTCGCTTGCCGATCTGGTTGCGATTTATGGCGTCCCGCAAAGGTCACAAGTTTTGAACTAGATAACGGCAACGGTCAAACGGTGAACGCTGTCGTTGGCGGCGAAGAGCGCACGGCTACTTCTCGGTGGATCGTTGATGCGACAGGCCGTGCGGCCATGTTCGCGCGAAAGCTCGGACATTTTCGCAGAACACGGAGCACCCCATCAACGCGGTTTGGGCGCGGTTGAGCGGGGTTAAAGAATGGGACAGCTACGAATGGCACGAACGATTTCCCAATTACGCGAATCAGTGTCGCACCGGGCGCGAATGGGCTACGAATCATCTTTTCGGACGCGGCTGGTGGGTCTGGATCATCCCGTTACAGGGCGGCGATGTCAGTGCCGGCCTCGTTTACGACAGTCGCATTTTCAAATTTCCAGAGGGACAAACTCTGGCGCAACGATTACACGCGCACATTCTCAGCCACCCCGTCGGTCGCGAAATCTTTGGCACGGCGAAGGTGATTGAAGGCGACGTGCACGCGCTGTCGATGTTGCCTTATCACAGCGAAAAAGTTTGCGATAACGGTTCGGCCATGGTGGGCGACGCCGCCGGGTTCATCGATCCGCTTTACAGTCCGGGTCTCGATTTTTGTTCTTACACTTCTTACTACGTGGCGGACCTCCTGCGCGCAGTTTGGCGGGCGAAGACGTCACCAGGCAGCTTCGTCGATTACAACGAACAGATATCCGGTCACTTACCGTTCCTGGTTCGAGAGTTTGTACAAGGACAGTAGTACTATTACATGGGCGACGCCGAGCTGATGTCCACGGCGCTGCTGCTCGATGTGAGCAGTTACTACACAGGCTTGGTAAGAGCAGTTTATCGCGACCCGGAATGTGCATTTCTCAACCTGCCGTTTATGGGCAGGGGTGGCAGATTCGCTCGCAAGGTCATGCGTTTTTATGGCCAACGTCTGGTAACACTCGGCGAACCGAAGATGGGAGACGGGTTATTACGGAAAAAGGAATGCTGGCTGGCGCGAACTTTACGACGGGTTCGTTCCCGACACACGCATTCGCAAACAATTTTCACGCGGATTCCGACGATGGCTGAAATGCGAAATCATGAATCTCGCGTTGATGCTGCGGCGTCCTGTCATTCGCGCAGACCAGGGATCACATGGAATGCATGCTCACGTTTCTCCCGCAACGGCTTCCAGCGGTGCTGGCTCTTCCGCGGCTTCGTGACTCTGGTCGCCGTCTTCCTGCCCGCGCGGCCAGATGTGAAAGCCGCCGGACTCACTCGGCAATTCCCATAATCCCCAAATTCCTTTCCCCTCGCGAACCCCCGATAGTAAACGTCATGTCCGCCGATGTAAGTCTTCGTCCAGTAGCATTCGCCGTTTGTCTCGTCGAAACGGCCGGTAACAATGAATCGGGCAATGTCGTCGCTTCCGTCGCCGGAGACGGTGTGGTCAGCGAAAGTCAGTACGAGGTCCATGCGATGCTTGCGCACGCTTCGGCCGTAATTGTAAAAACCAGTCCACGGCCCGGAAGGAAAATCCATTTCTGACATTACTTGTCTGCGGTTTGCGCTCGTCAACCTCTGCGCGCAACCTCATTCCACCTGGGCAGAGAGGCAATTGCCTTATGGTCTAAGCAGGTTGCCGTACCAATGAAGGACAACGTCGCCGAAAAACATCCAGGACAGTGCGCCGAATGCCAGGTAAGGCCCGAAAGGTAATTTGGCTGACCAAACAGGTTTTCCCGCCACCAGCGTGACCAGGCCGATTACCGAACCGAGAAGTGATCCCGCGAAAAGACTGAACAACACGGCGCGCCAGCCAAGGAATGCGCCAATCGCGGCAAGGAATTTCAAGTCGCCGCGCCCCATTGCCTCGCGCGGGATGACCAGCTCCCGCGTAACACCGGAAATATGCGTGAGATCGTCGAGCATCAGGGCGTCACCGTTAACATTGACGCGATCATAACGAAAAGTCAGCGTCACGTTCCCGTGTTTGCGATCATCAATCTGAACTTCATCGCACTGGAGCAACAAACGATCTTTTTCACGGGCAAAATACTCGCTCCAAAGGCTCTCTTCAGTGCCGACAGCGAAATGCGCATCGTCGTCGTCGCGTTTCGTCCACGTAAACGTTGTAGGCGCATCGAACACAATCCTTTTTCTTCCAAAAGCGATTTTACCCGCTTCGAGCACGATCCAAAGAATCACGTAGCCGAGCGCAGCCGCCAGCGCGGCGCGAACACCGGCTGCCACACGCGAATCGGTCTGCATCAAAGCGGGAACAACAACGCTGCAAGCCACGCCCGCGATTGTTCCGCCGATGGTTACGCGATCTGGAATAATGAAATGCTCAAAATCGATAAATGTTCCGATGATCAGGAACGAAACGAAAATCCAGTACGCAACCGCAACCTGCCACGGAAACCGTTGCCAAATTGCGAGGAAAAGAATTGCCGTGACAAGTTCCACCGCGAAATAGCGGAATGAAATTTTTGCGCCGCAATGTGCGCATCGGCCGCCGAGTGTGAGCCAACTGAGCAACGGAAGATTGTGATGCCATGGAATCGGCTGTTTGCAGTGCGGACAAAACGAGCGACGTGGCTGGTTAATGGAGAGATCCACCGGCCACCGGTAGATGCAAACGTTCAAAAACGAGCCTACCGCCGCGCCGAACACGAAGGCAAACACGCTGAAAAGGAGATTCTGAGTGGAATGCTGCACGCGATTAACTGGCAATCTGTTTGGATGCGCGGCGCTCCATGAGCCATGCGATCCAGATGCAGCTTTCGTATAGTAGACACATTGGCAGCGCCATGGCGACCAAAGTCAGGATATCTGGGGTCGGCGTGATGATTGTTGCCAGAATAAAGATGAGCACGATGGCATAGGGACGGGTGCGCGCCATGAATCGGTACGTGATCAATCCGAATCGGACGCAGCGCCAGCACGACGACTGGCAGTTCAAAGGCCAGACCAAATCCGATGATGAATCGCGTCACGAACGAGTAATACTGCTGCACCGTCCACGTCGGCGCCCATCCGAGCGATTCGGTGTCGCGAAAGAAAAAGAGAATTGTTTTTGGCAGCAACCAAAAATAGCAAACCAGGACACCCTACGAGAAAGAGGGCAAAGCTGACCGCGATCGCTGGAAATAGAAACCGTTTCTCCACAGCGGTGAGCGCTGGTAAAACGAATTCTGCCAGAAAATACAACAATAGGGGAAATGAAAGGACGATCCCGGCATAAAACGCCAGATGAAATGAAATCACGATCGAATCTGTGATGCCGAGCGCCTTGAGCGTTCCGACCTGCGATCCGACATGGTTAAGCGGCGCCTGGATAATGCGCACCAGGGTTGAACGCAACGCGAAACAAACAATCATCGCGACACTCAACGTGAGAGCTATCTTCACGATGGTCCATCGCAAGTCTTCCAGGTGCTCGAGAAACGGCTTGGACGTTTCGGTCTCGGGCGGATCGCGAAATTTGAAAATGTCTCGCAGCGCCATCGGGTTGCCTCGTGCAAATGCTCAGCGACTTCTCATTAAACCGCGAGGGATAGAAGACCGCGAGCGGCGAGTGTTGCGCAAATGCCGAGTGTGTTGGCGTCGCGAATTTCATTGTCGGCAATCATCTCGACGAATCTCCTCGCTGGTGAATCCGCGGCAATCGAGAATCGATTCACCTTCCTCCCGGTCCGGGCCCTCTGCACATGGCTGAACTGGTCGCGCCAGAAAGAAATAACCGCGCTCATCGGTAAAACCTGGTGAAGAGAAGAAATGGCCTAACGAAACCAGCTCGCCGCTTTGGGCCAACTCGTAGCCGGTTTCTTCTCTGAGTTCTCGCAACGCCACGTCCTTAATATTCTCCGGATCAGAATTGCGATCGTCGATCTGACCTGAAGGCATCTCCCAAATGGCTTGTTCGATCGGAATCCGTTCCTGACGAATAAGAACGATTTTTCCGTCGTCCGTCATTGCTGCGATCACGACCGCCGGTTTGCGGTGCACAATGGTCCAGGCCCTTGGATCGGGACGGCTGGGCGTTCGCACACGATTGGTCACAACTTCGAGGTTACGATTGCCGAAGTGCCGCTCGCTTGAGATGGTTTTCCAATTACCGCCTTCCATCCAGCAATTGTAGAGGCCGCTCTCTTCTGCGGCAAACCCCTCTATAACTTCGCATGTCCAGTCGTGCTCAACCGATACATGCAGTTCGGGTGAGCGTGACGGAAACGTATTTTGCATCCTGCAAAACGAACTTTCGCAGTTCGATGGTCACCTTTTGAATCGGAAAACTCTTCAGTAAATGATTAGCCAGCCGATCCGCCAGCGTCTCAATCAGGCTGACGGACTGATCGCGCACAAAATTCTTCGTTTCCTCTGCTACTGCTGAATAGTTCACCGCATGGTCGATGTGGTCGGCCAGATCGCTTATCTGCTGATACGGCCAGAACGAAATGCTTACCGTTAACTTTTGCGGTTTCGCGCGCTCTTCTTCTGGCACTCCGATGCGCGTGAAAACTTCAAGCTGCTCGATGTGAATTTCGTCAGGGAACGGATGCGATTCGTTCGGCACGCGCGAATCTTAGCCATGAAACCGTCTTCGCCAATCACGCTCTGACGATTTCAACACCGCGCAGCCATTCGCGTGATTCACTGGCTTCGGTAAATTTGATGTGAATGAAAACCGTCTGGCGCGTATTTGCCTATCTGAAGCGTTATCCAGGGTTGGCTGCGGGGACATTCACGTGCGCGATCATGGGCACGTTAATGGTCATCGTGTTTCCAGGCGTGACCAAATGGATCATTGACGACGTGGTGCGCGCGAATCGGCCGGAAAAATTGCTGCCGTTGATTTTGCTCGCCACAGTGGCATTTCTCATTCAGCACGCGTTCAATTCGCTTCGGATCATTCTGAACAACACATTCGAGCAGAAAGTCATCTTCGATCTGCGCAGCGATTTGTATTCGCACATTCAACTGTTGCCGTTGCGCTGGTTCGATAATCGGGCCACGGGCGACCTGATGACGCGCGTGATTGAAGACGTGAACTCGGTAGAGCGTGTGCTGATCGACGGAATCGAGCAGGGGGTGGTTGCGGTTATACAAATCATCATCGTTTTGGCGGTGATGTTTTATTTGAATCCAACCCTTGCTTTGCTGGCGTTGGTGCCATTGCCGCTGCTGATCGCGGGGGCGCTCGGTTACACACTAACGGCGCACCGACGTTATCGATTACAACGGCGCGCTGCATCAAACATCAATGCGCTGTTGCACGATAATCTTGCCGGGGTCCGTCAGATCAAAAGTTTCGCCCGCGAAAACGAGGAACATTCGCGTTTCAATCGCGCCAGCGATCAACTCCGGCACGCCACGCTGGTGGTGATGCGGACGTGGGCGATTTACTCGCCGGCGATGTCGATGTTTGAAGCGATCGGCGCATTGCTCGTGCTGGGATTCGGCAGTCATGCCGTTTTGACTGGCAGTTTGCAGCTCGGAGATCTGGTCGCGATCCTGATGCTCACGGCGTTTCTTTACGATCCGATCAGCCGGTTACATCAGCTGAACCAATTGGTGCAGGCCGGCCGCGCAGCGGGCGAACGTGTTTTCGAAATTCTTGATGAAGACGCTGAACCGGGCGCTGTAGCCGGTGACCGTGGCTACAGCAAGCGCATCATCGGCGACATTCGGTACGAAAATGTCAGCTTCAGTTACGCGGAAGGATTGCCGGCGTTGAAGCAAATTTCATTTCATGCGCTGCCGGGCACGACGACTGCACTGGTCGGTGCGACCGGCGCCGGAAAGTCGACGCTGGTGAATTTGCTGGTACGCTTTTACGAGTTCGATTCCGGCCAGATTTACGTCGATGACAAACCGATTCGCGATACCATCTGCGCACGCTGCGCGAAGCGGTAGGCGTCGTAACGCAGGAAAGCTTCCTCTTCAACGGATCGATTCGCGAAAATCTTTTGATGGGAAAACCAGCCGCCACCGACGCGGAATTATGGCGCGCGGTGGATGCGGCAAACGCGCGACAGTTTATCGAGCGTTTGCCGCAGGGAATGGAGAGTGTTGTCGGCGAACGCGGCGTAAAATTGAGCGTTGGCGAGAAACAGCGGCTCTCGATTGCGCGGGCGCTGCTCAAGGATCCACCGATTTTGATTCTTGACGAGGCGACTGCCAGTGTGGACACGGCGACGGAACGATTGATCCAGGAAGCGCTGGAACATTTAATGGCGAATCGGACGTCGATAGTGATTGCGCACCGGCTTTCGACGATCGTACGTGCGGACCAGATCCTGGTGTTGGATCACGGCCGCGTTATCGAGCGAGGCACACACGAGGAATTGCTCGTGCTGGATCAAAAATATGCGCAGCTATGCCGGCAGAGTCTGTTGGAGTCGTCGCCTCAGCGCGAAGCAGAACCGCAGGACGAAATAGTCGCATCCGAAGTTGCAGAACCAGAAGAAGAGCGATTGCACGTCTGACAAAACGCTCGAATCAGGAGAGATCGCGCAGTAAGAGGTCCTGGTACTTTCGCTCCAGCTCGTTGTAACGCTGCTGACTCTCCGCGAGGGCCCTGCGTTCTTCCTGAATTGTTTGCTCCAGATCGCGAATTCGTTCCTGAAGACGGAGCGACATTTTCGCCACGGCCGGCCCGACGGGGTCGCCGAGTTGAATTTGAATTTGGTTTTCGTCGGCTTCTGACTGAGTGGCGGTTTCCGAAAGTTCGGTTATTTCCCGGATTTGGCGGCGTGTACCGTCGCAAGTGTTGATTATAACCGTTTCGCCGTCGATTTCCCCAAGCCGAATAAATTCCCGCAACGCACCGATTGTGGTCGGTCCGTAGTAATGCTCACTCGTTAGCTCGACTAACCAGTCCATGCCGAGCTGCGGCAGCATCGGCGCTTTGATCCAGGTCTGGCCGTCGCTGGACAGAGTGTCGTGCGGCGCGATTTGTGCCGTCGCAGCCCAACGCGCGATCTGGTCAAACAGTACCGGGCCAAAGGTCCTTCCGTCCTCGCGTTTGCGCAGAAACCACTTTTGGTTCACGGAGATTTGGTTACCCGGATGGCGACGGCGAGCCGGCCTCGGCAGGCGACGCTGTCGGAATAGTAATGGTTTGGCCGGCCTGCAATTTACGCCCGTCTTCGATGTGATTCGCTTTTTGTAAATCGTCTACAGTCACCTTGTACATTTTTGCAATGGAAGTGAGCGTTTCTCCGCGCGCAACAGTGTGCACGTTACCCGCGACGACAGAGTGCGGTGAAGATGCGACTGGGGCGGCAGCGGTTGCCGGGGCAGGTGAAGCTTCTCCGATCATTACACCCGGTCGAGAGTGCGACAGCTGTTGCTCCAGCTTGAGAATCTCCTGAGAAAGCGCGTCGATTTTGGCGTTCTGTTCGTCAATCTTTTTTACCAAAGCTTCAAGTTGCGCCGACTGAGCCGATTTTCCTTCGTGCGGAACGGGGCTTTCCGCAGAAGCAGTCCAAAGCGCCAGAGAGCTTATCGCACAGAAAATGCCGATTGCCTTCATTGCAACGAAATTTTGCCATCGGGACATTTGTCTGACAAGCGGCTTCGCCACATTGAACCTTTGTTTTTTTAAACTGTTAACGAATCCATTGTAGGGATTTAAGGCATCCACGCGCGGTGGGCGGCTTGCGTTTCGAACTTTTGCTCGTACGTTTTTTCATGCCTGAGCGCATTCAAAAGCCGGTGGAACCGGCGCCGTGGGGACCAAAACAAGGCGAGAGCGGTGGCCCGCGTTCGCCAGACATTTCACGACCGGACACAAAAGATCTGTTAAAGAAAATGCGCAAGGTCGATCCCAACCAATCCAAGCGCTATCGCCAGCGCACGGGTCAGTAATGGACCGTTCACAGGTGGGATTTGACCAGAACTTCTCTGGTGCAGCGGACGACCTTCCCTCGCTGCTGCGACGTAAAGGACTGCTGGGTCCGGCTGCCGTTGGCCCGATGTCGCAAAACCCGACGCAACAATCGGTGTGGCAGCCGACCGAGGCGACAACCATCCTCGCGTTCAAATTTTCCGGCGGGGTTTTGGTTGCGGGAGATCGGCGTGCAACTGCAGGGAATACTGTGGTCTACGATCGTGCGGATAAGGTTTTGGAGATTGATCGGCATTCGATAATGGCCATCGCCGGTGTGCCTGCGACCGCATGGGAAATGGCGCGTGTGCTCGAGCATTCGCTTCAATATTTTCGCCGCACTCAACTTCAGGAAATGAGTGTCGACGGCAAAGTGCGAGCGCTGTCGAAATTGTTGCGCGACAATTTCGGATTCGTGATGCAGGGGGTCGGTGTTGTAGTCCCGATCTTTGCGACCTACGACGGAAAATCAAAACCCGAGGCGCGTCTTTACTTTTATGATGCGATGGGCGCGCAGTTTGAGGCGACCGATTACGCCGCAACGGGGTCCGGTTCGCCTGCAGTGCGCGGCATTCTCTATTATGAAAACACTTGGGGCACGAAGCCGTTACACAAGATGAACGAACAGGAAGCAGTATCGCTCGCACTGCGCGCGCTTGATACCGCCGCGGAATCTGACACGGCGACAGCAGGAGTGGATCGCAGCGGAACGATTTATCCAGTGATTAAGATTGTGTCGCGTGAAGGCATCAACACTTTGCCCGAGAGCAAAATCGCAGCCGTGTTCAAGGAAATGGTTGCATGATCGAAGAGCCGTATCGTTGGGTCGAAGCCATTGCCAACCGGCGCGAGTACATCGAAGGGCAGCTCGCCCCTGGTAGTCCAATCTCGGCGGTAGGTTACCGCGAAGGCATTCTGTTTCTCACGCTTGGCCAGACACGCCAGAAACTTTTCGAGATCTACGATCGGATCGCGATGGGAGCGATCGGTCATCCTGGGGATATCGAGCGGTTGCGAATGGCCGCAATTGAACTGGCTAGTACGGAAGGTTTCACCCGCTCGGCTGCAGATGTTTCATTGCGTAGGCTTGCGCATTATTCGCTCAGTCCTGTGATGAAAAGCGCTTTTGAGCAGATCTACGGGCCTCCGTATTTGACGCGGATGCTATTCGCGGAAGTGGGCGCGCGCCCCGAGGACGACTTGTTTTTGCGAGTGGAGTACGACGGCGAGATCGCGAGCAACGGCGCAACCTACGCGAGAGCTCGCCAAGATTTCGCTGTGCTCAGCGGCACGTATCAATCGGTGGAACTGATGGAAGCATTTCTCAAAAGCGAGCAC
This sequence comes from uncultured Verrucomicrobiae bacterium, assembly GCA_963804875.1. Classification (GTDB taxonomy): domain Bacteria; phylum Verrucomicrobiota; class Verrucomicrobiia; order Chthoniobacterales; family UBA10450; genus Udaeobacter. The sequence goes on from CAWDRX010000001.1 coordinate 10,901, forward strand.
AAACCAGATGCCAGCTTTGAAACGGCAGTGAACTCGGCGCTCGACGCATGGAGTGTCGGGCACATGGTGTTGCAAGAAAGCGAAGCAAAGGAGTTGCCCGCGCGTGACGCCATCGCGCAACATCGCCGGGAACAACTCGCCATCGCTGCAATTGAAGCAGCGGTGCTGGAGCGCGATGGCAGCAGGCCGATTCGTTATCGTTCGTTAGCAGATAAGGAATTGCGCTCCATCGTTTCTCAATGATTAAATGACGAAGAAAATTCTTCTGACGGGTATTACGAATGAAACAAGCCTTCCGGAATGCGCTGGCGATCGCGGGCTTGTTGTTGATGATTGCCTCGCTGGTCTGGATTTCGTTGCATCAAGAGAAGCAGCCGGCGACTTATAAAGAATCGAAGGCGGCACAGCCGAAAACCTCTAAGCCATTCGCTGTAGTGGTTCTTGATCCAGGTCACGGGGGTGAGGACTCCGGCGCAATGTGTGGCGGGGTCATGGAAAAAGATCTGACATTGGACGTCGCACGCCGCGTGGATCGGCTCCTGGACTCCGAAGGTGTCGCCACGTTGATGACCCGGCTCGGGGACAGCTACGTCTCACTGGCGGATCGCGCAGCGTTCGGGAATCGCGTCAAAGACAGCGTTTTTATTAGCATCCATTTTAACGAAGACAACAAACCGGTCGCGAGCGGCGTGGAGACTTATTATGCTTCGCATCAGGTCAACTCAGGTACTACTTTTGCTTCGTGGCTCCCGTTTTTTTCGCGGACGCCGGCCAGTTCCCCGAAGCCAGAAAGCCAGAGTCTCGCCGGTTTAATTCAGGAAGCGCTGGTGGCGCGAACCCGTTCTATCGATCGCGGCACGCAAGCCAGACAATTTTTTGTGATCGCAAACGTGACTTCTCCCGCGGTGTTAGTTGAGGGCGGCTTTATTACGAATAAGGAAGAACTGTCGAAACTTGCGAGCGAGGATTATCGCGACCAAATCGCGGCAGCGGTTGCTGACGGCATTATGCGATATCGCAACGTGGTGGGTCAGCGGGAATCCGCAGTGGCAGCCACAGGTAAGGGGAGCACTGAATAGGTAAAGAGCGTCGTCGTCGAATGACCATGAAAATCACAACTGCTGCGGTGATCTTCATGGGATCCATGATGCTGATGCGCGCGGACCAATTGGTTGAGAGCGTGCAGCAGGCTTTGAAGGACGAGGGATTCTACTACGGCGAAGTCAACGGCGACATAAATGCGAATCTCACTGCGGCGATTCGGCGGTATCAGATTCGCAATGGTTTGCAGGTCAGCGGTGAGCTCAACGATGAAACGCTGCAAGCGCTGGGGCTTAAATCTAAGGGTGGGTCGCGACCAACAACCAAGGCTGCGTCACCGACGCCTGCGGCAGGTGGTGTGCCAAGCGAGCCGCCCTCCGACGAGACGGAAACCGCGAGTCCGGCTCCTCCGGTTCAGCCTTTCAGCAATGCGCCGCCAGGCCAGCAGGTTTTTCCCTCAACTCCCTTGGGGCCAGCCAGTACACCCGGCCCAGTTTTTGTCGACACGCCATTTGCGACCGCTCCCCCTGGTGTGCAACGAAACGTGATCGTCTCCGCACAGATCGTCCTCGCGCGGTATGGATTGTATCGCGAGCAAATTGATGGAATCTACGGGCCGGCGATGGAACTATCCCTGCGTGCCTATCAAGCGCGAACGAGACTGCCAGTAACCGGTCGACTGGACTTGCAAACGCTCGCGGCGCTACGCTTGTTGCCAGGGCCGCGCCAACAGTTTTACAATCCCTACCGGCGAATGCGTCCGCCCCCTGGGCCGCCCATTCGCGGTCAGTGGGAGCCCGATTAATGTTGGTTTGGAGTGTCGAAACGAACCGACTGCAGTTCGACGAAAACTGTGCCCACGAAGATTTGGGCCTCGATGCGAAGTACGAGCCGCTCGGCATCGTCTGAGACCCAGATGGTGGCTCGACGAAATTTCTTGTGCGGCTCCAATTCGAGATGCTTGCCGACGCGTTTGAGTTGCAGATCGAGCTTGATCGCGTTGTAGGCGCCGGCACGCACGGACGTTTTTTCTCGCCCGGTTACTTTGATAGTGGCCACATAAGCGTTTGTGGCTGGGTAAACCGCCAGGCGATAGACGTCCCCTTCCTTGAGCGGCTGGCTCCGCAGATAAAGCGCCGCGGAGTATAAATCGAACAAATTAGGGAAGCTGTAGTTGCGGGTGGTTTTTTTCGCATCGGCGCCTTCGCCCTCGGTTCGTGCTCGAGTGACTCCATTGTCCGTGAAAGTGAGATGGGTGGCGATTTTCTTTGACCGGTAACTTTCTGTTTGCTGCGTTTCAATCGGAGTCAGTGTTTGGGAGTTCGCGATCGCCCGCTGCGTGACGTCCAACTTCCACAACGCCCGGACAAAGCCGGTCGTTCGGCCTGTACCTTCGAGTTGAAATCTGTCGTTTGATGGCCTGGTGAAGTGAATCTCACCGGTGGCCGCTGTCACTCCGGACCATCCGAAGCGATAGAACGCGTGCACGGGGCGTAACTCGGGGAAATTCCCGGGCGGCTCTTTGCTGAGCGTGGCCTGCCAGTCCGCAGCCAGCGAACCATTCCAAGACGTAAGGAGGATCGCAATCGCACAATTCGTTATTCGGAATCGGGATCGACAAAACATTCTCTGGAGGTTCGCAACTGCTCACAATATCGGCGTGTCAGCGTATGATTTCATCCGTACAAAAAAATACACGCGAGTTTAGCCCGCGTGTATTCTTGAAATTCGAAGCGAACCTCAGGGTTTCGTTGCTCTTGCTGCTGCCGGACTGACGGATGGACCTGCCGCAGGCTTCCTGGCCGAAGCCGTGGCGCGACCGGGTTTGTTTAGTGTCTCGATGATTTCGTTTGTGAAATCAACGCTCTCCGGCGCATACAACACCACAGGGACGCCGTTGATGCTGACGCCCGATTTATCCAGCACAAATTCAAGGCTCTTTGCTTTAACTTTCTCCATGACCACGTCGGTGATTTCCTTCACGATCCCTTCGCGCATTCGCATTAATTGCTCCTGCAACTGACGCTCCCGCGTTTGGCGAAAATCGCTGATCTCCCGCTCCATACTCTTGATGTTGGCGATCTTGTCGTCGCGCTCCTTGGCCATGCCCGTCTTCTTGTCGGCGCTCAATGCCGGAGACTCAAGCTGCTTGTTCAGATTATTGATTTCGTCGAGTGCCTTTTTGTAGTTTTCCGCCCGGTCATCATATTCCTTTTTGGCGGCGGTTTTCGCTTCGTTAATTTTTACCTCGGCGTCCTTGGTTTTGTTGTAGTCCTTAAACGCGCGCTGCATATCGACCGTTCCAATTTTGGTTGTGCCCTGTGCGTAGCCCGCAAGGGGAGCAGCCAGCGTCAGCGCAGAGAGTATTAACAGAGACTTTTTCATAGAAACAGAGGATACGGTGGACGAATCGCGTTAGACTGCAACCACATATATTCGTTCAAAATTGATAGCCCACGTTGAAGTTGAAATGGCCGCCGCCGTTGTAGCCATCACGCATCACGGGAAAGCCGTAATCGAGGCGTAGTGGGCCGATCGGTAAGTCGAGCCGGAGTCCGACGCCGATATCCGAAGCCATGTGATTGAACCCAAAAGACCACTGGTCGCTGTTCACAAATCCCATGTCGTAAAAAACTGCGCCCCGGGCTTTTTCGATAATCGGGAAAGTCCACTCAATCGTCGTGCGCGCCATTGTTTTACCGCCAGTCGGCTCCCCGTTTTCGTCCTTAGGCCCCACTTCGCGGAATGGGAAGCCTCGTAGATTGTTCGAACCGCCGAGGAAAAGCCGCTCGTAGATTGGCACATCATTGCCACTACCCCATTGACTCACTGTCGCGATTTCACCATTGATGAGCAGGATGGTATCCCATGGTAAATGGAAATATTGCGATCCCTCCAGATCGAATGAGTAAATCTGAACATCACCTCCCAGAAAACCGCCGGCGATCGCAGGCGAAAATGTAACGCGTTGCCCGCGGCGGGAGAGCAAAGGATTGTCGCGCGAATCAAAGACGAGGCTGCTGAAGACTTTGCTTTCAACCGTCGATCCTTTCTGCGACTGAATGAACTCAGAGGCGCTTGGGTCCACGTCAAAAATGTCGACGTCCTGCAGCGTGTATCCCAGGCTGGCGTACATGTAAGTGTTAAGTGGTTTGCGCAATTCGAACTGGATCCCGTAATTGCGCTGGTTGTACTGGGCGCTCAAGTAATTCGCTTCGGTGTAAAACAACTGGCCGCCAAGCGAAAGACGCCGATCGAGGAAATACGGTTCCGTGACTGAAAGGATTAAATCTTTTCGCTCAGTGCCGTACTGGATACGCAGGCGAAACTTTTGCCCGCCGCCAGTGAAGGAAGGCCAGTTGAACAGATCGAAATTGCCTTGGGTGAGTTCGGCAAATCCTACCAGTTTATCGACCGTGCTGAAGCCACCGCCAAAACTTAGCGAACCGGTGCGTTTTTCCTGGACGAGAATCGTCAGGTCTTTCCGCCCCGGTATATCTGTCTCTTCGGGATAAGTCTCGACCTTTGCAAAGTAACCCAGATTATCGAGACGCTTCTTCGTGACGTCTACACGAACCGTGTTAAAAACATCTCCCGGGGCGATGAGCACTTCGCGACGGATGACCTTGTCTTTTGTGCGCGTGTTGCCCTCAATATTGATGCGATTCACAAACGAGCGGGTGCCCTCTTCGATGTTGTAGTGCACGTCGATAAGCGCGGGTCCGGCCGGCGTGCCTTCAGGTGTAATCACGAGGTCGACATAACCTCCGCTGCCATATGCGTCGGCCACGGCCTTGGCATCGTCGCGCAGCTGTTTCGGCGAATAGACGCTGCCCTCTTTCATTTTTAAGAAGGCTCGGACTCTTGCGTCGGTGCTGTGCTGGAAACCGGAAATCGTCAGCTTGCGAACGTGATATTGTGGACCTTCCACAATCACGATCGTGATGATCATCGGGCCCTTCGGAGTGCGATCTTTGCGCGCCTCTTTTATTTCCACATCGATGAACCCGTGGTTTTGGTAGTACTCACGGAGTTTGTCCATGTCCTGTTGCAGCTGAACTTCATCAAGCCGGCCCGTTTTATCCATGAAATAGATGAGCGTTCTGCCACGGGTTTTCATCTGTTTGCGTAATGTCGCCTGGCTAATGTGCGCGTTGCCCTCGAATCGGACCTGGCTGATCGCGCCTCTGGTCCCTTCGGTCACGGTGAAAGTGACGCGTGCTGTTCCGCGTTTCTCGTCGATCGGATCCACGCGAAATTCAACACTGACGTCGTTGAATCCGTGACCCTGATAAACTTCAATGATTTTCTGGCGCGCTTCCTCGAGGGCCTGCTCGTTAACTGCCTGATTCAGCCTTACTTTGATCTCTTTGCGGAGTCTCTTTGGTTTAATCCGTTCTGCGCCGGTGATTTCGATTTCGCGTAAGACCGCCTGGGTTTGAACGGCAACGATTACCTTCACGCCGTCGCCTTGAGGCTGAGCAAAGATTCGAACGTTTCGAACATAACCAGTTCGATACAGTGCCTTGATGTCCTCCTGTACGACCTCGTTCGTATACACCTGGCCAACTTTTGTGCGCATCTGCGCCAGAATGCGTTCCTTGCTGATCGATGCCGGGCCCGTGTATTCCACGTCGATGGCACGGATGACGGGAGGGCCGGGGGCAGACGGGGGCGCCTGCGCCCGTACAATTACGGCCGTAAAAACCACACAAAGAAAGGCGACCCAAATCGCAATCGGCGGGGGGCGCATCCATCCACAAAAACGTTGCATATGCTAGAAGCGCAGCCCCACGCAACCCAAACCGACGCAGGACAGGCGGCTATATCGGAAATAAGACCGCAATCGTCAAGGCGAGATTTTCAATGAATGCCTGCGCCCCATCTCTGTTCGAGCCGAAAATTCCCTGTTCGCGAGTCAGGATCACCCGGATTTATAGTGTGTGCTGATCCTTTCACTGGCGTTTTCTTGTTAATTTAATGGTCAATCCCTGCACGGCCGCAATTTCGGCTTCTTCGCCTTTTTCGATCGGCGTATCGCTGATCGCGTTCCAGTATTCGCCCTCGACGAAGATTCTGCCGTCGCGCGAACCAATTGGGGTCAACGCCGTCACTGTCCTTCCGATTAGCGTTTCTCTTCCCACTTTCACCGGCAACATTTGCGCGCGCATTCCCTTTCCGATCACGAAAATAAAGAACACGGCAGTGACGACCGTCGCGGGAATGATGAAGCCCAGCGACAAACGAAAGAGTGGATCGGCACGATCAAAGAGCATCAGCGAGCCGATCAGAAACGCAATGATTCCTCCCACTGTGAGCACGCCGTGCGTTGGCGTGTAGAGATCAAATATGAAAAGCATGATTGCGAGCGCGATCAACACAAGTCCAGCAACATTGACTGGCAGAATCGCTGCCAGATAAAGCGCAAGAATCAATGCAATCGCTCCGACCACGCCGGGGAGAATCGCTCCCGGCGAACTCAATTCACCGATAATCCCGTAGATTGCTATCAGCATGAGGATGAACATGACTTCCGGTCGCCACAGTTTTTGAAATACACGCTCGGCAGGCGACATTTTGATTTCGGTCACGAGTGCGCCCGCCGTGTTAAGCGGTTTGCCATCGACCAGGCGCCCATTCAATTTTTGCAGTAAATCGGACATATCGGTCGCGATCAGATCAATTACTTTCAATTCCAAGGCTTTTTGCGCGGTGATAGAAGCGCTCTCTTTTACCGCCGACTTGGCCCATTCAACATTACGCTGGCGCTTGCCCGCGATGGTCTCCATGTAGCTGACGGAAAAGTTCTCCAGCTTCTGCTTCATCGTTTCGTCTGGCTTTTCTTCGCTGCTGCCAAAACCGCCGATGGAAACCGGATGCGCGGCGCCGATCGTAGTGGCCGGCGCCATTGCCGCGACGTTGGCCGCCAGCGTGATAAAACAACCTGCGCTGGTCGCGGTCGCTCCGGTGGGCGCGACGTAAACGACGACAGGAACTGGAGAGCTGAGAAAGTTTTGCACAATTTTCTGCGTCGAATCGAGCAGACCGCCTGGCGTATTGAGCTGAATTACCAGGCACTGAACATTTTGTGTCTTTGCTTCCGCGATGCTTCGGGAAATGTAACTCGCTGTCGCGGGTCCGATCGCGCCGTCGACATTGATAAAGCCAACCTTTTCCGCAGCGAAAGTTTCTGGTGCCGATGCGCAGGCCAGCCAGAGAAGCAGCGCAAAAATGCAAATGGAGGGGCGAGCACCGCGAGCCCGTGCATCACGCGCGCAACCTTTTCGGCGTCGCAGAGCTCCGCCCTCCATCGTAGCTCAAGCTCCTTTCATTGGCTGCAATTTGATCCCCAAGTCTTCCACCTTTGGCTTCACGATCTTCTCGTAATCGCTGTAGCTCATTTTTATCGCTTCAGTGTGTGTGCCGGCTTCGAACACAATGTAATCCTGTTCCGCCAGATGTTTGTCGACGTAAGTCGGCAGACCATAAAGATTCCCAAGCGGCGGCATCGCTCCGACCGCGGAATCCGGGAACAGTGATTTAAAGTCGTTTTCCTTGCTAAAGGAGACAGGTTTTCCGATCGCTTTCTCGATTTTCTCCGGATCGATGTGGTGATCCGCTGGCAACACCACCATCAAATGTTGATCGCCAGATTTCAGTATCACCACTTTCGCCTGATGCCGGCCCTTGATGTGCTCGGCTTGCGCAATGCGTTGCGCTGTGACCGCCTCGGAGTGGTGCAGGATTTCGTACTGCACTTTATTTTGATCCAAATAATCGATCAGTTGTTTCGGTATTCCCATCGGCGCCTCGGATGAAAAGTATCACTTTCCGGGGCCATCTCTAGTAATCGGCACCAGTCTCTACTCAGTGTCCTCGTGTCCGAGGAGTAAGGTCACCACCAGACCCAGCAGACTTACCGCCGATACAACTCCAAGAACGGTCGGGACCCCGAATTTTTCCTTTACGATTGGCAGAAGGAAAACGCCAAGGGTTGCGCCGAGTTTTGCAACGGCGGCCGCGAATCCACCTGCTGTCCCGCGCAATTGGGTCGGGAACAAGATTGGCGCGAGCGTAAAGGTGGTGGAGTTAGGGCCGGCGTTCATTAGCAGGTTGAAGAGAACGAATCCGGCGAACACCAACGGGACGTGCAAACTCGAATTCGTTAGGCCAACGGCTATCAGCAAAATTAACATGCCCGCAGCCATGCCTGCAAAACCAACGATCTGCATTCGGATGCGGCCGAACCGTGGCACCATCCAGATTCCAAGTAGAAAACCAAATAGCAGAAACAAGTCGATGACTGCGCTACCCTTGGCGAGAGCAAAATCCTGCGCGGTCAATCCACGAGTTGCTCGAGAGATCTGGATCGCTCCGAGAATTGTCGGAGTAAATAGTCCAACGCCGTACGTAGCGATATCCATCAAAAACCAGGGGACCGTTACCAGTGCTGTGCGGGCCCGGTAACGACGTGAAAACAACACCGGCAGCCCACCGGGTGTGGGGGGAACAGGCGTGGCAAGCTTCTCGTCATTGGCAGCAAGTTGCGACACCGCCTGTCGTTGCTCGGGAATGATCCGGATGAAAGCTTTCGTCGCCTCTGCAAATTTACCGCGCGACGTCAACCAGTGCGGACTTTCCGGCGCCGACAGGCGCAAAGCGAAAAAGAGCAACGCGACTGCGCTTTCAGTCGCCAGAAATAGTCGCCAAGGTTGAGCGAATTCGCCCCTTAGCAACACCAGCGTCATCGCTGCTGCGAGCAGCATACCGACCGATTGGCACGCAATCGTTGCCACCATCATTCGCGCACGACTGGATTTGGGCAGAATTTCGGAGACATAGCTGCTGCTAACCGGGAAATCGATACCTACCCCGATGCCGACGAGCAGTTGTCCGATGAAGAGCATTGCCGGTCCCTGTGCCAGCGAACTGATGAAGGCGCCGGCGCCAACAATCATCATGTCGGCGAGCATCAATTTCTTTCGACCGAGATGATCCGCCATTGGTCCGCCAACTCCTGCTCCAATGACAGCACCAAACACCAGGCTTGCCCCAATGAGTCCCACCACCTCAGGTTGAATATGAAAATCAGCCACGATAATGGGCACCGCTACGCCGAGGACGAAAATGGCGTAACCATCGAGCAACGTGCCGCCGGTCGATAACATCCAAAGCCAGCGCTGAATCTTGTTCAGCGGCGACTCATCCAGCAGAAGCGTCAGGCGTTGTGGTAGCGCGACTTCGGACAATGTTAGCTTTTCTTACGTTTGTTCGATTCCTCATCGGCGGCCTGATGATATTTACGACGAATCTCCGCGAGGTTCACGGTTGGCTTGGGAAGTTGCATGTCCATGTCTTCCAGCGCCCGGACAATGATTTGCGAAATAATAAGGTCGCGAAACCATTTGTGATTTGAAGGAATGATGAACCAGGGAGCATGTTCGGTGCTGGTCTTGTTAAGCACATCCGCGAACGCCTTGATGTAATCATCCCAGTATTCGCGTTCCTTGTAATCGGATTCACTGATCTTCCACTGGCGCGCTGGGTCATCCAGTCGTTTCTCAAACCGGGCGAGCTGTTCCTCTTTTGAAATGTGCAGAAAAAATTTGAGAATCGTCGTGTTGTTCTGCCTGTTAATCAGCATTTCGAAATCGTTGATTTCGTCGTAACGCTTCGACCAGATTTTTTCCGGCACCAGGTCGTGAACGCGGGCCACCAGCACATCTTCATAGTGAGAGCGATTGAAAATGACGACCGACCCTTTGGCGGGCACGTGTGGATGTACGCGCCAGAGAAAATCGTGCGCCAGTTCTTTCGGCGTCGGTTGCTTAAACCCAACAGAAACGCAGCCCGCGGGATTCATCCCGGTGAAGACATGGCGGACGGTGCCATCTTTGCCGCCAGCATCGAGTCCCTGCAAAACAACGAGAAGGGAATGCTTGTTCTCGGCATACATCAGGTATTGCAGCGCATCCATTTTCTGCCGGTTCTTCTCAATTTCGGACAAAGCTGACTTGCGTGATTCGTGTTCGCCATGGTAGCCGGGATCGAAGTGTTTTAAGCGAATCTCAGATCCCGGCTTCACCACAAATTTTTTTCGGTAGTTGGACATGATCGGGTTGTCTTTTGGTTACCTCACAGCCTTTTGCGCATTTGTAACTGGGGCTCGCAGCGGTTCGAATAACGATCGCTTCCATGATTGAGCAGGATCCAGAATGCGATAAAGCCCAAGCTTCACGATATCCTGCAGTATCATCCATACGATGTTGTAAGCCCACACAAGGCCGATGATTTCCCAAGGGAGCGCCGGCACGAGCCAGCCCTGGCTGCACATGAACACCGCCGCGACTTGCGTCGCGACGATGGCAAAAAAGAGACGTGAACTGGGATATGGTGGCTTCCAAAAGGGACCCCGTGTTCGCGTCACAAACAACATGAGGTGACCTCCGGCGACGAGTTGCAGGAACATCATTGTTTGTAACTGCGGTTGCTGCAGGTGACGAACCGAGTCGCCGAAATAAAGTAAACCGAAGCTTTCAATCACACCGAGGAGTCCAAGCACCGAGGAGATCACCAGCACTTTTTCCAATTCCCATCTTACCGGTTGAGGCGGCACGGTGGCGTTGTCGAACGCAATCGTCATGATCGGCACGTCGTCCAGAAGCGCGAGCGCGATCAACATGATCGCTGTGAGAGGGAAAAATTGATAGAAGATCGATGCCAGCACCACAAACACCATGATGGCTATGGTCATGGCGATTCGATACAGCACGTAGCTCGTCATTCGTTCGAAGATGCGCCTGGCTTCCGCGATCCCGTCGATGATCACGGATAATCCGGGTGCCGTCAGGACCAATGCCGCTGCTGCACGCGCCGCTTCGGTCGCTCCGGAAACGGCGATACCGACATCTGCTTGCTTGAGCGCGGGTGCGTCGTTCACGCCGTCGCCAGTCATACCGACAATGTGACCGTTCTGCTGGAGGATCTTAACGATCGCATATTTGTGCTCAGGAAAAACCTCAGCGAAGCCATCGGCGTCGTCGATCTTCTCCGCCGCATCCAGCGGGATTTGGCCTTTCGTCACGTCGCCGGGGAAAAGTTCCGTTGCCGGCTGGATGTTTGTGCCCATACCCAGCTGCGCTGCGATTTGCCGTGCGATCGCGACGTTATCGCCGGTGACCATTTTGACTTTCACCCCGTAATCGCGAGCCCGGGCGATAGTGCTTTTCGAATCGGGGCGCGGCGGATCGAGCAGCGGCAGAATTCCAAGGAAAACCCAATCATCACCGCCGCGTACGAGCGCCACACCAATGGTGCGGTAACCACGACCCGCAAGATCCTTCACCGTTTTCTGCGCTTCGTCCAAATCGGCGCCTGCAAGTTTCGTCAGGCTGAGAATGACTTGCGGTGCGCCTTTGCTGACGCGAAAGACTGCGCCAGACGAATCCTTGATTGTTGCTTCGGTGCGTTTGTGGACAGGGTCGAATGGAATGTACGCTTCCTGATGATAGGTCTTAAGAACCGATTGGTCTTTAAGCCCGGCCAATATCGCGAGGTCAATCGGATCGTTATCGGCTGCGCGCGAAGCGAGCGACGCCATTAAAATCAACCGGTCGGCGTCGGTACCAGGCTGCGGTTGTGCTTCGCCCAGGGTAAGTTTGTTCTCCGTTAATGTGCCGGTCTTATCTGAACAGAGCACATCAACACCTGCCAGTTCCTCGATCGCTTCGAGTCGCGATACGATCGCCTTGCGTTTTGCCAGCATTCGCGCGCCAAGGGCCATGGTCACCGAGAGCACGGCGGGCATGGCTACGGGCACTGATGCCACCAAAAGAATCAGAACCATTTCGGCCAACCTCAACAGGACAGCTCGATCGTAGTGGCCGCGCATGTCGAAAAGACGAGCGGCGACCAAAATCACCACCAGCACCAGCGCGAGAATGATCAGGAAATTGCCGATCCGCATCACGGCTCGCTGGAAATGCGAAACACTTCCTGCGCCCGCCACCAGTTTCGCCGTGCGTCCAAAGAACGTGTTCGCACCGGTGCCAGTAACGACGGCCGTCATTTCCCCCTGTTTAACGACCGACCCCGAGTATGCGCCCTCGCCAGATTTCTTGCTGACCGGTAGCGATTCTCCCGTTAGCGCAGATTGATCGATGCTGATGTAATCGCCTGCAATGAGCGTGCAATCGGCGGGAACAACGTCGCCGAGATACAATCGTACTATGTCTCCCGGCACCAGTGTTCGAGCGTCGATCTGTTGCCAACTTCCGTTGCGCAACGCGCGTGCTTTTAGAGCGAGCGAACCCTTCAACGCGTCCAGCGCATTGGAAGCTTCGTGTTCCTCCCAGAACCCCAGTAGCGCATTGAACAACAGCAGTGAGGTGATAATCGCAAAATCGCCCCAGTCGCCAATGATAAACGCCATTAACGCTGCGGCCTCAATCATCCACGGCATCGGCCCCCAAAAATATGCGAGCAAGGCCGCGAATGCGTTTTTCTGTTTCTCAACTAGTGCGTTTGGACCGTACTTCTTCAAGCGCACCTGGACTTCGGCGTCAGCTAACCCTGTCTTGTCATCGGCTCCGAGCTTCGCCAGCGTTTCAGCGATCGAGGGGGCAGCTGCCCCGGTGGCGTCTGGTGTTTGCATGAACAACTGCTCCTACTCGCAGTGGTGGCGACCAGTGATAACTTTCTGCCTCGTTTAAGACGAGAAGAATTTCCCGGAGCAAATCTGTAGACGGCGCCATAATCCCACGCGGTCAACTGGCTACGAATCTCATTCGCGACGGTAAATAAACACCGCCATTCGCCTCTTCGCGCGCGAACGAATTGTGTATGGCTAAATGCGAAGTTTGCGGGAATGATTATGACAAGGCGTTTGAAGTCGTTGTGCGCGGAGAGCGTCACATTTTCGACAGCTTCGAATGCGCAATCCACGCGCTGGCGCCTGTTTGCCCGCACTGCAACTGCCGTATCATCGGCCACGGTGTGGAAGCGGACGGAAAAATCTTCTGCTGTGTCCACTGCGCACGCACATCCGGCGCTACGCAGTTGAAAGATCGCGCCTGAAGGCGGGGCGGGTCATGCGGCTTGCTCGCCCGGCGAGTCCACGCCGTTCTTAAGCGAACAACGATGCGGCTGGACGTCCCGACTCGTGCGAAATACAAGTGTTAACATGAACTTATTCAAAGCTTTCTTCATCGGGCTGGCGCTTGCATCTTTCGCAGGGCTAATCGCGCTGGCGCAAACATCCGCGACTAGTGCCGCGGCATCATCAAAAGGGATCTCGGTGCTGCATCCTACCGCAGGCAATAAAGTCAGCGGCACGGTTACGTTCACGGCGGCTGCTGATGGCGTGAAGATTCACGCAGAGATCGCGGGCCTGACGCCTGGTAAACACGGCTTTCATATCCATGAATTTGGCGATTGCAGCGCAGCCGACGCCAGTTCCGCAGGCGCGCATTTCAATCCTACCAATCAACCTCATGCCGGACCTGATACCACCGCGCGACACGAGGGCGACATGGGCAACATCGAAGCGGATGCGTCCGGCAACGCGAAACTGGATTATGTGGACCATCAGATTTCTCTCACGGACGATGCGAAATCGGCAATTGGTCGCTCGGTCGTGGTGCACGCGAAACCCGACGATCTGAAGACGCAACCTTCCGGCGATTCAGGCGCACGCATCGCTTGTGGCGTGATCGGGTGGGCAAAAGGTCAGTGATGCGAATTTGAGGTCCAAGCGCTGTCGTGTGCGTTCTTCTCAGCGCAGTTCTCTCGTCGCATACCGTATCAACTCCGCTAAGGACAGCGGACGCTATAACCTTTTGGCGCCGTAATCTCTTTGCTCGACAGAGCAGAATTGATCTGATCAAATTAACGGAAACTATCGCCCTGCACGCTTATGCCACGATTATCTAAAATTGAATTGTCGCCCGATAACGGGTGCGTCATCGACATGAAATGGAGCCTCGGCCCGTTGAGCTACCACTCTTCCGGCGCTGGCAAAGTCATTGTCGAGCCGGCGAAAGAAATTACCCGCCTGCCCGAAGTGGTACTTTACGATCATGTCGGCTTCAAAGGTTCCTACGCCCGCACGAATCTGAGTTTCCTTTACGTCGGTGATTACTGGAACGACCGGATGAGCTGCGTCATCGTGGTAAGCGGCGTGTGGCGATTTTTCCGTGACGATTATTACAAGGGCCCGCATTGGGACTTTGGTCCCGGCTATTACGAAAGCTTCTTTTCCGAAAAAGGCCCCGACGATGTCGTCAGCTCGTTTCAGTGCATTGAGCTGACGTAGTCGCCCCGCAGTAAACGAAATTTTCGTTTATTTTCATTGAGCAGCTAAAGGCCGGCGGGAGACAACGATGGCGAGGATTACCGGAATCGGCGGTGTTTTCTTTAAGAGCAGAAACGACAACACTGCGCTCGCAGCTTGGTACCAAAAGCATCTAGGCATTCCAATAGAGAGCTTTGGCGGCGCGATTCTGAAATGGCCGGATGACAAGGCGGAGGACAACGGTCTCACAGTCTGGCACGTCGCTGAAAAAGAAAGCGACTGGTTCAGTCCTAGCGACTCATCTTTCATGATCAACTACCGAGTCGATAATCTCGACGAGATGATCGCGCAGCTCCGCGCAGGCGGAGTCGAAATCGTTGGTGGTCCCGAATCCCATGAGAATGGCAAGTTCGCGTGGATCATGGATCCGGAAGGGAACAAGGTGGAGTTGTGGGAGCCGATGATCTGGGATGAAAAGAACAAGAGCGCCTGAAGACGTCCTCTACCGCGCACCGATGATCGCTACGAAGTGGCCGCTTGTAGAACTTCACGTGCGCAGCCCCAGGATAGGGTGAAACCCGCGCCGCCATGGCCGTAGTTGTGAATAACGGTACGGCCGTCGCGCAATTGGCCGCGCTCGACCCGGACGCCTGATTTTCGGAACGGGCGCAGACCTACACGCTCGGCGAGGACGTTCGGTTTCTCGACATTAAGCACTCGGCTGCATTCCGTGACAATTCGCTCTGTCGTTGCGGGATCAGCCGCAAGATTGGCGCTGAGTTCATTCGTTCCACCAAAAACGCAATCGTTCGCACGTGGGATTGCGTACATCAGCGGCTCGTCATCGCAGACGATCGCGCAGGAAAGACCCTTGATCTTCGGGACGATTGCGACCTGGCCGCGATGCGGCTCGAGATCGGCGTCCTGCACAAGGTCGCGCGCGCCGATCCCTGCGCAATTGATCACGAGATCGAATTGTCTGTCGACGTCTTCGAGGTTTTCGAAACAGACATTCGCTTTGATTTCGCCGTTAGCTTTGCGAAAACGCCCGGCGAGGTAATCGAGATAGATAGTGGTGTCCGTGAGCGGGACCTGGAGAGAGAAACCACTTTTGAATGACTCAAGAGATTTGATTCGCTCACGCCCCGTTCGCTCACCCTCCGGCCTTCCCGCCCATGTCGTGGTTTCCTCAGCCACTCCATCCTTGACCACGCTCGGGATGACAGAAGCGCCCAGCGGAATGGCCCAATCTGGAATTTCAATTTCGCCGGTGCGCAAGAACTGGCGCGATTCGATGACCGAGACACCGGTCTCTGGAAAACGAGCCAGATCGACGAGAACTTGATAGGTCTCGAGCGCCAATGGGATAACTCTCTCCGCTGGTTCGACATGGTAGGGAAACCAAACCGCCGCAGCTACGCTCGAGGTTGTCTGCTGCCCGGTGTCCTTCGCGAAGATCACCGTGCGATGACCCTGCTCGGCAAACACTATGCCGCACGTCAAGCCCGACACGCCCGCGCCGACTATTGCTACCCGTTCTGCCACACTCTGATGGTGCTAATGGGAACGAAAAATACAAGGAGCCTCGAATCGTAGGGCGGCTCCGTGAGACGCCGATGGCTGGCGTTTTACACAAAGGCCCTACAGTTGGTGCGTGCCAAATCCGCAGCAGCATCTAAGATTTATTCGCGATGGTTTCACTTAACCGAGATGCGCTGACGGAGAAAATTCTGGCGGGCGCGCGGATTTCCTCGCGATGAGGCGCTGGAGTTGTACCAGTCGCCGTTGGAAGAATTGGCGGCGCTGGCGAATGCGCGGCGCGATCTGGCAAAAGCAAAGAGCTACGGCGGTCGCGGCCGCGAAATCGTCACTTATATCGTCGATCGCAACATCAATTACACGAATGTTTGCAATGTTTACTGCAAGTTCTGCGCGTTTTACCGGACCGAACGCGACGAAGATCATTACGTGCTGAGCTTCGAGGAACTTGATCAAAAACTGGACGAACTTACTGCTGCGGGTGGAGTTCAAATCCTGATGCAAGGCGGGCATCATCCAAAATTGTCGTTCAAATGGTACATCGATCTTTTGCAGCACATCCGCGAAAAATATCCGCACATCAATATTCACGGGTTCAGTCCGCCGGAGTTTCAGCATTTCGCGGAGACATTCCGGATGCCGCTGCGAGAAGTGATTTCGCAATTTAAAACGTCCGGGCTTGGGTCAATCCCGGGTGGTGGCGGCGAAATCCTCGTCGACCGCGTACGCAAGAGGATTGCGCCTTTGAAAATCAACAGTGACCAATGGCTCGAGGTAATGCAGGTGGCACATGAGCTCGGATTGAAATCGAGCGCCACCATGATGTTCGGCCACGTCGAAACCATCGAAGATCGCGTCGAACATCTGCAGCGGATTCGCGATCAACAGGATCGCAGCGGTGGGTTCACTGCGTTCATTTGCTGGACCTTTCAGCCGCAGCACACGGTGCTGAAAGTTAAACAACCGACTGGCGTGTCCGAGTATCTGCGAATGCAGGCGCTCGCACGGATTTTCCTGGACAACATTGAAAACATCCAAAGCTCGTGGGTCACGCAAGGTCCGAACATCGGCCAGATCGCTCTTCGATACGGCGCGAACGATTTTGGTTCGGTAATGATGGAAGAAAATGTAGTCAGCAGCGCTGGCACGACTTTTCGACTGGATGCAGCGCAAATCGAATCGCTCATCCAGGGCGCAGGCTACGAACCGCGACGGCGAAATAATTGGTACGAACTGTTGAACTGAAGGAGACAGCCATGCAATTACTCGAAGCGTTTCCGCGACTGATCGGCTGGACCGTGCCCATCATCGTTCTCGCCGTAATCATCCTTCCGCAGGCGATCCGGATCCTGCGCGAATACGAGCGAGGCGTTATTTTCCGCCTCGGGAAATTACTTGGCGCGAAAGGTCCCGGCGTGATTTTTCTCATTCCCATCGTCGACCGGATGGTGCGAATGGATTTGCGCGTCGTCACCATCAGCGTCGAGAAGCAGGAGGTGATGACGCGAGACAACGTGCCGGTGACGGTCGACGCGGTTGTTTATTTCCGCGTGGTCGATCCGCAGGCCGCCGTCGTGAAAGTGGAGAACTTTCTCAAAGCCACCTCGCTGATGTCGCAGACGACGCTGCGAAGCGTGCTCGGCCAGGCCCCCTTGGATGACCTGCTTTCGCAACGCGAATCGATCAACCTGAAGTTGCAGGAGATCATCGACCGGCAAACCGAACCATGGGGCGTCAAAGTTACGGCCGTCGAGGTTAAGGACGTTGCGCTGCCCGACACGATGAAGCGCGCCATGGCCAAGCAAGCCGAAGCCGAGCGCGAGCGGCGTGCTAAGATCGTCAATGCCGAGGGCGAATTTCAAGCTGCGGAAAAAATGGTGCAGGCCGCGGCGATGATGAGCAAGGAACCGATCGCGCTGCAACTGCGCTTCCTGCAAACGATGCGCGAAATTTCCAGCGAACATAATACCACGACCTTTTTCCCCCTTCCGATCGACCTGTTGACGGCATTGATCAAAAAAAGCGAACCACCAAAGCCGTAGTTCGTCGCAGGATCAGCGGACGATCTTCGCGATTTGCTGGCGAAAAAGTTTTGCGCCACCGGATGCTGGGTGGCGAACGCAACGCGCGTTAACACCAAGTTGCTCGAGCTGCGCGCCTGCGATTTTTCCCAGTGCGACGATTTGCTCGCAAGGAAATAATTCGAGGAAGTCCTTCAGGATACGGCGACCTGAAACTTGCTCCGATTGGTTAGGCATACGATTGCTTAACAGCCCGCGGCGCGGATCGAACGAATGCCATGGAAACGCATTCCACAAGACGAACTCGTCCGGCAGCGCGCCGATCTTCAGCAGCGCGCCCCAGACAATCGTCGCCGTCGGTTCCGAGAAACCATTCGGACAGATCTCCGCTTTGCTCGTGCGGCGTGGCTTGATGCTTGAAATAATCTGTAGCGGCGCCCTCTGACCGCCGGAACTGGAACAGGCACCCCGACTTCGGCGCTGAGATAGCGCCGCTACAATGTCTGCATGTTGTCCGAGCAGGATGCGTTCGGAGGTCATCGGGATCCCGCTGAAATGACCGCCGCGGTAACCAAGCGCTTCGCCCACTATCGCCACCCGTGCGTTGCCGAGCCGTTCGCGAAAATAGACGGTTAACTGCTTTCTGCGAATCGCTGGGGCGTGTGGACCGATATCGTTTGCTTGATCGATTTCCCACCACGGATTGAACACAGCGCCGGAAGGCGGTGCTTTCAATCGCTGCAGAAACTTGTCGAGCTGCTTGCGGGACATCGTCTGAACTAGTGCAAACGTAAGCGCGATGCCAGAGTTGCCCGAAGTCGAAACGTTCAAACGATATCTGGACACCACGTCACTGCACCAACGGATCACCGCTGTCGAAGTGCGAGATGCGTATGTTTTGCAAAATATTTCGGGGCGTCAGTTGGCACATCGACTGAAAGGGCGTCGCTTCGAAAACAGTCATCGGCATGGCAAACATTTATTTGTGCGCGCGGGGGCTGAGATCTGGTTGCGACTGCATTTCGGTATGACCGGTTCACTTGAGTACCTCAAACACGAACGAATAGCGCCGAAAACTGCGCGAGTGATTTTTCATTTCGCCAGAAACAATCGCCTGGCGTTCGACGATCAACGAAAGTTTGGCGAGATAGAGTTGATAAAAGGCGTCGATAAATTTTTGCGATCACGCCATCTCGGGCCGGACGCGCTGGACGTTAACTTCTCGCAGTTCGCGGCAATTATTAGAAAACACCGCGGCGCGGTGAAAGCGATCTTGTTGAACCAGCGGTTGATCGCGGGAATCGGCAACCT
Source organism: uncultured Verrucomicrobiae bacterium (assembly GCA_963804875.1). Taxonomy (GTDB): domain Bacteria; phylum Verrucomicrobiota; class Verrucomicrobiia; order Chthoniobacterales; family UBA10450; genus Udaeobacter. Next base: position 30,104 of record CAWDRX010000001.1, read on the forward strand.
TTACGCAGATGAAATTCTTTTCCGGGCACGCATGCACCCGGCTGCGGAAGCGACCAGATTGAGCGGCGATGATCTGAGGCGGTTGTTTCGTGCAACGCGCTACGTTCTGGAGAGAGCGATTGCGTTGAAAACCGATTTTGATCGTTTGCCGAAATCCTGGCTGCTTACGCATCGTGGGAAAGCCGGAAGATGTCCGCGCTGCGGTCGCGCATTGAAATCAGCAACGATTGGCGGTCGCACTTCATGGTTTTGCGCGCATTGCCAGAGGCTGAGCCTTCGAGCTCTGGTTAAAGACCGCTTTAAAGACCAGTGTTAATTAGAGAGAGTCGCCTTCTTATGCCCGACCCTTGTCAGCGCAACATTTCCAGCAGTGTCAGTGCATTCTTCGGCGCCGCGCCTTCTGCGTCGTTGTCGAAGTAAACGTGCACGTCGCGGTTTTCTTGTAACCAACACTTCGCGCGCGTTGCCCATTTTTTGAGAGCCGGTTTGCTATAGCTCGATGCGTATTTGCGGGTGTGCCCGTGTAAACGGATGTAAACGAGGTCTGTCGTGACTCGATCCCACATCGGCCAATCCGGCGCGTCGGACATACAGATCGCGACGCCGTTTTTTGTCAGGCAATCGGCGACCTCGTCATCGAACCATGTTTTATGACGAAACTCGATAGCATGCCGGGTGGTTTCCCAATGCCGCAACGTTCTTAAAAATTTCTCCAATCGCTCGACCTTCTTTTTCAAAAATGCCGGAAGCTGCCACACCACAGCAGCCAATCGCTTGCCCATCGGTGATGCGGCGTCGCGGCAACGAATTACCGGCTCTTCGACGTCGATCAGCTTTTTGTTGTGGGTGACGTAGCGATGCCCTTTGATGACAAATGGAAATCCCTCCGGCGTTTCGTCCCGCCATTTTTGAAACGTGCTTTGCGGCTGCAGGCGGTAAAACGTGCTGTTTACTTCGATTGAGGTGAAGCGTTCCGCGCAAAATCCAAGCCATTGTTTCTGCGGGGTATCATCATAGAAATGCTCGCGCCATTTCTTGTAATTCCATCCACTGGTGCCGATGTATGCTTTTCCAGGCATTCGTCCTCATTAAAAATTTCGAAGCCCGCGTGTCCGGCACGCTTCTCGGAAATGAAGGTATTATGAACGATCCCGCAGCTGAGACGCGTGCCAGCCCCACAGTCAAGATGGCTGTGCTACGATGGGCTACACCATCGGCCGAAAACGGCCGACCACTTCCTGCAGACGGCCGGTGATCTGGCCTAACGAACACACTTCGGCTGCTTCAAGTAGCGCGGGGAAAACGTTCTTGCCGTGCTCGGCGACTGCGGCGAGCTCGTCCAATGCACGTTTCGCCTTCTCGGCATTTTTCTTTTTGAATTTGCGAAGCCGATCGACTTGCAACTGCTGTTTGGCGCGCGGCGTACGCGCGAGCGTTACCTCCGGTGCGTCGTCGTCGCCGTCGCGGTACTTGTTTAATCCGATGATTGGGCGCCTTCCGTCGTAGATTTGCTGTTCGTACTTATGCGCTGCGTTTTGGATCTGGCTCCGTTGATACCGTTCTTCCACCGCGGGGAGCACGCCCCCGAGTCGTTCGATCTCGCGGAACTCTTGCAGGATCGCCGCTTCTACTGCGCGCTCGACCGCTTTCATGCCAGGCGAACCGCTTAGCATGTTCATGGTGTGTTTGAAAATGCCGGACTCCTCCAGCAAGATCGCCTGTCCATGCGCGGCGAGGCGGATCCATTCTTCGCTAGGCGTGGTGAACGGTTCGTCCGCGCTGTTGGAATGACACGAGTTCGTGGCGTTCATGTAGGACAGAATCAGTTCCGTGGCGGTTCGGGTGAGATTGTTTTTGAATTCGGCGGCGATTAACGAGCGGCCGCTGGTTTGCGTGTGCAATTTGAACAATTGCCCTCTCGGACCTGCCTTGAACACGTCGCGCATTCCGATTGCCCAGATGCGGCGCGACACGCGGGAGAGCGCGATGTACTCCGCGTCGAGTCCGCAATCGAGAAAGAACGAAAGGCGGGGCCCGAATTGATCGACTGGGATTCCGCGCGCAGCGAACATTTCCGCGTAAGCAAAGCCGTTCGATAGCGTGTAAGCAGCCTGTTGCACCGGTGTCGAGCCGGCCTCGCCGATGTGATACCCGCTGATCGAGATCGGATACCAGCGCGGCATTTCGTGCGTAGTGAATTCCACCATGTCGGTCAGAAACCGCAGCGACGGCTCGATCGGAAAAATGGTTTCGTTCTGCGCCTGGACTTCCTTGAAAATATCGGCCTGAACTGTGCCGCGTAATTTCGGAACGACCTTGGGACCAAATCGCCGTTTGGCAGCGGCGATATACATGGCCATGATCATCGGCGCAGGACCGCTGATGGTCATTGAGGCGGAAAAATTCGGCGATCCGAGATCAAATCCATCGTAAAGCCGCACCATGTCTTCGACCGTATCGATCGCCACGCCGCCCTCGCCGATCTTCCCGAAAACACCGTCGGCGTCGCTATCTAGCCCGTAAAGTGTCGGCCCATCGAATGCAGTGCTAAGCCGATGTGTTCGCTGGTGACGCGTTAGATAGTGGAACCGCTCGTTCGTGTCTTCAGCCAGCATCAATCCTGAGAACAGGCGCGTAGGCTCTTCAGGTTGCGGAATCTTCTTGCCTGTCTTTTCCCCGTTCTTCTCAAAACTCTCAATATCGCGGATCGGCTCGAGATACATCTCGCGATACGCGCCGTTGAGGTAAGGAAACTCGCCTGGCAACCCTTCGCCGAAGATGAAACGGGCGATTTCCCCCGGCTCATCGATCTCAGGTAACGCCAGACGCGGCAGCGGCACTCCGGTCGGTGTGCGCGTAAACGGGATTTTCGCTTTTGTATCGTTCCAACGTCCAAGCAGATCGCGCCCGAATTTTTGATCGGTGCGCGCCCGCTTCACCTGGTCGAGAACGAATTTGTTATAATTTTCGACCGATTCGACGACTTGTCCGAGCTTGCTCATAACGTTCTCCTCCTGCTGTAGCGGCGCTCTATCAGCGCCGTCGCCGTTTTGTCTTGCGGTCGGAGACCGCCGCTACAGATCGATTTGAGATTAACTCAAACAACTGGTCCACGCCAGAGTCGCGATGCCGTTTTGCAACGGTATCGACCAGTTGCTGGTCTCGCCGGTTTTGTTCAAGACGCTGCTCGATTTCCGTGTGCGCTGTACGCGCGCGCTGGAGATCGCTTTTGTTGACCACCACGATGTCTGCCAGATCGAGCATCACAATCTTTTGCAGTTGCAACCGGCTGCCGTAGTCGGGATTCATCACCAGCGCCGTCGAATCAACAATTCCATTTTTCTGAAATGGCATCGCTTCCTGGCCAGTGCCAACTGTCTCGATAATGACGTAATCGAAATTGGACTGCGCCAGCAAGGCGAGGCAATCGTGCGTCGCAGGCGAAAGTCCGCCTGCTTGTCCGCGCGTGGCCATACTGCGCATGAACACGCGATCGTCCTGCGAATTGATCATCGTCGCCCGATCGCCCAGCAACGCGCCTTCGCCGACTACGCTGGGGTCATGCGACAAAATCGCTATCCGTCCCTTTGGATCGCGATGCAGAAACCTCAGGACAAGCTCGTCGATCAACGTCGTTTTACCTGCGCCGCCCGGTCCAGTGAAACCAATGACACGGTTTTGCCGGGAATTTTGAATTTTGAACTTCGAATTCCGAATCTTCTTCCGGCCTCCGGCTGCGTCTTCGATTTGAGTCAACTTATGCGCGAGTTCCTGATCGAATGATTTCGGTCGCGGCCGTTTGCTTCGGGGTTTGCCGTAACGCCGATGAACAAATTTCACCATGTCGTCGAGCGACGTACCGGCGAAGAAAATTTCGTCTACGCCTTTCCGCCTCATCTTTGCGGCATCGTCACGCGTGATGGTGCCGCCGCCACCCCCGAAGACCTTGATATCGTCCGCACCTTTTTTTCGCAAAAGATCGACCACGGCTGCGAAAAATTCGACGTGTCCGCCGTTATAACTCGAAATTCCAATCGCCCGTACGTCTTCCTGGATGGCGGCACGCACGATGTCGGTCACCGAGCGGTGGTAGCCGAGATAAATCACTTCGATCCCGTGGCGGATGAACTCCAGGTTGATCGTGTTGATCGCGCTGTCGTGCCCATCACAAATCGGGACCGCGGTTAAAACTCGGATTGGTGCAGCCATGAGGGACGAAAAGTCTAACGGTTATCGTTTGACGGGCAACGGCATTCTAGCCTACTAGCGGGATTCCATGAAACGCTCTCAGCCACTCCGCACCATCCTCGTGGCGTGGTTAATCGCTGGAATTTTGGATATCACGTCCGCGTTTGTGATCGCGGGAATCAAAGGCACCGGATCGATTCGGATGTTGCAAGGAATTACCAGCGGTCTTCTCGGTCCGCGCTCGTTTGAGGGCGGCCTTGGCACGGCTGGATTGGGTTTAGTGATTCATTTTTTTATCGCGCTCGTGGCCGCGACCGTGTTTTACGCCGCCAGTCGGAAAATCGAATTTTTAACGCAACAGCCGATCGTCGCGGGTTTGCTTTACGGAATCGCGGTTTACCTTTTTATGTATTGGATCGTGATTCGTCTCGTCTTTCCAAATGCGCACCCTTCGTTGTCTCGGGACGTGACTGCCGTTCTCGTGCACATGTTTTTGATCGGGCTGCCGATCTCGCTCATTGTTAGTCGCGGTTCAAAAAAACAGGCGCTCGAATCGTAAATGGACGACCGAATTGATTTCACAGGAAAAGTCGCTCTCGTCACCGGAAGCTCGCGCGGCATCGGCGCGGAAATGATTAAGGCCTTCGGTGCGCGCGGCGCGAAATGCGTGGTCAATTATTTCAGCGACCCGCAAGGACAGAACAAAGCGGACGCCGAGGCGGTTGCGAATGAATTGAAGGAACCGTTGTTGATCGATGCCGACGTGACGAAACCGGAGCAAGTCGACGCTATGATGAAGCAAATCCAGGATCGACATGGTGGGCTCGACATTCTGATCAACAATTCCGGGATCATTCGCGACCGGACGATCAAGAAAATGTCGCTCGAAGAGTTCGAGAGCATCGTGCGCGTGAATCTGAGCGGCACATTCAACGTCATCCAAAAAGCGGTACCGATTTTGCAAAGCGGTGGACGAGTGATCAACATGTCGTCCGTAAGCGGACAGATGGGACTCTTCGGCCAGGCGAATTATTCGTCGAGTAAGGCCGGAATTATTGCGCTTACCAAAGTTTCAGCCCGCGAGCTTGCGAGGCAAAACATAACTGTAAACGCCATTGCGCCTGGATTCATCGACGTCGGAATGAGCAAAGGTATGTCGGACGAAGTGACGCAGAACTTCATTAAACAGATTCCGCTCGGCCGGCTGGGCGAAGCTCACGAGATTGTCGATGCGGCGCTTTTCTTGGCGTCGCCAATGGCAAGTTACATCACCGGACAGGTGATCAACGTGAACGGCGGATTTTATTTGGGCTGACGCTGTCTTCGCCGGTCACCTTGGAGGTGGATCGCATTGTCCCCAACGCGATTGCTTGGTCCATGTCATCGGCTTTGGGACAAGCCGATCCACCATTCCAAGCGCCGCTCAATCCAATTTCTGCACGAGCAGCCACACTAAAGCTGAAAGCATTGCTGCGAACGTCGACAACACGAGCGTGACACGCTTGGTTTGCCGTATTTTGAATGCCGGCTTGGGAATGTCGTCGTGGATATGACTGGCCTCGAACAATTTCATCAGGGCAAAGGCGACGACAAAGCCAACCGCAGCCCATTTGAGGCATCCCAGAGTCAGGTCGAACATCCCGGAAAAGCGTAGCGCAGGCAGGCAGGGCGCTCAAGCGGCGTTGCTAAAATCGTGGTCAGCGCTGAGCCTGCTCCACAAGGTTAAAGACGCCGCTCCGTGTATTCGAATTGGATTGACCATTTTGTTCCAACTTTCTTATGCTCCCCGGTATGACCACGAAAATTCTTGCTCTGCTTTTTGTAATCGGATTCGCCGGAGTTTGTACTGCGCAAGATCCCTCGCCGCCCAGTCCGGGGGCATCACAAGAGCCAGAACCAACGAAACATGGGACACACAAAAAGGCCGCGTCCACAGCCTCGACGGCTGACACCGCGGCATCCCCTTCAGCGGCCGCTTCACCCGCGGCTTCGCCCAAAGCGAAGCGAGCTCGCAAACAAGCCACCGCTGCAACAGCAGCAAGTCCAGCGGCGTCGCCTGCAGCATCCCCCAAGAGTAAACGCGCCCAGGCAAAAGCCGCTGCTGTAGCAGCGGCAAGTCCTTCGCCGTCAGCGTCACCAAAATTCAACTTGGGTGATATGTTCAAACCGAAGAATTCTACGGCCGCAGCCAGTCCTGCAGCTGCAGCTGCGGCTCCAGCTCCAGCGAAAGGCACGACCGCTAAGGCAGCCGCCAAGGCGCCGGCGCCCGGCGGAGGCCATGGGCTGGTTTGGGTTAACACCGAATCGCATGTTTACCATAAGGAAGGCTCGCGTTTCTACGGGACCACCAAAAAAGGCAAATACATGACCGAAGCCGAAGCGATGAAGGAAGGAGACAAGCTCGGCGGCGAGCGGCATTAAGCCGGAAGAGAATCTACTTTCGTTGCGATATCCCGCACCGCATCAGCCAGGGTTTCGAAGGTCGCGATCTTTACGTTCGCGCCATAATGGAATAGCGATAGGATATTGAGACCAATGTCCTTGTGCGGATCGGGCATCACCCGCGTCACGGAGGCGACGTTTTTCTCTGCGAGGACGTCCATGATCCTGGCTATGTGCCCAGCCGCTGCAGAATCCATTGACTCTAGCCAGCGGAAATCCGCCAGAACATGAAAACCGGGCTCGATATCCTGCAACAACTCACGGATCCGATGCGCAACCATGTTTGCTTCCTGAGCCGTGACTTTTTGCGTAGCGCTGATCACCAACAGGCGTTTCGACCGGTCCAGCTCAACTGCGTACATACTTGGTGATCACACGAAGCGGGCGCGGTCGCAAGTGTCACCCCGCACTGCCAAATGCCGCGGCAGTCGTCCGCTTGGCGGCGGCCGCATGGCACCAGGAAAGCCGCTACGGTCCGTTTTGGAAGAAAGCGTTTTCGAAAGTGGATTGAAACGCGCCGGGCTCGGTCTCGCCAATCCGAAATCGGGGACTGATTTCGAGTTGCGTCGCGCAAAAGGTTTCGACGTCGTTCCTGCCGCACTTGTGGAGCGATGCGCGCACCGTGTCTAAAGCCAGTGTCGGGGTGTTGCAATCGCGGCTAAGATGCCCGAGCACAACCCGCTCAATTTTTCCGGGTAGCAATTCTTCAATCACGGTTGCCGCCGCCGAGTTCGACAGATGTCCGTGTCGCGACTGGATCCGTTGTTTCACCGGCCACGGCCGGTGCGTGTCATTCTGCAAAAGTTTTTCGTCGTGGTTAGTCTCGACCACGAGCGTTTGCACTTCTCGCAACCGTTCAGTGATCAGCTTGGTGACGTAACCGAGGTCGGTAATAAACCCGAGGCTCCCTGAACCGGCGTGAAACACAAACCCGATCGGATCAACTGCGTCGTGCGGTACGGGAAACGTTTGCACTGTCATATCGCAGATTGAAAAGTCAGCGCCGGTCGCAAATACACGCCAGTTGCGACATCGCTCCGAGAAACCATTAGACCGCAGCGCCTCGGCCGTGAGCCGGTTGCAATAAATGGGCAAATGGAATTTGTGGCAGAGAACTTCTAGACCGCAGATGTGATCGGTGTGTTCGTGCGTCAGCACAACGCCGTCGAGCTGCTCCGGCGTGACGGAGCATTGCTCCAGGCGCAAAACGACTTGCCGCGCGCTGAGACCGCCATCAACGAGAATCTTGCAATGGTCGGTGGCAACCAGGGCACTGTTTCCCGCGCTCCCGCTGCCGAGCATGGTCAAGCTGAACACGGATCGCAAGATAGCTGTGAGATTTCATTTTGCGCAAATGGAAATGGACAAGTCATCGCGAAAATTATCGTCCGGTGGCCGTTCACCGATGAAGAGGCTCGCGATACGGTTCATTGCGGTAGTTGTCATGTCGTCGGTGGTCTGCGGCGAACATTAGCCGCGCCTGAAGACAATGTAGCCGCGGCTATGGTGAAACTATCCTGAAGACAGCCTCGCTCGTATCTGTCATCGACGGAGTTTCATGGTCGCGTATTCGCACCTTCGCCGTCGTCGTGGCAGGGCCGGGCACGGTCCAGAAATACCATCCGGTGTCCGGTGCTTGGGTTGCCACTCTTATCCACGTTGTGCCGTTGTCGGTGCTGTAATCAATGTCGACGGTGTTGCCGCTGGGGTTTTGTCGGCTCCAGTGGATGTTTTGGTACTGCCCGATCGTCCACGAGTCTCCGCCGTTCGGCCTGAGGAGCGTGATGTACGGCGTGGGCTGAGCACTGCCCAGAGGAGCGCCCGTCTCGGCTATTCCGAAGAAAGTGAAGTTGTAAGCGCCGGCGGCCAGAGGGTTGCCATCCGCATCGGTCAGATCGGCGTCGAGGAGGAGGCGTCCTTTATCCAGCAGGCCCCGTTGCCAGACCCGAAACGGCTTCCCAGTGGTTTTGTTACCATCCACGCCGTTCACGGAGACGAGTGTACCTTGGAAGGTGCCCAAGGCATCGTCCCCCGTCACCCGGTAGAAAACCTTCTTAAGGTCGGCGCCGGAGTCGACGTAGGGGTGGAGCGGATAGCTCCACCGGCCCCCGCCACTGTAGGTGCCGGTCGGTGAAACCGGAATCGTGCCCGTGGCGGCATCGAACAGGGCGAACGTCAACCGCGAGACATTGCCGATCTTGAAGGTACCATTGGCGGCCGCGTCGCCGCCGACCTGGTCGATCCGCACGGTGGCTCCTTCGGAGAGGTTGTGCTGGAACGGCGTGGTGATCCTGATCGGTGTGGTGTCGCTGACGCTCTTGATCTCGTTATAAAGGGTATCCCCGTTGGTCGAACTCGCCGGACCCGAATACGGGAGTGAGATGTTTTTCACCGGACCATAGGGCGCCTGGATGCTCCATGGCTTCGTATTGTTCAGACCGCCAGTCTCGCTCACGGTGAGCTGAAGTTGCGACGCCCCGCCGGCGCCGACATCGGCCGTGTCGTCATCCACGGAGAACCCGTAACCCGAGAAGCCCAACTTTACATGGACGAACCAGACGAAGGGATCAAGGTTGAAGACATTGAAGTCCTGTTTGCCGCGCTTGAGTGACGGATTCGGATACCAAACAACGTGTTTATCGTTTTCGATTTTATCCGGATATTTGGTGAAATCGCTCACTCCGCGTAGCACGGACTTGATCATGTCGCGGATCATCGACGTCACCATTTTGCCGTCGTCCGACTGCTTCGCGGCTTCGGTGAAGATGAATCCCATGTTGGCGCCGATAATGTCCTGCATGTATTTGGACACGCTGTCGTTGTTCGGCTCGCCGATCTGGTTCATCGAGGCCATAATCAAATAGACTTGCTGGGAAAATTCGTAGGGATTTTGCCACGCCGGCTCGTTGGAAAATTCGAATTTGTCACCGATCAACGGATATCCCGGGTCTCCTTTTGCGGTGGGGGTGTACAGCAGCGATTGCGGAGGCCGGACGGTGAATGTCGCGTTGGTGGAAGGGGTGTTCACCACCTGGCTCAGGATGATTGACTTTTTATCGCTGGCGATTTGCAGGATCACAGCGTCACCCTGGTGGCGACCCTTCTCGGTCAAGGCGTCGTCCAGACCTGGGCCGGTTACTGCCATTCCCTGGACCAACTCGGGGTGCGCTTCGTTGAAAGTCAGCGTCACATCATTCTTCTTGATGGATCCGGCGATCGGCGTCCGGGCCGTCGGAGCGCTTGGCGTCTGGTCCTTCCAGTGCATCAGGTAGTATTGCGCCCAGGAGTACCAGAGTTTGATCATGGCTTCGGAGGCGTAGTCATCGACGGGCCGCTTGAACGTGAAGGAGCACTCCGTGCTCGGATGGAGCAACGGCTTGCTCAAGGTGACCGTCCCCGCCGTTTTATCCACGTCCGTGACGGTGGTGCCCTTGTCGATGGGATTGGGTAGCGTGGGGGGACTGCCCGGCGGGACGCCCTTAACGAGGTAGTTCTTCGCAATAAAGTCGATCTTGTTGGGCTCGGCGCGGGTGAGGTGCAGGGTCGTGCTTCCCCGTTCGTCCGGAGTGCCCCCCGCCCATCCGATGGTGGCCTCGATCGGTCCGGTGCCGCCGCTCGAGAGCATGTATTTGTCATTCTGCCACTGCGCGTTGCCGTAGCTGGAATGGACGTTCTTGATCGGGCTCTGCGGAAAGATGTTGGCGCCGGACGGGATCTTGATGGGCGCGTCCGGGTCGTTGGTGGGATTGGGGATGTTATAAAAGGGCCAACCTTTGCCGCCAAAATACTCCCCTAGTAGCTTGTTGTCGTCCTTGGTGAATTCCCCGATCGCGGTCTGCAAGAAGTTGATCGTGTTGATGGCTCCGGTCCAACCGTAAATATCGGGATCCGACCCTGGGCCCCAGCCATTCCGGTTGGCGTTCGGTCCCTCCCCCGCTTTTTGGGGCACCACCCAGACGTCCGTCGCTTCCATCGCCAGCGGCAGATAGAGATTGTCGACATTGGAGACGTCGTAATTGATCAGCGTAACCAACTGATTGTCCGGAATTTCGCGGTTGGTTTTCGTCGTGATCTTCGGATTGACCAGGTAGAGGTGGTCGCGAATCGTCCACTCCGCGAGCTGATCCTCGGTATCGTCATTGGGAGCCTTGGGGACGTTGGCCCGATACCACATCACCACGCCATTTGGGATCGTGTCGCCGCTGGTCTGGGCATTGGTGATGGAGCGATGCCCGTTTGGATCGTATCTCAGCGGGTTGGGCTCGGTGGGCTCTCCGCTCGGCGTCAGAAATTGGCCGTCGGTCCCAATACCGATGCGGGCGCCATTCCAGAAGACCAGAGGGAGGCTGACGAGGATGCTTTCGTTGCGTTTCAGGCCGAAATAATATTTTGTGCCCTTCTTGTAGCCAATGTAGCCGCGGTACTCCCTGTTTGGCAGGTCATAGGGGTCATACAAACCCACCCCGGGATCACTCACGAGGACGTTCGAGTTGGGATCCCGCATGATCGGATACACTGTGCCCGTGGTGTTGTTCGTGATCCTCAGAGTCTTCAAAGGCACCGCGGTGCCATCCGCATCGACCCCATACGTCAAAAACTGCCGGGTATTCGAACCGGGACTGGCGGGACTCGGATCATAGGGCTGAATGCCATCGTCGGTGTGCCCTCCGCCACGTCCTGTCGGCATCAGGTAGGTGGGTTCATCTGCCGCGGTCGCGGTCGAAGGGGAGAACAAGGAAGCGGCGGTAAGAACGGCGGCCGCGCCAAAGGTAAATTTCGCAACGCGTAACGTGATCGTCGCAAGCGGACGAATGGGCATAGGGCCCTCGATGAAAACGCCTCCCTGATTCCGCGTCAATGAAATAAATGTTAAAATTGCGTGAAAACGATTGTCTCTCTTTTTGTGAGCATCGATTTCAGCAGAATTAAAGACACTCGCGTGCGTGAGCTACAATCGTCTTGCACAGGCGGTTCGTTCTGGTTCAGAATCGGCAACTCGTCAAAAAAACGAAAGGATCATTTATGCCAGTTGGAGCCTCTCTCCACATCGGTCTCAACGCCGTCGATCCCAAAGAATACAGTGGATGGGATGGACAACTCACTGCCTGCGAGTTCGACGCAAACGACATGCAGTCGTTGGCGAAAACTCAGGGATTCACCAAAGTAACTAAACGCCTAACGAAAAAGGCAACACGCAGCCGGATCCTGGCCGACATCAAAGCCGCAGCGGGGAAACTGAAACGGAACGACATTTTCTTTCTAACTTATTCGGGGCACGGCGGCCAGGTGCCGAATACAGGGAACGATTTTGAGCCGGATGGCTACGATGAAACATGGTGTTTGTATGATGGCGAATTGATCGATGACGAGCTTTACGCTGCGCTGAAGCAATTCGTTAGGGGTGTGCGGATCTTTGTACTGTCGGACAGTTGCCACAGCGGCACGGTACTTCGTGCGGCGCACTTCTCTGCGCTCGGTCTAAAGCCGGTGCGTCCGCGCATGATGCCGCGCGATGTCGCGCTGCGCGTTTACATGGATCACGAGAAGTTCTACGACAAACTCCAGCAACGGAGCGCCACTCGGCGCACGAGAATGGATGCCAGCGCAGTTTTAATCTCCGGCTGTCAGGACAACCAAACAAGCGCAGACGGCGACCGCAACGGGTTGTTCACCGAAACGCTGCTTGCGGTTTGGAAAAACGGAAAGTTTAACGGCGATTATCGCGGGTTTCATGAATCCATTGTCAAACTGATGCCGCCCACACAATCGCCGAAGCTTTTCACGGTCGGACGGACTAACGAACAGTTCGAGAGCCAGAAACCGTTTACGGTGTGATCGGATGAGAATTCTCCTGGTTCACGGGGTCGGTCACCAGGAGCGCCCTGACAATCAGCCGTGGGAACGCCCGTGGGAAGAGGCAATCACCGCCGGCATTCAATATTTCGATCCTGCGTTTGCGCCGACCTATGAGCGCTTTGACTACGATAATTTATTCTCGGGAAACATTAACCTTCTCACCGACGTAGGCGCGGCGGCGCACCTCGGCTTCGCACCGGTAGGCGCTGCCATTCAGGATGCGGCTCAGACCGTGTCCGGCTGGTTTCGCCCGCGGCGCGGGTTGTTCGACTGGGCAAAACCCGTCGCCGAAGCGGCAGACGGCTGGCACGCAGGCATGGTGGCGGAATGGGATCAGAACGCCACGTTGCGCGTCGGGTTACGCAAACGTTTGATCGAGCGAATCAACACCTTCAACCCGGACGTGATCATGGCGCACAGTCTCGGGAGCATCATCTGCTACGACGCATTTTCGCATGAAGACAAAAACGCATGCGCTGGGCGTTATCTGGTGACCTTCGGTTCGCAAATCGCCAATCCATTTTTAAAAGCCGCGCATTTCGACAACAAAATTAGCGGCGTTAACCAGAAATATTGGTTTCATCTGTTTAACAAAAGCGATCCGGTTCTTGCTCATCGCATCGTCGATCGTGTTCCCAATTTTGAGGAAATTTCCTGGGACGACCCGGTCGCCGGCCACGATGCAGTTGTCGATTTGGAAAAGCTGCCGGATCACGCCGGTTATCTCCAGCGCGATTTGACGTGGCAACGCGTTTATCGCGTACTTGCACAACCACCCGGTGTGCGTGCTTTGGCCGCACGAAGCGCGCGATTCCAGAGCACCGTGCAACAACGCCGTCGGCGCGCATTGCTTGTGGGCATCAACAACTACCCCGATCCCGCATCGCGCTTGGAAGGCTGCGTAAACGACGTGTTTCTCATGAGCAGCGTGTTACAGGAAATCGGATTTGATGCGGAGGATATTCGAGTCGTGCTCGACGAACGCGCCACGGCTGCGGCAATTCGCGAGCGGATTGACTGGTTGCTCGACGCCACGGCCGATGGGCAGGAACGGGTTCTTTATTACAGTGGCCACGGCGCACAGTTGCCCGGCTACAACCCGGCAGAGCGAATCGATCACGTCGATGAATGCCTTGTGCCGTACGATTTCAATTGGACGAAAGACAGCGCAATTACCGACGACGACTTTCTGCGCTACTACAGCGCGCTTCCCTACGCCGCGAAATTTTTCGCGATCTTTGATTGCTGCCACTCCGGTGGCCTGACCCGGGATGGTGCGCGGAAAATTCGCGCCATTATTCCTCCGGATGACATCCGACATCGAATGCTGCGCTGGAATAAGGCGGAACAAATGTGGGAAGAACGCGACCTGCGGAATCTCAATCCAAATTTCGGTGGTGACCGCCATCTCCGTGAAAAATACATGGGGCGCAACGGCAGCACGAAAAAACTGGGTGCCGCGATGAGTCTTCGTGAAAAACAAACTCCGACGCAGTACCGGAAAGCGCCGCGCGACCGGCGCGGTCCTTACATGCCGGTGGTGCTGACCGCCTGTGAGGAAGGTGGCTACGCGTATGAATATCACCACGGCACAATCGGCTACGGCGTGTTCACGTACGCGTTGGCCAAAGAATTCCGCAAAGCCCAAACCGCGCGTGAGACGGATGTATCTTTCACCGAGCTGAGCAAACGCGTGAACGCGACGATGAAGACGCTCCACTACGATCAAATCTCTGACGTCAAAGGGCCAAAAGGGCCATGTCGCGCGCCTGTATTAGGATCGCCGGCTAAAACGCGCTCTCGTTAGGCTGTCGGCGCGGCTGTCGCAGCCGTGACCGTATATATCGCGCTTTCGTCGTACGGATAATCGACTTACTTACTGAAGGATCAAAGAGAGGACAAACCTATGCCGTTAACTCGCCGCAATTTTCTCGTCCGTGGTTCGTTGTCGCTCGCTGCCGGAGCGCTTTCGTCTGTTCTGGTCGACGCTAAAACCAGGGAAAGCGCTCCTGCCGATTTCAAAGACTGGGAGTCAGTCCGCCGCCAGTTTGAATTGGCTCCGGACTACATTCATCTCGCTTTGTTTTTCCTCGCATCTCACCCGAGGCCCGTGCGTCAGGCCATAGAGCAATACCGGGCGAAGATAGATGCAAATCCGTTGCTTACCGTTGAGGGCGCGATTTTTGTGCAGAATGACGAGAACATCCCGTTGCAGGTTTGCCGCGCCATGGCCAACTACATTGGCGGCGACGCGCAGGACATCGCGGTGACGCAAAACACGACCACGGGCCTGGCTCTTCTTTATCATGGGCTGCCGTTGCGCGAAGGCGACGAGATCCTGACCACAACGCACGATCACTATGTGCATCACGAATCAATCCGGCTTGCCACAGCGCGTTGCGGAGCGACCTGGCGTAAAATTCCGCTCTTCGATTCTTACGACTCGATTTCGCCGGATGACATGGCCGAACGCATTCGCAAAGCGATCGGACCAAAGACGCGAGCGGTGGGAATTACATGGGTGCACTCCAGCAGCGGCGTGAAGCTGCCCATCGCCCGGATCGCCGGGACATTGTCGGAAGTAAATCGCAGTCGCGATGAAAAGGATCGGGTGCTGCTGATCGTTGACGGCGTGCACGGGTTTGGCGTGGAAGATCCAAAGATCACCGCGCTGGGATGTGACGCGTTCGCTGCCGGCACCCACAAATGGTTGTTCGGTCCGCGCGGCACCGGCTTCGTGTGGGCAAAGCCGGAGGTTTGGAAGAGAATGCGTCCTTTGATTCCGTCGTTCAGCTCGCCGGATCTTTTTGCCGCGTGGGAGGGGGAACATGATCCGGTGACTCCGGCGCGAGCGGCATGGTTTTCACCGGGCGGTTTCCAGGCGTTCGAACATCTTTGGGCGTTACCGGAAGCGATTCGTTTTCACCAAAACATCGGGCCGGCACGGATCACCGCGCGAACACACGAACTCAACGGTCAAATGAAGGAGGGACTTGCGCGCATGCCCAGTGTTCAGCTCTACACGCCGCGCGATGAAAATCTCTCATCCGGAATGGTCTGTTTCGATGTGAAAGGAATGAAACCGGACACAGTAGTCGAGCGCCTTCTAGCTCAGCGCATCGTCGCGTCCACGACTCCGTATCGCAGATCGTATGCGCGTCTGGCGTGCAATGTTGTAAACACACCGCAAGAAATCGAGACGACGCTGCGAGCGACTCGTGAATTGGCGTAAATGGAAAACCTGTAGCCGGCATCGCTGATCCCGGCCGGTGTCACCGGCGTCGGCTACAAGCGCTCCGCGGTTAACGCTTCAATGAATTCATGAGGCGTTTCGGCATTGAGCAATCTTGATCGGATCGTCTCATCTTTTACCAGTCGCGCCAAAGTGCCGACGCAAACCAGGTAATCGCTGAGCATGCGTTCGGGTACCCCGATTACGAAAATGAGCTCCGCGCGCTGCTGATTTTCGCCGAATGGAATGCCAGCGCGACTACGGCCGATACCGATCAGGATTTCATCAACTAAATCGGTGCGCGCATGTGGAAACGCCACGCCATTTTCGACGACGCTCGGATGGGTCTGCTCACGGGCCAGCACTTGTTCCAAAAAAGCTTCGGGCTTGTCGATTTTCCTCCCGCTGATGTCGGATGCGAGCACGTCCACGATTTCACGAATCGCATTGGCCGGTTTTCGCGAGCGCAACCGGAGGATCACCTGTCGTTCGTGGAGCAGATCTGCGAGAGGGATAGGCATTAGGGGTGGAGAGATTTATTGGATTATGCAGCAAACGCAGTTATCCAGTTAAACAGCAACCTTTGGCAACTCAAGATACAGCGGTAGCGCCGAAAGAGGAACGGACAGTTTCCGTCCAGCGGAGCCTTTACGACCCGGGCTATGTCAACGCGATGTCGCATTTTTATCGCGGCGAACTGGGGCGGATCATGGTGTGGCGGCAGCGGCTGGATATGACGACGAACTGGGCCATCACCAGCAGCACCGCCATTATTACAATCGCTTTTTCCACGCGCGCCGTGCCGCACATCATTTTCTTTTTTAACCTGGCCATCGTTGCTGTGCTGCTCTGGATCGAGGCGCGCAGATACCGTTTTTACGACGCCTTCCGCGCCCGCGTTCGCATGCTTGAAGCGCATTTTCTTGTCCCGATGGTCATGGAAAATCGCGAACTGCTTCAGGGCGAATGGAAAAAGCTCGTATGCGAAGATTTGATTTTACCCTCCTTTAAAATCACGAAACTGGAAGCAATCGGGCGCCGGATGAAACGGAATTACATGTTCATCTTCATCCTGATTTTGATTGCGTGGCTGACAAAAATCTTTTTGCATGCCAGCGAGCCGATCAACGATGTCGTATCGTTTTATCGGGCGCTGCGGATCGGACACATCCCGTCGTTTTTTGTGGCGATGGTTTTCGTGGGCACGTTTATCACTGTCATTTCCATCACTATTTACGTCAGCAAACGTTCCTCCGGAGAAATCTCTGAGTTCGGCACGCACCGCTCGCTCTGGCGCATTTAAGGCGTGCGGACGCGACGCTAATCGTGCTACAACGAATTCATGAGGACCTTAACCAGCTACATCAGCAAATTTCTTCTGATCTTCATTTTCTTCTTTGCAGTGTCGGCAGCCAACGCCGCCTCTAATCAAACTGGCCGTCTCATCGTGATCAGAGTGGCAAACTTCGGCTGGAACCTCGCTGCCAATCTGAAGATCGATGGCAAAACCGTTGCCAACATTGTCCAGGGTCGTCGCTACGATCATCGCATCTCAGCCGGCCGGCATGTCCTGACGGTTTCGGTCGTGCCGAATCTCCAGTTGAGTCAACCGAGTTCTGTAACCGTAAACGTGCGGCCAGGCGGGACCTACGTTTTTACCGCAGTATGGGATTCCGCGCACGTTTATCTCCAGCCAACGACGTTGTCGCCAGGGGAGCTGGCGAAAATGGGACTTTGAAAAACGGTATTTAATTGTCGCCAGAGTTCCTTCGATCTAACACGTTTATAATGGAACCTGGCGAAGCGCTTGGTATCGCCGCGCAAATTGCGGTCGCTCTGGCTGGGTTCGCAGGCGTGGTCGTAGTCTTTCGCCGCGAAGCCGTTCACGAATGGACCGGTGTCGACAAACTGCGGTTACGACTGTTGCTCGCCAATTCCATCCTGCCGCTGGGTCTTTCGATGCTGGGATTGGTGTTACTTACGATTAAACCTGCACCGCCAGGAATCTGGCGATGTTGCAGCGGCATCTTGCTGGTTGCCACCGTCGCGTTCGCTACAGCAATTACGAGAAGCTTCCGGCGCTTGAATGTCCAAAACGTGCAGCGTCAGCGCGTGACGCAATTTATGTTCTTTGTGTTCGGAGCCTTCGGGATGGCATCCATGCTCTTGCAATTGTATAACATTGCGTTGCTCGGCGCCTTCTGGCCATTTTTCGCGGGAATCGTATACCAACTCGTCACGGCTATGGCCCAATTTGCCCGGATGATTCTTCTGCTGCCTGAATAAAGCAGCAGACGATCTGCGTGATGGAAATCTACTCCGCCCGTTCGGTGTCGTGAAGCCGGTTGTAGTCCACCGTGAGCCGGCCCTGGCCATGGTCGGTATAGATTTCCACAAACCGGTTGCCGAACTGAATATCGCGCCAGGAATAATCTTTCTGGGTTTGGACCGACGCTGCGATTACTGGATCGATTCCAATCACCGATACGATAAACAGCGCGCGACAGGCGGTAAGAACCTCAGGCGTTGCGCCGAACAGCGGACTTTTCTCATCGATCGTATGGCGCAAAGTCAGCGCCGCGGGAAAAAGCGTCAACCGATCGAAATGGAGCTTGAGAACGTAAAAGTAGCGGAAATCTCCGCCTTCCAGCAACGGTTCGTCACGCGAAAACATAATTCGGAATTCGGCCTCCACCATGCTGTGCTGATTTTCGTTGCCGATTCGTACCATTAGCGTGGGCTTTCCGTTCAAGGGCGCAATGACGATGGAATTACTGAACACGACGCGCGCAATCGGGCGCGAAAAGCGCACAAAGATGAGACCCGTCATCACCGCGAGCAAAAATATCCCGGTCATGATCTCAACTGTGCTGACGATATGACCGTAAAGCGTTTGCGGATACATGTGGCCGTAGCCGACTGTGGCGAGTGTTTGGACGCTGAAAAAAAAGCAATCATAAAACCAGCTTCCACCCGTGGTTCCGGCGATGCTGTCTTGCTGTAAACTGTACAGGGCAGCGAAAAACAGGTTGAGCCCAACGTAAAGACAGGCAACGAACGCGGCGAACTGCGGCCACCGCAAACCCAGCAGCCAGCGATAGACATCGCGCCATCTCCAGGCATCCGTGCCGACCTTTACGAACTCGACCTGGCCAGTGCGGATGGAAACTTGTTCGGTCTTTCTTCTCATGTTCGTCTAATTCGCGCTCTGGATTGATCCGTCAACGAATGCAGCGACAGCTTCGAAGGCTCTTTGATCCACATCTTCCTGCGTTTCACCCGCCGTCTGTAGCTGGCGTTTCGGTACACGCAGGGAATGATCGCCGCCTTCCACGCAGTGCAAAAGATTTGGCGCCTTCATCCCGGCACGCGCGGGCTCTAAGAGATCCAGCGGGCAGAGCGCGTCGCGCGTGCCTTGCACAAACAAGACAGGCGTAGTTAGTGCGCGTAGAACTTCGTCGCGAAGTTTTGTGCGATCGCCCATGGCACACAGCGGATAACCAAGGCAAACCAGGCCATCGACTTTTTCCTCAAGCGACACATGACATCCAATCCGGCCGCCCATGCTTTTGCCGATGAGCAACGTCGAGTCCGGTTGATATTTCTCTCGCGCCGCTTGCAACGCCGCGCGATGCGCTGCGATCAATAGCGGCAACGGGTCGGGCCGTTTCCGGCCCGCGCGCATATAGTCGTAGTCGAAAGTCTCGACTTCACCGATCTCCGACAAACGCCGCTTCCAATTTTGCATCCACGGATGCGAGGAAGGCGCACCCGCCCCAGGAGCAAAAAGAATCAATCGCCGGCTCATCGTGAATTGCTCTGCGAAATTCGCTTAGGCCAGATCGTGTTCATCTTAAACCGCTGGTTAAAAGAATTTGTGCAGAAACCTTGCCGCTTCATCCGAGATGCCAACGATCTTGTTGGTCGCCTGACGGTACAACTTGAAATTGAGTTCGGTCTCCGGTCGGCCGTCGTTCCAATTGGAGAAACGTTTGAGCTCGCTTCGCTCGAGTTGTCGTTTCGCGATTGCTGTGCGTTTCACGGTAATGCTCACCCGCGGCGTTTGCCTGGCGATCCCGGCGTTTTTTGCGATCGGTTTGGCCGAGGTGACAACCCCGCTGGCGATGAGACCTGGGCCGCCTTGATTCTCGCTGGCGAACACAAAGATGGTATCGCCTTCGGCGATCTGCTTGCCGCAATACATTGTCTTCTGCGCGTTGAACGCAAATGTCTTAACGACCGGATCGGTAACCTCAGCTTTGATTACAAATGTGATACTCGTCGATTTGTTAGGGCGCAAAGGCTCAATCCAACACCGCTGTCGCTTCGATCTCGATCAGGAATTCTGGATCTGCCAGGGCCGCGACGCCGATCCAAGTGCTTGCCGGCGGATTCTCGGAAGAAAAGACTTCTCTTAAAACAGTGCCCACCGCTGTTCCGCTCTCGGCTTGATAGTCCACAACGTAAATCCGCAGAGCGACAATGTCTTTTAACGTGCCGCCGGCGGCTTCCATCGCCTTTTCAAGATTGCGAAATGCTTGCCGTGCCTGCTCAAGAACGCTGTCTCGGCCAACAATGTTCTTCCGTTCATCCCAGGCCGTTTGTCCGGAGACGAACACCATCTTTTTCCCGGTGGCGACCACGATCTGGGAAAATCCGTGTGGCAAGCTTTGGAACAAGCTATTCGGATTAATGTAGTCCTTTGGCATAAGTCAGTAGCGGTTGAGCCGTCTATTTAGATGTTTGGCCTGGTCTGCGGAACATTGGGTGGACGAGGTGATCGACGCAATTGTATCAGGGCGATAAAGAAAGTGACCAAAGAAATGATGAACACGAAGATCGCCAGCAGAAAACCAGTTATTACAACCGGCACCCACCTATAGGAAAGCGGATGGTCCATCAGCCAGAAGCAATAGCCGGCGGAAATCAGAGCGAGGACGCCGATCAGAACAGCGGTCGTCAGTACCACTTTAATTTTCATAGCTCCGAAAATCGTGAACGCCGCCGATTTATTTCGCGGCAGCTTTAGCTTTCTTTGCAAACTCTTCCCACGGCTGCAATTTCCACGGGTGCATTTCGAAGACAAAAACTCCGGCCTTTACTGCCGGGTCGTTCGTCACTATCGCTTTTGCCTCTGCCTCGTTCGAAACTTCTAGCAGGACCGCTCCACCTGCATCGTCGGTAAGGGGACCCGCCAGCTTCATAGAACCTTTAGTGTAAAGGCTCAGCATATACTTTCCGTGCTCTCTTAGCGGTTGCTCCATCACCGATTTTCCGGTCAACCACGCGGGCCCCGGCCGATAGAGGACAAGGTACGTCGCCTTGCCTGCTGTTGCCGGGGGATCCGCCGTTTCCGTGGGGCTCTGCGCCGACGAATATGTCGCGGCAATGCTGAGCACAAGGAATAATGCGACCATTCTCATCTTCGAATCATTTGGTTAGATCCTTGCGTGAAAATGTCACCGACGCTAGGCGTCTGCGTCTGGTAAGATGCGGACGGTCGATTTGGAATCGACGCCATTATTTGTTGCGAGGTTGCTCTGCTGCAGGCTTGAAGTCGAACTTACCTTTGCCCTCCTGGTAAAAGACGCAATCACTCCCGGCGCGACAGCCACTGACATGCACCCAGTCAGCCGGCATCACGATCACTGACCCCGGCCCGAAATCTTTCGCCGAAGCCGAGTCACGTCCCGTGTACCAGACTCCGCTGATAATTACGTTCTTGATCTCGCTGCTATGCGAATGCGGCTCGTTGTCCGTGCCGGCGGGAACTTTGCGAATCTGCGTGTATGATCCCGTCTTTGGGTCGCCTGAAAGGGTCGCGAACTGCATGCCTTTCCGCTCTGGTAACTCGACCCACTTCAAGTCGGTCGATGAGACCATGAATGGTGTTGCGCCTTTCTGTTTCGGCGTCGCGTCCTCGGCGAGAAGCGTCGTTAAAAAGCACAAGACACCTGCTGCTACGAACAATATTTTCATTTTAACTCCTTGTCTCCATTTCGGGTGGCTTCAATAACTGGGCAAATCTCTCCTGCATCTAACGAGAATCGAGCCTGCGTTCGATTGCGTAGCACTGCCGAACAAAACGAGCAATGGCATCATTCATTTTGGGTTAGACGAGTTCGGTAAGCTCAGGACGCATCGACGTGATGTGTGCAAACGCTGCTGATCCCTCGGAGAGCATCTCGAAATCTTGAAACTCGAATCCGGGAGCAACATCGCATCCGAGGAAGCTATATTCTCCGAGAGGCCTTGCCGCTTGCCAGCAACCGGCGGGTACCACGCACATCGGATGAACATTTGAAGTGCCTGTTCCGAGCACCTCTTGGTGGACGACATCCTGGCTATCAATCCAGTAGAGTTCCAACGGATCGCCTTCGTAGAAGTGCCAGGTCTCATCGGATGCGACCCGGTGCCAGCGCCCGTACTGCCCCTTCGTGAGCAAAAAATAAATCGTAGTCAACGCGCTACGCGCCGATCTCTCATCCAATGGCTGCACTTTGTGCGCGGATCGGAAAACCTCCCGGAAATATCCGCCTTCAGGATGCGGCTGCAGACCAAGCTCGCCGATAAGGTCCTGTGCGCGTTTATGCATCGCTCTGACTCGGCTGGCCTAACGACAACACGTTGAGCGCCGGGGTAGTCCATGGCATTGAGTCATATTTAACCCCCGTTATTCCGATGTCGCCTTGGCGCGTCTTGCCGATGGTGCTCGAGCCATTGCTCGATTGGTTCGTCTCTTAGTACGAACCGAAAACCTTGCACTGCGTTCGCATCAGTTGTCCGTTGCACATCAAGGTCAGCGAAGGGCACCGTGTGGGGCACGGACTTTGTTCCACCTTCTTCGATCGTGATGAAGTGGAGCTGATCGTTGACGCGCCAGTAGTCCGTCACGGTGTACTTCGTGCCCTCCTTGAACACCAGCTGCGGGTGGGAAGGCGAGGCGCTGCCGACAAACACGTATGCCGGCGATGGCGAAATGAAATTCCAGACAGGATACGGAACGGGATCTGGAACAGGATACGGAACCGGATATGGGAATGAAACGGGACTGCAGTACGGAAGGAATATGGCCGGATTCGGTGCGAACCAACGGACGCTAACTACTCTCACGTGCGGTCGCGCCCATGGCCTCGGCGCGGCGTGCGCTTGCGGGAAGGCCGCTTCACTCGAAACGAGCAGTCCGAAAACCGCGCAACAAATCGTACAGCGCATGATTCATTCCTCCGCGCGAAGCACACCAACTATGGTGATTGTACGCCCCGGTCGAACGTCATCAACCCTCGAACGATGGCAATGACACTTGCAAACATCATTTGCCGTCTTTGGGTGTAGCGGTTACTTACGCGTTTTCTGCTGCAAGACGATTGCTCCTTCTGAAAATCTTTTAGCCGCACGTCAGCAGCAACACGGCTGCAGCGCTCGCATTACATGCTTCTGAAGCGCGGTAACGAGACCAAGCCAGCGGTTCGCTCCAGCGCTTGGTTAGATCTGGCGATCAGTTGATTCAGGCAGGTCGG
This sequence comes from uncultured Verrucomicrobiae bacterium, assembly GCA_963804875.1. Classification (GTDB taxonomy): domain Bacteria; phylum Verrucomicrobiota; class Verrucomicrobiia; order Chthoniobacterales; family UBA10450; genus Udaeobacter. The sequence continues at coordinate 53,342 of CAWDRX010000001.1, forward strand.
ATCAGTGAATGGCGTCTGAGATTGACTTGTGCCGCATCGCCTGGAGCTTTTGATACTGTGCAGGTGAAAGAATCGCCTTCATCTGTGGATCATTTTGCAGATGGATTGCCTTGATCCGTTGCGTTCTCTGCATTCTTGAGAACGAAGGGTCATCCTTAATCGCCCGTACCTTCGGTCCTTCATCGGCCAGAATAGGCAGAATTTTGTCTTTTTGTTGGGGCGTGAGATTAAGATATTGTGCTATCTCTTCGAGCTTGGCGTTTTTCTGTTGCGCGGGCTGCTGTGGTGCGGACTTCTGTTGCGCGGACGACATCGTTGCCATCAGCACGGAGATTCCGAAACATAGAGCCATCACGTTGAGCCGGCCGTAACTGTTCAGCTTATTTCTCCTTGAGTTCATTGGGCGCGATTCTCGTCAAGGACGGATTGGCAAGTCAAGGCGAATCGGACCGACAGCGCCGTTTGCTGAAAGCAATCAAACAACAGCGCATGAGCGGAAAGGCGTCTAGCCAGATCCAAGATCAGCGACCGCGCGAATTAGAAATGATCTTCGCATGCACAAAGACAAGGCATAAGGACGGTTCGCGGATTCACTGCATCACCTGGTTAGGTCTCGCTCGTGTCCGCAGCACGAAGGCGTCGATGCTCCAAATCCCAGCTCCGCGAAAGCAGATGTAGAGGAAGACAAAGCAGTATAAAACGGCCAGCTCCCCGTGGTTAAGGATGGGCCAAAAGTTCCGACTCGCGTGCGCCTTAAAGTAGGCGATCGCCATTTCGCCGCTCGCCGTGAATGCGGCCACTCGCGTGAACAAGCCGAGCGCAATGAGCGTACCCCCGATGAACTCCACCAGTCCTGCCACCAAGCCTTCAGGATCGTGAACCTCGCTTTGGCCACCAAGCGCCCCAAACAACTTCTGCACACCGTGGCAGGCGAACAGGCAGCCAGCAATGATGCGCAGAATTGCGTAGCATTTATCGGCATGCCGATTGAGAAATGCGCTCATAGACCTAACGAGAGCGAGCTTTGCTTTCACTTCCTTCATAATTTTTCCTTCATCTTTGCCGCGCAGCGGGTAGCGGTTAGCTCCCTCGATTGGTTAGGCGTTTGCCGCCCTATCAGCCGTACCGTCCTCGCGGGACGGCTGTCGCTCTGCAATGTCATAAGCCGTCGAAGAACCCCGCAATATCGCGGGCGAGTAACTCGGGTTCCTCTGCTGGAGCGAAGTGCCCGCCTCTGGGCATTAATGTCCACCGCCGCACATTGTACAGGCGCTCGGCCCATTCGCGTGGAGCCGTTCCCTCATCGACGAAATTCTTGAAGAAAAGAGCGATGCCGGTCGGCACATGGACAAACTCTTCTGGCCCGAGGGTGATTCGAAACCGCGGATTGTCATTGTCGAAGTAGTCCTGGATCGACGATGCAATCGTGTGCGTTACCCAATAGAGGGTCACAGTAGTCAGTAAGAAATCGCGCGAGAAGCGCTCATCGAGATTACCGCGGGAATCAGCCCAAGAACGCCACTTTTCCAGAATCCAGGCGGCGAGCCCAGCCGGCGAGTCGTTCAGCGCGTATGAGAGGGTCTGGGGTTTGGTCGACTGGATTGCTTTGTAGCCATATTCTTGTTGCCAGAATGCAGCATTCGCCTCGCGATAGGTCTTCTCCGCTGCAGACAATGGGCGCGACCCCGGTCCAGTGTAAGGAGCAATTTCGAGATTACTCAGGTGAACGCCAATCATGGGCTTGGGATCTTTCAGTGCCATAAACGTGGCGATTCCGGACCCGAAATCTCCGCCCTGCGCTCCGTAGCGCTCGTAACCCAACCCACGCATCAACCGATGCCATAGCCCTGCCACATAATCGTAGTTGATACACCCGTGAGCGGGCCGCTCGGAGAACCCGTATCCGGGCAAGGAAGGAATCACTACGTCGAAGGCCGGCCCATCGATTCCGTGGGCCCGCGGATCCGTCAGCAGCGGCGCGAGGGGTAGTAGCTCGACGAACGTGCTAGGCCAGCCATGGCTTAGAATTAGCGGAATGCCCTCTCCGTATCTGGCCCGCTCGTGAACGAAGTGGATCTGGGCACCATCAAGCTCCGCGCGGAAGTGATGAAACGCGTTGATAGCACGCTCTTGTGCGCTCCAATCAAAATGGTCGGCCCAATAGGCAAGTAATTGTTTAAGATAGTCTAGGTCAGTCCCCCGCTCCCACGGCTGCCCTGGTGCCCGAGGAGGCCAGCGGGTATTACGGATGCGCTTTCGAAGATCAGACAACATCTCCGCCTGGACCCCGACCGAGAACGGGCTAATGGTCAGGTGCGATTTCATTGGAGGTCTTGCCTCGCCGCATCACCGAAGCCGGCCTAACGAGACGGAGATAAGTCACGGCAGGGAGTCGTGGCAAACATACTGGAGTTGTTTCGCCATAGGGCCAGCCGGTCCGCGAATTCTTTCGGAGTTGGCTTCATCGATTGGTTAGGCGTTTGGCGTGTGCTAATGAATAGGTTTCCTGAAACGGGCTATGTTTCAAACCGGCATTTGGGAGAACGTAGTCGATCGCGTCAATGACTGCGCGGCGAACCCGAGAGGGCTGCGCTCGAAGCACGTGAGCAAAGCGTCGATCACCCCAGCGCTGTAGTAGACCGTGTAGAATCGCACAGTGAGCCTCGCCTGCGCCGCCATCGAATCCGGCGCCAAGCGTGAAGCGAAACAACTGTGCGAGTCCAGAGGGCTCTTTGTTAATCGCGCGTTCAAGCGCGCGTGCGTAGTCGATGCCGACGTATTTTCCGGCATTGATGCAGTCAGGGCTCGCCCAGTAGCGCAACGTAGCAGTACTAGGCCTCGATTCGAGTGATTGGGCATGCACTAAAGATGCCGCTCCAAAAAGAACTGCTAAGACCGCTATGGATGCGATGCGCATACGCTAACGGACACAAGATCAGCGCCCGCGCGAGCTAGAAGTGATGCTCGCATTGCTCTCAATGCTAGGCAAAGGACGCTCCGCGCTTCGCTCCATCGCATTGGTTAGGCCTTGGAGAGAATGGCGTCGACGTCCGCGACGAATCCGGGAGGGAAGCCAATGTGTTTGTTACTGCGCCACCAAGTTCCTCCACCTGGCGTTCTAAGCAGGCTGTTCAAAAGAACCCCGCCCGTCGCTTCAAAAGTCCCTTTCGGAAAAATACCGCGCTGCGTCCTTTCCCAAATGTGGAAGGATGCCCAGGCATTCTCTTGCAGCATCTGCTCCAACCTCAGCTGATCGGCGGCATCGAGGGCACGCTCTCCTTGCAGGCCGGCGGTCATCAATTCGGCAATGTCGCGGTGTTTGGCGATGGCCATGCGGATCACCGTCCATTGCGCCATCGTGTTATTGTGCTCGCTGCGCTGAAGCGCGCCCGTATTTTGTCTGATCTGTAAAGCGACAAAGATCAAAGACGCAATCACACCAAGGGAGGCAACAATTTGCGTCAGATAGGATATTTTTTCGAATGACATAGTTTGGTTAGGCCTTTGGTGACGCATCCAAGTTGTAAGCAGCATACAATTTCGGTTCCGGATTCTTCACGATGATTGCTTCCACCACGGCGCGAAACTCATCCGTCAACCAATGTTTGCGTGTCGCCCACCATTCTCTTACTCCGGGGTAGGCGAAGTAATCCATCATGGTTCGCTCGACTTCGTCCCAGAGCGCTTTCTCGAGGGCACCGTCACGATAGTAAATGAACATGCCCTCACAGTTTCTCGTATATCTGGTGAAGAAGGCGCTAAAGCTGAGTTTGTCTGGTGCGTCAAGATCTTGGAAGGAGCGCATACCGCGCAGAAAAAGCGCTGCAAACTCGCGGCTTTCCTGTCCGGTCTTGACCAAGTCGCTCCACTGCACCGTTAGAATATTGATCCCCGTGCGGCGGCGCTCCTTGTTCTGCTCTCGAATCTGAACTGCGAGGTAAATTAACGAAATGATGACACCAATGGCTGCGACTACTTGACCGATCGCGGAAAGCATTTCCCAGTTCATGAGGCGATGTCAGGCCTAACGAGACGGAGCCCAGCCACCGCTGACGAATACGACGTGCTGGGAACCCGTCGGATAGACTGGCAGGGCGCGAGGGTAGCGGCAAGTGAACGGACGTGAACGCATCAAAGCGGGCTGCACTGGGGAGTTTAATGTTGTAATCATGAAAACTAGATGTCGGAACGGCCAGCGGTTGGCTGCATCGATTGGTTAGGCCCTTCGTAGTCCATACTTTCGACTGCCGCAATCGCAGCTTTGATGGCCACTGGCTCAAGCGTTAATGAGATGTGGTCGATCTCCGGGAGAACTGTAACAGGAACATCCTTACCCGCTGTCTTAAAGACGCTCGCAAACTTATCGGCGTAAGACACTTCATCATTCTGCCCTGCCAGCACCCGAAGTGGTTGCTTGACAGCACGAATATTTGCCTGGTAGTCGCGCTCGGGCCTGAAATTCTGCTCTAGGGCGAATGAATATTGCGGCGTGAGGAGACCTTTGTCCCTCTCGTCGACCGCGAATCTGACCACTGGTAGGTCGTCAAACGCGTGCATTCCAAACCCGTTTAGCACTGCGATCGCGATGATGCGCGGAACCCCCACGGTAGCCCAGCCGCCGCTGCCCGGACGCAACGTTGCTGCGTCCTGACTGATCCAAGGAGAGAGAAGAAGATAGTTGGAGAATAGTTCCTGACGTGGACTGCCCGCGAAGCGAAGCACAAATCCGCCGCCGGAAGAGAACCCAGTGAGCGTGGAAGGCTGAGCCAATTTGGTCGAATGGACAAAGTCTTCGAGGTCGTCCTCCAACTGTCCGATATAGGCAATGTGGCCTTTGGTGCCCGATTTGCCGTGTCCGCGGATGTCCAGCGTGTAAGCTGCATAGCCAGCGGCGGCAAATCCCTTGGCCATCAGGTGCATGCTGCTGCTACTGGCAGACGAGCCATGCAGGAGCACCACGCTGCCTTTGACCGCGCCACCTGCAGCCGGGTAGGACCGCAAGGCGAGCTTAGCGCCATCGCGAGCCGTAACGTGCGTCGCTTCTGGTAGATCGGAGAAATCCACGTTCTTGAAAGGGTCGCTAATGCTCGACATTGGCGGCGGCGGCTCGCCTGGTCCGCCAAGTGCGATCGCGAGTCCAAGGGCCGCCACAAGCACTGCAACAACAATAAGGGTGGTGACGAAAAAACGCTTCATGCGATGGGCCTAACGAGAATAAGATCGGCCACCGCTGATGGCAGCGCGACTCGCTTGAAATGAGTGTGTGTTAATCATCGAAAAGTGACGCCGTACGTCGTGAAGCGGTTGGCTGCATCGCCTGGTTAGGTCTCAGAAGCCTTCTTTCCATTTGTTGACGTACAATTCGTCGAGGTTGTCTGACCCGCTAAATTTCCAGTAAGCATCGACTTTCACGTCGCGCAAGCCGAGATACGTCCCGAGCTCGGCTCCGAACCCACCAACCGGAACACTCTTGTTGATGAATCGTCCGCGGTATTCCGGATGGAACTTCCAGCCACGCCTGGCTACCAGCACCATTACCTCTTGGCGACTGGAGCCGAGCGGCGCCTGGTGTAGCAACCATCCGCGAATATCAGTCTCAGATCGGCGAAGCGGATTGAGAGATATTTTCGCAACCGGCAAGCCGACAAGAAGCATAATTGCTGCGGTTATAATCATGCCCTGGTGCCGCATAGGTCTAACGAGAAATAGATAAGCCACGGCAGGGTGTCGTGGCGAGCACGCTGAATGGAGCCCGCGGAAAGCGGAGCGACATAGATGGGCGAGCCGAAGGCCGAATGAGCGGGAGTGAATGAGTCAACTGGCTTCGAAATGGGGCCAGCCTGCGCGCGAACACTTTCGGAGTTGGCTTCATCGGTTGGTTAGATCGTCGGCGTGTCAGAATCCGAAGGCTTACCTATCGAATCGTTTTTCTCGGTCGGTCTATCTGGATAAATGAACCGGGCAATACTAGGCGCTCCGTTCACGAGCCAGAGCGCGAGAATAAGATGTCCGAACGTTTGCGTCGCGAAGGAACCGAATGTGCTGCCGCCGGTCACAGATGATCTCGTGAAACCCACGCTGATGTTCAAAGCGGTAATAAAGTACCCAGCCGCCGTTAGAATTTCCCAGAAGCCCAACAGTCGTAGCCCAAATGCGAACCACATCCTCAACTTTGTGCGATCAGGCGAGTTATCCATCTAACGAGAAGGAGATGAGCCACGGCAGGGTGTCGTGGCGAACACACTGGACTTATTTCGCAATGGGGCTGTTGGCTTCATCGATTGGTTAGACGTTGTGGCGGTCACGAAAGAAAGATGAATCATAGTTCGGAAGGCCGTCGCCAAAAAGATCGCGGTGAATCTCAGCGACTTCGCTTGCTCGCGCTACGTCCACGCTAACGTATATTGACGCCGTCGGCCCGGGCTCTGGAGAAGGCTTTCTAGGCTGCATCCGAAACGGAATGCCAGCTTTTTCAAAACGCGCCAACAACTGCGCGGCTTCTCGCGGGGCGTACCTTCCGAGCAGCACGAAATCGATCTGGTCGGGCTCGTCTGATTTCACGCGGATACGTCTAACGAGAACAAGATGAGCCACCGCGCGAATTACGAGTGGCGTTCATGAGCAAGAAAATCTGTGCATAAAGACGGTTCGCGGTTGGCTCCAGCGATTGGTTAGGCTTATTGTGAAAGCTCTCACTTCTTTCGCAGCGCATCACAAACTTCCGGCGGCATGGGTAGACAGAGGTTGGAGAGATCGCCTGGTGGATGTGGTAACCTCACTATCACGCCATAGGTGTTAATCGTGCCTTTACTAAGCCAAAGTTCGAACGCTTCCGGCCGCCAAAGAGCGTCCATCCCCTTGAGAGGGTGAAATATCCGCCGATTCCCCAAAAGGATATCGTCGCGATCGAGGATCAGAGTAGAGCCAGTGACAGAATATGTACCCTCGAGCGGAAGATGCCCACGTCGAGCACCCACATCGGTCCAGAACCAATAACGGAAGCGACCGTTCCGCAACTCAAGCGTCTCAGACTGATACCCATTGTGGAGGTGGTAAACACCTTCGATTGGATGTGGTATCTCGCCTGCGAGATTCCTCCCGCACACGAGCACTAAAAGGAGCGAGAAAAGCCGTAATATATAAGCCATTCGCGGTGCGGGCATAGGTCTAACGAGAAGTAGACGAAGATTAGTAAAGAATCACGAAGATTTCTTCGTCTAATTCTGGATTGGAAGTTAACGAAAAAATTTACACTCACGTACTTAACAAGCCAGGCATCGGAGTCAAAAGCCCGTTGGATTGAAGTGACGTAAACGCGGGCGGTCAGGAAAATAATTTCGGCAGGACGTTGGCGATAAAATCAACCAGACCGTGTCCGATCATGTTGGCCACCAGATCCCGGCGCCATAGATAGAATCCGGTCAAGATTAAGCCTGCTGCGAATGCGATGAGAATGTTCGCCGCGCCGCCGGACCAATGGCCTAACGAGAAGATCACCAGCGGAATCGCCACCGACCAGAACCGGCCCAGACCGATCGATTGCAAGCGTTCGATGGCGTAACCGCGATAAAATAGTTCTTCCACCACTCCGGCGCGAAAAACAATCGCGGTAATCAGCCAGAGCGGCAGTTTCTCGAAAGCGGCAGAGCCCGGACCGTGTCCGTAGCCGGTGAGATAAGCAATCCCGCCGACAACTACCATTGACACAATCGCGATCACGAACCCCCACAAAATCGATTTCCACCAGCGGGCGGTGCCGATTCCGATGGAGCGCAACGATAAATGTTCACCGCGCCGGATTATCACGATGAGAGCTACCGCGCTCACCCAGATCAGCGCTTCCTTTAGAACCGCCGAGGTAAACGTCGCTTGAGGGACGAAAAAGACGAACACCTGCCGAATCGCGACCATCGCAAAAAGCGAGATCGCCAGTCCCGCCCATGTCGCTGGCGAAGCTTTCGTGCTAACCAAAGATTGATTGGACGTGAGACCGAACGGCGCGCCGGCGTTGTCTGTTTCCATGGATTTCAAATAGGATGCGCAAGGGCGCAGCTTGGATTCAAGAAAAGATGCCTTCAGTGTCGTTTCGCCCGGGATCGCGACCGGGTGGCGCGCTGAGAGGGGAAAGTGGTGAGGGTATTGTTTATCGGTGAGCCTATTTCGCTCCCTGGAACCACCGCAGAGCAATAGAAGTCTGAGCGTCGTTGACTTCGTGGCCGCCGTGAAACGTGCCGATCTTCATCCGCTGAAATCCGGTGCGTTTCGCTGAACCCGCAACGTTATACTGCTGTTCCACGGTCGCGATGCGGTCGTCGCGTCCGGCGCTGATGTAAACCGGTGTCATAAGAAAACTCGCTCCTGGTGCGACACGGGCGTAGCCCTCGCTCAACCGGTCTTCATTCGCACCGGTGATGTAAACGCCGATGATGCGAGCGCCATTTTTCGCCAGCAATGGTGCAACCAGACCTACGCCTTTGCCGCCACCGGAAAATCCGGCGCACGCGACTGGCCATTTGTCCGAGCCGGGAAAGCTACGATGCAGCGCGCTGATCGCGGCGAGAGTCATCGCTCCACGCCAGGCCCCAGTGTCGTTGCGGGCAGGCTGCGGACCATCGCCTGCAAGCAGCACCCAACCTTCCGCGAGTGCGACTCTGCGGTAGAAATCCACAAGATCATCGCGATTCTGCCGTTTGAAATCGCTGGTGGAGCACACAACTAGGACCGGCCAACTTTTTCGCGGATCAAAATTCGAAGGGGTAGCAAGCATGGCTACGGCGTTCGGCGGCACAGCGTTTCCGCCTTGGCTGGCCAACGATTTTTCCTGAGCGCTTAGAGGAACGTTAGCCTTAACGGTTGAACCTGGAGAAAAAGGAACTCCGGCGAACGTCAAAGAACCTGCGGTTGCTGCGGACGCGCCACCATGGAGTAGTAGAAGCAACCCCGCCAGAAAACAGAGTCGGGCGCGAGTACCGCAAAATTGCCGGGAAGCAGATAGGATCATGGTGTTTCGTGTCATTGCGCAAAAAACGTGCGGAACGGAACGCTCAACTCTAATCTAGATCGAAAATGTGAAATCGGCCATGGCCCCCCGTATTCGGACAGACGTGCAGGTAATGTTTTTCGATACCGATTGCGGAGGCGTTGTCTCCAATATTGCTTACCTGCGTTTTATCGAGACCGCGCGCACACACCTCGCCGAGGAGTTGGGGCTCGCGCTCGTGGAGATGGCGCAAACGCAAAGGTATCCGGTCGTGGTTCGCACTGAGATCGACTATCGACGCGCGGCGAAGCTCGGCGACCGGCTGGTGATTGAAGGGTGGCTGGATCGCGTAGAGCGCGCGCGATTCTGGTGCTCATTCCGCATCACCCGTCCACAAGACGACACGTTGATCGCAGAGTGCCGTCAGATGCTCGCATTGATCGAGATGCCGGCGGGAAAATTGCTGCGTTTGCCTGAACATTGGAAAGCGTACCAAAAAGCCGAACCCAGCGCACATAACGAACGCGAATCTGGAGCCGGAAACATTCGCGGTGGAGAACGTGTGCAATGACCACTGGCACCCGCACGTTAAGCATTGAAGAAACGCTGCTGGAACCGCAGGCGTTGCCGCCGCCACCGACGCGTCACGCTCTGCTGGTAATTCTGATTGCGCTCGCAGCCTTATTGCATGTCGTGACTATTGGGACAGGCGATCTTTACAGCGAGACGGAAGGCCAGTACGCCGGAGCTGCGCGTGAGATGGTAGCGAGCCACAACTGGTTGCTCCCAACGAATAACGGCATACCGCGCCTGCAAAAACCGCCATTGCTCTATTGGGCCATTATTGCTTCGTACAAAATTCTCGGCGTCAATGAGGCAGCGGCTCGATTGCCCGTCGCGCTGGCCGTGATAGCGACGGTTGCACTTATTTTTTTGATCGGCGAAAAGCTCACCGATTATTGGCGTGGTTTCATCGCCGGGCTGATCTTTCTCAGCTTTTGCGGCACGTTTCTTCTGGCGCGCATTGTCATGCCCGAACCGCTGGTCACCGCGTTCATGGCCGGCGCGATGTTCTGCGGTATATGCGGCTATGAGCGAAGACGACATCGACATCTGTGGTTCGCTGGTGTCTGGGTTTTTGCTGCGCTGGCGTGCCTAACGAAAGGCGTGCTCGGAATCGTTTATCCCACTGTGGTTTTCGTTTTGCTCTCGATTTTTTATCGCACAGCGAGGATCCGGTTTCGCGCGCTGTTGCGGTGGGAATATGTGGTGATCTTTCTGTTGATCGTGATGCCCTGGCACATCTGGGCGCAATGGCATTTTCCGCATTATTTTCGTTACGCCAGGTCCGATTGGTTGGGACACTTGCGTGGGCTCACGGATGAGACGCACGATTTCCTCGGCGTGCCTGCCTATCAATTTGTGATCCTCCACGTGGCTTGGTGGTTTCCATGGTCGATTGCGTTAGTGCCGGGTGTGATTTTTGCCTGGCGCCGTGTTACCCGGCTGCACGAAGTCAATTTCGGCGATGCATTGCTGTTTTGCTGGATGGGTGTGGTGTTCATTCCGCTGCTCTTTTTGGGACAGCGACAGGATTATTATTCGATGAGTATGTGGAGCGCGTTTGCGCTCTGGGCAGCCATGGCCTGGGATCGCATTCCCCAATCGTTGCGGGCCGCAGGCGCGGCCGCGGTGGGCGTCATTGGTCTGATCCTTGCGGGCGGAGCGCTTTTCACGGCGCGTGCCGCAAGTGCATTGAACGGAACGTGGGGAGTAATGGACGCTCGGTGGACAGCGTGGAAAGCCGTGCATGATATGCCTGTGTCCGCGTGGATGGCGCTGCGGCCCATGCTTGTGATTACGGCTGTCTCATTCGTGTTCTTCTCGACTATCGCGTGCTACTTCATTTTCAAACAACGCGCGAAACTCGCCGCGATTGCGCTGGCCGCATCGATGATCCCAGCGGGTCTCAGCATGGTCATAGGAGTCGCGAAGACGGCGCCTTATTTCTCTCTCGCAGATCTGGCCCGTTACTTGAATCCTCGTTTGGAAACAGGCGGCCACGCGATGTTCGAAGGGCCGCTGGACGACAGCAGCAGTCTTATTTTTTATCTAAACCGAAAATTCTTTTTTGTTAACCAAAACCCCCGGAAAGAAGCCCCGATGGGCACACCAGCCAGCAACATTTTTCTGAGCGAGGAAGCGGTTCTGGACAAATGGGGCGAGCCCGATGCGGTTTACCTGATTGTCGAACAAAGCCGGGCAGACTATTGGAAAGAGCGAGTTGTCAGCCGTTTTCACGCTTATCACCAGGTCACTACGTCTGGCACGTACGTCGTGCTAAGCAATCAGCTCTAGACCGCATTCATTGGTTTCTCAGCGGTTCTTGAAAAACGACCGAGTCGCGCTACTGTGCGGGCTCGCTTCCACTTCAACTCTTTACTTGGTTCAACGAAATTTATGTCGCAGCATCGTAGTTTAAAAGGGGCCAGCACCATTGCGGCTAAGCGCAACGTGTTGAAACGTTTCGAGCGCGTAGAGATTCTCAAGAAACGCGGTCATTGGAAGGACGGTCAGAAGGTGATCGGCCTGCCAAAGACAAAGCCCGACGTTTAGCACGTTGAAGCGTGGAAGCGGGTCGCTAAGCTCGCTGAATGCGTCTTAATCGTTTCCTTGCCGCGGCCGGTGTTGGATCGCGGCGGCATTGCGATGAATTGATCGCAGCGGGCAAGGTCACAATCAACGGCAAAACCTGTACTGACTTCAGCGCAGAGCCAGACGCGCGCGACCACGTGAAGGTAAACGGCAAAATGGTTCACGTTGAGCCACCGCTGACGATCATGTTGTACAAGCCCGCCGGATTCGTATCCACCCGCAAAGATCCGCATGTGCGCGATACTATTTTTGATTTGTTGCCGGCAAAATTCTCGCGGCTGTTCCACATTGGGCGATTGGACGCGCAAAGCGAAGGTCTGATTCTTCTCACAAGTGATGGAGACCTCGCACAGAGCCTGACGCATCCACGTTACAAGATTGAGAAAGAATACGAAGTGACACTGGATCGCCCCTGGGACCCCGCACTCGCGCCGAAGTTGCTGCGCGGAATCTTTCTCGATGGCGAGCGAGCAAGGATAGCGCGATTCCACTCCGTATCGCCGGTCCGCCTCCGCGTTGTGCTGCGACAGGGAATCAATCGCCAGATTCGTCGTATGTTCGAAGCCGTTGGCTATCGCGTGAAAAAGCTCATTCGCGTTCGCATCGCTAATCTTCGGCTTGGCGATTTGCCGCGCGGTCATTGGCGCGGATTGACAAAACACGAGCTAGAATCCTTGGAGGGGCGAGCTCCCGCGAGCCTGACCAGGGTGTCGCAGACGCTCCGCCCTCCACAATGAAACTCGACGATTGTAATGCGCTAATCACTGGTGCTTCAGCCGGCATCGGTCGTGAATTTGCACGGCAACTCGCCAGTCGTGCGCGTTCGATGATTTTGGTTGCACGACGTGATGAAAGATTGATCGAACTGGCTGATCGACTGAAACGAGAGTACCCGAAACTTGTTGTTCACGTTCGCAAAGTCGATCTCGCTGATCTTGACCAGGTGCGAGCTTTCCTCGAATCGCTGGATCGCGAAAAACTCGAAGTCGATCTCTTGATCAATAACGCCGGACTCGGAGACAGCGGCGCTTTTGCGGAGAGCGCTCCCGATCGGAACAAGGAAATGACGCTGGTAAACGTCACGACGCTAACGGAGGTCACTCGTCATTTGCTTCCGCGCATGATCGCGAACCACCACGGCGCCATTCTTAATGTCAGCTCGTCCGCCGGTTTTCTTCCGATTCCCCTTTCCGCAGTTTACGCCGCCACGAAAGCGTATGTGACAAGTTTCTCTGAAGCGCTTCGAGCTGAGCTCTACGGAACGGGAGTCAGCGTATGCGCGCTTTGCCCCGGCCCTGTCGTAACGGAGTTCCAGCAAGTCGCCAAGCGGGAAGGAGTGCGGCCGAATATGGGTCCGCAGTTTCTTGTTATGACAGTCGAACAGGTCGTGCGCGATGCGCTCGCAGCACTCGAAGCAGATCGGCCGCTGGTGATTCCGGGGTTCGCGATGAAGCTGTTAATGCTTCTCGTTCGATTAATGCCAATGCCAGTCCTGCGATGGGTGGCACGGATGTCACCAAGGAAACGCGGTGTCGTATAGCAACGAACTGCGCCTGCGCAGGTCGATGAGCGGACTACCGGTGAAACCAGTTGTGTTCGCTTAGGAACACGACCCGGTTCACCAGAATTTCTGAGGTTGTCACGAACACGACGATTAATCCTAACGCGATGAGAGGCAAAGCGGGGCTGATCTGACGACACACCCAGGAGATGGCATACACATAGACAACAGCGAACGGAATCAGCGCGCCGCTTAGCAAGCGGCCGGATGTGAAATAAGGGTGTGCGTGTGACGGGTTGATGCAGTTGCCGAAATCGAATTGGATCGAGAGCAGCGCGAGAAATACAACGCCCGCCAAAAAAATCAAAATTGCGCTTCCAATTGCCTGCCGCTGGAATCCAGAAAGCCCGGTTTGTTTTCGCAACCCGGCCATAGCGGCGGCAAGAGCAAGCAATGATGAGACCGCGTAGAATCCATCGGCTTCGCGCCAACGCAATGGCCGACCATGCCAACTGACCTCGCCGTGCCAAAAACTCGCGATTAAATCCGACCAGAAAATCCAAACACCGCGCAGCGTGAAAATCGGATGCGGCCACCAATCGCCGAAGGGCTTTCGCGTCCAACCGAGCAAACCAATTTTCGTTGTCGATCCAGTGAAATCGCCAAAATGAACTTTTGCCCACAGGAACCAAATGCCAACGGGAATTGCGGCGCATGAAATCAGCGCGGTAAGCGGGATCAGTCCGGCGCGAGGGGTTCGTAAAATAATCGCGGTGGATCTCGCGCCGATCAATGCGAGCGCGACCGCCACAAGCGGCAGGTTGGACAGCTTGGTCAGACACGTAGCTGCGACCGCCAGACCCGTGAGCGCTCCGAGCAAAAAGCTTGGCGCGTTCGTTCGCAACCATTGCAAAACGCAAAGGAACAATGCGCCGAAGCAGAGGGGCGAAAGCACGTCGTTGTTCATCGCGTAGAACACATTTTGCGGAATGAAAGCTAACAGCAGTGGCACGCCGATGCGCAAATCCGGTCGCTCCGGCGCAATCGTGCGAGCGGTTACGTAGCCTAGCCAAACCATCATCGCGACGAGAGGGACATTCAGAAACCGAAGCCAGTACAACAATTCAATACCTGGTAATCCAACGTGCTTTCCAATCCACCACCACGCGCTTGCCAGGGCGTAATACAGCGGTGGTTGAGAGGACTGGAAATTGATCTCACTGCTCCATGCCCCTCTTGTTGCCGCAATCGCCGGTTCAACTTTCGACCAGGATTGTTTCCAAAGCGGCTCCGGAAATTTCCCATCTGGGAAATGCTCCGGCGGAAACAGGAACTCCGGGGAAGCGTAAGGAACAATCCAGTTCAGCGTCTCTTCTTTCAGCGGATCGAAACTGTGCGGGACCTGTGCGTGCGAATATTGTGTAATCAGATCGAAATGCAGGTCCTCATCAATGTTGCTGAAGAATGGGAATGCTGCTGAGAAAATGAAAACACGGAGCGCTGCGACTATGCAGAGCAGCAGAATGAGAAAGCGCTCATTCCTGGACGGCTTTGATTCACCGGACGCCATAGCGGTTGGCCTGCAAGATTAAGAGCGTCGCAGCAGCGCCGCACTCCAAAACAAAAGAAAAGCGGCGGTCCCATTCGGACCGCCGCTTTCAAAATTTCCAATTTTTAGGAGTAGAAATTCTACGAGGATTTGTATTTAACCGAGCAACCGTACGGCTTCGTCTCTGGCGTCGCGACAGACTTGCCTGCCAGCGATTGCTCCAGCGCCGCTTTCACGTAGTTCGTAGAACTCGGGATATCGGACGGGTTTGGGGTGGCTTTGCTGTCAATTGCCCCGTGGTAAATGATTTTCCCGTCCGGATTGATGATCACCATGTTCGGTGTGTTTTTCGAGCCGTAAGCCCGGCCTGCGTTGCCTTCGGGATCCAGCAGCAGCGCGGTCTCATGTGTTTTCCACGACGCAGCGATCTTTTGCGCCTCTTCCGGTGTAAGACTTCCCTCTGTGCCCGGCGCATTGGAATCGATAGTCAGCCAAACAACACCTTTGTCGGTGAACTCTTTCTGCAGATTTTGCATGTTGCTGCTGCCGTAATGCTTTTTCACGAACGGGCATTGCGGATTAAACCATTCCAGTACCACGTACTTGCCCTTGTATTGCGACAGCGAATGCGTCTTACCGCTTGCGTCCGGTAGCGAAAAATCCGGCGCAGCGCCGCCAACCGGCGGCACTTCAGCGGCAAACACCGCGGTTCCGATCAATGATGTGAGAGCTGCCAAGAGTAATTTCATGTTCATATGAGCTATTAGAAAACAGAGTTGCTGAGACGTTTAATGTTCTTGGGATGAAAAATCGTCGTGCCTGGAAAAATTTCAACGTGAAGCAGCTCGATTCTCGCGCCTTCGACTATTGTGACGCTACTTTACTCGCAACACTTTCGAGTTTCTCCAGGACCATGCCCTTGGTGAGCACTTCCGGAAAGACAATTGGCTCTTCGTTCTTCGATGGATAGAGGACATAGAGTGGAACCCCCGGGCGACCGAACTGCTGCAATAATTTTGTGATCACAGGATCGCCGTTGGTCCAATCAGCTTTCAATTTCACAACCCCGTGGCGCTGGAACGCTTCTCGCACATCCTGAGCTTCAAGCACACTGGCTTCATTGAATTTGCAGGTAAGACACCATGCGGCGGTGAAATCGACAAAGACAGTCCGGCCCTGTTCCAGTTCGCTTTGCAAGCGTTCGGGCGTGAACGGCTGCCAGTCACCGTGGATCTGCGAATCCGCCGAACCAATTTTTGCGGACTGAAATTTGTTGCCGACGAAATAGATACCGCTCCCGATCACGAGCAGAAGCATGAGAACGCGCACGACATTCCGTTTCAGAGCTGTTGCTGTTGGAATAACGAACGCGCCTTTCATCCAGCAGGCGACACTGACCACAAGCAGAAAACAGCTCGCCCAGGTCGCTCCTTCCAAGCCGCGTTGCGCGCCGAGCACGTAAAGAAGAAATAGCAGCGTCGCCAGGAGCAGGAAGCCCATGAACTGTTTCACGTGCACCATCCAGGGCCCGGGCTTCGGCAAAAAGCGCAGCCATGCGGGTTGCGCGCTCAAAAGCAGATACGGCGCGCTCATGCCAGCAGCGACGGCAACGAACATCGCAAGGATGATCGCCGCGGATTGCGTGAAGGCGAACCCGAGCGCGGTGCCGAGAAATGGGGCTGTGCACGGCGTAGCCAGCACGGTTGCGAACACGCCCTGGAAAAATGAGCCGAGCAGATCTTTGCGCTCGCTTGTCGAAAGCAAATTGTGCGTAACGGATTGCGGCAGGGCGACCTCAAACACACCGAAGAGGTTCAGTGCGAATACGAGCACAATTACGCTTAAGACGAGGACGAAGTACGGATTCGTGAACTGGAATCCGCCCCAGGTTACATCACGCCCGGCGCCTTTGAGTGCGATCAGCAGCACGGCCAGCGCGATGAACCACGCAAAAATTCCAATGGTAAATGCAATCCCGCTGCGAAAAATTTTCTGACGGCTCTGTCCTGCTTGTTGGACAAAACCGAAAATCTTGAGGGAGATCACGGGCAGTACGCACGGCATCAAATTCAAAATGAACCCACCGAGAAACCCAAAGAGCAGAAACATGAAAATTCCGTGAGCTGGTGCCGACCGAGCCGCCGAAACTAGCGGCGCACTTGCGATCGACCACGCCGCGCGATCGTCGCCGTTTGGCTTTTGCGCGAACACCACGAGACCCGCCAGCGAGGAGAGGTTCTTCGGCGTCGATTCAAGGGGAATGCGAAAGACAATTTCATTGTTGTTCCGCGATTGAACTGCCGGATGCCCAACGATCGTCTCCTGCTCCGGCAAGGGAAAGAAATCGACTGCAGGATATTTCGCCAAAGTTTCGCTGGCAATTTTCAAGCGAAGATCGGACCCCACCCGACTCCAATCGGCGCGCGCCACATCAGCCCCTGGGAGGTTTTGCGGAAGCAAATGCCGGTACCGCGTGAAAACGTCCGTATTCGAAGGCTGGCTTGTTGATGTTACAGGCAAATCCAATTGCAATGTGGCGCCGCCGGGGATGCAGATTTTTTCGCACACGAGCCAATTCGCTTCGGTGGAAAGCTTTGCTGACGAACCGTCGACCTTCGCAGGCGGCGTGATCTCCTGCATCAGGAAGACTTCATTTTCGTAGCCGTAGGTTTCGATATCGCCGGGATCGACGGTTTTCAGCGGGATTGGCCATTGGATGTCGCCGATCTTCCAGCCCGGTGGCAGTTTCCATTTCAGTTCCGTGGGCAATCCTGCGTCGCCGGAAAATTTCCAGTAGGTGTGCCACCCTGGAGCCATTCGCAGCAACAAGCCAACCGTGAACGGCTTTCCGGGAACAATCGCGGTTGTGTCGGCCAGAAGCTCCGCCTTAACGAGCTCTTTTCCCTGATAGCTCTGCGCATAGCCGTGTGGGGCGATGGCAACAATCAGCCAGTAGAGCAGCGAATAAGTAAACGATCTCGACGCCATTCGCATAAGATTAGGTAACACTCAGGGCACTTGGCGGCAATTCAGTCAGTTGTAGCCGCTTCGCTGTGCGAAGCGTAGCGCCATTCCTATTCACCGAGATCGCGTCGCCCACAGGGCGACGGCTACAACGTTACGGCACAACAAAAATCTTGTCGGTCCAGGGATCTTTAACTTTAGTCCCAGGAGTGTAACCGCTCACGTCAACGTATCTGCCGCTCGAATCAAATGGACTAAACACGTATCCAGGTTTGTCAGGCACTGCTTTGGCCGTTGGGAACGCGGACGTGGAAGAGGCTTGTGGTTGCGATGGTTTTGGTCCCGGCTGCGTGGTTTCGCTGTAAGCGACAGGCGGAGTCGTTTTCTGCGTCTTTTGAGATCTTGTCTGAACAGTCTTTCGCTGTGGCTGCGGTTCCGACGCCACCTGTGTTGATGGAGCAGGGTGACCAGGCTGGGTCACGTCGGATTGAATGGCATCCGTGGTTCCGACCATGGTCGGCTCCTTGCTGTGGCGCTTAAAAGCGTAATGCACGGGGGCGGTCGCAACGCGATAGGAACCGACTGCCACGTCGCGGGTTACGTGATACGAAGTCTTTGCGACATTGCTAGTCGTTCCACATCCGGCGAGCAGCATCGCCGCCAATACCGTTACCCGTTCAAAAAGGTTCATTTCGTTTGTAAGATCGTTCCCGTAGCGATCTGTTCAATCATTTAATCGCCACAAAATCGCCAACCAGCATTGAAATCTCCTCGTCTGTGGTAGACCACGAACACATCAGACGATAAATGTCCGGCTCCACGAATTTATAAAACCGCCAGCCCCGTGCGTGGAGGTCCTGCACCAGTTGATCGTCCAATTGCACGAAAACCGCATTCGATTCCACCGGAAATGCGTTTTTAATCCCCGCCTCGTTTTGAAGGCGGTGCGCAAGCTGAAGCGCTGCCTCGTTGGCGTGTTGCGCGTTTCGCAGCCAGACATCTCCTTTCAACAAACCCAGCCACGGCGCAGCTAGAAAGCGCATTTTCGACCCGAGGTGGCCGGCTTGTTTCACTCGATATTGAAAATCAGAGGATGATTGCTTGTCGAAAAAAATAACCAGCTCGCCCGCCGCCACGCCATTTTTCGTGCCCCCAAAACTGAGTGCATCCACACCCGCTTTCCAAGTGATCGTTTTCGGCGCGCAGCCAAGCGATGCTACCGCATTGGCGAAGCGTGCGCCGTCCATGTGAAACAACATTTTGTGCGCGCGCGCAAAGGCACCAACCGCTTCAACTTCATCCGGGGTGTAAACCGTTCCGAGTTCCGTGGCCTGCGCGATGCTAACGGCGCGCATCATGTGCCCGTGCAACTCAACCTGCTGCGCAAAGAGTTTTTCCGCTTCGCCGAGGTCGATCTTTCCGTCGGCGGTTTCCGTCAAAAACAATTTGGCTCCTCGCGTGTAAAATTCCATGGCGCCGGCTTCGTCCGTCTGGATGTGCGCTTTCTCGTGACAGATCACTCCGTGGAACGGTTGGCAAAGTTGGGCCAGACCGAGCGCGTTCGCCGCGGTGCCGGTGAAAACAAAATAAACATCGCAATCGACTTCGAAAATTTGCCGGACGCGCTCGCACACCTCCGCTGTCGATTCGTCTTCGCCGTAAGAGGGCGCGGGATGTGCGTTAGTTTGCTCCAAGGCTGTCCACGCCTCCGGACAGATCGCCGCAGTGTTGTCGCTGGCAAACTGGTGACGAACCGGGTCGGTGCGCATCCCGACTTCTTACGTGGGTTTCTTCCCGTGGCAATCAGTACAAAGAGATTGCCTGACAGCGGAGCCCTGGGCCTCCGAAATCTGTCAGGCAAATCTCTCCTCTACTAGCTACTCGAATTGCGAACTGCAGTTTCATTTCTATTTCGGAGAGGGGGCCTTTGGTGGGCGTATTTCCTGGTAAGTTTTTGCATCGATGATCGCTGTTTGTTGCATTTTGCCTAACGCGCGGCGGCAGACTAACCTTCGCCAATGAGATCGCTTCAGAGCGACGTTGAGCAGCGCGGCACGCGTGTTTTTGAGCTGGTCGATAAATATCCGGACCGACTTTTCAGCAAGGCCGGATTTTATCAGCGCCTAATGGCGCTCTCAATGCATGACGAGCGATTCAAGACGCAACTCTTTCGCTTTGTCGCAGTTCTGCCGTCACTGCGCACTTCAAGCGAGATTATTCAGCATCTCGAAGAATACTTCAGCGATACCAATGATGGGTTCCACCCGCTCGTTGGGGCGGGAATTCGTACGGCGCGCCTTCTCCCATGGATAAGCGCTCCGGTCCTGCGGTGGAATGTTTCGGAAATGGCCCGCCGGTTTATTGCCGGACGAAATGCACATGACGTCATCGCGACCTTGCGCAAGCGGCGTGCGCAAAAAATCGGCTTTACAGTAGATGTTCTGGGCGAAGCCGTTGTAAGCGAAGCTGAGGCGGACGAATATGCGGGGGTTTATGGGGATTTACTTGAAAAACTGGCGCGCGAAACAAGAGACTGGGTCGACCCGCTTGGAAAAAACGCGGAGCTTTTCCCGGTTGTAAATCTGTCCGTCAAAATCTCGGCACTGTATTCGCAGATCACTCCGGACGCCCCGGCGGATGCAATTGCCCATCTCAGCACCAAGCTCTCGGCCGCTCCTCCGTCGCGCGCGCGAACTGGGTGCATTTATCAATGTCGATATGGAGAGTTATGCGCTCAAAAATACGACTCTCGAGCTGTTCAAAACCATTTTGACCGAGCCGGAATTTAAAGATTGGCCGCATGTCGGGATTGTCATCCAGGCCTATTTGCGAGATTCAGAAACCGACCTGCGCGATCTGATCGAGTGGGGCCGTTCACGTGGCACCCGCTTCGCAGTCCGTCTGGTGAAAGGCGCATATTGGGATTACGAGACAACGAAATCGGGTCAGAACGGATCGAATCCTCCGGTTTTTCTTCAGAAGCCGGAAAGCGACGCAAATTTCGAAAAGCTTACGCGCGTGCTATTCGAAAATGAGGCCGTCGTTACGCCGGCGTTTGGGTCGCATAACATCCGCAGCATCGCGCACGCGCAAGCGGTCGCGGACGAACTCGGCATTGATCCCGGCCGGTTTGAGTTTCAACTGCTTTATGGCATGGCGGGCCCGATCAAACGCGCGCTGGTCGAGATGGGGTACCGCGTCCGGGAATATTGTCCGGTTGGCGAGCTGCTGCCGGGCATGGCGTATCTCGTTCGACGCCTGCTCGAGAACACGTCGAACGAAGGATTTCTGCGGGCAAAATTTGCCGAGAACGTGCCGGCAAAAGAATTGCTCCGCGATCCAAAAGATCTGATCAAACCCATTCTCGCCGAAACCGGCTTACCCTCGGCAAAGGCGGGTGATCCCGGCAAGCTTGACGGACCAAATCCAAAAAATGCCGCTTCACTTAACGCAACAGGTGAACATATTTTCCGAAACGCACCGCTTGTGAGTTTCATTTACAAAGACAATCAGGACAAAATGCAGAGCGCTTTGCGCGAAGTACGAAAGCGCTTAGGCGAAAAATATCCTTTGTACATCGGAGGCGAAAAAATTTTGACCGACAATTTGACGCCTTCGGTCAATCCAGCTGAGCCGACTGAGATTGTCGGCTACGGAACTGAGGCTGGTATCGACGAAGCAGAACGTGCGGTGAAAGCTGCGCGCGCGGCATTCGAAAAATGGAGATGGACGTCGGTCGAAGAGCGAGCGCGGTTGCTGGAGCGCGCAGCCGAGATCCTCGAGCGCAGGCGCTACGAGCTTTCGGCAATAGAAGTTTTCGAAGTCGGCAAGTCGTGGTCCGAAGCCGATGGCGATATCCGCGAAGCAATCGATTTCTGCACTTTTTACGCGCAGCAAATGCGGCGACTGGGCCGTCCGAAACTCACGCAACAGGTGCCGGGCGAAGAAAGTTATCATCATTATTACCCGCGCGGTGTCGGCTTCGTAATCGCGCCGTGGAATTTTCCGATCGCAATTCTCTGCGGCATGGCGGCGGCTGGAGTGGTTACTGGAAACGCCGTGATCATGAAACCGTCCGAGCAGTCTATTGTCTGCGGCGCCATGCTCATGGAGGTGTTCGAAGAGGCCGGGGTTCCACCGGGGGTCTTGAACTTTTTGTCTGGCCACGGCTCCGTGATCGGGGCGCACTTGGTCGATCACAAGGACATCGATTTAATCGCGTTCACCGGTTCGCGTGAAGTGGGCCTGAAGATTTGGGAATCGGCCGGAATCACTCGTCCTGGTCAGCGCGAGTTGAAGCGGGTGATTTGTGAGATGGGCGGCAAAAACGCGATGATCGTAGATGCGGATGCAGATCTTGATGAGACGATCATGTATTCAATTTATGCCGCGTTCGGTTTTCAGGGACAGAAGTGCTCCGCTCTATCACGTCTGATTGTCCTGGAGGAAAATTACGATCGCGTGATGGAACGCCTGATTCCCGCCGCCGCCAGTCTGCGAGTCGGCAATCCCGCGGAACCAGGCATCATGGTCGGTCCGGTTATCGATGAACCTGCTTACCGTCGCATTCTGGAATACATCGAGATCGGAAAAAAAGAGGCAAAACTCGCTTACCAGGCAAAGGAAATTCCGCCGCACGGATATTTTATTCCGCCGACAATTTTCACCGAAGTGAAACCGAATATGCACATCGCGCGCGAAGAAATTTTTGGCCCGGTGTTAAGCGTCTTGAAAGTGCGCGATCTCGACGAGGCCCTCGAAGTTGCGAATGGAACCGATTACGCGTTGACCGGCGGCTTTTTCTCGCGCAGTCCCGATAACATCGACCGGGTGAAAGCTCGTTTGGAAGCCGGGAACATTTACATCAACCGGTCTTGCACGGGCGCGATCGTCGGGCGTCACCCATTCGGTGGATTTAAGATGAGCGGTAGCGGCACCAAAGCCGGTGGTGAAGACTATCTTTTGAACTTTCTCGTGCCACGCGTAGTGACCGAAAACACGAGCCGCCACGGCTTTGCTCCGGAAAAGTCACCCGAGTATCGCGACGAATTTCTCTGGCCCAAACCGCGACAGTAAGCAGCGCGACAATCAGGTCAGCGGACGGCCTTTGCTGAGCAACTTTACTACCGTCACAATCATGTAAACCACCGGCCAGGCTGAGGTGAGCACAATCACGGCAAACGCCGCCATCTCCCTTGCACGTTCGCGTGCCGCTTCTATACGGTATTCCCGTCCTAGATCGAAAAGATTCCTGAACCGCGATTTATCTTCTCCGTCGGATGACCAGAAATGGCCGCGCCATTGACCAAAACCGGAATGAAAAAAATAATCCGTCTGCGGAAAGTGTTCCTTGCCGCCCCTGGAAGGACTCCTCGGTTTCATAGACTTTGACCGACAACTGGTTTGGAACCAGCAACACGATACCACGTTCAAAAATTCAATCAGCCTGAAAAATTACTTTTTGATCACGACGAAGCCGCGACACATTCGAAATGCAAAGATGAAAACGGCCGTGTATCGCGCTGGTAAATTGGTGGTGAGGTTGGTCTTTGGTTGTCTCGCACGTATTGAGGTACTTGGACGTGAGAATGCAAATCGTGCCGGTGGATTCTTGCTGGCATCAAATCACATCAGCCATTTCGATCCATTTCTCATAGGTCTGAGGGTCGGCGCAAGATCGATTGGATGACGATGGCCGAATTCTTTCGCCCGCCTGCGCTCGGTTTTTTCCTGCGCTCGATTAACGCATTCCCTGCAGAGCGTGACCGCGCCGATCTAAAAACAATTCGCACGGCGATCGACCGGCTAAAAAGCGGACGCATCGTGGGCATTTTTCCCGAGGGCGGCATTCGCGATGGTGCACGCTCTTTGCTTGAAGGCGCACCACTGCGCGCGGGCGCAGCCACACTGGCCCAGATTGCTGATGTTCCCATTGTGCCGTGTGTAATTCTCGGTACGGATCGTTTTTATTCCAAAAAACAATGGTTGCCGTTCCGGCGCACGCCGGTGTGGATTGCATTTGGAAAGCCGATTTCAGCTTCTTCTGAGCTGCAAAAATCTCAGGCGCGCGAACGAATCGAATCCGAACTGGCTGCCGTTTTCAAAAATCTTTACGGCGAATTGCGCGAGAAATTTCGCCTCACGACCGATGATCTTCCGAAGTCGCCGAAGGAAAGAACAGGGTCCGGTAGGGCGAGCGCTCCGCTTGCCAAGTCCGCTACCGGCAACCGAAGTGGTTGCTCTGCAATTCCCCGTCGCTCGTTGGGGTCGTTTGGTTCGGCCACCATCGATTCGCTTCTCTGTGCGTCGATCAATTGGCTTCATCGGCGTCACCCGCTGAATGCGCAAAATCGACAAGAGATGGAGCATTACCTCACCGCGTGTGAGCGGCTTTCGCCCCAGGAATATTATGTCACTCCGCAAGCGAACGGCAGCAACGGTGGCCCCGATTCAAAGCTTGCGGTGGATGGCATGCGCGATGGAGGTATGACAACACTGTCATGGCGCAGTCCAATCAAAACAGCTTTTGCGGCAAATAATACTGCGCGCGCGGATCTCTTCCGAATTAATGCACGAAACTGGACCGAAGCGCCGACGGTATTTCTGTTGCACGCGCTGATGTCTTCCAGTCCGACCGGCTATTACCGTTGGGCAGAGAAGTTTAACGAGCTCGGTTGGAACGCATGTTTCGTTCATTTGCCGTATCATTTCTCGCGTGCCCCGACTGGTTACTGGAATGGCGAACTGGCGATCACGCCGGATTTGATTCGCAACGCGGAAGGACTGCGTCAGGGCGTCATCGAGGTGCGGCAAATAATGGAATCATTACGAGGACTGGGTTGTCGCGAGTTTGGCGTGCTGGCCACCAGTTACGGCGGATGGATTGGCGCGTTGCTGACGCTGGTCGAGAGCGATTTCCGATTTGTGGCGTTAATGTCGCCTATCGTAAATGTCGAGCACGCGATCTGGCACAGCCCGGCAGCGCGTCGGCTTCGACGTGAACTCGTCCAGGCAAACGTCGAGCGCGCTCTGGTTGCGCGCCATTTTCACTTGAGTTCGCCTTTGCACGGGCGGCCGGTGTGCGATCCAACGCGGATTCTATTCGTCACCGGGGACTTCGATTCGATTGCTCCACCCGCGGAAATCGAGGCAATCCACCAAACATGGCGGGGCTCGAAACTGTTACGCGTGCGACAAGGACATTTCGGTCATCGCATGATGCCGGAAACAATCGCGCACCTGAACCAACGCGGCGATCTGGAAATTCTGAACTAATTAACACCTGGCTTTAGCCAGGTACGGTGCCGTTGTGCACTCGGTAAGCCGTTAAAAGGCTTTTAGAGATAGCTTCATTGTCTCGCTTCTCACTCAGCTCGGCAGGATGCCTGCACGTTATTCGTCGAGCCAATCCATCGACTCAAGCAACCTGCGGAATTGCGGATTATCAGCGGAGAGCACCGGCAGCCATTCTCCAACCGTCTCACGTTTCCACCACGCCTTGTCGCCAATCGGCGCAAATTCATAGCGATAAAGTCGCGCACGAATGTAATGCGGCGGCGTGTCAGGAAAGGGATTGTTCGCGATTAGCGATAGCGTGCCACGATCGTTGTGGAGAAGTTTCCAAACAAAGCGCAGCGTCCACGGATACTCGGAAGGTGACGACATCGCGGCGAACCAGATTTGCCAATCAATCCGCGGCTGGTACGGCGCGATGAATGGCGGGCGACGGTTTGGATCGCCCGGCTTGGCTTTGAATTCGTATTCTTTCCATTTTGTTTCGGCAGTAATCAGCATGTCATCGGTCCCTTCGAAAATAATTTCGTCGCGCTCGCGCCCTACCGTGCCGAATGCGCCGTAAGTGTTTACGAGATCAAGCCGATCATACGAGTAGTTCATCAACTGCCGGCCGGAAACGAGATTGAGCACCCGTCGGTACGCTGAGCCAGATCACCATAATTGTTAACGCAACCGCGATACAGTTGTTGACGCGCGACGGTTGCGAATTCTGGGCCGCGTGTTGTGCGCGTTTCACGATTGATCCCGGCAGAAAGCGCCAAAGAAAACTATCATCAAAGCACGCCAGAAATGGAATGATCGTGAGATAATTAAGAAACGAAAGGTTGCCGCTGATGATGAGAAAAATCTGGAACGTGACCAGCAACACGCCGGCGATGTGCCGCGCCGTTCTCGGACCGAAGGAAAACCATGGCACGACTAATTCAATAAAGTGGTTCCAGGCTGTCTCGAATTTGAGCAGCCAGTGCGGTGAGAAATGCAGGTAGCGACTGATCGTACTCGGGATCGGCTGCGTTTCGTAATGATAGTAGAGGCAGGTGAGATCCCGCCAGCAGGGGTCGCCGCGCAATTTGATCAGGCCGGCGCCAAACATGATACGAAAACCGAGCCAGCGAAAAAGCCAGATCACGAGGATCGGCGGCGGGGATTTCGGGAAGGGCCGGGCATCGAGCAGTGGACAAAGAAAGATCGATAAGAATCCCGTCTCGAGCAGCTGGATTTCCCAGCCATAGCCGTACCAGCTCTGGCCGATATGAACGATCGACATGTACATTGCCCACAGAATCGCGAGCAGGATTGCGTTCGCGTAACCGCTGAGGACAACGAGCGACAATGCGAACCCAACCCAGGAGAAGATCGACAGGGCATGGTCGGAAATTCCGAACCAGAAGAGCGTTGGCACTCGCAGCATGCCGGAGCTTCGCGAGCCGAGCTGTGTTTGAACCTCGTTTAGAAAATGCGTGGCCGGTGTTAACCCATGCTCGCCTATGAGCGGCACGAGTTGGTTTGCTGCGACCAGGAATGCGATTGCATATACAAATCCAAGCAGTCGCAGGATTACAAATCGTGTCAGCCAATACGAATTTCCCGCTGCGAAAAACTTTTGGAGAATGCCTTTGGCGTTAGTCATTCCGAAATTCTGCTTAACAGCAGGCAGGCTGGGCTTCAACGCTCAACGGTATGATAATCCAGAGCCAATCGCGTGCTCGCCCGCATTGACACAAAGGGGGATGAGATTCAGCTTTCCTGCCTTCACGGCAGGGTAGCTCAGTGGTAGAGCAGCCCCGAAAGCTTTCGGGTTGGTCGCCCAACAAAAATTCGCTAGGTTTGCGCACCAAAAATGCCAGGGTAGCTCAGTGGTAGAGCAGGGGACTCATAAGCCCTTGGTCGGGAGTTCGACTCTCCCCCCTGGCACTTTTACCGAAATGGCTTGGGTTTACATTCTTCGTGGCTCAAACGGTCGCCATTACATTGGATCGTGCGTCGACTTGGATGCGCGCTTCGCGCAGCATCTCCGCGGTCACACAGCAACAACAAAGCGTTTGGGAGAGAAACTCGAGATTGTGGCGAAAAAGGAAGTATTGACACTCCAAGATGCACGACGAATAGAGCGAGAGCTGAAACGGAAGAAAAATCCGCTACTAGCGCTTTATCATCTGCAACAGTAGAGCAGCCCCGAAAGCTTTCGGGGTTGGTCGGGAGTTCGACTCTCCCACCTGGCACTGTGCTACTCCTTGGGTTGTGTAAGATACGGCGCCAAATCCTTTTCACTGCCGCGGACCGCGGCCATGAAGCAAACGCCGCTGTGTTCGGTCACCGCGCCTGTCCAGCCTTCCTGACGAACATAGCGCCAGCCGGGAAATCGCAGCACTGTTCCTGCCTTGCTGTCCCTCTCCGCCGGAAAAAGGAAAAACTGCATGCGTTTCTCAGAGACCCAGATTTGAGCGATCCGCCGTGACTCATCGTCTTCAAAAACGCGGCAACCAATGGTGTCAAAGTCGGCGAACTCCTCCGGAACATCGTAATGTTCCAAGCCGTGTTTCATAAAGAACAAGTCGCTTAACGTTCCTGCTTCAGCATTCACCGGATCCAACATCACCGATCGCGTCGAAGCCGCGATCCCCAGCAATTTCCGCGCTGTCGCCGAGCCCGGGAAATCATTCAAATGGCTGACGAAATTGAAGACAAACACTCCTGCGATCACTGCAACGGCGATACTAATCGCCAGCACCGCGGGGTTGCGCAGCGTGTTTTTCCAAGTCCGCTTGGAGGCCGGGACCAGGTCTTTTTCCGAGAACCACTCGGCAGACTCCGCTGGAATGGCAATAAGACGAACCAATCGCGCGAGGGCCCGATCGAAGTTCTGCTGATCTGCAAATTCGGCGGAGCCGTCAGCCCGAGATAGTGCCGAGCGCATGGGACGATCAGCCAGTTGACGCGCGCTAATCGGAGCACAATTCAAAAGAGAGCGTTGCCGGCGCATCGAAGACAGTAAGCTCATACCTTGGAAGCTTGAGGAAATTTCGAATCGAGCCATGCCTGCAATTGTCGTCGGCCTTTAGCGAGGAAGTGCGAAAGCTCGCTCAATTTCAGGTCGGCGATGTCGAGGATTTCCCGGTAGTCGAACTCGTCGAGATAGAATAGCGCCAGTGCGCTTCGCTGCGGATCGGGTGCCGCCGAAATCCAAATCGCGAGCTGCAAGGGATCGAGCCGCTGAATTTGCGACTCAGCGCTCGGAGCGACGTCGCGTTCATCCATTTCAACCGACTCCGGTTGCAAATCAGTTCTCGTCGCTTCCAGGCAGCGCCAGCGCGCGTCGCGGAACAGCCAGAACTGTTCGTCCGGCAGATCTCCGCGGGCAGCGCGCACCGCAGCCTCACGCAAAGTTGCGTGAAAAATTTCCTGTGCCTTTCGCGAATCGCCGAGCATCAGGAAACAAAAGCGATAAAGCTGTGGCAGATTTTGTTTTCGTTCCGGCACGCCAGATGGTCCCCGAAAAACTTCGCGCACTCTACGTGACTGCAGTAACGCAGGCAATCCTGCCTGCGTGAATTTGGTTCGCAGACGAAATCGTCCGCCTCACGAGCTTCGCAGAGTTTTCAAACGCCGCGCCACTTCCTCCGCGTTTTCCCTGGTGTTGAACGCAGAGATCCGAAAATAACCTTCGCCTTGCGCGCCGAAACCTGCGCCCGGCGTGATGACCACATTCAGCTCGCGTAACATCCGATCAAATAATTGCCAGCTTGTGAGGCCATCCGGTGTTTTCACCCATATGTAAGGCGCGCTAACTCCTCCGAAAGCCTCCAGTGCCGCTTCAGCTGCGGCACCGCGAAGAATCCTGGCGTTTCCCATGTAGTGATCGATGAGCTGACGAACCTGCTTACGGCCTTGAGCGGAGTACAAGGCTTCGGCGCCACGTTGCACCAGATAAGCAACACTGTTTGATTTTGTGCTCCAACGACGCTGCCAAAGCGGATGCAGCGGCAGCCTTCGCCCGTCAGCGGCTCGTGCGAGCACGGATTTCGGCATCACCGTGAATCCGCAGCGCACGCCGGTGAAACCGCCGTTCTTGGAAAAGCTTCGCAATTCAATCGCGCACTCCAGCGCGCCAGGGATCTCGAAAATAGAGTGCGGAACTTCAGGATCGGAAATGTACGCCTCATACGCGGCATCGAAGAGCAAAAGCGCGTCGTGCTCGCGGGCGTAATCAACCCAGCGTGTGAGTTGCGCGCGTGATGCTACGGCACCCGTTGGATTGTTCGGAAAGCAAAGATAAACAAGATCGACATGCTCGTTAGGTGGCTCGGGCACGAAATTGTTTTCCGCTGTGCATGGCAGATAATGGATGCCTTCGTAGCTCCCGTCCTTCCGCGCAGACCCCGTATGGCCTGCCATCACATTTGTGTCCACGTACACCGGATAAACCGGATCCGGGACCGCTACTTTGTTTTGGCGCCCGAGTATATCGAGGACGTAACCGCAATCGTTTTTTGATCCGTCTGAAACGAAAATTTCGTCGTCAGCAATGTCGATGTTCCTGTCGCGGTAGTCGCCTTGAGCGATGGCTGATCGGAGAAACTCATAACCCTGTTCCGGACCATAGCCGCGAAAGCTTTGACGATGTCCCAGCTCATCAATCGCGCGCTTCATGGCTTCCATTGCTGCGGGCGGAAGCGGCTCGGTGACATCACCGATGCCGCAGCGGATCAAACGCTTGGCGCCGTCAGGATGACCTTCGCAGAATTCGCGCACGCGCCGCGCTACCTCTGGAAAGAGATAGCCTGCCTGAAGTTTGAGGTAATTCTCGTTTAAGATACGCCATGGTTGTAGCGGCGTGTGTGTCAAACGCCGAACCTAAAATAAGCACTCGCCGCGGCGAGCGCCTCTACAACGCCCGCTCTGCTCAGTAGTTCTTCGCGATCGCGTCCCAGTTCACCACGTTCCACCATGCCTTTAGGTAATCGGCCCGGCGGTTTTGATATTTCAGGTAATACGCGTGTTCCCAGACGTCGACACCGAGGATCGGCGTGTTGCCGTCCATTAGAGGGCTGTCTTGATTTGGCGTGGAGATTATTTCGATACCGCCATTCTTGTTCTTGATCAACCATGCCCATCCACTCCCGAAACGGCCCACGCCGGCTGTACTGAGTTTTTCTTTAAATTGATCGAAGCTACCGAACGCAGATTTGATGTCGTCGCCGAGTTTGCCTTTCGGTTCGCCACCAGCCTGTGGTCCCATGATCTTCCAAAAAAATGAGTGATTCGCGTGACCGCCACCGTTATTGCGCACAACAGTGCGGATGTTTTCCGGAACGGCATTTAAATCGCTGATCAAGTCCTCGACCGTTTTCTTCTCCAGTTCCGTTCCCTTCACCGCCTTGTTCAGGTTATCGACGTAAGCCTGGTGATGTTTCGTGTAGTGAATTTCCATTGTGCGCGCATCGATGTGCGGCTCCAGCGCATCATACGCATAGGGTAATTTAGGTAGTTCGTAAGCCATAATTGTTACTGTTAGATCGAATTACGCCGAACGATAGGTTTTATTTTCGGGTACGGACGCCGCGCTGCGGCGTTCACTCGACCCAACGAATCGACCTAGCTTTCGCAGCGATAAAAAACCGGGCGGTGTCCCACTCCACTGCAATAATTCACATATGTCGCGAGAGCTAAAAGCGGGAAATTCTGACGATACATGTCGTACTTCAGATAGAACGTGCGCGGGAAACCGGTACCGGTGATTTCGTCTTCATCCCACGAACCGTCAGGCTTTTGCGAGCGAAGAAGGTAACGCAAGCCGCGTTGAACGCTCGGTCTATCCAGGTCGCCGCAGGCACAGATACCCATAATGGCCCAGGAGGTTTGCGAAGCTGTGCTTGGGCCAATTCCTTTGGTCGACGGATTTTCGTACGTGCCACAAGTCTCACCCCAGCCGCCGTCGGCGTTTTGACAGCTCTCGAGCCAATCGCGTCCGCGCAAAATCCAGTCCTGGGTCATGTCTTCGTTAATTGC
Organism: uncultured Verrucomicrobiae bacterium; assembly: GCA_963804875.1. Classification (GTDB taxonomy): domain Bacteria; phylum Verrucomicrobiota; class Verrucomicrobiia; order Chthoniobacterales; family UBA10450; genus Udaeobacter. The sequence continues at coordinate 84,296 of CAWDRX010000001.1, forward strand.
CCGGAGACCACGCAGCACCTGCCAGGTACCATAGATGTAATTCACTCCCCAGCGTCCGTACCACGAACCATCGTCATCCTGAGTCGCAACCAAATATTTGATCGCGTCGCGAACACATCTTTCATTGCGATTGAAACCGATGTAGCCGAGCAACTCGAGCGTGCGCGCAGTCAAATCGCTGCAGGTGGGATCGAGAATCGCGTTGTGATCCGCAAACGGCATATCTTCCAACCACGGCGTCGTCACGTTTTTATCGAATGCCGCCCATCCGCCGTCGCGACATTGGAAACTGAGCTGCCATCCAAGCGCACGGCGAAACAATTCCTTCAGTGACTCCGAATCTTTCGGTTGAACAAGCCGCAGCGCCATTAACACCATCGCGGTGTCGTCGGTGTCGGCGTAATAGACGTTGTTGTACTCGAACGCCCAGCCGCTGGCCTCGGGATACGAATTGTTGACCGCCCAGTCGCCCCGGATTCGCACTTCCTTGTTGACCAGCCATTCGGCCGCCTTTTGCAGCGCGGGATGCTCGCGGTGAAAGACCGGAGTCCGCGAGTGAGATGATTGTGATCGCCGTATCCCAAACCGGCGAGAGACACGGTTGAATTCTGAAATCGTCGGGATCGTTAACGAACAAGCCGGTGAAATCTTGTTCAGCCTTCGCGTAAACTGGATGTGTCTTTGAATAGCCAAGCGAGCGCAGTGCAATCATGCAGTTCAGCATGGCGGGATAAACAGCGGCAAGGCCATCGCTCCCTTCTCCGATGCGCTCGAGCATCCAGCGCTCCGCTGTTTCCAAAGCGCGCTGCCGCAGTAAGCCGAGGCGAAGAGGTTGCAGAAACTTCAAAGTATCGTCGAGGCGGAGGAAGAAATTGCGCCACGTCCAGAATTTTTCGCTGCGCGCCAGCCGGAGATCCGCCTGCTCTGTGCCGAGGGGATATAGCTCGTGCAGTTGCTTTTCACCTGGCAAAATTCGCGTGGGTTTAAAATGGTTGATAATGGACAGCGGAATGAGCATTGCCCGGCTCCACGACGACATTTTGTAAATGTAAAAAGGAGCCCAGCTTGGCAGGAGCACCATCTCCACCGGAATTGCGGGCAAATATTTCCACGGGAACACACCAAGCAAAGCGAGGTAAAGCTTGCTGAACGTGTTCATCTGCGGAATCCCGCCGAGGCGCATGATGGTCGCTCGCGCTTCCTGCATAAACGGCGCATCAACGGAACAACCGGCAAGCTTCAGGGCAAAATAGGCTTTCACTGACGCATTAATCTCGCTCGGCCCACCGTGATAAATGTTCCAGCCGCCATCCGGCAGTTGGCGTTTAAGAATGTGACGGACGCAACGTCGCTGTAGTTGCGCGTCCACTTCGCCGGACCAATGCATGAACACGACGTAGTCGGAGCACAGTGTGCTATCGACCAGCAGCTCGCCGCACCAATGCCCGTCAGGTTTTTGCTGTCGCAAAAGATTTTCCTGTGCGAGCGAAATTGCCTTTCCGATCTCTTCGTCTGCCGCCGAGTAGGCGTCCGAGGTTTCGGGCGAACTAGGTAAAACTATCAATTGGTTCGACGGCATCTCGGTCGATCAGGAGGCTTTCACAGCTGGCTCGGCGCGCTTGCCGGTAAGGTGACCATTTCCCGAGCTGACGCCGTTGTAGGCGAGCACTTCACTGCCGCGTCCAACAGGCTTCGGTTTCGCACCGAAATTGAACTTGATCGTTTTCCAAGTGTCGCCGCGCCGAGCTTCCGTGCCCAGCGTTGCCGTCGGCTCGTATCCGCAATGCACCATGCAGTTTTCGCAGCGGCTATCCCGGGCGACCCCGTTGACGACTCCATACCGGTTCCAGTCAGTCTGTCTCCAGCAGCTCCGCGTAGCTCGAGAAATGGCCGTCGGTCATTAAATAGCAGGGTCCTTTCCAGCCACGAATGTTTCGTGTGGGAATTGCCCATGCGGAACAGGTCAGATCCCGTTTGCCGGCGAGAAATTCAAAGTAGACCGGCGTTCCGAGAAACGTGTACCGATTCATCCACTCCTCGATTTTTCGGAATTTCTCAACGCGTCATAGCACGGGTAAGGAAGAAATCTTCCGGCCGTAAATTGAGCCGTTTGATCATGTCTTGCTTGGCAGCGTCGTACTCGTAACCGGGAGTGATGGTGTGTCCGTCGACTCCAAGATCTGACAGGTAATCGAACATCCGCTCGATTTCCTGCATATCGGTTTCTTTGTAGATCGTTGTATTAGTGGCGACCTGGTAGCCAAGCAGCTTCGCCATTTTGATTGCCAGAATGCACTCTTTGAAAACGCCCTCGCGCTCAACGATCAGGTCGTGTGTTCGCTCCAAGCCATCAAGGTGCACGTTCCAGTACATCCATTTGCTTGGAGCGATCGTTGGCTTCGCCGGATCTTTCGGTCCCTTACGGATTTCAGCGGCCTCTTTTTCGGAAATCAATCCACCTTTCAGCAGCACATCGATTTTTTCCTCGAACTTTTTGCCGCTGCCGTTTTGAGCGTTGCTCAATTCCTTCGCCAGCCATTCGCGCATTTTTTTGCGCATGAACATCGCGTTGGTGCAGATGTAAACGATGCGTCCTTGCGCCAGCAATCCATCTACCAGCGCTTCAATATACGGATAGATCAGCGGCTCGCCGCCGCATATGGAAACCATCGGCGCGTTACACTCTTGAGCTGCCGACAGGCAGTCCTCCAAACCCATCATGTCCTTAAGCGACGTGGAGTATTCGCGAATCCGTCCGCACCCCGTGCACGTGAGGTTGCACGTATGTAACGGCTCGAGCTGAAGCACCGTGGCAAACTTCTTGGTGCCACGCAATTTATGCCCGATGACATACGCAGCGATTTTCGATGTGAGTGGAAGAGGAAATCTCATAAAAGCGAGAATTTTACCGAGAGGCTCTCTGGGTGTCAATCAGCCCGCGAGTTTGTACTGTGAATCGGCCTCCAGTGTTTTTTTGGACCTGCGTTAGGACTCTAGCTTATTGGTCCCGAAACAGCAAATAAACCTGCGACTCCGTTAGATTTGTATGGTTAAATAGATCGCAAGTGGGTGTCTAAATCAAACGAGGTGCAAATCATATGAAAAGACTATTCTTAGCAGCTTTTGCCGTTGGACTGATTGGCTGCGCAAATCAACCCGCGCCGCCGCCCGGCCCGGCCGTGACCGGCAGCTACCCTTATTCCCGGTATGCTTTTACGGCGGACGTATGGGGTCATCGTAGCCCCGCCTATAAGGATTGGAGCACGGCTCAATTGCAGCAGCGTCGCCTCGATCTCTACGGGATGAACCCGCTCACCCAGACTCGCCAGGGCGTGCCTGCTTATATCTATCACGGGCAAGCGACGGCTTCACAAGACGAGATCAAGGCAATCGAAGTTGAGTTGAATTGGCGTTATGATCATGGCGATAAAAGCGCAGAGCTGAAGGAATTCTGGCCGTCAGCGCGACGGCATATGGCCAGCGGCGGGCGTTTCGACTCAGGCTTGTAACACGCGCCCGATTTGGGCGGCGAGGAATCGAGGCGAATCGGCGAGATCGCCTGCGCACCAGAGTCCGTGCGCTGAGGTCGCTCGCAACGCTCACACTCCGTGCCAACCGCGTCGGATCAAGCTGACAGCGATGGCAGCGAGGAGGAGGGCGACTATTTTTGACACCCCGCGTAACCCTTGCCTGCCCATCCAGCGCGCGACCAGATCGGCATTCCAGAACGCGACCACGACCAGCGCGAGGTTGACCAGTAGCGCGGCAATCGTAAACACCAGGCCGACGGTGTCGACCAAGACGAGCAGCGCTGTCAATAGTGCGGGCCCGGCGATCAACGGCATCCCGAGCGGAACGACACCGAAGTCGCCAGTAGCTTCGCGACTGGCCGGCGCGACATTGAGCAGCTCTCGTCCGGCTATGCCGAGCAAAATCAGGCCGCCCGCCACCTGAAAATCGGCTACGGTGATTCCCAGCGCGGTAAAAATTAATTTGCCGAGAAATATAAACCCAACCGAAATGCAGAGCGCAGTGAAGATGGCGATGGAGCCCTCACGCTGCCGTTGTTCGCGTGGAGTGTCCCCGGCCAGACCCATGAACACAGCCACCAAGCCAATGGGATCTATGGCGACAAACATCGGAATAAAGGCAACGAAAAATTTGTGGACCATGTCTTGTAAGCGTTCTCCCAAGAGAGGCGGTTTTCGCCACAGATGAACACAGATGAACCACAGATTCATCAAAATTCCGTCTGCCATAGATGAAAATCTGTGTAAATCTTTGGCCTATTTTGTTCTGCCACTCTTATGTCGAATGATTCCAGTAAAGCCGCGCTTGTTCACGTCCCACTCATTCTGCTCGCTTCGAGCCTGATCGTTTCCGCAGCCGAAATGAAAACAGTCGATGATTTTCGCGCCGCTGCAGCAAAAGCAAACGCCGTACTGACGATCCCCGATTGGGAAAAAACGCCGGAAGCAGTTGAGACGGCAATAAAAAAGGCGATTACCAAAGCCAACGCCGCCTTGGATCAGATCGGTGCCCAAGACCCAGCCAAGGCGACTTTCAAGAGCACTGTGGTCGCGCTGGATGACGTGACTTACGAGGCCAGTCTCGCGGCGAACAGGGCGACAATTATCAAGGAAACGAACACGAATTCCGCCATGCGTGCTGCTGCGGAGAGTGCCGTGAAAACGTTCCAAGACTGGGCGGTCGGTGTCGATTATCGCGAGGACGTGTATAAGGCGATCAAGGCTTTCGCTGATACGCATCCAAAGCTCAGCGGCGAAGACGAAAAACTGCTCAAGGAAACGTTGCGCGATTATCGCCGTGCTGGTTTGGAATTGCCTCCCGACCAGCGCAAGGAAGTTGAAGACCTGCGCAAGGAGCTCTCGAAGTTGGGAACGGATTTCGACAGCAACATCGTTAAGTCCAACGCGCCGGTCATGTTTAGCAAAGCCGATCTCGATGGGCTTCCCGAAAGCTTCTTCGCCTCGCCCAGCATCAAAACTGGTGACGACGTTTACACCGTGATGGCGAATGTCACCTGGCAATTCAACACAGTGCAGGAGAACGCGAAAAATGAGGCCACGCGGAAACAGCTGTACCTCGTTCGCGAAACCCTCGCGAAAGACAAGAACATTCCCGTTCTGAACCAAATGCTGGCGCTCCGGAACGAGATCGCGCTGCGCCTCGGTTACAAGTCGTGGGACGATTACCAGACCGAAGTCAAAATGGCCAAGACCGGGGCGAATGCGGAAAAGTACATCAACGATCTGGTCACAGGCATCCAGCCAAAATTCGACAGTGAAATTGCCGAACTACAAAAGTTGAAGGCCGCCGATACCAACGATCCCAACGCCAAGATCATGGTATGGGACTGGCGGTATTACAGTAACCAGCTCAACAAGCAAAAATACGCGGTCGATAAGGAGGCGTTGCGCGCATATTTCCCGTTCCAAAAAGTTCTGGAGGGGATGTTCAACATTTATCAGAGCATCTTCGGTCTCAAATTCGAAAAGATCGCCGCACCATACAAGTGGATTGACGATCTCCAGCTCTATCTCGTCACCGATTCAACCACGGGCGAGCCGCTTGGTATGTTTTATCTCGATATGTTCCCGCGGGAGGGAAAATTCAATCACTTCGCGCAATTCGACATCATCAGCGGCAAGCTGTTGGCCAATGGAAAATATCAGCGACCCACTGTTGCCTTGCTCTGCAATTTCCCGCCGGCCAATGGCGACGCACCATCATTAATGACGCATCAGGACGTGGAGACGCTTTTCCATGAGTTTGGGCATGCTCTGCATTCCATTGTGACGCGCGCCAAGTATGGCCGTTTCGCTGGAGCGCATGTCCCGGGTGATTTTGTCGAAGCGCCATCGCAGATGCTGCAAAACTGGGTTTGGGACAAGAAAGTGCTCGATACTTTCGCTGCCGATTACCGCGATCCGTCCAAAAAAATTCCTGCAGATCTCGTCAAGAAACTCAACGACGCGAAGCTGGCAAATGCCGGCGTGCTTTATCGCCGCCAGTTCGCGTTCGCTTCACTCGATCTCGCTCTGCACGATCCACATCCCGAAGAGATGCCATACGATTCCGTGGCGATATCGAACCCGATTTTGGAAAAAGTTTTTTTGCCGATTGATCCCAGCACAACGTTTGTTTCCTACTTTGGCCATCTGAACGGCTACGATGCCGGGTACTATGGGTATGCCTGGGCGGATGCAATTGCCGCCGACATGGCAACCGTTTTTGAAAAGGCAAAGGACGGTTACCTCGATAAACAGGCCGGGATGAAGTTGCGCCGCGAAATTTACGAGCCCGGCGATTCGCGGGACGTCAACGAGTCGATCGAAAAATTCCTGGGCCGCAAACAATCCATCGAACCATTCCTGAAGAAAATCGGCATCGGCACGCAGGATAAAAAGAAGGCAGCAGCCGGGCCGTCTCAAGAAACCAGATAGCCGACTCTGCGACTCCACTTGCGCTGCAGTGAATTAAGTGATTCAATCGATTCCCAATTACCGAAATCTGAATGGGCTCCCTTAAAAAACGAAGGAAGGCAAAAATTGCCAAACACAAGCGCCGGAAACGCATGAAGGCGCACCGGCACAAGAAGCGACTGCGGTATAAGTTGTAAGGTCCCATTGCCTCTGCTGGAGAGCTGGCGCCGTTGGTTTGCCGAACCGGAGGCAGAAAGATAAGATTAGGCGTGAGGGAGCAGAAAAAGTGGTGCGTTTGCTGCGCCTGCCGAAAGCTTCTGTTCGCGCTTAGTTTTCTGGCCGCAGCAGCCGTCGCGGAGGCGCAAGTGCCCAAGGCTTCGCCTGTCAAAGTTCCTCGCTCCCGTTCTGCAAAACCGGTCGCGCGTCACGATGATTCAGTTGCATCGAAACCGGCTTCGGACCTCGTATTGCGACCCCAAGGCGCCCGCAAAGCGGACGCCCTCGCGCGTTTCGTTGAAGGGATGGCGTTCGAGGAAAACGGCGAGATGGAGCGCGCTTTGGAGGCGTATCGAAGAGTCCTCAATGTCGATCCAGGACAATCAGAGCTCGCCGCCCGAGTGGCCGGTTTGCTCATACAGCAGGATGATTTCCCTCAGGCAATCGACGTGCTAAAGGACGCAATCAAGGCAAACCCAAAAAATGCCGAACCGTATCAGCAACTTGCCTTCATCTATACGAGGTATCTGAAGAGAACAGACCAGGCGATTGATTACGCCAATCGCGCAATCGCTCTGAATCCCGGAGACGTGGAAGGTTATCAGCGTCTGGTTGAAATCGAACTTGCAGCGGGGCAAGAGAGAAGAGCGCTCGAGGTTCTGGATCGCGCCCTAAAAATTCAGAGCACCGATCCAAATTTCTGGATACGCCTGGGAAAACTTTACGTCGCCATCCTCTTTAAGTCGGATTCACAGCCAAAACCCGACGAACTGAAAAAGACTAATGAGATCTTCAAAAGAGCGGCGGAAAATGCCGGTGATGACCCGGACATGCTTAAGGACATAGCCGATTACTATGCTGCGTCGCAGCAAATGAAGGAAGCGATTCCGCTTTACCTGCGTGTTCTTGAATTGCAACCGGACGATGCGAACGCGCGAGAAAAATTGGCCACTGGCTTTGTCCTGACAAACCAGAGAGACAAAGCGGTTGAGATGCTAGAGCAAATCATAAAGGAGCACCCGGAAAAATATCAACCGTACGATTTACTGGCTCAGGTGCTCGACGAGGAGGCGCGATCGCTTCAACGCGCGAACCGGATCGAGGAAGCCAAAGCGAAGTTTTCCAGGGTCGCCGCCAATTATGAGCAAAGCCTCCTGATCAATCCAAATCACGCCGGCACCTACGTGCGCCTGGCGGAACTGCTTCTCGGCGCTTTACGAGATCCCGAACGCGCAGTGAAATTGCTGGACGACGCCCGGCGCAGATTCCCGGGCGCACCGGAGATTGTCTATTACCTGGGGATCGCACAGCGCGAAGCGAAGCAAAGCCAGCAAGCCGTGGCCACTTTCGAGGAGGCGCTCCACGAAGCACAGATTGAGGAGGACGACGATTTTGTAAACGCGAAGTTTTACTTCAATTATGGAGCAGCTGCCGAACAGGCCGGCCTCTACAACAAGGCGGCGGATCTGCTTCGTAAATCCATTGCGCTCGACCCCGAGAACTCCGCCGAGGCCAGCAATTACCTGGGTTACATGTGGGCGGATCACAACATGAACCTGGACGAAGCGGAAACGATGATCAGGCGCGCGTTGCAAAGCGAACCCAACAACGCGTCCTATCTCGATAGTCTCGGTTGGGTGGAATTTCGGAAAGGTCAGTTCGATCGAGCGTTGGACGACCTGCTCCGCGCTGTGAAGGCTGCAGGGCGCGAAGATCCCGTCGTCTTCGAACACATCGGCGATACTTATCTAAAATTGAATCGGACCCCGGAGGCGTTGGAAGCCTGGCAGAAAGCGCTGTCGCTCGATCCGAAAAACAAGAATCTCGCCGACAAAATCCAGGCTACGAAAAAACTGATCGGAAAGGATTTGCCACAGCCTAACCCGACCTAACGAGCGCAACCGAAATAGAATATCGAACGATAACATCAGACGCAGACGCCCGGGTCCAACGTAACCGCTGTACCCGCCCGAGTTCTAGCGATTTCAATCAACCGCCGTGATGAAGGAATACCCCACGCCGTGGCAACGCAAGATGATGTGGGCGGCGTTGACTGCCTGTTTTGTGGTTATTCTCGTCGTTATCGTTGCCGGCGTGATCTGGGTCGGCGCCAGCGTCATCAGTTTTCTCCAGCCGATTCTGATACCGGTGGCGATCGCCGCGATCCTTGCTTATCTGCTTGATCCCCTGGTGACGAAAATGTCTCGCGGAACGCTTACCCGCACCAAGGCTATTGTCCTGCTTTTTGCAATCGCGTTTTTTGCGCTAGGCGGATTGGCAGCATGGCTCGTTCCGACGATCTCCTTTCAGAGCGCGAACTTCGGCAGGCAAATCCCTTCCTACACCGAGCGGGCTCGGAATTACATTGTTGATCTCATCTATCGATTTGATCAGACCTTCGGGTTGCCTGGAACAGGACAGACGAAATCTGCGTCGAAAAATCTTACCAATTTCCTGATCGGTCCGGGGCCATCTCCTTCTCCCCGCCGGCCTATAACGGCGAGTCCGGCCGGCTCGCCGCAGGCCGCTACTCCTGCAATTGAGGTAATCGCACCGACTCAACCCAAGCTAAGCAGCGCCGAGCGTCAGCGCATTCAAGCGTACGTAGAAAAACAAATGCCGAAATTGCAGGAGGCGCTGCCGGAACTACTCGGGAAACTGTGGGACATTTTGAAGACAAGCATCGGCGGATTTCTCGGCGCTACCGGCTTTTTGCTAAGTCTTATTCTCGTGCCGGTCTATTTGTTTTTTCTCTTAAAAGAGAAGCCGCGCATTGAGGAAAGATGGACGCACTATCTGCCGTTACGCGCGTCGCCGCTCAAGAACGAGGTGGCGGAGGTCATATCACAAATCAACTCATACGTTGTGGCGTATTTTCGTGGTCAGCTCCTTGTTTGTCTGGTCGACGGTATTCTCATCGGAGTCGCGTTGACGGCAATCGGTCTGAACTTTGCGGCAGTCATCGGCGCAATGGTGGTGGTGCTCACCATGATTCCCTATATCGGGATCATCATTTGCTGGGTACCCGCTGTTCTTATCGCTGCGTTCCAATGGGGAGATTGGACGCACCCAATCATCGTGACCGCGATTTTCATTGTGATACAGAACCTGGAAGGCCTGCTCTACGCGCCACGGATTGTCGGAAACTATGTTGGGTTACATCCGATGACCGTAATTGTGTCGATCTTTGTCTGGGGCTTAATCATTGGCGGAGTCATCGGACCGCTCCTTGCCGTGCCGCTTACAGCCACGCTCAAGGTTCTTTTTGGGCGTTACGTTTGGGGTCGGCATTTGCGGGAACAATCTCTGCCGATCGAAACTCCCATCAGATCTGAAGTAATCGCAGTGCCGACTCATCGTTAACGCAGGCAAACAGCGTGAATGAAAGGGAGAAGTGGATGGACTGGCGTCGAGACGACGCACCATGTCACCGGATCAATTCGACCAGGTCGAAGATGTGAGAGATAGACAATCGTCTGGCGGAACACACTCGACAGCTCTGCAGAAGCTGAGAAGAGGTCGATTGACCCTGGCGATTGCGGGATTGGCAATCGCCTGCCTGTTAGGCGTTTTCTTCATCAGTTACGGCTCAAAACTGTACGGAAACTGGCGTGAACGCCGTTCACTGCAAAAAGCGACCACGTTTTTACAGGAGGGAAAGCTCAGCGAAGCAGCGCAAGTGGCGCAGGAGCTCGTCCGTCAACATCCGGACTCTCTAGCAGCTTTGTCGATCCTTGCGGACACAGCGGAAAGACAAAATCTTGAAGAGGCCGTTGCGTGGCGCGAGCGGATAGCGCGGTTGTTGCCAAAAGATTCGGAGAGTCAACTCAACCTTGCCTCCGCAGCGCTCCGCTTTGGAAAGCTCGAGCTTGCCCGCGAAGCGCTAGATCGAGTCCCTCCGAGTGATCGGGGAAGTGCAGCCTTTCATGTTGTTAGTGGTTGGCTCGCGCGCGCAGAAGGAAATTTTGCCGAGCAGGAAGAACAATTCGCAGCGGCGGTGAAGGAAGAACCGGGGAACGACCTCTATCAATTCAATCTCGCGGCGCTGCAAATTCGTTCCAAAGACCACGGAAAAGAGCAAGACCGCTCGCGAAACACTTGAGCGCCTTACTTCCGTGGCGCCGTACCGAACTGGTGCGCTACGAGCGCTACTCAATGATGCTGTGGAACGCAATGACCGCACCGCCGCGGATAGCTTTGCGCAACAACTCCAAATGTCGCCAGAGGTCACATTTTCCGACTATCTGCTTTGTCTGAATTTTTACCGAAAGCTCGACGAAAAAAAATTCCGGCAGGTCCTTGAGAAAGTAAAACCGTTCGCAGCACGTAATGCATCTGATCTCGCATCGCTGATTGAATGGATGAATCAGAATGGACTTGCTGGAGAAGTCGTGAAGTGGATCGACAAATTGGGCACAGCAAGACTGAATTCGCCGCCTGCGTCTGTCGCAGTGGCGGATGCCTATGCAACAGTAAAGAATTGGTCGCGTCTCAATCGCTGGACGCGGACCGGGAATTGGGGCGACGACGAATATTTGCGCCTGGCGTACGACGCAATCACGGAGCGGCACCTGCGATCCGGCAACGATTCCGAGTTCAAAACGCTTTGGCAGTCTGCGGCTGAATTGTCCGGGAAGGAGCCGGAGCGTGAACTTGCTCTTGCCCGGCTAGCAACGAAATGGCAACTGACGAGCCAGGCTGAGGAACTCTGGGTGCGCGTCGAAGCACATCCGACGATGCGCCGTGAAGCGCTCGACAATCTTCGCCAGATGTATCGCGCCAAGGACGACACGACGAAATTGTACGCAGTTCTGCAACGGCTTCATGAAAGTTCGCCTAACGAGGCGCCGATCACAGCAGAGCTGGCGCGACTCGGCCTGAACGTTGGTGAAAATATTGAAATCTCACATCAACTCGCGAAAGAGGCTTACGACCGCACGCCGAATGAAGTCGATTGCGCGTTAACTTACGCATTTTCACTTCATCGCCTTGGCAGAAATGCAGAGGCTCTGGTCATTATCCAAAGTTTGCCGCCTGAGCAGCTGCACGATCCGCGTGCGGCAATTTACGTCGCGCTGGTCCTCGTCGAGGCAAACGACTTCGAGGGAGCAAAGGATTACATAGCCGCCGCCGGGAACGGGAAACTTTATCCCGAAGAAAAAAAGCTGCTGGAGGAAGCGAAGACGAAGCTCGTCGCGGCATCTGCAATTCCGTCACCTACCGAGCGACCGCCCAGCGGAACACCCGCGCCATAGAGTCCACTGTCCCCTGGCGGACGGGCATTCAGCTGCCATCGCAGTCAATCCTGATTCTCAATTGCATCTGTCCAATCCGCGATGTCTTTCTCGTTCATCTGAACCCGCGGTTCCAAGCGTGCGTCCCGCAAGCCCCACTCCTGCACGTCCACTAAATATTGCTGTCGCGAAAGCAGCGTGCCCCGGCATAATCGTTCTGGCCCGGCAGTCTTTGTTTCGCCTCGTAGCCGTGTAATCAGATTCTCCATGATCGCTTCCGGGATTCGCGCGCGTTCCTCCGGGATAGATGTAGCCGAACAGGACCAAATGGCTGAGCAAGACGCGCCAATCAGGTCCGAATCGGCGAACCAGATGCGGCCAATCGATATCTGACGCGCAGCAGCGAAGAATGTGCGCGATGTCCGCGCCGTCGAACCGTTCGCGTTCCATGATGTACGCCTTCATCCAAATCATTTCCTCGGGTGCACAAAGTTTCACAGGCACGCCCAGCAGCTCGTCGTCCCGCGCACGGTCGAACCACGAATCATCCACTTCGCACAATCCATTACCGGCGCGAAAAATCAGATCAAGCATATCTCCGTCGTACGTCGCCTTGGCCAGCCAGTGAGGGAACGTCAGTTCGGTCTTGTACCCCGCGTGAGTTAGCGCTTGGAGCGCAACCTCCACATGATTTGGCCGAACATATAGATCGAAGTCCTTTGTGCTGCGAGACACACCTCCGCACACCTCGACCATGTACGCGCCGCCGATCAGGAACGGAACCTCAGCAGCATGCAACGCTGCTACCGATCTGTGATGAAACTCATTAGGGCTGCCTTGGCCATACGTGGCTCGAACCATTGTCCCTGGACTTATAGTCATTACTCATCAATTACGGACTGGGACTGCGTTACGCGTGCATGGCCGGGGCTGATGCGACGCGAAACGTCCATCGTTAGTCGCCGTTTCGTTTCTTAAAGCGATGGCAAAACGAACGTTGCGTATCGCTGCGACTGCGGACCTTCACTACGCCAAACATTCGCGTGGAAAAATGCATGATGCGTTTGCCGAGATTTCGGGAAGCGCAGACGTGCTGCTGCTGTGCGGAGACCTCACCGAGTACGGACTCCCCGAAGAAGCCGAAGAACTCGCTGCCGATATTCGCAGCGCGGTGAGAATCCCGTGTATTGGGGTCATTGGTAATCATGATTATGAATCCGGACACCCGGAAACGGTCGCAAACATTCTCGATCAGACCGGCGTGACGATGCTGAATGGTGAAGCCGTCGAAATTGCCGGCGTTGGTTTTGCCGGGATCTGTGGATTTGGTGGCGGATTCGGCCGGCGGATGTTGAATGCGTGGGGCGAGCCGCTGATTAAACAATTCGTGCAGGAATCAATTAGCCACGCCATTCGCCTCGAGCAGGCCCTGGTGAAGCTGCAAACTGAGCGCCGGATAGCGGTCCTGCATTACTCGCCAATTCGAGCGACGTTGGAGGGGGAAGATCCTGAGATCTACGCGTTCCTCGGTTCCAGTCGCCTCGAGGAACCAATCAATCGATTCCGCGCCACGGCAGTATTCCACGGGCACGCGCACAACGGCATTACCGACGGAAAAACTTCAACTGGCATTCCCGTTTACAACGTCTCAGCGCCAGTGCTGCACAAAACCGGAAAACCCTACCGAATCGTGGAACTGTAGCGCATCTCTATTAGATACGGTCGTCAGACAGGGAAGCCGCTGCAACAATGTTCCAGGCCTCAACGTCTGCGCGGGATTCAGTAGGCAAGACGCAGCGCACCGCTTTAATCGCATCGAAAGTCAGCTTCGGAAAGCGGAACGTTGATTGAAGCTGCCAGTTCGCGACGGGCTGTGGCTGGTAGGTTCTTGTAGAGCAAACTCAAGTGCGGTTTTAACTGATAATGCGACGAATCGTTGCCTGACTGTCGAACGATGCCACTTATTTTCCGCAGTTCTGCGCTCATGGAGAATTGCACAAAGAGCGTTTTGATAAACTCGTCGGACTGATCAATTCCAAGCGGTGTCAGTCCGATCGGTTTGCATTGGCTCGCTGCGTCCCTCACCGCCTTGTCAGCCGCATCAGTTTGATCTGCTCCCACATGGATTGTCACATGCGGCTCGAAAACAGGCGCATCGTATCGGCGCGAGAGATCGTTGATGACTTGCTGAAAGGAGCCGCGTGCCGGTTCGGACGGCATGAGCCAGTATGCAATGACGGTTCGCCTGATCACGAGGCCGCCATGCGCTCCCGTTCAACTCCACTTCTGCAGCTCGACAATGTTGCCCTCGGGATCGCGCGCATAAACCACACGAAGCAGACCGACGCCCTCTACTTCTGCCGTTGCAATTTCGCCCACTGCACCACCGCCGGCTGCGACCACTGCTTGTAAAGCTTCATCTACATCGTCCACTGCGAATGCAATGTGACCGAATCCGCACTCGTTAGCTCTCGGCAGTCCGCGTTCGATCAACTGATCGTAACTGAAAATCTCCAGCGTGGGCCCATCATCGCCGTACCCGGGTAACCGAAGATGAATACCACGCAGACGGGCGTTCGGAACCGAATTTACCCTGTCCAGCCACGCTGCACACAGGTCACGCTCGGGACCTTTGGGTTCGCATCCGAACACCTCGCGATAGAATCGGACCAGCCGTTTCCAATCTCTGGCGATCAGGTTGGTATGCACGTATTTCGCGCGGATTGGCATTCGCTTTTCCTCCGGTAGAGTTTTCGCCGATATTAGCACCAAGTTGCCTATGCCAACGAATGTTTTGGGAACGGAATTGAAATGTTGTTGTCGCGATCCGATGACTGGTTTTTATCGCGACGGCTTTTGCCGAACAGGACCAGAGGACGTGGGTCAGCACACGGTTTGCGTGCAGGTCACGGAGGAATTTTTGGATTTCTCCGTGCTGGATGGAAACGACTTGGTCACGCCGCATCCGGAGTGGGGTTTTCCCGGATTGAAGCCCGGCGATAAGTGGTGTGTGTGCGTTACGCGCTGGAAAAGCGCGCTTGATCACAACCGGGCGGCGCCTGTGGATTTGGAAGCTACGCACGCTTCCGCGCTGGAGTTCGTCACATTGGAAGAATTAAAAGCAAACGCGATAACCAAGGCCTAACAAAACCCTGCAAATCGGCTTGCGGTTGAATCCGGTTGAGTTTGCCGCCACGCTAAGGACGAATTGAAACTTCCTTTTAGTGTTTTCCTGGCGCTGCGGTATTTGAAACCGAAGCGCACATTTCTCTCGATCATCACTTTGATCTCGGTCATGGGGGTGATGCTCGGGGTGACGGTGCTGATCCTTGTGATTGCGGTCATGACCGGATTCGATCGGGAGCTGCGTCAGAAAGTGATCGACTTCGACGCACACATTCTTGTCACGTCTGAAGATGTGATTCGCGATTGGCGACCTCTGAAGGCCAAAATCGATAAAACGCCGGGCGTGGTTGCCACCGCCCCTTTTGTGCAAGGACCGGTCATTGTGGAATATCACGGCCGGCGGCTCGCACCGCTGATTCGGGGCATTGATCCCAAGCAGGAAGAGAGAGTCATTCCGCTCGAGAAGTTCATCAAATCCGGCAAGCTCGATCTGGAAGGTGAATCAACGGTTCTTGGGATTGAGCTGGCCCGAAAACTCGGAGTCACCATCGGCGACAAGGTCACAATCTATTCGCCGGGTAATCTCGGCCAGGTTCTGGACAGCATTAAGAAGCTGGAGAACGCAAAGGGCGAAGAAGAGAGGAAAGCGATCGACGAATTGCGCGATGTAATTCTCCCGAAAGAACTGACTGTCACTGGCATTTTTGAGACCGGTCATTACCTGCACGATTCCGAGTTTCTGCTGGTGCCGGTTTACGTCGGCCAGGAGCTATACGGATTGAATGACGGTTTGCACGGAATCACCGTGAAGACCGACAACCCGTATGGCGCTGAACGCGTGAAACAGGAGATCCAGCAAATCCTTGAGCCGCCCCAATACGCCCAGACTTGGATCGACATGAATCGCCAATATTTCGAGGCGGTGCGGCTGGAACGCACGGTGATGTTTTTCCTTTTGTTCTTCATCGTGATCGTGGCGGCTTTTGGAATCATGAGCACGCTTATCACCGTAACGGTGCAAAAGCGGCACGAGATCGGGATTGTAAAAGCGCTCGGGGCGAACATTGCGCAAATCGTATGGGTTTTCCTTGGTCAGGGAACAATTGTTGGCCTTTTTGGAACAATCACCGGCCTGGGGCTTGGGATGACGTTGATCCGTTACCGCAACGAGTTCAGTCGCTGGCTGGCGTCGACGTTGCACATCGAGATTTTCCCGCGGGAGGTCTATCAATTCTCGTCGATCCCGGCCGAAGTCATTCCGCACGACGTTGCCATCATTTGTATCAGCGCCTTCCTAATCTGTTCGTTCGCAGCACTGATCCCCGCGTACTTTGCCGCCCGGCTCGATCCGGTAAAAGCGCTCCGTTACGAGTGATGTTGTAGAGGCGCTTGTACCAAGCGCCTGCATGTTCGGCGTTTGACACAAACGCCGCTACAACTTGAGAAAAGCATGCAGCGCGCGCGACGCATACGCGTATCCTTCCGGCCATTCGCTTTGCCGCGGGCCGGCAATATTCAAAATGCCGATCTTGTTCTTGTGCACAAAATCGGCGATCAACTTCGCTGCATTCTGGGTCGCAAGTCTCGACGCGTCGATCAGTTCGTGCGGCCGCTCGAGTTCAAGGCAAAAACTGACTGTCTGCTCGGTACCGCCGCGAAGTTCCCCGGGATAAATGACGATAGTTCCGTCGGAGTCTTTCACGTTCTGAAGCGTACGTTCGCTGAAATCGCCGTCTTCTAATTCCCGAACCGGATAGCGATCCGGGATTCTGCCGAATTCATCCAATCGTCCGGTTGGACACCATCCGCCGCACAAGATCCCGTCTGCGAGCGCGACATCGAGCGCAGCGCGATCAACACCTGTTTGCCCGCCCGAGATGATCTTGAGTGCCTTCACTTTAGTCAGCGGCGCACCGCCAGCTCTAATCGCCGGTCGGAACAATGTCGGCACGCTCGACCATTAGGATCACCGTGCGTTCAGGCGCGCGGGTACGATGGCGTACGCCTTTCGGCACGACAAAGCCCTGCCGCGGCCCAAGATCAATGACGCGATCTTCGAGATCGATCAGAAACCGTCCATCGAGCACGAAAAAGAATTCGTCGATATCGTTGTGCTCATGCCAGTGATATTCGCCCTGAATCACCGCCATCCTGACGACTGAATCGTTCACTTTGCACAGCGTTTGGTTGTACCATTTGTCTGTGCAGTCGTCGGCCAACTTCTGCACATCGATCATCTCAAGCGGACCATGCAGAATGTTCAGGTAAGTCTTGTAGGGAAATTTCTCGACGTCTTGTTGCGAAGCCATGATGTGATTTTACCGCGGAGATCGCGGAGGTCGCCGAGAAAAACGTTTATTGCATTTACTCTGCCGCGTCCTCTGCGGTAAGGTTGAATTTATTCTTCACCGTCGAAATAATCGGTTTCCTTACCTTTGATGACGACCCGGTCGGCGGCTGACGATTTGTTTACCTTCCATTTACCGCTGTCGGGATAATAGCCGGATTCGCCGATCGGATTATCGGCGATGACATAGTAAAATAGGTCTTCGTCAGCAGAGTTGATTATCTGATGAGGTTCATCCGGGCCGAATATGAACGCGTCGCCGGACCCAACTTCGGTTCTGCCGTCTTTGTGGCGAACAGTGCCTTTGCCGGAAATCACCAAATACAATTCCCATTGGGCTGAGTGCGCGTGGTAAGGGAAATTGCTTTTGCCACGAGGCACTCGGGTCCATTCCAGATCGAACGGATGTCGCTTTGATAAGTCGATTGAGGCTGGCTCGCGTCCAAGCGCTTCAGAAATCCCCTTGAAGGACGCCGCATATTTTCCACCCGGCGATTGCCACGGATCCTCTTTGATCTCTTTCACATTTACTTTGCGCATAACCGCCTAGACCGACATCGGTTCATTCTTCGCCGTCAAAATAGTCAGTCTCCATCCCTTTCACGACGACTTCTTCCGACGCATCTTTTGTCACCGCCCATTTGCCACTATCGGGATAGTAACAGGAATCACCTGTTGCGCCGCCGCTGCGCGGATTGTCGGCGATTACGTAATAAACAAAATCCTCATTGCCAGCGTTCGAGAGCTGATGCGCTTCGCCTGGCTGAAAGAGAAATGCGTCGCCAGGTCCAACTTCAGTTATTTCCTCCTTGTCGCGCACATTGCCGCGGCCGGAAACAACGAGATAAAGCTCCGATTCCGCGGTATGCGCGTGATAGGGACAAAGAAATTTGCCCTTCGGTATCCGCACTAGCGCGAGATCAAATGGATGCCGCTTCGACAAATCGAGCGATTCCGGTTCGCGCCCAAGCGCAATCGAAATGTTCTTGCTAATCCGGCCAAACTTTCCCTTTGGCGATTTTCGTTCCTGCTCAGGAACGTCTTTCAGATTGATCTTTCGCATTTGGAAGAATCTCCCGGCTGTGTCGGTCCCACTAACGAGACGAAGCTCGCTTCGTAGTGGTGATTGTGAAAATGGCAATCGCTGCCCAAATGATGTTCACAAACGTGGAAGGATACGCTCCGTAGAAAATAGTGTTTGCGGCCAGGAGAGCACTTCCGCCGACATTTAGGAGCTGAAACACAGAGGAATGTCCCTCCCATTTTCTGGACGAGACCATGGCATATGCCACAAGCAGAGCAGCCGCTCCCACCCATCCAATCACGTCAAACCAGAAGTGATTATTCATGCATCGTTGATCGTTTTGGCGCTCATTTCAGTCATGTGTTCCATTTCTTCGGCAACTTTTGTTTCAGTGTCTCCACTGCCTCGAACAGATCGCCCTGTTTTTCCACGCGCGCCAGGGTTTGTTCGGAGCGAAACCTCAAGAGCTCGGCGCGCTTCTTCTTCAAGCAATTCTCGACTTCACTCCAAGTGACCGGTGTGGAAACAGTGGGCTCTTCCTTTGCACGGAGTGAGTAAACGCAAATTGTGGTTTTGTGTTCATCGTTCTGGCTCCAATCGACGAACACTTTTCCTTTGCGCACGGCCTTGGACATGTTCGACGTGACGCGATCAGGATGTTCACGTTCCAAAGCTTGAGCTAACGAGCGCGATAAACCCTTGGTCTGATCGTAAGTCACCGCTGTGTTCAGCGGCACATAAACTTGTAAACCTTTCGAGCCGCTCGTTTTTGCGACGGCTTTCAATTTCATTTTGTCGAGCAGCTCGCGCAGCCAGATCCCAACCTGGCAGCATTGAACGATGTCAGCTGGAGCGCCAGGATCGAGATCGAACACCATCATCGTCGGACGTTCGATGTTGTTTTTGCGGGACAGCGACGTGTGCAGCTCGAGATCGGCGAGGTTAGCTGCCCAGACGAGCGTGGGTAGATCGTTCGCGAGACAATAATGCATGACCCGCTGGTTGCCCTCGCTCCAGACCTTGGCCGTCTGTACCCATTTCGGCCGATGAGCAGGGCAATTCTTCTCATAGAAAAACTGACCTTCCACGCCATCTGGATAACGCTTCATCGTGAGAGGGCGGTCCTTCACGTGCGGCAAAAGCACCGGAGCGATGCGGATGTAGTAGTCAATTACCTGCGCTTTGGTGAAACCGGCCTTCGGGTAAAGCACCTTGTCCAGGTTCGATACCTGAAGCTTCCGATCGTCGACGATGAGTTCCGCTTTCTTGGACATCGATCTAAACCTCGCACAACGTCCACAAAGGACGCAAAGGTTCTAGTTTCCTCTTACTCTTGGGGACATTAGTGCTCGTCTTGCGAACATTGATCAAGCGAAGAAGCGCTCGGGCGAGAGCACCGGCTTGGGTTTACAGATTCGGGTGACGCAATGTTCCCAGCTTTCGTGGCCACTCAAAATGTCGATTTCCACTCGCAGAAAATAAATTGGCACTTTCAGGTCCGCGTCGGGCAGACGTGGCATGCGCACCGAGTCTTTTTCGGTCGTCACAATCATTGCCAGGTCTCGGCGAATACAACGGTTGATGAAGCTGACCAGCTCCGATTCAGTGAAGTAATGATGATCGATGTAGCGCTTCGCCAGATCGACATGCGCGCCGAGGTTAGTAAGTGCGCGCTCAAAACTTTCGGGGGCTGCAATCGCGCAGAGCGAACCGATGAACGCGTCGCGCAAAGCCTCGAGCGGCAATTGTTCGCCCGTAAAAACATTCTGAAGGTAAAGCGGTTTGTGCGCGCATTCGATAACTTCCGCAGTTCGATTGTAACGGCGAATCCGTCGCATCAGCTCGAAATTAGGTTCGCCGGTATTTTTGGTAATAAAAATATAGCTGGCGCGGCGAAGGTTGCGCGGCCGTTCACGCAACGTGCCGCGGGGCAACATGAATTCGTTCCCGAAAGGTGCTTGGCGATCCACCAGCACCATATCCAGGCGGTGTTTGAGATGGAGGTATTGAAATCCGTCGTCGAGCAGCAGTGTGTCGACCTGCCATTTATCGATGGCGAACCGGCCGCTTTTCACCCGGTCTTTGTCCACCAGCACGATTACATCCTTTAAATTGTGGGCGAGCATGTAAGGCTCGTCGCCGGCGGTCAGCGAATCGAGCAGCAGGGATTTTCCATCGGAAACGATTCGCGGAGGTGCAGAATCTCCACGGAACCAGCTCTGCCAGCCCCGCTTACGCGGGACGCTCTTGTAACCGCGGCTGAGAATCGCCAC
The DNA here is from genome assembly GCA_963804875.1 of uncultured Verrucomicrobiae bacterium. Lineage (GTDB taxonomy): Bacteria > Verrucomicrobiota > Verrucomicrobiia > Chthoniobacterales > UBA10450 > Udaeobacter. Next base: position 104,962 of record CAWDRX010000001.1, read on the forward strand.
TCGCCGTCCTCCGGCCTGCAAAGCGCGAGCAAACTTCTCAACAATCGGCGTCTTACCCGTTCCGCCGACCGTGAGATTGCCGATGCTGATCACGAGACATCCGAGCGTGCGTTCGCGGAAAACCCTTTTGCGATAGAAATATAGCCGGAGTTGCACCAGCCTGTCGTAGACGAAGGAGAGGCCGTAAAGGATTCCGCGCAAGACTGAAGCGCGAACGCCCTGACGTCGTCCGAGCACGACGTCGATCCCGAATTCTTCTAGCTGTTCAAGCCTCCGGCCCATCTTAGCGGTGAACTTCGCGTGGCTGACGGCGCATCGGCAACACCTGCGCGCCACGGTTGTCAGCGTGAGTGATAATTGTTTGGGCGGGCGCATCTGCAGCGCGCGCCATGGCGGCCGCGATTCTTTCGGGGCCTTGGAGTGTAACAGCGGCTATCGCGGATCCGCTTCCACTAAGAAACGCGCCAAGAGCACCAACTCGCTCAGAGGCCGCAATTACACGTGGAAGAAAGCGAATCAGTTTCGTGCGAAATGGTTGGTGAAGTTTATCGGAGAATGCGCCTCGCATTTTTTTGTAATCCCGCGACGCAAATGCCGCGGTAATCGCACATGCGTTCGCACAGTTTTCTATGGCATCAACGCGCGAGATCTTTGAAGGCAAAATTCTTCGTGCCCGTGCGGTTTCGATTTCGAAGTCCGGGACCAGAAGAACAAAATATAAGCACGACGCTACCTTGAAGCGCTGCACGATTTCGGACCCGTGGCTTTTGCCCTCTGAAAGCGAGCCTCCCGCGCTACTCGGGACCACAGTAAAGCCGCCAAAGCTGGCAGGTGCAGCATTATCAGGGTGTCCCTCCAATTCGGCGCATAATCTAAAGATGTTGAGTCGATCCAGCGGATCGCCAACTAGCCGGTTCAGCCCAAGCAGGACGCCGAGGCGAACCGTTGCGCTGCTGCCGAGACCGCGACACCGTGGAATTTGTTCCACAATTGAAGAGGAAAACGAGAACGCACGGCGGCGCGTCTCCTTAAAAAATCGTTCTGCCGCCTCTGACACAATTTGTGGATGAGAAGATTGAGGTATCTTGCGGCGGTTGATGGTGACGTTGTTATGGAGACGGAGCGCGACGCCCAAACAATCGTAGCCAGGACCGAGATTGGAAGTGCTCGCAGGAACACGAACGGTAACTTGTTGCATAGTTACGCCGCCGCCCCACGAACCGTTGGTTCGACGGCGCGGAATTGATTGCGGCAGTGTAGCAACGTCGCGTTTCACGGCAACCCATCCGTTGCGCCATATTCATTTCGAACTATCCGGTTGGAGCACAGAAACAAATGAATACCGGATGGATTGATCCAGGCCTCGTCCGCGATTTCCATTCAGAGGGTACTGACGCGCATCGGCTTTGCACGATTGAGGATGGGTGGGTTGAATGCTTTGGCAGCGACGTTCTGATCTCGTTTAAAAAAGTGTTGGCCCGCGAACGCCTACTCGAAGAACTGCAGACCTGGGCCAAAGGGGTCGGCTTCCCAGTGCGGCGCGTCTTTGCGCGATTGATTCCGACGAGAAACGAACGTCGCGAACCGCCAGTTATTGGTCGTTGGCGATCCGGGAGAGAATTTACAAACTGTTGCCACGGAACGGTATCTGAGGTTTGGCATCGATTTCGGCACGGGTTATTCGCCGGGTTTGTTTTTGGACCAGCGAGAGAACCGCCGGTACGTGCGTCATATTGCGCCAAAGCGACTGCTAAATTGTTTCGCTTATACCTGTTCCTTTTCCGTGTATGCAGCATGTACTCAAGCAAGCACTCTCAACATCGATCTTTCCAAAAAGTCTCTTGCCCGTGGACGTGAGAATTTCGCCCTGAACAATCTGTCTACGAAGAATCATCGTTTCATCACCGATGACGTGCGATCTGTGCTGCCGCGCCTTGCCCGAAGAGGCGAGAAATTTGACGCTGTCATTATCGACCCCCCGACTTTTTCGCGCTCTCCGGAAGGAAAAAAGTTTCAGGTCCAATACGATTTCGAAAACCTGCTTATCAGTGGTCTTGCGGTGGCCGAGCGGGGAGCCCATGTCCTGGTCTCCACGAACTGTTCTGCGCTCGGTGTGCGTGCGCTGGAAGTAATGGCCCGTTATTGCCTCAAAGAAACACGTCGAGCCGCGACATTTCACCGGCCATTGCTACTACCAGATTTTCCGCCACGCACCGGCGCAAGTTCGGTCTGGCTTGCGTTGCGATAATAATCGGATGCGCGCAAGACTGGTTTGGGATACGAATTATCAAACGACATGGATCAGTTATCTGCCGAAATGGTTGCCGAGTTTCCCGAACGCGGAATGCAGTGGGTGAAAGACCGAGTCGAGACGGCGGTCAATGAAACTGGAGAGTACGTCCGCGAAAAGCCGACACAGTCTCTTTTGTATGCGTTTGCGGCTGGTTACATTCTGAATCGTTTGCCGTTAGGCCGAGTAATGGCCGGATTAATTCGCCTGCTCTTGATCGCACTGAGGCCCGCGATCTTGATCTATGGCGCCGCCAGACTATACAAGGCCACTCAGGAACGGGAATAATCGAAGCGCTCACGCAAACTCAAACGGTCGCAGCTCCCCGCAAAATCGGTCGCGACCGAACGGAGGTTGAGCGCAAACGGCGAGCCTATTCTTCCAAGGTGAACCCGATCTTTAACGTCACCTGCCAATGTTCGACTTTGCCCTCGTCGATATAGCCGCGGGTCTCGGTCACCTCAAACCATCGCATGTTGCGAATCGTTTTGCTCGCACGCGAGAGCGCATTGTGGACCGCATCCTCCATACCGTTCGGTGAGGAGCCAACGATCTCAATTTTCTTGTAAACGTGTTCAGACATGGCGCATTGTCTGCCGCAGGCACGGCCAAGACAATAGAAACCCTCTCCAGTTCGACCGGAGGGCCCAGTCACTTAAGGAAATGTGCTTTACAAACCACTAGTCGTTCCGGCAGCCTTCCCATGTGCGAATAGCGTTTGCAGTCTGGATGATGTTAATGGCTGCTTTGTGCTGCGTACGAGCTCAAGACCAGGAAAAAAAACTGGTGGATCGGCTTCTCAAGCCCGACATGACCCTGCAGAACGATGCGCAAAACAAGAAGTTTGTTGGGGACGGTTTGGTGTCCGTCAACAAACGCGCAAACGTCGGGACCTTTTTCGTTCATCAGAAGTCGAACTCCAAAAGTTTTTCTGGAACACGAGACTTCTCTACCACGCAATTTTATTCTCAGACCTACCATGGCAAACGCACGGCCTACGAGGTTTCGTCACAACAGTCAGTTGCAAATTCCAAGGCGGCCTACGCGAACCAGACGGCCAGCGGTGTTCGTAGCGCCTCGCAGTCCGGGAAAAAGGTCGACTCTCGTGGGTATGCAGGTACCAGGCCGTTTCTGAACAAAGGCACACGTCAGAAGCAGCTCAACAGTCAAAACGAGCCGCTCTCGATCGAGCAGGTCCGTGAGTTGTTGAACAAAAACAAGTAGCGCTCGTCCGGGCGAGTCGGGTGCGCTATTCTGTGACCGGATCATGCAACCGGACGAAGCTCTTGCATCGTTAAAACAAGGCTCGGCGCAGATCATCAATGAGAGCGAACTGCGCGACAGGCTTGCACTGGGCCGGCCGTTGCGTGTCAAGCTTGGGGTGGACCCGACGACATCGGATATTCACCTTGGACATACGATTGTATTACGAAAGCTGCGACAATTTCAGGATCTCGGGCATCAGGCGATTCTCATCATCGGCGATTTTACTGGAATGATAGGCGACCCGAGCGGTCGGTCGGTTACGCGGCCGCACCTGACGCATCAGGAAGTGATCGCAAACGCGGCGACTTATCGTGACCAGGCGTTTAAGATTCTTGATCCCGAACGCACGGAAACCGTTTGCAACGGTGACTGGTTTCGCGCCATGTCGTTCGAAGACGTGATTCGTCTGAATGGCCGCGTGACATTGCAGCAGCTGTTGCAGCGCGAAGATTTCAAAGCGCGGATTGAAGCAAAGCACCCGATCCGCGCCCATGAAGTTCAATATCCAATCATGCAGGGATGGGATTCCGTGATGGTGAAAGCCGACGTAGAACTCGGTGGGACGGACCAACTCTTCAATATTCTCATGGGTCGTGATTTTCAACGAGAGGAGAGCATGCCGCAGCAGATCGTTTTTCTACTTCCCATTCTCGAAGGCTTGGATGGCTCCAAAAAAATGAGCAAAAGCCTTGGTAACTATGTTGCCATTAACGACCCTCCTTCGGAAATGTTTGGAAAACTGATGAGCATTTCGGACGAGTTAATGGCGCGGTATTACGAGTTGCTCCTGGGACGCACGGCGTCGAAAGACATGCATCCGCTCGAGGCAAAAAAGCAGCTCGCGTTCGAGATTGTCCAGATGTACCACCCGGCGGAGGCGGCCAAAAAAACGCTGGATGAGTGGAACACGCGCTTCAGCAAGCGCGATTTGGAACATGCTGAGCTGCCGCCGTATTCGCCAGCCCAACCGCAAGACGTCACGGCAGTTGCTATCGTGTCAGATATTTACCGGAAGGTTTTTCAGGTGGAAAAATCGCACAGCGAAATCTCGCGACTGATCAAACAGGGGAGCGTAGGAATTGACGGAAAGAAAATTCAAGATCCCAAGGCAAAGGTCTCCCTTCACCCGGGCCAGATTTTCCGCCTCGACCGCAAATGCGCCGTGCGAATAGCCTAGCCCGGGTGACCCAAATTCCTGATGGGAATGATTCGTAGTAGCGAACGCCGGTTTCGTCAGGCGTGAGCGGGCTGGAGTACGGGCATGACGCGCGGACGCTCCAGATAGGTTGACCTGATACCTTCGAAATGCGCGCGGATGCTGCGCAGCTCGGCGTTCACGAAGCTGTCCACAAAATGCAGACGGCGATCGAGCCAGGCGAAAAGCTTGTTTTTGATTTCGTAATGGACCGCAAGCGTGACCTCGGTGCAGTGCGACCGGATCTCAGCGAAATCCACGATGCCCATGAGACAAATATTTCCACCCACGGACTCAAACGCATATTGGTTCGGAGAGTCACCGTCCACGGACAACAGCACCGTATGGGCCTCGAAACCGAATGGCCCGCGAAAGCTAAAATCGACAGTCTTGGATGATGTCACAGTGGCCCGTGTCACCATCAGGAACTGACGTCGATAAGATTGAATACTGGCCAGACGTGCTTTGCACTCGGCCACCGGCTGACTCATGTGTAAGGTTTTTTCTAGGAGCATAATGTGAGGTTGGTTTTCGCCTTCTCTATGAGCAATAGCGATGCCAAGTGGCCTTCTTAAGGTGACCTGAACGCAATAAGCCAATGTAGTGTTCGTTTTTGTTACAACGTCTGTAACTATCAGAACACGCCGTGTGATTTTGCCTCCCATAATGGAGGACCCGATTCTCAGGTTTTCTCCTAGGCCGTAAAGTCAGGCGACCTGTTTGATCGGCTCGGTTGCGTCAGATGAACGAGTTGCGCGAATTGTTTCCATCATCGACAGAAAAATTTTCGCGCCGTCTGCGCTGCCAAGCCGCGCATCCGAGGCGCGATCAGGATGGGGCATCAATCCAAAAATATTTCGTTCGCGGTTACAAATCCCTGCAATGTTTTCGATCGAGCCATTTGGATTTGCTTCGGGAACGATTCGGCCCTGGTCGTCCGCGTACCTCAAAACCACCTGTTCATTCGCGTTCAGATCACGCAACGTTTGTGGGTCTGCAAAAAAACATCCTTCACCGTGGGCCACAGGCAGACGCAGAAGTGTTCCTTTCGGACAGCCATGGGTGAACGGCGAATTATCGACTTCAACGCGGGTGGTGACCATATCGCAAACAAACCGGAGTGAGCGGTTTCGCACCAGCGCGCCTGGTAAAAGACCGGCCTCGCACAAGACTTGAAAGCCGTTACACGTGCCGAGAACGAGCTTGCCGGCGCGTGCGTCGCTGATCACTGCCTTCATGATCGGCGAAAAACGAGCGATGGCTCCGCACCGAAGGTAATCGCCGTATGCAAATCCGCCGGGCAACACGATCGCGTCGAAATTATCGAGCGAGGTTTCCTTGTGCCAGACGTATTCGGCCTGTAATCCGTCGAGTCCGTTAATAGCCGCCACACAATCCTGATCGCAATTGGAACCGGGAAACTGAATGACTGCGAACTTCATGTGTATCTAGCGTGCGGCGCCGGCTGCGCGTTGTTCTGCGTGATAATCATTCACAACCAGGCACGCGTGAATGACTCCCGGGATCCAACCGAGCAACGTCAAAATAATGCTAAGGAAGAAGCTCGCAATGCGACCAGTCATCAGCACTGCAAGCGGCGGAAAAACCACGCAGAAGAAATATCGAAGCGCTTTCATTACGCGATCTTCCTCTTCGTCTGATTCTTCCCCTTGTTTTCTTTATTTTTTCCGGATGTGCCGTTCAGCAATTCGTAATCTTCGATCACCGGATTCGACAATAAATCGCGACAAAGCTGGTGCAGCCGCGATTCAAGGCCGCCGTCTTGCCCTTCAATCTCGATCTCCATGTATTTGCCGATTCGGACGCTCCTTACTTCCGGCATTCCGAGGTGCCGCATCGCGTCGCGCACCGCGTTTCCCTGGGGATCCAGCACCGCGGCCTTTGGCATGACGATCACTTTGGCGTTCATTATCGCACAATATTGCTGCGATCTGCGGCGACAAGCGCAATCGCCGTCATTTACTTTAACACGGCGACGTCCAGGGTGCCGTTCCGTCGGAGGACATTGACACTTACATCTCCTTCATCGTGTCTCGTGAGAAGAAGATCAACGCTCGCGTCACCCACTTTCAGGTCACGAATGCTGACTTGCGGAAGAAATTGCGGCAAGAACGGCTTCGAAAATACCAGCCTTCGTTCTGGCGCAAACACATCGAGTCCCAGACACGCTTGCAGCAAGAGAAATACAGCACCAGAGGCCCATGCCTGCGGAGCGCAGGCGACAGGATACGATGTGGGTGCTTCGCCGGGCCGTCGCGGAAAGCCGCAAAACAGTTCCGGAAGGCGATGCAAATCGAAGAAGATGCTCGCATCCATCATACCAGCGAGCACCATGGCAGCCGCTCCCTTAAGTTCGTAGCGGGCAAATCCCGCTGCGACCAGCGAGTTATCGTGCGGCCAGATTGAACCGTCGTGATACGACATGGGATTGTAGCGCGCGTCACTGCTCGCGACGGTGCGAATTCCCCATCCTGAAAATGATGTTTCGTCAGTCAACGTGGACGCAACGCGCCGCGCGTGTTCGTCTGTCGCAATACCCGCGAAAAGACAGTGACCAGCGTTCGACGTTCGCACCCTGCATGGTCGTTTGCTGCCGTCCAAAGCGAGCGCATAGGTGGAAAGGTCTTCACACCAGAAGATTTCTTCGAACCGTTGACGCAATCTTTCGGCCTGGTTCTTCAGCTCTTGTGCAGTTGTGTTGTCGCCTAGCAGCAGAGCGATCTCGCTTGCGGCGAGCTTCGCGGCATAGACATAACCCTGTACCTCACACAGGGCGATCGGCGCTTCGGCAAGAACTCCGTCGCTGTGAAAAACCGAATCATGAGAATCTTTCCAACCCTGATGAATGAGACCGTGTTTCGACCTACGGCTGTATTCGACGAAACCATCACCATCTGCGTCGCCATAGTGATCGATCCACTCAAGCGCACGCTGGATATTCGACCAAATCGACTCGAGAAAAACGCGGTCGCCCGTGCGCTTATAATATGCGCCTGCCAGCATCACAAAAAGCGGCGTCGCATCGATGCTCCCGTAGTAGCGCCTGAATGGCACTTCGCCCAAGACGGACATTTCATCGTCACGAAACTCATGCAATATCTTGCCGGGTTGCGCGTCTTGCTCGGGTTTCTCTGCGTCGGCCTGATTTGCAGCGAGATATGCCAGGACGCCCCGCGCGAGCGATGGATCGGACCACAAGCATTGTAGCGCGGTGATGATTCCATCGCGCCCGAACACAGTGCTAAACCAGGGAACACCAGCGTAAGGATAGGGGCCGTAGCGCGTTTCGGTCCGCATCATGTGGAGATCGGCCAGTGAACGATTCAGCCAGTCGTTGAACTGTTCATTGTCAGCAAAAATCTGCGGTTCCCGAGCGCGGGTGCGTTCGAGCGCAGCGGTTGCGTCATGCATGATCTTTTCATAAGACGCGCTTTCGCCGTGCGAATCGCCGTCCACCTCACATGCGATTGCCCACTGATAATTGGCATTTTCGCCGGGCTCCAAATGGACCTGGCAGCTGAGGGTAGACTTGGTCACACGAGATGGCGTCGGATCGAACATGATCCGCGTCCGGCGAAACCGTTGGTCCAATCCCTCATACGCAAGCACGAGTCCGTCGTCGGTGATCTCAGGTTCCAAGCGGCGACCGTGATGCTCCCGATGCATGCCACGCAGTTCGAAGATATCGGCAAAATCGGCATCGAAATCGATCGACAGTACAAAATCGACAGCTGCGCGTCCGTAGTTATGAATGCGAAGTCGCTCGTGACATGCTTTGTCCCATAAAATCTTTGAGCGATAGACGTGTATCGTTCCTCTTGGAACGACTATTTCGCTGTCGCGCCAGACGTCTGGGTTAGTAGCGTCTACAGCAAGAACGGCATTGTCCTCCCGGACGGTCGAGCTTAGCAGCAAAGGCCGATCCTTTCCGAGCTTCAAAGTCAGCTTGGATAAAAATCGCGTGTCCTGGTAATACAAGCCGAGCTCTCCGGTTCCGAACGTCTCGACATCGCCAAATCGATCGAAAACAGCGAACATGTCCCCCTGTTTCAAGACGCGCGGGCGCACATCTACGCGGGCTGAAGAGGAACGAATGTAAAATTCGTTCCGGATACGAATCACTTCGCCCCTTGGCATTACGCGGCCTCCGAGACCTCGTGATTGGTCGCAGTCAGGCGTTGGAATTGTTGCATGTAGTCATGCGCCATTCGCGTAGCCGTAAAGCGTTGCTCAAACACTTCACGACACCGTTTTCGGCTCAACTTAGCTACCTGTCGCACCGCTTCTACCGCATCTTCCAAGCTTTCAACGATGAATCCGGTATGACCGTGCTCAACAAGTTCGGGAACCGCGCCTTCGCGATAAGCGATAACGGGTGTGCCACAAGCCATCGCCTCAATCATTACTAAGCCGAACGGCTCCGGCCAGTCGATCGGGAACAGCAACGCATACGCATTGCCCAAGAATTCATCTTTTTCGACGTCGCCGATCTCGCCTACGAATTCCACGCGTGAATCACGCAGCAACGGTGCGATCACCGACTCGAAATAATCCTTGTCCACCTGATCGACTTTCGCTGCAATTTTGAGTGGCATTCCGACCTGCTTCGCAATTTCGATCGCGCGGTCCACTCTTTTCTCGGGCGAAATACGTCCGAGAAAGGCCAGATAACTCCCGGCTTCGGGGTGGAATCGGTAGAGATCGCGGGGCAACCCGTGATAGACCGTTGCCTGCCAGTTTGCCCACGGCAACGGCTCTCTCTGCGCATCCGAGATCGAGATCACAGGCATTTCCCGAAACTCCTGGTACAACGGAACCAGGTCAGGAATATCCAGCCGCCCATGTAAAGTGGTTACCTGGGTAATCGCCTCCCTTCGGCTGAGCGGAAAGTGCAGGTAATCGACATGAAAATGGATGATGTCGAACTCCTCCGCGTGCTGGAAAACACGTTCCAGCATGACGAAATGGTGGGCCATCTGGCCCTGGTCACGTTTATCCAAACGCAATGATCGCCGGCACGCCGGCACCAGCCGCGCATTCGTCTCCGAATCACCGCTCGCAAAGAGCGTCACTTCGTGGCCCTGTCGCACCAGTTCCTCGGTGAGATAAGACACCACGCGTTCTGTTCCCCCGTAATATTTCGGGGGCACGCTTTCATACAGCGGCGCTAGCTGTGCAATTCTCATACCAACCTAAACCCTTCCTCTTTGAAATTTCTCGACCCAGCATAATCAGATCGAATCATCGCCGTACCGATAGCAGAGGCAGTTATCGATGTACCCCTCAATCCTCGCGATCAACGGCTTCTTATGTTCGCGTACGCCAAAGAAAACGCGCGCACGCTTTGCCTTTCAGCTTCGCGAAACGCATCTAGTGTAACAGCACCGCGCGCGAATAGCTATCAGTTGCGTGCCGCTTCGCGAATAACTTCGCCCGGCCTCTTATCCTCGCGTAAACCCATGAAAACGGGTGCCCGCAATTTTCCGTCGCGTGTCCACTCGGCAAATTTGATTTCGGCGACAAACTTCGGGTTGATCCAGGTGATCTTTTTCATCATTGAAGGCGTGATTCCCAGCACCCATTGGCCGTGTTGTTTTGAGGGAAGATCGACAAATGGACACTCGGCGCGCTCCTCGTCGCGGAATTTTTTGTGCAAGGCGGCCAAAGATTTAGTTGTAAATCCAGTACCAACCTTTCCGGCGAATACGAGATCGCGATCCTTGTAGTACCCGACGAGCATTGCGCCGAAGTGTTTGCGTGCGCCTTGCGGCGGCGTGTAGCCGCCGATGACAAATTCCTGTTCGTCGACGCATTTAAGCTTGATCCAGGCGCCGCTCCTCCGGTCCGGTTCGTAGACCGAGTTGCGTAGTTTGCCGATAATTCCTTCGAGGCCGCGACGTTGCACTTCCTTGAGGAGCTGGCTGGCATCTCCGCCGATCGCGCCGGAGTAACGAATCCGGGGGTCACCTGCGTTTGCACATAGTTTTTCCAAAACGTTCTTCCGCGCCTCCAGCGACAGCGAAACGAGACTCGTGCCGTCGAGCTGAAGAAGATCGAACGCGTAGAAATAAACGGGCGATTTCCGTCCTTCCATCTCGAGCGCTTGTAAAAGCTGGAACGAAGAACGTCCCTCTTCATCAAGCGCGACTACTTCGCCATCAAGCACGCATTCGTCTGCGGCCAGATTTTTGATGGCGTCGACGATCTCAGGAAAACGCGCGCTCAAATCGTTTTGGTTTCGCGACAGCAACGAAACTTTTTCGTGGCTTTTGATCGCGATCAGGCGAATTCCGTCAAATTTCAGCTCGTAAATCCAGTCGCCGGTCGCTGGCGGTTTCTCCACCAATTTTGCTTTCATCGGTTCGATGAAACGCGGTTTTGCCGAGGGTAGTTTTGGTAGGGGCGTCTCGTCGCGCGCTTCTCGCAAAACAGTCTTCCGACGCACCCGTCGGTCGCCCCCAGCCGGTTTATCTTTTACTTTTTTTTTAACCGCCTCGCGAATTCGCGCCTTGAACTGCGACGTCGGACTGTGGTCCTCAGCACGACCGGACTGCCACTCGGCGTCGCGCGCATCTGCGATTTGTTTCATTGTGCGTCCGGTTTTTACCGATTCATCGTCGAGCTTCTTTGAAATCGGTTTGACGTCGTCGCCGGTCTTTAGGATCAGCCACTGATTCTTTTCGCCGTCGCGGCCACGGATGCGCACGAGAGTCCATTCACCTTTCGCTTTTTTGCCATCGAGAAGAAGGTGGAGCTTGCCCTCACGCAATGATTTCACTGGTTGCTCACCGTAGACGTAATAAGTACCCTGGTCCCAGACCATCACCGTGCCCCCACCATACTGTCCCTCGGGAATCACACCCTCGAAGTCTTCGTATTCAATCGGATGGTCTTCGACTTCGACGGCAAGATGTTTCTCACCGCGCTTCCAGGGAAGTCCTTTCGGGAGCGCCCAAGATTTCAACACGCCTTCCATTTGCAGTCGGAAATCGTAATGCAATCGGCGGGCCGCATGCTTTTGAATGATGAATCGCGACGCGCCTGCAATCTTCTTCGGAACTGGTTTTCCCGTCGGTTCAGCTGTTTTCTTGAAATCGCGTTTGCGTTTGTATTCGGCTAAGCCCATTACACTCAAAGTAACCGCTGATCTGGGAGTCAGCCACATAGAGAATTTGGAAATGCCTACGATGGGTTCTGAGGAAAAGTTTACGTTATTGGGCTGCATGAGAGGAAGGCGGCGCGTCCTGGTGAGGCAGTGCAGGAATTTGCCAACGTCTGCCATGAAGCCCCTGGTTTCGATCCGCTGGTTTCTTTTTGCTATCTGTTTCATCCCGATATTCCAGGCGACCGCGCAAGTTAATGTTACGCAGTTTCACAACCACGACTCACGTGATGGTCTTTACATTGATGCGGCATTTACCCGTGGCGCAGCCGCAAATCTGAGCCGTGACTTGAACTTCGACGGCACAATCGCCGGCAAGGTCTATGCCCAGCCGCTTTACATTGAGGGAGGCCCGAAGGGCAAATCGATGATCATTGTGGTGACAGAATCGAATAACGTGTACGCGCTCGATGCTGGCAATGGTTTGATTATTTGGCAGCGAAATGTGGGGGAGGCCGTATCGGCAAATGATCTCATATGCACCAAGCTTGATCCCCTAGGCATCACTGGCACGCCCGTTGTGGATCTCGCTTCACGAGCGCTCTTTTTCGATGCAATGATCACTCCAGACAGTGGCGTGACCAAGAAGCACCTGATCCTTTCCCTGAACGTCGACACAGGAGACATCAATCCGGGCTGGCCTGTGGACGTTGAGGCGACAGCCACATACAACGGAATTCACTTTGATCCGGCGATCCAAATGCAGCGACCGGCACTCGGGATCGTGGGCAACATTCTTTATGTCGGCTATGGGAGTATGAGAGATTGCAGCCCGTTTCATGGTTGGCTGGTTGGCGTGCCAATAGATAATCCAGCCAACGTGACAGCCTGGGCCGCGGCTAGCGCAAGCCGCGGCGGTGCCATATGGGGAGTCGGCGGAATCGCGAGCGACGGAAAAAATCCGTTTGTTATCACTGGAAACACCTTCAGTCCCCCAAGTTGGCAAGATGGGCAAGCTGTGATCCGCTTCCAGCCCGGCCCTATCTTTAGTGGCTTGCCCGCTGATTATTGGGTGCCCGAAAACTGGCTCAATCTGGACGCCTTCGACGCGGATCTGGGCAGCTCAGGTCCCTTGCTGGTGGACGTGCCCGGTGCAACGCCTTCGCACTTGGTGGTTGCACTGGGCAAAGATCGCAACGCATACTTAGTTAATCGAGACAATCTGGGCGGGATAAGTGCGCCCATAGCCGTTTCCCAGGTCGCCAGCGGTACTATCCTCCAGGCAGCCGTCACCTATCGAAGCGAACAGAGCACCTATGTCGCGTTCCGCGCTAACAACGATGGCAACACGGTACTGTCGGCTTTCCGCATCACCCCAGCCAATCCTCCTACGATTGCGAGCAGCTGGAACGTGCCAAGGAACAATGGTGGTTGCGGTTCTCCTTTTGTCAGCTCAACTGATGGCACCAATAACCTGATCGTATGGGTCGTCGGCACCGAGGATCATCTTACTGAAGGGGACCAGCGGTTACACGGATACGGGGGCGAAAGTGGGGGCGTTGTTTACGATGGCGGGGGGCCGAATGAACTCATGGCCGGCACGCATTACTACAGCACTACCGGGATTGTGGCTCGCGGACGCATCTATGTCGCCGGGGACGATAAAGTGTATGCCTTCGCTGTGCCTGCGCCGAGCACAACGCCGACACCAAGCGTTACACCTACTGCGACAATTACAGCTACGCCTAGTTCAAGTCCGACTCCGAGAGTTAGCCCAACACCGAGAGCGCGTCCCACACCGGTTCCGCGTCCACTGGCATCGCTTGAATTAAAGAAAATCGGAAGACCAGTATTTAGCAGCGCATCACGCTAGCCTTCGTTCGGCAGCGGCTCGCCAACGAGGTATCGGACGAAGCGACGAATGATGATGTTTTCGCCAAGTTCGGTAATCTTGGAATTCAGCAAGTCGCTAATCGTGATATCGGGATTCTTGATGAAGCCCTGCTCGAGTAGACAAACTGTGCTGTAGAATTTCTCGAGTTTGCCATCGATAATTTTGTCTGCAACGTGCGCCGGCTTTCCTTGTACCTGGGCCTTGTAGATTTCACGTTCCGCTTCGATCAGATTGCCTGGAGCGTCGGCGCGGCTGACGTAAAGCGGATGCGCTGCGGCGATATGCAGGGTGATGTCCTTCACGAATTCCCGGAAATTTTCATTTCGCGCCACAAAATCAGTTTCGCAGTTCACCTCAACGAGCACACCAACCTTGCCCTGCAGATGAATGTAGGAGGCGACGATTCCCTCCTTCGTTGCACGCGTGGCCTTCTTCGCGGCACTGGCGATGCCTTTGGTCCGCAAAATCGTTTCGGCCTTTTCGAGATCGCCGGCACTCTCGACGAGAGCACGCTTGCAATCCATGAATCCGGCGTTTGTCTTTTCACGGAGTTGCTTAACCAGTTTTGGATCGATTTCAGTAGTTGCGTTCATTAAGTCCTTGGAATCGTCGAAGTGTCAGCGAGTGAACCGCTGAAGCGGCCAGTATCAGGCCGATACGCCTGCCATTTCCACTTGTTCGCGGACGCGGGCCTCGCTGCTGGCCGAAACAATTGCATCGACCAGTTTTTGCAAAATCACCCGGATCGCGCGAATGGCATCATCGTTCCCCGCAATCGGATAATCGATGAGTTCGGGGTCGGCGTTGGTATCCACGATCGCGACCACCGGAATCCCGAGGCGGCGTGCCTCATTGACGGCATTCAACTCCCGGAGCGTGTCGATTATCACAAGCGCATCGGGCAGTGCTGACATTTCGAGGATTCCCTCGAGGTTGCGCCTGAGTTTCGCAGCCTCACGATTTAGCGCAGCCAATTCCTGTTTGCCCATTTTTTTGTATTCGGGCGACTGCTCGATCTGCTCGATGTATTTTAACCGACCGATACTCTTGCGGATGGTCGTGAGATTGGTCAGCGTGCCTCCCAGCCAGCGTTGGTTCACGTAGAATTGCCCGCACGCCAAGGCGGCTTCTTTTATTGCTTCCTGCGCCTGCTTTTTGCAGCCCACGAACAAAATGCGGCCGCCGCGGCGCGCAATCTCTTGGAGGAAATCGGTAGCTTGCCGGAGTTGCCTTACCGTTTCGTCGAGATTGATGATGTAAATCTGATTGCGCTGTTCGAAGATGAAAGGCTTCATCTTTGGATTCCAACGCTTCGTCTGATGTCCAAAATGAACACCAGCTTCCAATAATTCAGGCACTAATTCTGTTGTTTCTGCCATAAGCGAGATTCCCGAAGGCGGGACACTCCCAGAGCGGGACCGTGAAGATGCTATATCACCTGCCTTTTCGCAACCTGAAATTCTCCTCTCAGGCTATGTCAATTTCGCGACCGAGCCAGGGCGGTTTGGCCGGTTAACTGCGGGCCTTGTCCGTTTTCCAAGCCAAATATGAAGGACCAAAAGTAGGGGCAGCGTTAATCCGACAGCCAGATGAATCCAGCTTGTCCACGCGCGCAGGTTTTCGCTGCCGGCGTAATAAAGTCCGTAGCCGGTGACGGTCAGAAGACCAAACGCGCCGAGGAAGAGCGATCCGTTGCCGCGATTCCGACGTGCGCGCCAGGCGAAGCGCACGTGACCGTTGAGAAGCATTCCTACCAGGACCAAGATCGCCATCGCAGCGGCGCCGTGGATCTTCATCGCCCACGCTTTCGCACTCATCTCGAAATCACCTGGGGACGAAACAAGATCATTCCAATACGCCCATGCCGCGCCGCTGAAAAAAAGCAGCGCAAACACACCATAGAGCAAGCGTCTGTGAAACGGCCTCAATCGGACTAAGCCTGGTGGGATGCGTCGCACGTTGGGTGAAACATCCAGGAGGGATCGCCGCCCTGCTCAAGCAGCACCGCATCCGCAGAATACCGCGCCAGGAGAGGTGCGGCTTCTTCGCGCAGTGCGAACACGACTTTCGTCAGTGCATCTGCCGTCATACAGTTCGCTGCGCCCACGGTCACGCTGATTTGTTCGCGTGCGGATTGCCTGGTGCGCCCGTGAAGCAATGGGCTTACGTAGCGGCCAGAATATTTTCGACGCCGGAAATAGATTCCCGAAGTCGCCATCGCACGCTCGCGTAGCCGCACCGCTCCCGCAACGCGCGTCGGATGGCCGGGATGTCGCAGATGAATAAGCTGCGGTGACGATCCAAATGTTCGCAGGTCGCCTCCGGCATTTACGATTCCGGCCTTAACGCCATTATGTTTCAAGGCCTCAACGGCGCGATCGACGGCGAAACCCTTGGCAATCCCTCCGAGATCGATAATCACTGGCCTTCGAAATCGAACGTGGCATGCGTCTTCGAGCACGATGTCGCGCCAGCTGCCATTATCCAGGGGCGCTTCGAGTGGCGGCAGATAATTCCATTTGACCAGTTGCCGCGCAGTTGTGATGTCGAAAACGCCATTGCTCTCGCGAGAAAATTCCTGCGCACATTTCAAGACATGCCACGTCAATGGATGAACCCGCGCCGATTTATAGAAAGCGTGGCAATTGATCCACGAAACGTCGCTTAGAGGATCGTGGAAACTCATCAAGCGGTGCACATGTGCGATGGTCGTGAACGCTGCGTCAATTGCGCCTTCCAAATGAACGCTGTTCCTTCCATGAACGGCGACTTCAACAATTGTCCCGAGCAACGGACGCGCGCGACGGACTTCAATGCTTGAGGGCAATTTCATAAAATGCCAGGAGACGTTTCACGCCATCGGTAATATGCCGGCAACTCAAAGTTGCTCCGCTAACGTTTTTAATATCTCTATCCAGTTTCAACGGCGACTGGCTCGTTTTGCCCACGAATTGGGCGCGCCAGCTTTCATCGCGAATTTGGCCTCCATAAGTTTCACGATAATCCATCACCTCAATTTGTTTGACTGCCCCGTTGGCATTCAGGCCGACCGCGTAGGTGATAAACTCGTGTTTGCCGACTACTTCATCGACTATGAACCACCCCCCACCGCTCACACGCCACACTTGTTGTTCGTCGTGCAACACCCGAACGCCGCTGGCCTGCTCGATAGCTTTCCGTTGAACCGGGAACAGTTTTACGGGCGCGGCCGTTAACGATTTGCCGGGAAAAATCGCGCGCTGGGCTTGATCGACTGTCAGGTATTGAACTGCAAACGTGGACGGCGCGACCAACGCGGAGATCGGTAGGGCGATGAAAGCGAATTCCGATTTCGTCATGCGCTAAAAATTAATTCCAATTTTCAGACGGACGTAATATCCCTCGTGTTCGTCACCAAAAATGTACCCGTCGTGCGCAGCGAACTCCTTGTTATCCTGGCTGAAAGCCTGGCCGATTGGCAGTTGACGAAGAAAACCGATGCTGGCCCACCAACGCTCGCCTCCGTAATGAATTGTCGGACCAACAAAGTACGCCGAGTGCTCATGTATGGTGGCGTTCGCAAATTCATGGTGGTTCCAAAATTCCAAGCCAGCTGACCAATTGCGCATGAAGCGATAGGAAATCCCGGTAAACCACTCGAATACGCCGTCGCGTTCCCACTCGTCTTCCTCTTCCTTCTCAAATTCTAGTTCGTAATTAATGTTGAGCGCCCAAACGAGTCGGTCCTCAAGCCAGTTCTTTTGCAGGAGGATCTTCCATTCCAACTCGGTCTCCTGGTCGCCGATGCTCGGCTCGAAATAAAGCGCGAGTCCTATCGGAGCTTTGTACGGGCTGAGCAGCCGATAAATCGTTTCGAACGAAACCGATTGGAAGTGGTAACTGTCGAACGGTGTCGAAGGATCGTGATCTGCGTGGACATCCTCGCCCCCGGTTTCGAAGACACCGGGCAAGCGTCTTTTCGGATGGACCGGATTTGCCACCGGAATGTCGTCGTTGGCGTAGACGTAGTGATGATTCAAATATAGCGCGATCTGAAAATCGTCAGTCACGCCGTATTCAAACTCCTGACGAAAATCGATCACGCTATAGCTGCCTTGCTCCTTGTCCCAGCGCGGCGTGATCCATTGCTCGAATTCTCCATGACCCTTTGGTGTCAGGTCAGTGGTGTAGGTCCAGGCAAAAATTGACTCATGCGCCTTCGCACTGGAAACGCAAAACAATAACGCGGCCAAGACTGGTACGAATCTCATGTGGGCCATGCATAACATTTCCGGCAAAAACCTGCTGCCGGACGGTTGCCAATTTTTGATGCCGGATTGCAGCGCAATCCCAGGCGCTTCAGAGCAATACGCCGCTAACTGGAATGATGCTCATTTTTCTCCGCGTATCTCGAGAGCACCCAGCAGAGATCCGAAAGGCGGTTGAGGTAACGCAAAATCTCCGGATTGAAATCTTTTTCTCCGGCGCTGAATGCAGTGATGTGTCGCTCTGCACGGCGGCATGTTGTGCGAGCAAAATCCAAAGCTGCAGAAACCGGTGTTCCACCGGGCACGACCCAGTCTTTGGGATAGAGCGATTTATCTTTCTCAAGGTCGAAAACGACCGAAGTGATCCGATCGACCATTTCTGTTGTCGTGAGATGAAAGCCATCTTTAACGTAGCGTTCGTGGTCGCATGAGGCTGTGGCCAGTTCGCCCATCACGACGATTAAATCTTTTTGCGTTGCGAGGATTTGATCGGAAAGGAACTTATCGCTCGCAATGGACCGAGCCAGGCCAAGCGCAGCGCTCAACTCATCAACGCACCCGTAGGCGTCGACGCGCGTATCGGCTTTTGATAACCGCCGTCCTGTACATCAGCGACGTTTCACCTTTGTCGCCAGTTTTAGTGACGATGGACACGCGAAAATTGTAGGGCGTTTTTGTGAAACGCCAACCGCAAGATGACGTCCGCCGCGGCGGACGCCTTACAGCTTACGGTTTACCCGATCGCAGGTTGCGGCTCGACATCTTCCATCACGGGTGCCCCAACCGGCTCGCCTTTTTCTACCAGCTTGAGCTGACGATGTTCCGGGAACCCGGTTCCGGCAGGAATCAGGTGACCCATGATCACGTTTTCCTTAAAGCCGCGCAGCCTGTCGATTTTGCCTAGCGTAGCCGCTTCAGTGAGCACACGCGTCGTATCTTGGAAGGAAGCCGCGGAAATAAAGCTGTCGGTTTCCAGCGAAGCTTTGGTGATGCCGAGCAGCACCGGAACAGCCTCCGCGGGTTTACCGCCTTTCTCCACGACCTTTTTGTTCTCTTCCTCGAAGTCGAGTTTATCGACCTGATCGCCCCAGAGGAGGGAGGTATCGCCCGGGTCGGTGATCTTCACCTTGCGCAACATTTGGCGCACGATGATTTCGATGTGCTTATCGTTGATCTCCACACCCTGGAGCCGATACACCTCCTGCACTTCGTTCACCAAGTGCTCCTGCAATTCCTGCGGACCACACACTTCCAAAATCTCGTGCGGCACAACGGGTCCTTCGGTCAACTGTTGACCCTTCTTCACAAAGTCGCCTTTAAAGACGATGATGTGCTTGGTAAGCGGGATGAGATGCTCTTCCTCAGCGCCGGTGTCCGGATCTTTTAGAATCAAATTCCGTTTGCCGCGCACGGTTCCGCCCAGTTCGACAACACCGTCGATCTTGGCAATCTCAGCCGCATCTTTCGGCCGGCGAGCTTCGAACAATTCCGCAACACGCGGCAGACCACCCGTGATGTCCTTTGTTTTTGCTACTTTACGTGGTGTTTTTGCCAGCAACGCGCCCGCCCGCACCTTGTGGCCTTCCTCTACGATGACGTGAGCGCCAGCGGGAATTGAATAGCTCGCGAGCACTTCTTTCTTGTCATCTACAATTACCACCTGCGGGTGCAGATCTTCCTTGTGCTCGATGACCATGGTGCCCATGAGGCCGGTGGCTTCATCGACTTCGCGTTTAATCGTCACTCCCGCGATCATGTCGCGGAATTCAATTTTTCCGCCCTTGTCGGTGAGGATCGGAACGTTGTATGGATCCCATTGCACGAAGGTTTCGGCCTTCTTTACAGCCGCGCCATCCTCTTTAGAAATCACTGAGCCGATGACGACGTTGTAGCGCTCCAGTTCACGGCCCTCGTCGTTGTTTACACTGATCGAGCCGTTCTTGTTCAATACAATCCAGCTTCCGTCGAGTGCCTGCACCGTGCGCAAATCATTGAACTGCACAGTACCGTCGTTCTTGGCCTTGATGATCGGTTGCTTAAACGTCTGGCTGGCCGTTCCACCAATGTGGAATGTACGCATCGTCAGCTGCGTTCCTGGTTCGCCGATGGACTGTGCAGCAATAATCCCGACCGCTTCACCGAGCTTGACGAAGTCGCCGGTGGCGAGGTTGCGACCATAGCACTTTGCGCACACGCCTCGACCGCACTCGCACGTGAGTACCGACCGTATCTTGAGTTGCTCGACACCGATGCGCTGCAAGTCAATTGCGATCTTCTCGTCGATGTATTGGTTTGCCTTGACGATCTTTTTCTTTTTGTCCACCGGATCAGCAATTGTTTCGCAGCTCACGCGCCCAATGATGCGCTGGCCGAGGTCGACGACTTCTTCGTCGCCTTCATAAATCGAGCGCACCACAATGCCGTTTACGGTTCCGCAATCGTCCCCAACAATGATCACATCCTGCGCCGCATCGACGAGTTTGCGGGTGAGATAACCAGAATCCGCAGTTTTCAGCGCCGTATCGGCGAGACCTTTGCGCGCACCGTGAGTGGAGATGAAGTACTCCAGCACAGTTAAGCCCTCGCGGAAATTTGACGTAATGGGCCGCTCGATGATTTCGCCGCTTGGTTTTGCCATCAAACCGCGCATGCCTGCGAGCTGCCGCACTTGCTGGCGATTGCCGCGCGCGCCCGAATCGACCATCAAATGGATCGGATTGAATTCCTTGCGATCCTGATTTTCCTCGATCTCACGGAACATCACGCTTGAGATTTGATCGCCAGCGTGAGTCCAGATATCGATGATTTTGTTGTACCGTTCTCCGTCGGTGATAATGCCGCGGCGATACTGCTGGTCGACCTGTTTGACTTGTTTGTACGCGTTCTCCAACTCGGATTCTTTCCGTTTGGGAATGATCATGTCTTCGATGCCTATCGAAATACCAGCCCGAGTCGCTTCCCTAAACCCGAGCTCTTTGAGTTTATCGAGAGTCTCAACTGTAACTGCCGGGCCGGCGATCTGATAGCAGCGCCAGATGATGTCGCTCAGTTGTTTCTTGCCGGCTGCCTTATTGAAGAAACCGAGTTCTTTCGGCCAAATTTGGCTAAAAATGACGCGACCAGCAGTTGTCTCGATCACCGTGGCGTCGGGGTTGCCAAAATTTGTTTGCCGCCCGCGATCGGGATTCTTAAATAAAATCCGGTCGTGTGTTTTGATTGTGCCTTCGACCATCGCGAATTCGACTTCGGACGCGTCCCCAAATAGCGGCATATGACGTCCATCCTTCTTCGGGAATCGCGGATTCTGCGTTATGTAATAGCAACCCAGGGTGATGTCCTGACTTGGCGTGGTGATCGGTTTACCGCTCGATGGAGAGAAAATGTTGTTCGGAGCGAGCATCAGCATGCGCGCTTCCAACTGTGCCTCGACCGACAGCGGGACGTGGACCGCCATTTGGTCGCCGTCGAAGTCGGCGTTGTAAGCGGTGCAAACGAGCGGGTGAATACGAATGGCTTCCCCCTCGATCAACTGCGGTTCAAACGCCTGGATTGAGAGGCGGTGCAAAGTCGGAGCACGATTCAGGAGCACCGGATGCCCCCTGGTTACTTCATCGAGAATGTCCCACACCTCAGGTGTTTGGCGTTCAATCATCTTTTTCGCGCTGCGCACCGTGTGCACGTACCCGAGATCTTTGAGCCGACGAATGATGAACGGTTCGAAAAGAACCAAAGCCATCTTCTTCGGTAACCCGCACTGATTCAGCTTGAGTTCCGGACCGATAACAATCACCGAGCGGCCCGAGTAATCGACGCGTTTGCCTAACAAGTTCTGACGGAAGCGGCCGCCCTTGCCTTTGAGCATGTCGCTTAGCGATTTCAGCGGACGATTGCCTGCGCCAGTAACCGCGCGACCGTGTCTGCCGTTGTCGAACAAAGCGTCAACCGCTTCCTGTAACATGCGCTTCTCGTTTCGGATGATGACATCCGGCGTCTTGAGCATGAGCAGGTTCTTGAGCCGGTTGTTACGATTGATCACCCGACGATAAAGATCGTTGAGATCCGAGGTCGCGAAACGTCCACCTTCCAACGGCACCAACGGACGCAAATCTGGCGGAATCACCGGCAGCACCTCAAGGATCATCCACTCGGGTCGCGCGCGTGAACTCTGGAAGCCTTGAACAAGCTTGAGACGTTTCGCCAGTTTCTTGCGAATCTGCTTGCTCTTTGTCGCTCCCATCGCTTTCTCGAGCTCTTTGTTGAGCTTGTTGAGATCGATCTCGGCGAGAAGTTTCTTGATCGCTTCAGCGCCCATTCCGGCGACGAAATCTTCGCCGTATTGCTCCTGCGCCTCGCGATACTCGACTTCGTTTAGTAACTGGGTTTTCTGCAATGGCGTCTTGCCAGGATCGATGACGATGTAGTCTTCGTAGTAGATCACGCGCTCCAGTTGACGCGCACTCATGTCCAGCATGAGTCCGATGCGGGACGGCATGCATTTGTAAAACCAGATGTGCGAAACCGGCACCGCCAGCTCTATGTGGCCCATCCGTTCGCGACGGACTCGCGCGAGTGTGACTTCCACACCGCAACGGTCACAGATGACGCCTTTATGCTTGATGCGCTTGTATTTTCCGCACGAACATTCCCAATCGCGGGTAGGCCCAAAAATTCGTTCGCAGAAGAGTCCGCCCTTTTCCGGTTTAAACGTGCGGTAATTAATTGTCTCCGGGTTTTTGACTTCACCTTTGCTCCACGATCGCATCGTGTCGCTTGAGGCAATGCCAATTGCGACTTGATCAAAACCAACTGGGCGTTCTTCGCCCACTAACTCACGCCAGGAATGTTCGTTCATGATTTCTCCGAATAAGTGTGAAACTAAAAAATTAAGCGACGCTCTCCATAAAGGTGGGCGCCTGACTGCCGACCTTCACGTCGAGACCAAGGCTTTGCATTTCCTTGATCAACACGTTGAAGGATTCGGGCGTTCCAGCTTCCAGCGAGTTGTCGCCTTTAACGATTGACTCGTAGATGCGCGTCCGGCCCTGCACGTCGTCGGACTTAACAGTCAGCAATTCCTGCAAGGTATAAGCAGCGCCATAGGCCTCGAGCGCCCAGACCTCCATCTCGCCGAAGCGTTGGCCGCCATATTGCGCTTTACCGCCGAGCGGCTGTTGAGTGACAAGCGAATACGGTCCCACTGCGCGCGCATGAATTTTGTCCGCCACAAGGTGGCCGAGCTTCATCATGTAGATGTGGCCAACTACGACTTCCTGATCGAACGGATCGCCGGTGCGACCATCGAACAGGCGCGCCTTTCCGTTTTCCTGCACCCAGGTGAAGCCCTCCTTCTTTTTGGCCTGAGTCAGATAATCGCGAATTTGTTTTTCCTTGATTCCATCAAACACCGGAGTGGCCACTTTGAATCCGAGTGCTTTGGCAGCAACGCCAAGGTGTGTTTCCAAAACCTGACCCACATTCATACGGCTCGGGACGCCTAACGGATTAAGCACGATCTCGACCGGCGTTCCATCTGCCAGGAACGGCATGTCTTCCTCGGGTACGATGCGCGCCACAACGCCTTTGTTGCCGTGACGGCCCGCCATTTTGTCGCCGACACTGAGCTTGCGCTTGCTGGCGATGTAAACTTTGACCTGCTTGATGATCCCCGGTTCGATCTCCTCGCCGCTTTCCACACGGTCCGTTGCCCGATCCTGTTCGAGCTCCAGCTCAGCGAACTTATGTTCGTACCCGCCAATGATTTCCCGGATTCGATTCCGAATCGGGCTCGGGTCGATCTCGATGTGATCGTGAGCGGTCGCCAATTTTCGCAAAAGCGTTTTCGTGATCTTGCGATTGGCCGGGATGATGATTTCACCGGACTTCGCGTTTACGACGTCGAGAGGAATTTTTTCGCCCAGCAGGACGTTGGAAAGCGAATCGGTGAGCTGCTCAATGAGCCCCTCTCTCTTGCGCTTGTGGTCTTCGCCAATGCTCTTGAGCTGCCGTTTGGTTTCCGCCGGAGTAAGTTTATCGCGTGAAACTTCGCGGCGGGACGACACCTTCACGTCCATCACGATGCCGTAGGTGCCAGAAGGCACAGTAAGCGACGTGTCTTTTACATCGGCCGCTTTTTCTCCAAAGATCGCGCGAAGGAGCCGCTCTTCCGGAGCCAGTTCCGTCTCGCTCTTCGGCGTAATTTTTCCAACCAAAATATCGCCCGGCTTCACTTCCGCACCGACTCTTACGACGCCATCCGGACCGAGGTTGCGTAAAGCCTCTTCACTTACATTGGGAATGTCGCGCGTAATTTCTTCGGGTCCGAGCTTCGTATCGCGCGCACCGATCTCGAACTCATCGATGTGAATGGAAGTGTAAATGTCTTCCTTCACGACCTTCTCCGAGATCATGATCGCGTCCTCGAAGTTGTAGCCGTTCCACGGCATGAACGCGACGAGCACGTTACGCCCCAGCGCTAATTCGCCCTGATCGGTGTTCGGCCCGTCGGCGATGACCTGGCCGCGCTTTACATGCTGGCCCTTGCGAACAATCGGCTTTTGATTCACGCAGGTGCCGGCATTCGACCGCATGAATTTTCGGAGCTCGTAAACGTAGATGCCCGGAATCGGAATCGGTTTTTATCTTCTTTTTGTCCGGCAAATGGCCGTCCTTCGTGACAATGATTTGGTCAGCCGTGACTGAAGCGACTTTGCCGCTTTCAACCGCCAGAACAACTGCGTGCGAATCGCGAGCAACTTTTTCTTCAAGGCCAGTTGCCGACGAGAGGCATCTCGGAAACAATCAACGGCACGCCCTGGCGTTGCATGTTGGAGCCCATCAGCGCGCGGTTCGCGTCGTCGTGTTCCAGAAACGGGATGAGGCCAGCCGCTACCGAAACAAGCTGTTTCGGCGAAACGTCCATGTAATTCACCTTCGACGGATCGACTTCGAGGAAATCGCCGCGGTAACGCACCGAAACTTTTTCCCCGGTGAAATGGCCGCGCCCATCGATGGGCGCATTCGCCTGCGCCACGAGGAAGTTCTCTTCACGGTCAGCAGTGAGATACTCGATCTCATCGGTGACCCGGCCGTTCGTCACCTTGCGATACGGTGTTTCGATGAAGCCAAACTCATTGATGCGCGCGAAGGTGCTCATTGAGCTGATCAAGCCAATGTTCGGACCTTCAGGCGTCTCGATCGGACAAATACGTCCGTAGTGCGACGGATGAACGTCGCGCACCTCAAAACCGGCGCGCTCGCGACTCAAACCTCCAGGGCCGAGAGCGGACAAACGCCGCTTGTGCGTCAATTCTGCAAGCGGATTCGTTTGATCCATGAACTGCGACAGCTGTGAACGTCCGAAGAAATCCCTGATGACCGCGCTAAGCGCTTTGGGATTAATAAGCTTTTGCGGCGTCATCCCGTCGACGTTGATGTCGAACAGAGTCATTCGCTCCTTCACGAGGCGCTCGGTGCGAGCAAGACCGACCCGGCACTGGTTGGCGAGCAATTCGCCCACAGTGCGGACACGCCGGCTGCCGAGGTGGTCGATGTCGTCGAGCGTGCCTTCGCCCCGTCGCAAATTGATCAAATATTTGATCGCTGCGATGAAGTCTTTGTCGGTCAGGATGCGCTCGGAAGCGTCGACGTTAATCCCCAGCTTCTGATTGATTTTGTAGCGACCAACTCGGCCGAGGTCGTATTTCTTCGGATCGAAGAAGAGTCGTTTGAGTAAAGCGCGGGCGTTGGCCACGGTCGGCGGATCGCCCGGACGAAGACGGCGATAAATATCTTTGAGAGCCTCTTCCTGGTCGTGCGCCGGGTCTTTTCTAAGCGCCTTCACGATTGTGTCGTCGTTCGAGATGTCGATGACTTTGGCCTCGTGGATATTGAGCGCCATGATCTGGCGAACGGTCGCCAGAGTCAGCGGCTCAAACGCGCGCGCGACCGTCACCTCACCATCGCGGATATCCGCGGTCAGCACTTTGCTGGCGAGTTGTTCTTCGTCGAGCTTGTCGCTCAACTTGAGGGTCTCGATGTTGTAAAAAAGTTTGATGACTTCCTCGTCAGTGCCATAGCCGAGTGCGCGCAGGAAAGTGGTCGCCAGGAATTTTCGACGGCGCTTGCGCCGGTCGAGATAGATGTAAAGCAGGTCGGCCGTGTCGAACTGCACCTCGATCCAGGAGCCGCGGTCTGGAATGATGCGGAAGCTATAGAGGACCTTGCCATTGACGTGGACCGTAGACTCGAATGCGATGCCGGGAGAACGATGCAGTTGGCTTACCACGACGCGTTCCGCTCCATTGATGACGAACGTGCCCTGCGGGGTCATGAGCGGGATCTCACCCATGTACACTTTCTCTTCCTTTGTGCCTTTCTCCTCCCGCAACTGGAATGTCACGTGCAGCGGCGCGCTGTAGGTTTGCCCTTCGCGCTGCGCTTCAAGGGGCGTCAATTTTGGTTCGCCGATATCGTAGTGGCTGAAATCAAGAACCGCCTTCTCATCGTAGCTTTCGATAGGAAAAACTTCCTTGAAAACGGCCTGAAGCCCCTGATTCTTGCGCTTCGAATAGGGGACGTCTTTTTGAAGAAAATCGACGTATGAATTTGCCTGAACCTCAATGAGGTTGGGCGGTTCGATGGCTTCCTTAATGCTTCCGAAGTAGATGCGTTCCGACATAGTGCCTAAACTCACGAGCTAAACCTCACACCGACTCCACCAAACGCGGGCCGACGCGGGCAGATTTACCGATTCTGGGATGGGCGAAGGGCGCAAAAATGCCACCAAAACGGCGATCTGTCAAATTGACGACCTCCGTCTCGTAGCCGGTAATGTGATTTGCCTTTTAGCGCCGGTTTAAAAATACGTCTGCGTGCTGTAGTGGATTTCTAGCTTATTATGGATCTGGCGCTGCGCAACAGGTTTCATGCTGCGACAGCGCCTAAATTCGATTTGTTTATTTGATTTCGACCTTTGCGCCCGCGGCCTCGACCTTTTTCTTGATCTCATCCGCCTCTTGCTTGGTCACGCCTTCTTTGATCGTTTTGGGCGCGCCTTCTACGAGCGCTTTCGCCTCAGCCAGGCCGAGCCCCGGAACCGCGCTCCGCACCTCTTTGATCACGGCAATCTTGTTTCCGCCCATTTCTGTCAGGATCACGTCAAACGTGGTCTTTTCCTCGGCTGCTGGCGCTCCTGCTCCGGCAGCTGCCCCGGCAGCGGGCCCCGCCGCCACTGCTACTGGTGCCGCGGCGCTGACGCCCCATTTTTCCTCAAGCTGCTTAACCAATCCAGCAATCTCGAGAACCGAAAGGTTACTGAGTTGCTCCACCAATTTATCTGTATCTGCCATTTTAGTTTTTCCTCCAGTTGCCGCCTCCGAAAGCCTTCGAAGAATTAAAGCCAATAGCCATCAGCTCGGACAATTTGTTTGTGCTTACTTGTTTGTAGGGCAACCGCTCCGGTTGCCGCGGCAGGCGATTCGCCTGCCCTACAAATTTTATACTGCGGGTGCGCCCTCCTTTTCGGCTTTCGCGTTTAACAATCGCGCCAACGCCGCGGCCGGTTCGTTGAACAGACGCACCAGACGCGTCGCCGGAGACAACAGCAGCCCCAGCAATTGCGCCTGTAAAATTTCGCGCGCCGGCAAATCCGCCAATGTTTCCAATTCCGCCGTAGAAAGCGATGCACGATCGACAAAGCCAACCCTCAGTGCAGCCAGCTTAAACTCGCTCGCAAACGACTTAAAAATTTTGGCCACCGGGGCTACATCTGCTTCTCCCGTAACAACCGCGGTTTGCCCCGCGAACTGGTCACCAACTTCCGGGAAACCCGAATCGGCCATCGCGAGTTTGAGAAAACTGTTCTTCACCACGTGCACCTCGGCACCGGCGGGAGCGAGTCGACTTCGCAACTCGCTGAAATCTGACACCTTCATTCCGCGATAATCGGTCACGAGCACGAAAGGCGAGCGCTTCAATGCCTCGGACAACTCTGAAACAATGCTGGCTTTTTCTGGTCGCATATTGTTGAGCTAGTTATTCCGGTCCTACACTCCGCTCAGATATGGGCTTGGATCGACGCGGACGCCCGGAGACATGGTCGCACTGATTGTCACACCTTCAAGGTAGCGACCCTTGGCAGTCGGCGGACGAGCTCGCACCACGGCTTCGATCACTGCATTTGCATTCTCTACCAGTGCATTTTCTTCAAAAGAGAACTTTCCGACGGGCACGGCAACGTTGCCGTTCTTGTCGAGCTTGAATTCGATGCGGCCGGCTTTCACCTCCTGCACTGCTTTGGCGGTATCTTCGGTCACCGTACCCGTCCGCGGGTTAGGCATCAACCCGCGCGGACCGAGCACTTTACCCAGCTTCCGCACTTCAGCCATTGCCGCGGGGGTAGCGATCGCGACATCGAAATCTTGAAAACCTTCCTGGCATTTCTGGATCAGATCTTTCATGCCGACGAATTCCGCTCCGGCGTCTTTGGCTGCCTTGGCCGCTTCGCCTTCTGCGAAAACGAGCACTCGCACCGTTTTTTCCGCTGCCGTGTGGAAGCGGGCAAGTCCCACGCACCATCTGATCGGATTGCTTCGGATCAACCCCAAGCCGAAATGAGAGCGTCACGGTCTGATCAAACTTGGTGGGCGAGAATTTCTTCAGCGTCGCGACCGAATCGGCAAGACTGTAGTTCTTCGTCCGATCCACTTGCTGCGCGGCCGCGCGATAACGTTTGCTTCGATTTGTTTGCATTGTTCGGTGCAGTTCAAACGCCGCTCACTGCTTTAGCAGCCAGGCTCCTGCTTAATTATCCCGCTCAATCAGGCTAGCGGGACCGCGAACGTAGCGGCGATCTCCACTTTGTCAAAGTCTGATGCGAACAAACTGCAAAGCATATCAATCGGCCAAAACGGAGACTTCCGATGAAACGGTCTTTTCGGCCTTTTCCGCTCCGGACAGACCCTGCCGAATGATTCTGCCTTCCTTCATAACGAACGACACGCGCTCCGTTGCCGTGATGTCTGCAGTCGGATCGCCGGGCACCGCAATCACATCGGCCAGTTTTCCTTTTTCCAGCGTGCCCACCTTTTGAGCAATCCCCAAAAGCTCGGCGTCATTAGCAGTGGCTGATTTCAATGCATCGATCGGACTCATGCCCAAGTCCACCATCAACTTGAATTCCTTTGCGTTTTGCCCGTGCGGAAACACCGCGGCGTCCGTTCCAAATGAAATCCTGACGCCCATCTTCACCGCATTGCGAAACATGTCGGACCGAGCGGCTGTAGCCGCTTTTGCTTTCGCCTGCAACGCCGGCGGATAATTGTCGATCTTGCCCATGATCCATTCGCTCGCCATCAGCGTGGGTGTAAGAAATATTCCTTTCTTCTTCATCATCGTTAGCGTGTCCGGTTTGATAAAAGAGCCGTGCTCAATCGAATCGACGCCGGCGTCAATGGCTTCACGCGCGACCTGGTCGCCGTGACAATGCACCGCGACCTTCTTGCGCAGCCGATGTGATTCATCGACGAGCGCCGCCATTTCAGCCGGGGTCAATTGTGGAGTGTCGACTTCATCGGTGAGAGATAGCACGCCGCCGGAAACTGCGGCCTTGATCACGTCTGCGCCGTTCTTGACCTCAAAGCGGACCGCCTTTCGAATTTCATCAGGCCCGTTTGCAATACCATCCGTGTAGTCCGGCTCACGTCCGAAGAGAAAATCGCGAAATCCATTCGTCGGATCGAAGTGTCCGCCGGTTGCCCCGATTCCCTTGGTTGCGACCAGCATTCGTGGGCCGACGATCACCCGTTTGTTGATTGAATTTCGGAGTGCCACGTCGACAAACTCGTGGCTCGACACGAAACGACTGCCCAGGTCGCGCACCGTTGTAAACCCGGCTTCAACAGTTACGCGGGCAAATTCGGTCGCTCGAATCGCCTGCTCGGACACGTTTAGGTCAAGTTCTTGCAGCCGCCGTTCATTGTAATTGCCGGAGAAATCCTCGGTGAGATGCGTGTGCGCATCCATGAAACCCGGACAAAGCGTCGCATCGCCAAGGTCTATAACGCGTGCGTCAGCG
This sequence comes from uncultured Verrucomicrobiae bacterium, assembly GCA_963804875.1. Taxonomy (GTDB): domain Bacteria; phylum Verrucomicrobiota; class Verrucomicrobiia; order Chthoniobacterales; family UBA10450; genus Udaeobacter. Next base: position 135,050 of record CAWDRX010000001.1, read on the forward strand.
GGAATTTGCAGGTTGGTTCCTGCGTCTACAATCTTGTCGTCCTTTACGACGACGACGCCGTTCTGCACAAGCGAGTTCGATTTGCCATCAAACATTCGCGCAGCTTTGAGCACGATTAATTCATCAGCTGCGTACGCAGACGCGCCAAAACAGAACGAAAGCCAGAACCACACAACTCGTGATTTTCATGACGTCGGTTTAGAGGCAACCAGCGACGCTGGCAAGAGAGGAATATGAACGTGAAGTCGTGCTACGGATTTCGAAGTTTCGCTTCGCTTTCCGCGAGTCCTTTCCGCGCCTCAGCGAGATTCGGATCGAGCGCCAACGCCTCTTTGAAAGCGACAATGGCGCGCTCGTGCTGATTGAACAAGGCCAGGTATCTCCCACGATTGGTCAACATTCTCGAATATGCCGTCAAAATCTTGGTGTTTATGACATCATCCTTCTCAAACCGCACGGTTCCATCAGCCAGTCCGCGCATTTGGAGATGCGAGTCAGGGGGTTCATGAAAGTTTTGGTCGGTGGCAAGATTGAAAACCAATCCTTGCGGGACAAGCTGATAGGTTTGAGGAATCCATTGGGTCAAGTACCCGTTCGTCTGGTTGGGGACCAGCACATCATTTGTGATGTAAACTGGGGCGACCTTCATCTCATTCCTGACCATTGCCTGAATCACGTCCAGGAATGCCATGCTAATCCTTCGAGTAAGATCCTGGTTCCGGTTAAAAGACGCAGGATCGTGTTCCCATTGTTTCAGGATCTCAACATATGGATCGATCTTCTCGCTCGACCGCTCCATCAAATCGGGATGCGCGTGCTTCAGATACTCGAAATACCATGAGCGGCGCAGCAGATTAATATCGACCACCTTCACATCGGGACGGCGTTGTTCTACTTCTTGCACGTACAGCATCGGAGACGCGACTTGCCAGTCTTGCGTGAGCAACAGTCCATTGGGCGCGATCGTGCTGAACAGGTTCTGGACATAATCATCCGCAATGAAATCATGCCGGCGATTGTTGAATGGCCAATTCGCAGCGAACGCTGTAGCCGATGTCAGAATAATGGCGGTGGCAGCAGCCACATACGGTGTCCAGATTGGCGAACGCTTTGAAGCCGCAAGTTGGATCAGCCAGCGGACACCTAGCCCTGCCGTAATTGCGATCGAAATGAAGGCCGGCAAGTAGTATGCATCCTTATCCTCAGCAATTTCGTAGCTCAGCGAGTACGCCAGGTCGGCGAGCACAATCAATAGCAGAAACCAAAAAGCCGTGCGGTCTCGCTTGTACGCGCTCGCGAACCCCGCCACCCCCAAAAACAGCGTCAAAGGCAGCCATGGAAAGCCAAACTCGCGCAAGGCCATTCGACAAAACTCAACAAACTGCGGTCCCATGGTCGACGACGAAAAAGAAAAGAACACGCGATACTGTCGGCCGGTGATATGCCACCAGATTTCCTGGAGCGACCGCGCATTCCCCCAGTTCATCGCAGGCGAGCGTGACGCTGCCCAGGGCAAATAACTGTAAACAAGGATCAACGCACCAAATCGAAATCAGCGCAGAATATAAAAGGCGCCGGCTGGTGAAGAACTTCAGGCCCTCTGTTCTGTAAACGACGACGGCAATGGCCGGAAGAGTTAACGCCACAGTCACGTGATGAACACCCATCGCGAGCCCGAATACAAAGGCGGCGGCATAAATCCATGTGTCATGTGTTGTCTCCGCTGCGCTGGAATTCGTTCGCGTTTCAATGATCCGCCGTCGCCAGCGAACCACTAAAAAGAAGACGAGCAGGATCAGTAGGGCGTTGAGAGCGTAGACTTCGGTGATCGTCGCGTAGGCCCAAAGCGTGCGCGAGAACGTCATTAACAATCCCGCGCCCACTGCGGGCGCGAATATCAAAAGCCCGTTGGTGTTTGAACTCTCAACGTTGCTGCTTTGGCGCGCAGGCTTGTTTTTTCGGCGAGGTGCGGCAAAAGAAGAAGCAGTAATGAGTAATTCGGCGACTACAAGAGTAAGCATTGCGCAAGCAAGCGCAGCGAAAACAGCGGACGAAAAATTGATTCGCACGGCGACGTTTCCGATTGGCACAAGTGCCGCCAGATGCGTGAGCATGATCCACAGCGGAACACCAGGCGGATGTGCCACTCCCAGCCCGTACGCTGCCAAAATTAACTCGCCGCTATCAGTCGGAGTAACCGTGGGGGCAAGCGTCCAACTGTATACACCCAGCCCAACAAGAAACACCGCACCTGCGCAAAGCAGTTCGATCCGAAGCGAAAAAATCGTAGCTCGTTTCGCCGGCGGATCTTACCTCGCGAGGAATCTGTTTTTGTGATTGCGCGCCTTTCGTGACCCCGCGAGCCATTGCGTATCGTGTCGCAAAGTTAGGTTCGCGCAAACCGTGAATGCGACGACGTCTTCGGATCGCCTTTTCGCGACAAGAAAGAACCCTTGTTTCGCTCCTGCGCTTCATCTTCAATACCGCGACATGAAACGACTGCTTTGCGTCGCGGTGCTCTCTGCACAGTTTGCGGCGAACATCATCGCGCAGTCGCCAACTCCAGCGCCATCCCCCGCACATCCTCCTGCGGATTATGACCTGCGCTGGGGCGTCAAGATTCCCATGCGCGACAAAGTCGAACTGAACGCGACGCTGTATTTGCCAAAAACTCCAGATGGCTCGCTGCCAAAGACGCCGGTAATCTTTACACTGACGCCGTACATCTCCGACACGTATCACGCCCGCGGCGCCTACTTTGCCTCACACGGCTATGTCTTTGCGCTTGTCGATGTTCGCGGTCGCGGCAATTCCGCCGGCGAATTCGAGCCATTCGCCAATGAACCGCGTGACGGGCACGACGTAGTAGAATGGCTGGCGACGCAACCTTTTTGCGACGGCAAAGTGGCCATGTGGGGTGGTTCGTATGCAGGCTTCGACCAATGGGCGACAGCGAAGGAATTTCCGCCACATCTCACGACAATCGTTCCCGCGGCAGCCGCGCATCCCGGCCTGGATTTCCCGTCCTCCAATAACATCGGGATGTCTTACGACGTGCAATGGTTCACGCTTACGAGCGGTCACACCCCGCAGAATAATTTGTTTGCCGATCAAAAATTCTGGCGCACAAAGTTTCTGGATGCTTACAAGAAGCATCTCCCTTTTAAATCGCTCGACTCATTCGTGGGAAATCCGTCCGTCAATTTCCAGCGCATTCTCAAGCATCCCACGGCCGATGCGTACTACGACGCGATGCTGCCCACGCGCGAGCAATTTCAAAAGATCGCGCAGCCGATTTTAACAATTACAGGTCAATATGATGGCGACGAACTGGGTGCACTTACGTTTTACCGTGATCATCTCGCGAACGCCTCCTCGCAAGCGCGCGCCAAACATTTTCTGATCATCGGACCATGGGACCATGCTGGCACGCGTACTCCCACGGATGAAGTCGGCGGCGTAAAGTTTGGCCCCGGAGCGATCGTCGATTTAAACGATCTGCACCGCCAGTGGTACGACTGGACCATGAAAGCCGGACCGAAACCGGCGTTTCTCAAAAATCAGGTCGCGTATTATGTGCTCGCCCCCGGCAACTCCGGCGCGAATGGCGAATGGAAATACGCCGACAACTTTGAGACGCTGACTGCGAATCCAAGAACTCTTTATCTCGATTCGAAGGACGGGGACGCTAACGGTGTCTTCCGCTCAGGCTCGCTGAACGAAAAGCAGCCAAACAGTGGTACGGATACTTTTGTTTACGATCCAATGGATCTTCGGCGCGGCGAAAAGGTGGAGGGAACCGATCCAAAGGAAAAAACGGCCGCAATCGATCAGACGTTCGCGTTAAGTATCGGCAAGGACGGACTGGTTTATCACACCGATCCGCTACCCAACGAAACGCCATTGGTTGGTTGTCCAGCTGTCAACCTTTGGGTATCGATTGACACGCCGGATGTCGATTTCGAGTGCGACCTTTATGAGATTCAGCCGGACGGCACCAGTGTCGCGCTCTGGAGCGATCTGCGCAGACTCCGTTACCGCGATTCGCTGCGTGAAGCGAAACTCGTGAAGCCCGGGGAAATAGTGCGCTGCGATTTTAATCCAGGTTTGTTCGTAGCCCGTCGTTTGATGAAAGGCAGCCGTTTGCGCCTGGTCGTTACCGCAATTAATTCAATTTTGTGGCAAAAAAATTATTGCTCGGGCGGAATTGTCGCCGAAGAAACGGCGAAGGATGCGCACACCTGCAACGTGCAGGTATATCACGATGCTGAGCATCCAAGCGTAATTCAACTTCCCTTGCGCTAAATGCGTTCTTCCCTGCAACTCTTTTTGGTCGCTGGAATGTTTTTCCTTGTTGCGACGATTGCCCACGGCGCTTCGGAAATCGTCATGGCAATTCGTTATCTGCAAGCGCAGGGAACAAGCCATTCGCATCTTTATTTGTATGCCGAAGAGGGAAAGCTTTTGCGTCAGTTAACAAAGGACGACTCGGGCCAGGATTCGGCTCCGATATTCTCGCCCGATGGCGAGACGATCGTTTTCACCCGGGAAAAGCCCAACAACGTTCACGAATTCTGGAGTGTTAGACCGCGCGGCACTGATTTGAAGAAGCTCGACGCAGCGCCGGATTGGTACGCGCAGGCGAAGAGCTCGCCGTATTTCACAAACGCCGAACCACCACAGGCAGAATCGTCAGAAGCGACAACGTCACCTGCTGAGTCCGTGTCGCCGACCGCAACTCCGGTTCCGACTTACAAATCGCCAGATGGTTTATTCGAGTTGATTCTGCGGGAAGATCCGAACGACGAAGATGACCAGATGAATGGCCCGGGGCATGGGAAACATTTTGTGCTGCGCGACTTGAAAACCGGGACGGAAACTGAGTTCTCCAAGATTCCCGGATTTTACGGTGCATTCGAACTACTTCACGACAACCAGGACCAAAACCGGTACTTTCTTTTCGATGGTCCATTACGGCTGACGTTCTTTGATCTCCATTTGAACAGCACCGATGGCGACACGGTGTTCGCGCTCGATTTGACTGGTCCGCGACTCGTTAGGCTTTCACCGAACGGGGCAACGCCGATTCCGCTTCCAGGCGAACCGGCTTTTCTGACATTCACCGCAAACCGCTATGTTCCTGTTCCGGCGAGCAAAAAGACCGCGAACTGCTCCTACATTGAGCGCTGGGACGAGAAGCTGAGCCACATTCGTTACGCGCGCGAGAAATCCGCCGCGCAATGCTACGGCATGTCAATGTATCGGCCCGGTCTGACGCCTGCGGTGATTACATTGCGCCGAAGCTCGGAGTGAAAACAGAATTTGCGCAAGCGCACGAAAGAGCAAAGCGGCGCGAGGACGCGCACGCATTCCAAAAGCTTGCGCGAAACGAGACAGTCACGACGCATTTGGCGCTAAGCGCTTTTAGAGTGCGATGCGTCCTCGCATCGCTTTTGCTGCTGACTTTGCTCGGGCTTCACGTAGCTGCCAAAGCGCAACCCGACTCGCTCGAACAATTAGCGGACGATTTCTGGTCGTGGCGTGCGAAAAGCGCGCCATTCTCGTCTGATGACGTCAACCGGATGGAGCGACCGGGCGGAATCCGTGATTGGTCGCGGGCCAGCATTGACCGACGAAAAAAAGATTTGGCCGGATTTGAAGCGCGTTGGAAGAAACTAAATCCGGCGCAATGGCCGATCCCGAAGCAGGTCGATTACAAATTGATCGGCTCAGCGTTGTCGCGCGTTCGCTGGGAACTCGAAGTTAATCCGCGCTGGAAACGCGACCCGAATTTTTACATCGAGCAGACGCTTACCGCGTTGGCGGAAGCGCTGACGGTGCCGGGGCCGTATGATGAAGCGCGCAGTCGGGAAATTCTCACCCGCATCGAAAACATTCCGGCGATCTTGCAGCAAGCCTTGGAGAATCTTGAGAATCCTCCAGCGCCGTTCGCAACCGTCGCGGCCCAGAATCTAGATGGCATTCGCGAACACCTGCGTACGATGGCGAGCGCGCTCGTTGGATCGACCACGCTGAAAACAGAAGAGCTAAATGCCGCGACCGATCGCGCAGCAAATGCGCTCGAAAAATTTCAGCAACAGCTCAAAGACAAGTTGCCGAAGCTTCCGCAACAAACCGCGCTCGGTCGTGACGCGTATATCTGGCTGCTACGGAACGTCGCGCTGATGCCGTTCACGCCAGAGGAACTTCTCGCGATGGGACGTCAGGAATGGAATCGGGCGGTGGCGTTCGAGGCATACGAAAAAAACCGCAATAAAGATGTGCCGCCGCTAAAGATGGCAACGGACACCAATACGTGGATCAAAGATGCGGCTGAAAAAGAACTTCAAATCCGCAGGTTTCTCGAGGAGCACGGCATTCTCACCGTGCCGAAATGGGTCCAGCATTACACGCTTCGCCCAACACCAGAATATTTGCATGCGCTTGAGTTTACAGAGCACGACGATTTCACGTCGCCATCGCGATTGAATGAGAATTGCATCCGTTACGTGCCTGAACCGTCTGAAAAACTTGGCTACTTCTGGCGCGCGACAGCCATGGATCCGCGGCCCATCACCGTGCACGAAGGAATTCCCGGCCATTATTTTCAGCTTTGTCTCTCGTGGAAAAATGAGGACCCGATCCGGCGACATTACTATGACTCCGGCGCGAACGAAGGGATCGGCTTTTACGCTGAAGAAATGATGTTACAGGCCGGATTGTTTGATGACAGCCCGCACACTCGCGAGATCATTTACAATTTTATGCGGCTTCGGGCGCTTCGCGTGGAAGTGGATGTAAAACTCGCGCTAGGCGAATTCACGCTCGAACAAGCGGCAAAATATCTCCAGGAGAAAGTCCCGATGGATGAACAGACCGCGCGCCAGGAAGCGATCGCTTTCTCCACCAGCCCTGGCGGAGCCATGACCTATCAGATCGGGAAATTACAAATCCTGAAATTTCTCGCCGACGCACGCATGCAGCAGGGCGACAAATTCAATCTTCGCGCCTTTCACGATTTCGTTTGGAAAAACGGCAACGTTCCGATTGCGTTGCAGGAGTGGGAGTACCTCGGCGATGCCTCGAATCCACTGAGATAAGCAGACAATCGTTAAATGCGCATTGACGGGAGCCGGCTGGCCTTCGTGCCGCTTCCCCGAGCGCGGCGAGGCTGCAGCGAAGACGGAACTGATGCTGCGGCGACAACTCCCTGGGCTGCGAGATGCGTGCAGCCTCGGTTGCTTTTAATCGACGACCTCGAGCCCCATTTGCCGGGCTGTGCCGGCAATAATTCGGAAACCGGCTTCGTCGTCACGCGCGTTCAGGTCTTTGCGCTTTGTGTTAACGATGTCCATCACTTGCTTGCGACTGACCTTGCCGACCTTGGTCTTGTTAGGCTCTTTTGAGCCGGCGGCGATGTTTGCAGCCTTCTTGAGCAGCACAGCTGCAGGCGGGCTCTTGGTGATGAACGTAAACGATTTGTCTTTGAAGACTGTGATCACGACCGGGAGAATGTCGCCGGCCTGTTTCTGCGTCGCGGCGTTAAACTCTTTGCAGAACGCCATGATGTTTACGCCGCGTGGACCGAGAGCAGTACCCACTGGAGGTGCAGGGTTAGCTTGTCCTGCGGGAATTTGCAGTTTGATGTGTGCGATTATTTCTTTGGCCATGGTTCGATTATTTTAGATCCAGAGATTTCTCGACTTCGCTCGGAATGACAATTTTAACTATTAACCGCGTTCGACTTGCCAGTACTCCAGTTCCACTGGTGTGGCGCGACCGAAAATGGTGACTGAAACGCGCAGTTTTCCTCGCTCCGGATCGATCTCTTCAACGACACCGGTCTGATTTTGGAACGGACCGTCGGCGACCTTCACAGTTTCGCCAACTTCAAAGCTGACCTTTGGTTTGACCTTCTCCTCACGCTCTTTCATCTGCGCGAGCATGCTGTCCACTTCCGATTGCCTCATCGGAATAGGTTTATCCTTGGTCCCGGCAAACCCGATCACGCCAGGTGTGTTGCGGATGAAGTACCAGGTCCGCCCGACCAGCTGATTGCTTTCGTCGAGCAGATTCATATTCACGATCAAATATCCCGGAAAAAATTTCCGTGTAGTTTCGGTCTTCTTGCCTTTTTTGATTTCCGAGACGCGCTCGGTCGGCAGCAGGACGTCATAAACGAGATCGCCCATCTCCTCGGTCTTGACGCGTTTTAAAATGTTCTCGCGCACTTTGTTTTCCTGACCGGAAAGCACGTGCACGACGTACCATTGATCTTTCGCTGCGAGCGCTTGTCCCATAAATCAGTGCAGGCGGGTGAAGAAGTGCACAACGTTTACCAGAATAAAATCGAACAAAGCCACGTAACCCCCGAGCAACAGCATCGCGACTACGACCACGATGGTCGAATCTACCAGCTCCTTGTAGCGACGGAATCCTTTCTCCTTCGGATCCCATGGCCACGAGCATTTCTGCAGCTCGATCTTCACCTCGGTGAAGAAGTTTTTGACTTTTGTCATCATTGCTTCGTGACGTGATTCGTTAGCCACACGCCAGGAGGGACTCGAACCCCCAACCGACGGTTTTGGAGACCGCTACTCTACCAATTGAGCTACTGGCGTATTTTTAATCTTCCTCTCCCGCTTACTTTTTCCTCTTCCTCACCTTTACCTCAACATTACCAAACGCAGAGGAAGAGGTAGAGGAAGATTGTTAATCCAGAATATCGCCCACGCGACCCGCGCCTACGGTTTTGCCGCCTTCGCGAATTGCGAACCGAATAGTTTTCTCCATGGCTATCGGCGTAATGAGCTCGACCTCGATCGAGATGTTGTCTCCGGGCATAACCATTTCCACGCCATCGGGCAGTTTGACCGTGCCGGTGACATCCGTTGTCCGGAAATAAAACTGTGGCCGGTAATTGGTGAAGAACGGAGTGTGACGTCCGCCTTCCTCCTTGCTCAGCACGTAAACTTCCGCCTTGAATTTCTTGTGTGGCGTAATTGAGCCGGGCTTCGCGATAACCTGTCCGCGCTCGACCTCTTCCTTCTTGAGACCGCGCAACAGGACGCCAACGTTGTCGCCCGCGCGTGCTTCATCGAGGAGCTTGCGGAACATTTCGATGTCCGTGGCAACGGTCTTCGCCGTTGGACGAATGCCTACGAGCTCGACTTCCCCCATTTTCTTGAGAATGCCCCGCTCGACACGACCGGTCGCGACGGTGCCGCGGCCTTCAATGTTGAAGACGTCCTCGATCGGCATCAGGAACGGCTGATCGACCGGGCGCTCGGGAACAGGAACGTAATCATCGACTGCTGATACCAACGCCAGGACCTGGTTCTCCGAGTCCGCGTCGCCGTTAAGCGCCTTGAGCGCGCTACCCCTGACGATCGGGATTTTGTCTCCCGGAAATTCGTACTGCGTCAACAGATCGCGCACTTCCATCTCGACGAGATCGAGAAGCTCAGCGTCGTCCACCATGTCCACCTTGTTGAGGAAAACGACGATGGAAGGCACGCCGACCTGACGTGCCAGCAGGATGTGCTCGCGCGTCTGCGGCATCGGGCCGTCAGCAGCAGAGACAACAAGAATGGCGCCGTCCATTTGAGCCGCGCCGGTAATCATGTTCTTCACATAGTCGGCGTGACCCGGGCAATCGACGTGAGCATAGTGCCGTTTGTCGCTGGAATACTCCACGTGGGCCGTGTTGATGGTGATTCCGCGCTCTTTTTCTTCTGGCGCATTATCGATCGAGTCGTATTCGCGCACTTCAGCCATGCCCTTTTTAGCGAGAACCTTCGTGATTGCTGCCGTGAGCGTTGTTTTTCCGTGGTCAACGTGACCGATCGTGCCGACGTTCACGTGCGGCTTGTCGCGTTTAAAAGCTTCCTTAGCCATATCGTTTTCTTGTTTACCTCTATATTTGGATTTTGTTGCCGGTCGCAAGCTCACCGAGCCCATGACCGGGATTGAACCGGTGACCTCGTCCTTACCAAGGACGTGCTCTGCCAACTGAGCTACATGGGCGGCTGCTCGTCACCACCCAGCGCCTCCCTTGGGAACCCGGGCGGCGAACCGGCCGTGCCTTCCACCAGAGAGTCAAAAATCCCAGAGTCGCGTCAAATCTGCATTTGAACGACCATGGGATAGCCTGGTCCGGCAAAAAGCGTCCGCAAACTAACCACGCGCACCGTAGTGTCAAAGAAATTTTGGATCGCTGACGCTAGCGAATTCGATGGCTGGTCTCCTCTGCCTTTCCCCGCGTGAGCAGACGTACGAGCACAGCGATAATGATCAGCGCGATGACACCAATTCCGATATATAGCGGACTGATTTTATCCATCACGCCCTTTTTTTCTTCAGGCGTTGGGCTCGCAATGGGTGGCGTGGGCGAGGGAGATGCGTTCTTCGCCGCCAGCATCGACTGTGCATATTGCATGCGCTGGAATGTCTCGTTGTCCTGCGGATTGGTCTTTAGCACGACTTGATAATCCGCGATCGCCTTTTCGTACTGCTGTGCCAGGCTGTAGGTGTACCCGCGCTTGGTCGTCGCTTCCATGTCGTTCGGATTTTTCGTGATCAAAAATGTATAATCGGCAATGGCGGCGTCGTAGTTCGCCGGTTTCATGCTTCGATATGCCAAGGCGCGCCGATCATAACTCTGCAGATCGTCGGGCTTCTTTTGAATCACAGCCGAAAAATCGGCGACCGCTTTATCCCACTGGTTCAGCCCGAGTTCGGCAAAGCCGCGAAATTTAATTGTATTCAGATCGTCCGGCCTGAGTTCCAACGCCTTGTTGAAATCAGCAAGGGCGGCGTCGTACTGTTTTAGTTCGGATAAGGTCTGACCGTGTTCCGTGTACGCGGAGGCATCCTTCGGCGCCACTTCGATGTATTTTGCAAAATCCGCCAATGCGGATTGATACCTGGTAGAGGCGCCCTCTGAATCGCCTGCTGCCATCGCGGTTCGTGCCCCCTGACGATATGCAGTGCCGCGATTTGCATATCCGCGCGGATCTTTGGGATTATCTTTGATCGCCTTTCCGAATTCGTCAGCGGCTGCATCGTAATGTTTTTCCTGGGCAAGCTGGATGCCGCGTTGCATATGGTTTCCGCCCCCGCCGCCACCCTTGGCCGGCTTGGCCGCGTCCACCTGAAGTGCCGCACAACAAAAGACCGAGGCGATGGCGACAGTGAATAGTTGCTTGTTCAACATATGTATTTCTCCTTCTCGGCTACTTTTTGCGCGATTTACCGCTTTCAGGCGAGAAAATTTATGCAAAAGGCCGTCTCAATTTTTAGAGTGCGTGCATCGGAGATGCGAGATGCTGTAGTATTCGCTGTCTTCAAATCAGCGCCTTGCGCGCGGCGGGCGGATTTGATGCACTGAGGGAAGGGCACACTAAATCCATTGAGTGCGTCCAGACCATCTTTGAAATGAATTATAGAACATCGCCTGGTCGCAGCGATGCCGCGTCGCGCCGGGCTGCCAATCTATCGAAAGGGTATTCCGCAGTTTTTGCGACGGTGTTCATCTGGTCGATGCCGTCGCTATTCATGTTTTACCTGAACCGATCTTACGATCCATGGGCGCAAAATTTTTATCGCTACGTCGGTGGCATGCATCGCGATTGCGCCGTTGTTGTTTTATCAAATTCGCCGCGGTGGCCTGGGGATCGATATGTACGCGGTGAAACTTTGTTTGCTGCCATGCCTGCCAAACGTCGTCCATCAAGTCACCCAGGTGATGGCCCTTTTCTATATCGGGCCCGGCGTCTATACGATTTTCACTCGGGCTTCTGTCATTTTTACAGCGCTTCTGGCGCTGGCATTTTTTCCGGAGGAACGCGCGGTCATTCGGCAATGGCAATTCCAGATTGGCACGTTGCTCGGATTAATCGGCGCATTCGGGGTGCTGTGGTTTCAGGCGAATGCGAGCTCGCTCGCTCCAGCGAGTCCGTCCGGTGGCGGACATGACCAGCACATCGCGTTGCCCGGGCTGTTCATTGCTTTTACGGCCACATTCTGCTGGGCGCTTTACGGAGTTCTGATCAAACGTCCGTCAGCGGAGCTTGGATCGATCCGGAGCTTCGGCGTAGTCAGTTTCATTACTTCGGTACTGTTGTTTCCGCTGACCCTCGTCTTCGGCAAAATCGGAACTCCGATTCATGCGGGGGCGGAAGCGAACCTGGTTCTGATCGTTTCCGCCGTCATCTGCATTACGCTCGCTCACGTTTTGTACTACGTGGCGATCCGTGAAATCGGAGTCGCGTTATCCCAAAGCCTCCAACTCCTTTGCCCGGCTATTGCCATGGCGCTGTCCGCCTGGCTCTATGGCGAACGGCTCACTCACGCCCAACTTTGGAGCGCCGGCATTCTGCTGGTCGGGGCGTTCCTGGCAATGCGGGTGAAGCCAGTCGATACAACCGAGGCGGCAGAGAATATTTGAGGCTAGGCTAGCCTCGCTTCAGCGACTGCGCCTTGCGCACCAGCTCGATAAATCCGGAGCGATAACCATTCAGATCCTTGCCCTTTCCTTCTTTCGCCCACTCAAGCACCGCCGCAAAGGTTCCATCTCCCTTATAATCAGAATCCCGCAAGATCATCCCAAACTCAGCGACGGCGGCGGCGAACTTCAAGTCAGCTGGAGCGTTTTCAAATTTTGTGGACGTATCTGTGACGGCATTTTCCAGCAATTCGCTTCGGTCCCCATCCGGTTTCTTGTAGCGCAACTTCACCGTGAGCATCTCGTTCGAAGATGGCGATTGTGCTGAAGTCGATTTTTCGCTGGACGAATACTTGAGTGGATCGACCGGAGGCGCAGGCGCAGCCGGATTGATCGCAGCGCCGACCGGCACCACTTCGTACAACGCTGTCACCGTATGCCCGGCGCCGATTTCTCCCGCGTCAACTTTGTCATTGTTGAAGTCTTCCTTGCGCAACATTCGTTTCTCATAGCCGATCAGACGATACGAGGCGACGCGCGCAGGATTGAACTCCAATTGGATCTTTACGTCCTTCGCGATTGTTACCAGCGTGCCGTTCATCTGTTGCACAAGCACTTTCCGCGCTTCATCCAGCGAATCGAGATAGGCGTAATTGCCGTTTCCCTTTATCTGCCAACTTCTGCATCGTAGAATCCTTCAAATTGTCGGTGCCGACGCCAAGCACGCTTAGAAAAACGCCGCTGCGTGCTTTCTCCTCGATCAGCCGAATCAGATCGCCCTGGCTCGTGACGCCCACATTGAAGTCGCCGTCGGTGGCGAGAATCACGCGGTTTACACCGCCTTTAATAAAGTTGTCCGCCGCAATTTTGTATGCCAGTTGGATTCCCTCAGCGCCGTTCGTCGAGCCGCCAGCCTGCAGGTTTTCGAGCGCTTCGAGAATTTCTTCCTTGTGCTCGCCTGTAGTTGAGGACAACGCCAATCCCGATGCGCCTGCGTAAACTACGATCGCCACGCGATCGTTTTCTGTGAACTTTTCGATCAGCAGCCGCATCGCCTGTTTCACGAGCGGCAATCGCTCCGGTGGCGTCATCGATCCTGAAACATCGAGAAGGAACACCAGGTTGCTCGGGCCACGTTTGTCAGTCGCGATTTCTTTTCCTTTCACTCCAATTCGCACCAGCCGATGCGATGCCTCCCATGGGCAGCCGGCCACATCGATGTGCATTGCGAATGGCTTGTCGTCAGGCGGCTGCGCGTAATCATAAGTGAAGTAATTGATCATCTCCTCCACGCGCACTGCGTCTTTTGGAGGCAGATAACCTTCGTTGATAAATCGCCGCACATTCGAATAGGAAGCCGTGTCCACATCAGTTGAGAAGGTCGAGAGCGGATTATCTTTTGTGTCGAGAAACGGGTTCTCGAGGATGTGATCGTACGTGGCAGTATTGAACTGCCCGCCCGGCTGACGTATCCCACCAGATTCTTCGGCCCCACCGACCATGTACGCGCGGAATTTGTAAGCGGACTGTTTCGCTACCATGGCGGAATGAGCAGGAGGTGAGTGCCCTGCTGCAGGCACCTTCGCCGGTAAAGAAGGCTCGACTTCCGATAGCATTTGAAATTCACCCTGGACGTCTGCAGGCTTCGCCAGCGGAAGGTTGATAGGTCCGGCAAATCGAGTGGAGTTCTGACGAGGCCAAAACGTTACGCCGGCGATAATCCCAAAAATTGTCAGAATCGCTGCGATCGCGAGAGGCCGGCCAATCGACCAGAACCAGGGATCGTCGCGAATATCGCTCAAGCTTTGCGGCTGTAGCCCCGTCGCAGTGCGAGGTTCCTCCGGGGACCCGAGGGCTGTGACCACATTTGTCTGCGTCTCCGCCGCGAATTCGTTTTTGATGACATCACTTAACTTGCGGATTTCGCCGACCAATTGCTGAGCGGCAACCGATTCGGCGACAGCGCGTGCCACTGCCGACCTTTCCGGCTCATCCAATTCGTCCAAGGCAAAAGCAGTTAATTTTGGATCATCAATATTCATGTCATGTGGTTCTCGGGTTGAACGAAACAAAATCCTTCGAGTCCTCCCGGTAGCGATGACGCAGGGTCTTGAGCGCTGTGTGAATAAGAACACCAACGCTGTTCGCCGTCGTTTTGGTGATTTCAGCAATTTGCTCATAGCTGAGCTCGTTTTGAAATTTCAGTCGCAGCACTTCCTGCTGACGCGGCGGCAGCGTGGCAATGATTCGCATGAGAAAGCCGGTGGCCTCTTCCTCCTCAATGTGCTGGTAAGGCATTGGCTGACGATCTTCCTGCGATTCGATCGTCTCTTCTTCCAGATACATTAATCGCCTTTCTTTCCGGCAAACGTTCAGCGCGCGATTACGGCAGACGGTGAAAAGCCATGTTTCCGGTTTGTCTTTGTGATCTAACGCACCGTTGCTCTGAAACTTTATAAATGTTTCCTGGACCACATCCCTGGCTCGTTCCCGGTCACCGGTTATGCGAGTCGCATATTGAAGAAGCGGAATCTCAAATCGCTGTAGAATTTCCTCAAACCTCTGCGCTTTCGTTATTTTGTCGGTTCGCATCGATCTTGGCGCATGAGAGGATACCACTTCCGTAAAACCAACCGTCAATAAGACGCTCCGGTAATCGTGTATGTGATGGGCACTTGAACGCTGGCCGCGGCGCCGGGTCTGAAACGCCATCTTCGAAGCGCATCGCGTGTTGAGTTGTCCAAAATGACGTTGCCACAGCTCTGCGTCATCAGGACACCAGTGACCATGCCCGAGGTTTGATCGATCGTGAGCAACGCAACGCCCGATCCTGTCACCCGTTGACGGCGCGCTTCGTACGGATAAACCGGGCGCGGCGCATACGCCACCATCGCTTTCACCGAACTCAACGACGTTGTCGGCTTTCCTCGCACCATAGATAGTGGCCGTGCGTTCCGATGCGCGCGAACTGGAGGAGGCGTCAAATTCTCCTCCCGGAAAAAGTCCTGGTCCGGATGAATTTCCTCTATCGGCGGGAACGTGACCGGTTCTACCAGCAAGGCGGGCTCTGGTTTGGGGGCATCAATGATGTCGACATCTGCAGGGGGCGGAAAGTGTTCCAGCCTGGTAGTCGGTGATTTGGTTTTCGCGAGCGCAACGGCGCCGATGTGAATCGCAAGCGCACTCACGAATGCTATCCAAAAGAGGCGTCGGCCATGCTCTCGGTAAAACAACGCTGAATTCATGTCTTTCCTCCAAAGAGGAAGACACGCCACTTCGAAGAAACTTAGGAGCGATCACCACATTGTAGTTAAACAAAAACTACATTGATTCTGATGCTGCTGGACACTCTGAGCTCTGTTGCATTATCGAATATCAAGAATCAAGCAATTTAACAGCCGTTTTGTTACGTGAATCTCAAAACCTATCTCGTTACCCGCCAGAAGCTGATCGACCGCGCGTTGGATCGCTATTTGCCGAAGGCGAATACGAAGCCCACCACGCTTCATCGGGCTATGCGTTACAGTTTGTTTGCAGGCGGAAAACGTTTACGGCCGATTTTATGTCTGGCTGCGGCTGAAGCTTGTCGCGGCAAGATCAGCAATGCGCTTCCGCTCGCATGCGCCCTTGAATGCATCCACACCTACTCGCTCGTGCACGATGATCTGCCGAGTATGGATAACGACGATTTCCGGCGTGGTCGTCCGACCTGCCACAAGGTTTTTGGCGAAGGCATCGCCGTGCTCGCGGGTGACGCTCTTTTAACCATCGCGTTCGAGATTGTTTCACATGCGAAGACAAGCCGGCATTACGATATGTCAACGCTGTTGCGCGAGGTCTCGGTCGCGGCAGGCAGCCAAAAACTAATTGCAGGTCAGGTTTCCGATCTCGAAGCGGAAGGCAAAAGCGTCAAACGCCGCGAGTTGCAGTTCATTCACGAGAACAAGACTGCTGCGATTTTGAAAACCTCAGTCCGTCTGGGAGCGATGAGCGCCGACGCGAATGCTAAAAAACTTTCCGCGATCACACTGTTCGGGCAACGGCTGGGACTCGCTTTTCAAGTCATTGACGACATTCTCGACGTAACCCAGAGCTCTGAGATTTTGGGCAAGAGCGCCGGCAAAGACGTGGCGGCAAAGAAAGCAACGTATCCGGCGGTCATTGGCCTCGAGAAATCACGGGGCGAAGCCAAACGGCTCACGCGTGAAGCGCACAATGCCTTGTCGCTTTTTAGTAATCGCGACGCTGAAACGCTGCATGCGCTAGCGAACTATCTGCTCGAGCGCGAGTACTGATTCCTGCAATTTTTACGCCAGCGCCAAATTCGGATCGATCTCTTCTGTCACTCGCGATTCAAATCCAGACTGCAATCGCAACAACGCGGCAAAACCGATCATGGCGGCGTTGTCGGTGCACAGCCACGGTTCGGCGGTTTTGAGTTCGATTCCTTTGCGGCTGCTCGCGTCGCTCATTTGGCGGCGTAATTCCTGATTGCAACTGACGCCTCCGCTTATCGTCACCAGATTCACTCGATATTTTTGCGCCGCCGCGATTGTCTTTGTCACGAGCACGTCAATGATTGCCTGCTGAAAAGATGCGCAAAGATCGCGCAGTGTTTTTTCATCCCAATTGTAGGGCGTCTGTGTCAGACGCCGTTCATCACCTGATGTAATTTTTGGCAGCAAGTACCGCACCGCAGTCTTTAATCCGCTAAAGCTGAAATTTTCTGAAGCAAGCATACTGCGGGGAAAATCAAAACGTCGGGGATCGCCGCCGCGCGCGTGCTTTTCAATTTCAGGGCCGCCGGGATAACCGAGTCCAAGCATTTTCGCTACTTTGTCGAAGGCCTCACCCGCAGCATCATCAACGGTGTGACCGACGAGTTGATACTTCGTCAGGCCGCGTACGACCACTAGCATTGTGTGCCCACCGCTAACGATGAGTGACACATTTGGCTTAATGTCACTGTCGCCGTCTTCATTGACGCCAAAAAACGGCGAAAGCAGATGTCCTTCGAGATGATTGACAGCCAGGTATTGTTTACCGAACCCGATTGCCAATCCTTTCGCAATCGACGCACCGATCATCAACGAACTGGCCAGACCGGGGCCACTGGTGGCGGCGAACGCATCGATTTCCGGCAGCCGGGTTTTCGCTGCGCTCGCAGCACGATCGAGTAGCCGAGGCGCGTGGATCAGATGACTGCGCGACGCGATCTCCGGTACAATCCCACCGTATTTTTCATGGGCTGCGACCTGCGACGCCACTTCGCTCGCAAGCAACTCGTGACCGGTACGATCGCCGCGCAAGATCGCTACTGCCGTTTCATCACAAGAGGTTTCCAAGGCCAGGACTGTCATGTCGAGCGAAGTCGAGACATCTCTCGACCTTACATTGTCCGCGGCACATCAGAAGAAAATCAGAGATTCCGGCTCCGCTCGGAATGACAGAAACAACTACTTCTTTACCGCTTCCGCCTTCGGTGCGCTTTGTTGGGCGTAAATCATCACGCCTTTGAGTGCGTCAATGGCGCGCAACATCTGTGGATCCTTGGTCTTGATGATACTGATCTCGTCGTCCGGCTTAACAGTTCCCGAATTGCGCAGAGCATATAAAGCGCGTTCCTGTTCAGCAGTCATGCCGACTCGGATATTCGGCGTCACGCCGTTACCCTGAATGACTTGTCTACTGGGCGTGTCAGTACTTGGCCGTGGTAAAACGCACCGCGGATCCGTCCGGCAATTGCAGCACATTTTGCACTGAGCCTTTCCCAAAAGTGGTTTCACCTACCAGGACCGCCCGACGCAAATCCTTGAGCGCGCCTGCAACGATCTCCGCGCCGCTTGCGCTACCTTCGTTGATCAGCAACACCATTGGAAAGCTAGGACGTGGCTTACTTACCGCGGAAGTAGCGTAATCATGCTGTTGAGAGGGGACGCGGCCCTGCGTCGAAACGACTTTTGTGCTGGGCGGCAAAAATTGGCCGCACACATCCACCGCGCTGTTCAACAGGCCGCCCGGGTTATTTCGAAGATCGAGTATTAGCGCTTGCATGCCTTGCTTCTGCAAATCATCAATTGCCTTCGATAATTCGTCGGCTGTCGGTTCGTTGAACTGGATCAGCCGGATATAACCAATCCTGAATGGACCAGTCAGCTCCGATGGCAGCAATCTTTCGCCCTTAACACTTTGGATTTTTATTTCTGCGCGCTGGAGCGTGTACTCCTTGATTTCCTTGGTAGACGGCCGCAACAAGGTCAGGCTGACTTTTGCGCCTGCGGGCCCACGCAGAACATTGATAGCGTCCTGAAGATCCATTCTGTCCGTCGATATGCCATTGATCCGCAAGATTTGGTCGCCTGAAAGGATTCCCGCTTTGGCGGCAGGCGTGTCCTCCATCGCCGTGACTACAGTGGGCAGGCCGTTTTTCATCGAGACCTCGATGCCGAGACCATTGAAGCGGCTGCGCGTATCATCCTGCATGTCTCGAAAATCATTGGGGTCCATGAACTGGCTGTGCGGATCCAGTGACGAAAGCATCCCCTTCATTGCAGCCGTGACGAGATCGTGATAGCTCGTCTTGTTCTCATCGACGTAATCCTGCCGGACCAGCTCCAAGGCTTTTGCGAAAATGGCAATCTGCGAGTAGCCGTTATCCTCTTCGGTCTTAGGCGGCTGCACCTCCTGCGCGAAAGCGCCGGGGATAGCGCCGAACAGGACACAAGCCAGTAACGGAATGATCACGACCCGCCTCATGTTTTGCCCAATCTGCGAAAACGATGTGACAATCGCTCATGAGCAAGTTTTGGCAACGCCCAACACGCGGCGTTGTCTCTAATCATCACTCTCAGGATGCGGGACCCCATTTGTAATCAGACTAACACTCGGCTTCAGCCGCATGTACACCACCGGCCGGCAAGCACCAGCCGTTTCGACGGCTTATCTAAGGAGTTTTCCTTGCAACCGGGCGCTTCGACTGTGTTGAAAACCCGTTTCACTGAGAGAGTTGCGTTGAAAGCTTTCCAGCTCCTGGTGAGTCTGGTGGCTCTATCGCTCGCCAGCACCATTTTCGCCGCGCAAACGCAGGATGCCGAATACGATGCGGTAGCCGAGGAATACGTAAAGACCTATCTGGCCGCTCACCCACTCCAGGGAACGGCTCTCGGTCTTCATGAGTACGATGGCAAAATCAGCGATTACAGCCGCCTTGCGCTTGATGCCGAACTCTCCCGGCTTCAGCGATTCGAAGATCGTCTGGCCAAGTTTGATCCAGCGAAACTGAGTCAGCGGCAATCCATAGACCTTCGGATCCTGCAGACAGCGGTGAAGCAAGAGCTGTTTGAA
Organism: uncultured Verrucomicrobiae bacterium; assembly: GCA_963804875.1. Lineage (GTDB taxonomy): Bacteria > Verrucomicrobiota > Verrucomicrobiia > Chthoniobacterales > UBA10450 > Udaeobacter. Next base: position 154,839 of record CAWDRX010000001.1, read on the forward strand.
ATGCAAGACATGGCGGTCTTCGAACGAAACCCGATGGTCTATGCCCGCGCAGGCGACGTAAACGTCTATGTTAAAAGGAATTTTGCGCCGCTTGAGGATCGCGTCCGCAGCCTCGTAGCGATTGAATCGCAAATTCCAAACATCCTCATTGCGGCGCGAACAAACCTTGACGAAAAGCTCCCAAAGCCATTCGTCGAGCTTGCGATTCAAATTGCCAAAGGTTCCGCGGATTTTCTGAAAAAAGATCTGGTTGCGGCCGTCAGTGGCCTCAAAGACGACCAACTCCGCGTTGCATTTCAGACAGCCAACCGCAAAGCGGCAAACGCGCTGAACGATTACGCGACGTGGCTCGAACGGGAGAAACTTCCCAAAGCAACTCTGGATTTCGCTCTTGGTGAAGAAAAATTCCGACGCTTCCTGGTGCAGACGGAACTGGTCGACCTTTCCCCGCAAAAAATTCTGGATATCGGCATGGCGCAATTAAAAGCCGAACAGGAAGCATTCGCCGAGGCTGCGAAAAAGATCGACCCGAACAAACCTGCTATTGAGGTTTTCAAGCAGGTCCAGAGCGAGCATCCCGCTGCCGACAAATTGATCCCGGATATTGCCAAGGATTTGGACAAGATTCGCAAATACGTTGTGGGTCGTAAGCTGGTTGGAATTCCTTCGGAGGTTAGACCGAAAGTAAAAGAAACCCCGCAATATCTGCGCGCCACCTCTTTTGCCTCGATGGATACTCCAGGTCCGTTCGAGAAGCGTGCGACCGAAGCCTATTATTACGTCACACCGCCGGAAGAGGATTGGCCGGCGCAAGAAAAGGAGGAGTGGCTCACCGCGTTTAATTATTACACCTCCGATGTTACTTCGATTCATGAGGTTTATCCCGGACATTACGTTCAGTTCCTCCATCTGAATGCGTCCTCTGCCAGCAAAGCAGAGAAGATCTTCGGTAGCTATGCCTTCATCGAAGGCTGGGCGCATTACACCGAAAAAATGATGATCGACGAAGGATTCGGCGCCCCATCCGCCTCGAGTCCGAGCGAAGAGGATGTGAAACTCGCGGCAAAATATCGCATGGCGCAGGCTGACGAAGCGCTACTGCGTCTTTGCCGGCTATGTGTGTCCATCAAAGTGCACACGCAAAACATGTCGATTGATGAAGCGACAAAATTTTGCCAGGACAATTGTTATTACGAATCAAAGCCAGCTCGCCAGGAAGCCATGCGCGCCACGTTTGACCCGGGTTATCTCAATTACACCCTCGGCAAATTGCAGATCCTGAAATTGCGCGAGGACTACAAAGCGCAACAAGGCGCCGAATTTTCACTGCAAAAATTCCATAACGAATTGCTCAGCCATGGCATGCCGCCCATTCGTCTTCTCAGGGAAATCATGCTCAAAGACAAAACCAAGTGGGATCAGGTGTTGTAACTTTTGCGATGCGCACTGCATTGCTTCGCTTCGCGCTTTCGCGTAACATTCGCATCCGAAAATCACCATGACAGAGCTGGTTTCATCAATGGCCGATAAGATCGACCGCACCATGCAGCGGGTAATCCCGCTGGCATATCGGGTGCGACGAACTGGCCGCAGGCTCGTACGTCGCGCATTGCGCAAGCCGCGCAGTGTCTCGGAAGGGCCGAACCTCCTGCCGTTATTGATCCAGGTGCTGGCGAGCTTCACCAAAGCCGACGGCGTCATCATGGAGGAAGAGATCGATTCGAGCCTCGGCTTTCTGCGTTACGACTATCCCGAAGCGGTCTACTCCGAGCTTCGACAGTTGTTTCGCCAGGCGCTTTACGAGCAGCAGGACCTGGCGGCGATGGCGCAAAAACTCGGCATGCAGCTCAGTACCGAACGCAAGATCATGCTTGGGGTCCAACTGTATGACCTCATCTCGCAAGCAGGTTTGAAGCAGGAACAAGTCGTCGCGTTCTACTCGTTCATGTCGCAGATGGGCATGGCCGCGCAGGCGATCGACATTGTCTATCAACTCAACGCATCAGAAGAATCTGACCCCTCGATTTACCAGCATGGCGCGTCGCCGCTGGAATCGCTCTCGTTCGGGGGGGACAGCAAGGCGGACATCATCCTGAAGAATCTCGCTGAAACAGACCGGCTGATGGCCTTCCGTTATCACGACCTGATTCTGTTGAAAAACTACAGTGGTCAGAATGTCTCCGTGCGCGGGAGACCTTTGGTGCGCGGCGGGTTCTGTCGAATTTATCCCGGTCAACGAATTTTGATCGGTGATCAGGTGCTCAGCTACCAGGAGCTCGCGCAATATTTCAATGCGAAAAAGAATGTTTCGCTTCCGGAAATCTATATCCGGGTAACTAAAGACGCGGAGCAAGTGCAGTTGGAGCGCTCGCGAACGCGTGAGAGCGCGTTGCGGGTCACCTTCGGACTCAAAGTTCGGGTCAAGGCTTTGCGCGATATCGACGCGGAGCTCAAGGGAGTACGTCTCAAGGCCGGCACTCAGGTCGACACGACATTGGAAGACAAAATCATTTTCCACAACGACACCGAGCTGGATTTGAATGACCTGCGTCGACGCGCACGGGCGTTGGGCGGCCGATTCCAACTGAAAGCTTCGAAATCGGAATATCTGGTGTCGAATGATCCGAGCAAACTGCAAGCCGATGATATCCTGCTCTCTCCCGGCACGGCCGGGGATGTGTTGCTGAAAATATTTTGCGATTACGATCGGCGAATAGGCACGCTTGAGGTCATTGAAGCGGACCGTCGAATCCTGGTCGGAGACGATCCTGTCCGCACCACCGCGGACCTGAAGGACGGCGACATCATTCGAATCGACGTCGGACAGGTTCTGCGATGCAATTTCTTGGAGCGCATCATCGAGGAGGAGCGAAACATCATTCGCAGCCTCGAGTTGAATGAAGTCACACACCGTTTCGGCAAAGGCGAAATTGGCCTCGATGGAATTTCCCTCAGCATCACGCGTGGAGAGCTTGTTTGCGTGATGGGCGCAAGCGGTGCGGGCAAAAGCACGTTGATGGGAGTGCTTGCCGGCCAGCTCCAGCCCACCAGCGGCGAAGTTTTGCTCAACGGACAATCCCTTTATCGAAACCTCGACGTTCTGAAGCAGTACGTAAGCTACATGCCGCAACAGGACGCTTTCGACGAACACCTCACCATTCGTGAGAATTTGCAGTTCGCGGCGGCGATCCGTGCACCGCATCTCTCGAAGCGCGACCGCATACGGAGGCTGGACGCAAAGCTGATCGAGCTCGGTTTAAGCGAACGTCGCGACGCGGTCGTCGGCATTCCCGAGAAGAAAACATTAAGCGGTGGCGAGCGAAAACGGCTCAACATCGGACTCGATATGATCGGAATGTCGGACGTTTATCTGTTTGACGAACCAACTTCCGGTCTCTCGTCGAAAGACTCCGAGCACGTAATCGAAATCATTCGGAGCATGGCGCACAACAAAATCGTCATCGTTACCATTCACCAGCCGAGTTCGAAGATCTTCCAGATGTTTCAGAAGGTGATCTTGCTCGACAAGGGTGGGCGGCTCGTGTTTTTCGGCGCGCCCTCCGACGCCCTGCGGTATTTCGCCGAAGCGGAACATCAACACCAATTCGGTGCTGAACTGGGCGCATGTCCATCGTGCGGAACTACCCGGCCGGAATTCATCTTTGATGTACTCGAGACGCCGCTGCGCGATTTGAGCGGTGACGTTATCTACGAGGAAAACAGCCGTGGCCAGCTTGTCCCGTCGCGCCGTTACTCGCCGGATTTTTGGCGCGACAAATATGAAGCGTTCCGATTAATCCAGGACGTCAAGCAAGTCTCCCTGCAACAGGAGGAGGCCGACCCGTTGCCGGTTACGCCGGTGCAAAGGAAGCGGTTGCCGGTGCGGTGGCACGATCAGTGGACGCAATTCCGGACGGTGCTGCGGCGTGCTTTCACGAGCAAACTACGCAACAAGGCCAATCTCGTGATCACCATAGGTGTCTCGCCAGTGCTGGCGCTGCTAATTGGAACGATCCTGCGGTACTCGGAGACGGGAACGTACGATTTTGCTTCCGCTTATCATATCCCGACGTTCTTGTTTCTCGGTCTGATCGTCGCAATGTTTCTTGGGCTGACAAACAGCGCCGACGATATCATTCGGGATCGGCCGGTGTTGCAACGCGAGCGCAACATCAAGGTGCGCCTTTCCTACTACGTAATCTCCAAGACGATCACGCTCGGGTTTTTCGCGCTCATTCAATGCGTTCTTTTCGTGCTGATCGGCAATTTCGTCCTTCAAATCCGGGGCATGTTCTGGCTGGACCTGGCCATAATGTTCCTGACCGCGATGAGCGGCGTGGCGTTGGGTCTCGTTATTTCGTCTCTCGTAGCCGACCCGAAAACTGCGTCCAATATCGTTCCGCTGGTTTTGATACCGCAGATCATCATGGGCGGCGCGCTCATCAAATACGAGGACATGAACCGGAATCTGGGCCTGGTTTATTCCTTTTCGCACTGGTTTTCCGAACATCCGAACTCGGACAAGACGAGAAAGACGGAGAGCAAACTACAGGTGCCACTTGTCTGCCAATTCATCGCCATGCGCTGGTCGTACGAAGAAATGATTGTTGCTCAGGCCAAGCTCAATCCGCTTACGAAGCGCCAGGACCGCGCTCATGACGAAATTCAAAAGCTCGCGCCGAAAGCGGACACGCCGGAGCGGCGAGCGCACCTAAACGATTTGAAAGACGTGTTGGCACTGCTGTCGGGGTTGGAAGGACCATCCCCGCGGGACGTCGACCGATATTTGAAGCTGGTCGATCCGGTGATTGCAGGGAAACAAAGGTTCGATCGCTCGTTATTCAAGAATGCGAAGGGTCCGGTCACAGCGGATCAACTCTATGTGAACCAGAAAGTGTCGGACCTCATCTCAAGAGCCGAGATGGAGCAAAACGATTACCGCCGCGGCAATAAGCCGAATGTGTTCTTCGGTCTCGAGAAACGGTTTTTTGGAATTGCGATCGGCGTGTTCACCTTCGACACCATTGTACTGGTCGTGTCCACACTCGTATTGCTTGTCTTGCTGCACCGAATCTTGCGAAAACAACTGGAAGTGCGCAGAACCTGATTGGGAATGCGGCGACACGTCGCCGCTTTCGATTGTTATTCGGAGCGAAGTCGAGGAATCTCTGGAGATTAACCTATGAGCAGAACAAAAACTAAATCCGCACGCCTTATCGTCGCTGCGAGCGAGCAAGATGCCGATATGCTTTACGCGACGAAGTTTTGGGCGCCCGATCCATTCATTTTCCTTCAGCGCAACGGCAAACGTACATTGGTCCTGAGCGATCTGGAAATCGATCGCGGCCGCAAACAAGCTGACGCGGATGAATTCGTCATGTTCAGCGAGCTCGAGCTCGAGTTGCAGGGGAAATCCAAAAAGGCGCCGCCGTACGAGAAAGTGCTGGCCCATTTCCTGAAAAAACGCGGCGTGAAATCCGCAACTGTGCCTGCAAATTTTCCGCTAGCGTATGCGGAGGAACTCGCGGCAAACAAAATCCGCGTTCGCGCTGCCGACGGATTTTTCTGGCCGGAGCGGGAAGCCAAATCCGACAAGGAAATTGAAATGATGGGCCGCGCCTTGCGTATCACAGAAGCTGGACTCAAGCGCGCGGTTGAAGTGTTGAAAGCGTCAAAACCAGGCTCTGGAAAACGACTGCGCTGGAATGGTAAAACGCTGACCTCTGAATTACTCCGCGCAGAAATTGATTCCGCCATCTTGCGCGCAGGCGGCGTTCCGACCGGGACGATCGTTGCCGGCAGCGATCAGGGTTGCGACCCCCACGAGCGTGGCCACGGTCCGCTGTATGCGGATTCATTGATTATTCTCGACGTCTTTCCGCGCGACGCGAAGACCGGATACTTCGGCGATATGACCCGAACGGTGTTGCGGGGGCGCGCGAGCGAAGCGCAGCGAAAACTTTGGGAAACGGTGAAAGCGGGGCAAGCCCTCGGGCTAAAGAGAATCAAGGCCGGCGTTGACGGCATGACGATCCACAGAGCTATTCAGGAACTCTTCGCCAGTCGCGGTTTCCCGACCGAAGTTCGCAATGGCCGGCGCGTCGGCTTTTTTCATGGCACTGGACATGGGCTCGGTCTGGAAATCCACGAATATCCGCGTTTGCAAAAGGTTATCCTCAAGGATCGGCAGGTGGTGACGGTGGAACCTGGTCTGTATTACCCAGGTGTGGGCGGCGTGCGCCTGGAAGACGTAGTAGTCGTCACAAAGACAGGTTGCCGAATCCTCTCGCGGTTTCCGAAACAGCTGGAAATCTAGGTGGAATGCGTTGTCCTCAACACGTTGTCAAGACCTCGGCAGGGTTTCCATCGTCTTCGGAGAAGCCGATTAACCTTCCAAATGAACGCGTAACACGATTCGGCGTCTAATTTCCTGCCCGGCGAAGTGACAAGTTGCCTCGCCGCGGTAAATTAATCACCCACCACATGTATTTTCTATTGGGCTTTGTATTGAGCTCTAGCTGCTTGGCGTATATCGGCGGTCCGTCCGGTTTTGGTTTCGGTTCCAACTGGCTGCTCTACATCGGCGTCCCGTTGGTCATTGGAATTTGGGCGCAGATGCGGGTAACCGGCGCGTTTAGCCGATGGAGCAAGGTCCGCGCCAGCGGGAACATCACCGGCGCCGAATGCGCACGCGAGATCCTGCAGGCGGCGCAGATTCATGATGTCAACGTCGTGGAGACGAACGATTTCCTGGGCGATCATTACGACCCGACCAAGAAACAGCTGCACCTGTCGAGCAACGTTTACAACACGCCTTCGGTAGCAGCTTTGGGCATCTCCGCACATGAATGCGGGCACGCGATTCAGCATGCACGCGCGTACGCGCCGTTGAAGGCGCGTATGGCGATTGTTCCGGTCACAATGATCGCGTCGCAGATGCTGCCGTTCATTATCATCGGCGGCTTGTTCTTTCGGATCTCCGGTCTAATTACGGTCGGCATCTGGTGTTATCTAATTCTGCTGGCGTTCCAATTGATCACGTTACCCGTGGAATTCGATGCCTCGCGGCGTGCGAAAATCATCCTGAAGGAAATGGGGATCATACAGCCGGGCGAAGAAGCGATCGGCGTCAACAAGGTGCTGAACGCAGCTGCGCTGACTTATATCGCGGCATTCATTGCTGCACTGGGCAATTTGCTCTGGTTGATGTCGATCCGCGACCGGCGCTGATCAATCGCGACATAAAAATGGATCACGCTCTCGCTTTCCCTGCTCGCCGCATTACCGATTTGTTATCGTCGGGTCTGCAGGCGCGTGCTAAGTCTAGGCGCCCAGCGATGGATCAGCCAAGAAGCGACCCAGACCAGGAGTTGGTAAAACGCACGCAGGCGGGTGACGCCAGCGCGTTCGATGATCTTGTGGTCAAATACACGCCGCGACTCTACGGCTTGGTGTACAACATGACGTCCAATCACGAGGACACGAACGACCTTTTACAGGACATTTTCGCCAAAGCTTACAAAGCGATTCGGGGGTTCCGTGGCAAATCCTCGTTTTACACCTGGATTCATTCCATCGCCGTGAACATGACCCTGAATTTCCTCAAGAAACGCGGGCGGCGATTTCAATTGAGCCTGGATGACGTGGACGCGGGCGTTCAAACCGACAAGGAATTCATGGAAGCCACGGCGACGAGCAGCCCGGTCCGAGAAGCCGACCTCTCAGAGCTGCAGCGGAGATTGAACGAGGCCATGATGAAGTTGTCTGATGATCACAGAGCAGTTGTTACCATGTTCCATATCCAGGGCATGCCTCATGCAGAAATCAGTAAAATCTTGCGCGTTTCGGAAGGAACGGTACGTTCGAGGCTCTTTTACGCGAATCGGCAGCTGCAAAATTACCTGGACGAATTTCGGAAAAATCCTGTCTCGTAAGGCGAAAAAAAATGGACGAGTTTAACGATAACGAAATCGCGAGGCTGCTTCGATTGAAGCGGTATGAGCAACCGCCCCCCGGTTATTTCGACAATTTTCTCCACGAATTCCATCGCCGGCAGCGCGATGAATTGCTGCGCCAGCCCCTTTGGCGGATCTGCCTCGAGCGCGCACACAATTTGATGTTGCAGCTGGATGTGCGCTCGCTGGCCTCCTATCCCACTGCGGTCGCCGCAGTGCTTGTTTGCGCGGCGATCTTTTCATTGAAAGTTTATCAGCAACCCGAGGCGGCGCGCGTCGCTAGCCAGAGTCCGCTCACCTTAAGGGTGCCGGTGAATGCCGAACAGGAATGGAACCTGGCATCTCCGGTCTCCACGCAGATTTTCAGGACGCAGCCGGTTCGCAGTTTTCGTCAAAGCGCCCAGACTCACCGAGCCGCCCCGCCACGCTACGTGCTCGATAGCGTCCCCGTGAGTTATGAGCCCACTTTCAGGTTCTAAAGGTCGCGCGCTCATCACGTTCGCGCTGGTTTTCGGGTTAGGCGCGGGCTGGCTATTCGCTCAGGAGCAATCCGCTGCGACGATCAGCCAGCAGGTCCGGGAGCTTTTCGAACGGGCCGCAAAAGCGGTTGTTAAGATCCACGGTGTGGATGAGCACAGCGAGATTTGCGGCACCGGATTTTTCGTCGATCCGACGGGCACACTCTACACGGCATATACAGTCGGAGGCGAAGCGGGTAATTTCACAGTCGAATTCAACGGCAAGAAATATCCGGCGCGCCAACTCGTGGCAGACATTCGCAGTGGGACAGCCATCTTAAAAGTGGACGAAACCACGTCGGGACTGCCAATTGGTAAATCCGAGGAGCTGGAACTGGCGACCCCTGTCATATCGATCGGTTATCCGTTGGATTTACCGAAGACACCGAACTTCGGCATGATCGCCGGGTTCGACCGGAAATGTCTCGGCCGCTATTTTTCCACCATCCATTTACGCGTAAACGCTCCCACCCAGCGCGGCGAGGCTGGGGCTCCACTGTTGAACATGAAAGGGGAAGTGGTCGGGATTGTCGTCAGCGGTCTGGAAAATAATTCCGCTTGTTACGCTGTGCCGATCGAGGCCGCCGAGAAAATTCGCAGCGACTTTGTTCGTTTCGGCGAAGCCCGGCACGGCTGGATCGGGGTGAACAATGTTTCTCCCGCAACGCAACAAGTCGAAGGCTCGCGAGCGATGGTAACGCAGGTCGCGGACGACGGACCGGCGGTACGCTCGGGGCTTAAAGAAGGGGATGTGCTGCTTCAGGTGGGCAAGAAAAAGATAACCGATCCCGAGGATGTGTTTGACGCCTCGTTCTATGTCACTGCCGGAGACGCCGTCCCGATCACCGTGATGCGCGGGCATGAAAAAATGACTTTCCAAGTGCAAGCCACAATGCACCCGGCCAGCAAGAGCGGCATGTTGCTCGCCTCTCCCGGCACAATCCCTGGCGTGCTTCCGATGTCGCTCGACGACGATGCGCCGCCTTCGCCCGTCGAAGTTGCTAGCTCGCACGGCGGGTCGCGAGCCGCGTCGCTCCGCGCGTCCCACAACGCGGCACAGCTTGGGACGCCCACAGCATTTTTCGAAACGCGGGTTCGTCGATGATCTTTACGCCGAGCTCTTTTGCTTTGTCGAATTTGCTGCCCGGGTTCGGCGCCGGCGAGGACGTAATCGGTTTTTTTGCTTACGCTGCCGGTGACGTGACCGCCGAGCGCTTCGATTTTTTCGGCGGCTTCTTCGCGCGTCATCGACGGCAGCGTGCCGGTCAGAACAAAAGTTTTGCCGGCCAGCGGAAGTTCACGCTGCTTTTTTCGCCGAGACTTTTTCGCTCTTCGGCTCGATGCCGAGTTCGTTTAATCGCCGTAAGATCTTTTTGCCAGCTGCTGAAGAGAAAAAGTTCAAAACACTCTGTGCAACTATTGGCCCGACTTCGGTCACGATACCGTCTTTGCTTGCTTTGTTCTTCGACGGTTTCGCAAATCCCGATTTGATTAATCGGTCAGCGATTTCTTTAGCGGATTCTTTATCGCCGCGCTTTTCGTGATAGTTCACAACGTCGCGGAGCAATTGCGAATCAGCCACGTCCTCAATTGTAGCGTGAAAGCGGGCGAGCTGTGTCGCAGTCGTTTTACCGACGTCAGGAATCGCCAACGCAAAAAGCCAGCGCGATAGCGACGACGTCCGGGCGCGCTCGATCGCGTTGATCGCCTTGGTCGCGTTTTTCTCGCCGAAAACGCGCGGTGCTTCCTCGGTCCCGAGATTCAGTTTTGCGAGTTGCTCGACCTTTAAGGTCGAATAAATCGAGCGGTTCACGCACCAGACCGCGCTCAACCAATTTGTCTGCGACAATTCCGCCGATGCTTTCGATATCGAGCGCGCCGCGCGCGCCGAAGAATTCCACGCGCCGCGTTGTCTGTGCCGGGCAATACAGATTTTCGCAGCGCCATGCGACAAATTCGGGATCCCGCCGGATGGGACCGCCGCAGACGGGACATTTCCCGTCGAATGTGTTTTGCGAAATCGAACGGCTTCGTGTCTCGTGGCCGCTTCGATTTTACAACTTCAACGACCGCGGGAATGACTTCGCCCGCCTTTTCGATCACGACCGTGTCGCCGATGCGAATGTCTTTGCGTTTGATTTCGTCCTCGTTGTGCAAAGTGGCGCGGGCGACGGTGCTTCCGCTCACCAGCACAGGCTCCAGCACCGCTACAGGCGTGAGGATTCCAGTGCGTCCTACCTGAATGATGATGTCTTGCAGACGGGTCTCGACGCGTTCAGCCGCGTATTTGTAAGCGATCGCCCATCGCGGTGATTTGGCTGTGAACCCGAGCCGCTCGCGTTGCGCGAGTTCATCGACTTTGATGACCGCGCCGTCGGTCTGGTACGGAAAATTGCGTCGGATTTCGTCGAGTTTGCGGATCGCTTTTAGAATCTCGTCAATCGAATCGGCGACCCACCACTCTTCATGGGTTGGCAGACCGAGTTTTTTGAACAGTCGAAAAATCTTCGAGTGAAGATCGAGTGTCTGCTCCTTCAACTGCGCCGGTCCCGTAAAAAACGATTCCGAGCGGACGTTGCGCGACCATTTTTGGATCGAGATGCTTTAGCGAACCGGCTGCCGCATTTCGAGGATTCGCAAAGAGCGAAAGACCCGCGGCTTTGCGTTCCGGATTCAATTTCTCGAAGCCTGTCTTATCCAGATAAGCTTCGCCGCGCACTTCGAAAATGTCTGGCGCGTCGCCGCGCAATTGATGCGGCACAGAGCGAATTGTTTTGACGTTTTGAGTGATGTCATCGCCGACGAGACCGTCGCCACGCGTCGCCGCATATTTCAACCGGCCGTTTTCGTACATCACCGACACCGCAACGCCATCCACCTTGGGCTCGATGACGACAGGAATTTTTTCGTCCGGCAACAGGCGCATGATCCGTTTGTAAAAATTCGCGACTTCATCTTCAGAATAAGTGTTGTCGAGACTGAGCATCGGCGCCCGGTGCTGGATTTGTGCAAACGCTTCCAGCGGCTTTCCGCCAACATGTTGAGTTGGCGAATCGGGCGTGACGAGATCAGGAAACTGCGTTTCGAGATCAACGAGCTCCTTGTATAGCCGGTCGTAGTCGCGGTCGCTGATAACTGGGGCGGCGTCCTGGTAATACAGCCGGTCGTGCTTGCGGATTTCCTCTCGCAATCGCGCGATATTTTTCTCGGCTTCGGCTCGGTCCATCGATCTTTTCACGATACGAACACGCGAAATTTCGGCAAGGCAGGGTCGCGTGCCGCGAACGGATGTGTGCCTCAAGGTTGGCGATGGCGCAAGGTGATATTTGCGCCTCCGGCCATTCGTTTAGGCATCGTCCGCGGCAGAGGCCGATCCACCTTTCACTTTTCCTCAAAAACGGCTAAGCATACCGAATCGTGAAACCCGGTGAGCGCATCCTCGGGGTGGAAGGCGGCGGAACGAAAACCGCCTGGGTATTGGTCGAGACCGTAGCGAACGCATCGGGCGCCGAATTTTGCGTTCTCGATCAGGGAAAACTGCCGCCATCAAATTTTCGGCTCACTGCACCTGAGCGTCTGCGCGCCATCCTGGCGTGAATTGCCGAAGCAAATCGATCGCGCGGGAGTTTTCCTCGCGGGTTGCGGAACCGAGGAGGACCGTCGCGTCGCTCAGAGAAATCTGTCTCGAGATCTGGCCAAACGCCAAAGTCGTGACAGGCAGCGACCGCGAGTCGGGATTGGCCGCGGCGCTCGATCATGCCGACGGGATTGTGGTAAACGCGGGAAGCGGGTCATCGGTGACCGGCCGGCGCGGCGATCGCATCGAGCGAGCCGGCGGGTGGGGTCACATTTTGGGCGACGCCGGCGGCGGTTATTCTCTTTCCGTGCAGGCGCTCCGCCTGATCCTGCGCGAATACGATTTGCATCGCGTCGAGTTGGATTTCACCGCGAAAATCCTGCACGCGCTTTCATTGAACAATTTTGATGAACTCGTTCGCTGGGTGCAAACAGCGGACAAAATGGAAATCGCCATGCTTGCTCCGGTCGTGTTCGAGACAGCTGCCGCGGGCGGCGCGCGAATGATGGAGATCATAGAAGAAGGTGCAGGCGTGCTATGCGAATACACGGAGGCAGTTGCTGACCGCCTGCACCTGCTCGCACCGAAAGTCGTCCTAATCGGTGGGCTTTTTTATCGCGATTCAATTTACACACACGCGTTCCGACGGCGGCTGAAGAAAAATCTTCCCGACGCGCGCATAACAACTGCCGAGCGCGCGCCTGAACTGGGCGCTGCCTGGCTTGCTGCCGAAGCGCACGATCACGCAGCATTTCACCCGAAACCGTCTCAAACCGAAATCGACGGTTTGGCTGCGGCGTTAACGGAACAACGCAATCCGCGCTCGGAAAACCTGGAAAAAATGAGCGCACAAGAATTGGTTCAATTGTTTGTGCGGGAAGAAAAGTTTGTTCAGGAGGCGTTGCACGCTGCTGCGGCTGATCTTGCGCGCGCAATTGAAATCGTCACTGAATCGCTGCGAAACGGCGGACACTTGTTTTATGTTGGCGCAGGCAGCAGCGGGCGCATCGGCGTGCTGGATGCGAGCGAAATTCCGCCCACCTTCGGCGCGCCGCCTCATCTTGTGCAGGGAATAATCGCCGGCGGAGCGACGGCGTTGCATCGAAGTGTGGAAGGCGCGGAAGATGAAGAGACCGCTGGCGCACTCGCTTTGGATGAGCGGGGTGTGAAGCCTGGACGATGTGGTGATTGGAATTACAGCCAGCGGCCGGACACCTTTTGTGCTCGGCGCGCTTGCGAGGGCAAAGTCGTTAGGCGCGAAAACGATTTTGCTTACCTGTAATCCGCATTGTAGCCACCGGCCTGTGGCCGGTTCCGATGACGGCTCGCAGAGCCATGGCTACAGCGACGTCGATCTGCTAATCGCCCTTCCTGTGGGACCGGAAATTCTGGCCGGATCGACGAGATTGAAGGCAGGGACTGCAACAAAAGTCGCGCTCAACATTATCAGCACCGGCGCGATGATCGGACTCGGGAAAGTGCGTGGCAATGTCATGGTCGATCTGCGAACCACCAGCACGAAATTGCGCGATCGTGCCGTTCGGATCGTGGCCGAGCGTCACGCAACGTGATTACGAATCTGCCAGCGGCTTGCTCGAGGCCAGCGACTGGAATTTGCGCGCAGCGCTGGAGAAATCTTAAAAATTTCGGTTTCGCATAAGCGCAGCAGAAGTGGCTCGTGCGATGATACGTATGTTTAACCGAAAGGAACAAATCCTATGCTCTGGACAATATTTGTTATTCTGCTGGTGCTATGGCTGCTTGGATTAGTCAGCTCGTACACGCTGGGCGGGTTCATTCACATCCTGCTCGTGATTGCGATTGTCGTGCTGATTATCCAATTGATCTCTGGACGCCGCGCATTATAACGTCGAAGCGATGAAGCCTGCCGGAATTATCGGCATCATTCTTATCGTTATCGGCGTCGTCGCGTTGGCGTGGGGCGGGATCACGTACACCAAACGCGAAAAGGTGTTGGATCTCGGCCCCATTCAGGCGACTGCTGAAAAGCAAAAGACCATTCCGTTTCCCCCAGTATTGGGCGGGATTTGTTTGGTCGGCGGAATCGTGCTGGTGATCGTCGGGTAGACCGGGCAACGTAGAGCACCGATTCGAAGTCTGTAGTCACCGCCTGTGGCCGGTCTTACATGCGTTGTTAAGTCTTGCCCATAGCACGGCACGCAGCGGCCGTGGCTACAGCGATTTACCCGCCTGCTTTTAATACCGCGAAAGTTTTGCTGCCTTTGCGGTCAAGATAAAGAAGCACGCCGCGTTTCGGATCGGCTTTGTTGAGCGCTTCGCGGAACGATTGCACGTTCGTCACAGGCTTTCCGTCGACCTCGTTAATCACGTCTTCGCGTTCAATGCCCTGAGCAGAGGCGATGCTGTTGTCTTCCACGTCGGTTACAATCACGCCCTGCTGCGGCGATAGATGGAGGCGCTCTGCGACATCTTTCGTCAGTTCCTGCACCTGCAATCCAAACTTGCCGACGTCCTGCGGTTTAGGTTCGCTCGGCGGAGCCGGCGGATTTGATGCGCGGGTGATCTCGTCTGGCAATTCGCCAGTCTTAACAGGTACTTTTATCGCCTGACCTTTGCGCCAAACAGTCAGCTCAACGTTCTGGCCGACTTTCTTTTTCAAGATTTCATGCTGCAACTGTGAATCGGAAGTGACCGCACTCCCATCGACGTGCGTGATCACGTCGAATGGACGCAGGTTGCTCTTCGAGGCCGGGGCATCCGCCTCGATGGTGCGAACCACTACGCCTTTGTCCGCGCCTTTAAATAAGTCGCGGATGGAAGGATCATCGCCCAGTGTTTCGATCCGAATGCCCAGCCAGGGTCGCACGATTTTGTGGCCGGCGATGAGTTCACCACCGATGTCCTTGGCCATATTGATTGGAATGGCAAAGCCCAGCCCGCGGTTCATTCCATTGATCAGCGTATTCATGCCGATCACTTTGCCGTCGATGTCGCAGAGCGGTCCGCCGCTATTCCCCGGATTAATCGACGCGTCGGTCTGCAAATAATCCGAGATGGAATAGCCGCCGGTCTGAAGCAATTTGCTCCGGCTCTTTGCCGCTGATCACGCCGTAAGTAAATGTGTAATCGAGCTTGAACGGCGCGCCGATCGCGAACGCAAATTGCCCCACGCGCACTGCATCGCTGTCGCCGAGCTGGACGACCGGCAAATCTTTTCCGTCAATTTTGATGACCGCAATGTCCGTCCTGTCGTCGGTGCCTACGACGCGCGCCGAAAACTCGCGGCCATCTCGCAATTTCACGTCGATTTTGTCCGCGTCCTCGATCACGTGCACGTTCGTCAAGATGTAGCCATCGGGCCGCACAATGAAGCCGGAGCCTTCACTTTGAACGGGTCGAGGCGTGCCCGGATTCCGGCGCGGCCGGTTTTCATCCGGCGGCCCTTGAAAAAACAGATCGTCGAGTGGCGAACTCTCGCTGACTTCGCTTTTTTTGGAGGTTTCAATGATCACAACGCCCGGCGCGACGGTTTCGAACACTTTTGCGAAAGCGTTGTTCAACTGATGAACGACATCCTTGCCTGCTTCAGCCGCGGATGGATTCACAGGACCGGCATCGCTGGACACGGCCTCCGGTTGCGCCGCGAACGAATTACTCAGCGCAAGGCAAAGGGCGAAAATGGACAAACGCATAGGTTGGAATTTTGACAGTCGCCAACATGCAACGTTCAACCCGCCGCGTCCAATCGCCGTTCCCCGCACCGCAGTGCTCTCGGTCTGCAGCCCTCACTCAAAGACGAATTCGCGGTTCGGTCGCAGCCGTGCCAGATTCCTTGACGAGAATCGTATAATTGGCGGCCCAGCCATCAATATGCGCATCTTCCACAGGCGATTTGTCTTACGAGCGGGCGTTGTAGCCCTCCTTTTGATTTTTCTGTGGGCAATCGTCATCGGGCCGGAGCCTCCGGCACGCGTCGCCATTTCGCCGGACGAACTGGTGCGCGCCGTCACGATTCAGCGCGATTCGCTCGTCGATTTGTGTCTGATGGAACGCGTCGATCCAAACGGACGCGACGGGCAAGGCCGCACGCCATTGTTGATCGCGACGTCGCAACAGGATTGGAAAACGGCGCGCCGGCTCCTCGATGCCGGAGCGGCTGTTGATCTCGCCGACAAAAATGGATTCACGCCGATAATGGCGGCAGCGATGCATGGAGACTTGGAAATGTTCCAGCTGCTCCTGGCCCGCTCAAACAATCTTCAGCCGGAAAAACCGTGCGCCGACGGGCAAGACCTTCTGAGCTTTTCCCTCGACGGCGGCCATCCGGAGATCATTAAGACCGTCGTGCAACGTTTGCCGACGATGCCGGATTGGACGAGCAGCACGCGGCGCGCTTTGTCCAGAGCGTTGCAGGCGGGTAAGAACGACGAGATCCGATTGCTGCTTAGCAAACACTCGGCGCCACCCGCACCCGAAGGCAAAACCGTGCCGTTTCTGGCGTACGCAATTGCGAGCAGCAACGTCTCTTTATTTAACACGCTCTTGAATTGCGGAGCAGATCCCAACACGGTTCTGCCATCGCGTTGCGACAAAGATTTTCTGGCGCTGCTACCGAAAGGATTGCGCAGTTACATCGAAGACGATCGCAGCGTCACGGTGCTGATGCTCGCCTCGGGTCTGGGCCAGGTCGATTATTTGAAGACTCTGATCGACGGCGGAGCAAACCGGACGCGCCTAACGACCCGGAACAAAATGTCGGCATTGGACGTCGCCGCGGAGACAGGGCACTGGCGGTCCGCGCAAATTCTTCTCGGCGGCGGTCCGGCACCTGATAAGTTGCGGATCGAGATTTCGCTGGCGATGCAAAGGGTCGCTCTCGTGAGGGACGGCGTCCCGATCTATCACGCACGATGCTCTACCGGTCGGTCGGGCTACTCGACGAAACGTGGCGAGTTTGTGATCACCAACAAGGAACGCAACCATCGTTCCACGATTTACCACGTCGAGATGCCATATTTCATGCGCTTGAGCTGTCTCGATTTCGGAATGCATGCCGGTTATGTGCCGAATTATCCGGCATCGCACGGCTGTATCCGGTTACCGGAAGATGCCGCACGCAAATTCTTCTCCGAAATTCCGGTCGGCACGGTTGTGACGGTGCAGTAGGAACGAGAACGAACTCAACTGGAACGAGGCCAAGCCGGATCCGCGACGCGAGGTTTCCCGCGTGTACGCCTAGCTTTGGTTGCTCTGAAGCTCCTGATCGCATCGACGAGCCCATGAGGATCGTCGGTGCCCAGCGCGAGTCTTCTGCCATCACGCAACGTGATCGCTACGGCGTCGAAGCCGGAAACATTGTAGAGCCAGCCGCAGGGCGTCAGATGAATTCCCCAGCCATACCACCAACGAATACGAATGGGCTCACATCCAACAATATCCGCAAGCCGAACTCTCTTGCGGATAATGCCAGGTCCAAATGATGCGCACAAAGTTTCATCGTCGATCGTAATCTTGAGTCTGTAGAACAGAACGAGGCAGACCAGCAGGATCATTGAAACAATAACTGGCGGCGTGTGATGGCCTATTAATCCGCCACTGGCAATCAGAATGATCGCAAGAAGGGACCAAATGATTACGTGACCGATTTGCGTGTGCTCGTAGCGCGTCACAAAAGTTCGCCTTCGGTCGGCGCTTTTGCATCGGAAGATCGCTGGAATTTCTCAAGCGATTTCACCAGATTCCCTGGCAGCGGCCACACCCGCTCGAAGATGCGGTCGGCCAGCGGTTGGGCGTTTGTGTACCCAGCAGCGAACATCTCCAGCTTTGAATCGAGATCGTCAATGTAATGAAGCGCCATCGCTTCGGGTGTTTTCGGGACAACTGGCGAGCCAAATCCGAGTTCTCGATGGTGAGCGCCTATCAAATGCAAAAGATGCAAGCGGACGTCCTTTGAAGCTGGCACGAGATCCTTCCATGCTTCCACTTTTTCCACGCTAAGTCTTTGCCAAAGGGAATTAACCAGTTCGATTCCAATGGAAATGTGTCCGACCAGTTCGCCGAGCTCGTCATAGCCCATAACAAAGCCCGTTTCGGAGAATTGGTTTTCCCAAACCTTCCCGGAATCATGGAAAAGGATACCAACCAGCAGGAGATCGAGATTTAACTGTGGATACAACGTTGCAATTTGCCGGGCGACTCGCATCATTTGCGCGGTGTGCTCGACAAGTCCGCCCCGGCGCGCGTGATGATATTTGCGCGCGGCTGCGGCCCGACGAAAGCGATCTCCCCATTCGTCAACGAACATCCGCGCCAGGGCTTGCAACCTGGGATCCACAATCGCCTCAATGGATTGCAGGATGAAATCCCAGTCACCGGTCTGTTTGGCACGTAGATCCGGGGGCCCTGCTAATAATTCGTTCTTCTCCTGTTCACTGAGTGGGCGCGATATCCATTTGTCTACTTCGAGTCCGTATTGGCGGTGTAAGCGGAAGTCACCAGTCAGCTCGACGTAATGTTCGTTGGTATAAGCGCTGCACGTTTTGTACGCAGGATGATCACTCCAAACGCGCAGCGTCATCTGATCACAGGCGTCGGCTAGAACCAGCTCGCAGTACGGTTTTCCTTCACGCGTCAGTTTCGCGCTCGCGCCTTGCACCTGCACATGTACTCGCGCAGCCACGGCACCATTCTGTGCCGCCCGGCGAATTTCCGTGAGCGTCAGCAAATTCATCGTGTTGGAATGTATCACGATCCGCAACTCGCGCTGTAGCGATGCCGCTGTCCGTCGGCGCAGCAGGTTAATGGGCAGGAAAAGTCCGCTCAGGACAGCGGACGCTACAGCATTTACGTTCCGTGCTTCCATGTTTCTGAAGCGTCTCGAATGCAGCGCTTGCGGGCTTGAGCACGAACGGCTCTCGCCTGCAAAATCTTTGTCGATCCTGCAGTAAACCGTTGTTTGCGATCGTCTGATCTCACCGCCGCGAGTCGAACCATGACTCGCGAAGCACTCCTCGCACGGGAAAAATCGTTGTGGCGTTATCGTGAAGTATTGCCGTTGCCGGCCGATGTCGAACCGGTCTCGTTAGGCGAAGGCGGAACGCCGCTGTTGCGTGCACCAAAGTTTGCTGAGGATGTCGATCTCTGGATAAAGGACGAGTCGCTTAATCCGACACAAAGCTTCAAGGCACGCGGGATGAGCGCGGCCGTTTCGATGGCAAAATATCTCGGCGCTACAAAGCTCGCTGTCCCCAGCGCGGGTAATGCCGGCGGCGCGCTTGCTGCGTATGCGGCTCGAGCAGGTGTTGGAGGCGCACATCTTTATGCCGCGCGACACACCTCGCGCAAACGTTGTTGAGTGTCGCGAGCTGGGCGCTCACGTGACGCTAATCGACGGATTGATCACGGATTGCGGCGCTGAAATCGCCCGGCGAAAAGCAAACGAAGGGTGGTTCGACATGTCTACTCTCAAAGAGCCGTACCGGGTCGAAGGAAAAAAAACGCTCGGCTACGAATTGGCGGAACAACTGAACTGGCAGGTGCCCGATGTGATTCTCTATCCGGCTGGCGGCGGCACCGGTCTCATCGGGATGTGGAAAGCATTCGACGAAATGGAAGCACTCGGCTGGATCGGCAAGAAACGGCCGCGAATGTTCGCGGTGCAGGCTGCCGGTTGCGCTCCGATCGTTCGTGCGTTCGAAGCTGGAGAAAAAGTCGCCGCAGAATTTCCCGATGCGCATACGATTGCTTCCGGCTTGCGCGTTCCAAAAGCGATCGGCGATTTCCTGATGCTTGAAAATTCTTCGCGACTCCAACGGCGGCGCGATTGCCGTCGACGACGAAGAAATGATCCGCGTCTCGCGTGAGGTCGGAGCAAGTGAAGGCCTGTTCGTTTGTCCGGAGGGTGCGGCGTGCTTCGCAGCTTTGAAAATGCTTCGCTCCGCCGGAAAAATCGCACCCGGTGAACACGTGGTGATTTTTAACACAGGTTCGGGAATCAAATATCTTGAAGCCTACGAGCCTGATTAAGCGAATGAAAAATTTTACGTGCGTGTACCGGCGAAGATGGAGATGCGTTTTGCAAACGCCTTAGATGGCTCGGCGTAGAAGCGTCGTCCGAGTTCCAGCGCGTCGCGGCGTAGTCGTTTGCAGCGTTTGATAATTAGTTTCTGGAGCTGCGCTAGTTCGGCGGCCAATCGTTGATCGCCGCATTCTTTTTTTAACCGCGCCCAAAGAAAATCAAGATCGTGCTCGATCCCCAGCAATTCGCCCAGCACCTCCGCATCGTGCGCCATCTCTTCGAGAACTACGCGGTTCAGCGGTTGCAAGATGCGCAACTGATACCAGACATCTTTCACTCGTTTGCGCCAGGCATGAAAATGTTCCGGGTCAGGAGTATCAATCGTTTTGGCAAGTGCGCGTTGGCCGCGTCTGTAAATTTTGCACACTGCGCCGCAAATTTGTTTCCAACTCAGGTCGTCCAGTGGCCAGTCCACCAGACGCGCTTTCACCTTTTTCAATTGTGGAATCGCCTGGCGTTGCCAGCCGGCGAACGCCGCGGAAAAACTTTCCCGTTCGAGCAACAACAACTCCTCTGTGTGGGGAAAGAGTTGTCGTCGTTTTTTCTTCGACGCCTTGTCGCGTAGCTCAATGAATGTTTGCAGTCGCACCTGCGCGTCGCGCAAGTCGGAGACCAATCTTCCGATCTCGCGCACACAACGGTCCTCTTGCGCGTGGCAATTTTTGCCGACCTGACTGATCGCGAGCCGCATTGCGGCACGAAGCTTTTTGAGATGCTTGCGAACCTCGTGGACAGTCACGCCACGTTGTTTGGCGGGGTGTTGGCATAAGTGCAAAGCCGAGTGGATTTGTTCACAAAAGACTCGCTTGAGTCCTTGCGGTAGCGGTTCGCGCAATTTCAGGCGGAAAGCCATGGCGTTTGCTATTTAAGGGCGAGCCGCACGTTGCTGTAGCGTTTCTCGCCCGTCACTTCCCGCCCAAACCACCATGGCGGTTCGAATTTGCGGCAACTGGCAGTATTAGGAAATTCCACTTCCGCCACGACAAGACCTGCGTGTCGACCGCGATAAATATCGATTTCGATCATGACGCTGTCCCATGGGATTTCGTAACGTACCTTTCGCAGTCTTCTCCCGGCCGGTACCAGGCCAGAGGGCTGCGAACTGTTTCGGACTTAGCTTGATCTCGCGTTCTTCGCGATGGCTTTCCCGGCCGACCTTAAATGTGAGAGATGTAGCTTTACCCGTTTTTCGCAGGCGAACTTGTCGCCCAGCCGACTCAGTTGCCAGATAACCTTGCTCGATAATGAAGTGCCGCCAGCGCTTGAGGTTATCCGGCAGCCATTTGACTAAAAACTTGCGTTCAATTTCGCGATTGTGTCGCGTTTTATGGTCCGCAGCCATAAGTTGAACATCGTAAACGTGGTGCGTTCGCTGTCGAGACTTTCACGCATGGCGCTGTGAGTTTTGAAATCGACAAATGCTCTCATTAACACCTCGCTGAAATGAGGTGTTCCACACCGACAGCGGTAGGAAACCGCTTCGCCGCTTTGCTCGAATAAAGCTCCGTCTGGAAAACGCTGAAGCGCTTGCAGTTGTTTAGTTGAGTCTGCTTAGCACCGCGCTAAAGCACGGTGTCAATGAAACCAACACAAGTGGTTGCTAAACTGGCGCCTGCCGAAGAAATTCGGCGAGCGCCCCAGCAGCCGCTAGGGTTGGCCACGCTGCGATTGCCACGATTATCGCAAAGAACAGCGCTTCGAACGCAAACTCCACTGTCCTTTCGCCAGCAAGATAACATCGAGACAATTCTCGGAATCGTCGCCGCGTTTCCAATCGTTGCGCAGGCCTTCGTCTTAGGATTGTTCGCTTCACTGTAATTTTAGTCATAACTGGAGCCTTCAATAACGCGAAAGCGCGCAGGGTCAGGTTACGAATTGTTAAGAACCAATGGCGACTGAGCAACGAACAGGCTCGGCGTCTCATGGATACGCCCAGCAATACGATAGCTTTAAACAGTCACCGAAGTTTGCTTCGGTCGTATGCCGTCGACCTTCGGAGTTGCTGCGCGTCCGCTCGCAGCATGTGAGTGGTAGTTGATCAATGAGATCATCCCATGGTCGTCCTCGACTAATGCAGTGCAGCTTTCGACCCAGTCACCGCAATTGTAATATGCGACCCGGCCAAATTCGCGGATCGCCGCGCTGTGGATGTGACCACAGAGCACTGCGTCAACGTGGTACCGCTCGGCGTAATGAGCTACAGCAGCTTCGAATTTACCGATGAAGCTAACAGCATCCTTCACTGTTCGCTTGGCATACGCGCTGAGCGACCAGTAACCCAAACCGAAACGCCGCCTGATAAAGTTGATTAGCGGATTGAGCGAGAGGAGAAATTGGTACCCAAGATCACCCGCGAACGCGAGCCACCTCATCCGGCCGCTGCCGGACACTACCACGTCGAGTTCATGACCGTGAATAATCAAGATCCGCTCGCCTGAGGCGGTCATATGGATTGCGTTCTCCTTGATCTCGATGTTCCCGTACGTTCCACAAAAGCTCGTCACCAATTCGTCGTGATTTCCCGGGATATAAATTACGCGTGTACCTTTGCGGGCTTTGCGCAGAATTTTTTGAATCACGTCATTGTGTTGCTGCGGCCAGTACGTCACGCGCCGCAACGACCAGATATCAATCAGGTCGCCGACGATGTATAAGGTGTCGAAGTCGGTCTCGCGCAGGAAATCCAGCAGGGCAGTGGCGTTGCATCCGCGTGTGCCAAGGTGCGCATCGGAAATCCACGCCGCGCGATAGCGCTTTGGTTCAGGAACTTCCTGTCGCGATCCTCCGAACGAAAAACGCTGTTGCGCGTTGATAGCTGATGTCGAATCGCGTCGGGGGAAAGTCAACGCCTGCATTCGTGATCAGCACCAAACGTACGAATCGGCAGGCGAAGCGGCAAAACAATTACCGTTACATTTGTGTGTCAAAACAAAGCGGCGCTCTGTGACCGCCGACCCTCGAGACACAGCAATTTCTGTAGCGACGGCACCCACCTCGAATCGGAGATAAGAAAATGAGCGGGCGCCCCGAAAAGGCTTGATCCAGGGCGCCCAACTCTCGTTCTCACTTAACCTAACCATTGCTTCCAAAAAACTGTTCGCGCGTTGTAGTTCTTGTTATTTCGGGTTTGAGATTGTGCCTTCATCGTTGCACTGCGCTGTTACAAACAGATGGCAATCGCGAAAAAAACTTGTGACTTGTTATCGCCAACGGTGCGGATTCAACGACAGCATCCAAGCTCCTACTTGCGAGGATCCATTTACGCCTCAATGATGTAGCTGAGTGGAAAAAATAATCGCTGCGTTCACCGCTTTGATCGCGCTTGGCGTTTCCGGATGCAGTCTCTTCGGATCGGGAGAGGCTGTTAAGCACGACTCTGGTCGAACCGTCTATCGAGCAGCGGAAGCTCCTCCGGATCTCCCGGACGCGGTCCCCGTGACAGGAACCGGTGCCAGGAGAAAAACGCTCGAAGTTGTTCTAAGTGCTCAGCTCGAGGCGGGCGCTACAATCTCAGCTGTCACAGAAACGTAACATTAATTCCGTTGCTGGTTTCGTAGCCGTTTCGCATCGTCGCCAGTGTGGAAACCACCGCGCAAGAATTGTCGATTCCGGCGGAAAAAAACGCGGCTGGACACCGACGGCGAACCGCGGAATCAACGATCAGAGCTTTCTTCGGCAGCAACGCGTTCGTTGCAATCGTCGTACTGACGCTAATTACCATTTTCCTCTTTCGGGAGGGGTTCGGTTTCTTCGGACAAAACCTGGCGAATTTGCGGCTGTATCGGAAGGCGGGTCTCGAATACGTGGATATCATTCGTGCACAAGTCGAAAAGCAGACTGCTCTCTCGCGTCAACTCGGCGACATCCGCCTGCAACAAATGCAAGCCGGGGCCGACCAGGCATCGTTGGGAAAATTCGATGAGTTCGCAAGTAAGTTTAGCGACACCGGCGAACAGTTAAACGGATTGCTTTCGGACGCGACCGATCAGGCGCAAGCGTTGCGTGAAACAATGCTGCAGCTCGGCAACAATGCTGCTGCTTCTGTGATCGACAAGGAATCGCAGGATGAAACCGGGGCCACCGCGGCGGCGCCGGTTGGCAATGAAGCTGAGCAGATGGCTGGGCTTCGTTCTGCAACGGACAAGTTCGCGCAGATTGCCGATTCGATGAAGGCGCAGATCACCGAACTGCTGGCGGCATCTCCTGCGTTGACCAGTGCCAAGGCGCCCAAAGCCTTCTCGCAATGGAAAACCGAAGTCGAAGCGTATCTAAACCAGCTTTCCGCAGCTGCCGAAAAACTTCGAGCGTGGGACCCTGACAAACCAGTGCCCGCGTATCGTGCCATTACATCTTTTCTGTTTGGCACGCAGTGGATCACGGCAAGTTTCTGGCAGGATTGGTACGGCATCATTCCGTTGTTTGTGGGTTCGCTAATGGTCTCGATCGTCGCCCTGCTCTTTGCTGTTCCTCTCGGCGTCTGTGGAGCGATCTACGTGAGCGAGGTTGCCTCACCGATAGAGAAGAGCCTGATCAAACCGTACATCGAATTCATTTCGGCGATTCCATCTGTGGTGCTTGGTTTCTTCGGGATTGCTGTCCTCGGCGAAACAATCCGCGCTATCTCGCGTGCCTCCTTTATGCAATGGGTGCCGTTCTTTCCAATCAGTGAGCGCCTGAATGTTTTCACCGCGGGTTGTTTGCTCGCGCTGATGGCGGTGCCCACGATTTTCACTCTCGCTGAAGACGCGCTGCGCAATGTGCCTCGCGGTTTCAAGGAAGCTTCCTATGCTTTGGGTGCGAATCGGCTTCAGACGATCGTGCGCGTGCTCGTGCCGGCGGCGTTGTCTGGAATTGTGTCGGCGGTGCTGCTCGGACTCGGCCGCGTGATCGGAGAAACGATGGTGGTACTGCTGTGCGCTGGAAACCGGATCGCCATTCCTGATTTTACACAGGGACTGGGTGCAGTCTTCCAACCGGTGCACACCATGACTGGAATCATTGCGCAGGAAATGGGCGAGGTCGTTCGCGGCAGCATCCACTATCGCGCGCTGTTCATGGTGGGCTTGGTGCTGTTTGCGATCACTCTCGCCATCAACTATGGCGCGCAGAAGCTCGTCACGCGCTACCGCATGAGCATTGGCTAACATGATTGCTGCTTCTTCAAATAGCCGGCGCAGCGTTGTCCAAACGTTCATGTTTTGGGCGTTTCGTCTCGCTACTTATTTCGTGATTGCGTGCGCCACTTACATCTTTCTCGACATCGCGATCAAAGGAAGCCGGACGGTGTTTACCAATCATGCGCCGTTCATCAATGTGAAATTTCTCACCGAACCGCCGCAAACGCTCTACGTGTTCGACTACCAGGGCAAAAAGATGGAGCTAAGCGATCGGGAATTCCGGAAATGGCAGGAAACGCACAAGGAACCTGTTGAAGCGACGAGCGTCGCTTATTCTGCCGGTGGAATTTGGCCATGTATCGTCGGCACGGCGCTGCTCGTGGTCGGGTCGATGATCGTGGCTCTGGTCATCGGAATCAGTGCGGCGATTTATCTGAGCGAATACAGCCGCGACACGCGCCTTATTCGCTTCATTCGCATCGCCATCTTGAACCTGGCCGGCGTGCCATCGATCGTCTTCGGTCTGTTTGGTTTCGGGCTGTTCGTTATCTTTTTTGGCTGGAACGTGTCGCTGCTCGCGGGCTGGTTCACGCTGGGTCTGATGATCTTGCCCGCGATCATTATCGCCAGCGAAGAATCGTTGCGCGCAGTGCCGAAAGGTTTGCGCGAAGGTTCACTCGCGCTTGGTGCGACCAGCTGGCAGACCATTCGCAAGAACGTTCTGCCTTATGCGATGCCGGGCATTTTGACTTCTTCGATCCTCGGCATCGCGCGTGTCGCCGGCGAAACCGCGCCAATCATGTTCACGGCGGCCTATGCGATGCGCGATGAAATGCCGTGGCAGGTTCCCAAATGGACCGACTTCTTTTTCCAGGGCGTCATGGCACTCCCGTACCACATTTACGTTGTTAGCTCGAAAATCCCGCAGAACGAATACACCGAACGCGTTCAGTATGGAACGGCGTTCGTATTCCTGATAGTCGTGATGCTGATTGCGTTAGCCTCCATTGTACTGCGGGAAAGACAAAGGAGACGCTTATCATGGTAACCGTGATGGAACCGCCACAAACAGTTCGCCCACAAACCCCACCGGAACCTTTTGAACCGGCTGCAAATCAGACGGAAAAACCTCAGGCCATGATCGACGTGTGCGAAGTCGATTTCACATACGGCGATAACAAGGTTCTCCATAATATCTCGTTGCAGATGCCGGCCCGCGCCGTGACAGCTTTCATTGGACCGTCCGGCTGCGGGAAGACGACTCTGCTGCGTTGCATCAACCGGATGAACGATCTCGTTGACGGCTCGGGTATTAGCAAGGGCGCGATTCACATCGACGGCATCGATATCAATTCGCCCGGATTGGACGTGGTCGATTTGCGGCGACGTGTAGGAATGGTTTTTCAAAAATCGAATCCATTTCCGAAATCGATCTACGAAAACATCGCCTACGGACTGCGCGTCGCCGGTGTCAAAAAGCGTTCGCGTATCGATGAAGCAGTCGAGAAAAGTTTGCGGTCAGCCGCATTGTGGGATGAAGTCAAAGATCGGTTGGAGAGTAACGCATACGGATTGTCCGGTGGCCAGCAACAGCGCTTGTGTATCGCGCGCGCTCTCGCCGTCGAACCCGAGGTGGTGTTGATGGACGAGCCCTGCTCGGCGCTGGATCCGATCGCCACGGCGAAGATCGAGGAACTGATCCAGGCCCTCAAGACGCAGTACACAATCGTGATCGTTACTCACAACATGCAACAAGCCGGACGCGTTTCCGATTTCACTGCGTTCTTTTATCTGGGCAAACTAATCGAGTTCGGGCCAACCGTGAAAATCTTCACAAATCCGCTGGAAAAACAGACCGAAGATTATATCACCGGTCGTTTCGGTTAATCAGAAACCGACGACTTCCCGGCATGCCGAAGCTGGTTGAAGCTTCGCCACCTCATGGTAATCCCCCTGTGGTGAAAAGGACTCAATGAATGGCGACAAGCGCAAGTTTCTCTTCGTCTCGATAACGGGACTCATCAGCGATATCGCCTGGCAGGTGGCGAAGGAAGGCCACGAAGTGCGCTATTGCATCGAGGACGAGAAGGAGCGCGATATCGCCGATGGTTTCGTGCCGAAGGTGCGCGACTGGGAGCGCGAGGTAAATTGGGCCGACATCATTGTATTCGACGACACGCTCGGCCAGGGCGAGAAGGCTCAAGCGCTGCGCGCGAAGGGCAAGATGGTAATCGGAGGCACGCCCTACACGGACCGGCTTGAGGACGATCGCTCTTTTGGCCAGGAGGAACTCAAGAAGGAGGGCATCAACATCGTGCCCTACCGCGACTTCGATAATTTCGACGACGCAATCGCCTACGTGAAGGACAATCCGGAACGCTATGTTATCAAGCCTTCAGGGACGGCCGCTAACGTAAAGCGCCGTTTATTCGTCGGTGATGAGGACGACGGGCAGGACGTGATCCGCGTACTTGAGGCGTACAAGAAATCTTTTCCGGGTGAGATCAGGCAGTTCCAATTGCAGCGGCGCATGACCGGCGTGGAGGTCGCAGTCGGCGCCTTCTTTAACGGAAAAGAATTCATCTATCCACTCAACGTAAACTTCGAGCACAAGAAGCTCTTTCCCGGCAACATTGGTCCGTCCACTGGCGAGATGGGTACGGCGATGTTCTGGAGCGGGCCTAACAAGTTGTTTAATTCCACGCTCAAGAAAATGGAAGCGAAGCTGACCGCGGAAGGCTATGTCGGCTACATCGATCTCAACTGCATCGTGAACGGTAACGGCATTTACCCGCTCGAGTTCACGGCGCGTTTCGGCTATCCCACGATCAGCATCCAGCAGGAGGGTATGACTACGCCTATTGGCCAGTTCCTCGCCGATCTCGCGGCTGGCGAGAACCCAAAGCTAAAGGTGAAAAGCGGGTTTCAGATCGGAGTGCGCGTCGTCGTTTCGCCGTTCCCATTCGACGATGACGCCACTTTCCTTTCCGTGTCGAAGCATGCGGCCATTCTCTTCAAGAAAGGGATCCCCGAAGAGGTACACATCGAGGACGTCATGCAGGTGAACGGACAATGGTACGTGGCCGGAACGTCGGGTGTGGTGCTGGTGGTGTGCGGGGTCGGGCAGACAATGCGCCAGGCCCAGGCGCAGGCTTATTCGCGCATTCGGAACATTATGATTCCGGACATGTACTACCGAGATGACATTGGCGAGCGATGGTTCGAGGATCACGACAAGCTGCACACGTGGGGCTACTTGCGTGAGGTCTAACGGGCTCTCCGATCGGTTAGACACAGAAGAAGCGATCGCGGGATGGATTTGCGGGTGTCGCGAAGCGCCGCTAAAGAACGAGCATGAGAATTTCGTGTTTGTTACTCGCGATCATTTTCTGCGCCACGCCGGCGCTTCTTGGAAGTGATGAATTAAAGGACCGTCTGCAGCCGGCGCTCGATGTAATCACCCCGGACGCCCTCCTCGCGCATATCAAGATTCTCGCATCGGACGAATTCGAGGGGCGCGCACCGGGGTCAAAAGGCGAAGACCTTTCGGTCAAATACGTCACCGATCAGTTCAAAAAGATCGGACTTAACCCGGGAAATCCAGACGGGACATACATACAGGAAGTTCCCCTGGCCGGAATCAAAAGCGAACCGCAGATGTCGTTCGTCGTTGGCGACAAAACGATGGATCTGAAATTTCCGGATGATTTTGTTGCTTCATCGGCGCGGCTCCAGCCGGAGATCAAAATTGAGAAGTCGGATTTGGTTTTTGTCGGATACGGCGTTGTCGCGCCTGAGTATGGCTGGGACGATTACAAAAACGTCGATGTGAAGGGCAAAACGTTACTCATGCTGATCGGCGATCCGCCGATTCCAGATCCAAAAGACCCCTCCAAAGTGGACGACAGAATGTTTAAAGGAAAAGCGATGACCTATTATGGCCGCTGGACCTACAAATACGAAATCGCAGCGCAAAAAGGGGCCGCGGCGGCGATGATTATCCACGAAACAGAACCGGCCGCTTATCCCTGGCAGGTGGTGAGATCGAGCTGGAGCAAAGAAAACTTCGAGCTCGACAATCCGAACAAGAATATGGATGCGGTCTCGGCGCGGTCGTGGATTACGCTCGATGTTGCCAAGAAATTATTTACCGATTCCGGCCAGGATTTCGACGCGCTTAAAAAATCTGCGATCGCCAAGAACTTTCGACCGGTAGTCCTGAATGCAAAAGCCAACATTGATGTTAAACAAGAGGTTCGCGCGTTCAAATCGCACAATGTGATCGGCAAACTCGAAGGCAGCGATCCAAAGTTAAACGGTGAATACGTGATCTACACGGCGCACTGGGATCACCTTGGACGACATCCCGAATTGCAGGGCGATCAGATTTTCAACGGCGCGATCGACAATGCGTCAGGCGTGGCATCGATCATCGAAATCGCGGCTGCATTTTCAAAAATAAATCCGCTCCCGAAACGGTCGGTGTTGTTCATGGCAACGACGGCCGAAGAAGCGGGATTGCTCGGTGCCAAATATTACGCGGAGCACCCGCTCTATCCCCTGAATAAAACGCTTGCCGACATCAACCTTGATAGCATGAACGTCTGGGGCAAAACGCGCGACATAGAGGATCTGAGTCTTGGTTTTTCCACACTCGACGATCTTCTCACTGCCGCGGCTAAGCAGCAGGGACGCAAAGCGATCCCGGATAGCCGACCTGACAAGGGCAAGATTTATCGCGCTGACAATTTCGAATTTTCGAAAGTCGGCCTGCCGTCGCTTTACATCGGCAAAGGCGAACATCTTCTATCGCGTCCCGAGAACGCGCCACTCAAGTCCGACGAATATGACTCGACAGATTACCACCAGATCACCGACGAAGTTAAGCCCGATTGGGACCTCACTGGCGCTGTACAAGATGTTCAACTTGTATTCGAAGTTGGTTACGAAGTGGCCAATGGCGACAAGTTTCCTGAATGGAAAGTGGGAAACGAGTTTAAGCCAAAACGCGATGCAATGATGAAGAAGTAACTGGATTAGACAGAGTTTGGGCGTCGGAATGAAATTGCCATGAGCCGATTGATGCGGTTTCCAGGTTCAATTAAGCGAGATCCAGGGATCGAGGTCTGGATGCACAAACATTCCGGTGAATTGGGAGTGATCGCACAACGCTGGTTTGAGGTCATGCGCGCCTGCGGAGAAGATGTTCGGGAGATATTGCATGACGGTCATCCTACTGCGTGCGTAGATGATGCCGCATTCGGCTACGTCAATGTGTTCAAAGCTCACGTTAATGTCGGATTCTTCCGGGGCGCTGAGATCGCTGATCCGCATGGTATCCTGGAAGGTACTGGCAAGTTCATGCGCCATGTTAAACTCGGGCCCGAACATGACACCGATGCCGCGGCGCTTAGGGAGCTGATCGAAACTGCATACACTGACATGAAGAGACGCGTGAAGGCGGAAGCGTCTCTAACCAAGTACTAATCTCACTGTGTCAGCCATGACTTAACTGTGTTTCGTTACCCCCTGCCATGTTTCCTGATCTCGACTACGCGCGTCTGCAAAGATCCTATTAGTATTTCGCTGAGCACTATGCGCCTGCGGAGCTCATGACGCCCGCACAGCCGGCTCTCTTCGTTGCGATCGCAGACTTCGTTGAAGGCACACAGGACTTTTGTAAAGAACGCGTGTTGGAGATTGATCGCGATTTACAGAAGCGAGACGCTTACACGCTATCCTTCTTGCGTGAGCGCTTCACAAGAGATCAGCAGGACAAATGGCTGATCCGCCGGCCATAGCCAGCTGTTGAAAACGAACCCGGCCACTTGAATTAGATCTTCGACAAGAGCTATTTTTTTGTTTCAAGTGGCTGGGTGGTCTCTCTCCCAAAGACCGATTAATTTTTTAAACCAATGAAATCAATGAATCCAAAGGTTGATGGATTTTTAAAGAAAGCTACAAAGTGGCGTGACGAGTTTGAGAAATTGAGAAAGGTCTGTCTTGATTGTGGACTGACCGAGGAGTTGAAGTGGGGCAAACCTTGTTACAACTATCAGGGGAGTAACATAGTTCTAATCCATGGATTTAAGGAATATTGTGCGCTTCTGTTCTTCAAAGGCGCGTTGTTAAAGGATCCCAAAGGCATTCTCGTCCAACAAACGGACAATGTGCAGGCGGCGCGTCAGATTCGGTTTACCAACATTCGAGAAATCGTTCAGATGGAACCGATCCTGAAGGCATATATCAAGGAAGCCATTGAAGCGGAAAAAGCAGGTTTGGAAGTGAGTTACAAAAAGACTTCGGAATTCCCAATTCCCGAAGAGTTTCAAAATAGATTGGATAAATCTCCTGCCTTGAAAGCTGCCTTCAATGCGTTGACACCGGGACGGCAGAGAGGATACATCCTTTATTTTTCTGCAGCTAAACAATCGCAAACCCGAGTTTCCAGGGTTGAAAAATGCGTGCCGCAAATTCTCAATGGAAGAGGATTGAATGACTGACGCCACCAAACGCTCGATTTTTCGCTCGATTCACATTGTATTCGGCATTCCGGTCATCGGTTACATTTATAGTCCCTTTAAAGAGCTTCCAAACTACGCTCCCGTTGTTCGGTATGTCGCCCTTCCTGTAATTGTCCTTTCGGGATTGTGGATGTGGAAAGGACATCTCGTTCGACGGCTTATTTCTAAAACTCGTTAGATCGATTCAGTCGCACCTACAACAAACAGATGATTACCTCAATTCATACATTGATTTACTCCGACGATGCCAATGCGACCCGGGCATTTCTCCGGGATGTGCTTGGCTGGAAATACGTAGCCGGAGGATTTCGATAAGGACTGGCTCATTTTCAAATCCGGTCCGAGCGAGACGGGCGTGCACCCGACGCACAGCGAATGGGAAGGCCAAACCTATGACCATCCGCGTCACCACTTGATCGCTTTAATGTGCGACGATATCGAAAAGACTGTCGAAGAGTTGCGAGCAAAAGGGGCGCAATTTCGCGGTCCGATCGAGGAACGCGAGTACGGCCGCATCATCATGATGATCGTGCCCGGTGCGGATGACATCCAGTTGTATCAGCCGGGTCACAAGCTCGCTTACAATCTGTAGAACACAGAACAGTCGAGGAGGGCGGACGGCTCGGCGATCCGTCCCTCCCATCATTCGGAATGACAGATCGAAGCAGGGTTCTTAATCCGATCTTGCCAGCAGCTCCGGTTCTTCCGGCTTAACAAAATCGTGAATCCTGCGAGGTGTGATCAGGACATGTGTGCCAATGTGAACTTGATCGTAGAGGTCGATGATGTCGCGTGAGCGCATGCGAATACAACCGAAGCTCGCGGGCTTGCCGATTCGACGTTCCTCCGGTGTTCCGTGGATATAGATGCAGCGATCGCGTGCTTTCTGGTTTTGCGTTTCCATTCCTCGCAGCCAGATCACACGTGAAACGATCGGGTCGCGGCCCGGAGCATCTACGGCAACGATTTCCCCGGTTGGAATGCGATTCTTGATGACCGTCCCCGACGGCAATCTGTCGCCGATCTTCGCTGAAACGAACAGAGTGCCAAGTGGCGTGCGATAGCTGGCATTAGAATCGCCGGTTCCGAACTTTGAAGTCGAGACGGAGTAACGCGCGATCAGCTTTCCGCGATCGACAAGCGCAAGCACTTGATCGGGTACGCTGACGATCATATCTGCACTGAGCGGCGCGCAAAGAGCTCTCGATCCACAGAGGCTAACGAGGATGAAGAGAAGGATGAGGGCGGATGGTGCCGCGCGCAGAAGACCTGACCTCATTTGGAATCAGTGTGATCCGCGTTGGGTTGCGCAATTGAATGCAAATCGTGAATGAGGGAATCGAGCTTGCGCACATCCTTGCGCCGGCCTTTTTCCGGTTTCAGTTTGCGCTTACGCATCATGATGGTCAGGTCGCGAATGTCGTGGAGTCGCTCGCGCGACAGGTCTTCGACTCGTTTGTATCGATTCACCGCCGCAATGCTTTCGGCGAGATCAAGCTCTAAGCGCACGGCGTAAGCCCGAATCGTCCGCCGCAGGTCGCGTCTCACTGCGTCCAATTCGTCTTTCAGCATCGTCACGGGGGAAATTTCCCGGGTTTTCTTGTGCCGTTGTTTTTTTTGTTTCACTGATAGCGTTTTGACCAACTGCCAAAAAGCCCGTCGAGGCATCTTATCCCCGACGGGCTTCCGTTAACCTAACCACGACCGATTCATTTGATCGGTACAAATCCAACTTGCGCCACGATTCTCTGGCCGCCCGGACCGACGGTGAAATCGACAAACTCTTTTGCCAGACCGCTCGGATCGCCGTTCGGTGTAGTAAAACGTGGGGCGCCAATAGGGATAGCTGTGCGCTTGCACACTTTTGGCCGTGGGCACTGAGCCATCGATGGGCATTGCTTTTATTCCGCCTGCCTTCAGGTACGCCATGCCAACATAACCGACGCCGTTTGGATTTTTGCCTACTTCGGCGGCTATTTGTTCGTTGCCGGCCATCTTTTGCGAGCCAGAGGCGTAATCACGTTTCTTCATCGCCAGCTCCTTGAAATCGGAGTACGTGCCTGACGAAGTGTTACGAGTGTAGACGGAGATCTTGCCGCCTGATCCACCGACTGCGCTCCAGTCGGTCACTTCACCCGTGAAGATTTGTTCCACCTGCTTTTTCGTAAGGCTCTTGATCGGATTCGCCGAGTTCACGATCACCCCGATCCCGTCAAAAGCTACGATCGTCGGCTTCATGTGTTTACCTTTCGACGAGGCGGCGCCTACTTCGGAAGTCTTGGCGCGACGGCTCGACATGCCGATTTCTGCAGTGCCATCGATGATCGCAGCGATTCCGGTGGTCGATCCTTCGGCGGCAATGTCGAACGTGGTGCCGGGATGTTGCGCCTTGAACTGTTCCGCCAACTGCGGAACCAATTTGCGCCGAGAGTGTCGGAGCCTTTGATAACCAGGCGATCCGCATGTGCGCCAGCGATGCCCGCCACCAGCAGTGCAAGACTAAGTGCGAGATATTTGATTTTCATAGGAGTAGATGGTTTTGACGTTGCGTAAAAATTCCAGTTAGAACTTCACGCTGCAATCAGCCTGGAAGATCTGATATTGATCAAGCGGATTGATCGGAATGTCCCCGTTGCCTCCGGTGCCAAGAGAACCATTGATGCGCCACGAATAGGCCCATGTAAGGTTCAAGCTAATCGCATCGGCAACCATGTAACCGGCTTTAACGGCTATGCCTTTCTCGTTAACGCGGCTGTCAAAGATGTCTGAATCAACCAGGTTGGGATCCAGGGCAAATTGGCCAGCATATTGATACCAGGCCCGGATCTCCCAGTCGTGCTTCGCCTTTAACTGGCCAATAGCCCCGCCGAGCATCCAGGCATAATGCTGGCCGGTGTGGTCCGGATGTCCTGCCGCTTGGGCGCGGTCATGGCCCTCGATATTGTCAGCGAATTCACCGAAGATGCGCATTGGCATGTCCCAGAGTTTCCAGCCGATTTCCGCTGGCACATCAAAAACCAGAAGGCTGTTAATGCCGATTTGATTTGTATTCGGATCGCCGACGTAATGAATGTTAAACGAGTCGCCGTTGCCGGTGTAGTTATATAGCGTAGGCGCCACCTGGATGTAAACGCTGTTCGGGAAAGTAAGCCTTGCGCCTGCCTGCCACGCCAGCATGAAAGCATCCGTTGTCGGAATTTGCTGGCCGGTTTGATTACCGTTGCCCGAACCGACGGTTGGGTTAGGCCCTATCGGATTCTCCGGATTCTCATCGTCATACACGTACTGCGCAGTGTTCACGAAGAGGTCGAGCTTCAGTTTGAAAGGTTCAGAAGCGGCCGCAGCTACGACGCCCTTGCCGTCCTTACTATAGCCTCCTTTGCTGTATGATTGAACGGCTTCACCGCCTCCGCCGCCGATGTCGAAAGTAAACGTGTGCTTCCATTGCTGCGCGAGGCCTTCCGGATTGATGTCGTCATCCCACAGCATCGATGTGGTTATAAGCGGTTGCGGCATTCTGCCGCCGGTAAATTTGAAATCCGGGAACCCGGTATAACCGAAATACGCCTGGCCAACGAAGATTCCGTCGTCACCTTTTGCGAATGGTCCGCCAGAAGATTCCCCTCCGAAAGTCACGTTGGTCGAGCGGCTACTGGCACTCGTCTCCAATCGTAGGCCAAAAAACCAATCGTCAGCGAGAGTCCCGCGCAAACCAACACGCAGCCGGTAACGTTCACGATGGCGCTCATACCAGTCGTTTAGGTGATCCTGACCGAAATCGCCCGAATTGTTACTGGGAAGTCTGCCACCGCGATATTCGTAACGGAGACGCACATCACCATAAAGCTCAAGTTCAGTAATCGGCGTTGAGAGCTTCCATTTTCCAGCAGAAGTGGTGGCCGCCTCTTTCACCAGCTCGCCGCGCACTTCCTCGGCTTCCTGGTCGCTTATAAGCTTTTTCTTTACGAGCAAGTCGAGGAGGGCTCCTGCATCCTGCGCCCGGGCAACCGTTCCGCCCAGCGCAAGGCAGAGAGCCGCAGCGGCCAGTGTTAATTTCTTCATAAAGATTGTTTCTCCTTGGTTGTGTCCCGAAACTTTCCGGAACGGGGTGTTGGGTTGTTTCGCCGCGAAAGATGAACAGAGATTGTTACAACCGTATGGCGGCGAGGTAACAATTTGGTGAACTCGAAACCGATTTGCCCGCAGTCGGGCATGTACGACGACGCGCAGACTGGACGACTGGATTTGTCGTCCTTAAGATTTGGGTAATGCAAATCGCGATCGCTCTGGCGGCTACTTTCATCACGAGTGCCTCAGCTATGACGGACGCGGTCAGTGTCACCAGCCCGGACCACGCGCGAACCTATGCGTACGGCGCAGTGACCTGGCACCAGCTCTACCTGGATCGAACGCGCAATGAGCTGGCGGCACGGATCACATTCAGCAATTTCCCCTTCGCGGACGCCAATGAGCCACGCACCGACGAACCGTTCGATTTCCGGTTTCCAGGCGTCCATATCGATCTTGCAAGGCATGCATTCGTTACGACGGGACGCCGCGGTGAAAGGATTCCGATTGCCTGGTTTCGGGGAGACCCCTCGCGCGGTTGGATCAAACTCGCGCCCAACGCAAAGATGTACCTGCTCAAAGAGAGCGGTCGCGTAACGGCCACGTTAACGGCGACGAGTTACCCGCGTGGCGGAGAGCGCTGGATTGAGTTAGACAACAATTATTCGCTTCAGAATCTCTTATGCGCCCTTTTCCGTGAAATCGGTTTAGGGCCGGACAGTTGATGTCGGGTGAAAATTCCCTGGTTGCGCGAAGGATTTGAACATTCAATGGCAGCGCGGATTTACGCTACACA
Organism: uncultured Verrucomicrobiae bacterium; assembly: GCA_963804875.1. GTDB lineage: Bacteria > Verrucomicrobiota > Verrucomicrobiia > Chthoniobacterales > UBA10450 > Udaeobacter. The sequence continues at coordinate 191,453 of CAWDRX010000001.1, forward strand.
ATCGATCATGCAATCGCGTTTTATGTGTGCTTTTGCTGTTCTAACAATTGCTGCATCGGTGTCCGCCACTTCGTTCCGCGACGATTCGCGTTACGTTGCGCGCGGGCCGCGCACTGGATATTACATTGTCCGTCCTGGCTCGGCGTGGATGCAGCGACTTGGTCTTCAAGGCGCTCCTGTCAGGGACACGTCGGACCCATTCAATCGCGGGCGAGGAACGGATGTGCTTGTGTTTCGCTTTACAAGCGCTGGCGTGTTATCCGCGGCCCCGGCTTACATCGTGCAGGGACAGCCTAACGACTTTTACATGCGCCGCATCGGTTCGTTCATCCGTGGCCGCAGCACCTCGCATGATATCGAAAACTTGTTTGGGCGTCCGAAACAAATTGAAAAGCGGCGCGACGGTTTCGTCTCTTACTATACCGTCGAGGTTTACAACCCATTCGAAGAAAATTCAGGTGGAAGACGTTAGTCAGGCACATCATCAATACCGCCGCTGGGCATAAACATTCCTCATCTTTCAAAACTTTATTTCATAGCTATGGACAACAGCCCTGGCAGAAACATTCTGATCATCGAAGACGAAAGCGACGTTGCGGATCTGCTGGAGATGAGTTTACGCAAGGCCGGCTTCAAGACCACAGCGACGGCCGATGGCGCGACCGGTTTGCAGAAGGCACGCGAGAATCGGCCCGATTTTATCATTCTTGATTTGATGTTGCCAAAGATGTCCGGACTCGAAGTTTGCAGGATTTTGAAAGGCGATGCGGCCACGTCTCACATTCCGATTCTCATGTTGACGGCAAAAGCAGAAGAGGTCGACCGAATCGTGGGTTTGGAATTTGGAGCTGACGATTACGTGACGAAGCCTTTCAGTCCGCGCGAAGTGACGCTGCGAATCAGGGCAATTTTGCGGCGTGGTGAAAAACCAGAGGAAACACTTCAATCCGGCGCGATTTCGATTGACCCTGGACGGCACCAGGTCCGTGTGAGTGGCAAACGCGTGCATCTCACCAGCCTCGAGTTCAAGCTGCTGCGGACACTGATGCAACGCAGGGGACGCGTGCAGGAGCGCGATAAATTGCTCAACGACGTCTGGGGTTATGAAAGCGTGATCGACACGCGCACGGTCGATACCCACGTGCGTCGTCTGCGCGAAAAGCTCGGCAAAGCCGGCGTCGCGATTGAAACTGTGCGTGGTTTCGGTTATCGGCTTCGCGAGGAGTAATGCAACTGTGGCGTACGCTGTAGTCAGCGCACTCACGTGCGCCTAGCCGGCGGGGATCGCAGACCCTGCAGTCTGAAACCGTGAATTTTAAACGGTCCAGAATGGAACTCGGCCTAACGAGAATGCCTCCGGTGTGATTTGGATTGCGAAACACCTTCACAGTCGCTTTGCTGTGAAGGTATTTGGAAAGGAATGGAAATGCCGTGTCCTTACTCATTGGTGTCCTAATCTGCGGCGCATTGGCCATTATCGCCGTCATCGTCTGGCGAAAATGGATCGCGCCCTGGCGACAAGTTGAAAACGTTATAACCCAGATCGGTCGCGGTGAACGGCCGCGTACATTTTTGATGGAGGGCAGCGCACCCGCGCAACGCATCGGGTTCCAGCTGGAAAAGATTGTGGGCGATTTGGAGCAGCGTCAAAAGCAAATCGCGAAACGCGAGTCCGGGATGCAGACCATTTTCTCAGCAATGCAAGACGCATTGCTGGTGGTCGATTCCAATCGTCGGGTGATTTTGACCAACCAGACGTTTCGAAAACTGTTCGATTCCCCCGAAATTTCAGTGGCAACTCCGTTGCTGGAAATTGTCCGTGATCCCACACTCGATCGTTTGCTGACCGATGCATTCCGCGGCGACGGGCCGGTTCGCTGTGAGTTAACTCTGGACGGATCGCAAATCGAGCTGCATGCCATTGCGACAAAGAACGAAGCCAGTGAGATCACTGGCGCACTGGTTTTGTTTCACGACATCACGGAGTTGAAAAAAATAGATCAAGTGCGGCGGGATTTCGTTGCGAACGTCTCACACGAATTGCGCACGCCGCTGTCGATTCTGCGCGGTTACATTGAGACGTTACTCGACAGTCCAAAAACTCCGCGTGAGGAGCTCACCCGAATTCTCCGTGTAATGGAGCGGCATTCGGATCGACTTGAGTTGCTCGTCGAAGACTTGCTTACGCTCGCGCAACTGGAATCAGGCAACCCGAACTTACAGATGGGAACGGTGGATCTGTCGAGTTTTTTGCCAGAAATAGTTCGCGATTGGGAAAGGAAACTCGCAATGAAGCAGCTTAGCATCGTTGTTGATCTTCCGACCGAGTTACCTCCGATTTCCGCGGATCGAACGCGATTGCAAGAAGCACTTTACAATTTGCTAGACAACGCCGTGAAATATTCGCGTGAGCACGGCGAGATTCGGCTGAGCGCGCGACGTCGCGATGGTGAAATGGTGGTGGCTGTGAGCGATGATGGCATCGGCATTGCAACAGAGGATTTACCGCGCATTTTCGAACGCTTCTACCGCGCAGATAAAGCGCGCAGCCCGGATAACGTTCGTGGAACGGGACTCGGTCTTGCAATTGTGAAACACATTGCGCAACTACACGGCGGGCGCGTCGAGGCGGAAAGTGAGCTCGAAAAGGGCACGACGATTCGCGTGATCTTGCCCTCGGCAACGTCGCGTGATTCGTGAACCGTACATCGTCGCATCAGATTGAACGATTTAACGCCGTTAGAGCCCCTCGTCACACAAACGTAACAGTAAAGCTTTTGACCGGCGGAATCGGCGTGCGCCAGTTTCATCCTATGATAAAACTTTGCAGACGAATATCTCTTGGCCTGGCAATCGCGTTCGGCTTAAGCGCGACAGCTTCGGCGCAAATGATGATCAACGGCGCAGGCGCGACGTTCCCGTATCCCATTTATTCCAAATGGTTTGACGAATATACGAAGGTCGATCCATCCGTCCGGTTCAATTATCAATCGATCGGTTCCGGAGGCGGACAAAAGCAGATCATGGCGCAAACGGTGGATTTCGGCGCATCCGACGGACCGATGACCGATGATAATCTCGGCAAAGCGCCGGGGAAACTCCTGCACATCCCAACGGTCGCGGGCGCTGTGGTTATCAGCTACAATCTCGAGGGCACTCCGGCGCTCAAATTTGATGGCGAAACGATTGCCGGAATTTTCCTCGGACAGATCAAAAAATGGAATGATCCGAAGATCGCGGCAACAAACCCGGGGGTAAAGTTGCCCGACAAAGATATCGTGGTTGTGCACCGCTCAGATGGCAGTGGGACGACATTCATTTTCACCGATTACCTCAGCAAGGTCAGCCCGGAATGGAAATCGAAAGCGGGCAACAACACATCCGTGAGTTGGCCGGCTGGGATCGGTGGCAAGGGTAATGAAGGTGTGTCCGGCCAGGTGAAACAAACCCCGGGCGCGCTCGGATATGTGGAGTTGATTTACGCGATCCAAAACAAAATGCCCTACGCCGAGATAAAAAATTCTGCAGGCGAATTCGTTAAGCCGACACTCGAGTCGGTGACTGCGGCGCTCGCTACAGCAGAGATTCCTGACGATTTCCGTTTCTCGATGACTAACGCACCGGGCAAGGATGCCTATCCGATTGCGGGCGCGACGTGGTTGCTTGTTTACCAGCAGCAGAAGGACGCTAACAAAGGCAAAAAGCTTGTCGAATTCTTAAAGTGGGCAATGTCGAAAGGCGAGCCCATGGCAAAGGATCTCGACTACGCATCGCTACCCGACAGCGTCCAGCAGCGGGTCGTGAAACGAATCGACGAAATTAAATTTTAAAGATCAATTACCTGGAAATTGAAATGTTCAGCAGCGCTCGAGTGTTATTTATTTGCGTGCACAATTCTGGGCGCAGCCAGATGTCTGAAGCTTTTCTAAACTATTACGGAGGCGGCCGATTCGACGCGCAGAGTGCAGGCCTCGAGCCGGGTGAATTGAATCCGCTGGTGGTGGAAGCGATGGCCGAGATCGGCATCGATATTTCGCAAAACAAAACCAAAAGCGTTTTTGATATTTGGAAAAGCGGCGAGCTTCTCCAATACGTGATCGCCGTCTGCGATGCGGCATCAGCTGAGAAATGTCCAATCTTCCCGGGCCCAACAACGCGGCTGCACTGGTCTTTTCAGGATCCGTCAAACGTTAGTGGAACATACGAGCAGAGGTTACAGAAGGTTCGCCAAATTCGCGATGAGATCGCAGCGAAGATTCAGGGTTGGTTGGCGTCTCTTCCGGTCGAACAAGACGCCTAACAAATATGTCGACTATTACTGTCGAGGAAGCAGAAGCGATTCGACCAGCGCGGGCGCGGATGTCGCCGCCATCGCGGTTTGGCGATAAGGCGTTCTACTGGCTCACGCTATCGATGGCGTTTACAGTGGTTTTGCTGGTGATTGTGATCGGGTGGGAACTGGGACAAGGTTCCTGGCAGGCGGTCCAAAAGTTCGGATTCCGTTTCCTCACCGCTTCGACATGGGACCCAGTGGCCGAAGAATTCGGGGCGTTGCCGTTCATTTACGGCACGGCAATTTCGTCGCTGCTTGCGTTACTCATCGCAGTTCCGCTGAGTATCGCGACGGCGGTTTATTTGACGGAACTCGCACCGCTCTGGATCCGCCAACCGATCGTGTCGCTTATCGAGATGCTGGCTGCGATCCCCAGCGTCATTCTTGGGCTGTGGGGAATCTTCGTGATGATCCCCTGGCTGCGCGACCATCCGTTTCCGTTCCTTGAGCGGGTGCTCGGCTGGACTCCATTTTTCAAAGGACCGATTTACGGTCCGTGCATGCTGGCTGGTGGAATCATTGTCGCGATTATGATTCTGCCGATCATTACGTCGGTCTCCCGCGAAATACTGCGAAGCGTTCCAGATTTGCAGCGCGAAGCCGCGTATGCACTCGGAGCGACACGCTGGGAAGTAACACGCATCGCAGTGCTCAGTTACGCGAGAAAAGGTTTGTTCGGTGCAGTAATACTCGGACTCGGTCGTGCGCTGGGCGAAACGATGGCGGTGACGATGGTAATCGGTAATACGCCGCAGATTGCCGCGTCGCTGTTCAAACCGGGTTACACGCTGGCGAGCGTAATCGCGAATGAATTTACGGAAGCGACCAGCGACATGTATCTGCAAGCTTTGTTCGAGATCGGGCTGGTGTTGTTCGGCGTCACAATCCTGGTCAATCTCCTCGCGCAATTGCTGTTGAAAACAATTACCGGAGGCGCGGCGCCAGACCGAGTTCAATAACATGCCGATCCCGCGCAAAGACCATCACAGTTGGCGCAAGTTTAAGAGCGCGTTCATCTCTGGTCTCACTTTCTGTTCCGCGGTGCTTGTGATCGCGCCACTTGCGCTCGTGTTTTTTCATGTGCTCAAAAGCGGAGTGGGCGCGATTAATCTCGAATTCTTTACCCATTTGCCAAAGCCGGTTGGCATGACCGGTGGAGGAATGGCCAACGCGATTGTCGGTACGCTGGAGTTACTGGCACTTGCATCGGTCATTGGAATTCCCGTCGGCGTTCTTGGTGGAGTTTTCCTGGCTGAGTACGGCACAGCGCGTGTAAATGCAGTTCTGCGTTTCATTGCAGACGTCCTAAATGGCGTTCCATCCATCATCTGGGGCGTAGTTGTGTACGGGTTGATTGTGTTGCGTTTCAAAAGTTTCTCCGCGTACGCCGGCGGACTCGCACTGGCATTGATCATGATTCCATTGATCCTGCGGACAACCGAGGAAGTCATTCTTCTGGTGCCGGTCGGTTATCGGGAAGCTGCCCTGGCGTTGGGCATCGCGCGCTGGAAAACGATCATCCAAATCGTGGTAAAAACCGCGTCGCGCGGAATTATTACTGGTATCCTGCTCGCCCTCGCGCGTGTCGGGGGTGAAACTGCACCGCTTCTTTTCACTGCCTTCGGCAACCGCTTTTGGAACCACGACTTAAGCGAACCGATTGCAGCGCTGCCTCTGCAAATCTTCACATACGCAATCTCGCCGTACGACGACTGGCATCGTCAGGCTTGGGCTGGAGCGCTTATTCTCGTCACAGGCGTTTTCTGCGTTAATGTGCTGGTGAGGATTGTCACCCGTGTTCGAACCGCATCGGCGTAAATTCTCAAGATGATTGCCGCACCTATGCCGCAACCTGAAGTAGTCGAACCTCGCGATCCCGGCACAGCGATATTGTTAAACACAGAGGGAGAGCCGCTTCCTCTGGCGATGGAAGCCAAAAACGTATCCATGTGGTACGGACCAAAGCGCGCGATAGACAACTTGAGCATGGACATGCCCGCCAAAGCCGTCACCGCCATCATCGGGCCGAGCGGCTGCGGAAAATCGACGTTTATCCGCGCGCTCAATCGCATGCACGAGTTGGTGCCGCACGCCCGAATCGAAGGCAGCGTGTTCCTTCACGGTCAAGATCTGTACGCAAGTGGTGTGGACCCTGCAACTGTGCGGAGGCGCGTCGGCATGGTGTTCCAGAAATCCAATCCGTTCCCGACAATGTCCATCGGGGAAAACGTCATCGTCGGCCTTCGTTTGAACGGTGTGAGCGATCGGAAATTTCTTAACGAACGCCTCGAGCAATCATTGAGAATGTCGGCGTTGTGGGATGAAGTAAAAGACGATCTGCATAAATCAGGGACAAGCCTTTCCGGTGGCCAGCAACAGCGCCTTTGCATCGCGCGAGCTCTCGCGGTTGAACCGGAAGTCCTTTTGATGGACGAACCTTGCTCAGCGCTCGATCCCATCGCGACCGCGAAGATCGAGGAACTGATTCAGGGTCTTAAAACGCGGTACACTATTATCATTGTTACGCACAACATGCAGCAGGCAGGACGAGTCTCCGATTTTACCGCGTTCTTTTACATGGGCCGGCTGATCGAGATTGGTGCAACGACAAAAATCTTCACCAATCCGAACGAGAAGCAGACGGAAGATTACATCACCGGGAGATTTGGATGATGTTTCTAAACACGAACGCCTGCCACGTAGCAATTTTATGAACAGCGAAGACTGAGGAGCACAATGGTGATATCAAAACATATTCTAGGAACATTTGATGAAGCGCTGACATCGCTGCGCAACGATTTACTGATGATGGCTGGCCTGGCCGAGCGCAGCCTCGATCGCGCACTTAAAGGCTTGCTGCAACGCGATGACGATCTCTGCACACATGCAATCGCAGATGACGAAGAGATCGATCAATTGGAGAAACAGATCGACAAAGATGGGTTCGAAATTTTGCTCCGCTATCAACCTGTGGCTTCGGATCTGCGGCGAGTAATTTCGGCGATTAAGCTTTCGCCAAACATCGAGCGAATCGGCGATCAAGCCACCAACATCGCGAAACGCGCGCGTAAGCTGAATCGGCATCCGCCGTTGCCCGAAGTGCAAATGATTGTGCCGATCCAGGCGTACGCGATGACAATGTTCAAGGACAGCATTAACGCGTATGTGCGGGAAAATGTGGAGCTGGCTCGCTCCGTCTGCGACCGAGACGAGCAGCTCGACGATATGAATCGCGAGGCAAACCGGAAACTGACCCAGCGGATGATGGAGGACAGGGACCAGTTGCGCGGCTATTTCAATCTGATCCTGGTCTCCCGCGCTCTCGAGCGCGTCGGCGATCACGCCACGAACATCTCCGAGGATGCTGTTTACGCCGCGGCAGCGGAAGACATAAGACATCAGAGTGTGACGACATCCGTGTGAGACGGAGCGTTGCGCATGTGCGGCTGATCGGCAATCGTTAAGACATGCCGCAAGCCCAGGCCACTCCGCGCGCTGAAGAGAAAGGCGATACGACCCCTGTTCCGCAAGTTGTCCAAACCCTCCGCGACCGTTTCGGCGATCCGAAGAATTTCATCAACAGGGAGCTGAGCTGGCTCGCGTTCAATCAACGCGTCCTGGAGGAAGCGCAGGACCCCACACAACCGCTCATTGAGCGGGTTAAGTTCCTCACGATTTTCAGCTCAAATCTGGATGAGTTTTTTGAGATTCGCGTAGCGGGAATCAAACAACAGATTGAAAGCGAGACGAGCGATGTTGGTCCTGATGGCTTGAGCCCCACGGAACTGTTCGACCGCATTCAAAAGACGGTGCGCGAGCTTGTGGGGACGCAGTATGCGCTTTGGAAAAACGAGTTTCTGCCGGAGCTGGCAAAAAACGGGATTTACGTGCGCGAGATCGCAGAGTTATCGGCGAAACGCACTGCCTGGGCGAATCGCTACTTTCAGCAGGAAGTTTTCCCCATGCTGACTCCGCTGGCCGTGGACGCAAGTCATCCATTTCCACATCTGTTGAACCGCAGCCACAATCTGCTGGTACGAGCGAAGACGCGCCGTCGCGGTGAGCCGCTGCATGCCATTGTTCAAGTGCCGCGCGTTGTGCCGCGGCTTATCCTCATGCCCCGCGGCAACGGTGCGAACGAGCCGTGGGAATACATTTATCTCGCGTCGCTAATTAAACAGCACATCGGCGAACTATTTCCCGGCTTGATCCTCGACGGCGTGCACGCGTTTCGCGTCACCCGGAACAGCGACCTCTACATCGACGACGAGGAAGCGGAGAACCTTTTGCGAACGATCGAGCACGAACTGCGACGCACCAGCCGTGGCAATGCCGTGCGGCTGGAAGTGGAAGCCGATTGTCCGAAAGATTTTCTCCAGCTGCTTCTCGAGTTTTTCAATCTATCCGAAGCGGACGCTTACAAGCTCGATGGCCCATTGACGATGACGCATCTCGCTCCGCTGGTTGCCAACGATGCGTTTGCCAAGCTGAAAGACCGTCCGTTTCAGCCGGCCCGCGATCCAGCGTTGCCGCCACACGCGGATTTCTTCGACGTGTTACGACGACAGGACGTGTTGCTGCATCATCCTTACGACAGTTTTGATGAAGTCGTCGAGTTGGTTGAGACAGCGGCAAAAGATCCACAGGTGCTCGCCATTAAAATGACGCTCTATCGCACAAGTGGAGATTCGCCCATTGTGGAGGCGCTCATCGATGCGGCGAACGCAGGCAAGCAGGTTACAGCCATTGTCGAGTTGCGCGCGCGTTTTGATGAGGCAAGCAACATACAGTGGGCCAGACGCCTGGAAGAAGCGGGCGCGCACGTCATCTATGGTGTGGTGGGTCTCAAGACGCATTGCAAGGCGTTGCTGATCGTTCGGCGTGATGCAGACGAGCTCCGGCGTTATGTCCATCTTGGCACGGGAAACTATCACTCGCGGACTGCGCGCATTTACACCGATTTCAGTCTGCTCACTAGTCAACATGAGCTGAGCGAAGAAGTGGCGACCGTGTTCAATACGCTTACCGGCCTCGCCGGTTATCCGGGATTGAAAAAATTAATGGTCTCGCCGTTCGATATGCACAGCCGATTCGTCAAGCTGATCGAGCGGGAGCGCGACAACGCGCTGGCAGGCAAGCCGGCCCGCATCGTGGCGAAGATGAACGCGCTGGTGGACCAGGAAATCATTGAGAAGCTCTACGAAGCGTCCTGCGCAGATGTGACCATTGACCTGGTCGTGCGCGGGATCTGTTGCTTGCGTCCGAAAGTTCCAGATCTCAGTGAAAACATCCGCGTTATCAGCATCGTTGGCCGGTTTCTCGAGCACAGCCGGATCTTTTATTTCGAAAATGGCGGGCAACCGCGGGTTTTTCTTTCCAGCGCGGATTGGATGCCGCGCAATTTTTACCGGCGAATCGAGCTGGCTTTCCCGATCGAGACGCCGGCGCTCCGGGATCAAATCATCAACGACGTTATTCCCGCGTTTCTGAACGATCGGGTGAAAGCGCGGGAGTTGCAGCCGGACGGCACATACCGGCGTTTAACACCCGAAGGCACAGAACCGCGCCGGCAGGCGCAGTGGCAATTTCGTGAAGTATCACGCGAACGCACGAAAAAGCTTGGTGGTTCGACGAAAAAGGTGCGTGCGGACCGGCTGGTACCGATTGCAGTTGTAGAGGAGAGCGGCGCGACCGGAGCGACGAAATCGGAGACGAAGTGAAGAAAAGAATCCTCGTCATCGATGTCGGCGGTTCGAACGTGAAGCTGATGATTTCGCGTACGCAACGGCGAAAATTTAAGTCCGGCCCTGAAATGACGCCGCGCGAACTGGCCACTCAGGTCAAATCGCTGTTGGAGGACTGGACCTTCGAGGCGATTTCCATGGGCTTCCCGGCGCCGGTGCGCAATGGCTGTATCATGACTGAGCCGAAACATCTTGGGGCGGGCTGGACACGATTCAATTTTGAGAAGTCGTTAGGCAAACCGGTCCGCGTTATCAACGACGCCGCAATGCAGGCGCTCGGCAGTTATCAAGGCCGGCGAATGTTGTTTCTTGGACTGGGCACCGGACTGGGTTCGACCCTGATCTGGGAAAACAACGTGCTCCCACTCGAGCTCGGCGATCTGCCTTACGGCAACAACCACATCATCGAGGATTATCTCGGCAAATCTGGACTGAAAAAGCTCGGCGAAAAACGATGGAAAAGCGAAGTCCTTCGTGCCGTTGTGATGCTGAAGAAATCGCTGATTGCCGATTACGTCGTTCTCGGAGGTGGAAGCGCAAAGAAATTGGATCGACTGCCAGAGGGAGTCGAACCTGGACACAATCGAAACGCTTTTCTCGGCGGCATTCGCCTCTGGCAAACCGAGCCGCACACCCGCAAACCAAAGTGGCAAATCCTGTAATGCACACAGTCGCCATGTAACTCTTTAACGTTTATTGCCATGCAACTTTATTTTCTTAGACACGGCGAAGCCGATTGGCCCGGCTGGACAAAGCCGGATGATGAACGGCCGCTCACCGATTTTGGTAAAAAAGAGGTGCGTCAGGTGGGGAAGTTTCTCAACCGGCTCAAGGTTAAGCCGGATTTAGTTGTAACCAGTCCGCTGCCGCGAGCATTGCAGACCGCAGAGGCTGCAGTGGAACAGCTGAAAACAAAGTTGCGACAGGACGAAGCCCTCGAGCCAGGGTTTGGGATTACCGAGTTAAGGACTGTGCTCAAGCACTATAAGTCGAAAGTTTTGATGCTGGTCGGACATGAGCCGGACTTTTCGAGTGTGATTTCAGCGTTGACCGGGGCATCCCTCAAGCTGTCCAAGGCCGGTGTGGCGTTGGTCGATTTCGATCCTGAAACTGAGAAGGGAAGGCTTCTCTGGTTGTTCCCACCAAAGGTCGCGCGCAAGGCGACATAATTTCCCGGAAGCAATTGCGCTGAAGCTTTGGACTATGGTTTTGGCGAACCCGTAGGTGCCGTCGTCGCGACTGGAGAAACAGCGGGCGACATTTGTGCCGCTGTAGTTCCCGGTGACGATGCTGGTGATGATTTCGGTGCGGCAGGCGCAGGTGAGGTCTGCGGTGACGGCTGGTTCTTCATCAGCTCGCGACGGAAGGCGCTGCTGGCTGTGCTCTGGTGCGCGTAAAGGACCGATAGCGCAAACGTGAGAGCGAAAAATATTCCCGTCAGCCACGTGGTGAATTTGACCAGCACGTTCGTGGTTTGTGCGCCGAAAATGTTCTCCGTGACGCCGGCGCCAAACGCCGCGCCGAGACCTTCACTCTTTGGTCGTTGCATCAGGATGACAAGCACCATAAGTGCGGCGACCACCACGAAAAGGACCAGGCAAAAGTTGATCAGCAGGTTCATTGGGAGGCGAAATATGAACGATTAATGACGAATGTCGAATGACGAAGCACGACGGACGCCCGAGCAACAAATCCGATATAAGTCAGCATGTTTAATCCACTTTCTTCTTCGTGATTCCTTCGGCATTCGGCATTCGGCGTTCTTCATTTTTGATTGCCTCCCAAATCGCATCCATCTCGGCTAGTTCCACTTCGCCCAATTTCCTGCCGCGCGTTTTGAGCTCGTCCTCCAATCGATTAAAGCGTCCTGCGAACTTGTCAGTGGCAGATTGGAGCGCGGTTTCTGCGTCGATTTTGCATTTCCGCGCCAGATTTACAACAGCGAACAGCAAATCGCCAATCTCCTCTTCGATCCCTTCTTGCCGTGCTGACCGGATCGCCTCTTGGGTCTCCTGAACCTCTTCTTCAACCTTAGCCATTACGTCGTGCATTGCTGTCCAATCGAAATTCACCCGGGCTGCTTTGGATTGCGCCTTTTGCGCGCGGACCAGCGCGGGTAAGGCTTTTGGCAAATTGGCGAGATAATGGGCAGCTGGGTTTTTCTCTTCTCGCTTTATCGCTTCCCATTGTTTCAGCACTGCTCCGGCGTCGTGCGCTTCGCTCGTGCCGAACACGTGCGGATGCCGCCGGATTAGTTTGTCCGACACGTCATTGATAACTTTCTCGATATCGAACCGGCCGGTTTCGCGCGCGATTTGGGCATGCATCACTACGAGCAACAAGAGATCACCAAGTTCCTCGCGAAAATGCGCATCGTCCTGAGAGCGCGCGGCCTCGGCCGCTTCGTATGCCTCCTCTATGAGCGCTGGCAATAGCGATTGGTTGGTTTGCTCCCGATCCCACGGACAACCATCAGGAGCGCGAAGTTTTGCAACGATGTCACAGAGCTTCGCGAAATCCTCGCAGATTTGTGATCGATCATCAGGCATAACGAAACCCGTTCGAGCCGTGCAGCTCTTCAGTGAGCACGGATCTGGCGGGAATCCAGTGCCGACTTATAACGATCGCACTTTGCGCGATAGTGTGCGTTTAAACCGCCACGTTCCGCGAAACGATGAGAGGCCGATTTTTAGGATACTGAGACTGATCGATGGCCATCATCAGTGGCCCATGCTTCCTTGTGTGGCTTCGCGGAGTTGCTGCGCACGAATCTGCTTCAGTTTTTGGTATTGCTCAGGTGAAAGAATCGCCTTCATCTGCGGATCGGTCTGCTGATGAAGAGCTCTGACTTCTTGCATTTTCTGCACAGTTGAAAGCGAATTGTCGTTCTTGATGTGTTGCAGCTTTGGTAATTCGTTTGCAAGAATGGGCAGGATTTTTTCCTTTTGTTGGGGGGTGAGGCTAAGCTGTTGGGCCACAGCCTGAGCTTTTGACATCGCTTGCCCTTTTTGAGCGAACGAAGCTGGTGCCAACAGCGCAAAGATCGCAAGGGAAAAAGCCGTGATAACGAGGTGAGTGTGTTTCTTCATATTTCTCCTTAGATTTCGCGCGCATGGTGGTAAGGACGGTTCATTAAGTCAAGCCCAATTGCGGCAGACGGATCGTTCGAGGGCTTTCTCCTGGAATCTGCTTTAATCCTCTTTGTGACGACCCTCGCCGAGCGTCCTGAAGCTCCCAGTGAAGATTTCCATTACAACAGACGCCACTTCAATTCGCCAGAATTGCGCTTCTTTTCCCACAAACGGATCCCACCGAGGAATGCGTTTTCATTTTGACCGCGCACGATTCCCTTCGGCAATCGTTCGAATCGATGGACCAGGCCGCCGCCAAGCACGACATAGTTGGCGATGAACGCACGGTTTAGTTGTCCAACGGCATAAAGAACTTCGCGTTTCCATTTTCTCCTACCCAATCTCGTCAGACCGGGGACGCCGAGATAGTTCTCAATGATTTTTCCGTCCGGGTACGGGAGGTCACCCAGCTCGAGTGACATGAGATTTCTGTCCCACACCAGCGCGGATCCAAGGCCTGTTCCGAGTCCCAGAAACAACATGCGCCCGCCACCGGGGTAACTGCCGAGGGCTTGCATGGCTGCGTCGTTAACAATGCGTACGGGTATTCGCAGGGCACGCGCGAAATTGAAATGGACCCAATCTTTGCCCAGATGCTTCGGGTTTCTAAGAATTCGTCCGTCGCGCACAGGGGCCGGAAAACCAATTGACACAGCATCAAATTTCCAGCCCCTCACGGTTTCCCTGAATTTTGCAAGAAACTGTTTTGGGGTCATTCGTGGACCGGATGCGAATTCGCGTTCCACGCGTTCAGACATGAGCAGTTTCACGAAGCTGCCGCCAATATCGACGACGAGAATTCTTCTCTTCATGAAGGAGCGTTCGCGCGAGTGAAGGCGGCCTTATCGGCCGCGCCCGAACAATCGGCCCATGCCGGCCTTCGGTTCTGGCTTCGCAGCTGTGCTCCCAGGCCAACACTCTACGATTTCAAGCGCGACGAAGCGGAACAGCAGTTGCCGGGCGGATTTCAAATCGAGCCGCAGATTCTTTGCAATCTGTTGCACGGACCGGGCGCCATTGAACTGCGAGCCAAATTGGGCTTCATCTGAAGTCAGCTTTAACTTTTGGACACGATCGAACCCTCCTCTCGTGTAAGCAGGGATAGACCCCGGATCGAACCCGCCTGCTTGCTCAGGGTTGATGAGACGCAATGTTTCCAATGACCAGTCGTCCACATCGGGATCGCCGGTGACATCGCCATAGCCTGCTAACAGCTCGGCATTCTTTTCAAACATGATCCAAACGTTTGGCGCTGACCACAGTTTCGAAAAAAGCAGTTGGCCCTGCTGGCGAATCAAATCGAAGGCCTGCTGCCGCTCGATCGACTCGTTTCGGGCAAGCGTTAGCAGAAAAGGAGTTCCATTTTCCTTCTGTTGATCGCGCGCTCGCTCAATCACTACCACATCAACGCCACGGAGAACGTCCGGCGTTTCTGGGCAGTAAAGATCCGGGTCCCGGGTGGTAGCCAAAACAATCTCGCCGTCACGAGCGAGAACATCGATCGCTTCCTGGTCCCAACAGGCTCGGAGCACCCCGGTGAGGTTCTCTTTTCCAATGGCTCGTATTGCAAGATTTAACGGAAACAGATTCGTGCGGCCGCAAAAATAAACATCAGCCGTTCCGAATTCCTTCCGTTGCCCGATTTCCGTCCCTTCAGTGTTTTCCGTGCCTTCAGCGTTTGAGACCGGCTGGGCCCAATCCGACTCGGGCGCGGATTCGCGCCACCAGTCATCGGACTGCAAAACCTCGGACTTCGCGCCGGGCTCGGACGTTGCCTCGTCTTCGCGCGGACCGGGTGGCCGATCGATCTGGTCGCGTTCTTCGCTGTTCGAACTGTCCATTTGGGCTTTTTGGTAGCTGGGCCTACAGGCTGCTGTTGCCCGTGTAAGCAAACTCCTTATCAAGGCTTTATCAAGAGGCCAATGTTCGCAATGGAGAAGTCTCATCCCGACCCGAGAATTGGCGCGCCAACTCGCGTCTGCTTATTTTGCCGCGCTCGTTTGTCGGAATCATGTCGACGATAAAGATTCGTTTCGGCACCTGCCATCCGCTCAACGAATTGCGGCAAAATCGTAAAAGATCGTTTTCGCTTACGTCCGGCGACGCCAGCACACACGCCGCTACTTCTTCATTTCGTAATCCTGCGCCCGTGGAACGGCCGAACACGACCGCCTGCCTCACTCCCTTAAAGCGTACCAGAAGCGCTTCTACTTCTGCCGGATTCACTTTCTTTCCGGCCACGTTAATTACGTCCGAAATCCGGCCCACGATCTTCAGCGCGGAATTTTGTCGCTGGAGGAGATCGTCCGGAAGGAAAACACCGTTGCCAAGCTTTTGATTGTCGGGCTCAGGAAAATAACCGTCGCTGACTGCCGCGCTATGGACGCGAATCCGCGTGGCGGACTCTATTGGATCGAGCAGATCGATTTCGACTCCCTCCATCGGCTTGCCAACAAGACCGTCCTCAAAGGTTGTGCCCTGGCGATCGTAGCAAATTCCACCGCATTCCGATGCGCCATAGAAAGAATGGATGGGCTGCTTGAATTTCGTGAAAAACTTTCTTGCGACGGCGCTGGAGAGCGGCGCACCAGCGGAAATGCACAACCGGAGTTTTGGCAATGTGGGCACATCGCCAATCTCGCCGAACGCCTGGTAAAAAGCCGGCGTTCCGGGAAAAACAGTCGCACCAGTGCGCGCAAGATCAGCGATAACAGCCCGCGGCGTTCCATCGCGGCTCATTACCATCGGCACACCGCGTGCGATCAACGGTGTCAGCAAATTGCTGAACCCATACGAGTGCGTGACCGGGATCACGCCAAAATTCAGATCGTTCTCTGAAATATCCATCGTCTCGCAAATTTGATAGCAATCGGCCAGCAACTGATGACTGCGGAATCGAATTGCACGGGGCGCTGCTGTTGTGCCCGAGGTAAGTTTCAAGAGCGAAGGTCTATTTTCGCCCCAGTCTGCTGCAATGTCGGGTGTTCGCAGCGGAATGATCTGCGGAGAATTGTTGGTGGGGACATTCTCCTTCGCCGAGGCTTTGGCGGACGAGGCGGATATCACAGCGGTCGCACGGCAAATCTCCAAGGCCGCATCGCGTTGTTGCGCCCCGATGGACTGGTCGAGCGGCAGAACCACCAATTGCTTGCGCAGACAGGCGATGAAAATCGCTGGCCAATCTTCGTGGTTGCCAATCTGCACAGCCACGACCGCTCCGCGGACGAGCTGGTCCAATTTGGGTTCGAAACCACGTGCGTGCTCTTCAACATCACGAAAGCTGCGGGCGATCCTGCCAGCGGCATCGAAAACGGCAGCCGCATCGCCTTTGCGCGAGATGGTCTCCTGCCATGCGAGCAGCAGTGGGTCGCCGTGTTTCATCGCTTGCAAAAGCCGGCGGACGCGAATACATTCCGCGCTCTATTTAGAAGATGAAAGCAGGCATTCATCCAGAATATTACGAAACAGATATGGTGTGCGCTTGCGGCGCGGTGTATCACACTCGCTCCACGCGTCGCGATATTAAGATCGGCATTTGTGCTGCTTGTCATCCCTTTTTCACTGGCGAACAAAAGTTTGTCGATACGGCGGGCCGGGTCGAGAAATTTGCCCGCCGCTACGGCAGCACCAAAGCTGCTCGCGCTGAGAAGAAAGCTTAGCTTCTTGTAGAGCCCCGAATGCTTTCGGGGCTTCCTCCGTGGCTGGCACAGCCGCCACTACGCCCTCATGGACATAAATTCCCTGGTTCAACTCAAACGCGACCGCTTCGAACAGCTCGAACGCGAGATTGCGGACCCGCGCCTGTTCGATAATCGCAAACGAGCCGAGGAGAGTATGCGCGAACACGCGAACCTGAAGGATTTGCTGGAGAAGTCGCGCTCGCTTGAAAACGCGCGCAAGCAATTAGACGATAACCGCGAGCTGGCGATGTCGCGCGATGTCGAAATCGCGGCCATGGCTGACGATGAAATTCCAGAACTCGAAAAACGCGTCTCGGACCTCGAACGCGACGTTCAGATCGCGTTGGTGCCGGCTGATCAAACGGAAGAGCGCGACGCGATCGTGGAAGTCCGCGCTGGGACAGGTGGCAGCGAAGCCGCTATCTTCGCCGCCGACCTTTATCGGATGTACCATCGCTATGCCGAAGCGGCGGGACTGAAAACTGAGGACCTCGAATCCAGTCCATCGGAGCTGGGTGGGTTCAAGGAAGCGATCTTTCGAGTTTCGGGCGAATCGGTCTTTCGGAAACTTCGTTACGAGAGCGGTGTGCACCGTGTGCAACGCGTGCCTGCCACCGAGGCGCAGGGCCGCATTCATACATCCACCGCAACCGTGGCGGTGTTGCCGGAGGCGGAAGACATCGATGTTGAGTTAAAACCGGAAGACCTGCGGATCGAAGTTTCGCGCGCGGGCGGGCCGGGCGGTCAAGGCGTGAACACGACCGATTCGGCCGTTCAGGTAATGCACATTCCGACTGGCATGATTGTTCGCTGCCAAGACGGCCGCAGCCAGATTAAAAACAAGGAGCGGGCGTTGTCGATTCTGCGAGCGCGGTTGCTGGAGCGCAAGCAGCGCGAGGAAGCCGAGAAATACAGCGCGCAACGCAGGGGACAGATCGGTACCGGCGGACGCGAGGAAAAAATTCGCACCTACAATTTTCCGCAAAACCGGGTGACCGATCATCGCATCGGTCTCACCCTGTACAACTTGGATCGAGTGATGGAGGGTCAACTTGCCGAATTGATCCAGTCACTGCAAGCCGCGGATGTCGCTGAGCGATTGAAGCAATCAGCGGCTGCTGCGTAATCGGCGCAGCCATTTTGCTTAAGGGCACTTGACGTAACGATGGCGGTTTGTTGTACTGCCCACCTTGACGCCGTCGCGTTAATTTTATGGCTGCATCTGATCGGCGAGGGCCAAAGGAAGATGGAATAAAGCGGTTTGACCCGCGGATTCTCGACCGCAGCGTTATCGCGATTCCGCTGCTGGAGGAAATCAACAGGGACGACAATGAACTCCATGCCGTCATCATCGACGTTAACCTTGATTACGACGAAGGCCGTGAGGCGGGCCGAAAATGGATCCGAGAAGCAATCCAAAACGCCGTCGACATAATCGCCCCGGACGATAAAAAGCAAGGCGTACAAGATAAGAAGACGGACCTAAGCAACCAATACATCTTCGCCCGTCTGACCGGTAAAGTGATTCGCGAAGTTGTCCGACTGGACGTTGAAAACGCTGGGACCCAAGCCAAGACGGCCAAAAAAACGACTCAGCCGAAGAAACGTAAAAAGGTCCCATCCCAACCGGCGACAGCGTTGCTGTATCGCTTTCGTGCCATCTACCGAATCTGGCCCGATTTTAAGATTTCACCCTGCATTACGAAGTCGCTCTCGACGGTGAAAGCAGATGCGGCGCAGACTTCGTTCTGTGCACACGGCGCGGATATCACATGGGCGATCATGGATTCGGGGATCGATGCGAATCATCCGCACTTTGTTTTGCACGGGAATGTCGATACCGCTTCTCCGCTCCACGCCGACTTTACAGATACGTCCAATATTCCGAAGGGCGGCAACGCTGCATTGACCGATCGTTTTGGACACGGCACACACGTGGCGGGAATTGTGGCTGGAGAACAAGTGGCTGATGGGACGAAAGCGCAGGCCCAGAAAATGCGCGCAGTTACCCGTTCGGTTAAGGGTTACGAAGCAGGCGATTCGCCTACGGTCGAGACTCACGAGGCTGTGCTGAGTTCGGTACGTGGAATGGCTCCCCGTTGTCGCCTCGTTAGTCTGAAGGTGCTTGACGACGAAGGTAATGGCGAAGTCAGCAATCTGATTGCGGCAATCGCGCACATCCAGGAAAAGAACGGGCACGGTCGTCTGAACTTAATCCACGGAGTTAACATCAGTCTCGGATACGATTTCGATCCCGAATGGTTTGCGTGCGGACAAAGTCCTCTATGTGTTGAAATTAATCGCCTGGTGCGATCGGGCGTCGTCGTGGTGGTAGCGGCAGGCAACACCGGCTATGGCGCGCTGGCTGCACAACAGCGGACAACGAACGCTGGAATGCAAGTCACAATCAACGATCCAGGCAACGCGGAACTGGCCATTACCGTCGGCTCCACGCATCGCGATATGCCGCACGTGTATGGTGTCTCGTATTTTTCATCAAAGGGCCCGACTGGCGATGGACGAATGAAGCCCGATGTTGTTGCGCCGGGTGAGAAAATTCTCTCCGCCGCCACGGGAAAGTTGCTGATGGATCGAGCAGAAGGAAAACAATGCGAATACGTCGAGGACAGCGGGACCAGCATGGCGGCGCCGCATGTCAGCGGGGTTATTGCCGCCTTTCTTTCCGTGCGACGAGAATTCATCGGCGAACCCGAACGGGTGAAGCAGATTTTTCTAGGGGCAGCTACCGACCTAAAACGGGAGCGCTCTTTTCAGGGCGCGGGATTGATTGATCTCATGCGCGCCATTCAGTCTATATAAATACATGATTAACGGCATTTATGAATGAAATCGCAGGCATTCCTTACGTGGCCGCCATCTTTGATAAAGACGGCGCGGCCTTGAACAAACAAGAAGTCAAGCTGCCCGACGGAACGACGGACGTTATTGTTGCGTCGCATGGGTGGAATAACACCCAGGATCAAGCAGAGCAATTTTACACTGATTTGTTCACGAACTTTGCAGCGGTCGCATCTGATCAACTTCAGAATAAAAAGATGGCGATTGTGGGCGTCATCTGGCCCTCGAAAAGATTCACTGACGTTGTTGACGCTGCTGTTGCAGAACAAGCCCGCGGCGGTGGCGCAGGATTCGGAGGAAGCTCCACTGCAGCTGAGGAAACGATCAAGGCCAAGCTCGACGTCATTGCGACTATGTTCGACAAAAAGGCGGCGAAAAAAATTACCTCTGCGAAGAACCAGATAGGCAAACTGGAGAGCGATCTCGCTGCGCGTCGGAAATTTGTAGACGAGCTGCGGAGCTTGCTGGACGAGAGCGCCGCGCACGAGGAAGACAATTCTGCGCTTTTTTTCAAGCTCGATGGATCGGTGATGCTTGAAAAGCTAAAGACGCCCACTCCGTTGGTGTCTTCGGGCGGGAGGGGTGGAGGCGGTGCGGCATCCCTTGGCGCTCATCCGAAAACGACTTCTACCGGCGGCGCAGCTGGGTTGGGTGATATTTTCTCCGGAATCAAAGCCGGCGCGATTCGGTTCCTGAATTATTTGGCGTACTACGAAATGAAAAAGCGCGCCGGAACAGTGGGCCAGCAAGGCGTGGGACCGATGCTCGATCGCTTGGCCAACAGTGTGCAGCGGATCCATCTGGTGGGCCATAGCTTTGGTTGTCGGGTGGTGACGGCTGCGGCCGCGGTATCAACGACCGATAAATTACAAAGCATGTCGCTTTTGCAGGCCGCCTTTTCCCACAACAGTTTTTCGAAATCGATGAATGGATTCTTTCGAAATGTAGTGGACAACCAGCGCATCAAAGGTCCGATTGTCGTTACTTACACGCCGAACGATCGCGCCGTCGGAATCGCTTATCCGGCTGCTTCACGCTTAGCGGGCACGGTCGCATCTGCTTTTGGCGACGCGAACGATAAATTCGGTGGCCTCGGACGAAATGGTGCACAGAAAATGGAACCCGGCGAAGTTGCGCAAGGTGTTGATCGGCTGCTGGCCGTCGGCGGCAGCTACAGCTGGCGGTCCGGCCATCTTCACAACTTGGAAAGCAGTCAATACATCATCAATCCAAGCGGCGGTGATGCGCACATGTTCGTCACGGGCAAAGAAGTTGCCTGGACCATCAGCCGGGCAATGGCGTAGCGGTAGCTTTGACGATATGCAAAACGGCTAAAGGCGCCGAATTCTGCGCCTAAAGTTGCCACCATGACTGTGCTCGAGGTCCTCCAATCGACAACGGTCTATTTCCGGAAGCGCAATATTGACAGTCCACGTTTGAACGCAGAGCACCTCCTTGCGCATGTTATGGGCAGGAAGCGGATTGACTTGTATCTGGAGTTCGAGCGGCGGTTACCGGAATCGGAACTGGCGCCATTGCGCGAATTAGTGAAACGTCGCGGTGCAGGCGAACCACTTCAGCATCTGCTCGGCACGGTCGAGTTCTGCGGACGCATTTTCCGGTGCGATAAGCGTGCACTGGTGCCGCGACCTGAAACTGAACAGCTCGTTGAGCTTCTGATTTCACGCTTCAAATCCGAAATTGCATCTTCTCGCCTGGTCGATGTTGGAACCGGCAGTGGCGTGATCGCGCTAACTCTGGCTGCGGAATTTCCTACAGCCGAGATCGTTGGGGTCGACATTTCCGAAGATGCTCTCCTGCTTGCTCGCGAAAATGCTGAGCGGCTCAACCTGGCAGATCGTGTGCGGTTCCTGCGAAGCAACTTATTTGAAAATGTGCAGCCGAATTTCGATCTGATCGTTGCAAATCTTCCCTACGTTTCGACTGAGGACCGGCAGAAGCTTTCTCTCGAAGTGTTGCACGACCCCGAAGCAGCGCTTTTCGCAGGCCCGCGCGGGGACGAGCTGGTGCGGCAATTGATTGCGCAGGCGGCATCTTGGTTTCGGCCCGGCGGAATCCTTGCAATGGAGATCGGCATCGGGCAAAGCGAGTCGCTGGTGGCAGCGCTGGCGGAGAAGAATTATCGGGACATTTTTCCGGAAAAAGATTACTCGGGTGTGATACGTTTCTTGTTCGCGAGGTATGGATAAAATTCTCGTACATGGTGGTCGCCGCCTTTCCGGATCCATAAAGATCAGCGGCTCAAAAAATTCCTCGCTACCGATTCTCGCTGCGACATTGCTGACCAGGGAGCCATGTGTCGTTCACGGCGTGCCCGACCTGAGCGATACGAATTACATGCTCCAAATTCTCGCTCACCTCGGTGCGCAGGTGGAACGCGCAAGCGGCACAGTGACCGTGACCGCCGAGAAGATCCACTGTGTCGCGCCGTACGATGTCGTCCGGAAAATGCGCGCATCAATCTGTGTTCTGGGACCGTTACTGGGGCGCTGCAAAGAAGCCAGCGTCGCGTTGCCTGGTGGCTGCGTTATTGGCGATCGACCGATTGATCTGCATCTGAAAGGCTTTGAAGCCCTCGGCGCAGCGGTGCGTGTGGAAGGCGGTGATATCAAGGTTTTTGCGCCTAAACTGCGCTCGGCACAGATCGACATGAAAGGTCAATTCGGTCCGACTGTGCTCGGCACAGACAATGTAATGATGGCAGCTGTCCTGGCCGACGGGGTGACCGTCATCGAAGGAGCAGCATGCGAACCCGAGGTCGTAGACCTGGCAAATTTCCTCAACAAGATGGGCGCGAAGATCGAAGGTGCGGGCACGGGCCGGATCGTGATCGAGGGCGTGCATGAATTGCATGGCGTGGAACACCGCGTTATTCCGGACCGGATTGAAGCAGGCACGTTTCTGGTAGCAGGCGCAATCGCCGGAGATGGAGTGACAGTTAAACGCGTTGAGCCCGAACACGTGCGTGCCGTCACCGATTCGCTTGCAAAGTGTGGTTATGCTGTGGATGTCGCAGCCGATTCCATTTCCGTCCTGCCCAACGGCGATGCCAGCGCATTGGAAATCGTTACGGAGCCGTATCCTGGTTTTCCGACTGACATGCAGGCACAAATGTGCGCGCTACTTTCCACGAATAGAGGAACGAGTTCAGTTACTGAAAACGTTTTTCCACAGCGTTACATGCACGTGGCTGAGCTGAAACGCATGGGAGCCGAGGTCCATTTGGAAGGCGCCACTGCGGTGATTCAAGGAGTGGACAGCCTTCTCGGCGCGCCGGTGATGGCAAGTGATTTGCGCGCGTCTGCTGCGCTGGTGCTGGCAGGACTAAAAGCAAATGGCGTCACAGAAGTCAGCCGCGTGTATCACATCGACCGCGGTTACGAACATCTTGACGAAAAACTGCAGGAACTTGGCGCCCACATCGAGCGGGTGAAATCAGCGTAGCCGTGTATTTTTTCTGCCTGTTCTGCTGGCAAGCAGCCTGTCCTTGAACGAAAGTTTGCACATGGATCCACAAACACCGCCGACTCCATCCACTTCCTCTGATGTTCGAACGTGGTGCGTCTTGTGCCACGCCAGCGCACTGCTGGGGTTGTTCTTTCATTTTCTCGGCCACATTTTAGGTCCGCTTGCTGTATGGCTGATAAAACGCGGAGACTCGCCTGAGATCGATGCTCACGGAAAGGAATCGTTGAATTTCCAGATCTCGATGCTGATTTACGACGCGATTGCCGCAATTCTCTGCATCTTCCTGATCGGAATTCCAATCTTGATAGCGCTCTGGGTGCTGAATACCGTGCTGGTCATTATCGCATCGGTTAAGGCGGGCGAAGGAAAGTTCTATCAGTATCCTTTCACGATCAGGTTCATCAAGTGAGTGGCTTCGCCACGTTAAATCGTTAAAAGAGTCGCAAGAGTTACAAAGGGATCCGTTGTAACGGTGTACCGTTTTAACGAATCATGCTGACTTATTCGCCAGTGCTCGCAGTTTCTTGAGGTTTATCACATCTTCTCGCAGATCTTTGCCTTTTGGCGTTTCCAGTACCTTCGGGATTTTGCTGAATCGCGGACTTCGCATGAGGAAGCGAAAAGCGTCCAGCCCGATCCGGCCTTTGCCGATATGCTCGTGTCGGTCTACTCGCGAACCCCGGGCTGTCTTCGAATCGTTAACGTGAATTGCAACAAGACGATCGCGACCAATGACGCGATCGAATTCGCGAAACGTCTTTCTCGCTCCCGTTTCGCTGCCTATGTCGTAACCCGCCGCGAAAAGATGCGCGGTGTCGAGGCACACGCGCAACCGATCCGGTTCGCTCACGTTCGCGATGATGTGCGCAAGATGCTCGAAACGATGACCGATGCACGAACCCTGGCCGGCTGTAATTTCGAGTGCGATTCTCGTTTTCACTTTTGGAATTCTCCGAAAAACGTCGTCGATTGAATGAGTGATCTTTTTCAAACCGGCTTCTTCGCCCGCACCAAGATGCGCACCGGGATGCATCACCAAAAACGGGAGTTCAAGTTGATCTGCGCGGACCAGTTCTTCGGCGAGCGCTCGGATGGAATTAGCGTGAAATTGCGGATTCGTTGTGGCGAGGTTGATGAGGTAATTGGCGTGGCCAAACACCGATGACAACTCACCACGCTGGACGTGATTAAGAAAAGCATGGATTTCTTCGCCGGTTAGCGGTCTGGCAAACCATTGCATATTGTTTTTCACGAAGATTTGCATTGCGGTGCACCGGACCGATCGCGCGCGTTCGATGGCCATGCTCGCCCCGCCACTGATGGACATGTGGGCGCCTAAAAGAGGTTGGGACGGCGAATCGGTGAGTGGGGGAATCGGAGAAGACGCCCGTTCGCCGTTTCGCTGTTTCCCATTTTCTTCTTTTATCACGCTCTCTTTAGAACCGCTTCGGATGCCAGTCTGGCTTCTTGAGGCTGCCTTCGCCGGCGTATTCGAAAAGTTTATACATCGGCGTGAGCACTATGCCGGGCCCTTTCATGTCCAGCCGCAGATTGAAATCGAGTTTGTCGTCGAGAAAATGAAGGTCGCCGTTGCCAAGCATGCTGAAGAGAGACCCAGCGGCCTCGAAATCTTCGGTGTGAATGGTGCCGTTCTCGACAGTGAATTTGGCGTCGGCCTTATGAGCAATGCTATATCCGCTTCCCGGCACGATGTGATTCAAAATTCCTGACAACGGCCCAAAAATTGGTATGGCGAAAACATCCCCGTTACTTACTTCAATTTTTCCGTCGCCTCGCATCGTCCGCCAATCATTGCCCATCCCATTAAATTCGTATGTGCCGCGTAACAGGCCCTGCGAAGTCTTGTAGTTGAAATACAAGTCGGTCAGGCGCGGGAAATTGATTTCGTTTACCGACAGGTTCGCGCGGTAACGTGGATCGTTTCGTGCCAGCGATATGTCAGCATTTCCGCGCAGCGTGCCGGCGAGAAGATCGCCGCGAACATCGCTAATTTGCAGATGGTCGTTCGTGAAGAGCAATCGCGCCGAGATGCGATCGAACGGCAGCGTTTTGCCAAGAAACATGTAGTCCATTCCACCTGTCCCATCGACCTTGATCTCCAGTCGCGTGTTTTTGCCGCCGTGAAACTGGTAAACGCCGTTCGCGACGACATTCGGTGGCCGACGAAACTTGTAAGGGGCTACAGTTTTCGAAGTCTTCGGGTCCACCCAGAAAATTATTTCAGCCGGGTACAATGAGCTGCGGATGTTCGAAATTCGGCACTTCATGTTTTTTGAAATCGTATGTGAAACCGCCAGAACCGGTGCCTTCGTTCCGGGCGACCTGGATATCTTCCCAAGTAACCGCGCCATCTGCGAAATGGACCTTTGCGTTGGCGCTGTTCATCCATGTGCCGCGAAACCGAGTGCGGCCGAGGGTGACTGTGCCGTCGCCCTGCCAACTCCCGGGATCCCGATCTGTGCCGCGAATTGTCATCCGAATTGCAGGCGAACGTTGCCACTGCCATTCCCGCAGAAACTCGTTTGTCTGGGCTGGAACGAGCGGGCGCACCGCTTCTGGCGATATGGTGCTCTCAAGATTTAACCGGAAATCGTTCGACGCGTCGAAGAGGTCCGCCCTGAGTTGGCCGGTCTGGTGGCGGACGCGCAGCTCCCGGACCAAAGTGCGGCCGCCATCCCACGAAAAATCCGCGCTGAGCTCAGAAAACGGCACTTTCTTGTACGTGAACTGGCCAACGGCAGCGTGTCCAACTATGTCCGGTTGGAACTTCCCGTTGGCAAAGTTTATCAAGCCGGTGATTTCAAGCAGAGGCGGCGACTGAAATTCCACGTCCGCCATCGGTTCACCAACGCCGAAAGCATTGAAAAAAGCTTTCAAATTCAACGTGCTGTGAATCTGAAATTTGGCGGCGTTGCTTTCCCGACTCCATTCGCCGCGACCGGCGAAAGCTCCCTGTGCCATCACTCAATTCACAGTGCGCGATATTCAACCGCTGGTTGTTCCATTCAGCCGCGGCGGAGAGATTATCTATTTCATAGCTTCCCCGTTGTAATTTTTCGCCGCGCAACGTGGCTTCGACCCTGGCATTTTCGAGGTCTGCGATGTCCCCGCTAAACTTCAACTGCAAAGAGGGGGGTCCTGCAGGGAAACTAAATTTTTGCAGTTCACTGACCACACGCTGCGCTAGCGACAATCGCTCTTGCCATTCTTCCGGGGTGATGGTTGCCAACGCCTGGTAATCGGCGCGCTTGATCAATTGGCCTCTCGCTGACAGGCGAATTCCACAGAAGATTCCTTCGGCCTGACTAACGTAAATCTGTTCCGGCGGAAAATAGATGTGGGCGCGGAGGTTAGTCAGTTGCGCGCCACTGGCTTTTCCTTCGGCGGTTTTAATTGGAAACCTGATCTGCGCGTCGCGCACATCCAGCGCGTTGAGAAACGGTTCATGATGGATGAGCGCGGCATAATTAATGTCGAGGGAGACTTCGCTGATCACCGCCAGCATGGTCTCCCGGTTTCTATAATCGAAGATCCTTACGTTTCTCGCGACCAGACCGCGGAACGGGTCCAGCGTTAGCCGCCCGATATGGGCTTCGACGCCGCGCTTGTGTAGCTCTTCGACGACCCGGGTCCGCCATTCACGCCCAAATCCCCGTCGTGCGAGATAATAACCGCCGCCGAAGATTGCGACGATGGCTGCGAGAATTGTTAGACGAATAACAATTGCAAGAACGCGGCGCGCCCGACGCAACCGTGGTCGCTGTGCGGAATAATGAATCTCTGGTTGTTCCAAAGCGACGGGCATGCGTAATAAGGCGGTTAGACCGTTGAAGCGTCGGAGGGATAGACCAACTTAACGGCTTAACGGTTCAGCCGCTTTAACGTGATTTCAACTTCCGACCTGCCTGCCATCAATGCCACGTTTAATCTGGTGAGCACCATTTTCATTTCTACGGGTTGGTACTTCATCCGGCGCGGCGCCTGGCGTCGTCACATGGTGTGCATGATCATCGCGCTCACATCGTCGGTCTGTTTTCTGATTGGCTATGTCACTTATCATGCGCACGTTGGCGAGAAATCTTCCGGATACACCGGGTGGCTGGCGGCGTTCTACTTTCCGATGCTCGCTTCGCACGTTCTACTGGCCTTCGTGACGCTTCCCCTGGTTGTTTTGACGCTGGTTCCGGTTTTTCGTCGCCGATGGGACCGGCACAAGCGGATTGCGCGTTGGACAATCCCAATTTGGCTCTACGTCTCTGTCACCGGCGTTCTCGTCTATTTAATGCTTTACAAATGGTTCCCACCTCCGGCGCATTGAGCGCTGTTCCATCGGCTGTCCCCAGGCGACGCTCAATTTCGACGCGCGCTGAGGAAAGCGCAGGCTATAGCGACCAACCGGCAAATCCCGCTGATGTCAAAATCTTGCGCTCGGCGACGATTTGATGTTTGATCAGAGACGTATGCCGCCGCGCATGAAGGAGACTTTATGGTGACCATTGCCACGTTTAATGAGCCCGCCAAAGCGCGTCAGCTTAAACGTCGTTTTCAGGATTCAGGGATCAAGGCCGACGTTCACAATGAAGGGGCGTTGCAGGAATTCGGGTTCATGTCCAAACCTCAGGCGAACGCTAAAGTGATGGTGGACGATAATGATTTCGAAAAGGCGCAAAGCCTGATGATTGAATGGGAATCGACTGATCCAGACATTTCCGCTGCCCTGATTCGTTGCCCGCAATGCAACTCTTCAAATATCGAGTATCCCCAGATGACGCGGAAATTTTTGACCCCCGCACTCGTCGGTTTGCTTTGCGCCATGAAAATTGTTCCGAAGGAATTTTACTGTCAGGATTGCCACTTTACATGGACAAACCGGGAAGAGCCTTCAATTGGACGCCTTTGGCATCGGTTCTTCCCCGGAAGCGAACCCGAGCAGGGCTAAAGCAGAGAGCCGTTAAGCGTTGACGCTTAAACGTTTCAGCGCTTCAACGCATTAACTGTATCCTGTAACCCGGTCATGAAATGGCTTTTCGTCCTGCTGCTAGCCCTGGCGATTTTCGGGGGCGCTGCCTGGTTTGGTTACAACACCTTCGTCAAAGAAGAAATCGAAGTGAAAAAAGAACAGCGCGGAGAAGTCACTCCGCCGCCTGCAGTAGACGTCAGCCTGCCGGATTTTGAAGCGGCGGTTAAACTGCGCCAGGATGGAAAACTCACCGAAGTGCGTGATGCGTTTGTCACTTTCATCCAAAAATATCCCAATGGAAAACACCTCGATGAAGCCAAAGATATCCTCGGGGAAGTGAACGCCCAAATCTTGCTATCACGCCAGCCGTCTCCCGAAAAAGTCGAATACATTGTGAAGCCCGGGGACGTGCTGGCGAAGATTGCGCGCAAGCTGAAGACGACACCGGAGATGATCATGCGAATGAACAATATGAGCGGCACCATGCTGCGGATTGGCGACAAGCTGCTCATTTCGCATCCCGATTTCTCGATGGTAATCCAACGCAAATCGAATCTGGTCGTGCTGTTGAACCACGGCGCGTTTTTCAAGCAATATCACGTTCGCGAGGCAAAGCTGCCGCAGAAACAGCCAGCTAAAATTAATGCGAAGGTTGCCGAAACGATGGCTTGGAAAGGCGGCAAACGCGTTGGCCTCGGCAGCAAGGAGTATTTGGCCAGCACAAAGTGGATCAGGTTGGCTGGAGCGACAGCGTACACGTTGTACGCCGTGGCGGATGCAACGCATCCCAATCTCGACCAACCGCCCCCGCCGACTGGTCTCGGGCTCGCCGCGGTTGATCTCGAGGAGCTGAGCACGCTTGTAAACAAAAGCACCTCTGTGACGATTATTGACTGAGAGAAGAGGTTAAAAGAGTTACAATGGAGCTCAATTTGATCCGATCTGGCGAGCACATCTTGTAACCCTTTTAATCTTGTAACCGTTTTACCCGATCATGGAATGGCAACCGCTCGATTTTGAAAAGCCGATCTTTGAATTGGAACGGCGCCTGCAGGATTTGCAGAGTCATTCCACAAAGCACGACGTCGACCTCGGCTCTGCGGTGAAAGAACTAGAGGTAAAGCTTCGGGAAACGCGCCGCCACGTTTATCACAATCTGACGGCCTGGCAGCGGGTCCAAATTGCCCGGCACAATCAAAGACCGTTCGCGCTCGATTACATTCACCGTTGTTTTACGAACTGGATGGAATTGCACGGCGACCGCCGCTTTGCCGACGATCGCGCCATGCCGTGCGGGATGGCAATGCTTGGCGGCCAGCGTTGCGTCGTTATTACTCACCAAAAAGGACGCAACACCAAGGAGAACGTGATGCGCAATTTCGGGTGCGCACATCCGGAGGGCTACCGCAAGGCGCTGCGATTGATGCGTCTTGGCGAAAAATTCGGGATGCCCGTGATTTCCCTGATCGATACACCAGGCGCTTTTCCAGGTATCGGATCAGAGGAGCGCCACATCTCAGAGGCAATTGCCGTAAATCTTCGCGAGATGATGAAGTTGCGCGTTCCAGTAATTGCCGCGGTTATTGGCGAGGGCGGTTCGGGAGGTGCGCTCGGCATCGGGGTCGCAGATCACGTGCTGATTTTGGAGAATGCTTACTACTCAGTGATTAGTCCGGAAGCATGTTCCGCGATTTTGTGGAGAGATCGGCGTCACGCTGCTGAAGCTGCCGAGGCGCTGAAATTGACTGCGCAAAATCTTTTGAAACTCGAGGTGGTTGACGAAATCATTCCCGAGCCCGAGGGCGGCGCGCATCGCGATTATGATTCGACGGCTGCGAATCTTGGGGAGGCGTTACGCCGGAACCTGGAGCGAATTTCCCGGATTCCTGTGGCGGAATTGTTGGAGAGGCGATATCAGAAATTTCGGCGTCTGGGTGTGTTTTCGGAAGGAAAAACGGTTACGGTCCCGGTTCGCGTTTGATGTGATGTTCGGGACTAGGGGCAAATCAGTGGGAGCTTGCTGGCTCGGTATTCTTGCCGCTGTCACGTTCGCGCGCGCCGACAATGCCGCCTCCGAATTCCGTTTTCATCGAGACACGTTCGCTTTCGCTAATCAAACGGTGTTCGAGTATCACGAAGGACACGCTTCCTTGCGAAAAGCGTCAGCGACGAAGCAAGACGCATATAATCGTCACTGCTTTGTGATGTCCCGGACGGCCATGCAATTCAAAAAATTTGCGCGGTTCGAGCCGCGAAATAAACCGCTGGATGACGCGTCGCTAGCCGCCCGGGTTCGCGCTGTGACACGGCAGGCGGCCTGGGCGGAGCCATTGTCGGAAAATCAACGAATTGTTTTTCCGGGATACAAGGACCTGAAGGAGATGAGCAAGGCCCGTCGCGAACTCGTGCAATTAAACATCGGACATGGCTGGCCGAGTTACTTTCGAATCAGCAATGCCCGAATGATGTTTCAAGATGGTAAAGGCTACCAGGAACGGACTCACGCGCAATTGAACGCTGCTTTGGCGCGCGGGGAGCAGTTCGTGGCATTCCTTACCACTTATCCCCGATTCAGCATCAATCACTCAGTTTTGATTTATAAGCTGAAATCTTCATCGCCCAATCCCGGGGTTGATCACTATCTCGTGTACGATCCTAATCATTCAGAGTCGCCGCGCGATCTCACCTGGTCTTCACACGATCGCGCTTTCTCCTATGAAAAGGATTGGGATTTTGTAGGCGGCGTTGTTCGCGTTTATCAGGTCTACGGCAAACCACTGCAGTAGAAGCGATTCTCTAAATAGAACACCATGCCGGAGAAGCCGTCACCGCCGAGACCAGCCCCGCCGTCGCCTACGCCGCCGCCGGAACCTTTGCCACCGAATCCGTCGCCGCCTCCGACTGCAGGATCGTAGCCGTCGCCTCTGTGGGCGACGCAAAGAGAAGCAATATCGGTTCACGCTTCCCACAGGGAACGGCTACAGCGTCATCTTCCGACTGGAAACAAAAAGCGCAGCGCCGGTTCGACTCTCCCTGCCCAGGCTGCTTCGCTGTGATCGCCGTGGTCGGCTTCCATGTAAAGGAGATCCTTGCCCGGCTTCCAGCCTTTCTCGACGAGGCGTTTGCATAGCTCGCGAGTTTGGTCCCAGCCCGGCTCGGCTGTCCCAGTGTCGACCCAAATTTTTAGGGGCGGCTTTCGTTCAATGGAATCGACCAGACGATAGATGGCGAAATCATCCCACCAGACGGATGGTGACATCACCATTAGCCGGCGGAACACCTCGGGGTACAAAAGCCCAATCGCGAGCGTGACAAGGCCACCGAGAGACGATCCGCCGATCCCTGTGAATTCCGGATCGCGTTTGGTTCGATATTTTCGGTCGATGTAAGGTTTGAGTTCTTCAATGAGAAAATGTCCATAAAGACGCGCCAGGCCCCGGCTCCGCTTCTTCCTTCTTCCCTTTGTTTCGATTACCCCCGGCGTCGGCGTATATTCGTGGATGCGGTCTTCGCCAACGTTTGCGACTGCTACGACAATAAGCGGCTCTATAATTCTGGTGCGGATAAGCCGTTCGGCGGTCTCGTCCACGCCCCATTCCACGCCGGCAAACGACGTCGCTGCGTCGAAAACGTTCTGTCCATCGTGTAAGTACAACACGGGGTAACGTTTTCGCGAAAATCGGCGGTATCCCGGCGGCAGATACACCAGGACATCGCGCCGGTTCCCGAGAATTCTGGACCGAAACGCCCGGTGCGTTTTGATATTTCCCGTCAGCGTGTGTTTCTGCATCGAATCGAAACGCTTCGTTGAAGAAGAAAGGCAGCGCAAGCGACTTGGTTCGCTTTGAGTGGATGTGCGTGCCGACTTGCCCATTTTTGTCAAAACCGTGACTTCTCAGTAATACCCGATTTAGGCCGGGCGCCCTGAAAGTGGTTCTCCTTAGCTGTTTCAACAGCTTTCTTGCACTCGCATTCTGGACAAAGCCGTTGAAACGGCTTCATTGCGCGTTGCTGCGGGAATCACTGGGCTGAAGCCCAGTGTTAATGAAACTCGAGTCCTTCTCAATTTTGTCGAGAGAGGTCGAGAATCTTTGGCTGATTTACGGAAGGTTCAGAGATTTCTCGACTTCGCCTTCGGCTTCGCTCGAAATGACAGAAAGGCAAAAATGAAACTCGTAATCGCCGCAACCGGTGCAAGCGGAGCGATCTATCTGCAACGCTTGCTTGAGCAAATCGATTGCGCGGCGAACGAGGTGCATCTCGTCATGAGTTCGCACGCGCGGGAGGTGGCGAAGCATGAACTCGATGCTTTCAAAATTCCGGCTGGAGTTTCGCACCATCCAGAAAGTGATATGAACGTGCCATTTGTGAGCGGATCGGCGCGTTTCGATGCAATGGTAATCGTACCTTGTTCCATGGCCACGCTGGGGCGAATCGCTTCCGGTTCCAGCGATAGCGTCCTCTTGCGCGCGGCGGATGTATTCTTGAAGGAGCGACGAAAATTGATTCTGGTCCCCCGTGAGACGCCGTGGAATTTGATTCACGCCCGCAACATCGTGACTTTGATTGAGGCGGGCGCGATTGTTCTTCCAGCCGTTCCCTCCTTTTATAGTCGACCTGATTCCGTCACCGCTGTTGTCGACACAGTGGTTTGGCGCATCCTGGACCAAATCGGGTTACCCACCCAGGGTGTATATCGTTGGGGAGAAAAAAAGGGGTCGGCGAAAACGTCGCGCCGGAAAAGTTGAAGATCGAAGGTAGGCTTGCGCGGTGGCTGATCGCGTTTGGAGTTCATTTGTTGCGGGTCTGGGAACGTACACTGCGCTACGAGATTGAGGACCGTGCGGGCATCCTCGGGAAACCGGTGACAAAGAATTACATCGGCGCGCTCTGGCACAATCGGTTGCTCATTTTCCCCCTGGTCTTGCGGCGTTTTTTTCCAAATCGTCCTGGTGCCGCGCTAATTAGCGCCAGCCGCGACGGCGATTTGCTGACGGAGGCGATTCACCGATTTGGCTACGATGTGATTCGCGGCTCCAGCTCGCGTCTGGGCGCGAGCGCAATTCTTCAGCTTACCCAGGAGCTTGCGTCGGGGCGTGACGTGGTCATCACACCCGACGGTCCACGTGGACCGGTTTACGAACTCGGACCGGGCATCGTTTTTCTCGCCCAGAAATCCGGTGCATTGGTGTTGCCAATGAACCTGGAGTATTCGCGCTGCTGGCGGCTGGGAAGCTGGGACCGCTTCATCATCCCGCAACCGTTTTCCAGGGTGCGCGTGCTGATCAGTCAGCCGCATTGCGTTAACCCGACTGGCACGCCTGAGGAATTCGAGGCCGAACGCCTCCGGGTGCAGAACCTGATGATGTCGCTGGTTGACATGCGCTAGCGGCCAGAGCAAAGCGAGCTTGCGCTGCGCGTACTCGCAGGCACGGTTCCCGTTCATCTATGGCAAAACTTATCGATGGCCGCGCTGTTGCGGAGAAAGTTTACGCTCGTCTTCGCACTGACATTGCAGAACTGAAAGCAAAAGGTGTAACACCGGGTCTTGCCGTAGTTCTCGTTGGGGATGATCCAGCCTCTCGCGCCTATGTGCGCTCGAAAGACAAAATGTGCCGTGAACTTGGCCTGCACTCAGTGAAACTGGAACTGCCCGCTTCAACCACGCAGAGTGAACTGCTTGCGCGCGTGGAAGAATTGAACCGCGACTCGACCATTCACGGCATTCTTGTTCAGTCGCCGCCGCCCGAGCATATCGACGAAGTAGCAATCGTGCGCGCATTAGATCCGCGGAAAGATGTGGACGGATTTCATCCGGGAAATGTGGCCAAGCTCGTTCTCGAAGACGCGAGCGGATTTGTGCCGTGCACACCTCTCGGCGTGCAACGTTTGCTTCTGGATAGCGCTATTGAGATCAATGGCGCCCACGTTGTGGTCATCGGGCGCAGCATGATCGTTGGCAAGCCTTTGGCACTGCTGCTCATGCAAAAAAACAAGAACGGCAACGCGACAGTGACCGTCGTGCATTCGCGCAGCAGCAATCTCGCGGAGATTACGCGCTCGGCCGACATTGTTGTTGCTGCGATTGGACGAGCTGGATTTTTGAAAGCCGATCACATTCGCGAGAATGCGGTGGTCATCGACGTTGGAATCAATCGAGTCGAAGACGCGACAAGTGAGCGCGGGTACCGGCTAGTTGGTGACGTTGCGTTCGACGAAGTCTCGAAAAAAGCGATGGCGATTACACCTGTGCCGGGCGGCGTTGGGCCGATGACGATCGCGATGCTGATGGCGAACACCGTGAAAGCGGCAAAGCAATCGCTCTGATGAGTTCGACAAATTCAAGGCAAATTGTGAAAGCTTGTTAACTTGCTGACACAATCTTAGCGGTCAGCAATTTCAATATCGACGGATTGAGTCGGGCCGTATGAACAAAGAACGAACCGAACTGCGGCCGCAAGACCGCCGCGCGAGCAAGTCGATTTATCCATAATCGGCCCCCGTACATTTGGGCGTAAGCGCGATTAAATTCGCGCAACGCTGAATCTCGATCCTCGCCACGAAGAATTTTCGCGACCGCGACCGCGGCCAGCTCGCCGGAGCGCAGAGCGTAATAAATTCCCTCGCCGGTGAACGGCTCGACCACTCGAGCTGCGTCCCCGATGAAAAACAAATTCTCATGAGCCGAAGGCACGGGCGAACGGGTTAGCGGTGTGATCGTACGCCAGCTTTGATTGGCGGGGAGATGAAATTGGCACTCCGCCCACCGGCGTAACCTGGAGATTGTCGGTGGTGTGCCGACGAGGCAGAGATTCAACTGGGTCTCATTTACTGGAGCCTGGCCAGAATAACCCTCGCGTAAGAATTGTAGAACGATTCGGTTCCCAAAGCCTCGCGGCAACGGAATATGCGCCTGTAACGCCACGCGTTCGCGCGCAGGGCGCGGCAACAAATTGCACAAGTGGGCCACCGTAGAGTTGCGTCCATCCGCACCGATTAATATCCGAGCCTGAAAAGAATCGCCCGAAGCAGTTTCAATGTTCCAGTGATCGTTTCTGCGTAATCCGGTCACCGTGATTTGCTCGTGAACCTCCGTGCCGAGCTCGCGGGCTCGCTTCAAAAGTAATTCGTCAAAGAGACTGCGTTTCACGGCGATCTCGCAGTCGGCACCCGACGGAAGATCGACTGTCACCTCGCGCCCATCGATCGCGATGAAGGCGACGGAACGTAGTTTTGAATGCGGCAAATCCCGCACTTTCTCCCTGAGGGCGAGCCGCTCCAAGACAGCCCAGCACGAGGGATTCAAACAGTCGCCGCACACCTTCTCGCGCGGAAATTTCTCCCGGTCGAGCACGAGCGTTCGCAAGCCGGTCATGGCGCAAGACGCGGCGCAGCTCGATCCGGCAGGCCCGCCGCCGACGATTGCAACGTCAAATGGCTGCATGGAGTCAATTGAACCGTGAAACAGCGCTGGCGCGTGATTTAATCAGAGAGGACAATATTCGCATGGGCTGGTCGATTCCGATTCTTCGCGTTGCCGGGATCCAATTGCGGATGCACATCACTTTTCTGCTGCTGATCGCGTGGATCGCATTCGCCTATTATACGCAGGGCGGCTCGTCCGCAGCCGTCGGCGGCGTCTCGTTCATTCTGTTGTTGTTCGCATGCGTGGTGTTACACGAATTCGGACACGCTTTGGCGGGGAAAGCTTTCGGAATCAATACGCCTGATATCACGTTGTTGCCCATAGGCGGTGTGGCGCGGCTGGAACGCATTCCGGACGAGCCGGTGCAGGAACTGGTCATAGCGGCTGCAGGTCCTGCTGTGACGGCGCTGATCGCGCTCGGTGCGTTCATCGGCGGCGGTTCGTGGGATTATCCGCCCACCACCCGGACCAGCATTCCTGATCTGCTGTTCACAATGAACGTTGTGCTGCTTCTGTTTAATCTGCTGCCGGCATTTCCCATGGATGGCGGCCGCGTATTGCGCGCACTGCTCGCCACGCGTCTGAGCTATGCCCGCGCCACACAAGTCGCCGCGACTGTCGGGCAGGGATTTGCGTTCGTGTTCGGTTTCATCGGCTTGGTCAACCCGAACTGGTTTATGTTAATCTTCGTTGCGTTATTCGTTTACATCGGCGCCTCACAAGAGGCAGCGCTGGCGCAAATGAAAGATGTCTCGCGCCGGTTTCCAGTTTCCAGCGCAATGGTACGCGAGTTCCGCACCCTGGCAGCAGATGCGACGCTCGAAGAAGCAGTCGACGCACTGCTTGCGACTTCGCAGCACGATTTTCCGGTCATGGACGAAACCGGGAACGTCGCCGGCTTATTAACCCGTCATGATCTCATCTCGGCCTTGCGCAAACACGATCCCACACTTCGCGTAGGCGATGTGATGCGACGCGACATTCCAACGGTCACGACCGGCACACGATTCGAGGATGCCTTTCGTATCATGCAAGAGTCCGATTGTCCGGCGGTCCCCGTGCTGGATCGCATGAAACGACTGGTCGGCTTGCTCACTCCGGAGAACGTCACCGAACTAATGATGGTTCAGTCGGCAATGCCGCAGCGCCGGGCTCCCTAAGACGGCTTAGGAGCTGATGCGCATCGGCATTATAACGTAGAGGAATGGCGTTTGAATTTTCACAACGCCGGGGCTCATCTCGTCGATCAGATCGAGAAAGACTTCGTCCTCTGTAAGAGCGCGCAGCGGCGCCATCAGAAATTCCGGATTAAACGCAATGGAGAACTCACGCCCCTTGTACGGCACAGCGAGCGATTCCTTCGCTTCGCCGACCTCCGGCGTGTTCGCGGTTATATCGAGATTATTCTTGCTGAAATTCAGCTTAACCGAGTGCGACTTGTCGCTGGCCAGAAGTGAAACGCGCCGCAATGAATTCAAAAACATTTCGCGCTCTAGTTTTACGCGCTCTTTCGCTTCGCCTGGAATGACCTGGCGATAGTTCGGATAATTGCCTTCAATCAATTTTGAGACCAACAGCGTCTTGTTCAGATCGAATGCGATCTGGCCGTTGGCCATGCTCACCTTCACGTCGCCGTCATCGGTAAGTAGACGCTGCAATTCCGTGACCGCTTTGGTCGGAATAATCAGGTCCGATTCATGGCTTCGCGGGAATTCCAGTTCGATTTCCGCCATGGCGAGGCGCCGCCCATCGGTTGCAACCAGCGTTACCTTGTTGTCCTTAAAACTGAACAGGACGCCGTTGAGCACGTAACGGGTTTCATCGGTAGAAATCGCGTAGGAAGTTTTGCGCAAGCCGTCGCGCAAATCTTTCTGCCGCATCGTCACCACTTTTGCGCCTTCAAATTTTGGCAGAGGCGGAAATTCATCCTCGGGCAAACCGAGAATCTTGAAGAAACTTTGGCCGCTCCGGATAGATGCGGCATTTTTTCCATCGACATCGACCTGAATTTCGCTCGACGGCAGTTCGCGGATGATGTTGAAAACACGCCGTGCTGGAAGTGTGGTGGCTCCTGCCTTGTCCACGTGCGCTTCGCAAGTGCCCCGCACCCCAACGTCCAGATCGGTGGTTGTCAGATGCAATTCGGTTTCGTTAGCCTGTAGCAAAACGTTGGAAAGAATCGGCAGCGTTGTGCGCGTGCTCACTACGTTTTGCACCTGTTGCAGGGCTTCGAGCAGTTTTTCCTTGGTAACGCTAAATTTCATGGTGAGCAGCAAGCAGCCTAAGATGTAAAGCCTTCGATTTTATTCGGCAACCGCAATCTCTCATCTCTGTCCCTTGTAGGCTTGCACGCGATGCGGCCCCTACCGCTGGAGGGAGCTGTCGATGTACGAGATCGTCTGGCGAATGTTGTCCTGCTCGGTTATTCGTTTTTTCACCAGCTTGCAGGCGTGCAGCACAGTGCCATGGTCGCGTCCGCCAAACGCGTCGCCGATTTCATTCAAGGATGCCTTCGTAAGTTCGCGCGCCAGATACATCGCTACTTGTCGTGGAAATGCAATGCTGGCAGGTCGCCGCTTGCTCGTCATATCTGCAAGCCGCACGTCGAAGTGTTCTGCTACGCGGCGTTGAATCTGTTCGATGGTGATCGATTGCCGGCCTTCTTCCTGCAGAATGTCCTTTAGTAAATGCTCCACCACTTCCTTTGTCAGTTCCTTGCCGCTGAGAGATGCAAAGGAAGCGACCCGCATGAGCGCCCCTTCCAGGCGACGCACGTTGGTCCGGATGCGAGTGGCGAGAAATTGAAAAACGTCTTCATGCAATCTGATCTGCATGGCGTTCGCTTTTTTTCTCAGAATGGCGAGGCGCGTTTCGATGTCCGGCGGCTGAAGCTCGGCGGTTAGTCCCCATTCAAACCGGGATACGAGGCGGTGCTCCAGATTCGCGATTTCTGAAGCGGGCCGATCGCTGGAGAGAACGATCTGTTTATGTCCGTCAAAAAGCGTATTGAACGTATGGAAAAATTCCTCCTGCGATC
Organism: uncultured Verrucomicrobiae bacterium; assembly: GCA_963804875.1. Classification (GTDB taxonomy): domain Bacteria; phylum Verrucomicrobiota; class Verrucomicrobiia; order Chthoniobacterales; family UBA10450; genus Udaeobacter. Next base: position 230,133 of record CAWDRX010000001.1, read on the forward strand.
TCTCCTTGCCACCGAGAAATTGAATGTCGTCGATCAAAAGAAGGTCGGCCTGACGATAACGCTTCCGGAATTTGACCAAATTACTGTGCTGAATCGCGTCGATGAACTCGTTAATGAACAGTTCACTCGAGAGGTAGATCACCTTCACGTTTTTCCTTTTCGCCCAGACGAATTGGCCGATGGCTTGCATGAGATGGGTCTTGCCCAAACCGACGCCGCCATAAACGAAAAGCGGATTGTATGTGCGCGCCGGTGCCTGCGCGACTGCCAGACTCGCGGCATGCGCGATTTCGTTGTTCGGGCCGACGACGAAAGATTCAAATGTGTTTCGCGGATTGAGTCCGGGAACCGTCGCGCCCGGTCGTACATCCACTGGCGGCGCAGGCAACGCTTCCTTGTCTGCGGTCGCATCCTCCGATGACGTTTGCGCGCCGGTTGTGGACGGGCCACAGAACTTCACCGCACGCGAACTGCCGAGCGTGGCAACGATCGCATTCTGTAATGCAGGCATGTAATTACTCTCGATCCAAAGCTGGTAAATGTTGTTTGGAACAGTAAGCGTGATCGACTTCTCCTTTGCTTCCACCAACGCGACGTTAGAAAACCAGCGTTTAAAACTATCAGCGCTAATCTGTGGCTTAAGGGCAGCCGACAATCGCTGCCACAGTTGAACGCATTTTTTATCCATGCCGAAGTTGTTAACAGTGTTACAGAAACGCCACATGGGCATGTGCCGAGGGAAACCGGCCACCGCAGCCCGGAGTTAATCGAGCTGCTCCCCAGTGTGATTTCGAGATTAACAGTCCAAAAAATATGTCAAATAGGCGTAAATACGAGGGAAAATGCCTCGAAGAGTCGTGCAGTGTATGTTTCTCACGAAGCTCGGACGCACCAGCAATCATTCGTTCTGTCGGGGAGTTTTCGCTGTTGTTCATTCTTGCCGCTGGAAGTTTCTCAAACATGTTCACAACTTATTCACACACGCTTTGGGGTCGTCCTCGCCAGCTGGCTTGAGACTAGAAATCACTCACGAAAGCGACAAGAAAAAAATGAATTTAATTTTCAATTTCGATTAAAAAATTTTCTTGACTGAAAAAATCAATGGCGCGCGTCGGTGTGAAAAGAAAAACAGCTGTCGAAAAAACCTGGCGCAAGCCAAATCGCAGCGATTGGGTATCACCGCACCGGACGGATTTCGCTGCCGCTCGTCTGCGAATGCAGAGTTGACCGAACTGGCCTGTGCGTGAAATTTCCCGCCTCCGCGAGCGAAGGGCAAACGCTCAGCAAGTTGTAGATGCAGGCAATCAATACCGTTACCGCTAAGCGTGTTTCGATGTGCGTTACCCGCTCGAACCAGCCGATGTTCCGCCAATTTTGTTTGATTGGCCTCATCGCGGTTTTTGTTTTTTCGGCGCAGCCCGCGCGTGCCGCCGATGAATTGGTGCCCCCGTTCGGGTTTCGTTGGAACGATTCGATGGCACGGGTAGAGGCGGTGTTGCATGGCGCGAAAGCCAAATTGGTTTCACGGGAAAAGAAAGAGAACCGGGAAATCTGGACAGTGGAGGGCCTCATTCATCCCGGACTCAAACGCACTGTGTTTACCTTCAAAGAGAGAGCGCTCGTGGCGGTGGAGTTGCAGTACGAATACGTCGACTGGTCCATTGAACGTTACAACCAGCGCATGGGAGAGATTCGCAAATATTTCGATGAAAAGTACGGCACCGGAAAACTGGTGTCCCGTTCTCGCGACCACGATACGGAGGTGATTCAAACACTGGTCGGATATCAGTGGATGGTCGGAACCACGATGCTCGAGCTGTTCTATTTCTCAGCGCAACACGACAACCTCATTTACCGGACGATTTCTGTGGCTTACAAGGCGCTGTGACCGCCCAAAGGCCTTTTGTAGCGGAGCCGAAACTGCGGTCGGAATTACTTGGGCAGTGACAAACCTTCGTAGGTCTCGTCGACAATACGATCTACGACTGCTTTCATGTCCTGCGTGTCTTCCCACGCGGCTAGTTGCCGGTCCGCACCAGTACCCTCGCGGATGATCCGTTCGATGTGCGCCATTTCTCTTTCGCTGCCCAGTTCCTTGACCTCAGTCGAAACAAATCCGAGCAGCTCGTTTAGCAGGGTCCGTTCATCTACTTCCGCTTCCTTGCCGAAATCGATCAATTTTCCGTCGATACCGTAGCGAGCGGCGCGCCAGCGGTTCTCATCAAGAAGACGTCTCCGATAAATTCGAAAAGTGATGTTTTGGTGCAGCAGTTTGTGCAGTTTTGAGATTACCGCCTGAATAAGGGCTGCGATTGCGAGTGTGTCGTCTACACGCGATTGCGCATCGCACACCCGCACCTCCAGCGTGTCAAAAAACGGATGCAACCGGATATCCCACCAGATTTTTTTGGCGTTATCGATGCAACCGGTTCTGACCAGTAGCTTGCAGTAATCCTCATATTCAGACAGCGACTCGAACGAATCCGGAATGCCGGTGCGAGGAAAACGCTCGAATACTTTGAGGCGATAACCTTTCAGCCCCGTATTTTGACCCACCCAGAACGGTGAATTGACCGATAGCGCGTAGATGTGCGGCAGAAAATATCTGGCTTGATTCATTACGTGGATTGCCGTCTCCCGATTGGGGATGCCGACGTGCACATGCAATCCGAAAATCAGATTCGCGCGAGCGAGCGATTGCATGTCCTTGACGATTTCCTGGTAACGCTCGCCTTCGGTGATGAGTTGATCCCGCCAGTGTGAGAACGGATGCGTCCCCATCGACGCAATTTTTAATCCGCTCCGCGCCGCCAACTCCGCCAGTTTCGTGCGCAATTCAATGACGTGATCGCGAGCACAATGAATGGAATCGCAAATCTCGGTACCCAACTCAACGACCGACTGGTGCATCTCCGGCTTGATCTGCTCCTTGAGTGTGATCTTTCCGCCTTCGAGAATCTCGTGAATATGCGAACGCAGTTCGCGTGTCTCGGGATCGATGATCGCGAACTCCTCTTCGATTCCAAGAGTGAACGTGTGGTCCTTCATGCGATGGCGGGGGAGGAATGTCCGTCAAAAACGATCCAATGTCATCCCGAGCGAAATCGAGGAACCGCTGCAAGCTTAAGGGCCAGATCGCAGGGATTGAAAGCGTGGCCTCGCGGACTTCGTCCACTGCGTTGCACCTTCGACTCGGCTTCGCTCCGCCCAGAATGACGGGGCAACCTCAGGCGAGTTCACCCAGGGGACGCCGCGTTACCGCGGCTTGCAGGAACTTACCCCAGCTTAGGTTGTCTCGACCGGGGACATGTTCGCGCGCTTTGCGGATGGCCATTTCGGAGACCGCATCCACCACCCACTCGAAGTTATGCTCACCTATGAACGCCGCTTCGCAGTCAGGGGCCGGATTGCAAAAGTCGATCGCAACCGGCACGCCATCGCGGATGGCGAATTCCACGGTGTTAAGGTCGTAACCGAGAAATTGATTCAATCGCAGAACACCTTCCTCGACCTTCTGCAAAATTTCCTTTGGCGCGTGCCATTCTGTTCTGTAACGCAGATGAAAGGGATTGCGTGGCTCGTAGGGCATGATCCGGACATGGCGCTGATCAATCGAGTAGCAGCGGAAATACATGTCGAATTTGACTTCCTCCTGCAGCATCATCACCAACTCTCCGGTGTCGTTGTAAGCGCGGAAGAATTCTTCGCGATTGTGCAATCGGTAGACGTTCTTCCAACCGCCACCTGCGAATGGTTTGAAAAATGCGGGCCAGCCGACGTAATTAAAAATCCCTTCCCAATCGAGGGGATAACCGAGATTTCGAAACGACTTGTCGTTCGTATCCGGCGGCGGCTGATTCGAGGGAAGCAAGACGGTGCGCGGAACAGCGACGCCGATTTTAGTGGCAAGCGCGTTATTGAAAAATTTTTCGTCCGCGCTCCACCAGAATGGATTGTTCACCACGGCAGTACCGGTCAGCGCCGCGTTTTTGAGCCAGGCGCGGTAGAACGGCACGTCTTGGGAAATCCGATCGATCACCACGTCGTACCCGCACGGTTCGCCCTGAATCACTTTGTCGATTTTCACGAACTCCGCGGCGATGTCTTTGCCGCCGGTTTTCTGATTCACCCGATCGACAAAAGCCGGGGGGAAACTCTGTTCCTGTCCAAAAAGTATTCCGATTTTTTTCATAGGTGTGCTGCTCAATTCGAGCGAAGCCGGAGGCCAAGTCGAGAACCTCTCGAATTTCAGACCTCAGCAAGAGATGTCTCGACTTTCGCTCGACATGAAAAAACCAGCCGGGGTCGTGGACTCTCATTGACACCGCGGCTTCGAGCCCGGTGCACTTCGCGGGGAACGCAATGAAGCCGTTTTAAGGCTTTTGTCCAGAGAGAGCTGTTTGAATCCATCCGCTCGACCAATAAGATAAGCAATGGTTAAGAAATTACTGCACACGCGCTATCGCGTACACGACTTGGAGAAGACCGTTTCATTTTACAAGGACGTCCTTGGTCTCCAGGAAGTTCGTCGCCATACCTCCGGGCGTGGGTCACAACTCGTGTTTCTAAAAGCGCCAGGGAGCGATGAGGAAATTGAGATATGCAAATTCGATGGGAGCGGCCCGATTGTTGTCGGCCCCGATTTGACTCACCTCGCGTTTGAAGTGGAAGATTTGGATAAGTTCGCCAAACACGCCGCTGCAAAAGGCCATCGGTTGTCCGACGGACCCCATTCAACGAACAGCGGTAGAATCGCCTTCATTGACGCACCGGAAGGCTATGAGATCGAACTGATCGAGCACGGTAAGAAATAATATTTGTGCCAACAATCCTGCCGGGCGTCTGCGCCGGAGACAGAATGGCAACGCATATGCAGCGCAGGCACTTGCGCGGGCGAACGTTTCGTCGATAATTTTCGGTTCATGATTTGGCGCAATCGAATTTGGTTCCTTTGCGCACTAATGCTGAGCTCAGCGCTGGGCGCGTGGGCACAGGATGTCGTTGATTCAGATATTGTCCGGCCGAGCGGCGTCCACGGGCCTGTTCGTAAAGCAAAGGCTGTAGCGGAGAAAGATGCGGATGACGACACCGAATCCGCCGCTCCGAAAGCGAAGAAATCCAAGGCGAGTCAAGCTCGGTCGCACCGAGCGCGCGCAAAATCGAAAGAAGAGCCGGACACGATTGCCGCGCCTACCGAGTTCACCCCTGACGGCATACCGAAGACCAGCGCGGCTTCAGTGCTGGTCGTGGATGCCAATAGCGGAAGAATTTTGTATGAAAAAAACGCCGATCAGGTCCGACAAGCAGCGAGCACGCAAAAATTGCTGACCGCGCTGATCGTCGCAGAGACGGGGTTTCTCGATCGGCCGGTGACGGTGCAGTCGGTAGATACAATGTGTGACCCGGTGAAGCTGGGAATCAAATCCGGCGAGACTTATCAGCGGATGGATCTTTTACGGGCCTTGCTGGTAAAAAGTCCGAATGACGTTGCAAGATGTCTGGCGCGGGACAACGCCGGGAGCATCGAGGCATTCGCCCAGATGATGAATCGGCGCGCCATGCAGCTGGGAGCTGTGCATTCGCACTTTGTAAATCCGAATGGTCTGCCGATCCCGGGACAATATTCGAGCGCCCGCGATCTTTCGCTCATCGCACGCGCTGCTTACGCGAACGCGACCATCCGTTCCATTGTCTGTCTTCCCCAGCTTGTCTTCCGTTATGCGAATGGTCGCACCCGGGAACTTGAAAACACGAACAAACTTCTTCGACGGCTTCCGTACTGCAACGGCATGAAAACTGGTTATACCGACGGTGCAGGCAAATGCCTGATCGCAAGCGGGACGCGTCCCGGTAAAGATGTAATCGTTGTTGTGCTGGGCGATAGCTCTGGGCGGGTGTGGCGCGACGCCTCCGCGCTGCTTTCGTGGGGGTTGATGTAACAGCCGACGACGGGATTCGAACCCGTGACCTACGGTTTACGAAACCGTTGCTCTACCAGCTGAGCTACGTCGGCGGGAAGCGTGCAAAACATTGCATCCAGCGACCCTGCACACAAGCACGCTACGCAGGCAGCACGAATGTCTCGCCAATTTCCCGCAGCGCAATGCGCTCGGGAGTTTTATTTAGAGCCGCTTCGAAACGCTCTATCGGCTCGCGAAAGGGCTCAAAGCTCAACCGGAACGTCTGATGATGCACCGGTACAACAAAGCGAGCGCCGGCAGCATTCGCCATCTGGACCGCCTGCTCCGGCGTACTATGTGATTGGATCCAGGGGTTGTACGCGCTAATAGGCACGATCGCGATATCGATTGGGCCATGTCGCCGCAGCGCTGCAAAGCTTTCGGTCATTGCGGTGTCGCCGGCAAAAATAATTCGGTGTCCCTTTCGTTCGATTAAATATCCGTTGTACCCGCGATGAGTGTCGTGCTGCGTGCGCGCGCCCCAATGTTTCACGGGAAATGCGGCGATTACGATTTCGTCCGCGTCCGCGCTCAAGGCCTTGCTTTCGTTCCAATCAAGTTCCGTGATGTTGGAAAAGCGGGTTCCCTTCAATAGATCGCTCGTGGCACGCGCGGTAATCACGCGCGTAGTCTCATCAAAACAACTGAGTGTTCGCAGATCGAAATGATCAAAGTGCGCATGCGACAGAATGATTAGATCGATATGCGGCAGGTCATGAAACTGAAGCGCGGGCGCGGTCAGTCGTTTGGGGCCAATGGTGATTCCTGGCAAACGGATTCCGACGCGTGGAAAAAGGACCGGGTCGGTAAGTATTGTGACACCAAAAAAATTGATGAGGACTGTAGAGTGCCCGAGCCAGGCAAGTGTCACCCCCGTATCATTCCATTTCGACGGCTCGGGTCTGGCAAACGCCGGCGCGATTGGCCGCCAGCTTTCAACGGTCCATTCACGGAATAGATGACCAAGCCAGCGACGCACCCTGGAGCCGCGTGGGATTGGTTGTTGCGGTGCATGCACCCGAGAACGTAACACAGCCATGCTGCTGGCAGGGTCCGCCAGCCGGAAGCGTGGAAGGGCGATCAGCAGCAATGTTTGAGCTACGTTCCTACGGCTTGCCGAACAATCCTTTGACCGCCTTCCACAACGTTCGAGCTGGCTTGAGCGGACCGGCGCGGGCGACGAGGACGGGCACATTCGCCCGGTTCAGAATGTCCCGGGTTAAATCGCCCATGATGTAGTGGCGAAGCAGACCGCGCGCCTGCGATGTGCCGGTGACAATTATATCGTAATCGCCCGCCCGGGCTTCTTCGAAAACTTGATCGATCACGATGCCATGCCTGAGATGCACTTCAGCAGAGACTCCCAGTCGTTCTAGTTCTCGTTTTTGACGGCGCAAATTGGTCCCGAGCTCAGAGGTTGATTGGAGTAACTCATCAACATTTTCTTCCAGGCGTACGAGATCGGCGTACATCGCCGGCGGCTCAGCCATTACGTGCAGCAGAGTCACGGATGCGCCTACGGCCGCGGCGAGCTTGCCAGTGAATTGGACCGCTTGCTCTATGAATTCTTTTCCTCCGGTGCAAATCACGAAACGTTTCAAATTTTTGCGTTCGCCAATGGCCACGAGCACCGGGGGCTGAATGGCCTTAATGACTTCGTAAGTTCTCTTTGAGCGCCAGTAGTGACCCACCGCTCCGGTCCAGCGCGCGCCGATGATGACGAGGTCGTATTTGGTGTTCGAGGTCTGCTGAACGATTTGCAAGACTGGCTCACCAAATTGAACAACGATGTCCGGCGATACGCCGCGTTGCTGGAGCGATTGCGCTTGCATATGAAGCGCTTCGCGAAGCGGTTGCTCGTCTTCCGATCTTTCTGCGATTCCCAAAAGTGTGGTCTCGGCTGTAAGCGGTCCGGCCAGCAATCCGCCAAGATCGATTGCGGCTTGGGCTGAGGGCATGCCGTCACTGCAAATTAAGATTTTCATGGCTAGAATTTGTGGCCGGTCACGAGCGTATAAATAACTATCGCCGCGCCGATCAACGGCAGCGGCACAAAAGCGAGACGGATCTTCGGGCCCGCAAAATATTGCGTAGCAACCACGCCGATCTGTGCCCCGACCACTGCGCCGGTGTGCATGACGAGCGCAATCAGAATATCCACGTTGCCCTTGATGGCGTGAGTGAACGTTCCGTAACTGGCTGAAATCACGATCTCAAAAAGATCCGTTCCTACAGCCAGGTGAGTGGGAACGCCGAGCACGTAAACCATTGACGGCATTCGGATGTAGCCCGCACCACCACCCAAAAAACCGCTGAAAAATCCACCGACAACGGCGACCGCTAGTATGGTCCAGAGAGAGATTTGTATCCCTGAGGTGGGCAGATTGATCATCGGCCAAATATTCATTTGCTGAATTTTTTTGGTGACCGGTCCGAAGGCCGAGTGATCTGCTTTTGATACCGCAGCCTTTACGTCGGACACGGTTCTCCGCGATCGACCCTTATTTAACTTCAGTGTCTTGTGGCTCTCCCACAGCATGAAGACCGAAATGCCGACATACACAACAATGGCGACCCAACTAACAACCGTGTTCACGTTGCCCGCGCGCTTGAGTGCCTGGATCAGTTGCGCGCCACCTTCGGCGCCCGCGATCGTGCCCAGCGCCATGATCATGCCTAGTTTCATATCGACATTGCCGAGCGTGCGATGCTTTCTTGCTGCGACGATCGACTTGCCAACAATGTGTGCCAGGTCCGTTCCGACCGCGTAATTCCAATCCACGCCCATCAGGCGCAACGCGGGACCTGCGATGAAACTTCCACCAACACCAAAAAAGCCGCCCAGAATCCCGATAACAAATCCGACAATAACCAGGTAAAGCGGATTGATGTGCGAGTGGGAGATTGGAAAAAACATGACCTATCTCCAATAGCGACGCAGGAGACGCAACAAACCCGTGCTTACCGCATCCAGAACAACGGCCTGACCAGCTATAAGCAGGATCGCCACGACGGCATAAACAACTCTATGTTGTGTTTCGAGCTGGTACAACCAGTTCCCCAAAACGTGGAGGACCAGAAAGAAATAACCTGTGACAAGGACCGAATAGATTGCCAACTCAGCTGCAAACACGCTCAAGCTTTTGGCAGCATCCTTTTTCATGAAGAGAGATTGCGGGGAGGTCGCTAATTACGTCAACCCGTTTACGTCTGGGAAGATACGTGTCAGCGGCGGGTTGCGGTTGCGTCTGAATCAATCAAGAGGCAAATTATTGCGTTAGGAGCCTTTCTTTCTAACGTTCCACCTTCACCTTCAGGGAAACATGGCCGACGCAGCGAATAAATACCCAGAGAACGTACCAGGCAGATTCTACGTCGATGATCAGTGCATCGACTGCGATTTGTGCCGCGAGACCGCCCCCGCCAACTTCAAGCGGAACGATGACGGCGGCCACTCTTACGTTTACAAGCAACCGGAGACGCCCGACGAAGAGGGTCTTTGCAAAGAAGCGATGGAAGGCTGTCCGGTCGAAGCGATCGGCAACGACGGAAACGGCGCTTAAATGGCAGGGCGCGACCGCCAGGCGCCCCATAATCGCGCCAGTTTGACAAGCGAAGCGTCTCCGATCGCACTAACCATCGCCGGTTCGGATTGTAGCGCAGGTGCCGGTATTCAAGCCGACTTGAAAACTTTTGCCGCTCTCGGCGTTTATGGATTGACCGCTGTGACCTGCATCGTGGCGGAAGTTCCACGAAAGGTTTCGCGGATTGAACCGGCAACCGCGACGATCGTCCGCGAGCAAATCGAAGTGCTACTCAAAAATTTCCGGGTTGGCGCGATCAAGACGGGCCTGCTTTGCTCGGCGAACATCGTTTCCGCTGTTGAGCAAGCGATTCAAGAAACAAAAAAAGAAACGGCGCGCTCCATCCCATTGGTGGTGGATCCGGTGATGATTGCGACGAGTGGCGACAACCTCCTCGAGCCCGAAGCTGTTGAATCCTACAAAAACAAATTGTTTCCGCTCGCCACGCTTATCACGCCGAATCTCGACGAAGCAATCTCATTACTCGGGACCACGATTGAGGACCAGAAACAAATGGAGAATGCTGCAAAAGCTCTCGCGAAGAAATATGGCACCTCGATTCTGTTGAAAGGCGGCCATCTTCGCGGCGACAACGCGATCGATTTGCTTTTTCATCACGGCCAATTGACAGAATTTTCGGCGCCCTTCGTGCGCGACGTGGAAACACATGGCACGGGCTGCACGTATTCGGCCGCAATTACGGCTGGTCTCGCGTCCGGTTTGTCGTTAGAAGAAGCCATCAAACGCGCGAAAAAGTTTGTCACCGAGTCGATCAGGCGACATTTCCGTTGGACGTCGAATTCTGGTAATATTCTCGACGCGCTCAGGCATTCGTCTTGAAGCGGCAGGACGCGACCGCTCGGATCTGAAACGAACAGCTCAGCGACCTGACGGAATTTTACGTCCCGGTTTCCGCCCTTTTCTCCCAGCCTTTTAATTGCAAGGCCTCGAGAGCAGCTGCCGTTTCCGCCTGCTTCTTACTCCGCCCGGTGCCACGGCCAAGAACAATTCCTTCCCAAACAACTTGTGAGACGAAAGTCTTTTCGTGTTCAGGCCCGCTTTGTGAAACCAGTTCGTAAACCGGGCTTTGCGGCGAGATGCTTTGTAACAATTCCTGAAGATCGCCCTTCGGATTGAAATCCACAGGCTCTTCCGCAAGTTTCGCAAGGTCGGCGCGAGTTTGTGTCAGAATAAAATTCTTGGCAACGTCGAGGCCGCCATCGAGATAAAGCGCGCCGATCAGCGCTTCGAACGCGTCCGCCAATGTAGACGTGCGCTCCCGGCCGCCGCTGGCTTCTTCCCCACGGCCCATCAGGATGTAACCGCCCAGATCAAGGGCCGCTGCATGCGTTTTCAACGCGTCGCGAGAAACGAGCCTTGAACGCAATTTTGTGAGTTGTCCTTCCGCTTCGACCTGAAAATGGCTGAATAAATATTCGGTGATGACGAGTTGTAGAACGGCATCCCCGAGGAACTCCAAACGCTGATAATCAAAGTGGTAACGCTGTGCTTCGTGGCCCAGGCTCGGGTGCGTCAGCGCTTCGGCTAACAAAAGCGAGTTGCGAAATTTATAGCCGATACGTTCCTCTAGCGGCGTCACGACGCTGATTCTGAGCAAAATCGAAGAATCTCGTCAACACCATAAACCGAACGCATAACGAGCGGCGTCACACACACGATCCTGCAAACAAAGGCAACCGCCGGCGCCGGTTAATGTTTTTGGTAAACTTCCAGCGAGGTGACTACATCCAGTGCACGCTGCAAGACTGGGTCGTGAGGCGGCGGTTTTTCCGGCGCGCGGCCGCGTCGCTGTTGCGCCGCTTCGGCCGCTTCCAACTCGGGATTTGTCCCGGCTAACAGAGCAGCTTCACTCATATGTGGACGCCCCGTCTCGTAAATGAAGGGGGCCATCCCCTTTTCGCTGCTCGACTGAAAAATCTGTCGTTTGTCTGACAAAGACATTTCGACGGGCAAATCTGGTTTCACGCCCTCGGGAAATAGTGATCGGCCTTCGGGCGAAATCATTTCCGCCACGGCAATCCTGAGATTCTTGCCATTGGGCAATGGCAGGTCTGAATACTCGGCGGTGCGGCCGGCAGTTGGCTGGCCGATAACGAGCGCCTTATTGTAAAACCGCAATGCAGCCGCAATCGCCTCGGCGGCGCCACTCGTGTCGCCGTCTGCGAGTACCATTATCAGGCCGCGAAATGTCGGCTCATGATCGGAACTAAATACGCGGTCCTGGCGCCCTGTCGGTTTGCGCACCGTGAAGATCGGTTTGCCCTTCGGACACAACCGCTTGGCGAATTCCGCGGCTAGCGACAAATCGCTCGTTGTGGAACTTGCGCGAAGATCCACGATGAGGTCATTGACCTTTTTAGCAGCGAAACCGCTGAGAGCCTTGTCCAGCGCTTGAAGGTTGGAATTGTTCAATGCTCCCAGCCGCACGTAGCCAGTGCGTCCCCCGATCAGCTCACTGTAGAATGCGCCTGGGGTTCCGGCGGGGGCGCTTTCTTTGGATGCCAAAAGCGTGATTCCGCGTGGCAGCCGCACCAGCAAGCCCTCAACCATTGCCCGATTCAACTCAGTGTCGGTGATCGCATCCGGGTCGGTGAAATTAGCTTTGAGTAATGTGATAAAAGCCTGCAGATCGGCGGGACCTAACGAATCAACCAGCTCTTCTATCGTGGGCGTTGTCGATGGGGAAGACGCCGGCTGTGCAACCGATTGCGGTCCCTTCTGCGCCGGTGATGTCGGCGCCGGCGATTGGGCGGCCAGATTCGCCCCGAGGACAGCGATTACAAGTGGCGCCAGCAAAAATCGAAACATCACGATAATTCGCTCACGTTAGCCGGAACAGCATTCAGGGCAATGTCCTGCCGATAATGACAGTTCTCGAAATGAATCCGCGATACGGCATCATATGCGCGGGATCGCGCCGCTTCGAGAGTTGACCCCAGTCCAGTAACGGCGAGCACGCGGCCGCCGGCAGTCCTTACGTCGCTGCCGCCGCGTTTAGTTCCCGCGTGGAAAATCTGCACATCTTCGAGTTTTGCTGCCTCCTCGAGGCCGGAAATTGATTTTCCAGTTTCGTATTTGCCAGGGTATCCACCAGAGGCCAGCACAACTGTGACAGCAGCGCGCGGATCCCATTCAATCGCGCATTGCTCGATTTTTCCGTCAATCGTCGCCTCCAAAAGTGGCAATAAGTCTGATTTCATCCGGGGTAAAAGCACCTGCGTTTCCGGATCGCCGAAGCGGCAATTAAACTCGAGCACGCTCGGACCCTCGCTGGTGATGATCAGGCCCGGATAAAGAAGTCCCCGAAACGTCACGCTCTCCTGAATGAGACCACGCAGCAATGGCTGCATGATTTCGGTAACGAAGCGCGATTGCAGTTTACCGTTCCAATTGTTGGCGGGACTAAAGGCACCCATACCGCCTGTGTTCGGTCCCTGATCGCCATCCAACGCACGCTTGTGGTCGCGAGCCGATTCCAGCAGCAGATAATTATTTCCGTTCACGAAGGCATGCAGTGAGCATTCCGTGCCATGCAAGAATTCTTCGATGACAATCCGCCGACCAGCATCGCCAAAGCGGGCTTGATCCATCATGTCGTCAATTGTCGATCTTGCCGTGTCAATATCGGCGGCGATGATAACGCCTTTTCCCAACGCAAGCCCGTCGGCTTTAATTACGACTGGAAATCTCAAACGCTCGCAGTAACGACGCGCTTCACTGCTATTGGAAAATGTGCGTGCGTCTGCGGTCGGAATTTTCTGCGTTCGCATCAATTCTTTCGCGAAGATTTTCGATGCCTCAATCCGCGCGGCCGATTTGTCTGGACCAAACGCGCGCAATTTCTCGGCTGTGAACAGATCGACGACGCCGGCAGCAAGAGGATCGTCCGGGCCGACCACTGTCAGATCGATACGGTTTTCTTTTGCGAAACTAACAAGAGCTTTCAAATCGCTCGCCGGAATGGAGACGTTTTCGGCGATTTCGGCTGTCCCGCCATTTCCCGGGGCGCAAAAGATCCGGTCTGCATGAGGCGATTGACGCAGCTTCCACGTAAGCGCGTGTTCACGACCGCCGCTGCCAATGACGAGAATTCTCATCGCGTCCGAATAAAGAACCAGAAGTTGTAGCCACGCCCCGTGGGTCGTCCAATGCTTTCAAGAATTTCTATGAACCCGCATCCGCGCCCGCGGTCGCTACCTCGGGTTATTTGGCGGCTCGTGACTCTGCCGGCAGAATTGGCATCTCCAATTTCTCCGTGTGGCGAATAACCGTAAGGCTGGCGCTCACGTCAATCTGTTCGCCGACCAAGACCTTGTGCAGATTGTGCACGCTGCCGATTGGCTGGCCATTGAACCCGATAATGAGATCGCCCTGACGCAAGCCAGCGCGTTCGGCCGGGCTGTTCCGCTCGATTGAAACAACCAGTACGCCGGTCTCAAGCGGCAGACTGTAAAAACGGACGATCCGCCGGTGAATCGGCACGTTCTGACCGGCGACACCGATGTAGCTGCGACGGATTTTTCCGTCTTTGATTAACCAACCGGCCACAAATTTCGCGGTGTTACTGGCAATGGCGAAACAGATGCCCTGCGCAGGCCGGATCATCGCCGTGTTTACGCCTACGACTTCACCGGCTGAATTGACCAATGGCCCGCCGGAGTTACCGGGATTTAGTGCGGCATCGGTTTGAATGATGTTATCGATCAGCCGGCCCGATTGTGCGTGCATTGAGCGACCCAGCGCGCTTATCACGCCGGCGGTCACGCTCGCTTCGAATCCGAGCGGGTTTCCAATAGCGATCACAAGTTGGCCGACTCGCAAACTCTCGGAGTCCGCCAGGCGCACATGTTTTAGTTCCGGTGCATCGATGCGAACAACGGCTAGATCGGTATCCGGGTCGTCGCCCGCCAATTGTGCGGGATATTCGCGACCGTCCGACAGGTTAACGGTGATTGCGCTCGCATCGTGAACAACGTGGCTGTTCGTCAGAATAAATCCATCTGGCGTGATCACGAATCCGGATCCGTTCCCGCTGACCTCGCGCTCTCCGCGTCGTGCGCTGACGCGTTGTTTTACGTCGATATTAACTACGGATGGCGCAACGCGCGCGACTGCGCTGACGACTGTGCGGGAGTACGCATCGAACAACCCGGAGTCATCCGGCTGTGTCTCACCGCGAATTGGCTGTGAAGTGCCGGCGGGAGTTCCATTGAAAAGAAAGTCGATGCGGCCGGCATTGTTTTTCAAAGGAGCTGTAATGCTCATGTCTTAATTTCGAATGTTGAAAACCAGCAGTCAACTACACACGAACTGGAACTATACACACCTTCCGGAAGGTTACGGTCCGGCTTGCACCTGTTACGAAATTGTTCTACACACGAGTCATGGCAAAAGCCTCGTCAGCCCCCTCCGTACTCGATCCGCGGTGTCCATCCCGGCTGGTGCTTGATCGCATTGCTGACAAATGGACTGCTCTCATCATTCAGATTCTTGCGGGCGGCACGATGCGTTATGCAGCGCTTTACCGAGAAATTGGCGGGGTTTCCCAGAAAATGCTCACCCAGACTTTGCGCAGCCTTGAACGCGACGGGCTCGTCCAACGCAAAGTGCATCCGGTGGTGCCGCCGAAAGTAGAATATTCCCTTACGAAGCTGGGACGCACGTTAATCGAACCGTTACAGGGACTTTGTCGTTGGTCCGAAAAACATCTGAGCGAGCTTCAGGCGAACCGCGCTCGGGCAAAGCAAACTGCGGCGATGGAATAGCGGAGTATCGGAGTAGTGGATGATCATTACTCCATTATTCCAGGACTCCAACACTCCAACTGCTTAAATGCACCAGGCCGAGATTATTGTGCTTTTGTTCACGGTCGTCGGGGTTTTGGCCGTGGTGGCACACAAGATCTCGCTGCCTTATCCGATCGTTCTCGTTCTCGGCGGACTCGCTTTGGGTTTCGTCCCGCGATTGCCGACGGTGAACCTGAATCCGGACGTTGTGTTCTACTTCATTCTTCCGGCGCTCATTTATCCTGCTGCATTGTTCACATCGTGGCGTGATTTCGAACGAAATCTGCGGCCGATACTGCTGCTGGCGATTGGACTGGTGCTGGCAACAACGCTGGCCGTTGCCTGGATTGCACATTCCATTGTGCCGGCGCTTCCATGGGCGGCCGCGTTTGCGCTCGGCGCAATTGTCTCTCCGCCAGACGCGATTGCTGCGACGGCGATCATTCGCCGGCTTGGTGTTCCTCATCGCATACAAGTGATTCTTGAGGGCGAGAGTCTGGTGAACGATGCCACTGCATTGGTTGCGTTGCAGTTTGCGATTGCCGCCTTGGTTACGGGCACTTTCTCGCCGACGTATGCCACCGGGCGGTTCGTGTGGGCTGCGGCCGGCGGCATCGGGATTGGATTGCTTGTTGGCGTGGCGATGCGCTGGGTGCAGAGCCATCTGGATAATCCGCCCATCCAAATCACATTCTCTCTGCTCACGCCATTTATCGCTTATCTGCCCGCCGAACAAGTGCATGCCTCTGGTGTTTTGGCGACAGTTGCCTCCGGCATTTTTCTTGGCTGGCACTCGCCGTTGATGATCACCGCGCGGACCCGTCTCCAAGCCTATGCGTTTTGGGAAACGATCACGTTCCTTCTTAATGGGTTCGTTTTTATTGTCATCGGTTTGCAACTTCCCAGGATCCTCCACGCGTGGAACCGCGAATCGCTTACAGACGCGTTTATGAGTGCGATCGTCATCTGCGCGACAGTAATTTTGGTCCGTTTTGCGTGGGTGATACCTGCGACTTACCTCTCTCGTGCCATTAAAACCAAACGACACGTGCGCGACTTGACCCAGTCGTGGCAGCACGTTGCAATCGTTGGTTGGGCTGGCATGCGTGGCGTTGTGTCGCTCGCTGCCGCGTTCGCGTTGCCTTTGGCGCTGCCCACCGGCCGGCCCTTTCCCGGGCGCGATTACATTTTGTTTATCGCCTTTTCGGTGATCCTGGTGACGCTCGTGCTACAGGGTCTGACGCTGCCGACGTTGATTCGCAAGCTCGGCGTGCCACGCGATGCAGAGACCGATGACGAGGAGCGTCTGGCGCGATTGGAAGCAAACAAGGAGGCGCTCAAATGGATCGCGGAAACGCGTGCAAAATCTGACTCTTCTCCCGAGGCCATAGATCGCCTGCGCGCAGAATACGACGAGCGCATAGAGCAATTGGAACACTGCGCGGACAATCCAGACGAATGTCGCGGGGAAATCGCCACGCCACGGTATCAGCGTTTGCAACACCAGGCACTGCGCATCGAACGAAAAACGATTATCCGCCTGAGAAACGAGCGAGTGATCAATGATGACGCATTGCGTCGAATTCAACGTGACCTCGATCTCGCCGAAGCGCGACTGACCGGGTCGTGAATTATAGCCGCGGCGCTGCCGGCGGTTAACTGCAAGAAGTTGTTGCGCGACCGGCGCCAACGAGCCCGGCGACGAGCGCTACGCGATCCAGTCGCACCAGAAAAAGAGATCGATGCTGTCGTCGAGCAGGTCCCAGACGAATAGCAAAAGCGAAAAGCCGTATCGCGCCGGCCAATCTCTGGCTGGCCCACCGAGCCGCGCCGCACAAGCCTTTAGCTCTTTCTTAAAGAACCGAGCCAAATGCGACCGAACCTTTTCCGTGAGCGGAAGCTTTTCCATCCTGGCCCAACCGTTGTGGTTAGCCGGCAGCCGGCTGCCTGATTTATCTGGATCAGCACCCAGGAAATCGACAACCGAACGCCGCAGTTCAGTCGGATTTCGTTGCAAGTCATCAAAGAAATAAATGCGGAACCGGTCCGGATGAACATAACGTTTCCATCCCGCGACGATCGTGCTGGGGTACGAACGCAAGAGCAGCCCGCGCCGAAGCAAGTTCCGATTAACTTCATCGATGTCGGTCACGTCGAACGGTTCGATCTGATGGTAATGCACTTCCATGGACAAATGCGACCACACTCGCTCAACCGGGTCGCGCGCCAGGAAAATCACCTTTAAATTTGGAAAGTGTCCGACGATTCGCCGAATGACCTCATTACTGAGTGTCGAATAGTTTGGCGAAACATCGCCGGAGATTAGCGAACCTTTCGGTTCGAACAATTGGGCATAATGATCGAAGTCCAGGTACGGCTTGGCACTTAGATTCTCTATGCTCTCCAGAAAGCAACGATCGCGCTCATCTCTACAGCGCGAGGACGATTGCCGTTGGACCCGGCTGAGTTGATCAAAATAATGCAGCTCCTTTAAAGGAGGCATCCAGAAATCCGGATGCGAGTCGAGTTGTTGATAAAGCCACGTTGTTCCGCCCTTATGGACTCCGACACACAAGAAATCGGGTTGCGCACCGTTGGCACCAGAGGCGTTTCCGTTCTTATGTTCGCCGTTAGCGGCGCGACCATTGAATGGCCAGGTCCATCTCATGCCCGATTATCTTTCCTTTCGCGTCAAGAAAGCAAGAACGTTGGCAGCGTCAGTAAATCCAATCGCACCAGAAGAGGAGATCGATGCCGTCGTCCAGGAAGTCCCACATATACAGTAGTAGTGAAAATCCATATCGTGCCGGCCATTCTTTCGCAGGTCCACCTAGCTTGGCTGCACAAGCCTTCAACTCCGGCTCGAAAAACTGAGCCAGACGGGCCCGCACTTTGTCGGTGAGGCAAAGCTTCTTCTGGCCAGCGTCGGCATTGTAATCGGGCGGTACTCGTTCGCTTCGCTTCTCCGGATCAGCACCTAAAAAATGGAGAATACGACGACGCAACGTGGTGGGATTTTTTTCTAAATCGTCAAAGAAATAAACGCGAAACCGGTCTGGATGAATATAGCGCTTCCATCGCGCGACGATTTTGCTCGGATATGAGCGTAAGAGCACTCTGTGGGTGCAGGAGATTCCGGTCCACATCGTCGATATCATTCACGTCGAACGAACTGATCCATCCTCGACGTACCTCCATGGATAACTGCGACCAGGCTCTCTCGACAGGATCACGTGCCAGGAAAATCACTTTTAAGTTTGGGAAATAGCTGGTGATTTGCAGAATAATCTCGTCATCCAGCATTGAATAGGCTGGCGTAACATCGCCGGAGAGCAGCGGCTCCTTGAGCTGGAAAAGGCGCCCATAGTTTTCTAAATCAATCGAGGGCCGGGCGCTCAAGCTTTTGATGTTTTCCAAAAAACGAACGTCGCGCTTATCTCGGCGACGTGGGGGAGTCACTCGATTCGTCCTACTCAGCTTATCAAAATAATGCAGTTCCTTCACGGGAGGCATCCAAAAATCGGGATGGGAATCGAGTTGCCAATAAAGCCAGGTCGTTCCGCCTTTCTGAGCCCCCACACATAGGAAATCGGGGCGTGCTCCATTGGCGGCACAGCCGTTCCCGTTCTTATGTTGGCCGTTAGTGGCGTGACCATTGACTCGCCAGATCCATCTCATGCTGATTATCTTTCCCTCGGGTTCGAGAAAGCTGGAACGTCGGCAACGTCAGCAAATCCAATCACACCAGAAAAAGAGATCGATGCTGTCGTCCAGCACGTCCCAGAAGAGTAGTAGCAGCGAAAATCCGTAACGCGACGGCCAGCTCTTCGCGCGTCCTCCAAGTTCTGTGGCGCACGCCTTGAGTTCATGTTCGAAAAATTGAGCCATACGGTCGCGCACTTTTGCCGTGAAGCGAAGCTTCGCGCGGCCGGCATCATTGTTGTAGTGGGGTTTCAATCCGCCGCTTGGTTTGTCGGGATCACCGCCAAGAAAGCGCAGAACCGATTGCCGCAGTTCGACGGGGTTGTCCTTTAGATCGTCGAAGAAATAGACCCGGAAGTTTTCCGGACGAACATAACGTTTCCAGCGCGCAACGGTCTTGCTGGGGTGCGATCGCGCCAGCACACCCGGAATAAGCAGATTGCAAACGACCTCCTCA
This sequence comes from uncultured Verrucomicrobiae bacterium, assembly GCA_963804875.1. Lineage (GTDB taxonomy): Bacteria > Verrucomicrobiota > Verrucomicrobiia > Chthoniobacterales > UBA10450 > Udaeobacter. The sequence goes on from CAWDRX010000001.1 coordinate 249,643, forward strand.
GGATTTGTGACGTCAAATTTATTGATCATTCCGAGCCGCACCCCCATGGACAGTTGCGACCAGGCTCGCTCAACAGGGTCACGGGCGAGAAATATCACCTTCAAGGTCGGAAAATGATCGACGACTTTTTCGATAACCTCATCGCTGAGAGTCGAGTAGGCCGGCGAGATATCACCCGAGTGAAGCGTTCCTTTATGACAGAACAACCGGCCGTAACGATCGAGATCGATATGGCTTCGCATGCTCAAGTCTTTGATGCTTTGGACAAAACAAGCGTCGCGCTCGTCGTTGGACCGCGGCGGGTGACGTCGCTTGGTCCTATTTAAATTGTCCAGGTAATGGAGCTCTTTTACCGGAGGCATCCAGAAATCGGGATGCGGCTCTAGTTGCCGATAAAGCCAGGACGTTCCAGCTTTCTGCGCTCCAACACAAAGAAAATCGGGACTTGCAACACCGGTGCCGCCGTTGAAAGCATGGCCGTTACCGCTATTACCATTGTTGCCGTTACCGTTGTGGCCGTTTCGGTGGTGACCGTTGCGGTGGGTACCGTTGCGGGATTTGAATGGCCAATTCCAGCGCATTGTCCAATATTTTCCATTCGTGACTTAAAAAGCAAGCCAGGAATGTAGGGTTTTGCCCTACATCGGCTGCGTGCAGAATCGCCAGAATGAAACCGAGCCGCTGCCATAGGATTTTCCTCCTCTCGCCCGCTTATGCCGGGGGAGAACGAGCCCGAATGATTTTGCGCGATCAGGCGCAATTTCCGCTCGCCCGAAAGTTGCGGGCCAAAAATGGCGCGCCAATCGCCGACGTGTTCACGTTTCTGAGCGGCCTCTATTTTCGCGGAAAGATTGCCTACGCAAATGCCTTTGCTCATCCGGCGCGCGGAATGCCGGGTGCGCTTGTAATTACGCCGACACGAGGCTTGATCGATGCGCGAACGCGAATTTGTCTAGATGATCTGCGTGAGTTCGCGGAGGTCGACATCCACGAGCAAGATCCGCGTTATCGAATGCCAATCGAGCGCGACGCGTGTCTTTTGGCGACGAAACTCCCGGCTAGCAGCGAAGTCGTTCTTCTTGGCAGCATTGCCACCGGCAAGTACGTCGACGTCTTGCTGGCCAACTTCGGCGAGCGACTGCGATTTCCGGCGGACTTTGTTGGTCGGGGCGACATGAGCCGTGGTGGACTGATGCTACGCTGCGCCGCAGATCGTCGGGAACTTTCATACATTCCGGTGGCGGGCGCGGTTGTGAATGGCAAACGACCACCGAAACTCACGCCTCGGAGGTACGCGAAGTGACACGCCAGCGTGACTGTTTTGTCGATTCCTGAGTTACTCGAGAATTGTTTTGCCTGTCTTGGCCTGATTGCCCTATGTTCTCCGAGGCCTCGTCAATGAGCGATATGGATGTCAGCGGTACGATAGGCGCAGTTCTGAATCAAAAGAGCGGAGAAATCTACTCCGTTTCGCCGGAAGCGACGGTGTTTGAAGCGGTCCAATTGATGGACACGAAAAACGTCGGCGCCTTGCTTGTAATGGATGGCGATCGGCTGGTGGGAGTCATTTCCGAACGCGATTACACGCGCAAAATCATGCTGCGCGGCAAGCGTTCCCGTGAAACCAAAGTCGCCGAAATCATGTCAACGAAACTGTTTACAACGCATCGGCGCGAGGGAGTCGAAACATGTTTGCGCCTGATGACGGACCATCACATTCGTCATTTGCCGGTCGTTGACGATGATAAAGTGGTCGGAGTGATCTCGATCGGCGACCTCGTGAAGCATGTGATTTCCTGTCAGCAAGCAGCAATTGCCCATCTGGAAAATTATATCCACGGCGGTTTCGCTGCGGGCTGATTGTGGAGGCGCTTGTGCCAAGCGCCTCGGCGTTTGACACAAACGCCGCTACAACTTCCAGACGGTTTCGCCGTTGACAATCGTCCGCACCGCGCGGCCTTTCAGCTTCCAGCCGTCGAAGGGAGAGTTGCGCGACGCTGAGTGAAATTGATCAACCTTCACGGTCCACTCCAGCTCCGGATCGATCAGCGTCACGTCCGCGCGCGCGCCAATCGACAGCGTGCCGGCGTCAATTTTCAATAAACGCGCCGGCTCTACCGTGTACATCTCGATCAATCGCGCGATGTCGATGATGCGACGTTTGTGCACGAGCAGATCGAAAAACAGCCCTACCTCTGTTTCCAATCCGACGATGCCAAACGGCGCTGCATCGAATTCGACTTCCTTTTCGAATTCGGCGTGTGGTGCGTGATCGGAACATAAAATAGACAGCGTTCCATCCGCGATTCCTTCCAACAGCGCTTCAACGTGGTTCTGCGAGCGCAGCGGCGGATTCATTTTGTAATTGGTGTCGAAATTTTGAATCGCGTCGTCGGTTAATGCGATGTGGTGCGGACAAACTTCGCCACTGATTTTTACGCCGCGCGCCCGCGCCTCACGAAGCAACCGAACACTGCCCGCGGTCGAGATGTGCTGGCAATGGATGTGATGATCGCACAGTTCCGCGAGCAAAATATTCCGCATCACGATCGCTTCTTCACCGGCCGCGGGCCAGCCGGGCAGGCCAAGGAGCGTGCTCCAATAACCCTCGTGCACGACTCCGTTGCCGACCAAATTATAATCCTGACAATGGTCGAGTACAGGCACGCCAACCATCCGCGCATATTCGACGGCGCGCCGCATTACTTCGTGATTTTGAATGCAATGACCATCGTCCGTGATCGCTACAACGCCCGCCCGTGCCAGTGAACCAATCGGCGCGAGTTCTTCGCCCGCGAGATTTTTTGAAATTGCGCCAGTCGGCAAAACATTCACGCATGCGATGGTGGAAGCCCGGTCCTTAATCCATGCAATCGTACCCGGATTGTCAGGAACAGGAGCAGTATTTGGCATGCAAACGATGGTCGTGAATCCACCGGCAGCGGCTGCACGCGCACCCGACTCGATCGTTTCCTTGTGGCTGAACCCCGGCTCGCGCAGATGGACATGCAAGTCGATTAAGCCAGGCGCGACGACCAGGCCGCGCGCGTCGATCTCTACAATTTCTGATTTCGCGCTTCGAATTTCGGATTTGGAGCCGAGGATTTTTCCATCAGCGATGTAAAGATCCGCGATTTCATCCCGTTTGTTCGCGGGATCGATCACACGGCCATTGCGAATAATGGTCGCTTTCACGTGGCGATTCCTCCGCACAGATAAAGAACCGCCATTCGCACGGCGAGACCGTTGGTAACCTGATCAAGAATCACGCTTTGGAAGCCGTCGGCGACTTCGCTGTCGATCTCGACCCCGCGGTTAATCGGGCCGGGATGCATGATCAGGCAGTCGGGCTTCAAAAGTTTCGCGCGTTCTTTCGTTAGGCCGAACAGGCGAATGTATTCGCCGAGCCCTGGAAAATACTCTCTCCGCTGCCGCTCGTGCTGGATCCGTAAAAGATTCACGACATCCGCGGTCGGCAGGATGTCTTCGATTTTATGCGAAACCTCGGCGCCTAGCTTTTCAAACTCGCGCGGCACGAGCGTGCTCGGGCCGACGAGCGTCACTCGCGCGCCGAGCTTGAGCAGACCAAAAATGTTCGAGCGCGCGACGCGACTAAACAAGATGTCGCCGATGATCGCGACGTGTAGTCCGGCGATTTGACCTCTGCGCTCGCGGATCGTGTAGAGGTCGAGAAGCGCCTGTGTCGGGTGTTCGTGTGCACCGTCGCCGGCGTTGATTACGCTGGCTTTCAGTCTGCTCGCCAGAAACTGCGGTGCGCCTGCCGAACTGTGGCGCAGCACAATAATGTCGGCATGCAGTGCCTCAAGGTTTCGCGCGGTGTCCTTGAGCGTTTCGCCTTTTGTCAGACTCGAAGTCGTTGCCGCGATATTGATCACGTCAGCGCTTAGGCGAAATGCAGCCAATTCGAAAGACGTGCGTGTGCGGGTGCTCGGCTCGACAAAAAAGTTGATCAGCGTTTTACCGCGTAATGCAGGCACTTTTTTGATCTCGCGCGTGCCGACCTGTTTAAACGCGTCCGTTGTCTCGAGAACGAAATTGATTTCGTCGGCCGTCAACTCGCGCAGGCCAAGGAGATCTTTGCGTGTCCAACGCGTGGTCATGTCGTCATCATTCCTTTTCCAGCCATACGCCATCCGGTTCGTTGTCGGTTTCTTGCAGGCGGACCTGAATCTGTTCCCGCGTCGCAGTCGGCAAATTTTTTCCGACGTAATCGGGACGAATCGGCAGCTCGCGATGGCCGCGATCGATCAGTACCAGCCAGCTGAATCCGCGCGGGACGGCCGAACGAATTAATTGCGTCCATCGCCGCACGCACGGTGCGACCCGTATAAAGGACGTCATCGACAATGATCAACGTCCGATCTTCCAACGGTAATGGAAGCTTCGACGCGTGCACCAGAGGCAATTCCTTACGCGTCCCCACGTCGTCTCGATGCATCGCTACATCGATGACACCAGAATCGACGTCAGCGTTCCCGATCTCGCGAATGAAAGCCGCGATCCGGTGCGCGATCTCCACGCCGCGCGACGGAATTCCCGCGAGCAGAATGCTTTCGAGTTTTGGGTTACCCTCGATGATCTCGTGCGCGATCCGGCGCAGCGCCCGGCGAATTGCGTCCGCGTCCAGGATCGGGACGGCGGAGGATGAGTTATGTTTTGGTTTCACGGTTTCCTTAGCGACCTCGCAGGATCGCCTTAAAGGTAAAAAATTAGGAGGCGGCCTGTTCTGTGCGCGCCTCCTTTCGACGTCTCTCTCGCCAGTTGGACCGATGTTTCACGATCCAATCAAGCAGAGCTCTTTCAAAGCCGATGTCTTTCCCGGCTTTTTCGCTCTCAATCCATTTGTGCTTCAAAATCTCAGCGCGCTCTGCGAGGAACTCTTTGTATAGCGCCGACCCTTTGACGAACTGCGCTTCATCTGCTTCCGAAGACGGCATCTCCAATTCTTCTTTCATAAGATTTCTACCTAGTCAACTCGGAATGGCTCCGTAGCCGCATTAAGTTAACACCGGAATTGGACGAGTGGATCGCTGAATTTATTTAGAACTCCGTCTGCCACGAGGCTTACGGATGTCTCGCTAGGGTAGCGTTTTGCGAATAGCCTGGGCAATTCGCTCAAATTCAACAGCTACGGGCGATTGCCGATTTTCGCTCACGATCGGAATTCCCCGATCACCGCCCTCGCGTGTGGCCATGTCGATCGGTATCTGCCCGAGCAATGGAACACGCAACCGCTTGGCTTCCCGTTCGCCGCCGCCCGAGCCGAAGATTTCATGACGCTTGTTGTCCGATGGCGAGAGGAAGTAACTCATGTTCTCAACCAGACCGATCACCGGGACGTTCACCTTTTCAAACATGGTTGCCGCCTTGCGCGCATCGATCAGAGCTACTTCCTGTGGCGTGGTGACGATAATCGCTCCCGATAACGCGACGGTCTGCACGATGGTCAACTGGATGTCGCCCGTGCCAGGCGGCAGATCGAGCACCAAATAATCCAGTTCACCCCATTCGACCTGCCGCAGAAACTGCTGCGTGTAACGTGTCACCATCGGTCCGCGCAAAATCGCAGGCGAAGTGTCATCCAGCAGAAATCCCATCGACATCAACCGCAACCCGTATTGCTCGATCGGGACGATCATATTTTCATCTGTCGCCGTTGGCCGCTCGCGCGTGCCGAACATTATCGAAATGCTCGGACCATAAATATCGCAATCACACAGACCGACGCGCGCTCCGCTTTGCTCCAATGCCACTGCAAGATTCGCCGCGACTGTCGATTTGCCTACGCCGCCCTTGCCGCTTGCTACGGCGATGATGTGTCTGACGCCCGGAATCCGTGCGGTGACTGTGCTTGGCCCTGCGCCGCCAGCGGGCGCCTGGATATCGATCAAAACTTTGGCGCTCCGAATGCCTTCGATTGTGCGCAAGGCGGCTTCTGCATCCTTTTTGATTGTTGCGGGCACGTTTGGATCATTGGTCGCGAGGGCGAGTTGCACTTTGACGTCGCCGTCATCGATCTGAACCGATTTCACCAATCCGAATGAAACGATGTCACGAGTGAAGCCCGGATATTTCACGGCCTTTAACGCGTTCTTCACTTGCTCCTCTGATATGGACATGCAACGAAGCTTACTTGCGCGGCGCGCGAGGTCTAGGTGGATCGGCTTTTCCCCACGGCGATGGCCAATGCCGAAGGAGATTCCATGCGGCGGAGCCGCTGATAGTCAACGCGTTGAGGATAACGCGTACCACCTATCGATCAGGGCAATCAACTTTGTATCGAATTCCGCAAGTCAGGGAGAATTGGACGGCGCGGGCTTATGAAGAAGATCGATGCGTTCATGCGTTTGTCCGACTTCCACGGTGAGCCCCGAATAATTCCACTGCCCAAGCGACTTGTTTGCCGACACGTAGATGGTCCCTTTACCCTTGGGACCGGAGATGGGAATCGCCAGATTGGATTCACCTGACGCGCCGTTCACGTTTGTATTTCCCGACATGAGAAATCCGTCCTTGATGGGTGATCCGAGAGCTTCAGTCACAGCGGGATCCGCTTTGGCGCGTGCCAGTGCCTCCTTGTAAACGTCTGTCGATTTCATCGCGCTGAAGACGATCACGAGTATTGAGCCCACGAACACGAGGAACAGCAGCATCACAGTGAAACAACCCATCGGTACGAACCATTTCCAGTTTCGCTTCCACCAGTTTGGTCTTGCTGTTGCAGGTTGCGTCATCGGTTGATCCACGAGCCTCTTCTACTTCTGTGACGAAGTTGTTTGCAATGTATCTCTTCGTTACAGCGGTGCTCGCCGCGGCGACGCCGCTATAACAAACTGAAATAAATTTCTTCCAGCCGCTGGGCTTGCTGTTGCAGATCGAATGTTTTTCGCACCGTCTGGGCGCCCATGGCCCCGATGCGGGAAAGCAAACCTGGATCTTGTGCCGCATCTAGCAGCGTTCGCGCTAATGCTGTCTCATCGCGCTCTGGCACAAGCACGCCGCTGACGCCGTTCTCGATTGCTTCGGGAATGCCGCCGTGCTCGGTCGCAAACACCGGCAGGCCAGTGGCCATTGCTTCGAGCATCGAATTTGGAATTCCTTCTTGATTTCCGTCGCCGCCGGTCTGGCTCGGATGCAGAAAAATGTGCGAACGATAATAGATCTCACGCAACTGTTCTTGCGAAACGAAGCCGGTGAACGAGACGCGGTCAGTGACACCTAATTCGCGAGCCAAATTTTGTAGTCCGGTGAGCAAAGGTCCTTCACCAGCAATCGTCAGCGCGGCGTTTGGATGTTGCTTCGAAAAAGTTGAGAAAGCGCGAAGTGTTACCGGCAGACCTTTTTTCTCGATTAATCGTCCCGCTTGCACGAATCGCCATTCGCCATCTTTGGGGACAACGCGGTCGCCAAATGGAAATTCATCCAGCGGAATTCCGGTGCGCTGGATCTCAATCTTCTTCGGGTCGCAACCAAGATCGAGGAGACCGCGCCGTAGCGATTCTGACCTGACAAGAACCAGCGTTGCCGCGTCGAGCATGTGCAAAGTCGCTTCTCGATAGGCCGGCTTATTCATGTCGACCATGACATCGGCGCCGTGGAAGGAAACAATCGATGGATGTTTCCACGCCCGAATCAGCGGCAGGAGATGCACCGCGATGTGGCCAAAGTAAATGTGCAAAAGACGCGCGCGCGTTTTGCTTAGAACAGCCAGTAACGTGCGCAGCTCTGGATCGGAAATCTGCCACGGCTGATCACGTACTTGTTTAAACCAAAACCTTCGCAGGAAATGCATGGGCGCCTTTGGAACGATATGAACAGGCTCGAACGGGTAACGCTCGGCATTCTCGCGCTTCTGCGCGATCACCACCGGAGCGCATCGTTTCAGAGCGGTGATCTGCCGATAGATATGAAGCATCTCCGGTTTAAGGAACGTCGCGCAATAACAAGCGATAACCGGGTGTGTATCGGGTGTTGTACTCAAAGCCGAAGGTTAAACGTTTAGCGAGGAGCGCGCTAAGTAAAATCGCCTTTCCCTTCCTGTGGTGGCGCTCTCCGAGCGCCGATAAATGTTCGACGGTCAGAGACCGCCGCTACAAGCAGGAACGCTAGGACGCTTTCACGCGGCGCTGATCGCTGCAGCGCCCCGTCGTCCCATAAATTCAAATCGAAAACTGTTCGCGCACGTCGAGAGGCACGCGCACTGGCCGGCCGGTTTGCGGATTAACCGGACACCAGAAAGTCCGAGCCTTGGACAGCAACTGTCCATCGCTTTTCCGCAGAATTTCCGTGAACCGTTCGAATGTAAGCCGGGACGCCTTTCCTACCCAAGTGCGCAACACGACGTCATCGCCCAGGCAAGCCGGTGCTTTGTAGTCGATCTCGTGCCGCAAAACCACCCATCCGATGCTCCCTTGTACTTCAGCGTTGGCAACCGCACGCCAATGCGCACTCGCGACCTCCTGAACCCAGCGGAGATAAACGGTGTTGTTCACATGATCTTGCTCGTCGATGTCTTCAGGCATCACTGACACGCTTATTTCAAACGCTGTGGAAGACATCAGGTAAATCCGGGATTTCTTCGCTTCGCGGTTGCCCTGCAAATTGCCGGTTCAGAAAATGTTAAATCGCCGCATCAATTCCTGGCGCGCTTCCATCGCCTGCGCCGGATTCATCCGGCTGAGCACTTTTTCTCGACGCTCACGATCCATCGCCGCGAGTTCACGCACGAGACGGTTGGCGCGCTTTCCATTTTGCGTATTTCCCGGCGCCAATGCCAAGGGCGAGCAGCGCGGAGACGATCCAAACGGTAATGTCAGTCGAGGTGACGAGAAGCATAGGCGTTAGAGATCGTGGACGTAAAACGTTCCTGCTTCACAACAAAGTTCAAGAGCCATGCGAGGTCCCCGCGCTAGCCTAGTGATTCATGACGAACCAGTAAGTTGACGTTCCCGGGGCGGGGCGGACATTTTCGCCATGCCTGTCCGCACGATGAGCGTTCTTGTTGTGTGCACAGGTGTTTGCTTTGCCGGCGCCCACTTGAGCCAGGCTCAGGAGGCGACTTCGGCGAATCTTCCGGATCAATTTAAGACTGGCGAGATGATTCAAATCCAGAAGCCGAAAAAGAAAAAGGCTGAATCGGGCTCCCAAAAAGTCGCAACGGTGCCGAAACAAGACACTGCGCCTGTACCCGAGGAGATGCCGGCTCCGGAAGAAACGCCAACACAAATCGTCCCGGTGGAAGAAAAAAAGGCGAAGCCCAACCGGAGCACGGCCTCGATGCCACCAAGTCAAAAACTCGCTGCGCCGACAGAACAGCCCTCTCCTGCGGACGAGCCTGAAGTAGTCGCCGCGCCTGCCGAAAAGAAACATCGACCGAGAAAACGGCAGCGACCTGCTGTGGAACCGCCGCCCGCGAGCATTTCGGCGCCAGTTCCGATGTCGTTGTCGGTGGCAAAATCAATGGCAATCACCGCGCCGTTGCCTGAGTACACGTACGAAATGAAACGCCGCAACCTCAGCGGAAGTGGTATTTGCGTTGTGATAGTTGATAACGCGACGGGAACAGTGACGAACGCAAACATGTTCCAGAGCACCGGCAGTCCGGTACTCGACAAACTCACCATCCAAACATTCAAAACTTGGCGGTTTAAACCCGGCACCGTTTCCGAAGTTCGGGTACCGATCAGCTATGAATGAGGTAAGTTTTGGTGAGACGAATTCGTCCAGGTGTCTTACGCATCCCATTCCTCGATGTTCGTGTGCTAGGTCCAAGTTAAGATTCAGGCCAGGCGCACGTCATGTCCGTTTAGGGCTTTTGGATCGTTGTCCCCTGGGAGTGGACGAGCTGCCATTGCCCGTTCTTCCGGACGAAGACGCGGGTCCAGCGGCGCTGCTCATCGATCGCTCCATCCTGGTCTTTTCCCTTGGCAGTGGAGCGATAGCTCACGATGCCGGTATCTCCGTAGACGCGGACTTTGATCTCATCCGCGACCAGCGAGTCGAAATCCACGCTGCCGGTCTTGCGGTCCTCCAGGTACTGCGCCCGGGTCTCGACGTTCCCGTGTGGGCGGAAATGGTCGTAGTCCTGGGCCAGGACCCGCTCCAGGAAAGCGATGTCCGGCTTAACGATGGCTGCATTGAGGTCGTTGACCATTTTTGTTAACTCGCGTTCGTCGCTGGCCGTATCGCCAACGGCCAAACCACAGGCTGCGAGAAAGAAAACTGCGATCGCAAAGAGATGTTTCATGATTCACTCCTTCTTAGTGAATACTTCGAAGCTGCTTTCTCGGATGGATGGAATCTTTCCACAACGAATTTTGTCTGATCCGACCGTTTGACAGGAAGCACTCCCGAAAAAGGTCTCGGCACGCTTACTTCCGCTTGAACTTGCGCTCCTCATAGCGATTCTTCGCCGTGACGAAATCGCCGTCGCGAACAATCGTGATCGTTGACTTGTGTCCCTGAAGTTTGGGATTGGTATATGACACGTCCAGCTCGTAGGTGTTTGCGTTGATCTGCCGCATCGTATACGTGCCGGTGGTGTGAATATCAGGTCCGCCCTGCTGGAAGCGTCCGCCCTTGATGATCATTGATAGGTCGGGGCTATCCACATCGACATAATCGCCTTCTATTCCTCCTTTTTGTCCACACCCGCCGATCAGTAACAGGAAAACCCCTAACGTCAGCGAAACTATTCCATTGTTCATCTTCGGATTCCTTCGTCTAACGAGAGGGAGATAAGCCACGGCAGGGTGCTCCGTCGCATGGTTAGGCCTCATTTTCGCATTTCCGAGTGCGCAAACCTCTCCTTCCACGATTGCCATGGGTGCTGCTTTATCCAGCCTCCGGCCGATTTCTGGTTAAAAGTTCCATCGGCGTCGAAACCTATATAGCGAGCAGGCTTCGAACAGAAACGCAGGATCAACTTGTCCTTGCCCCTCTCAAAAATTACGCCGACGTCTCGGTCTTCGCACGGCTCGCCACCGGTCACCCAATTCCAGTTGTCCGGATTGCACAAAGTGCCAAGAAGCGCTTCTCGGGCTTCCGCCTCGAGACGTCTCAAATCTTTTCGATTCGGGGTCTCCGACGAATTCGCCTTCACCGTGAATACATATGTCGCGTCGGCGTGTTTCATACACTGAACTTCAACCGCTTCAAAGGGACCAAATGCCGCATCGTTGGTGTCGTCCTGCGACATAACTGGCTGCATTGCGGTGGTCCAACTAACGCTCATCAGAATGATACAAGTAGCGTTCAGTTGCATCTGGGGCTCCGGGCCTAACGAGACAGAGATAAGCCACGGCAGGGGGTCATGGCAAATACGCTGAAGTTGGTTCGCAATGGGGCCAGCCTGCTCGCGAACACTTTCGGAGTTGGCTTCATCGATTGGTTAGACGGAAGGCATGGCAATTTCGAGGACTCCAATCCCGGACTGCCAATCGAGGACTCGGCCCTCGAGTCTCTGACGGTTATCGCCTTCAATGTGAACTGATATGTCTTCAATGGTGAAAATATCATCGGGCTTCATGTAGCGCCGGGAGAAAAAATGGAGCGTCCAATTCCAAGTGCCCGCTCGCGGCCCCGCCTTGTAGGCACACCAGCTAAGGCTCGGTAACATCTCAGGCTCATCGCGATGACAAGCGGCAGTCAGCATGCGGAGATGTTCAAGCAGCGTATCAGTAAATTTGGCTCCAAAAGGCAACGCGTGCATCCGTCTAACGAAAACAAGCTGAGCGACCGCTGACGACAGCGAGCTGAGCTTCGGATTTCAGTGTTGAAGCCATCGAAAGTAAATTTTCGCGCCGGTCAGCGGTTCGCTTCAGCGCTTGGTTAGATTCTTCACAGTGGATTGTGTTGAAACCAATAGTCAAACTCTCTGTTTTTGTTGGCGGACGGGATTTTCGCTGCGACAACACGCCAAGCACGCCAAAAGCGCCTTGCAGCAGCCCGATCGCGAATTTTCGCGGGCACAGAGAAGGTAACCACATGACTGTGACCGTCTAAAGTAAGCTTGAGCGAGATACCCATCTGGTGCTCTGCTATCGGCTTAGTAAGTTTCTTGGGCAGATTGAAGAAATGTGCTTCGTGAAATGCGCTTAGAATTTCTGCAACAGCGGCTTGCGATAAGTGGATTTTTTTAACGACATTACGATCCGTGCCGGTACCAATGACACTGGTATTTTGGATCGCTATGCCGTCAGGGTAGATCGTAAGATTCCACGGATCCCAATTGCCCGGAGTCCAACTACCCCCTGGAAAGAATCTCGCTTTGAGCTCGAAGTCCGGCGGAACTGTCGACGCTACAGCCAGTTGACCGAGTGTCGCGAGAAGGATGCCGCACAGCAAAGCTCGCATGAATCTAACGAGACGGAGCTGAGCCGACGCGAGAGGGAACGCGGCGGGCAGCAAATTGGAGGAAGGAAGTCATCGTGAACTGGATATTACAACGGCTCGCAATCGGCTCCAGCGATTGGTTAGGCATATCGCGCCTGCATCATCGCGTAGGCTGAATAAACGTGATATCCGTAATCTCGCGCGGCCACATACTGTAGCAACCAAATCCCCGGTATCTAAATTTGTAAGGAACGTCCTTCCCGAGAATGGGCCGAGGCTCGAAACGAAACGTGCCGATAACCCGAACGATCCGATTTTCGACCGCGCTGGACTCAGCAACGTTCGGAAGTCGGGTCGGGTAATACCGCGGGTCCCAAATGACGGGATCGAGCCAAATCGAGTCTTTCATTGGATCCGGATCATTTGCGCAGTCCTTGCATTGTAAAAGGCAGCTATCCTCAGTGCCGGCGCGATAATAGCCCGTTACGTCCACTCTCGTGCCAGCAAACCGCGCTGGCGAATCAAGCAACTGCTGAACCGTGACTTTCACCGGCGGCGACTCGGCCGCGCCGATGAGCAAAACCAGTGACGCCAGCCCAATCCATGGGGCAACATGTCTCATACGCCTAACGAGAACAAGATGAGCGACCGTTGACGAGAGCGAGCAGTGCTTCGCATTTCAGTGTTGAAGTCATCGAAAGTAAATTATCGCGCCGGTCAGCGGTTCGCTCCAGCGCTTGGTTAGACGTATTTGGCATCGCTACATGTACCCTCCGCATCGCCACTTCTTCTTTTTCGGTCCGTATGTGCACTCCGTGATGCTCTGGAAACCGAGCATGCCAGTGACGTAGGAGAAATCCAAAGAGTATTCGCCCTTCCACACGCCATATCGGAACGGTGCAAATGTCGCTCTATCCGCGATGTAGTGCGGCACAAGCTCGTCGAGCTTCTTTGGATAGTAGCCATGAGCGCTGTGGAACTTCTCAATCGCGGCAATAACTGGCTCGGCCTTCCGCATCGAGTCGCGATCTTTAGCGTTCTCGCCCGGCGTCGGACCCATCACGATTTGGCAGGCTGACAATAAGCTTGCGACAATGAGCAATGCGATCGCCGCCAGAACGCGCATACGTCTAACGAGACGGAAATAAGCCACGGCAGGGTGTGGTGGCAAGCACGCTGGAGTTGCTTTCCAATGGGGCCGTTGGCTTCATCGATTGGTTAGGTCTTTTGTGGCTCTCTACAGTCACGAATCTTTCTTTTTATGGCCGACCATTTCGCCCTGCATTGAACGATGATCGAGACGGGTCAGGTTCTTTTCCATTGCCGGAGTGAGCAATGAAATGTGCGGGATTTCACAGAGATGTTCGGCGATGAACCAGATCGGTTTTTCTGTTGTCATCCAGTCACGATCATCGAATCGCGCGAGGTTTACCGGGCGTGAGTACTTCGCAGCGTGCGTTCGCCGCGCAGGTTGAAGTAGATGTTGAAGTAACTCATGGCCAGCTCGCGCAGAGTGCGATAAACGGGCTCGCGATAACGACATCCGGTGAAATTGGATTTCGCTACGGCGCCCCAGTGCCCGCGCACTTTGAAAATTGCGATGACATGATCGGTGTCCTGTTCCGCTTCCAAATCGAAGATCAACGGTGGAAAACCGAGGATACGCAGCGCAGCTGCCCCGAAAATTCCGCCCTCGAGACATGACGCGACGCGATCGTGCAAAACTCTTTTCGGTGAACGCGCGTCATAGCGAAGGTTATAAGGCAGGTCGTCGAGAAATTTCTGTATGCCGGCTGGCGTACTTAATGAGCGCAGCTTTCGCAATTCTGATGGTGTAAACCCAAAACTCGAAACATTCGTTCTCGATTTTGAAGAGTTAAATCGCGCTTTCATTGGTTTCGCGCGTCCAACGCCGGCTCAACGCGCAGTCACCCAAGTAGACGGATCTCGGACTGCCTCCACAACCTGCTTGATCGCGTCGATCACCAGTTGCGGTTCCTGGGCTTGAATGTAGTGCGAGCTTTTGGTCGCGATTTTGTGTTTGGCATTTGGTGCAAGAGTCGCCAACCCATCTTGCGCCGCATGCCACGCCTTGTTCAGTGCTCCAGGAAAATCGGCGGGCAACGGTTGCCACGGGCTGAGATCGAACGGTTGTCCTTGCGTCAGAACAAAGAGAGGCATGGGACGCAGCGGCTCCGTGCTGCCAGCTTTTTCCATCTGATCCAGGCTGGCGTTTACGTCGAGCGTCTCGATCTCTTTGTATTTTTCGAGACCTGGCGTCGGCTTCGTAAATCCAAAATCAACATACAACTTCCATCGCTCGGGTGTGAGACCGGTTCTCACCTTTTCGGACAGCGCATCGACCAGAACCATTCCAACAACGTCGTTCGGATAGGTGCTGGCGTATAAACGGGCGAAGATGCCGCCAAAGGAGTGCGCGGCGAGGACGTACGGTCCGGGCACGTGCGCGGCTTGGAGCAATGCATGAAGATCTAAAACCAGGTCGCGTGCGGTACGTGGCATTGTGACAGGCGTGCTCCGGCCTAAATGATCCGGATCGAGAAAAGTGCCGGGACGGTCGTAGGCGCAAACGCGCGTGAACTTGGCAACCTGCGAAAAAACGGGGTTCATTCCAGGCTCAAGCTCGGCGCTCCAAATATCGGCATCATTTCTGTAACCCGACTCGAGAATCACCGTCGGGCTGCCCGAGTCACTGCACTCGATATGCATTTTCCGCCCAGCGCCAATGTCGATGAGACTGGCAAGATTGCCCGAGGCGGCTCCTGGCGCAGTACTCTGTGAAGTGCGTTCCGGTGTTGAGACGCGCTTGAAAGTTCCTTCCCCGCGCACATTGAGATTTTCCACGACGACCTGTGTGGCTTGACCGTCAGGACCGATCGTAAAAGTGACACCGGTTCGGCCGACAGCATTCTCACCGATTGTGTCGTAAGTGAATATGTCGCGGTCGTAGTGTTTGAGCGGGAAGGTGAATTTCTTCGGACCTTCCACAATCGCTAATCCGCCATCCTTTTCGACAATCGCTATGTCGCCAAAGAAATCGTTCGCGTATTTTCCAAGGTAGGCGCCGTTCTTAAGTGCCGGCGCGGGCGAAGCCGGCGGTTTGGAATAATCAAAGCCGAGCACCGTGCCCGTTGTCGCCGGGTTCGAAAACAACTGCTTGTAAAGCGGGAACCAGTCCTGCGTCGGCTTCCCGTACAATGCAATGTCTGAAAATATGGTCCCGAGAGCTTCCGATATGCCCATGGGACGCCCGTTCGTGAGCACGACAATGCCCAGTTGTTCGGCAGGCACGAGGTTTACAAAGGTTGCTGCGCCCAGATCAAACCCGCCGGAGTGGTTCAGCCGTAACCGGCCTTGCTGGTCATAGCTTACGTTCCATCCCAGGCCGTAAAAGCTCGGCATGTTCGTGAACGGATTAAATCCTGTGAGCATGTGCGGCTGATGAGTTTCGGCGAGCGGCTTTTCACTGACGATCTGCTTGCCATCGAATTTTCCATTGGCGAGCTGTAACCGGATCCATTTCGCGACATCGTTGACCGACGAACTCACGCCGCCGGTGGGTGATTGCGCGTCCGGATCGCGCTTGAACTTTTGCACCCACTTCCCGTCCACCATTACATGCCCGAGTGCTTTGTTCTGGCGCGCGACGAAGTCAGCGTAACGCGAACTGGTCGAAGTCATGCCGAGCGGTTTATATAATTTTTGGGCGCACGCCTCCTCCCATTCCAGTTGGTATGGTTTAACCGCCGCGATGGCGCCCTCGGTCATGCCAAAATTCGTGTAAGCGTAATGCGAACGAAAACTGCTATCGGGATGTTGATAACGCAGACGAAATAAAATTTCAGCGCGCGTAAAACCGAGATCCTCGAGCAGATCGCCAGCGTGATCGGGCAAACCGCTCCGATGAGCGTACATGTCGCGAATGGTGATTTGGCGCGTGACCCAGGGATCGAACATCTCGAATGTGGGATCGAGCGCGTTGAGTTTTGAGTCCCAGCTGATTTTTCCCTCGCCGACCAGTTCGGCAACCACTGTCGAGCCAAACGGTTTGGAGACCGACGCTAGCTGGAACACCGTGTCCGCATCCACCGGTGCTTTTGTATTTGCATCGCGCACACCAAATCCTTTCGCGTAAACGACTTTGTCCTGAAACACGACTGCGATCGCGAGACCCGGTACCGCGTTTTGATCAATCTGCTTTTGTGCCAGTTTCTCGACTTCCTGGGCAGCATGCGTCACTTGCTCGGAGGTGACATGAGGTTGTTGTGCTGGCGCCGGAGAAGACATTTCAAGGGCGAGCGATGCGATGCTGACAAGAACAATCAGGCGGAGGATTCGCATCGAGTGATATTCGCACGAAGTGGATGTCAGCTCGAAAAGAAAAGATGGCAGGGGCAAACGCGCGCGGCTACTTGGAAGCAGCCGCCGATGGGAAATTGATGATGTTCACATTGAGCGGGAACTCACGCTCGCGCCGCTCGGGTTTCGCGAGGCGTCCCTTGCCCCAATCGCCTGCAATACCCGGCGCGGCCTCGAATGCGGCGAGGTCTACTTGCCCGGCAAAATCAAAGGCGTCGATCACGTAAGGAAGTCCGTCGGCGGCCATGGGAGATGAACGATTCATAATATGGAAGTGAAGATGGGGAGCGGAAGTGTTCCCTGTGTTGCCCAGTTTTCCCAAAACCGTGCCCTTCTTGACCTGATCGCCAGGCTTCACCCTCACAGAATTTTTTTGCATGTGCGCATAAAAGGCAAAGCGTCCGCCGCCAAGATCCTGCACGACATGATTACCGTCCACGGTTTCGATGGTGATGCTGCTCGGATCGGGCAGGCGCCCTGGAGTCTGATCGTCGAGATTGTTGACCGCGCTAACTACTCGACCGTCTGCCACTGCCAGCACGTCGGCGCCGTAGTCGGGGTAATTACGGACGTCGCTCTCATCGCCGTGGACAAGGCGCCCCTGTTCGTCCAGGCGCATCCAATCAATGGCAAAGCGTTGTGAGTCGTACAGCGCGCCATTAACGCTTTGCACCGAACCACGGTGAACAATATCAGGGTTGCAACAGCCGTTGGCGGCGACCCAACCTGTTCCAGCGAGTGGCGGCCCGATGATCAGCGGCTTGGCTTCTGCGATTTTCAATGGAGCGACCACGTAATCCAGAGGTGCCGGTTTGGCCGGACCGGGGTTCGGGGCGCCGATCAGATGCAGGCGATGTTCGAGTACCTTGGGAATTTGGGCTGCGTCTTTAAAGGTAAGTTCGATATAAAAAAGGCGACCTCCGTTCGGCTCGATGTTGGCGTCGGTAGCGGGCTGCGGCGCGAGGGTCCGCAGGCGCTTTATTACATCGGCGTCGGAATAGCTCGTGACGATCTGAGATCGATTTCCACCCGCCAGCACCTCGACCTTTTGTATCGTGGCCGGAACCGATTTCGTATTGGTGAGCAGCAGTTCGTAAACGACGTGATATGCACCGTCGGTGCCGCGGACGGGGTAAGCTTCCGCCGAAAGGGTGGATGCAATCAGAGGTGTGAAAACGTCGGTGGAAACAGCGGTCTCGGCAGAAGCAGAGGTAAACGCGATTAGCGCAACACAGAAGGACGCGAAACGGCGAAGGTTGTGCATGTTCTTTGACAAGATTCTAATAGGATGAACAAATCGCCAACCCCCGAATTGGATTAAGTAATCTTCGAGTTTTTTCGTACTACAATCCGACAGGATGCCTCGCATCGAAGCCACGCGGTGGACGGTAAGCTCCATACCAGCGCGGCGCCCATTTGCCGGTGTAACGATCGAACGGCGTCGTGTCGAGTCGCAGCCCGGCAATGACTGCGAAGGTGTGACCTTCCCGCGCGTAGATCGTAATCCATCTGCCGGCGCCGCGTTCGCCGTAGCTGCGAAACTCGGTTGAGCTCATCGGTGTGCTGATCAAACCAGCCGCCGCCAGGACATAGGAGATCGTGCCGGAACAATCGTAGCCGCGATCATCGAATGATTTGTGGCCGCCGCCGTAACGATACGGTTTTGATCGAAGTTGGTTGGCCGCCCAGATCGCGCGTTTTACCTGAGCAGGGGCATTCTTCGGTGCAGCGGCTTTCCCGAATCGAAGATGGGCAACTTTGCCCGACACAACAGGTCCGGACTTCGGGAAAAGATCGGCCGACGCCGATGGAAGGATCAATCCTGAGATGACGACGGCTAGCAGGATTTGACGATTTACCGGATAGATAAGTTCCTCCGGGACCGTCTTCTACAAAACGAAAGCGGCCGATGAAAGAAAAAAGTTTAGGGAATTTCCGTTCCACCTAACAAGCAGTCTGCAAGCGGCGGCCTGCACCCAGTGCGCTAAGGAGAGCGCACGCTACATCCCAATTTCCATTTTAGATGCTGTAGTGTTCGCTGTCTTCAGCGAAGGCTTTCTGCCGGACAAGATCGTGTGCTCCGAAAAATTGTGATAAACTGCCAGCATGCTCCGTGCGATCGCGTTGCCGGTGACCTTTCTTGCCAGCGCGATGATCGCATTGGCAGCAGATCAATCGGGTAGCTCTGACGAGCCAGGCGAGTTCGACGTCGAGCCGCCGATATTGAAGCAAAATCTGTCGGATGAACTCGCGGAGGCGGCAACGCCCGATGGCGATATTGCCCGGTGCGAAAAAAAACTGGAGCGTGCAAAACGAAGCGCCGCCGGGGCGGAACGCCTGTGGAAGATCGGTGTGCTCGCTAAAGTCGAGGTGGAGCAACGAGCGTTGAAGGCGGTTAAATGCGAAGCGGAACTGGCGAGCGCTCGAGTTGCCCAAGCCAAGGGAGCGGTCGCCGAGGAGGAGTCCCGCGTTGCCTCCGGCGACGCTACGAAGCAAGAGTTGGAAGTGGCGAAAACAACGCTCGCCCAATTGGCCGAGGCGGAGCAAAAAGCAATGGCGAAACGCGAGACCGCGGAGCTGGAATTTGCCGAAGCAAATCTGCGGCGCCAGCAAAGGTTGCTTAAGCTCGGCAGTGCGCACAAATCCGACGTAACCAACGCGGAAGAAAAACTCGCCGAGCTCAAGGGACCGAAGAATTAATAAGATCGAATCGGCGAAACGGAGAGTCGGCGAATGGGTGAATCATCGGAACGAAGAAGAACGTGAAGATTGTCGAGAAGGAAAATGAAAGGACGAACGGGCGAGTCGGCGAGATCGCCAAGAAAGCAATCAGGCATTTTCGAGATTTGGATGTTTATCAAAACGCGCTCGAGGCCGGACTGCGTGTTTATGAGTTGAGCAAGAAATTTCCCGCCGGTGAGCGATATGCGCTAACCGATCAAATTCGTCGTTCGTCGCGCTCCGTCTGTGCAAACATAGCAGAGGCGTGGCGCAAAAGGCGCTACACTGCGGCCTTTATTTCCAAGCTAAACGATTCCGAAGGCGAGGCCGCCGAGACGCAAGTGCACATGGAGTTTGCCTTTCGTCACGGATACATCGATAACGCCGAGTTCGAGGCAGTCAATGACGCGTACGAACACATACTCGGCCAGCTCGTTCGCATGATCGATCACCCGGAGAAGTGGGTCATTGGTGGCCGAATCAACACGTGAACGCGGAAGATTCGCCCATTCGCCGTTTCTCCCTTTCCTCCGAATCTAGTAACCGGCCGCCATTCCGTCTTTGCGTGATTCGCTGGCGCCTACGTAAACGCGCCGGCCATCATGCATTTCGACTTTGATCGCTTGATAACCCCCGTACCCGCCGACGTCGAACCGCACGTCGTGACCTTTCTTGCGCAACTCGCGCACCGTTTCGTACGGAATACCGCTTTCCACTTCAACGTAGCCACCGGCAGCGTTCATCTTTTCACCGGTAGGTTCGTTGTCGCCTTCATGCTGCCATCGGGAAGCGTCTCCGGCTTCCTGGACGTTCAAACCGAAATCGATCTGGTTTGTGAGTACCTGCACATGACCCTGCGGCTGCATGCCGCCGCCCATAACACCGAAAGCTTCCCACGGTTTGCCGTCTTTCATCACAAATCCGGGAATGATGGTGTGAAACGGACGTTTGCCCGGCGCGTAAACATTCGCGTGCTGCGGTTCCATCGAGAAAAGCTCCCCGCGATCCTGAAACATGAAGCCGAGACCAGGAATCACTATGCCGCTGCCCATTCCGCGATAATTGCTTTGTATCAGCGACACCATGTTCCCTTCGTCATCTGCAGTGCACATGTAAATTGTATCGCCATGTCCGAGCGCCGGGTTGCCGGCTTCGACTTGTTTAGCGGCATGATTCGGGTCGATCAATTTCCGGCGCTCCGCCGCGTACTTTTTCGAAAGCAATCCGGCGAGGGGAATCTTGGCGAACGCAGGGTCCGCAAAAAATTTCGCGCGATCGGCCCACGCGATCTTCTTCGCTTCGATCATTGCGTGCAGAGTCTCGGGTGAATTGCGTCCCATGGCGCGCAAATCGAATCCTTCCAAAATGTTCAGTATTTGCAGCGTGGAAATACCCTGACCGTTTGGGGGCAGCTCAAACACGTCGTAGCCGCGATAATTCACTGAGACCGGGTCGACCCACGTCGAGGTGTGCTTCTCGAAATCGGCTTTACGCAGGAATCCGCTATTGGTTCGCATAAACGCGTCGATCTTGTCCGCGACCTCGCCCTTGTAGAAAGCGTCGCCTCCTTTCTCGCCAATCAATCGCAGCGTTCTGGCCAAATCCGGGTTTTTGAAGATGTCTCCCTTACCGGGAGTGCGTCCTTTGCCATCAAGCGTGTAGGTCTCGAGAAACGCTCCGGGCAATCCTTTGTAGAGGCGCGGACCGAACGACCAGTAATACGATATCAAATCGGTGACCGGAAAACCTTCCTCAGCATAGCGAATCGCCGGGGCGAGATCGTCACTCAACTTCAGTTTGCCGAATTTTTTTTGTAGTTCCGCCCATGCATCGACGCATCCGGGAACACTGATCGGCAGCATGCCGCGCGGCGGAATCGTCTCGCTATGCAACTTCGTCAGTTCAGATTTCATCGCGTCGTAACTCAGACCGAGCGGCGAACGACCGCTCCCGTTCATCCCGTAAAGTTTGTTTTCTTTCGCGCTGTAAACGATCGCGAACAGATCGCCGCCGATTCCATTCGAGACCGGCTCCATCAATCCGAGCGTCGCGTTCGCTGCGATCGCCGCGTCCACAGCGCTGCCGCCGCGCTTTAAAATTTCGATCCCTACCTCCGTGGCTGCCGGCACGCTGGTGCAAACCATCCCATGCGTTCCCAAAACTTCCGATCTCGTGGCGAAATTTTTGCCGGTAATGCGATCGATCTGCGCATTTGTGGATAAAATTGAACCTGCCGTGAGCAGTGCAAATATCAGTGGCTGAATCCCGCGCATTTCGAAATTAACGCCTTCCAGCTAAAGAGCGCACTTGAATTTTGGGCTTCCGGCTATATTTGATTGCCGCTGGAATGAAAATCTCGACCGATGACCAACGAGCGATCGGACTGATTCTGTTCTGCATTGGCGTTCTTTCTTTCCTGATCGGCCTCGCAGGGGCACTGAAAGAAAATTATCATCACCGCGGCGAGATCTCGTCCGTGGGCTTTACCATCGCCGTCATTCTGGCGGCGATCGGCGTCGTGATGTTTTTGGTCTCGTTAAGGAAGAAACGAGGCTAACGCCGATTAACGATAGCTATGGGCGTTCCGCCGCGGCGGACGCAAGATCGCAAATCTGAAAAAGCGACCCGGCGGCGACCCTTTTGAGATCGCCGCCTTTTCCCTAGTCGCTCTGAACGAGCGGGAAATTAGTCTTGCAACGCGTCGTGCAGTTGTTTCTTGGCGTTCAGCATGTCCTGATGCGCTTTTCCGATCGCATCGAGTTTCTTCTGCTGATCGGCATTCAGTAGCGGCCGAATTTGCGTCAGTGTGTCGTTCATCACGGTATGCATTTTCTGCATCGCCTCCTGATGAATGGTGGCAATTTGCGGTTTGGCTGCATCAAGGATGGGCTGAACCTTCGTCTGTTGGTCAGGAGTCAGGTCTAGCTTTTCGGTAATCCCCCTCAGGCCGAACGCATGGCCATGCCAGTGTCCGGCCCCGCCAGGGCCCGGCTGTGCCTGCACAACGACAAAGCCCCCAAGCGCGATCGCACCGGCGGCTGCAACTGCTAATATGTTTCTTTTCATAGTTGGTTTCATTGTTTTCTACAAAGCGCCCTTTGCGCCTTTGAAAGACATGACCGTGCGCGCTGCAGAGCGGTTACAAAATTTTCGATTTGCAATGGGGGAGGGGCCCTAGCGTCCCGATTGTCGCAGCCTGAAGAGCAAAATCACGCTTGGCGGCCGCAGATGCTTGGCACAAGCACCTTCACGCGAGAAATTGTAACCAAAGCGCAACCGGGCCGGTCATGGTTAATGGTGTGGATGCGCTCTCGATTACATGGATGATTCTGACGCAGGCGCTCTGGTTAAAGCTGCGCTTGAAAACGACGACGACGCTGCTCGCGCGTTGGTGCAACGGCTTTATCCCCTGGTTGCCAGGATCGTCCGTTCGCATCGGCCGCGTCGAACCTCGGAAGAAGATCTCTGCCAAATGATTTTCATAAAAGTATTCCAAAAGTTGTCGCAGTTTTCGGGCAACGTGCCGCTGGAGCACTGGGTCTCGCGCGTTGCGGTGAACACTTGTCTCAACCAAATCGAATCGGAAAAAGTGCGCCCGGAAGTGCGCCATGCTGACTTGAGTATGGAAGAGCAGGCGGTCGTGGAAAATCTGGCAAGCTCCAGCGACGAACTGGCGCCGGATCAGCGGATCGCTTCGCGACAACTGGTGGAGCATCTTCTGGCTGCGCTGAAACCGGTCGAGCGGTTGGCGATCGATTTGCTATACTTGCAGGGACGCACAGTGGAAGAAGTACGCAAGGTCACTGGCTGGAGTGCAGCGCTGGTTAAAGTGCGAGCATTTCGGGCGCGGCAGAAAATGAAGCAACACCTCGCGAAGATTTCCGAAAAAGAAAAGCAATGAACAACGAAAAGATCGATCGGCTGCTGCGATCTGCAGCGCAGGCAGACGAAGAGGTTCCGGCGGAGATGCCGTTTGGATTCGATACTCGTGTGGTCGCGCTGTGGCGCGCTGGTACGCCAAAGACAAACGGCGTGATGCACCTACTTCGACGCGTGGCTGTGTTGTCAGTCGCCGTGATCGTAATATCAACAATCGCGGCAGTTCGTGAACTGAATCAGAGCCGCGAAATCCGCGAATCCTTCGCGAATGAATTCGCCATCGCGGATTCGGCGATCCAGGATGAGTTTTGAAATGAATCGGGCGTTGCAATGGAAACTCATCGCAGGCTTCCTCCTGGTGTTTGTCGCGGGTGGTATCACTGGCGCATTCGTTGGAGGATCATATATCCGGTATCATTTCTTTGAATTGCGTCATCCGGAGCGGATCGGCGGACGAATGAAAGAAAGGCTTCGCACCGAACTCAATCTGACTCCAGAACAGCTGGAAAAAGTTTCGCCGATCATCGATAAGACAAGTGCACAATTGCGGGATATTCGGAGAGATACCGGTCGACGGGTTCGCGGAATTCTTGCAGATGCGCATCGCGAGATGGCTGCCGATCTCACTGACGAACAGCGTCAAAAGCTGAAGCAGATAGAAGAGCGCCACCGGCGATGGCGACATCATCACTTCCACGATCATTCGGAGGAAGAGCCGTCGCCCGCACCGTAGTTGTTTTAGTGTGCGCTGTCCTCAGCGCACTCTGGTGGTGGCGTTCCCCAAACATTCCGGTGGGACAGCGGACGCTACACGTCAGAAGTGCACACCGTTTTCGAAAAGAATTCGTTCTCGTTCGACCTGTCCGCCACGGCTGAGAAAAAGATCGCGTATTTCAGGCGTGTAGTAGTCGCCGTTGTAGGAGGGATTGAGTCCAAAGAAGATTTTCCCGCCCGGTGCCAGGTGATGCTTTAAATCGCGCAGGAAGAAATCCCATTCCGCCGTTCCCCATCGCTTCTTCGCCGGATGATAAAGATAAAAGTTCGCAGAGAACGCCGTGATCCAATCGAATTGTTGACCGAGGTCCGGTAAGGGCTCGAATGCGTCGATCTTGTAAACGACGCGCTGCACACGAAACAACTCGAGGAGTTCGCCAAATAACGGAACGCGATCGATATCGACGCCGATGACAGAATGGCCAAAGTTCTTCGCGATGAATAAGAAGAATCCGCCTCCGCAACCGAGATCGAGAACACGTTTGGGTTCCGAGCGATGAAGATTCAAATCCTGCACGCGTTCACGATTCAATTTCAACCACGGAAGGATATCGGCGTATTTAGCGTAGCCGGCCGTGGAATTCGCATATCGCTGCTGGATCTCTCGTGCGTGGTCCGAGTCGATCTGCGCAAGCATTGGCTTGAGCGGGATGGGAAAAATCGAGCGTTGCGCCCTGCGCCAGCCGCGTCGGTAGGTTAGTGGTTCGGTGAACTTGAGGATCTTACGGGACAATTTCATTCTGAAAAATCCACCAACTGTAGGGCAACCGCTCCGGTTGCCAACCGTTGCCTAACACGCGATGCGCTCACCCTTATGATCTGTCTATGATTTCGCGTAAAAGCTGCGGACCGCGGTAAACGAACCCCGTGTAAAGCTGAATCAAGTGTGCGCCGGCCTGAAATTTCTCGCGCGCCGATTCTGCGTCGAAAATTCCGCCGGAAGCGATCACTGGAATTGTAGAGTGAGTAGCAATTTCACGCACCAATTCAGTCGATTTGCCTCGGAGTGGCGCTCCACTCATTCCACCTGCCTGATCCAGTTGCGGCGCGATCGAGGAGTGATCCAGCGTGGTGTTCGTGGCAATGATTCCCGCCACGCCGTTTTCTTCGCATACAGTGAGAATGGCTTTCAGTTCAGCGGCTGACACGTCCGGTGAAATTTTGACCATAAGCGGTTTTGGAGTCGTTCCTGCTTCGTTGCCGATGGCGTGCAGTAAGTCCGAAAGCTTTTTAGGCTCCTGCAACTCGCGCAAACCTGGTGTGTTTGGCGAACTGACATTTAACGTGATGTAATCGGCGAAATCCCGCAGCATGCGAAACGAGTAAAGGTAATCGTCCGTCGCTTGTTCGAGAGGCGTTACTCTCGACTTGCCGATATTGATTCCGATTGGAACGGCAGGCCATCGGCTGCTTTCACGCAGCGCTAGCAATCGTTGCGCAATTGAGTCCGCACCGTCGTTATTAAAGCCGAGCCGATTGATCAACGCTTGTTGCTCAGGCAATCTGAAGATGCGCGGCCTGGGATTTCCAGGCTGCGCTTTGGCAGTCACCGTTCCAATCTCAATAAAACCGAAGCCGAGCGCTGCCCACGCAGGAAGAGCAACACCGTTTTTATCTAGCCCCGCGGCAAGTCCAATTGGATTAGGGAAGTTGAGACCAAAAAGTGTTTTTGGCTTCGACGATGGCTGAAAAGATCTGAGCACACGCATCGCGGGATCGAAATGCGACGCCTTTTGAAGCAGTCCGATGGTGAGATGATGCGCCGTCTCCGCGTCCAGAGAAAAAAGCAACGGCCTAACGAATAGTTCGTACGTGCTGCGGTCTCGCTTCATTTCTCAATAACACCCGGCTTCAGCCGGGTGCCTGCACAATGACACGTGAGAAGCCGTTTAAACGGCTTCCATTCACAGGATCGAGTAACCACCGGACTAAAGTCCGATGTTAATGAGAAATTTCGTGTTCCGCGTTGGATCATGTGGTTGGCCTGAGCACGCGCAGTCATTTACCGATGCAAAACTGGCTGAACACCGAATCGAGAATTCGTTCCACATCCACGATGCCGATGACTTCGCCCACTGCGCGCAACGCTTGATCAAGATCAATCGCAACATACTCGCCGGATAATCTCTCGCCCAGGCTCGCACGCGCGCGGTCGCATGCTTCCAAGGCGCGGCGGAGGCAATCGCGATGACGAGTATTGATCGCGATCGCGCTTTCTGGTCGCAGATTTTGCCGACCAATACGTGCCAGAATTTCCCGTGTTAGTTGTGGCAGTCCATCTCCGGTCGCGCATGAGATCCGCATGGCCGGGAAATCTTTCCAATCGTTGTCCTCCGGCAAATCGCTCTTATTGAGGACGACGATTTCATTCGGATCGCTTGCCGCGCCGGTGAACTCGGAAAGCTTTCGCGAGTTGAAATGCGCAGGCTTCGGCGCGTTGCAATCTGCGATGTGCAGACGCAAATCAGCTAGTTGTAGCGATTTTTCTGTACGCTCGATTCCCGCACGTTCCAGTTCGCTTTCCGAAGCCCGCAAGCCTGCAGTGTCGAGCAACCGGATCGGCACACCATCCAGATTGACCGTTTCCTCGATCATATCGCGGGTCGTCCCGTGCGTGTCGCTGACGATTACGCGATCGTAGCCCAGCAGACGATTGAGCAAACTCGATTTACCGGCGTTTGTCGCACCGTAAATCACTACGCGCACGCCTTCGCGGAGCACGCGACCCTGATCGGCGGTTGCGAGCAACTGGGCAATTTCGTTTCGAATAGAATCGAGCCGGGCACAGAGCGCCTTGTCTTCGTCGGGCTCAATGCCTTCCTCCGGAAAATCAATTGACGCGTTGATATGAGCTAACAGCGCGATCAATTCATCGCGGATCGTTCTGACTTGATCGCCGAGTCTGCCTTCGAGTTGTTCGGTGGCCGAACGCAGCGCCAGATCAGTTCGTGCGCGGATTAAATCGATCACCGCCTCAGCCTGGGTGAGATCCATTTTGCCATTGAGAAATGCGCGCTCGGTGAATTCACCGGGGCGCGCTGCTGTGGCCCCTGCACGCAGACATGCTCCGAGGACTTTCGCAGAAACGAGGGTCCCGCCGTGACAACTAATCTCCACCAGATCTTCGCCGGTATAACTAGACGGTGCACGATGCACTGAAAGGACGACTTGATCGATCAACTGATTTTCTGCGCTAAAAATTTCGCCGAAGTGCTGAACGTGTGACGCGAATTCGGACACTTGTTCTTTGCCCCGAAAAATTTTGTCGGCGATTTGAATAGCATTCGCGCCGGAAATCCGTACGAGCGCAATCGCGCCTTCACCGGGTGGTGTAGAGATCGCAGCAATAGTGTCAGAGACGGTCATGAGTCCGAATCCAAATTGTAGGGCAACCGCTCCGGTTGCCAAATACGTGGCCCCGGTCTGGCGGGGGCGCGGCGCGCTAAGCCGTCCGGGCGCTGGGTTGCCCTAGCTGTGGCGCCCGATGATTTCCCTCAGCGCCGCGATCAATTTCTTGTTTTCTTCCATTGTACCCACCGAAATGCGGACCCATTCCGGCAAACCATAGCCTTTGAGCGGGCGCACAATGATTTTCCCTAGCAGCAGCTTTTGGAACACCGCACAACCATCGCCGACGTTTACCATCACAAAGTTTGCGGCGGCAGGCACGAATGGAATCCGCATTTCGGCAAACTGTCCCTGCAAATAAGCGCGGCCTTCATCTATCACCCGCTTGGTTTCGCACAGGTGAGCTTCATCATCGAGCGCTGCGATCGCACCGGCTTGTGCAATGCTGTTTACATTGAATGGCTGCCTTGTCTTGTGAAGCACCTCGGTCATTTCAGGCGGCGCGATGGCATACCCGATGCGGAGCCCGGCAAGGCCGTGAATCTTTGAGAATGTACGGAGCACAACGACATTTCGGCGATCGCGAATAAATCGAAGCGTGTCGGGCGGATCATCGAGAAATTCAAAGTACGCCTCGTCAAAAACGACAATAATGTTGTCCGGCACTCGCGACATGAAATTGTCGATCGCGCGCTGCGAAATCAGTGTGCCGGTCGGATTGTTTGGATTCGGAATGAAAATGAGCCGGGTTTTTGCGGTGATCGCTTCCAGTGTTGCATCGAGGTTCTGCTGATAGTCAGGACTCGGCGTTTCAATGGTGCGCAGGCCGAAAGCGGTCGCGAGTAGTTTGTAAACGATAAAGGCATACTGACACGTGATTATGTCATCGCCGGAATTCAGAAATGCGTGGCCAAGGAATTCGATGACCTCATTTGATCCATTGCCCAGAATTACGCTCTCAGCCGCTACACCAAGTTTCGATGCGATTGCTTTTCGCAGGTAAAAACCGCTGCCGTCGGGGTAAAGATGCGCGTGCTCCAGCGCGTCGTGCATAACCCGGAGCGCCCTGCGGGAAGGGCCGAGCGGATTTTCATTCGAGGCGAGCTTGATAATTGTGCTCGGATCCACGCCTAGTTCGCGCGCCGTCTCCTCGATCGGTTTCCCGGGTTCGTAAACGGCGAGATCACGCAACTGCGGGTTGGCGAGGTCCCACACTGACGTCATGCGCGAGAGATTAGATGCGGGTACGGCAACTTTGCAATCCGCCGCGCTCATAACAGGCTGAATCGAGATGGTTTGAGTCAGCGCAATTTCGCACGGTGGCCGTTATCAGAACGCGTTCGGTTATTTTCCGATTGCTCTCGCAATCGTCGAAATTGCTCCTCCAGCTTCTTGAGATCGTTATCTGAGAGCGCTTCCAGATCGACGAGCTGATTGCGCGCGCCTTCCACGGCGCGGATCAGCTCGTCTAATTTGAGATGTTGGGCCTTGGCGTCACGGTTTTGGGTGTTCTGAATCAGGAACACCATTAGGAATGTCACGACGGTTGTGGCCGTGTTTATGATCAATTGCCAAGTGTCCGAAAAGTGAAAGGCCGGTCCAGAAACAATCCAGAGAAGAATGACAAGAACGGCGCCACAAAATGCCCATGCGCTGCCAAGTAAGGCCGATGAACGCTGCGCAAAACAACGAAACGCATCGCTAACGGCGCAAAAGATATCGCGCTCCCGCTCCTTTTTGTTTCTTTTTCCTGCCGGAGCCTTGTTCGCCATCGCACTTAATCTTTCGCGCGTGACTCCGAATTTGCGCGCACTTCCGAACCGCTCCGGGCCGCGGGAGATACAAAGCACATTGATTTCACCGCTGTTTTAGGGGAGAATTGCCGCGAATTCATGCAGCAGGTGCAAGGGTTTTCACGTCTGCAGACTGCGCCATCTGAGCCAGCGACTGCCGCCAGGCCGAAGCTATGGATACTCAGTTCTTGGCGGGACTTGGTCTTGTACGTTGGCACACCGCTGCTGCTGATACCCGCCTTTGCGCTGGCCCAGGCGAAGTGGAGTCCACAGGATATTTATCTCTTTGTCGCGGCCTTCGGTGCGATGGGTCATCACCTGCCGGGCATGATACGGGTGTACGGCGACCGGGCTTTGTTTGATCGCTTCAAGTGGCGCTTCATTCTTGCGCCGCTTTTTCTCCTCGCAGTATGCGTGGCTTTTTTCTGGTGGGATCTCAAAGGAATTCTGTTGGTGGTTTTCTTCTGGGGCGTCTGGCACGGCTTGATGCAGACCTACGGGTTTTGCCGCATTTATGACGCCAAAACGGGAACGTTCGATGCCCTTACCCGCCGGCTCGATTTCGCGATGTGCCTGATCTGGTTTGCCACCGCGGTAGTGCTTTCGCCATACCGGTTGAGCGACACGCTGGACACTTACTACATGTGTGGCGGGCCGTTTATCCCGGCGTCGGTTGTGCAACTCGGCCAGAATCTCGTGCTCGCCGCCGCAATTTTTGTGACGGTCTTGTTCACCGCGCATTTTGTTCGGACGTGGGTCGCCGGGCATCGACCAAATCCGGTAAAACTTGGGCTGTTGGTGACCAGCATCACCTTTTGGTGGTACTGCAATAATCTGGTCTCAAATATTCTGGTTGGGATCGCCCTGTTCGAAGTGTTTCACGACGTGCAATACCTGTCGCTCGTCTGGATATACAATCGCAACCGGGTCGAGAAGGACACCAACATTGGCGGCTTCATGCGATTCGTATTTCGAAGAAGCGGCTCGCTGATTGGGCTTTATGTCGGCCTCGTCTTTGCCTACGGCTCAGTTTCCTTCATCAATGCGTATGTCGGGATGGACACGGTTAAACGGATTCTCACCGGTGTCGTGACCGCTTCCACCTTGCTGCATTTTTATTATGACGGATTTATCTGGAAAGTTCGGGAGCGCTCCACGCGTCAATCGCTCGGGCTAGCCGGTGGAACCGCTGACGTATCACTGGGCGGAATGCTTCCCAGTTGGGCATGGCACGGGTTGAAATGGGTGGGCGTCTTCGTGGTGCCCCTTGGAGCACTATGGTTTTGGCAAACGCATCTTTCCGTTCCCGAGGTGCAACGGATGGCATGGTTGGTCGCAGATGTGCCTGATGGTGCGAAACAACACTTTGATTACGGGTCCGCATTGCAAAAGGAAGGCAAATTAGACGAAGCCGTAGAACAGTACAAACTCGCGCTCCAGTTGGATCCCAAGAACGCGCCGGCTCACATGAATATTGGTACTACGTTGAGTGGACAGGCCAAATTCGACGCAGCGGTCCCGCACATGGAGACAGGGGTGCGGCTTCAACCGAACAACGGGGATTTTCATCTGATGTATGCAAATCTGCTGCAACGGATCGGGCACAACGATGATGCCGCGTTTCAGTTCGAAGCCGGCACCCGCCTCAAACCAGATTCAGCTGATGCGCACTACGCCTATGCAACTTTTCTTTTGGCGGTAGGGAAAATTGATGAATACGTGAGCGAGCTTCGGTCAGTGCTCCGTCTCAAGCCGAAATATCCGAACGCTGAGCTTGGCCTCGCGGATGGACTTTTCGCGAAAGGAAATCTGCAGGAGGCGGAGGGATATTACCTTGCGGCAATTCGGGCTAACCCGGAGCAAACGGTTATCTACAACAATTTAGGCAGACTGTACCTGGCCCAGGGCCACATTTCTCAGGCCGTGGTCCAGTTCACTGAAGCGCTGCGGCGCAATCCTGAATACAAAGAAGCCGAGGAAAACCTGCGCCTGGCGAAGGCGGCGGATGCCGAGCTTTTCCCCGCCGCGCACCAGTGATCTTGAGCGATCGCGCGCTCCTTCTCAATCTCGATGACGCCTGGCCTAACGAATCTATTGAGCTTCCTGTAGCCGATGTGCGGAGTTGGGGGCCGCAGTTGCGTTTCTCCGCGCCGCCACGCGTAGTCGAACAATTCTGTCGGGAGCGGGCGAGCGATCTGGTGGCGCCATTCCTCCTCTACGGCTCTGGCGATTTTCATTACCTGACTGCGCTCCGGTTGTGTTTTGTTGCCGAACCACTGCTTCTCGTGGCCTTTGATAATCATCCCGATTGGGACGTTCGACCCCCGAAATGGGCCTGTGGTGGATGGGTAAACCGTGCTTTGGACCTTCCAAATGTGATGCTCACGAGTGTTTGGGGCTGCGGCAATTTCGAATGCTGGTGGCCGCACCAGATTTTCGGTAATCGTTCTGCCGAACGCGCGGGAATTCTTGAAGTGCATCCGTGGGCCGACGAGCGGCCTGTGAAAGATCGAAAGCGTAAGGGTGCAATCCTACGCGAAGATTGGCGCGAGCGTTTTGAAGAATTTGCGAAACGTCTTGGCGGCAAAGATGTCTACGTCACAATTGATCTCGATTGCCTGCGCAGCGAACAGGCGACAACGAACTGGGAAAGCGGTCGCTTCACCGTAACCGATCTTGAGTGGGCCCTTGGAAAATTGCGCGAATTTGCCTCAATCATCGGTGGTGATATCTGCGGCGCGTATTCGCCTCCAAACTATGCGCGTCGAAAACAGCGTTTTGCTGCTGAGTTCGACAGGCCAAAGATCGCGCCACCAAACCTGGAAAAAGCGCGCGCGACTAATTTGGCTGCTTTGGCAAAACTCTGGCCGTTACTAGCCGGATCCTGGTAGATAAGAACGTCGTTTGCGGTGGACCGGACGTTATTTGAAATCGTTTTTTTCACGGTGTACCAAAAGCAGTTATCACCTCGGTGAAGCGAGGTGTTAATAAGAGTGGCAGCCTCGCAATGCGAACCGCGTGATTAGCTCATTGAGACTAGCACGATCCCGGCGGTGATCAGAAGCGCGCCGATGGTGAGGCGCGCGCTGAGTTTTTCCTTTAACACAACCGCGGCGAGGATCGTAATAAAAATGACGCTCAATCCTTGGAAGGGATAAAGATAACTCAGATCGAAGCGCTGTAGCAGTCCGAGAGTCAGGAAAAAGGAAATCGTCATTAGAAAGACGCCGATGGCCACGCGCGACACGAAATAGGAGTTGCGCATACCGCGCGTGGCCGAGAATTCCATCGCTCTCTTGAGGATGAGCTGCGCTGCCACAAAGGTGACAAGCGAAATCAGGATGAACAGGAAAGCGAGAAACGTCACAGGCGTTCCTCCATTTTTGCGATCGGCTGCGCGACTAATGCC
Source organism: uncultured Verrucomicrobiae bacterium (assembly GCA_963804875.1). Taxonomy (GTDB): domain Bacteria; phylum Verrucomicrobiota; class Verrucomicrobiia; order Chthoniobacterales; family UBA10450; genus Udaeobacter. The sequence continues at coordinate 282,301 of CAWDRX010000001.1, forward strand.
AAACCGAAAACCACGAGCGCGATCCCGCACCAACGCAATGGAGACATCAATTCGCCGAGAAAAATCCAGCAGCCTAACGGAACGAGAATATCGACCACGCGAGACAGCGGATAAGCAAAACTGAGCGGGATGTAGCGAAGCACGTAGAGCCAGGTGATGAAACTTGCGATGATGAGAACGATTGCCCACCATACGAAAGGCGACGCCAAGCCATTGATACCGGTCCAGGAAAATGCGTCGTTCGGCGCGGCGACCTCGCTTGCACCGCGTTTCAAGAGGAGCTCCGAGACGAATACACAGACGACGCTCACGCCCAGCTGCAGCCATGGGTTGCCAAAGCCTGTCGGCCGATTTTGCATCCGCTTTTTTAGCGCGCGATCAAAGCGCCGCAACCAATTTTGACGCGATCGGACTGTAGCCACCGGTTTATGGCCGATCGGGAAAATGCCTGGCTTAACGGACGGGCCGTGGCTACAGCAGATTTCTCAAAGCTGATCCGCGTTTGGGAATCTCTGCAGGACAGGATCGTGGTGCGTCGGCCCGAGGTATTTGATCATCCGGCCAAAGATCGGATTCAGCAGCGGACTTGTGTGCATGATGTATAGGTCCAGGGGAAACAATTCGCAATCCAGATGCAGCTTCGGCTCATAGTTAAGCGGATTGCTATAGTAATATTTCAACCGTTGTTGGATCGCCCACGAGATGATGTCGCGCAGCGTGTAAAAGTATAAGTGGAGATCGAGCGAGACACTGTAATCGAGCCCGATGCATTCATCATAAATTGCATCGCCGCATACGAGGCAGAAACTGAACGCAACGATCTTGCCGTTTTGTCGCCAGATAAAAAACCGCGCATGGTCGGGCATCCGTTGGCCAACAGCGCGGAAATAATCTTTGGTCAGGGTTTCAAACTTCAGTGACGATCGTTCGTGGACGGCCAGGTATAGCGGATGGATTTCATCGACCAAAGAGGACACGTCGTTCACCACCTCCATCTCGAGCTTCGGTGCGCGCTCGGTTTTGCGAAACTTTCGACGCAAATCTTTCCGCGTCGCCTTGCTGAGCGTGGCGAAATATTCGTCCCAATTTGCGTAAGGCAGTGGCAGCCGCGTCATCGGCATGCTCGGAATGCGCGTGTAGGCATTCGAGACCAGCGTTTCGAGGGCTGAACGATAGTTCGCCGGGAAATCTTTGAAGACGACGAGGGAAGCTTTGTTTTGCTTTGCGTACGTCCGAAGAGTCGCCTGCAATGCGTTCGCTATCCACGGTTCATCTTTTTCGTCGCATGCTCCCAGATCGCCGGTGCCAGCTGCGCACCCAACCATCAGCACGCGCATGGTGAGAAAGCGCGGTAAGACCTTTCGGATTCCATCAACTATGGAACGGATTTTGCCGGGCACGCCTTCCACGAGATTTTGCCGCACGAAGAACACCGGCTGAATCGCCCGCGCGTTGCCAGAGCCGTCCTCGAGCACCAGATACGAATGTTCGAAATCGCACTCCAGGGTTTCTTCCACGATCTCGTAGTAGCGATGATCTTTGCATTTATTCTGGAGCGCTCGTTTCCAGGCTTCGGAGTTCTGCAGGTCGGGCAGCTGTCTCGCCTTCGCCACGCCATCATCGAATTGAATTATGTCGCCGTGCTGCATGGAGATCAGCCCATTTGACGGGTAGCGTCCGCCGCGGTGGACCCTACAATCTTGCCTCCGATGCGTCCGTGCTTTCGCGCTTCGTGACATTCTCCACTTTGAGCGTTCCGCTGCGGATGTGAAGGTCGCGTTGGGGATTGGGGATCTCGATGCCAGTAGCCGTGAGGTGTTTGTAAATTAAGTAGTTCAAGTCGCTTCGAAACCGGCGTGGGCTGTGACTCATTTCACGGCTCCAGGCAACCACCTCGAAATCGATGGTGCTGTCGCCAAATTTTTCCAGAAAGGCGTTTGGCTCCGGATTCTTCAACGTTGCTGGATGCGCGCTTGCTGCAGCGATCAGCGCCTCACGAACTTTGTCCACGTCGCTGCCATATGCGACACCCACCGGAAGACGAAACCGCACACTCGGATCGCCATACTGCCAGTTGGTTACCGGAGAATCTATGAATTTCGAGTTCGGCACAATGATGGCGATATTGTCGTTGGTCACTATCACGGTACTTCGCGCGCGGATTTGTCGAACTGTGCCCAGGACACCTGCTACTTCGACGCGATCTCCAATCGTGATCGGTCGCTCCGCCAGGATAACCAGACCGCTGATGAAGTTGCTGGCGATATTTTGCAGCCCAAATCCGACCCCGACGCCAACCGCACCAGCAAAGACCGCCAGCGCAGCGAGATGGATGCCGGCGTTCTCCAGGACAAAGAAGATACCAACCACCAGCACGACATTGCTGGCCACTTGGGCAATGGCGTACTGCAACGATCGATCGAGTCCACTTTGCGCAAGCAGCCGGTTGAAAAGAAAACGCTTTGTCCCCGAGGAAAACCAAAACACGCCTACCAACAGCGCGATGAGCAGAAAAATCTGAACGAGACTCAGACTGATTGCTGGAAGTGGCGCAGTCCAGGCGAGCGGAATTCCAGCAGCATTCACTGCAGTGACGGTGAAAAAGACAATGGCCGCCAGGCTCAGGATCGTCGTGATGATCGCGATGAAATTTGTGTCGATCTTGAACCGGCTGAAAAAACGCCGAATGATCTGGCTCTGCAAAAACCGGGCGATTATCAGGCCTGCTGCGAAAAACCCAATGAAGGCGATTAACCCAAGGACCGTTATGTGATGACCGCCGGCGTAAAACAGCGGCCGCTGCAGGAGCGCAATGTCCACGTCCTAGTGTGAACGTGTCATAGGGCTTGGCAACCAGCGCTTATGGAGGCCTGCAGTCGTTAGAACGCCTGGAGTTTGCAAGCGACGCCGATCGCGATCCGAAAGGCGTTACTGCTGCTTGGACGCCTTTTCTTCGATGTATTTGATGACGTCGCCGACGGTTTGGAGTTTCTCCGCATCTTCGTCTGGCACTTCGACCCCGAATTCCTCTTCAAAAGCCATCACCAGTTCGACAATGTCCAATGAGTCTGCCCCTAAATCCTCAATAAAAGATGCCTGCGGTGTGACCTGTTCCGGGTTCACGCCGAGTTGCTCGACAATGATGTCCTTGACCTTCTCTTCAATCGGTTTTTCCGCCATAAAATTTGTTCGGTTGGTGTTGGTTGCGCGGGGGTAAGTCCACGCAGCTGCCGGACAGTTCCGGACACAGCATCGCAAGTAAATGAATTAAAGAGGATGTCAATCATTTTCGGGAGCAATGGCAAAAGGTGGTGCTATCCGGATGCGGAACATGAATTGAAAGGCGCCAGCCGTTCGCGTTTGCTTCCGTTTGCTGTTCGAGTAGATGAACGTGATGAGCGCTCCGCCCGTCGAGCCCGCCGATCTTCTTGATCTGAAGTTATTGCCCGCATGGGTCAAAGAACCGCGCGCGACAAATCATTACGACCATTATGCGGGAGAGGATGCGCACGCTGAACAGCGCGGCCGCGACCGGGGTGTCAGGCCCAAGGATCGATCATTTCGCTCCCAGGACCGTCGAGGACGTACTCAACGCCCAGGGCCCAAGCCCGACGGACGCCACCGCGACAGAGCGCCAAAAAAAGAAGGCCACGGACGTCGCGATTCCGGTCCAGTCAAGAATCGCCGTTCGCCGGATAGAGTTGCGCAGGCTCCGCCAAAGCCATTCGAAGGAACGATTCGTTTTCTCCCGCGTCAGAGCGTGTTCGAAAATGTAATTGCGCAGATCAAGTCCGGCTCGGTCGCCTATTCGCTTTTTGTTCTGGCCCGCTTGTTCCTGGAAAAACCGGGGCGGTATGAAGTTCGTCTCACGGCAAAGGCCGAAGCGCCACTTTATCAACTTGGTGAGGAAGGCGAACTGTCGGTGGACCGGGAATTCCTCGAACGAAACGCTTTTCGGTTCGCGCAACGTGATTTTTATCAGGTCAATGTAGTAGAAAGCGATCCGATAAAAGGGAGTTTCTCCAATGTGGCCAGGTGCCGGTTGAGTGGCACGCTTCTGGGTCCGACCAATCATCATGCTTACCAGCCGCAACTGCGAAGCTTATTCGAGCAACGTTTCAGCCGGCGAATGAGCTTTGCCGATTATCAGCGGCAAATCGAAATCGTCAGCGATCCCGCCGTGGTTGAACGCTGGAAAGAAGAAACCAGAAAGATCACGACCTACGCAACCGTACGCGAACAGACACCTCTGACTTTTGCGTCTGTTGCGGAAGCGGAACGACATTTTCGTTCGCAGTATCTCTCTACCCTCGTCCGGGGCGTGGAGGACGTAACTGTTGGTGGCTCGGCCAGCCGCGGTTTGCCAGACCGGACACTGAACAGTGCGATCGAACAGGCGTGGGTCCTCGAAACCCGCTCGCCGTCAAACATCATGCAGGAGCTGGCGAGCCGGTTCCGTCAAAACGCTCTGCACATTTTCCGTCATCGCCGCGGCATGTTGTTTGTGTCCCCAATTCGTGTCCGCGCATTTGTCCATGAAGAAGCGGGCGTCTCTCCTTCAGTGAACGCGATACTCGAAGCAGTCTCGGGGACGGCGGGAATTAATCGGAAGCAGCTTTTTGAAACACTAACTGGGAATGGGGCGAGCGACGACGCGGAGCCGCGCAGACTCGCGCTCGCGTCCGACCTGCGTTGGCTGATCAACGAAGGCTACTTGATCGAGTTCAACGACGGTTCGCTCGATCGGCCACGAATGAAATCGAAGCAGCAGCAATCTCCAAAAGCTCGCGCTGCAAGTGGGACAACGGTTGACATAACCGTAACAACTACAACCTGGCAGCTACAGTTGACCTGGCCAGAACGTAAGCTGCTGCAGTAAGTGTTCGACTCGGTATGATGACGTGCCATGCGTCTGACACAGACGCCCTTGTATTCTTCAGATGGCGCCGGCCTTCTTCAGCGCCTTGTAAGCGCCATTCTTATTGATCGTCTTGAGACCGCGCGCGGTAACGCGAACACGCACGAACTTCTTCAATTCCGGCACCCAAATACGTTGGCGCCGCAGATTCGGCGCGAAAACGCGTGGTACCATTTTCGTGATATGCCGGCCTACACCGCCCTTCTTCTTGGCCAAACCGCGCCGGTGAATCACGCTGCCTCGCACGGCTCTGGATCCTGTAATTTGACAAACTTTCATGGTCGCAAAAAAAGCCGCGTAACCTGCCGTCTTTAAGTGAGGAGGTCAAGCGGATCATTACTCGGCGTTCCTTAAGCAACAAAGCTTACTCTTGACCGTCGTGTTTCGGCTGAGGTTGAACGCTCGGTTGCTCACAGCGGTCAAATCTAGCTTTACCATCACAACCGCTCTCTCAGTAGCGATCATCGTTTAGAGCTAATGCACAAAAATAATCATAAATTACGGATCGGAATTGTGGGAGCGGGCGACATTGTTCGCACCCGTCATTTGCCGGCGTTCAAGAAAAATCCCGATGTGGAAATTGTCGCCGTTTCGAACTCCACATACGAAAGCTCAGAACGCTTCTGCCGCGAGAATTCGCTGACGGCGCTACCGATACGCGATTGGGCGGAGCTGGTTGCGACGCCGGACATCGACGTCGTCTGGATCGGCACAACGCCGTACATGCATTCGGCAGTCACAATCTCCGCGCTTGAAGCCGGAAAACATGTCTTTTGCCAGGCGCGCATGTCGATGGATCTCGCAGAGGCGGAGGAAATGCTCGCTGCTTCCAAGCGATATCCGGAGTTGGTGACGATGCTGTGTCCGCCGCCTTTCGGATTACGCGGCGATTTAATGGTTAAAAAACTGCTCGCCGAAAATTTCATCGGTCAGCCGCATCACGTCCGATTGCAAAGTTTCCAGGGAAATTACCTGGATCCTGATGCGCCGGCGCATTGGCGTCAAAAGATCGAGATCAGTGGACTCAATACGCTCACGCTGGGAATTTACATTGAGGTTTTGCAGCGCTGGCTCGGCAACATTACGGGCGTGTTCGCACGCGGGAAAATCATTCAGCCACTTCGCGAGGCTTACAACGTGATCGTTCCTGATTTGCTCGCGGTGCTATGCAGTTTTGAAAGCGGCGCGGAAGGCGTGCTCGAGTTCAGCGGAATTAACGCGCTGGCGGAAGGCGATCGTCTCGAAATTTACGGCAGCGACGGCGCCCTGACCTATGATTTCACGGCCGATGTTCTGCAGACAGGAAAGGTTGGCGATCCCGCATTACACGTCGTGGAGATTCCCACGGAATTGGAAGGCGAATGGCGCGTGGAAGAAGATTTTCTCGCCGCGGTGAAATCAAAAGGGCGCGTGCTTCCCCATCCAAATTTCGAAGACGGCCTGCGCTATATGCGCGTCGTGCAAGCTGTCTCCGATTCCCGTGCCCGAAACGAATGGGTGGCGATTAAGCCCTGAGCTCGTTAGGGCATCGCGTTCCCCTCCAGGATCCGCCTCACGAAAAGCGCCCAGATCAGCAGCGTGATCAGCAAATACCACGCGAAGAAACGATCGTACGCGCGCCGATGCGCGAAGAGACCGACCGCCGCCAGGATGGCGTAGTGGCCGACAAAGGGCAGATACCATTTCGGCTGAAGCAGGTCACCGTGGATTGCGGTTTGCACGATATCGAGCACGCACATCGCAATGAATACGGAATAGTAACCCACACGGTTTCGTTGGAACCGGCGCTGGTGTTCTTCCGCTTCGGATAGGTCGGGCGGGTACAGGAAAACGGTAAGCAGGTAAAGCGTGATGGTCCAAACGATCAGCACGAGAAACCTGTCAAAACTCCAGATGACTTCGGTATTCCATTTAAATGTCACCCACCATTGCAATACCAGGAGCAGGAGTGTGGCGACGGTGAGGACAATATGGACTTCGTCGAGTGGGTTTTCTTTACGCCGGTAAAACGCGCGGCCGGCTCCTGCGAGCAGATTGGTAACGCCAAGGCCGACAATGATGGACATGAGCGCGGCGATGAACTCGAAACTGCTCATCAGGTTTTGCGCGTTCTGCATGGTCCGTTCAGCTTAAAGGGAGCCGTCTTGAAATCGAGGTTAAACGCCAGCCTGATGGCCGCTACGGCGCTCGCGGAGACTTCTTCGTCGTTAACAACCAACCGAGCGCATCATTCAAGTCTGCCAGCGCGTTTCCTTCAATAGGATCGTTGTGGAAGGCATCGGGCAATTCGATGATGCGTTTTTCGCCGGCGTATGCCTGAACCACGAGCCGGTGAAAACGCGGAGCCACAATCTCATCTTTCTGAGCCAGTAAAAATATTGCCGGCGCATCAGTCGCCTTTGCGTTTGCGATGCAGTCGAGGTCTCGCGGGATTTGCAGTGCGATCGGACCTGCCAACAGCCAGAGATTCCACCAACCAAATTGACGTAAAACGACTTCGCGCAGCGGCGCTGGATTATGCAAGATCAGTCCGGCAATTTCGGTGGGACGCGACGATGCGACGTGCAGCGCGGCGGTCACTCCGATGCTGGCTCCATATGCGACGATTGGCGCATCGCCCGCTTCTCGTCTCAATGCGTCGAATGCCGCAACCGCGGCTGGTCCAATGCGTGCTAATCGCGCGGGTCCCGTGCTGCCTCCAAATCCAGGATAATTCATTCCCCAGATTTCCACTGCGCGATCGTTCCACATCTCGGCCTCCATGGCAGCCCAGCGATCAGCTCGATCCGCATTGCCATAAAAGCGCAAAATGAAAAGATCCGCGCGGCCTTGTTGCTGTGCGCGTCTTGATTGCGCCCTCCAGATTTCCAATTCAGCATTCTCAAAAGGAATCGTTTTGCGGACGGCAGTACCCGACATTAATAGGCGCCCTTGTCGGAAAAAGAATCAGATGATCCGCCAAGTGTCCGAAGAACATCAAAACAAGGTATCCGAGGCAGAGGACGAGCAACCTCCAACCGTTTGGAAAAATTCTTAGCCTCACATTCCAACTTGGGCTGAAACTTTCACGTCTTTGGGTCTGTTTCGTGGGCAAGCTATCGATTCGCATTCTGGATTGGGCACCGCCAACCGTGGACAGTTGCACCTGAATCGCTTGCGAAAGTGACCGCTTCAGCCTTCAAGTCGGCGGGAGGATTTCCGATTGACGTTTCAACCGCGTGCGCAAGCAGCCATCCAACGGACATCGCAGAGATGATCGTGATCAGAATCAAAATCGCGCAAGCTGCGACGACTCGTTTCATCAGCATGTTGCTTCAGAGGGTGTTTTGTCTGGACGCAGTGCAGGCCCACCTTTTGGAACAACCGAGGCATGTCGGCAAAAAATGCAAAGGCGTAAGCTTTTCTGCGCCGGGTGCGTGAACATCGCGGAAGAGCAGCATGTCTTCGAATCGATCCTCGCGCCACCGCTCATATCCGCATTGGCCTTTGAATGTCTTTGGATTTCTAAACGTGCCAAAGAGCATGTCCCATAGCGGGATGTCCGCGAAGTTATTGGTGTGATGACGGAACTGATGATGAACCCGATGCGATTCAGGCCGTTGAAAAAAATAGCCGATCCACGAGGGGGTTTTGATATTCCAATGATAGAAGAACTCCCCGACCGCGATAAGAACGGTGTAATAACCCGCGGCGCGCACGCTGGCACCAAACAATGGATACACGATTAAACTGCTCAGGATTGAATTAAGTAAAATCTCGACTGGATGTTTGTAAAAGCTGGTAAGGATTTCCAGTCGGCGAGCTGAATGATGAATCTGATGTAGCACTCGCCATAGAAATGGCGATTCATGCCGGTACCGATGCCACCAGTAATAAGCGAACGTGGAGAAAAAGTAGACGATCGCAGCTGAGGACCAATCGTTGAAGTGGTCTTTGAGGTGAAGGATCGAATCGTGATCCAGCCAACGATTCCAGGTTTGGCCGGCAAGTACGGTAATGCCGAGCTGAATCAAGTTGATCAGGATTACTCTTGCCCACCAGGCATTAACGCGCGGCAACTCCATGGCGGGCCATAATCGCTCCGCCAAAACGCAGCCGACAGCGATCCCGAAAATAATTAGCATGTTCATGCCCTGATGATCGCTCGACGGGGGCACTTGCTGTTAATCGATAATCTTTGGGTCGACTATCGATATAAATGATGTTTGCGAGAGCGATACTCAACGGGTTCCCATTTTGGAAACCAATGGGTTATACGGCTAATCATTCTGAAACCACGGTTTTCATTGTGATTGTTTCGGCAGGAATCGCGACATGATCGCCAGCAGCACAATCACAACTAACGCCAGGGCACCCCAGAAAATGTAGCGAGTCGATCCGGTTAGTGTTTGGCCAACCAAAGAAAGTTTCGGCGAAAGATTTTCTTCCGCACCCGCGGTTACGGTTCCGCGTTCAGCCTTCAGAAGTTCGCCGGCAACAAGAGTGAGATCGTAGCGGGGGGCGGTTGCTTCGGAATTGCCATAATACAACCAAACCGGCTGTGCGGGATCCGGCGTCGCTTTGAGTACGACACGCGTTACCGGGTAGTAACCGCGAAAGTCGCGCAGCTCGATTGCGGGGTTGTCGCCGTTATCCGTTTCGAGAAACAGCGTATCGCTTTTGGGTTGGGCGTTGAGTTCGATAACCAGATCGCGCTTGGGAGAGTCGGGCGTTTGATCCCATGTGGCACGGCCGAGTTCGGAGACGAATTTGTCGCCGCGTTCGTCAGTGATTTCTTCCCACAATCGCATTTGCCGATGAAAAAGAGGTGACGACGACGTGCAAACCAGTCGCGTGATCGGCGTGCCGGGTTGGGGGAGTTTGATGGACCAACGCGAGAGAGCAGCCTTCTTCGGATCATTCGCCACCGCGGCATTAAGACTGATCGGACGCGATAATGAGGTGCGGTCAAAAAGGTACGGGAGCTGATATTCGCCGCGCACGATGCGAATGTCGCGTTGGTTTGATTGCGAACGAGCCAGCAATTCCGAGTCGAGTTCGACTTGCTGCACGCCATTTTGTGTGAGTGGTAGAGTTTTACGGAATTTCCATTTCGCCACGTCGATCTGTGCTCCGTTCAATGTGACCGCGGCGAGTGCTTCGGGCGGTTTGTAATTTGGATTGGAAGCCAGCGCCGACGGAACAACGTCTGTTGCCGACGCGTTTTTCAGCTTTCCGCTCAGCGCTGAAAGATCGTAATGCGGCGCGGCGCATTGGGTGTTGCCGCTGAGAAGTAGATACTGGCCTGATTGATTCGCGAAAAAGGTCAGGCGCACAAGCCGCCTATCGGCGCGCACAGTATCAATCGAAATCGGTGGGCTATCTTCATTTCGAATCAGCAGCAACAATTCGCGCGTGTGGATTTGCGATTCGAGCGGAATCTCCAGATGCGCTTCGTTTTTGCCATTCACATTTACTCGATAAATCACAGCGTCAGTGATATTGCGCTCGCGAATGCCGTCGTCGCTAACCTCGGGTACGGCGAGGGTAACGGCGCGTGTGAATACCGGTCCGTTGCTCTCGATCCGCAAAGATCCCAAAGTCAGGTTCGCTGCGCCAAGATCGAGAGCGAGTCTGGTTGTGCCGGGACTTTCGTCTCGCGATTTGATTGTCACGGCGACGGCTTCGGCCGGCGCGGTTGTACGCGCCTTGTGCAGCTGCGTCCCCGTGAAAGGGACTGGTGGCGAACCCAGATCGTCAATGGTGATGCGCAGGAATTGCCACGTGCCTTCGGGCAATGAAACACGCAGTTTGGTCGCGCCATTCGGCAACTGAAACAGCGAATCTCCTCCGGCGAGTTTGGTCCAAGTTTTCCCGTCATTGGATCCTTCGACGTCCGCAGCTTTCATGAACTGCGCGGCTGGCGTTTCGAGACTTACGCCAATAATCGGCGCGCTCGTCCCTGTTTTGAGATTCAACTGGGTCGCGCCGTTCTCGATAGTGCTGCGAAATTCCGTTGGCCGTGTGGTTGATTCGGCGTCCGGCAGCAGTCGCTCGATGAGATAAGGGACCTGGTTCCCGGTAGAATCGATGATGCGCAGGTCTTCGAGCCCGGGCTGCGCTGCATCCAGCGTTGCAGTCGGAACATTCACGTGCACGAGTCCTCTTGCCGGAACTTCGAGAGCCTGCGTGTTTCGCCATTCGTTAGGATCGAATGCCGGACTTGTATGCGCGGCGCTGACGATCATCAGCGCGACAAAAACGCAGAAGCTATGGAGCAGGTGAGACTGCGGTATTCGTTTCATTGCTTTTCGAGACTGCGGCGAGAAACCGCTGATACAGAAACGATGCGAGAATAGCGATTACCGCGACAGCGATGAATGCGCCGATGCGATAAAGTTGATCAAGCTGCGAAAGATCGTGAAAGAAAAGTTTCACGATTGTGATGCCCAGCATCGCCAGGCCTGCATAACGCGTCGCTGCGGTTCGTTTTCGGATTCCGACAATGAGCAGCAGAAGGGCGAACAATGCCCATGCGATGCTGTAGCTCATGTCGCGCGCGAAATTCCCGGAGAACTGAAAGGTCAACGCGGCTACGCCGGGTGTGCTGAAATAATCGGCGATTTCAATATTGACTGTGAAAAAGGCGAGCACGGTGCCGAGCGTGTAAAGTAACGGACGCACGTCATGCCCGAGCATGCGATTGCGTGGCGGCGCTAGTAATTGCGCAGCCGCGAACAAACAAGCCGTCGCGATTCCGTATGTGTAAAGGTACCAGTTGAAAATCGGGGATGCTGCGCGCGGATGATAACTGAGCACGGCTGGATTGAGTGCCAGGCGAACGAATACAACTACGAGCAAACCAATACCGGCCAAACGCAGTCCCGGGTGCGGCACCCGGCGAAAAAGCCAGCACAGCGCGGCGCCTTCCAACGCCCAACCCACTGTGATCCATTGCCGATCGAATTGGATCGGGAAGATCAATGTGATGAAAAACAGCGCCGCACCGCCGAAGAGCGCCAGTTGCGCGTTGCGTGCTGGGCTCGTGAGCGGCGTGCGTTTTAGCAACACGAACAATCCAAGTAATGCGGGCAGCGCAAATGCGATCGGCACCAGGCCAGGAACGCTGCTCGGGTACGCCGTGCGGACAAGCTGGTAGATAAGATAAAACTGCAATGGACCAGCAAGCGCTGCTGTCGCCCACGGAACCGTCTTTGCGTCAAACCTTCGATGGAAAACGAACGGAAAAATGGTGAACAAGGCGTAAAATCCGAGATACCAAATCAACGGCAGCGTTGCGTGGGTGGGATCGAAATGTTGGCCATGCCACGCGTGTTCGAGCCCGAGCACGGAGACGAGCGCGACCGCTGGGAGCAGTTCGAGCGAAAAGATCTCGCTCATGCCGAGAAGCAAAATCACTAGCAACAACGCCAGACCAAATACAGGCGACGGGTTCGTCAGCGGTAACTGCAACGCCACCATGATCAGCAGCAGAAATGGCAGCGTCGCCGAGAGCGCCGGAAGTTGAATGGAGAGATTCGCCGGGTCGGTGATCTTGCCGAACAGCTTCGGCGTGGCCGTTCCCGGCGCCATCAAACGCCGGCATGCCCAACCTACGGCGACGAAAAAGAAAATCGAAAAACAGGCGAGTATAAGCAGCGCCGTCGGCAACCCGGTGAGTTCAGTCGGAATTCGAAATAGCAACGCCCCGATCGCGACAAGTGTGAGGACCAGCACGGCGATGACGGGCAGCAGAGTCGCAGTCGCTATCGCCAGACCGATTGCGAGAATGTCGATGATGAACACAAACGGCCAGACCAGAAATGAAAGCTCGGTGAGCCGGAATATCGGTATCAGCACAAGCAGAAGGGCGAGAGCAGGAAAAATGTGAGTCCACCGCGGAACTTCGATCTTGTGCAAGCGTTGTAACGCAATTGGCACTGCTGCATGAAACAGTGCAAAGACGAAATAGAATCCCAGCGCCGGATAAATTTGACCGATCGTCAGATACCTGCCGGTCCATGCGCCGAGAAGAATGAATACTCCGAGTCCCGCCAGGATTTGAACAATAGCGAGCCTTCTTTCGATCAACGTCAGCGCCAGCAAACCGAGGTCGATGACGAATAGATAGGTGAACAATAGCGCCGGCTGACGCGCGACTGTCTGGAAATCCAGGAGATAAAACGCCGAGAGCATCGCCACCGCCGCGAAACCGATCGCGCACCCGAAAAATGTGGCGTTCGCTTTTCCGGTGCGCTTTGCCCAGCCGGCCGCGGCCAGAAACAGCGCCTGAAACCAAACAAACACCGCCATAAAAATGAAAACCCTGTTACCGGCGAAATATTTCTCGGGAACAAAGAACGCGCCGACCCAGGCGAATTGCATCAGCACGGTTCCTATTGCGCCCAAAATCGGCAGCGCATTCCAGCGTTGCCGTAGCGCCAGCGCAAGTAGAGCGATGTCGAGCAACGCGACATAACCGAAAAGTCCGAGCGGATTATCCTGGTTCGTTGAAAGCAAAATCGGCGTGAGAAATCCACCGGCGATCCCGAGCACCGCGACGACAATCGCGTTTAACCGCACGGAAAGGAGAAACGCGACAGCCGTGATCAACGTCATCAACAAAAACGTCGGAATCAGACCAAAGAACGCGAAGTGATAGTAAGCTCGACAGGCAAAGGTGACCGCGTAGAGCACCAGGATGCCGGTCGCGCAAAGCGTCTGCGCGGTGACGGCGTTTTCCTTTCGTTTCAGAAGCAAACCGCCAACGACAAGACCGGCGCCGACGATGAATCCTATCGCAATCCGTAACTCCGGCGGGATCAAGTTGTGCTCGAACGAGTATTTTACGAAAAACGCGATCCCCAGGAAAAGCGCGAATCCGCCGATCCAGGCGAACAATTTCGCGCCCATGAATTGCTCCCAGTCGATTGGCGGTTTGGATGGTTTGGCGAGTTGTGGCGCTTTGGGGGCGAGAAACGCTTGTGGGATTGGCGGCGGCTCTGCTGTTGCCTTGGATACAACGGGAGCGGGCGTCAGCGTTGGCATCGGCGGTTGGGGAACGGATTCCACTCCTGTCTGGGGTGCAACCGGCGCCTCTCGTTGCACAGCCGAAACCATTTGCGGCCGCAAGTTGCGCAGTTCGCTTTCGAGGGATGACAATCGCTTCGTGAGATCCTCAACACCGCGTTTTGCGCGGCTTGCTTTCGCCAGTGCGACAAATGGCAGAACGAGAATCGCTATAACAAGACCGATTATAAGAAAACCTAGAAGTTCCATTGGTTGTTGGGGTTTCGCTGGATCACCCAGCTGTGCGACAGAGGATAGCTGCTTTGCGCGGCGACTGTGAATTGATAAAAATGAGGGATTTCATCGACCCTTTCGATTACAACTCCCTCAGAAATCGCGTTGTCATGTTGAGCGGAGCGAAACATCCTGGTCAAAAACCGATCCGAGATTGAAAGCCTCGCCTCGCCCCGAAAGCGTTCGGGGCTGCGTTGCAGCTTCGCTTCGCTCAGAATGACATCATGAGATGACATGTATGAACATTCATCACCTGGAGTTGTTCTACTTCGTCGCGAAACATGGCGGCATAGCAGCAGCGGTCCGCAATATTCCCTATGGCATTCAGCAACCAGCCGTCAGCGGGCAAATCGCCAAGCTGGAGGAATCACTCGGCACGAAGCTTTTTCAGCGTCGTCCATTTGCGCTCTCGCCTACGGGCGCGGAGCTTTTCGAGTTCATCCGGCCGTTCTTCGAAAACATTGATGTTGTGGCTGAAAGGCTACGGCAGAACAGTTCGCCCCAACTGCGCATCGCGGCTCCCTCGATTGTGCTGCACGATTATCTGCCGCAAATCTTGCAACGCGTTCGGGCCAAGTTCCCAGCGTTCCGGCTTTATTTGCATGAAGCGACTCGCACGGATGCGGAACGATTGCTTTTGGCTCGCGAGGTCGATCTCGCGATCATGTTAATCGACAAAAAATCACGTGCCGGAATTCAGGTGCGACCGCTCTTGGAACTGCCGTTGGTCTTGTTGGTGCACAAGAAATCCAAGCTGGTGGGTGCTGAAGAATTGTGGAAACGCGACAAGATCGAGGAAACACTTGTGTGCTTTTCCCGGAGCGATCCCGTTCATGCGCATTTCCAGCGCGGTCTAGAGCAGCTAGGCGTGGAATGGTTTTGCGGGATTGAAGTTACATCGGAGCGATTGATCCAACACTACGTCGCCAGCGGCTATGGTATCGGTTTGACCGTCGCAGTGCCTGGCTTGACGCCACCGCCGCAACTCCGCGCACTCGCGCTATCGAATTTTCCGCCTGTGGTGGTCGGTGTTGCGTGGTCTGGCAAACTTTCCGACATCACGCGCCAATTCCTCGCAGAACTCGACGTCGAAGCAGAGACGCAACGGGCACGCATTAGAAAAACTGGTCATTGATCTACGGCAAACTTCCTCATCAGCGCGATGTAGGAAATTTCCAGCGAACGGTTCTTTTCGCTCGGATAATCCCTGCCACAGATGGATTCCTTGCGCCGCAATAGGTGCTCTCCAGCTTCGGTTAGCTCTTCTTTAGCTCCGCCAAGTCTTTCAGTACCTGCTCGCTATGCTCGGCTGGCTTCACGCCGGTATATACCTTTACGACATCGCCGTCGGGATTAATGATGAACGTGTTACGCGCGGCGAGCTTCTGGCCCTTGTAATCCATCACCGAACCGTACTCGGTGGAAACCTTCGCATCTGGATCTGCAAGCAGTTTGAAGTTTAGGCCTTCCTTCGCGCAAAAATCTTTGTGCGATTGCGCGGTGTCCACGCTGACTCCGAGGATGACTGCGCCGGCATCACCATATTTCGCGATGTCGCGCTGAAAATTTTGGGCCTCCAGGGTGCAACCGCTGGTGAAATCCTTCGGATAGAAATAAAGAACCACCCATTTTCCGTGATAATCTTTGAGGCTCACCTGCGAACCATCTCCGGTGGTGAGACTGAAATCCGGCGCGGGCTTACCAACTCCGGGCTGTGTTTGAGATTCTGTTGCCGCCATGCATGTGAACGTCGCAAGACCGAGGACCGCTGACAAGATCGTGTTTCTGATTTTCATGAGTCAGTTTTGAAGCGTAGCCGCAGCGAGTCAAGAGAGCCTCTGGGGCTATCCTCCCTGACGAGCGTATCGTTTCCAGAATGAAAGCTTGCGCTAGCCTGACTGCTTTGAGTCAATAACAGTGCATTTATGCCGAGGCCGGACGTCGCCGAACATATTCCCATCAAACCCTTGCGACTGATTTTGGGTGCGATCGCCTGCATCGGGATTGCGGCCACGCTCTTCACGCTGCTGTTTGGGTTCATGACCATTCCCGCAAACTCTGTTGGGGTGAGAACGCGGTTTGGGGCTTACCACGACATCGTGGATCCGGGTTTGACCTATGCCATTCCGTACGTCGACGAGATCCACATCGTACCTACGCAGCGTCTGCAGAAGCTCGAATTCGGTTTTTCGACCCCGGGTGCGTTGAACCTTTATCAGGGCGATCCGCAGCCGGAGGAAACTGAGACGATGATTACGGGCGATCTGAACACCGCACTGGTGCCGTGGGTGGTCCAATATCGGATTACTGATCCGAAAATGTATCTGTTTGGCGCACGCGAGCCCGAGAAAACGTTGCGCGATCTTTCCGAAAGCGTGATGCGCGAAGTGATCGGCGACCGCACCGTGGACGAAGTTCTCACGATCGGGCGCCACGATATCGAGACGTCGACATTAAAACGTCTGGCCGATCTTTGTTCGCAGTACCGATTTGGGAATTCAAATTCAACAGGTTCAACTCACCAGCGTTCGTCCACCGCCGGCCGTGCAGGCGGCATTCAATGACGTCAATCAGGCACAACAGGAAAAGCAAACAGCGATCAACCAGGCTTGGGCCGTGTACAACGATGCTGTTCCGAATGCGCGCGGCCAAGCGAAAGAGCGCGAGAAACAGGCGGAAGCGTACGCGTTTCGCCGGGTGAACGAGGCGAAAGGCGAGGCGCAAAAATTTTCGTTATTGCTCACCGAATATCGCAAGGCGCCAGAAATAACGCGGCGCCGCCTTTATCTCGAGGCGATGCAAGCCATCCTGCCCAGTCTGCAAAAGAAAATCATCGTGGACGACAGCCTGAAGAACATTCTCCAGACATTGCCGCTTCAGGTGCCGGGCGAATCGAGGAGTTCGCCATGAACGTGATCGATGTGACTCCGCGCCCAGCTGCCGTGTCGTCGATTGTGCGGTTTTTGCAGAGCCGGGTGATGACTATCCTCGGGATTTTTTTCATCCTGAGTGCACTCAAATGGGGAACGGTGCTCTTCGTCGTCCCGCAATATCAAACGGTGATCATCACGCGGTTCGGCAAAATCGTTCGCACCATCACCACGCCCGGGTTGAAGATGAAGTTGCCGGTCATCGACAAGTTGCAGCGGTTCGACAAACGCATCCTCGCCTGGGACGGACCGCCCACCGAATGTCCCACCAAAGATAAGCTCTACATCATTGTCGATTGTTTCGCGCGGTGGCGGATCAGCGATCCGATGCTGTACTACAATCGGCTCAATGACGAGCGGAGCGCGCTCTCGCGCCTCGATGACATTCTCGGCAGCGAAACCCGCACGGCAGTCGCTACGCATGATCTGGTCGAAATCATTCGTGTAACCAAAGGGCGAAAACCTGTGCGCGACGAGGAGCTCGAGAAAACCGGCACCGTTCTGGCCACCACAATTCCCGATATTGAGTACGGACGCGGCGAAATTGAAAAACAGATCGGCGAGCGTACGCGTCAAAAAATCGCCGACTTCGGGATCGAACTGCTCGACGAACGTTTTAAACGCAGCAAATACAATCCGGCTGTGGCGGAGAAAATTATCGAGCGCATGTCCAGCGAGCGACACCAAATCGCTGCGCGGTTCCGTTCGGAGGGACGCGGCGAAGCGGCAAATACTAACGGCCAAAAGGAGAGCGACGTGGCCTCAATCAGTTCTAATGCCACTAAAAACGCGCTTGAAATTGAAGGCAAAGCCGATGCCGAAGCGGCGGGGATTTATTCCGCAGCTTTTGGCGCCCCTGACGCGCAGGAACTCTATTCGTTTTTGCGCAGCCTCGACGTTATGCGCGCCGCCTTCGAAAAGGACACGACGGCGGTCCTCTCCACCAGTAGCGATCTCGGCCGAATGCTGAAATCAATGGCCGAAGCGGTAGCCCCGAAAATCCCGCCGCGTTGATCGGCCTGCCAGTCGGTTTTGCAGCCTGGAGCGGGCAAGCTCCCGCGCTCCTCTTGCTCCCGTAAAAATCATCAGCAGATTGGAACCTCGATTTTTACATGAAAACAACGCTCGCTCATCAACTTGCTGATTACGCGTGTGCACAGCGGTTCGAGGATCTTTCGAAGGACGTCGTGCACGAAGTGAAACGGCGCGTGATTGATTCCCTGGGCTGCGCGCTCGGCGCCTGGAAGGAAGAACCGTTTGTGATCGCCCGAAAAGTGGCCGCTGATTTCTCGGCGACACACGGATCCACAATCTTTGGCACCGACCACAAGGCGCCGCCGGACTGGGCGGCATTCGCTAACGGCTGCGGCATCCGTTATTTCGATTTCAACGACACGTATTTGTCGAAAGAGCCGGCGCATCCCAGCGACAACATTTCGGCCGCTCTCGCTGTTGCGGAAAGCGTGGGTGCTGGTGGACGTGAATTGATCACGGCTATCGCTCTCGCATATGAAGTGCAATGCCGGTTATGCGACGCGGCAAGCATTCGTGCGCGCGGTTGGGATCATGTCACTTACGGGACATTCTCGACTGCGTTGGCGTCTGCGAAGTTGATGAAACTTGACCCGGCAAACACCCGGCACGCAGTGAACATTGCCGGTGTAGCTGGCGCGGCGATGCGACAGGCCCGCGCAGGCGAACTCTCGCATTGGAAAGGCGTCGCCTTTGCCACCGCGGCCCGCCACGGCGTTTTCTCCGCGCTGCTTGCGCGACACGGTATGACTGGACCCGCGCCGATTTTCGAAGGCGAAATGGGATTCGAGAAACAACTCGGCGTGTCGCTTGGAAACGTGGGCGAGAAATTTCATGGATCGCCCACAATGATTTTGAAGACCAGCATCAAATATTGGCCGGCGGAATATCACAGCCAAAGCGCGATCGAAGCGGCGCTTTTTTTACGAGATCAGATTGGTGATCTCTCAAAAATTAAAGGTGTGGTGATCGAGAGCCACGACGCTTCAGTGGACATCATCGGGAGCGAACCGGAAAAATGGGAACCAAAAACGCGCGAAACGGCGGACCACAGTCTGCCCTACATCACAGCCATTGCGTTGATCGACGGCGAAATTACCGATCGCCAGTTCGAGCCGGAAAGGTTCAAAGATCCCAAGGTTTGGAAGTTCTTGGAGAACGTGAAAGTGGAACGGAACGCGGAGTTGAGCGCGATATATCCGGATGCGGTGGGCAACATTGTCCACGTGGATCTTTCCGATGGCCGGCGCCTAACCCAGCGCATCGATTATCCGCTGGGCAACGCGAAGAATCGGCTCAAAGATTCGGCAGTCGAAGGAAAATTCTTCGCGCTTGTGGAGCGCATCATTGGGAAGGACCGAGCGAAAAAAATTGTCGAGCTTGTTTGGAAACTAGATGAAGCCAAAAACGTGGATGAGCTGATGCAGGCGCTACAAGTACCGAAGAAGAAATAATTAGAAGTCCCTCAACTTCGCTTGGAATGACAGAAGTTTGCCCGACATGACAAGACAAACAAAGCCGCAGCTGCTGCGTGAGCTTATCGCACAAGGCGCGATCATGCTTCCCGGTGTGCCAAACGCGGCGATTGCGCGACAGGTGGAGCGTTTGGGGTTTGATGCGGTGTACGTGAGCGGTGCGGGAATGGCGAATGCGACAGCTGGCGTTCCCGATATCGGTCTGCTGACGCTAACGGAAGTGGTCCAACTGGCCGGCTACATCGCGAAAGCCGTGAAGATCCCGGCAATCGTGGACGCGGATACCGGATTTGGAGGTTCGGAAAATGTTGCGCGCACAATCCGCGAACTGGAAGCGTCAGGTCTGTCCGGTTGTCATATTGAAGATCAGGAATTTCCCAAGCGCTGCGGACATTTGGCAGGAAAATCGCTAATCGACGTTGAAGAGATGACGGAAAGAATCAAAGCGGCCGTAGCCGCGCGGCGCGACCCCAATTTCATGATCATCGCGCGGACGGACGCGCGCGCCGTGGAAGATTTCGATCGAACGATTGATCGGGCGCGGCGCTACGTGGAAGCGGGTGCCGACGCGATCTTTCCGGAAGCATTGCAAAATGCGGGGGAGTTTCGCGACTTTCGCAAAAAGATTGAAGTGCCGCTCCTGGCAAACATGACGGAGTTTGGGAAGAGCCCGCTGCTTTCGTTTAAGGAGTTGGCCGGATTCGGCTATCGCATGGTGATTTTTCCCCAGAGCGCATTCCGCGTGTCAATGAAAGCGAGCCATAGACTTCTGCATGCTCTTAAGGAAGCCGGAACACAAAAGGAATGGCTCGAGGAAATGCAGACGCGCGAGGAACTCTACAAATTGCTCGATTACGATCCGGCTGCGGAGCGATGGCCCGGCTTGAGCGACTGACGATTTGTCGGCGCGCGTATCGTAGTTACAATCAGCGAACAACATGGGTACTGAAACAAAACCACAATACAGCCCGGGGTTAGCCGGGGTAATCGCCGGTGAAACGGCGATCTGCTGGGTCGATCCCGCTGCCGGGTTGATGTATCGGGGCTACGACATTCATGGAATGGCCGAGAAGGCCACTTTCGAGGAGGTTGCTTACCTTCTGCTTAATGGAGAGTTGCCGAACGCGAAGCAACTAAAGGACTTCACACAACAAATCGGCAACGAGCGGGCGCTGCCCGGGCCGGTGACGGAAATGTTGCGGCTTCTGCCGGGCGCTACGCATCCGATGGATATGCTACGCACCGGCGTTTCAATGCTGGGCGCATTCGACAAGGACCTGAACGATAACTCGCACGATGCCAACGTTCGGAAGTCGATTCGACTGATTGCGCGCGTTTCCACTTTGATCACCGACGGCTGGCGCATTTCGCACGGCGAAAAGCCATTCCCGGAGAAGCCGGAGCTCACGGTGGCGGCGAATTTCTTCTATAAATTCAACGGCAAAATTCCCGAGCAATGGCAGACCCGGATGCTCGACACGATTTTCAACCTTTACGCCGACCATGAATTCAATGCGTCTACTTTTGCCGCGCGCGTGACCTCCTCTACGCTGGCGGACATTTATGCCGCGGTCACGTCAGCAGTCGCGACTCTCAAAGGTCCACTGCACGGCGGCGCGAATGAAGAGTCGATGAAGATGCTCGAGGAAATCGGGACCCCGGATCGAGCCGGAGCCTGGTTAATGAAAAAACTCGGGACGAAAGGCAAAATCATGGGGTTCGGTCATCGCGTTTACAAAGAAGGCGATTCCCGCGTGCCGGCGATGCGGGAGATCGCGCGAGATCTTGGAAAACGAACGGGGAAGGAGAATTGGGTGCCGATTTGCGAGAAGCTCGAAGAAGTGATGGACCGCGAGAAGCAGCTTTGTGCAAATGTGGATCTTTACGCCGCGCCCGTGTTTTGGATGCTCGGCTTTCCTCCGGAGCTGAACACGCCGTTGTTCGCTGCATCACGGGTGGCAGGCTGGTGCGCCCATGTGACTGAGCAACAAGACAATAACCGTCTTATTCGGCCGCGGTCACTTTACGCCGGCCCAGAGCTGCGTCCGTATCCCGGGCCGTCCAAATAAATCTTCCGCTACCTCTTCCTCTATTTCTTCTTCTCCATCGGAACGGGCAAATTAAGAGTGAGAGGAAGCGGAAGAGGAAGAATCCATGAACTCCGGTCAATCGCTCCAGGAAAAATATGCGCCGAAGAACATGTGTTTCGGCTGCGGCGCGGCAAACCCGGACGGTTTGCACATTCGTAGCTTTCCAAAAAACTCCGATGAATCGCGAGCAGGCGGCGAAGTTATCGCTGAGTGGAAGCCTGAGAAAAAATACGAAGCGTTCGAGGGAGTCCTGAACGGCGGAATCATCGGCACGTTACTCGATTGTCATTGCAACTGGACGGCTGCGTATGACCTGATGAAACGCGTCGGCGAAAATCGTCCGCCCTGCACTGTTACCGCGGAATATGCGATCAAACTGCTGCGGCCGACACCGACGAACGACTCCGTATTTCTTTCGGCCAGGGTTGTTGAGATGACTGATGACCGTGCCACCATCGAGGGAACACTGAGCGTTGGCGGAAAAGTTTGCGCCACCTGTCGCGGGGTGTTTGTGGCGGTGAAGGAAGGTCATCCTGCGTACCATCGATGGTAGGAGTTTTACTTTTATTACTCGCTACAAGTACGCCGGAATCGACCAGCGATTTCGCGAACCGGATTCTATCGATCGAGCAGCGAACCGGCGCTCGGCTTGGTGTGGCTGCGCTGGACACGGGCAACGGTAAACGTCTCGATTATCGATCGGAAGAACGTTTCCCGATGTGCAGCACGTTTAAATTTCTAGCTGCAGCGGCGGTCTTAAAGCGCGTGGATGGAGGACAAGAGAAACTGGACCGGTTCGTATCGTATGACGCGAAAGATATTTTGGAATATGCGCCTGTCACAAAAGCCCATCTCAAGGACGGCGGAATGACGCTTGACGCATTGTGCGCGGCAGCGATCGAACAAAGTGATAATACCGCCGGCAACCTTTTGCTGGACACAATTGGCGGACCGGTTGGACTAACAAAATTCGCGCGCAGCATTGGCGATGAAACAACGCGACTCGATCGGAAAGAACCCGAATTGAACAGCGCCGTTCCCGGCGACGAGCGCGACACCACAAGTTCTGCTGCGATGTGCGCAAACACGCAACGGTTACTACTGGGCAATGTGTTATCCGAATCTTCACGGCATCAGCTCGAAGATTGGTTGCAGCACAACGAGACTGGCTCACAGATGATTCGCGCCGGCGTTCCAAAAACGTGGATCGTCGGGGACAAAACAGGACGATGTGGAAACGGAGCGACGAACGATATTGCCATTATTCGTCCACCCGGGCGTCCACCGATCGTGGTTGCTATTTACACGATGGGCTCGACATCCTCGGCTGATGATCGTGCTGCAACTGTAGCTGAAACCGCGCGCGCGGTTGTGGAGTTGTTGTCCAGATAAAAATCTCGCGTATTGCGAAATTGTAGCCGTCGCCCTGTGGGCGACGCAGCGCTTCCCACAGGGTAGCGGCTACAGAATTCGCTGCCTGAATTTCGCCGATGCATGACTTGCTATGATGGGTTTAGCTGTAGTCCATGAAAACCGCCAGTTTCCGCATCGTTCCTCTTCCGACAGAAATCGCAGACGCAGCGCGGCGGGCCGTAAACGCGGGTGCACCAGATCACGCGCTAATCACAGTAGATTCGCCCGAAAGCAGTCCGTGCCGGCATTGTCTGCGCTGGGCGCAGCCTGGCGAGCGCGTCATTCTTTTTCCGTACGCGGCGATTCAGTCTGGTCGCCCGTACTCTGAGACGGGCCCAATTTTTGTTCACGCCGATGGGTGCGAGCGCTATGGCGCGACTAACGAATACCCCGCCGACTTTCGCAATGGTCGCGTGTTTCGTGCGTACGATTCAAATTACAACATCATCGATGCACAAGTTATGAATGGGAACGAACCGGAAGCCGTGATCGGAAGTCTGTTCCAAAATCCCGACACCGTGTTTGTGGATGTGCGAAGCGTTACCCGCGGCTGCTTTACGTTTCGGGTTCAACGCGCATGATGCGGAAGTGTATGCCTACCGAATTCGCTGCTCGAATTTCGTCGATGCATCAACGATTGTGAGTGCTTAGCTTTTTCGCATGAAAACGCTCGAACTTCTTCCACCCACCGAGACGATGTATCGCGCGCTGGTAAACCGCGATTCAAGCTTTGAAGGAATTTTTTACATAGGCGTGCGCACGACTGGAATTTTCTGTCGTCCTACATGTTCGGCGAAAAAACCGGCGCGGGAGAATGTCGATTTTTTTGCAACATCAAGCGAAGCTCTGGAAAGTGGTTATCGCCCTTGCTTGCGCTGCCACCCGCTCGATCCAAACGCGCGTCCGCCGAAATTGATTGAGCGCTTGCGCGCGGAAGTGGAACGTGCGCCGGACGGACGTCTCACGGATAAGGAACTGGCCGCGCTCTCGATCGATCCTTCAACCGCGCGGCGACAGTTCAAGCGCCACTATGGGATGACATTTCAAGCGTATCATCGTGCGCGCCGGATGGGCCTTGCTTTGAGCCAGGTCCGGCAGGGCGATCGCGTGGATCAAGCGAGAAACGGGAGCGGCTTTGAATCTGAGAGCGGTTTTCGCGACGCATTCACAAGGATCTTTGGCGAATCGCCAACAAGCGCCAGGACGCATGCACCGCTGTTTACTGAGCGAATCGCTTCGCCGCTCGGGCCAATGATCGCGGTCGCGGATGACCAGGGCCTGCGCTTGCTCGAATTCATCGACCGGCGTGCGACCGAACGCGAATTATCGATTTTGCGGAAACGACTGAGAACGAATGTCGTACCCGGAAAACATCGGTATCTCGAGACTGTTCGTTCCCAGCTGAATGATTATTTTTCCGGCAACAAGCTGGAGTTTGATGTTCCGTTGGCTCCCATCGGATCTTCCTTTCAACTGCGTGCGTGGAAAATCTTGCAGTCAATTCCACTTGGCGAAACGCGTTCCTATTCCTGGATGGCAAAACGATTGGGCGATGAAAATGCGCGCCGCGCAGTCGGTCGCGCGAATGGCACGAACATGATTTGCATCGTCATCCCGTGTCACCGCGTCATTCGAGCTGACGGGACCCTCTGCGGATATGGGGGCGGTTTGTGGCGCAAGAAATGGCTGCTCGATCACGAGCAGCACTATGCGCGTGGTTGAGTAGCGATGAGTAATCGCGTCAGCGATTAAAAGGGTTCTGCCTGCAAGACTTGCCTGGCGAGTCCGAACCAATGAGTCGGGCGATGCATGAAACCATCGCGCGTCTACGTGCTTTTGACACTAGCGACCGCTGTGCGACTCGTCATGCCAGATGGGGCGTATTGGCGACACAACAACAGGGACTGAGTCGCGAGGGCCTCAACCTGTGTTGCGTCTCACTGCATTCGGAAGCGCCAACGCCTGGTGGTTATTCTGCGTGCTGGTTCTCGCCATCAAGCTTTTACTTTTTTGGCTCGACCCAACGCCAAAGATCTTTATGGGCGACTCTGGGGCATATATTCAAACAGCGCTGAAGGGCTGGATTCCAGGAGACCGATCGTACTTCTACGGATACCTGCTACGTTGGGTCGCGCTTTGGCCGCACAGTTTCACTCCGCTGTTACTGATTCAGACGCTAGCGAGCGGTGGAACAGCGATTGTGTTTGCGCTGATTTGCCGACGCTCTTTCGAATTTCCGAATGCTCTTTCGTTTTTGTTCGGATTGTTGTGCGCGCTGGATCCGTTGCAACTCGTTTGGGAGCGTTACGTGATGACCGAGACCTTAAGCCTCTTCTTTTATGTGCTGGTTCTGTATTGGTCTCTGGCTTATCTGCGCGACAGGCGGTTGTGGCAACTTGGAGTCGTTCAGGCGATCTCGGTGCTGCTCATTAGCTTCAGGATGAGTTACCTCCTGGTCGTTCAGACTTGCACGATTCTATTGCCAGTTATTGCGTTTGCGCATTGCGCTTTTCCGCGCTTACGCCAGCGGTCAGACGTGCGCATACCACAAGCGAGCGTTCTATCGATCGGGTTAACACACCTGGCTGCTAGTGTTCTGATGATGTTCGTGATGCATGGCGCCTACAAATATGCCTACGGCCGGCTAAGCAAAAGTGAGCCGGCGTACTTGTATGAAACCGGAGCTCACCTCGTTGCTGTTTGGGCGCCGACCCTCGAGCCCTCTGACGCCAGCGATCCGCGTTTCGCCGAGCTTATTGCCAATGGGGATCAGTTCAAAATCAAAGATTTTCACTCCAGAAATGCTCAACAGTACGGTGAAGGTTTTCTGATTCGCCGGTGGCGACAAATCGAAAAAGACCGTCAAACGAACGATCGCGTTGCGCGAGAGACCGCGATGAATGCATTGCGGCGCAGGCCGTTGGCAATTGTCGAGCTCACTATGAAAACTTACATGGGATATTGGAACCGCCGGGCAATTCAGTGGTATGCGCGAACAGATCTAGGCTATGGACAGTTAAAAGACCGCCAGCTAAAGCTGTTCGCAGAGAAGTTTGGATTTCAGGCTGCGAGACGCCTCCCGGCGCAGCCATTCTCATTGTTACAAAAGTACTTTCTTGCCGCGTGGCCTTATTACTTTGTGGTGATTGTGTCGCCTTTAGTGTGCGCGCTTGCCACGTGGTTAAGTCGGGATCGATCACTTGCGCTTCTCTTGTTTATCCATGCATCGATCCTGATGGTGGTAGTTACCGCGCTCTCACCACAGCCAGGCATCCGCTACATCCAACCTGTTTCTTTATTGACGCTCTTGAGCCTCGCTATTTGTGTGGACTGGTTTGCCCGGAAAGTAAGGCCGACGGCGATGCAATCCCCTTTTTGATTCCGTTGCCATTACGCAACGCATTCAGCAGCTGCGCGCCCGGAAGGACTCGAACCTTCGACCTACGGATTAGAAATCCGTTGCTCTATCCGGCTGAGCTACGGGCGCAGGATGAGCAGAGACATATACCGCGTTTCGCGACCAATGAAAGCTATCGAGGCGAAAGAACGATTGGTTAGATCTACTGGCGAGGCGGTGGGGTCGGTTGGGGCCGTGGTGTTGGAGTGGGCCTGGAAGGCGGAGCGCCGAGGCCCGTCTGTGTCAGGACGACATCATTGCCGCTGCCGCCGGTATAACTGATCGAGAAAATGTCGCCATTGTCGGCGATGACTTGAGTTCCTTGCGCAAACTGGCCGGTGATTGGGCCGCCGCTTGTCTTGTCCAGAATAAGAAATGTGTCCCCGATCATTATCGTTCCGCCAACATGGACCGTAAGATTGCTGCCGGTAATCGCGACCGCACCAACTGTGCCGGACACGAATTGGTCATAACCGGTACCGACGTTTGTGCCGTTAATATCGATGTGAAAATTGGAGCCTGCATTGAGTGTGAGCCCGCCTACTGACGTTAGAATTCCCGTCGTATTTCCACCACTTCCAGGCGCAAGGTTTCCTCCTGAGTTGACGACCACGGCGGCTCCGAGAATGCCACTTCCCCCAAGCGCACCGCCGCTGTTGACCGTGGTGAGGCCGTTGGCATTAAGCTGGTCACCATTTACCAGCAATAGGCCTCCGTTTACCGTTGTTGGACCGCCGTAGGTATTAAGAGCGGTAAAGGTCGTTGTCCCCGTGCCGTTCTTAACAATCGAGCCGCCACCGACACTGCCCATTGCTCCGGCGACCAATGTATTTCCAACGCCGTCGAACGTAACTTGCTGGCCCGCGAGGTTGTTGGTTCCATTAACAATGAGCGCGTCACCGGCAAGGGTTGAGTTGTTCGTCCAAGTCTGGTCACGTGTAAGTATCGTAGGGGGATTCATCGTTAAGGTGAATGCACTATTATCGACCCGGATACCATTGGTAGGACCGACGTCGCCAGCTATTGTCAGGAGGGGACCCGAGATAGTCACGTTGTGCGTGACGGTGCTTGTCATCCAGATGCCGCCGGTCGTAACTCCGTTCGCGTCCGGCTGATGGTTGGTAGTGAAATTGGCGTCGAAGAGCGCGTTACCTGTTGCTCCCGGGGGGCCGCCGGCTGTCCAGTTCCCCGCATTGCTCCACAGCGTGTTAACGGCGCCCGTCCACGAAGCGGTTGCCAAAGGCCTCTGGATATTGGTCCGAGTCGATCCGGCGGTGACGGTTTCGCCCGCTCCTCCAAGCCGCCGCGCCATAGCCAGCCACGTTTTCTGCTTAATAGGCTTCAGTCCGGTGCTCGGCGTTAGATTTTCCGCCTGCGCGGTCCGCGTCTGACGCGCATTGAACCCGGCGATTTCACGGCCGCCCACACGTTGGTGGCTCGCCGAAAATTGACCATAGGGATAGCCGCCCTGCGGGGGTGGACTGACCGCTTCCACTGACGACGAAGGCCCAAACCAGCTTAGCCCGAACACGACAACAAATACCCAAATTGCTTCTTTGATCCCAATGAGTGGATTCCCATTCATACTTCCTTTCCGTTTCCTTCCCCCGTGTTGATTCTGCAATTGCAGGGCTGAAGGAGGCAAGCGCAAATTACAGCCGTGAACGTCGCGTCGCGTGTTCTACGGTAGAGCAAAATTTTGCTGCAAAACGGTGCAATCCTGCGCAACACACTGCGATTTGGTCTATCTCAAACTACTTACGTTGCCTGGGCGTTCTTCGTCGGTCTGCCATTCGCATTGCTCGTATTCTTACTGGCGCCGCACCGCCATGTTACTGAACGGGGCGCGTTCGGCTTCCCCGCCTGGATGCTGCCGGTCATTGGCTTCCTGTTCATGGCCCTGGTGATGCCACTCACCACGATGTTGAACGTCTACAGCATGCGCCGGCGTAATCCCTCGCTCGGAAACCAGACATGGGTGCTTACGCCTGAGCAGTATTCAGTGAGCGGCGCTCTGTTCAACACCGTATTCAAGTGGGACGCGTTCATTAAGGCGCGTGAGACGCAAGGCTTCTTTTTACTGTACTTTTCATCGCGCTGGGCACAGTTCATCCCGAAATCAGCGGTCGGCTCGGGCGACGAGCTGCGTGCGGTCCGGTCGCTCATCCAACAGAAGCTTGGTTCCAAAGCACACTTGAAACATGAGACCTAACCAGGCAGCGAAGCCAACGAACGAAATGTTTGATGTACGATGTGCGATAGTCGATCTGGTCACGAGACTTGGCTGTGCCTTATCTCATTCTCGTTAGGCTTTCAGCTGTGCATGACTCCGGGGCTTATTGTAATGGCTGGAGCCTCAATGGGGGTATCGCCGCCGGATTCTTGGCGTTTATCGTGTTGGCCCTATTCGGCGTGCAGATGCTGATTCGCGGCGTCCGCGGCGATGTCTACGACCGGCTCGGTCATGTCGTAGCGTCTCGGTTTTGCTTCATCATCGGTGGCATCTTCCGGCAGCTTCCGCTCATTGCATGGGTCGTCTTGGGATGACGTAGGTTAACGCCTTACACGTCCATGAGACCTTAGTCTTATGGGGCAAGTCACTTGTACGCGATCCCATACAAGAACAATAGGTCGGAAGAGAGCTCGGTATTGTGAGGATGTTACCACATTCATCAGCGTTGTTGAAACTGGTCATATCGAAATTCGCCAAGTGGCTATTGTGCGTTTGCCTCATCCGCGGTTTAGCAAAGGCAAATTCAACTAAGGAGGCAATAAGCATCATGAAATCAAAACAGATAATTATCAGCATTCTGGCGGTTCTATTCGTGTTCCCATTGATGGGGACGTTTGCTCTGCGGGCAGCGACCTCGGGTTCTATCGAAGTCATCACCACTTTTGATTATCCCGGGGCTGGGAATAATCACGTTACCCCAAAAGATTAACGAAAGAGGCGACGTCGTTGGCGTTTTCGTCGATTCGGCCGGAATTACGCGAGCGTTTGTCCGGTACAGCGATGGTAGCTATAGCGACCCGATCGTCGACCCCAACGATACTGTCGGGTTTACCGAAGGACGAGGCATCAATAACTCGCGCATAGTCAACGGTGACTACCTCATCAGCGATTTTACCACTCACTCGTTTTTCTGGTCGGGTGGCACCTTCACGGACGGCGATCTTCCCGGCATGGTCCAGACTGATCTGCTTTCGATAAACGATGCCGGCGACTTTACGGGCGGGTTTGTTCCTGACGCCAGCGGGATCTTCCAGGCGTTCATCAGCGTTGGAGGAACCTTAACATCGTGGACCGTTCCGGGAGCTGCCTTGACCCTTGCTTACGAGATCAATAATTCAAGGCGGTTGGTGGTGGGATACTTTGTAGATAGCTCAGCGGTCCTTCACGGCTACTACCGGGATGCCAATGGCGCGTTGCACTTCCCCATCGATCCTCCGGGCTCGACTGCGACAGTTCTGTTTGGGCTTAACGATAAGAACCTGGTCGTGGGCAGATATGGCGACAGCTCAGGCGCGACTCATGGACTCTTCTTTACTGCGCCAAACAACTTCTTCACTTTTGATTATCCCGGGTCCACCTTCACATCGATAAACGGAATTAACGACAGAGGGATTATCTGTGGTCGTTACCTCGATGCTACCGGCATTGCCCACGGATTCCTGGCTCGCGTCAAAGGCACACCGCCAACGCAACCGATTGGGCCGGAAATGAAGGCGAACGATTCCCGATCGCTGGTCATGCCACTCAACTCGTCGCCCGCGGCGTGGGGAGGTGCAAAGCCGGCGCGCTGAGAATCGCGATTTTCTCTTTGCCATATAATCGTCCTGCGAACCTCCCGGCAAAATCGCCGGGAGGTTCGTTGCGTTTACGAGGACCCGAGCCAGCAGTCTAACCAGGTTTTCGATTTGATCTGGCTATCGTACCCCGCAGCGGCTTATCTCTTCGTCGTCAGGCCTCACATGAAATTCCGAGCAGGATCGCCGGCAGATGCAGAAGCAATTGCGACCTTGATCGCCAGCTTCCAGAGCGAACTCACCGACGATCCGTCTGCTGCGGGGCTGAAGAGTATCTTGCCTCCGTCTCCATACAGGCTGAGCGAGGGTACTTAGCCTCGGAACGTTACCGATACGTCCTCGCTTACAAGGACTCTCAACTTGCCGGGTTCATCGCCATCCGGGATGGTTCCCACCTTTTTCACCTCTTTGTCGAGCGTTCATATCAGCGCCAGGGCATTGCTCGACGTTTATGGGAGCGAGCCCTGAAAGAGCTGTGCGTTCCTAACAGCGATGGAGGCTTTACAGTCAACTCGAGCCTTTCCGCCGTGCCGGTATATCAAGCCTTCGGCTTCGTTCCGTCAGGTTCAATACAGAGTATGCGTGGCATCTCGTTTCTGCCGATGCGACGTCCGGCATTGTTCGCGTGAACGCGACTAATCGATGAAACCAACGAACAAATGTTTGATGTTCGATGGGCGATGTTTGATCTGGGCTCTGGCGTTCTGTTGTAGCTTATTTCTATCTCGTTAGGTTATTTCCCCTGCGGATGGATTGCGGATCACACCGTATTTGGGAACGGGAATTATGAACCTTACAGGGCTTCGTTTGATTGGCTTTGCGGGCCTTCTTGTTTTGCTCGCCGGAGCTGGCTGCAATCGGCCCAAACGAGCGTCGTCAGAGTCGAATGCGTCGCCGACACCTCAAGGGAATCGGCCGAACGTGACAATGCAGTCGCCAGATGCGTTCTACGATCCGCCGCCGGATTTGCCGCGCAAGTCTGGCGCGTTACTGCGTAGCGAACTGCTCAAGGACATCGTTCTGCCATCAGGCGTACGAGGCTGGCGCATTCTTTATGCAACGAGCGTAGACGACAACACACCGGCGACAGCCGTGGCGACAGTGTTTGCGCCGACCGATTCTTCCACCGGCCCGCGACCTGTCATCGCATGGGAGCACGCCACGACGGGTCTCTTGCAGAAATGCATGCCATCGCTTCTGTCGGCCGCGAGCAAGGGCATCTTCGACCGCGACCGGATCGTGATGGCCGGTTGGGTCGTGGTCGCGACGGATTATTCCTTCGCGGAAAAGGGTGGCCCGCATCCTTATCTCGTCGGCGAAGCCGAAGCGCGAGCAACGCTCGATTCGGTCCGTGCTGCGCGGCAGATCTCCGAGCTTATGCTCGACAAACGAGTAGCCGTGTGGGGTTACTCGCAAGGTGGACACGCAGCGCTTTGGACCGGCATTGTCGGGCCGCGCTATGCGCCGGAGCTCGAGATTCGCGGTGTCGCGGCAATCGCACCGGCCACGAACATTAAGAACTCCCTCGCGATGAACGTCGAGGTGGATAAGCGGTTTGGACCGTATATAGCCTTGTCGTATAGCCGGTTCTATCCTGACATCACGTTCGAGCAAGCGCTCCGGCCAGAAGCGCTCGACGCTGCGCGTCAGATCGTAAACTTCTGCTGTTTCCTTCCGCCCGAGGATGCGGAACGCATCGCGGAACTGGCGGCAACGTTTGAAGGTCCCGCACTAGCGACGAGTTCGAACAAAGCGCTTCAAGCCCGGCTTGAGCAGAACACGCCGAACGGTCCAATAGAGGCTCCGGTCGTAATCGCACAAGGTCTTTCTGACGTGATTGTGCCGCCATCTGTCACCAACGCGTTTGTCGAAGAGCGTTGCGCTGCTGGTCAACGACTCGAGTATTGGACATTCGCCGGCCGCGATCACCTGACGATCATCCAGCCCGGTACCCCGCTCGAGGACCTACTCATCAAATGGACGACCGCCTGCTTCGCAAATGAGCCGGAAGCGGCTGGCTGCGTCCGCGAGTCTTTCTGATTGCGCGCGGTGTCGAAACGGACCGATCGTTTTGCTCAATCCAATTTCGTTAGGCAGCTAATTTGATCGGACACCAGTCGACGGCCAGTACGGACTCGTAGCGGGCGAGAAAGAATCGATTTGAAACGACGAACCGTTTCTCGCGCCACGCTGCTTCAGTTCTCTAACTACCGACGCTAGTTTCGCCAAACCTTGTTCAATTTGCGCTTGCGACCAGGCAGCAAATCCAAAGACGAACGCCGGATCCAACTGAGCCTTAACGCAAAAGAAAGAAAGAGGTCGAGGCCAAACGCCAGTTAGCTCGCGAGCACGAATGAATAACGCGAAATCTTCCTTGTGTCGCAACCAGGCAACGAAATGCAAACCGGCTGGCGTTACTTCCAGATCGAAATAGTCGCCCAGCCATTTTTGGAATTGTTCGATAAAGAATAGACGTCTCTGGGCATAGAGTTCGCGGATGCGTTTCACATGGCTGAGGAAAAATCCTTCGGTGATGAAGCGCGCCAGCGTAGCCTGATCAATCGCCGGCGAGTGCTGGTCCATGATAGCGCGCACCTTGACGAGGGTGTCGACAAGCTGTGGTGGTGCGACCAGAAATCCAAGACGCAGTGATGGATAAAGAATCTTGCTCATAGTGCCGGCATAAATTACGCGGCCAGCGTCATCCAAACCTTGGAGACATGGCAGCGGCGGCCCATCGAAACGAAACTCGGAATTATAATCATCCTCCAGGATGTAGCCGTCGCGCGCATCAGCGAACTCGATCAAAGCTTTCCGCCGCTTCAGGCTCATTGTCACACCGAAGGGGAACTGGTGTGACGGTGTAACGAAAATGAGTCTGGGAGAGTTTTGCCGCGAACATTTCCCTATTACCAACCCCTCGTGATCAATCGGGCGCGGGACGAGTTTCGCCCCGACAAACGCAAGGACGTTAATTGCCTGATAGAACCCGGGATCTTCGATCCATGCTGCTTCACCCTCGTTGATTAAGGCGAGCGCGCATGCCAACATCGCCTGCTGCATGCCCCCCACGACCACGATTTGATCGGGATTACAGTGCGCTCCGCGGAAGTCGCACAGGTACGCAGCGATTGCCTTTCGCAGTTCAATCTCCCCACGGCTCGAGGCGTAACGCAGCAGGTGCGCTCCTTTTTTTGCCAGAACCTGTGCGCGCAAGCGCTCCCAAACAGCAATCGGGAATTCATCCACCGCTGGCAATCCTGCGACGAATGTAACGCTCGGCGGGCCGCCAATGCCGATATCGAGCTGTCGGCCCTTGCGAAGATCGGTCATTCTGGCCACTCGCCGGGATACCCGCGGCGAATGCTCGGTGCGCACGATCGTCACCGGTGTGGCAGCTTTCAGAAAAGTTGCCGGCAAGTGATCGGCGACAAAAATGCCAGAGCGTTTCCGAGTTTGAAGATAGCCTTCGGCGAGCAGCTTTGAAAACGCATGGTTTACGGTTGGTCTCGAAATACCAAGAGTTACAGCGAGAACTCGTGAGGAAGGCACACGGGACGTGTTTGAATCAAAACTACCGCTCTCCAGTTCTTTCCGTATTTGGCGATACAATTGTTGGTGTAGCGGCTCGGGCGCCGCGCGATCCAGGCGCACCATTTCAAACGACATGACTAAACGACGACGGCGCCGCTTTGGGGCTGACGAGGCTGTTCGGCCGTAGATCGCGCCGTTCATTTTCACAACGCGAGTTTCGCACCCGGAGAATGCTTTCTCAAGATGAGGGGCTGCAGAATTCTCGATATTGCGCAGTTCGAAGCCGTTTGTACTCAGCAAACACGCAAAACTGGCCAGCCCTTTAAACGCGATCTGGTCATAGCCATCCATCCTTTTTATTGGAGAACTTATCTTGCTTGTCGTGGTGTAGTTGTTTGTCGTTAGGCTCTAATCGTAATATCTCGTAAACGGTCGATGAAAGGGAATGCCTCCGGACGATGGACCATTCACATCGCAAGCGTGAGTCACGCCCTCTTTGCCGCGACCATGATCGCGCTCGGAGTCCTCGGTTTGATCAAACGCGATTTTACCGCGTTATGGCAGCCGGTTCCAAAAAGCGTGCCCGGGCGCGAATTACTTATCTGTCTCTGCGCCCTTATTCCGCTAATGGCTGGCCTTGGTCTGTTATGGCACCGGGTAGCCGCAGCCGCGGCCCGTCTGCTGCTGATCTATCTTCTGCTCTGGCTTCTATTGTTGAGAGTGCCCCGCATTTTCATCTCGCCCACGGTAGACATGTGGTGGGCTACCTGCAAGATCGCGGTCATGACGGCAGCAACCTGGATACTCTATGCCTGGTTCGCTACTGACTGGGACAAGCGCTGCATCGGGTTTGCCACAGGTGACAATGGCGTGCGCATCGCGAGGACGCTCTACGGCCTGGCTTTGATTCCATTTGGACTGGCCCATTTCATCTATCTTAAGGTGACTGCAGACTTAGTGCCTGGTTGGCTGCCAGCGCATGTGGCGTGGGCGTATTTCACAGGCTACACTTTTATCGCCGCCGGGGTTGCGATCGTGATCGGCGTCTGTGCAAGACTGGCGGCATTACTTACAGTGCTGCAAATCGGCTTGTTTACCCTCGTTGTGTGGGTACCGGTCGTATTGGTTGGTGCGACCGCCTCCCAATGGGCTGAGTTCGTCGTCTCGTGGGCGCTGACAGCCGCCGCCTGGGTAGTGGCCGATTCCTACCGCGGCATGCCTTGGGTCGCATGGGGCAAGCTAAAGACACGTGTTGTGAAAGTGAGACCTAAATAATCGGTCGAGCCCACTCCGATGGCCTATCTTTTTCTTGTCAGATCCGTAGCAGTTGTTGCCGGATCGGCCATTCTGCTTGCAGCAACACCCACGCCGGCTCCCGTTCGTGTCGCGGTGAACAATCTCGTCGGCATGTGGGTGACAGTCAGCGGCGACTGTCGCCAGGGTCAGCATCTTCTCGACGCGAATGGAAAGTACAAAGTATGGTGCTTCGATAGCATTTCAGAGGGCGAATGGTCTCTGCGCGGCAGCAACAAGATCATCGTTAAACACGATCCGAAAACAAGCGACGAGGAGATCATCACAGTGGTAAGTGTCGAGCGGTACTCTGATCACACAGTTCTTGAGGTCCGTTACCAGAATGGCACCCGCGAGAAATGGATGAAGTAACGGGTTCTGACGAATTGACGATGCCAACGAACGAAATGTTTGATGTTAGATGTACGAAGTTTGCTCCGGCACGACCAGCGAAGATTGACGGAGCGGCACAGGCTTGGTAAACGCTAGGACGCAAACTGCCGCGTTTGTGTGTCATGGCGAAGGACCCTTCAGCTGCTAATCCCTCTGTCCCATTGCATGAAGTACTGGAGGCCGAGTTCGCGGTATTGCATGGAAAATTGCCGCCTGATTATCCAAGTTCCGGCGACCACAACGTTCGGCTCAAAGCAATCTGGGCAGCGGTGCACGGGCTGCCGGAAAAACGCGCCGCCCTCTGCTTCTCGGGTGGCGGCATTCGCAGCGCAACATTTGGATTGGGAGTTTTGCAAGGGCTCGCGCGCTGCGGGTTACTCGACAAGTTCCACTATCTTTCCACCGTGTCGGGTGGCGGATACATCGGCAGTTGGCTGAGCGCCTGGATTAACCGTGTCGGCCTAACAAGTGCCACCACTCAACTTGCACGTCAGAGCGAGTGCACCAGACCCAATCCGGAACCGGTCGAGATTCAAAATCTGCGTAGCTACAGCAATTATCTTAGCCCGCGGCTCGGCATGTTTTCGGCGGATAGTTGGACACTGCTTGGCAGTTATCTGCGCAACCTTCTGTTGAACTGGTGCGTGATCATTCCGTTGCTGGCCGCGTTTCTGGCGCTGCCGTGGATTTTCAGTTCAATCGTGATGATGGATCCGCCGCTGCGAAGCGAAGTGCCACTATGGGTCGGGGCGGTATTGGTTGTGATTGGGGTCGCCTACATGGGACTCAATTTGCCGTGCGGTCGCAATGTACGATGGGATCAAAATCGATTCCTGCGCTTCTGTCTGCTGCCGCTTTTCCTCGCCTCGGTCCTCATGACCATTTACTGGGCCTGGTTCAATTATTACGGGCGTTCGCTGATTGCCTGGCCATTGTTCGGCTTTGGACAACCGCACACGTGGGTGCCGTTTCTCTACCTTGGAATAGCACTGCATATCGTCTCGTGGTCGACCTCGTTACTTCCCGCGCATGGATTTCGAATTTTGGAATTTTTCGCCGTCGTCGTCACCGGCGCCATTGGTGGCGTGATGCTGTGGCTTGGTGCACAAAAGTTGTTTCCACATCCGGTGATGCAGATGGAGTTGTATATTTGCGTTGCTGTTCCCGGTTTCATGGCGCTGTTTTTCCTGGCGATCATGGCGTTCGCCGGAATTTCGAGCCGCTGGACCGACGACTCGGATCGTGAATGGTGGGGACGCGCAACGGGTTGGTTGCTCGCCGTCGCGCTCGGATGGCTGCTCATCAGCGGCCTGGTTGTGTTCGGACCACTTTCGCTGAAGTGGACGTGGTCATTTATCACTACCGGGGGTCTGGCAGCGCTTGTTACCATTTTGGGCGGCCGTAGCGCGATGGTTGCGGCGAGCCAAAAAGAGCGGGCGACCGCGAGTCCGCTCGGTCTCATCCTGTCCAAGGCATCCACAATCGCGGCGATAGTTTTTGCCGCGGTGCTGCTAATTCTTATCACCCAGACGACCACCTCAGTGATGAAGAAGTTGATTGAGGTTTATCACATTAAATTGAGTTACCAGGCGAGCTTGGACTCCAAGTCAGGCCTGCTCGGTCGTCCTGAAGAATATCTCAATGTGATTTTCTATACGCCGTGGTGGCTGGTGATTCCCTTCGCGGCGCTGCTTTTGTTCGCGGGCATCGTGATGGCGCGCCTGATTAACGCGAACAAGTTTTCATTGCACGGCATGTATCGCGAACGGTTGATTCGCGCTTACCTCGGCGCTTCGAATTCGGACCGGAAAGAAAATCCATTCACGGGATTCGACGAGAATGACAACATCAAAATGCGCGATCTTTGGGTGCAGGAGAAATTTGAGGGCAAACTCTTACCGGTGGTAAACATCACCCTCAATCTGGTCTCGGGCGAAAAGCTTGGGTGGCAGGAGCGCAAAGCGCAGAGCTTCACGATAAGCCCGTTATACTGCGGATCGTCTGCGATGCATCCGGGCTATCGTTCGACAACCGGCGCGGATGGAACCGTGTATGGCGGCCCCCAAGGTATCTCGCTGGGATCGGCCATCACGATTTCCGGCGCAGCGGCCAGTCCTAACATGGGTTATCACTCGTCGCCTTTTGTCACTTTCATCCTCACGTTGCTAAATGTGCGGCTCGGTGCGTGGCTCGGAAACCCCGGCCAGGCAGGCGATCACACGTTTCAACTTGGATATCCGGAAAGCAGTGTGCGACCGATTGTTGATGAAGCCCTGGGCCTAACGAATGACAAGAGTCCATATGTGTATCTCTCCGATGGCGGTCATTTCGAAAATCTTGGTCTTTACGAAATGGTTCTACGCCGCTGCCATTTCATCGTAGTCAGCGACGCCGGCGGGGATCCCGAATGTTCGTTCGCTGATCTTGGTGAATCGGTGCGAAAAATTCGGGTGGATTTTGGAATTACGATAGATTTCGATCAGATGAGCATTTATCCCCGCAGCCAAATCGAGGCAGCGAAACAGCATGGCCATAACTGTGCCATTGGCCGCATCCGATATTCAGCGGTCGACGGCTCCACTGCCCCCGACGGCATCATCATTTACATCAAGCCGGTCTGTTACGGTGATGAGCCGCGCGACATCTACGAATACTTTAAGAGGAGTGAAACATTTCCGCACGAGAGCACCGCTGACCAGTTTTTCTCTGAGTCGCAGTTCGAAAGCTACCGGATGCTCGGCGCGTACACGATGGAGAAACTCTGCGGGGAAACCGGCGGCGACTTTCGACGCTTCACTAGTGATATCCTGAAGACGCACCTGAAGATTGAACCGCCCGATTGGCTGGCGAAATTAATTCAGATGTCTCCCACCGGGGGTGATGCTACGGGTGTTGCCTAACGACAGTTCGCCAAGTCGGATACGGCACGGAGGTTACCACGCTTCGGTTTGTGCTCTTTGCTCGATTTGTTCCAGACTGGGATCGGTGTTGCTGATCCAATTCCGCGCCTGATTGATCTCCGTTGGGTTCACCGGGATCGCGCGCGGAATTTCTTCGCGCTCTCGTTACCAGCGAGCCTTCGTATTTCACCGGTTTGGCGCGTTTGACGGGAAACTTCCAATGATGCCCGAATTTGTAGAGAGCGTAGTACATGGTCTTGGCTTCTGTTCCGCCAACCCCGCTGCAACGCATGGCGTAATAAAACATCCGGTCGCAATCCTGCCACGGCCGCTTGTGCTCGCCATACGCGACATCGTGCAGAACCGAAGCGTTGCGATATCTGCCTTCAAACGGTCCACCCATTACCGACCAAAGGTAACGTGGAATCGATGCGCCATCGACGACAGAACCGATCGGCGCTACCCACACTTCTCCCTTGGGATCAGTGTAGCGTAACTCAGTTAGGAGCGTCATCGTGCGCCCGTCCGGATTCCATTTCGTTACGGGTTCACCAGTATAATGCCCCCATTTGGTTGCCCCCGGAATCGTCTGATCGATCCCAGGCTGGGTATCGACGCTGTTGCTTGAAGCGCACCCAGCAAACGCGCTCGCAAAGAGAGGAATAAGCGCGAACAATTGAATTGCCTTTACGTTTCCCATGAACGGGAACGTTCATCGCTCACCGTTCAAGATTCAACTATTGGTCGTTGTCGAGGCGGCTGTGGCAGCCGCCTGGGCGCTTGGCACAAGCGCCCCTACACTAATCCATGGATCTGCGGCATTGCCGTGATCACCCCAATTTAAATCAAGGTAAGTTACTGGAGAGATTTCAGATAGAGCACAAGCGCATCGAGATCCGCTTGTGAAAGCTGAGAGGTTTTCCCGTGTGTCTCCTTGATTACTTGGATGTGATTTTGACTCAACGCCGGATTGATCTGTCCATTGACTAACAATGGCGTGACGTTGCTTGTGCCAAGACGGTCGATTTGCGCTGTTCCATCCGGTTGCTGAACGAACGGACTGTCGAGGCTAACGTAAACCGGACCGTTGCCGTCACCAAATGTGATTGGCACCTGCGTCGGCAGCACGGGCGCTGGCGTGTTCTGATAGCCGGCTCCAGTCGCGCGCGAGTGATCGGTGCGGACCGTGCGAAAATTGAAGCCACGCTCGCCTGGACGGAGCAGCGGTGAATCGGGTGTAAGCAAAATCTCGCGTGTGTTATGAGCGAAGCCGTAGTGAAGATAGCGCGGTACAGCGTCCCAGAACGCGCGAAGATGTTTCGTGTTCCGGCTGCTGAAGTTCTGTGGTGTGCCGACATCCTGCGGTGGAGCGAATTCGACGAAGAAATAATCGTCCGCCGGCCGAAAGAACGGACCCTTACCATCCACTGTGGACTCACTGATTACGCCCGGTTCATGGATGTTGAAGTCCTGAAACGAATCATCCCGCACGCCATTGGTGAATTTGTTTCCATTATGATGACATTCCGCGCATCCCGCTCCGCCTTGACCAACGCCGTTTGTGAAAATCTGTTTCCCGCGCGCGATTTGGGTGGCAACCCCGGGATCCGCAAATTGCGCAAGCGGATTTGGTAACCGCCGGGTTTCGTTTTGCGACCAGAGGATTTGCAGGTAGGCCATCCGATGATAGCCGACCTTCTTCGCGTCGCCGTTTAGCTCGGGACGTCCGATCGCATTTGAGTTCTCTTCCGTTTTTCGGAGCACGTAATCTTCGCGGGCATGGAAGCGATCACTTTGCGCAGCTTGTGGGAAAAGTACGGTTGGATTCCGCTCCGTGCCAAGCACTTCGCCATTGCAGGCTGAGGCGTAGGCCATGAAATCGTTGTTCAGGCCTTCATACCACTCGGGCCAGTTATCTGAGATGTCTTTGTTTTGCGGGCAAACCTTTACTCCGCCAACCGCATTGGCAGCGACGTTCCATTGGCAGCCATCATGCTGGCCACCCCAGTGACAGAAACCGCACGACTTCTGCGCATCGAATCCGCTCGTGGTCCAGCCGGGGATTGGCGGATCATCCGCGTAAGCCGAACTGAAGAACCAGCGCAAACCGACCTCTTCGTCCGTAGCAAACAAGCCGGCGCCATTGTTACCGCGGGTAGGATCCGGCGTGTTCGGCGTCACCCCAACTGCGATGTAGCCGTTGCGGGTGAAATTTCCGTTCGCGTCGACGGACAAAAGCGATACGTCTTCGGTTTGCATGTTCGCGACGTAGAGCGTTCGCCCATCCGGTGAGATTTCCACCCCCTGTGGCGTGATGCCGCCGGTAAACTCGAAACCGAGCGGTGTCAGGATTTGCGATGGGTCGCCAGGTTGTTGATTGATTCGGAATGCCTCAACCCTCTCCGAGTGAAGCATGCTGACGAAAAGCATGTCGTTCTTGACCACCATTTGTTCGGGACCGCTGCCACGAATCAAACGCTGACCGGCCGTATGATCATGAAGATCGACCACCTCGAGTGGCCTAACGAGCTGTGAGAAGTCGCGTCCTTTATCGACGTAGCGATACACAAATGAATTGGTGGTGGTCTCGAAAATGTTTATTTCGCTTCCGATGTCGTCGAATGTGGTCGCTTTCGTCGCGTCAGTCATAACCGGGGTGTAGCCGAGTGGCGTGCCATCATTCTTGATCACCACACCTTGTGCGTTCCGCGTGGGCAGGCCGTGTCCGGTTTCCCGACCATTGAGCACGGTGTTGGTGTTTTGGCCGCTCACGATTCCCCACCGCCCGGCTATTTTCACGTCGGTGGAAAGTCCGCCCACCGGAAGCACTCTCGTTAGGGTGTTCGTATCATTGGCAATATTGATCGCAGCAATCGTGTGCCCGAGCGTATTTGCCACGTACAAAGTGTTGCCATTGGCGCTGAGCGCCAGATCGCGCGGATTTGCCCGCTCAAGTTCCATCGTGCCGGTAGGGATTTCAGCGATCTGCGTGAATCTCGGTCCAGGATCGACGCGGAATGCGCGCACCTCATCTTTCGCCCGGTCTGTGATGTAAAGGCGGGTGCCGTTGGAATTGAACAGCGCTTTCTCGCCGTAGAATCCGGTTTCAAAATGGCCGATCACGGAATCGGTTCCGGTATCAATTACGGTACCGAAATTCCCGTACTGATTGAGTACAACTGCATAGGGACGGGGGTAAATCGACGCATTCAGCGGCGAAACCTTCACACCAATCGGTCGCAGTCCGCGTGTTTGACCTGCCGGCCGCAAGTCGACCCAGCGCAGAACGCGTCGTTGTGCACTGTCGACGACGGCGACGCGCCAGTCGGGATAGCCTTCGCGTCCCGGGAGCGCCACATACAGCTTTCTGCCGTCCGGCGTGATTGATAACGCGCGTGGATGACTTCGGAATGGCTGCTGGCGATTTGGCCACATCTGATTTCCACTTGTCACCTGGGGGTTGTTGGGATCGATCCGTTTTCCGGGATCGGGCCGGCCATCAATGTAACCGGCGCCAAACATGATTTTTGTGAATCGCGCGAGCCCAGCGCGAACACCTGCCTGCTCCGGACCAACGATGTTTTTCACCGGGTCGTTCGTCGGCCCGGTGATGATTCGCCCGCGAGAATCGGTTTTGACCGCAGTAGAAAAAAAGCGAAGCGGGAGAGGCGCCTCGGCCGTGTTGGCGAGCACCTCGAACGTAAAATTACCAGATAACTGCCGGGTAGTAGCTCCCTCGAAACTCGGCGATGTTTCGCCTTGGGACGAAGCCGCGAATCGATTCGATTGGCTGTTTGCGATGAATTGAACGACGGTCGGCGCGAGAAGAATGCCTACGAAGAGAACCCTTGAAGTTTTCATCAGGTCGAGATTCGCCGCAGCATTGGGGAACGCGCGAGTTGGAATTGTTTAAAGAAATGTTACGTGACTGTGCGCCAAGGCTTTATGCAGTCATTTTTTTGGACAACGCGCTTTGCTCGATTAAACGGTAGTTGAGGATCGACATTTTTACCGCGTTGATGCGCCGCTGAACGATCGGAAGTACCCGAATGGAAGCTGATTCATTCACAACGGTCGCGGTCGATGGCGCTGAGATTGTTTATCGGCGAGTCGGGAGGGGCCAACCCCTTCTAATTTTAAATGGCTTCGCTGCGACGAATGCAGATTGGGATCCGTCTTTCATTGATCGACTCGCGTATTGCAACGAACTGATTTTGCTGAACAACCGCGGCATCAGCGGCTCAACAGACGATGGACAGTTATTCGACATCGAGAAGCTCGCGGATGATGCCGCGCAGGTAATCGAGATATTGGGCATCGAGCACGCGAGTGTGATGGGCTGGTCAATGGGCGGCTTCATCGCGCAAGCATTCGCGGTGAAGTACCCGGATCGCGTTCACAAGCTCGTGTTGTTGTCGACGGACCCGGGAGGAACGGAGGCGGATCTCGCCTCTCCACGAGTCTGGTCCGAACTTCTTGACGCGTCCGGCACACCTGACGAGCAGGCGCGGCGTTTGTTCTTCCTGCTTTTTCCAACTGACGTTGCTGAACCTTTCCATCGCCAATTCGGCGGTATCGTCGCAGCGGCGCGTGCGCAATTACGCACTGAGCTCTTGAATCGTCAGGCAGCGGCGATGGACGCATGGCATCGCAATGGCCTAACGATTCAACTGCGAAATTTGCGCATGCCGGTCCTCATTGCTACCGGAACGGAAGACATCGTGATTCCTGCTTCAAATGCCCTGAAACTCGTAAACAGCATCCCTAACGCCTGGCTCGCTCAGTTTCCTCGTGGCGGCCACGCGTTCATCGCTCAGTATCCACTGGCGCTCGCCGATCTGATCAACAATTTCTTGAGTCTCCGGTGAAGTCGAGTCGGGTGCGTGACGACGCTTCTTTCGTGCTGCGCGCTGCCGTGACGAACGCCGATACTTTTTGGAGATCTTTTGTATGAGTCCCGTCGCTCCTATCGGTTTGGACTTGGAATCGACGCCCGCCGGGCGGGCGACGCGAATGGCATTCTGAACGTTCTCTGGTCCTAATCCTCCGGCGATAATCACCGGGATGCGCACGCTTTCAATAATGCGCCGGTCCAGTTCCCAACTATGTGTCACACCTAAAGCTCCGATCTGGCGATCACCGGACTCGTAGCTATCGAGAAGAAGCCAATCGGCGACCCCTTCATAGGAGCGAGCCAGGGTAATGCTGCTTTCGTCAACGACAGGAATGCTCCGCATCAACGAGACTTTCGGAAACTTTGATTTAAGCGTTCGCGATTGCGTTGGCGAAACGTACTCTGGCGCCGCGCCGAGATGTATGATGTCTGGCAGAAGCTCTGCGGTGAGCCGCGCGATGAG
Organism: uncultured Verrucomicrobiae bacterium; assembly: GCA_963804875.1. Taxonomy (GTDB): domain Bacteria; phylum Verrucomicrobiota; class Verrucomicrobiia; order Chthoniobacterales; family UBA10450; genus Udaeobacter. The sequence continues at coordinate 326,122 of CAWDRX010000001.1, forward strand.
GTCCAGATCGTGAGAAAGGGACCATACGGACCTCTTTAATCCTGGCGGGGCCGCGGCAAAAATTTCGCGCGCCTTCTCGATCGTCTGTTCGCGAGGAAACGAACCATCGCCTACCAAAACCCCAATGTAATCGACGCCCATTATCCCGAGCGCACGAGTCTCCCCCGGGCTCGTAACTTCGTAGATTTGGACGATCATGCCGCAAGCTGAGAATTGCCGGCAAACTATTGGGCTAATACGGTGTGAGCACGAGAATTCTCGCGCTCACACCAACTTGTCAGCTTTGAAAGCTATGCGGGTGTTCCGCCCTTGTAGTTGGCGGTCCCGGATGCGACTTGATAAATTCGGACAGCGCTTAGCGCGTCCAAGCTCGCCAGCGTTTGCGGATCGGTTTTGCGTACTGCTCTACGTCCATTTTCTTCAACCGTTTAACGCCATTTCGCATAACGTCTTCCGATTTGTCTCGGGCCGATTTGAATAGCGGCCAGAGAAATGGCAGCGAAAGAACGCTCCAGTTAAATTTCCCCCACGGCGACTCCAGTACGATTTCCTGTTTGCGTTCGCTTGGAGCCGCGTAGCGGATTGCCAGGCCAATGGCGAGTCCTATGCCGAGTGCCCCAAGAACTGTTGGCACTGGATTTTCGCGCACGAAGACTTCAGTACGCTCAAGTGCCCGGTTCGCCTTATCTTTGGTTTGGTCCCACGCCTGGCTCACTTGCGTGGAAACCTCTTCTTTTGCTCGACGAAGCTGCTCACGCCCAGTGGCGCCAATGTCTTCTGCGTGTGGTTGAAATTGTTGCGCTGGAAGCGGTTCGTCCCTCATAAGATCATTTTCGTTCGGATTCATACAAAAGTCTATCGTATGCCGAGGGGCAATTGCGTCTCTTTGTGTGCAATCCTGTCATTCTGAGCGGGAGCGAACAATCTCAGATCACTGGTCGAGTAGCACGGTTAACCAAAGATGTTTGAAAGCCTGGCCTCATGCTTTGCATTTCGTTGCAGCGCTTCGTTCAACATGACAATAAATCGTGAGGCGGAGCGTCCTTCAAAGATCAATTTCGGGTAGTTGCCGGTACGCGTGGTAAACGTCTTCGCCCCAAACAACGAAAATCACTCTCTGGATCTCGCCGTTCGTGGCGAGGAAATCGCGCGTCGCTTTGGACGCAATGCCCACGGCTCCCTGAATTGGATAACCGTAAGCGCCGCAACTGATTGCCGGAAACGCAATCGTTTTAATTTTATTTTCCACCGCAAGCTTCAGCGAATTGCGGTAGCAGTTCGCCAGCGTTCGCGCTTCGTCATGTTTCCCGCCGCGCCAAACAGGCCCAACCGTGTGAATCACAAATCGAGCGGGCAAACGATAGCCGCGCGTAATCTTCGCCTGGCCCGGTTCGCAACCCCCCAGTGTGCGGCATTCGGCAAGCAGTTCGGGGCCTGCAACGCGGTGAATCGCACCATCGACGCCGCCACCTCCGAGAAGCGTCGTGTTTGCCGCGTTCACGATGGCATCAACGTCCAGTTTAGTGATGTCGCCTTGGACGATGTGGATTCTGCCGTCGGGATTCTTCATGAATCATAGGATTACAATGACGAAGTTCGAATGGGGAGACTGTCGGGCGTCTGGGTCAGACGCCGCGGCGTGTCGCAGAAATGTTCTACATTTGATTCACAATGCGTCATTCCGCATTTTTCATGGCGCGAGCCGATCAATTTGCCACGATCCATCCGCCTTCCGCGTGTAGCGAAACCGGTCGTGCAAACGGTTGGGGCGGCCTTGCCAAAATTCCATTTTATCCGGCTTAACTCGAAAACCGCCCCAGTGCGGCGGCAAAGGAATTTGCTTGTCGCCAAAGCGCTCAGTCATTTCCGCCAGTCGCGCATCAAGCACACGCCGTCCGTCGACCACCTCGCTTTGACGCGACGCCCATGCGCTCAACTGGCTGCCGGCAGGACGCGAATGAAAATAGCTTTGCGATTCTTCGCGCGAGGTCTTTTCGACTTTTCCGCTGATGCGAATTTGCCGGTCGAGCTCGACCCAGTAAAAACCCAAGGCGCCGTACGGATTCGCCTCAAGCTGTTTCCCCTTCGAGCTTTCGTAATTTGTAAAGAACACGAAGCCGTCTTGATCGAAACCCTTCAGCAGAACGATTCGCACCGAAGGCCGGCCATCGCGACCGGCGGTGGCCAGACTCATTGCGTTTACGTCGCGGATACCGGCCTCAATGGCGCCGGTGAACCAATTCCCAAACTGTTTAACCGGATCACGATTAAGGTCGCTCCGGCGTAGACCTTTCCCGACGTGCTCGTAACGTGAAGCCGCAGGATCGCGTGGAACTTCCATATTCTGAACAAACGCGGCGCAACAACCTCACGCAACGAAATTGTCGGAATGGCGGCTGGCGCCCGGCGGCGCGCCGGAACGCCTTTCGCGAGGAGCTTGACTATACTACCGGTTTGCGCGTGATCTGTTCCAGAAGCGTCTGTAGCAAACGCCCAGCTATTTGGCGACGGCTAATTGTTTCGCAGCCGCCTTCAATTCGATCCGATCGCTCACTTTTTGGATCTTTACGTCCTGCTCTTTAGAGCGCACAGCAAGAGTTTCCATTCCTTTCTTCAGCTCAATGATGGTGGCCTCGAAATCCTTGCGTTGCTGAGCAATCGTCATCTCCTGCTCCTGAAGCTTGCGGCCTTGCTCCTGCACTTTGCGATGCTCTTTGAGAAATTCATTAAGCAACATCGCGTTCACTTGCTCGTAACGTACGCTGTAGGGCTTGCCATCCTTATCTCGCACCACCAGCTCAGAATTGACCGCTTCTACGTCCTCAGCCACAAGCCCAAATTGCTCAATGCGGTTTGGATCAATTTCCTTCTTGTAGCGGAAGGTGACCGGCCTGAGCGCGAAGAGCGCGTCGCTGGCCTCCGCCATTGGCTTGATTTCGTCTTTAAACCGCCGCGAGGAGGTAGCAGTGCCAAGTTGACCGGCGGAATTAATGAAAACGCCGACTCCTCCGGATGATGTCGCGCCAAAGATATTAGCAATAAAGCAGCTGTCGCTCACGTTCAAAGAACCTCCAGCGCCGATACAGATAGAGCCATTGGCTGTGGTGAAGCCGCTGCCGGCGCCCGCGCCTATTGCGATGTTGCCACTGCCAGTTGTGATGTTGGCGAGCGTAGCATACCCGATGGCCGTGTTGTTGTTACCGGTAGTGCTGCTCGGGAGCGCGTCATCGCCGATGGCCGTGTTGTTGATGCCCTCTGTGTTGCCAACGAGCGCGTTTTTGCCGGTGGCGGTGTTCGCATTACCAATAGTGTTGTGATAAAGCGCCTGATAACCATTGGCCGTGTTATCGACGCCTGTCGTATTACTAACTAGCGCGACAACGCCCATCGCCGTGTTGTCATCACCGGTGGTGTTCGTCCCTAGGGCGCCCACGCCATTGGCCGTGTTGTTTCCGCCGGTGGTATTGCTGGCGAGCGCTGCATTGCCGGTGGCGGTGTTTGAGGAGCCAATGTTATTGCTCACGAGAGCGTCGAAACCATTGGCGGTGTTGTTTGTTCCGGTCGTGTTGTCGAGCAGTGCTTTTTCGCCGGTGGCCGTGTTTTGGCTGCCGGTAGTATTACTAAAGAGCGCATTGACACCGATCGCGGTATTGTCCGTACCGATGGTGTTGAAAGCTAGCGCTCCAGAACCGGTGGCCGTGTTGTTGAAGCCAGTCGTGTTCATAAAAAGCGCGCCCGCGCCGTCCGCGGTGTTCTGGTAGCCAATGGTGTTACCCTGAAGCGCACTTGCTCCGGTGGCCGTGTTGTTGCCCCCTATAGTGTTGTCTAGAAGTGCGAACGCTCCATTAGCCGTGTTGGAGCCACCGGTCGTGTTGCTTAGGAGCGCCCCGGCACCAGTGGCAGTATTTTGGTCTGCAGTGTTGTTAAGGAGAGTTGCTGCACCCGTGGCCGTGTTGAAGCTGCCGTTGACGTTGAAACCCAGTGAGGACCAACCAAGCGCCGTGTTATAAGCGCCGCCGGCGAGATGCAAAAGGGCACTTTGGCCCTCCGCCGTGTTTTGCCCGGGATAGCCTCCGTCTGGAGCCGGAGTGACGGCTTGCGTCTGCGGTAAGATTCGCAAGCAGACAATTCCAATAAGAACGTGAATTAGATTTTGAGCTTTCATTGACATCATAATTTTCTCCTTTAAGACCGGTGGTTTTACTTCATCACGACCTCAGGCGTGATCCTTCAAAGGGGGAAGAAAGTTCCGGGAGCAAACTTCCCAACTACAACAGATTCAGAATCTTTTGCGTGGGTCTTGTATGGAAACCGCGCGACCTTGTCTAGTCAGGTATGACCTAATTCTTTTGTAGGACGCGACCTGCCAGACGTGTCGTTAGGTTGTGCCGTGGATGCTGGATTTCTTGCCTGCTAATGGAAATCCTTTACGGGCTCGGTAACAACTGCATCAGTCCCATATCGACGGTGGCAGGAATTCGAAGTAGCCGACCTTAAGTTGGCCGCCTTCTTCGACGAGAACGACCTTGAGATTAAGATATGGATCAAAATCTTCGCTCTTCTTCAATTCTTCGACGCTGATCCCTTCTCTTTGCGCCACATTTTGAAGTTCCTGCGGTGACAGTTCGGTTTGAATCTGTCCGCGCAAACTTGCACGGCGGATCTCTGCGGGAATCCATTCGGGCATCGCGCCGATGGCAAACATGGAATCCATCGCGCCGAATTCTTCGTTGCTGCGGCGGTTTAAAACCGCGGGATCAGTGGAAAACACGTGCAGCATCTTCGGCGCTCGCGGTGCGCCCCGTGCCGCCTCGACATATTGCATCAAGTAGGCGAATTGTTCCGCCGTCACGTTGTCATAAGGACTCGCCTGGTATTGCTGGTAAGTGGCGTCATCCTCTGCAGGTGTAAACTGATTGAAAGACATGCGCGCTCTGGCGTAGTTCGAAAGAAGCGCGTAAGCGTCTGCGTATTTTCGGTTGGCGATCGCGATAACAAAGGGTTTTGCCGCGAGCAGATATTTGCGTTCATCCGGTTTGACGTCCTTGTCTAAAAACTCGTCCTCACTTTTCTGAGTGGTTTTTGTTTCGTCGTTTTGACCTTTCTTGCCGCAAGCTGTTAACAACGCTGGCAGCAGAATCGCTGCAGCGAAAATTGCGAGATGCCGAGCGCCTGACACTGCATTTGTGTTGGTCCCCGTCTCGCTCATGCGCTAATTGCTCATGCTTTCGACAATAATTTCTTGTTGGGCGAGTTTACCGCGACTGACGGCGCGCACGTCCCATTCGCCGGCGGCGAGTTGCCAAAAAAACCGGCCGTCGTGCGCTGGCACAACTCGCGCACCGTTTACAAACCATTCCACGTCGCTTCCGCACGCGGCAGTGAGTTCGACCATCTGCTGTGAAGCTGGCAGAACAGGATCGATCTGGTAGTGGGCGTTTGACGGCGGACTCGTTATGCGAAAATCCGCCCGGACATGCGCGCCAATCGTATTATCGCGGCTTGCGCACCAGCGGGCGTACGCGTCCGGCAAAATTAATTTTCCATCACTCGCAAAGTAATCAGCCGAGTCATTACGCGGCTCTGTTCCCGCAAGGAACAGCTCGCTCGTGGTTGTGGTGCTAAAACTAGACGGCCGCAATCCGGTGGTTTTGCAAATTTCCTGTCGCACGAGTCTGCAGGCGGACGGATTCGCCGTGGCGAAGTTTTCGTCGTTTACCGGTGGATCGAGTGGATGATCGCGTCTGAGCAATTCCTGCATGATAGCTGCCCAGAGCGGTGTAGCCGCCCGTATGGCAAAAGTGTCGCGCATTGGTCGCCCATCGAAATTGCCTGCCCAAACGGCAATCGTGTGTTCTTTATCGAAGCCAACAGTCCACGTGTCTCGAAAGCCGCTGCTGGTTCCGGTCTTTGCGGCAATGCGTTGTTCGAAGGCGAGCGGTGAACGCAGCCCAAAACTTTTCTCTCGGGCGTCGTTATCGCACAAAATGTCGGTGACGATCGTTGTCGCTTCTTTAGATGCTATGCGGGTAAGCGGCCGATGTTGGGATGTCAAAAATTTCGCGCGCATGGCTGTTCCGCCACGGGCGAGGCCGGCGTACGCAGCGGCAAGATCAACGAGCCGCGTCTCGGCATTCCCCAAAACAAAGCCGGCTCCGTAACTATCGAGGCCCTGCGGGAAATTAAAGCCCCACTTCTGCAACTGATAGAATGTTTGCCGGGCGCCGAGCTGGCTCAGCACAAATACCGCCGGCACGTTCAGTGAACAACCGAGCGCTTCGCGTAAGCGCACCGGTCCAAAATAATGATGATTGTAATTCTGTGGATCGTAATCGGCGTACTCATTGCGAATGGCATCGGGTGTGTCGGGCAACAAACTCGCCGCGGTGAACAGTTGTTTATCGATCGCCTCAAGGTAAACGAACGGTTTCAACGTCGATCCACAACTACGCGGTACTGTCGCTCCGTTGATTTGCGAGATAGAATAATTTTCCGATCCAACCATGGCGCGGATTGCGCCCGTTGCGTTTTCGATTACCACCACAGCTGCCTGCGTAATGTCATGGCGGTTTAGCGCTGACAAATGTGAGCGCACCAAACGTTCGACCGTAGATTGCAGATCAAGATCGAGTGTCGTCCTGACCGTGCCGCACAGTCCCGGGTTTTGCGCCACCACCGCATCTACAAAATGTGGCGCAAAGCGCGGCGACTCGCTGCGCAGAATTTTCGGCGGCTCAACAAGCAGCGATTGCTGGTCCCGCGTGATAACCCCCAAATCAGCAAGGCGCCGGAGCGATCGCACATATTTACGATTTGCTTCCTCCGGATGACGCCACGGATTGAAACGCGTTGGCGCCTGCGGCAGACCGGCCAGGAAAATTGCTTCGCTCAAAGTGAGATCGCGAGCCGGTTTTCCGAAATACGTGCGAGCAGCGGCCTCCGGGCCGAGTCGCCGATTTCCGTAACTGCTGCGGTTTAAGTAGTCGGACAGAATTCGCTGCTTGCTCCAGCGCCGTTCCAATTTCCAGGCGACAATTGCCTCGTACAGTTTGCCGGTCCAACTCGTTCGGTCACGGCTGCGGGCGAGCTTCACGAGTTGCTGGGTGATCGTTGATGCGCCGGAAACAATTTTCCGCGATCGCAAATTGCGTGCGCACGCGGCAACGGTCGCCCGCCAGTCAACGCCGCGGTGTTCGTAGAACCGCCGATCTTCCAGTGCCATCGTTACGCGCGGCAGCCACGGTCCCATTTGCTCGAGCGCGAGTGGAAATTGGGTGCGCGCTTCCGGCGACGCGAGCTCGGCAATTCCGCGGCCGCGACAATCCAGCAGCGTCAATGTTCCCCTGGGCGATTTTTGGAGTTCGTGAGGAATGGGCAGCCACCAAGCAAAAGCAGTGGCGATTGCAAGGATGGCGATGATGGACGCGACTAAAATATAGCGACGCGAAACTCTGGGTCTTTCGCGTCCAGTGCCGGCGAAACTAGCGATGTTTCGGGGAGGGCGCCGAAACGTGCACGCAAGCGCGCGTGCGCTACCCAGAGTTAATCGGCGAAGATGACGCATACGCTTGAGGGCGTCAGGCCGGAGAAACGGCTATCGTACATGGGCGCGACTTGCGTGGCTGGCCAACGGAATGTGCCCGCGGCTGTTGCGCGCGCGAGAATCGAATACGTGCCCGAACCGGGATCGACAGTGTCAAAATAAAGAAGGACCGAGCGGTCGCGCATCTCGGAGTACGATAAGTCTAACAAGCGATCCTGCGGATCGGGCGGCGGCAGTTGGTAGAATTTTCCAACGAGCGCAAGATTCGGATTCACCACTTCCACGCCCGCCGGCAACGCATCCTCGAGCGCGACAAAATTCTGAAGCTTCCGCGTATTCAGCCGGTACGTAATGAGCAGTTGGTCCCCCAACTTCAACGGTGCATTCGGAGCGCCGACACGCGTCGCATCGGTGAGATTTTTTACGACCCGCTCGATTCGGAATCCTCGGTCCACGCGATCGGTATCCACTTCGTTGGTGGAATATTCGGCCTGCATCAAAAATGTGAGCGCGCTCTGGTTCAGGCCTTTGATCGCGAGATTATCTTCCATTTTACGGTCGACCCACGCAGCCGAGCGTCCATTTTTCGAAACCACGGTCGCGGGCGGTTCTCCCGCGTGGAGTTCCGGCGTTGTTTCGACGCCGATCATTGAGGTGAACGCCAGCAGGAGCCACAGATTTTCCTGAGTCGAAAGTGATCCGGCGTTATCCATCAGCTTCGACATGTGGTCGCGCGCCTGTTGTTTCCGCTGTTTTGTCCATGTAGGTGGCGCAATCGTGTTGAAGGCGAACGCGCGCATCGCCTCTGCGCGTGTCATTGATGTGAATGTGGCGGGATTAAACGCGCGTTCTTTGATCGGCTTATCGATTTCGCGAAGGAGTTGCTGCTGCTCCTGCGGCATGATGTTTTGCTGGTGCAACGCAATTGCGAGCAAGGCGCGCTCTTCGTCGCTGCCTTCATTGCGGTGTAGATACAACTCCTGCGATTCGTTTTTGTAATCCTCATCGTTTTTCGATTGCGTGAGCACGAAAAGGGCGAAGCATTTTTCAAATCGGGACGCAGGCAGTTGACCTTTGAGCAGTTTCTTTACGGCGCCTGCGAGTTTCTCTTGTAAATCTGCGGGCGGCTCAAGACCGGCATCGGCCGATTTATTGACGGACCAAAGGGCCTGGCATGTGACGAAACCGTTGCCCGCAGAGCCACCGGGCCAATAGGGGAGCATGCCATCTTCCCCGATCGAGTCGGCATACTGTTTCATTCCGCGCTGGAGCGTGGCGCGATATTCGGCATCGCGTTGCTGAAAATCCGGCAGGTAAGCGAGAACGTTCGCCAGCAAACTGTACCCCAGCAGCTTGGTCGAAATTTGTTCAAAGCAACCGTGGGGATACTGCAGAATCACCGGAAGCCCTGACATCTGCGGCAGCCAAGGCGAAGTTGAAATCGTTGTGGTGAATTGGCCATGGCCGTGCCTCCACGCTTCGGGCATCGCTCGGTGAGCATCGAACTGCGGACCATTGAATGAAGCCGCAACGCTTTCCTTGCGCACAATCGTCGGTGCTAGCACAGGAATGGTAATCTCTACGGCGTCGGACATTTGTTTGTTCGAGTTCGAGACCGCTTCGAAGCGCACCTTTGTGGGCGCGAAATTTGGATCGGTAACCTCTCGCCTTGAACCGGAAAACCGTCGGCGCGTCGCGCTTCGTCGACTCGGTGGTCACATCGCCGCCCAGCAACTTAAGATTCGAATCCGGCACACACCGCGTCGTGACGCCGTCGTTGTCAGCGAAGTTCTGCCGGACAACGGCGCGCAATTCAACTTCATCGCCCTCGCGCAAAAATCGCGGCAACGCCAGATCGATCAGGAGAGGCTTTGATATCTTTACGGTTTGCGTTGCGTCGCCGCCGAATTGATTCGCCTTGGTCTGGCCGACCGCCACGATTCGATATGTGGTCAGGTTATCCGGCGCGACGAATTCGAACGAGACCTTGCCGTCCGCGCCCGTTTTCAAATTTCCCTGCCAAAACGCGAGAGTCCGGAATTCTTTGCGAACATTTTTAACGTTCGAGATCGTTTCCTCTCCACCATCGCCGATGACGAACCCTTTTTGGGCCAAACTGAGTTTAGCGAGGTTCTCGATATAACCGTGTAGCGCCTCATAAGTGCGCACGGAGAAAATGTTCTTCGGGTAAAAGCGAGCGCCAATGTTCGGCAGCTTCCAATCCCCCAGCGTGAGAACGGCGTCGTCGACTGCGAACACGAGCAGATCGGCGTCGCTTACCGGTTTGTCCTGTGATGTCACCAGCACTTCACCGCGCACGGCCTCGCCCGGTTTCGCGGTCGTGCCGGCGAGATGCGGAGCAACTTTTAGTTCTCGGTCGGGGCGGCGAACATCGATGTCGGTGAAAGCGAAACGTTCGAGGGGAAGCTCGTCTTTGCCACCGGGCTTAACCAGGTAAATCGAAACCGTCGCGTTCGGCGCGTAATTTTCTTTGATGGGCACTTCGATTCGGCCAGCGTTGCCTTTTACCGGAACGAGCAACGTGTCGAGCACCTCATCCGTCTCGACCGATACCCATGCGACTCCGCCAAACGGCGCCTGTATCGTGAGCGCGGCTTTCTCGCCCGGCAGAAATGGCTCGGCTCGGCGTTCAATCTTGAACGTGGTCTCGTTGACCACCGGTACTTGGGCCGCTTGTTCACCGGTAACGGTTGTCTCATCGCTCACCACTGGCGCTTTGACTTTTGTCGCGTTGACCGCAACGACGTAGCGGCCGGTCTCGGTTGTCGGGAAAATGAGTTGGGCTGGCGTTTTCGACTCCTGTGATGCGACCTTCGCGAACTGATCAGTATTACGATAGCGATAAACAAACGGCGCGAGCTGTTCTTTAACAGTCTTTGTGGTGACGTGGAAGAGATCGGCGCGAACAAGAACGCCGTCCTGCTTCTTGTCCTGAGGATTGAGCGCGTCGATCTCGACTTTTATTCCACGAGGTTCCGTAACCTGCTCTTCGGCGCGGACGCCGAGACGCGTTTCTGTCGCGAAAAGTGTGGCCGTCTCGCCACCGCTAAGGGTTTGTCCGTCGATTGAAGTGACGTCCGCCCGCCAGATAATACTCATGCGGCTGACTGCCGGATTGTCTTTGAACGGCGATTCACAGGCGATGGTCGCAAAACCATGCGCGTCTAGCTGCGTATCGCCCTCGACTGTTTTGATGTCCTCACTGTCGACCTCAAAACGCGGACCGACTTCGGCGTAGGAGTTGAAACGCTTTCGATACGGTTCGTCGGAATCACTGGCGAAATCAGCCGACGTCGTCCAGCTGGCTTTCCAGTGCACTCGCGCCCCAGCGTTCGGTGCGCCATGAAAATAAGCAGAAGAGATCCGCGCATGCGCCGTTGTGCCGACCTCTGGTGTTGTTGCTTCGACCATGACCGAAAACAGCGGAACACGGAACTCTTGAACGCTGATCGTAGTCACGCCTGCGTAATCGCGACCACCAACTGCGCAACGCAACTCGTAACTCCCGAGCTTTGCCTTTTCCGGCACATTCCACTCCGCTTCCCATCCGCCGTAAGACGACAGCGTAGTGTCGCCTTCACCAACAACCCGGTTTCCATAGCTCTCGGTTACACTCCAGTGCACAGCCGCTCCGGCTGGAATCACGAGGCCTCTGGCAGCGGTAACCTCTCGCGTTAGTCCCTTCATCTTCACGGTCTGGCCTGGACGATAGAGATTGCGATCGGTGACAATCTCGGCCTGCGGATTGTTCGGCGAGGGGGTAGAATCATATCCTGAGGGATATGCAGTCGCGTCGGCAAATTGAAGCGCAGGGCCGGTCGCCGTGTCCGCGATAAACAGATTCGTGTTTTTCGTGTTGGAATCAGTCGTTTTCGGGAAAACCTTGTCCTTCGGGAATTCTGCGATGCCGTTCTGGTCAGTGACTGCGCGGGCCAGTTCGATATTGTCTTCTGTAAGTGCTCGAATCGTTACGCCGGCCACGGAGCTCGCGTCGGACATTTTTGCCAGGCGTATGATCACCGTGGTTGGCGTTCGTTTCTGTGTGAGCAGGTAATCGTTAACGCAAATGATCGATCGATTTCCAACAATCCGGCCATCGGGCAACGTCGCTATCGCTTCAAAAAGATAGGGACCGGCGAAGACTTCCTTTGTCTGAGGAACACAACGGACATCGCGTCGTGTTTCCGTATCGTTGCTCGTCGCCTCGAATGTGCCGCTGCTCGCCACTGGCAGTTGAAACGCGTCGACGAGCAATTCAGTCTGGAACTCTTTTGCGAATCCTGTGCGCGGATCGATTACCACCTTTCCGGTGACAGGATCCTTGGCGTCCTTTTCAAATTCGTCCACGCGCGCGGTGACAGCTGAAAGCTTCTCCGCGGGAATGCGTGCGAGTTTCCATGTGACTTGCGGCGTATTGACTTGGAAAAACGCAAAACGCACGTCCTGGCGCGCGCGGGCGAATACTTGTCTGGATGGGAAGATCAGGCACGCTTCTTTCGGTCGGAACGTGGCGCCCCAGCGCGATTCAGACGCGAGTCCGTAGCCGCGGTCGCCCTTTAGTTCCGGCGAAATGGTGACTTTGTAGCGCTGCTTGAGATCGAACTCGCCTGTAATTTGAATTTCGTCGGCGCTGGCGAGGAGTTTCATTTTCGCCACCGCAGGCTCGACGTGGATTCGCTCCGGCGTCGCTTCCACGGGATCGATTGCGTCGTCGAATTTGATGCGAATTGAAGGTTCCTCTAACGGGTGATTGAACGCTCCAAGCCATTGCACCTTGAGCGGTTCGGTTTTCCCGACAGGCATCACTTCCAAGTACGGAAGTGGCTTCCGGCTTTTCGCGTCGAGCAAGCCATTCACGATGAGATCGAATGTGTGTCCCACTGGAAGTGGTGCGCGCGGTGTGACTCGAAAGCCGGTCGCTTCCAAAGAATCTCCAGCTTTGCCTTCAGCCGTTTGAATTATTTCGACTGGAAAACGACCGCGCGATTCGCGGTCTTGAAAGTAAATGTGTTGCGCCGCTTCATCGAGACGAACCGTATAAGTTGATTCGAGATAGATTTGCGGACGCGCCGGCAACTGTTTGCGCTCGCTGAATTCTGTGGTGATCGCAAATTTCGGAGTTTTGAATTCGGCGCTCCAATCTTTCACAACGAACGGTTTGCCATTTGCATCCTTTAGCCCCGGAGCCAGCGCCAACCGATGGCGCGCTCCCGCCACGACGGCGCTCACTGTGAAAACGCCTTCGGTCTGACTTTTCCAGAGAAACGTGCCGTCGAGTTTTGGTTCGCTGACAAAAGGGGGTGTCTGATCACCAACATCGATGAGATCGGCGGCAACCATGGAGGCCGGAAACGTGATCGTGATCGTGTCGCTCTCGGAAATCTTTCCGCTCGACGGCTCTATCACCAAGCCGCCGGCGTCAGGTTTCGCATTCGACGCTACTTCCTCCTCTTCTTCGTCGGCATCCGATCGCGCCACGGCGGCGAGCGAACCGAAGGCGAGACCGCACCCGACCAGGAACAGAACTGCTTTCGAGAATCGCCGGTTCATGGGCGCTATTGCTTTAGTTGCTGGATCCGGCGGAGATCAGCATCCGCTTCGGCCGTCTTTCCGATGCGGCGTTGACATTGCTCGCGTTCGCTCAATGCGGCCGGTGACTCACTAATTTCGATTGAACGTGTTTGCGACGCGACTGCTCCCGCGAAGTCTGCGCGTTTCCGTTCGAGGACGCCGCGGAAGAACCACATGTTTGAATCGTTAGGATCCAATTCCGTTGCAATGCGCGCGTGCAACAACGCCTCCTTCTGTTCGTAAAGGCCGTCCAAATCCTGCGCGGCTTCGAAGTGTGCAGCCGCCGATTTATCATTGATCGCCAGCGCGGCATTCGCGTCCGCCAGGGCGAGCGTGAATTGACGCAGGTCCCTTAAAATTTTCGCGCACGCAACCAACGCGTCTGCATCCTTGGGATTCGCTGATAAACGAGCGTCCAGCGTTCCAAGTTCCCGTAACGCCTCATCGCTAACATGCTTGTCTTCTCCACGACGAAGATACCGGTCGACCTGCAATTTTGCCGCATCCTCTGTTTGCCCTGCATCCAGCAATGCTTCGGCAAGCTCAATACGCGCTCGCATCGATGCGGGCTGCAGCTTGAATGCGCGCCCGGTGTCGTCGATAGCGAGCAGTGGGCGGCCAGCGAGAATAAAAACGCGGGCACGTTCAAGCAATAGTCCTGCAACTGCGGGATCATTTTGTGATTTTGCGATCTGCGCATCGAGCGTTTTGATTTGCGGCAGGAATTTTTGCAACCGCTCGAATTCCGGCAGCCACTCCTTCACTTGCGAGTCCGTGGCATCCATCTTGTTCGCCTTCGCCATGTCGGCAAAAGCAGCGTCCCAGTTATGCAGGCGCAGCAAAGCAACCGCATGCAACACGCGCCGCGCGGCAGTGTCTTGCGCGGCAATTGCCTTCGCCCGGTATGCCGCGTGGTCCGGCCAACGCGCCTGCTCGGCGCATATTTCCGCGAGATTGTCGTAAATGGTCGCGGCATCGGCCCGCGGCGGTTTGGTCGCGATAAACGCAAGCCAGTGCTTTTCTGCACACGGATAATCCTTCCGCTTGAAGCACAGTCCGGCGCGGAAATCTTCTATAGCAGCGGGCGGTTTTTTGAATGCTTTTTGCCACGCATCGAGCGTACGCTCCAAGTCATCGAGCTCTTCACTTTCGAGCTGCGTCTGCGCGAGCGTGTCCCATGTCCCAGAATCGTTGGGAGCGATGGCGATGATGCGCTGGCTTAATTCAATAATTGCCGGCTTGTCTTCCGTCTCTTGAGCTTTCTGCAGTTGACCGCGCAACTGTTGAAGCTCCGGCGCTTCTCTGGCGGCGAAAGCGCTGCCAGTCAGCAGGATAAGAGCGGCAATCGCGAATTTTCTCAAGTGGTTCGCGATCTTGGACATCGCGATCCAAAGGATCAAGCATTTTCAGGGGGCACCAGCGCCTTGCCGCTGCGCAGGAAGATTTTCCCGCTGGGGCAGAGCTTGAACACTTCGCAACGGCTGCAGTCCGGCTTGCGTGCATAGCAACGGCGGCGCCCATGCCAGATGAGCCAATGGCTCCAGTCCGTCCAATATTGGCGTGGGACGAGCTTCATCAAATCGAGCTCGATCTTCACCGGATCCTTTTGTTTCGTTAGGCCAAGCCTTTCCGACAGCCGGATCACATGTGTGTCGACGACGATCCCCTCGTCTTTGTGGAAAGCGTTCCCCAGTACGACGTTGGCAGTCTTTCGGCCGACGCCTGGCAGTTCGGTTAATGCCGCCATCGTATCGGGCACTTTTCCGCCGTGTTTTTCTACGATCTCGCGCGTCGCGCCGCGAATGCTTTTCGCTTTGTTGCGATAGAAGCCCGTGGATTTGATCGCGTTTTCCAGGTCGGGCAGCGGCGCATCCGCATAGCTTTTAGCGGTGCGATATTTCCGAAACAGGGCAGGGGTGACCATATTGACGCGTCTATCCGTGGCTTGCGCCGAGAGAATGGTCGCCACGAGCAACTGGAGCGGATTCCGAAAGTCCAGTTCGCAATGCGCGCCTGGATAAATTTTTGGCCAAGCCTTCAGCAACTGTGCCACGCGTTCGCGAGCGGTCATGCGGCTATTATTCTCCATGCCCGCGGGAGATTTCAATCCGCCTTTGGAATCAACGGTGCGGAGGCAGCTGTGAGAAGCGGATCCGATTTATTGTCGACCTGGTGTGGAATGGAGCCGGCGCGTCCTCGCGCCGCAGGGATCCAGGCAGCGATACGACCTATTCCGGCGTGGGCGAGGGAGCAGGCGAAGTAGTCTGTGTATCAGAGGTCTCGGGGTTGGGAGACGCTATCGCGTTCATTTTCTTCTTTCGTGCTTCCTCGAGACGGCGCTGTAGTTCCGCGGTTCGGTCTTGTGTAGCCGGGGCCTTTTCCGTTCGAGGATCCAACAACGAGCGATCACGAATGAGCGCCTGCAGTTCAGGAGGAAGCTGTTGCATTCTCCTTTCTCTTTCCGCTTTCATTTGCTCGGGATCGACAGCCGGTCTTCGCGACTGAAAATCGGGGGGAATGGCCCGAGACTTCGTAATGGCTTTTTCCCATTCACCCAACGTTTTCTCTCTGTCATTTAATGCCTTCTCGCGTGCGTCCAGTTCTGCTTTCCGTTGAACAAGTTGTACTTCAGCTCCGGAATCCTGCTTTTCGCAGGCGCAAATCACCCCGAAGGAGATGAGCAGCGGAAGGATAAACATTCTTTTCATGGCAGAAGCGTACCGTAATTCTGTAGTCGTCTTAAGACCAACTAAGGTTTGTTCACGACCACCTTGGTCGCTGGCTCACTCATTTCGAGCTGCGCGCTAACTTTTTGGATTTCTACTGCCTGCTCTTTGAGTTGCGCTGTCAGAATCTCCATTCCCTTCTGTTGCTGCGCGACTGTGGCCTGCAATTGCTCAACTTTCTTGTGCTCTTTGAGGAACTCGTTGAGCAACATGTTGTTGATCTGCTCGTAGTGGACAGCATTGACTTCACCCTTCTTGCCGTGAACCACTAGCTGAGGATCCACCTCCGCGACCTCCTCCGCGATCAAACCATATTGTGTCGTGCCTTTCCAGTCGCTGTTGAATTTGAAGGTTACTGGCTTGAGCTCGTACAGTGTCTCGCTGGCCTTGTCCATTGGTTTAATGTCGTGTTTGAATCGCCGTGACGAGTTGAAGACGCCCACCACGTTAAATTGATCCACATATACTTGGACCTGAGTGCCGGGGTCACTAATAGCCTCACCGAAGATGTCGCCGATGAAGCAGGTGTTATCAAAGGTAGCAAAAGGGCCGTCACCAGGTGCGCCGATGGCGATACAGTTATTGACGCTTTCCCCCAAACCGGTGCCGGCCTCGTCGCCGACAGCAATGTTACCACTCCCGTCCACGTTGTTACGGAGCGCGTCGTCACCGATGGCTGTGTTACTGGAGCCCGTCGTGTTGTTTTCCATGGCAAGGTCACCGAACGCATTGTTTTCGCTGGACGTATTTGTTACAAGCGCGTTACGACCATGTGCATTGTTGAAAAAACCTTCGACGTTAGCGAAGAGCGCATTTGTGCCGAAGGCGCTGTTTTCGGAGCCGGTGTCGTTATGGACAAGCGCGTTAGCTCCAACGGCGGTGTTCTCTGTGCCAGTGGTGTTGAGAAATAGTGCTCCAGCACCAACTCCGGTGTTGTTATCCGTGTTGTTGAGAGCCAGCGCTCCGGCGCCAACTCCGGTGTTGAAGTTGCCGGTGGTATTCGAAAACAGCGAAAACCAACCGAGGCCTGTATTTCCAGCTCCGGTGGTGAGAGAACCAAGCGCGTTGCACCCTTCCGCTGTGGTAAAGTTAGGATAGCATCCGTCCGGCAGCGGGACGACTGCTTGCACTCCTGGTAAAAATGCAAGGGCCGATAAGATTGCTCCGAAGATAATGTGTCGATTTTGCATAGGTAAAGTTCTCCTTTGGTGATTTGATTGGCCACGAACGTTATGTGGTGGAGCTGTTGACCCGCGCCTGCGAACAGGGCGGGTCCATTCGGTTGCGTGGCCTACCGATTTGGTTTCCGGGTCTTTTACGAAAAAGGCATCGGATATGTCAAGACAATAGCCCGCCAAAATCGCCGGCTAATTCACGCCCAACGAGTGTTTCATCGAGGGAAAGACAAGCCACCACTTTCTAGAAGTGACGGCTTTTTTAGACTTCTTATTTCACGCTGCTGATTAACAGCTTCTAATTGGCATTCGCAGTCAATTGCGGCGCGTGGGTCGTGATCTGAAGCTGCGCACTCACCTTTTGGATTTGCGCGGCCTGCTCTTTTAGCTGCGCCGTGAGAACCTCCATCCCCTTCTGTTGCTGGGTGACCGTCGTTTGCAAATCCTCGACTTTCTTGTGCTCTTTCAGGAACTCGTTAAGCAACATCGAGTTGATCTGTTCGTAATGGACGCTCATGATTTCACCATCCTTGCGCGACACAAGCTGGGGGTCCACCTCGGCCACCTCCTCGGCGATCAAGCCATATTGGGTCGTCCCTTTCCAGTCGCTGTTGAATTTAAAAGTTACTGGCTTGAGCCGATACAGCGTTTCGCTCGCCTTGTCCATTGGCTGAATGTCGTGTTTGTAGCGCCGCGACGAGTTGAAAACCCCCACATTGTTAAATTGATCGACATATACTGCTGTTTGGCTGCCGGGGTCGCTGACTATTTCACCGAAGATGCTGCCGATGAAGCAAGTATCATCGAAGTCAGTAAAAGGGCCGGCCTCTTCGACGCCAATTGCGATATTGTGACTGGCGTGCGCGATGCCAATTCCGGCGTTGTGACCGAGAACGACGTTGTCATTACCGTCGATGATCGAATTTCCGGCTTCTTTACCCATAGCGGTATTTCCATTGCCAGTTGTGTTACCATCGAGTGCGTCATCACCGATGGCTGTATTTTGGGAGCCCGTTGTGTTCTCTTCCATGGCGTCATCACCGAACGCATCATTTTCGTTGCCGTCCACATTGTTCAGGAGTGCGTTACGGCCAAAGGCGTTGTTAAAGTCTGCAGACCCACTGCCACTTGAGTCGTTGTTAAAGAGCGCGAAGGCACCGAATGCATTGTTATCCCCGGCGGTAATGTTGTTGGTGAGCGCATTTCTTCCAACGGCCGTATTGGTACTCCCAGTGGTGTTAAGCAACAACGCCGTGGCACCCACTGCGGTATTGGAATCGGCGGTGTTGAGCGCCAGCGCTGCGGCGCCAACGCCGGTGTTGGAGCCGCCATCGCTACCCTGATAGAGCGCGAACGCACCAAGGCCGGTATTTCCCACGCCACTGGTGAGGAACTTAAGCGCATTGCAGCCTTCCGCTGTGGTGAAGTTAGGATAGCATCCGTCGGGCGCTGGACTAACTGCTTGAGCTCCTTCTAAAAATGCAAGGGCCGCCAGAATTGGTCCGAATATGATGTGTCGATTTTGCATAAGCGAATTTCTCCTTTGTTTGATTTGGTCGGCCACAAACGTTATCTGGGGGAGCGGTTGATCCGCACCTGCGAAGAGAGCGGGTCCATTTGTTCGCGTGGCCGACCTTCGGTTCCCGGGTCTTTTACGAAAAACCGATCGGACATGTCAAGATAATAGGGAGCGTCAAAGTCGCACGCCGAAATCGCGCGCAATGCGCATTACGCGTACCCTGGACCTGGATCGAATGAAAAAAGCCGCCACTCTTCGGCAAGTGGCGGCTTTGCAAAGGCCTTCTCCTTAAGCTAGGTAACAGCACCTACTGGTTATTGCCAGTCAATCGCGGCGCGGGCCTTGCGATCTGAAGCTGCGCACTCACTTTTCGGATTTGCGCGGCCTGCTCTTCGAGCTGCGCTGTCAGAACGTCAATTCCCTTCTGTTGCTGCGCGACTATGGCCTGCAAATCCTCGACTTTTTTGTGCTCTTTGAGGAACTCGTTAAGCAACATTGCGTTCACCATTTCATAATGCACGCTCTCAGGCTGGCCTTGAGAATTGCGGGCTACCAGGTTTGGATTCACCTTCGCTACCTCCTCGGCAATCAACCCAAAGGCAGTCGACTGGGTCCGATCGATCTCCTTTTTGTAGCGATACGTGACCGGATGAAGCCGATATAGCGCCTCGCTCGTCTTTTCCATTGGCCTGATGTCTTCCTTGTAGCGGCGCGAGGAGCTGGCGTGACCAAGTAAGCCTGTGGTCAAATCTATGGTAACAATGTCGGCACCCGCACCATTGACGGAAGTGTCTTTAATGTTTCGGATGTAGGTATGATTGTTCTCACCGGCAACACCAGCCACCAAGTGACCAATATAGACGTTGCCGCTGCCGGTGGCTGAGCCGCCGGCATCCTTACCGATCGCCGTGTTGAAATTCCCAGTCACATTCTGATCAAGTGCGCCACGGCCAACTGCCGTATTCGCTCCACCGGTGGTGTCCGACGTGAGTGCCTCAAAACCCACCGCACAGTTGTCGGTACCGCTGTTATCGGCATTCAGCGCATTTGCGCCAACGGCCGTGTTGCGGTCCGTGGTGTTGTTGACAAGGGTGCCGGTTCCAATGGCTGTGTTGTTTGAGCCGGTACTGTTGAGCAACAACGCAGCAGCGCCCACTGCCGTGTTGGAACTCCCGTTGTTGAGGACCAGCGCTCCTGCGCCAACACCGGTGTTGAAACTGCCGTCGGTAGTCGAAAAGAGCGAACGCCAACCAAGTGCTGTATTTGCAGCACCGGTAGTCAGGGAATTGAGCGCCCCACATCCTTCCGCAGTCGTGAAATTGGGATAGCACCCGTCTGGCGCCGGACTAATTGCTTGCGCTGATAATAGCGCAAAGCAGGCCAACACCGGCAAGATGGTCATCCATATCGCACTTCGATTTTTCATACCTTCATTTCCTTTCATTGTTTGGTTTTCCGTTAATTCCGCTCGGCACGGCAGTCCCGCACCTGCGAGAAGTCGGCCCCAAACAGAATTCTTTTCCGGCCGTTGTACTAATTTCCTACGCCGGCAAAGCATTTTGCCAAAAATGCGGCTGGTGTGTCAAGGAAAAAGACGTGGCAGACGACCTTTCTGCGCGACTAGATTCGATTCCGAGTTGTAAAAACCTTTTCGTGTTTTGCTGATTGGCCTAGTGTCGTGTCGTGCAAAAAATGATGAAGGCCGTTGTGAAGGCGAAAGCCGAGCCCGGCCTTTGGCTCGAGGATGCTCCTGTTCCAAAAGTCGGCGGCGATGACGTGCTGATCCGGGTATTGAAGGCATCGATCTGCGGTACCGACGTGCACATTTACAACTGGGATGACTGGGCGCAGAAAACCATTCCGGTGCCGATGACGATCGGTCACGAATTCGCCGGTGTCGTTGATGCTGTCGGTGCTCACGTTAAAGGATTTGCGCGCGGCGATCTGGTGGTGGGGGAGGGACACATCACTTGTGGACATTGTCGCAATTGCCTGGCCGGACGGCGTCATCTTTGTCCAAACACGCAAGGCGTAGGCGTGAATCGTCCTGGGGCGTGGGCAGAATTTGTGGCGATCCCTCAGGAGAACTGCTGGCACGCCGATCCATCGATCCCGCTGGATGTGCTTTCGTGTTTCGATCCGTTAGGCAATGCCGTGCACACTGCGCTCTCTTTCGACTTGGTCGGAGAAGATGTGCTGATCACTGGCGCGGGCCCGATCGGTTGCATGGCCATTCCGATTTGCAAGCGCGCTGGCGCGCGTCACGTAGTTGTCACCGACGTGAATCCGTACCGGTTAAATCTCGCGCGCACCATGGGCGCCGATCTCGCACTCGATGTGCGCACCGAAAAACTGACCGAAGCGATGCAAAAACTCGAGATGAAGGAAGGCTTTGACGTGGCCCTGGAAATGTCCGGCAACCCGAAAGCGTTCGCTGACATTTTGCCTAACATGGTTCACGGCGGCAAAATCGCTTTGTTAGGCATAATGCCCGGCACCGCTGCCGTCGATTGGAACGCAGTCGTGTTCAGCGCGCTTACCATCAAAGGCATTTACGGCCGCGAAATGTACGAGACCTGGTACAAAATGACGGCGATGATCCAGAGCGGTCTCGATATTTCTCCCGTGATCACCCACCGCTTTCCCTACACAGAATTCAAGGAAGCCATCGAGCTGATGAAATCCGGTAACTCCGGAAAAATAGTACTCAACTGGGCCGAATTGTCATCCTGAGGGAAGTCGAAGAAACTTTGGAGCAACCGCGGATTACCCAGCCCTGACCCCAGCCGAGAATATCCACAGATTACGCTGATTTTCGCAGATTTCGAAACTCATTACCGTGACTTTTCGAGTTCTTCCCTAAAAATCTGGGTCGATCTGCGTAGATCTGTAGATCAAAGGAATTCAGCCGCGCAGAGCCGCGAGCGCTATCGCAGTGACGCGGCCTCTTTCTCGTGGCCTTCGAGTTCAAGCACCATGCGCTTGATGTGTCTGTAATCCTGGTGGCGTCGCAGGAATTGCAGGCTCTCGTCCGGGTCGCCCCATTTCAGGATTTCGATCGCTTCCTCACGCGCGCCCCAGTTGTTCATTTCACGCTGGTTCGCCATATAAAGATCGATGGTGTTGCGTCCTGAAAGCGCCCAGCCGTAATCTTCTACGCGGTAATTTTGTCCGGTTGAGAGTAGACGAAAGACTGTGCCAGCCGGCCATCGCGACCAATCGGCCGCTGCGCTGCCGATCTGCGGCGGTTTGGAAACTGCCACGGCTCGCTTCACGTTGCGCGTCGGTTTTGCCGCTCCTTTGGCGACGCGGGTTGCTCTTGGCGCACGTTTCGGACCCGGTGTGACGGGTTGGCGTTCTTCCATCGAGAAACGTTGAAGCGGCGGCGAATACGAACCATTCTCGTCCACGGGAATAGCGCGCGGAACTTCGTAGGCGAGCGTTGCACGCATTACAACCTCAGCCCGGTGAATCGCCGGGCCTGCCGCGTGCAATTCGCCACCCAGAGCATTGCGGTTGCTGTACTGCCGATGGTCAGCTTCGGTATGGGTGTACGCGGTAGTGCGTATATGCTGAAAATTCGTCTTCGACAGCGGCGGCTCGTACGCCGGCAAGGCTGTATGATGTGTGGTGCCGCAGGCGGTAAGGAGAATAAGGGCGATGAAAACCGCCAGCAGGATTAAGGCGAGGTTACGACGCTCAGCGTAGGTCAATGCGTATCACCTGAGCGAGTTATTAACAGTTATTCACAATTTGGCAAGAACAAATCAAGCCAGGAAACCAGGAACTCTCTTGAGGTCTTCGTTTTAGTGATTCAATTCATGGCTTCATGGTTTCCTGATTCATCTTTCCGGCGTAATCTGCGATTTATCTATGCTAGGGGAATTCGACAAACAGGTTTCGCAAACACTGGAGGACATTAAATCACAGGGCCTCTTTAAAACCGAACGCGTCATTACAACTCCGCAGGACGCCCACATCGCGATCACCGGGGGCAAACGCGTGCTGAACATGTGCGCAAACAATTATCTTGGCCTGGCCGATCACCCTGCTCTGATTGACGCGGCCAAAGAAGCGCTCGACACGCATGGTTTCGGCATGGCGAGCGTGCGTTTCATCTGCGGCACACAGGACATTCACAAGGATTTGGAAGCCGCACTTTCAAAATTCCTCGGGACAGAAGAAACGATTCTTTATCCATCCTGTTTCGACGCCAACGGCGGTTTGTTTGAAACGTTGCTCGGCGAGCAGGACGCGTTGATCAGCGATGAATTGAATCACGCCAGCATCATCGACGGCATCCGCCTCTGCAAAGCGCAACGGTTTCGCTACAAGCATAACGACATGGCAGATCTGGAGGCGCAACTCGGCGCGGCGCAAGATGCACGCTTCAGATTGATCGCCACTGATGGTTGTTTCTCGATGGACGGCACGATCGCGAACCTCTCGGCCATTTGCGACCTCGCCGAAAAATACAACGCGCTGACGATGATCGACGACGCGCACGCCACCGGTTTTCTCGGCAAAACTGGACGCGGTACGCACGAATATCGCGACGTGATGGGCAGGATCGATATCATCACCGGCACACTCGGAAAGGCGCTCGGCGGCGCCAGCGGCGGCTTCACGAGCGGACGCAAGGGGATTATCGATCTGCTGCGGCAACGTTCGCGGCCTTATTTGTTTTCAAACACGATCGCGCCGCCTGTTGTTGCTGCTTCTCTGAAAGCGCTCGAGCTTCTCACCGCGTCTACCGAACTGCGCGACAAGCTCGAGGAAAACACAAAATTCTTCCGCGCTGCGCTGACCGAACGCGGCCTAACGATCAAGCCCGGCGTGCACCCGATCGTCCCGATCATGATCGGGGACGCTGCAAAGTCACAACAGTTCGCCGCCCGCATGTTGGAGAAAGGCGTTTACGTGATTGGTTTCTTTTATCCTGTCGTGCCCCATGGCACCGCGCGCGTACGCACGCAGGTCTCCGCCGCCCATTCGCGGGAAGATCTGGAGTTCGCCGTGAACGCCTTCGGCGAGGTAAACGAAGAGCTGAAATAACTGTAGCGCCAGCCGTGTCGTCTGCGCAGTGAAGATATTGCGGTCGACACGCCCGCCTCCACAGGAAGGTATTTTTGTAAAAAGCGCAATTAGAGCTTGCAGCGGTCGGGCTCATTGATCAGCCTCTGCCCTACGTGAAATCGGCCGCGGAAAAGTACGCGGGGAAAGAACCATTGAGAATCGTGGTGGTTGGAGACACATGTCTTGGCGAACAAGACATGGCCACGACCGGTGAATGCCTTAAAAGATATCGTGTTCGTGGCGGCACACCTGGGTTCCATGGCATTGCAAACTTCCCGCTACAAATAGCCGTCGAATTCCTACAGCCAGACGAAGGCATCCGATGAGTTGGATCACCGCTCTCTGGTCAATGAATGCGGCAGCGTGTTTGACGTTTGCCGGGTTTTATTTCGTGGTTTGGTGCAAACAGCGCCAGAACCTGGTTTACTTGTTCTTTTCCTGTAGTGCGACGGCCGCGGCGGCGATTTCTGCATTCGAATTATGGATGCTGAATTCCAAGACGGTGGAGCAATACGAACAGTTGGTCCGCTGGATACACGTGCCCACGTTCGTCCTGACGCTGTCGTTTGTAGCTTTCGTTCGGCTTTATTTACATGCCGGACGAGCTTGGTTGGCGTGGAGTATCTACGGCCTCCGGACGCTCGTACTGATTCTAAATTTCATTTTTGCGGTGAGCATCAACTTCACCGCAATCACCAGCATCCGGCAGTTTTCATGGGGTGGGCAGCTGGTCTCGGTGCCTGTCGGAACCCGGAGTCCATGGGGTCTGCTTAGTAGCGTTAGTTTGCTCTTGCTGCTTATCTTTTCAGTAGACGCCACAATTACGGTTTGGCGACGCGGCGATCGGCGACGAGCCGTGCTAATCGGGGGCAGCATGATCTTCGGCGCGATGCTGGCGTGGCACGTCCCGCTAGTGATCTGGGGTATCCTGGAAGTTCCCTTCTTCCTAGGCTTCACATATACGGCCATCGTGGCAGTGATGGGCTATGAGTTGAGTAATGATGTGGCTCGAGCAGCGGGTCTCGCGCGTGAATTGGAAATAACCCAGAAGAGACTCAACCTGGCCGCAGACTCTGCCGATCTTGGCATGTGGATGTGGGACATTCCGCGTGATGAGATTTGGATCACAGACAAGGGTCGCGCTCTGTTTGGCTTCGGAGCGGCAGAGAAGCTCGACTTGGACCGCTTCAAAAATGTGTTGCATCCTGAGGATCGTCAACGGGTGCTCGACGCCTTGGAGAATACCCTGCGCACCGGCGCCGACTATGAAGCCGAGTACCGGATCATGCTACCACAAGGACAACTGCGGTGGATTGCGGGCCGGGGCCAGGTCGAGTTTGATCGTGACGGTCAGCCTGTTCGACTTCGTGGGGCTGCATTCGACATCACCAATCGCAAACAGGCGGAATTGGAGGCGGCGCGTCACCGCAACGAGATGGCGCATTTATCGCGGGTAACGACGCTGGGCGAACTCTCCGGTTCGCTTGCGCACGAGCTTAACCGACCGCTTGGCGCCATCCTCAGTAACGCGCAGGCTGCACAGCGAATGCTCGCCAATGGCGGCGTCGACGTCGCCGAGTTTCGGGAAATTCTTAATGACATCATCAGCGAAAACAAGCATGCCGCCGAAGTCATCCGTCGACTGCGCTTGTGGTTGCAAAAAGGCGAGGTGGAACAGCATACTCTCCATATCAACAAAGTTGTACGAGATGTCTTGAAGCTGATCCGTACCGATCTCATCAGTCAAAACGTCAGTGTCGACACCGAACTGGCGCGAAGTTTGCCGACTGTCACTGGCGACCCGGTGCAGCTTCAGCAGGTCCTGGTAAACCTGGTGGTCAATGCTTGTGACGCGATGGCTGAGTGCGGTACTCGGGAACGCCGGCTGTGCATTCGGTACTGGACTCGAAAACGATGGAGGCGCGGTGATTGTGTCTGTCACCGATAAGGGTGGCGGCATCCAGGAGAGAGAAGTGGAACGAGTGTTCGAGCCTTTCTTCACCACGAAAGCCAAGGGAATGGGCCTGGGCCTCTCGGTCTGCCGAACCATCATTGCTGCGCATCGCGGGAAACTCTGGGCCGCAAACAATGCCGAGCGCGGCGCGACGTTCCATTTCACTTTGCCTAAAGATGCGCTCGCCAAATCTGGTACTGATAACGGGAGATGAGTAGTCCTCTCGGTCCTACCGTCTTTGTCGTGGACGATTATGCGGCGGGTCGGAGATCCATCTCGCGCCTGTTGCGAGCGGCGGGCTTCGCTGTGACGGCGTTTGCCTCCGCAAAGGAATTCCTGGCACAATACGATCCGGAAATGCGTGGCTGTCTCTTGCTCGATCTCGCCATGCCAGAGATTAGTGGCTTGGATCTGCAAGGCATTCTCGCCGGCAGAGGCAGTCTCCTGCCCATCATTTTTTTGACCGCTCATGGTGATATTCCAAAGAGCGTGCAGGCGATGAAACACGGCGCGAGTGATTTCCTCATGAAGCCCGTGAACGATGAAGACCTGCTTGCAGCCGTTCGTGTGGCCATCGAGAAAGACTGCGCCCTTCGGCGTGCGCAAGCTGAACTTTCCGAAATCCACATGCGCCTGGCCACGCTCACGCCGCGCGAGCGAGAAGTACTGGAATACGTCGTTGCCGGGAAATTGAACAAACAAATAGCCGGCGAGCTGGGGACCGTCGAGCAGACGGTCAAAATCCATCGTGCGCACGTAATGAAGAAGATGAAAGTGCTGTCTGTTGCCGAGCTTGTTCGGTTGACGCAACGTTGCGGAATTGGCGGAAGCGTTCAGTGATCTTGGCAGAGGGTTCAGGTTATAAGGCCTCAACTCTCAATGCCGGACCCGGCTTTCGTATTATACTAAGGTATAATAGCGCGCGGTGGCATGTTCGGTTACAACAGTAACAATTCCCCCCAGAATTCCCCCAATCCCTAGCAGAAAACCGACGCCAACCATCAATAAGAGTGCTCGCCGCGGCGAGCACCGGAAGAATAAAGCGTTTGGCAAACGCCTCTACAAGTTGGGTCTGTAGCCCTCGCCCTATGGGCGAGACGCGACGCTTCGCATAGCGGAAGCGGCTACTGTTTTGCGGTCGCTGCTGCGACCGCTGCTCTTGCATCAAGGCTTTGTCGCGCGAATACGGTGGCACTTGCCGGCGTGTATAGCAGATTAGGGGGTGCACAAGGTTGCCAGCAAGAGTTTGGACTGGGCTACCCTTCGCGAGGACTTTCCGATCCTACGCGAGGAGGCACACGGACATCCGCTGATCTATTTCGATAACGCTGCGAGTTCGCAGAAACCACGGCCGGTCATCGAGGCGTTGCGGAATTTTTACGAGCACGACAACGCGAATGTCCATCGGGGACTTCATACTCTGAGTTCGCGCGCAACGGATGCTTACGAGAAAGCGCGGCAACGTGTCGCAGATTACGTCGGCGCAGAGAGTGCAGACGAAATAATCTTCACGCGCGGGACCACGGAAAGCATCAACCTGGTGGCGCAAGCCTGGGGTGAAAAATTCATTCGCGAGGGCGACGTGATTCTTCTGACGGTGATGGAGCATCACAGCAACCTGGTGCCATGGCAGTTGCTGGCAGAACGCAAAGGCGCCCGTCTTCGATTTCTGCCGGTTCGTGACGACGGAACTCTTGATGTCGACCAGCTTTCTTCCTTGCTAACACCAGAAGTAAAACTTTTCGCGTTCACGCATATCTCCAATTCGCTCGGCACAATTAATCGCGTCACCGAACTTTGCACCAAGGCTCGTACCGTGGGGGCAGTGACCCTGGTGGATGCGGCGCAAAGTGCCGGCCACGTGCCGCTCGATGTGCATGAATTGGGCTGCGATTTCCTGGCATTCTCAGGGCACAAGATGTGTGGACCGACCGGCATTGGAGTCCTCTATGGACGCGCTGAGCTTTTGGATTCCATGCCACCGTGGCAAGGCGGAGGCGAAATGATCGTAAGCGTCACGCTCGAAAAAAGCACGTTCAAGAAAGCGCCCCACCGGTTCGAAGCTGGCACGCCGAACATCGCGGGCGCGATCGGGCTCGCGGCAGCGATTGATTACATCGAGAGCATCGGGCGCCCAGCAATTTTCGAGCACGATTCGCAGCTTGCTCGTTATGCAGTTGATCGTCTGGCCGAGTTACCGGGAACGCGCATCTTTGGTCCAAAGGAAGAGCGGGGCGCGCTTGTCGGGTTTGTCATGGAGGCTGCGCATCCGCACGATCTGACCACGTTTGCGGATCAGTATGGGTTGGCCATGCGCGGCGGGCATCATTGCAACCAGCCAGTGATGCGTCGCTTCAACGTATCGGGCACAACACGCGCGAGCTTCTATTTTTATAATTCAATGGAGGAGATCGATCGAATGATGGAGATCCTTCACGCTGCAGTGCGTTTCTTTTCATGAGCTCGGAAATCGAAGAGCTGTACCAGGAGGTGATCCTCGATCATTCGCGGCGGCCGCGGAATTTTGGGGAGCTGCCGGACGCCGCCGTTCTCGTGCATGGTGACAATCCGGCGTGCGGCGACGAAATTCATCTTGCGGTAAAGTTCGATGCACAGGGCGGACTGGAGGACATCAAATTCAGTGGTCGCGGTTGTGCGATCAGCCAGGCTTCGGCGTCACTGATGACGATGAAATTGAAGGGCAAAAGTCGGCCTGAAGTAATGGAGATGGTCAGTGCATTTCATGACCTTGTCACAGCCGATACCTCCCAAGCGCCGAAGACATTGGGCGATCTGCGCGTAATGCAGGGTGTTCGAAAATTCCCGCAGCGGGTGAAGTGCGCCATGCTCGCGTGGCGCGCAGTGCAGCAGGCGTACGAGCAAGGTTCTGGTGAAGCAACTGTCTCAACTGAACCAACCTAATCCCGCACTCGAACGTTCAAACCTGGATGGCGTACAGATTCGGACCGCCACCTCGGGCGATGCAACTGCGATTGCTAAAATTTACAATCAAGGCATCGAAGAACGCGTCGCCACCTTTGAAACCACGCGGAGATCTGCGGCGGATGAGCGGGCGTGGCTTCAATCAATCGCTGGCCGTTATCCCGCTGTGGTTGCGCAAATCGATAGCGAAATCATCGGCTGGGCTGGCGCTGGACCCTACCGCAACCGGGATTGTTATCGGGGCATCGGCGAATTCTCTATGTACGTTCATCGCGAGTGGAGACGTCGAGGCGTGGGAGATCTATTGCTCGCTGGTCTAATCACCGAAGCGGAGCGGCTGGGACTGTGGAAGCTCCTGTCGCGCATTTTTCTTTTCAACGAGGCCAGTCGCGCGCTTTGTCGCAAACATGGATTTCGTGAGGTCGGCGTGTACGAGAAGCATGGGCGCCTCGATGGCCGATGGCTTGACGTCGTGATCGTCGAGCGGCTTATCCCCGCGAACGTGACGTCTTAAAATTCCGCTAATCGTGCAGCGCGATGCTGGCGCCCACCCAGGTTTTGTCGATGTTGAAATCGACGCCCATCATTTTGCCCTGGCTCATCCGGACAAGATTGTTCACGAGCGTGGGATCGCGATCCTGATCCGGCCATACAAACATCATCCGGATCTCGGCCTTCGATTTGTGACCGTCGACGGTCGGCACAAATGCGGCATACTCGACTTTCTTCTGCAAGATCCATTCGTGGGGGTTTCGCAAGGCAGCAATTTTTTCCCGCGTCGGTTCCATGTCCACACCGTGCCCGGCGAATGAATAAAGCGGTTTCAACACGTAATCGCCGATCTTTTCGTCAGATGGAAATTCATTAACGAAAAATGTCGGCGAAGTGTGTTCGGTTTTGAGGAAGGGGAGGGAATGCTTGCTGATCCGGAAATACCAGTTCGGGTGACCGACCCACGTGACATCGAGATCATCCTGAAAGCGAAACTGCAGGTTCAGATCGTGCCGTTGACTTAGCTCGTCGAAAATGACGCGATTATAAATTCGTTCGATCCGCACGTCGCGTCCGTCACGATCGTAGATTAATTGCCGACCGCGCCTTTTGATTTTGGTCACGCAAACCGGCCGAATGCCGAGGAACGTCTCGGTAGCGGCAAAATCCACGCGCGTTTTTTGTTTTTCCGGTTGGATGTCGAGCAATACCACACTTTCCAGCGGTGAATCTGCGATGGTGGTGCGCCGTAGAAGATCCAAATACGCGTCATCCTTGATTCCACCAAATGAGGAGGTCCAATTGCGCGGAATAATCGGATACGCTTTGCGGAAGCAATTCAACAATACCAACTGAAAACCAAACAAACTGGGAAATGCCTGTAGTTCAATTAAACGGGGGATAAGCCGATCTCCTTCGGCGCAAATTGCGAAATCGACGACATGGAAGTTCGGGTGCTCCGATTCGTTAGGCACTTCAAAGTCCTTCGGAACCGCCACTGCCGAATGCCTGACAAATTCCGGCGTGCGCGTCGCGGCTATAATCTCATTCGCGGCGCGCGTGACTTCATTCGTAAACTCGCGTGTTAAAAAGACCGGTGTCTCACAAATCCGGAAATCCGCCGGCCATTTCTCGCATTCATTTACGCAGTGCGCCAGCCCGGCATATTTTTCGGGCGTAAAGTCGGCGTTAAAAGCAGCGCGAAGTTTCGGATCCACGTGATGGTCACCGCAGCGCTATATCAAGAACTTCCCGTCGCGCATTACCTGTTGGCCATCAAACCAAATATCGAAATCGCGACCAACACAGTCGATGTGCGTTTTCGAAGCCCAATTTGCGCCGGTGTGCTCAGCATACGGATGACCGAAGGCGATATGTACGCCGGGAAGTTTTTCGTCTTGTAAGATGTGGCCGATGATGTGTGTGCAGGCAGTGTTTGTGCCGATCGCAAATTCGCCGACGCGGTCGCTGTTTTCGTCAGTGTTCGTGTAAGCCCGAAATTCGTCGCGTAAATCCTTGTTGTCGGAGTGCAGCGCTCGGATGCGATTATTTTCGACCTCAATTGTAAGCGGATTCGATTGCAAATCGCCAAAGCGTTCGCACAAGTAATCGCCAACCACGCCGTCCACCACAAACACGCCATTGGTATTCATGGGCGTGGTGAAAATTTCGCCACCGGGCAAATTGCCCCATTTGTCACGGGCGATGATGCCGCTGGTTTTGAGCCACTTGAGTTTCGGCGAAAGTTCCGCAACGAATTCGGTGCCGTGGGGTGTTTTACAAGTGATGCGATCGACCTGGCGCGCATGTTCGACCAAACGCTGACTTAGCTTGTCGACCGCGCAAAAGTCGGCGCGCATCCCTTCGAGCATGATCTGGCGATTGATGTTCACCATGTGCGCATGCCGAATGTGGTGTTGATTTACCACGGTAGTCATCGGTGTGCGCGCGCTGAGTTCGCCTGGTTGGCTCTGCGCAGCGAAGATCGACACTTGCGACAGTGCAAGATCGTCGAGAATGACTTCAGGCATGTACGAGAGCGGCCGTCGTGCGTGATGTTCCAGCACAAACAAACTGTACTCTCGACCCAACCCGCTCAACTTCAGATTGCAACGCCGCCGCGATGTCGCGGGTAAACGTGTCGGTGATAATCGTGATTCGTTCCTGCGGTTTTAGTCGCAGACAAGTGTCGATCGCGTTGTGCGCTCCGGGAAGCAATTCCGGGTCAATTGGATGGAGATAAGTGCGATCGGGCATAACTGAAAGTTGAGAGAATTACTCGGAAACCTGTCGCAGGCAAACTCTGCTCTGCATGCCGACTCTACCCACAATGACTTTTCTGTTTAAAGTGTAGTAACCGATGGATTTAACGACAACCTATCTTGGGCTTTCATTGCGTTCGCCTTTGGTGCCGTCTGCCTCGCCGCTTTCGGAAAAAATCGACAATATCCGTGCGATGGAACAAGCGGGCGCTGCCGCGGTAGTTCTTCATTCGCTGTTCGAAGAACAAATCGAGGCCACCGCCCCGGAATTTCGCGTTGATCCAAAGACCTATCTCGAGAACATCGCGCAAGCCAAGCGCGCAGTCGGGATTCCAATCATCGGCAGTTTGAATTGCAGCACGCTCGGTGGGTGGATCAGCTACGCGCGGCGAATCACAGAGGCCGGCGCCGATGCGTTGGAACTAAATATCTACAGAATACCCACACGCCCCGAGGTCACCGGCATCACGACAGAAAATATTTACATCGAGACGGTTCGCAGTATTCGGGCTGCCACAAAGATTCCGCTGACCGTCAAACTCAGTCCCTACTTCAGCAGTTTCGCAAACATGGCGATCAGCCTCGACGACCTGAACATCGATGGCCTGGTATTGTTCAACAGATTCTATCAGCCTGACATCGACCTGGAGAAAATGGAGGTCACGCCAAATTTCACGTTAAGCACTCCGGCTGATATGAGATTGCCTCTGCATTGGATTGGCATTCTTTACGGCAAACTGCGGGCCAGTCTCGCAGCTACGAGCGGCATTTATCAGGCGCAGGATGTGATCAAGCTGGTGATGGCCGGCGCGGACGTTACGATGTTATGCAGCGCTCTGATGCGTCATGGGATCACGCACATTCAGCGGATCGAAATGGAGATGGTCGCATGGCTGGAGGGCCATGGCCGCAAATCATTGCACGAACTCAAAGGTGTCATGAGCCAGAAAAATTGCCCCGACCCCAGCGCATTCGAGCGCGCACAATACGTGCGAGGCCTTTCCAGTTACACTTCGCTGTTTCCAATGCGACGGTGAAGTAGCAAGAGCGAAGCGGGGACGCATCGCACTCCGAAAGCACTTCGTGCGAAATTCACGAGACACTTTTTTTTGGCGCAAGCTTTGGGAGTGCGGCGCGTCCTCGCGTCGCTTTCACGGGTGGCTCAGGCTCACGATTTGACCGGACCCAACCCTTCGTTTGTCTCTGCCACGATCTGATCCACCACGGCTTTCATGTCCTGAGTGCGTTCCCACACCATTAGTTGCCGGTCTGCGCCAGTGCCTTCTCGCATGATACGGTGGATGTGTTCGATCTCGTGCTCATTTCCCAGTTCCTCGACTTCATCAGAAACAAATCCGAGCATCTCCTCGAGCAATTCGCGCTCGTCCACTTCGCATTTCCGACCGAAATCGATCAGCTTGCCGTCGAGCCCGTAACGGCCGGCGCGCCATCGGTTTTCATCAGAGCAAACGTTTTTGATAGCTACGGAAGGTCACGTTATTGCGACGCAATTTTTGCAATTTGAAAACAATAGCCTGCATCAGGGCCGCCAGCGCGATGGTGTCTTCAATGCGCGATTGCGCATCGCAAATCCGAAATTCAATGGTGTCGAAAAACGGATGTAGCCGCACGTCCCACCAAATCTTTTTGGGATTATCGATGCAATTCGTGGCAACCAGCAATTTCCAATAGTCTTCGTATTCGCTAAGACTTTGGAACGCGTCCGGAATACCGGTGCGCGGAAGGCGTTCGAAGATCATCTGGCGATATGCTTTTAGTCCGGTGTTGTGTCCCAGCCAAAAAGGTGAGTTTACTGAGAGCGCATACAGATGCGGCAGGAAATAACGGGCCTGATTCATGATGTCGATCGCCTCTTCGCGGTCCGGAATTCCAACGTGAACATGCAGGCCAAATGTCAGACAGACCCGCGCAACCTGCTGCATCTCATTCATGATCGTGGCGTATCGCTCGTTTGCCGTGATCAATTGATCCATCCAATGTGAGAAAGGATGTGTGCCGGCTGAAGCGATTACCAACCCGTGCT
This sequence comes from uncultured Verrucomicrobiae bacterium, assembly GCA_963804875.1. Classification (GTDB taxonomy): domain Bacteria; phylum Verrucomicrobiota; class Verrucomicrobiia; order Chthoniobacterales; family UBA10450; genus Udaeobacter. The sequence goes on from CAWDRX010000001.1 coordinate 359,447, forward strand.
GTGCTGCAACTTTAGCCAACTCAGTGCGAAGAGCAGTGATTTGCTGTCGCGCGTCTCGGGCATCGCTGCAAATCTCCGTGCCGATTTCCACAATCGACTGGTGCATCTCCGGTTTGATCTGTTCTTTTAAAATGATTTTTCCGTCGGCGAGAATTTGTTGGATGTACGAACGCAGTTCGCGCGTCTCGGGATCGATGATCTGCAATTCTTCCTCGATGCCGAGAGTGAAAACGTGATCGGGATTGCGAAGCCTCTTCGGTGTTTTCTTCACATTGCTTGAAGCATTTTGCAGAGGCGAGGCAACGTCCATTGTATCAACTGTTGAAAGCATAGTTGATGGTGAGGTTTCTCTTGGCAACAGACTCTGCGGGATTTGCGATTCACTGGCTCTTTTTTGCGCCCTGCCTGACGGCAGTGCTATTCATTTGCTCTCTGCCTGAACAGCTTGAGTTACTTCTGCCGGCGTCCAGGCGTTACCCCGCCAAATCCTATCGATTCTGCCATCGCGGTTAATCAGCGCGGTCGCCAGTCCATGTGAAATAGTGCCGCCTTCGTTCTGCCGGTAAACGGAGAACATATGAGTGGGAAAACCGCACCATTCTCTACGTCTAGATTCTTCGGCTGCCGAATGCAACGCGCACGGATTCAGAGCCATCCCGATTCTGCCCGGCAATCAACTCACGAGTCAAAGACAGTCCTCTCGTTAGGACCAATGCCAGGATAGACCCCGGCAACAAAACCTCGGGCAAAGTCGGGTAGCGGAACATTTCAGCGATCACAATCAGTGCTGCCAGAAACAAAAGCGTGAGCGAGAGGACACGATGGAACTTTCCAGCCTGAGTTTCGATCCAGGATTCAGAAGAGTGGATAATCTCCCGGCCGTGCTCGGAGTCCGTACAGTCACTCTTCCTGGCACAAGCGTTACAGGTGTTGGCAGGTGCTCGATATCGCACGACCTCGCGCACTGGGTCGCGATAGTGCGGATGCAGATGATGGCCGCAGGGGCATTCCCAGACATCCAGGTGGCCGTGATATTTGAAGCCAGCTGTGCGGAATTGTCCCGAACGCCGGTGCGAGTGACGACCGAACCATTCCAGTCCGGCCGCTACCACCATTAGAAAACCCGCATACCCGGCAGCCAGCGCGACCTCAATGTGCAGCGGCCCGATCATGGCTGACGTTCTGCCATTTCGCCGATGTCGGTGAACAGCGCGACCTCTCCTTTTTTTTCCGAAATCGGCGGCACCATGTGACGCAAACTGAGCCAGCAGAGATAAATTAGCGGCAGCACGCCGCCGACAATGAACACCGCGTCACCCGGCAAGCGCAGCCACTCGAGTAAAGCGTTGGTTGCACCCTGAAGGTAGGCCAGACTGCGCGCCTCAAAGTAGCCGTGACTCACCGATTCGTACAGTTGCAGGAGTCCCAACGGGAACAACGTGGCGAACACCATCCAGGCCAGTCCGAGGTTGAGCGACCAGAAGCTGATTTTCGCAGCCCGGTCCGACCAGCGTTCGGCCGGAATCATGTACCGCAAACAGAATAGCGCCAAGCCTACCGCCAGCATTCCATACACTCCCATCATTGACGCGTGACCATGATTGGCTGTTAACGCGGTGCCGATTTCGTAATAGGAAACAATTGGGAGATTGATCAGAAAACCAAACACACCAGCTCCCAGAAAATTCCAGAATCCGACCGAAACCAGGAACATGACTGCCCAGAAATGAGGGAAGGTGGCCCCGGACTTCCGTGTTGGAGTGTACCCAGTTGCAGGAAACTCCAGGCCTCAACTGTGAGGAATGTGAGCGGAATTACCTCCGCCGCCGAAAAGAAAGCCCCCAGCGCCATGTGCTCGGCAGGTTCGCCGGAAAAATAAACGTGATGCATCGTGCCGATCACGCCGCCAGCCGAGTAAAGTAGGATGTCCAGGTAGATCAACGTGCAGTGCTACGCGTTCATGCACGACTCCCAGCAGCACGAAAATGTATGCGACCATGATCGTCGTGAAGAGTTCGAGAAAATCTTCGACCCATAAATGCACGACCCAGAAGCGCCAGAATTCGGTCGTAGTAAAATGCGAGGTGGGCCGCGCCAGCAACCCCACCGCGTAAAACGCCGGGATGGAAAGTGCGGAGAAGAAGAACAACCAAGGCATGTTGCCCTTGTTGTCGCCCGCCAGCCGACCGCGCAATCCCCGAAACAGAAGGATTACCCAAAAGAACAGCCCAATCGTCAGCAATACCTGCCAGAATCGTCCTAGATCGAGATACTCGAATCCCTGATTTCCGAACCACATCCACCAATTCTTCAAGCCGCCGTGGATGCCAATGTATTCGCCGGCCATGCTGCCGAACACGACTAACGCGAGCGCGCCGAGTAATCCGTAGGCTAGCCAAGCCTGATGCTTTGGCTCTCGGCCGGCGATCATCGGCGCGAGGAATATTCCTGCCGCCAAAAAAGACGTCGCCACCCAGAAAATCGCGAGTTGAATATGCCAGGTGCGCATCAAGTTGAATGGAAAGATGACGGCCAGATCAATGCCGAAGAAGTTCGAGAGTTCTGCTCGGTAATGTTCCGAGGCGCCGCCCACCAGCGTCTGTATCAGAAACAACACGGCCATCACCGCAAAGAAAGCGGCGCAGGCGCGTTGACCTGGCGTCAAAGCCACCTCACCCGGCGCGCGAAACGAGATCGTCTGCTGCTCGCGCCCATGCCAACCTAGGAAATTCCACCGCCCAAACGCTGCGAACAACAGGCCGATGCCCCCCAGCAATGCCGCGAGGGACAGCATGCTCCAGATGATCGTCGCGGCCGTCGGATGATTTCCTACCAACGGCTCAGGCGGCCAGTTGTTGGTGTAAGAATATTCGCGTCCAGGACGCAATGCCGAGGCAACCCAGGCCGACCAACAGAAGTAAGCCGTGAGTTGCCGGATTTGACTCGGCTCAGTGATTTGATTGGGACGGAGCCCATACTTGGTGGTGGGTGTGCCAAAGAAATCGGAGTAGTGCTTCTGCAACGTTTCAAATGCTTCGCCTTGCGCGACAGTGAATTCGAGCGTGCCGGAAGCGGGATCGTATCGGTTTGTTTTGAATGTCGCGACCGTGTCAGCTTTCGTGGGTTCTGAGCCAGGGCTGCGGTCGTGATCCGCCACAAGGACTGCCCAACGGCGCAGGTAATCCGCGGTGAAATCCGGTCCCAAGTAAGCGCCGTGGCCGAAGATCGAGCCGGTCCTCCATGAGGCCGTTACGTAAAAAGATTTCTTGCCCAGCAACGACGTCGGCTCCGGTGAACAGCAGCTGACCATCGGGGCGCACCACTTTCGCAGGAATCGGCGCCTGATCCGTGTAGGTTCGGTAAGCCAGTAACCCCAGCACGAAAAAACCAAAGAGCACGACGATCGCTACTGCTTGCACCCAGCGTTTGGAAATAAGCAAGCCACGTGTTTCAATGGCGTTGGTCCGGATGCGCTCCTTCATGATCTTGCGTTCCGTTCGGATGTGCTAACCACAACAAGCGGATAAAGACTACCCACCTGCGTCACGCAACGGAAGAGTAAATTCAAATGCGCACTCGCGACAGCAATAGGCCTTGAAACTCTTTTAGGGTTTGCGTCACGGCTAGGCGCAGAATCCACTTGAGTTGCAAAAGCTGCTGCAACGAAATCTCGGCGAATTGTAAGCGCCCCTCAGGGCGCGCGCTGTTCTTGTAAGACAAAAAACCCAGTCTCGCCGCCGCCGGAAGTGACGTTAACGATTGGCGTCGCGGATAGACGAACCATCGCGCCGCAGACTTTCCCGTGAAAAAGAAATGGGTTCGTATCAACGAACATTGGCTGCAACTTCCACTCGGTCTCGCTGAACACTGGAAACATTTCGGGGTGCAAATCGAGCGCATCCTGCACGATGTAATCGGCTGAAAGTGCAGTTTGAATAGCATTGTCCCACTCGCGCTCGTCCGATTGCGCTCCGAAATGGACGCCGTGTCCGCCGTAATCGTCATTCGGCTTAAGAACAAGGTCTGATCGATTTCGGCGGATGAATTCGAGCAAGTTGATTCGGCGCCCTTTGCGCATGGTCTCTCGATCGGCGACGCGCCGGGTCCACGGCACCGATCGGCGAATTGCTTCCTGTTCGCTCCTGGTGAACCAATGGTGGCGTCCCTTGTCCGTGAGCATCTCGAACACCGCCTTCTTGTGCATGATTTTGCATCGGAATGGATTCACCAGGCAAACGTCACGGTTCACATATGCGCGGACGAGTGGGTGCGTATCATTACAGCGCGCGAGGAATTCGTGGATGATCACCCGTTTATAAACGAGATCGATGCGAAAAGCGCCGCATCGAAGTTGCCCTTGCTGATACTCGAGATCCTCTGGCGAACATATTGTCGTAGGAACGCCGTGCGCGCTGAAATTCTCCTGCAGAAAGACGAACTCGCTCGACGTAGGCAGGTCCTTCCAATCCAGGATCGCGACATTCGGCACGCCATTACCACCCCATTCGCGATAAGTGCTCAGCAGTGTTTTGAGCAGCGCTTGAACCGGCGAGAACTGTCGTAAATGATAGCGTCGTGCAAAGTTCGCCATTACGGGTAGCTCGAAGAGCAACCGATTCAGTTCCTCCTGGTCCGGCAGACTTGAAGGATTCTCCGCGTTCGATTCTACAAATTTGATTTCATCGTCGTGAACGAAGGCATCCAGCCGGGTCGTTATCCCGGCTGTTGAAAGACCTGGATCAACGAGCGCCATTTTGCGCTCTGCCTCTGTCAGTCCGAGTTGATTCATCAGCTTCGGATCTTGCACGACTGCGGCTGCAACCTTTTCCAACGCACTCGTAACGCGTTCTGCCGCGTTGGTCAGCGCGTGAAATTGTTTCTGATCGAGAAGATGTGGCCTTAACGCGATCCCGATGGGCCGGTCGCCGTACAGCAGTCGCTTTTTGCGCATGGCGCTGCGCAATTTTTCGAGCGTCGCAGGACCAAGCGTCTCGTCCGCTGCGAGTAGCTCGTGATATTCGGTAATGGCTCTCTGGAGGAGACTAACCGTATGTGTTGTAGTTCTTTTCAAAACGCGTCGTCGTCATTTATCACTTAAGAGATTCACTTTAGTCGGCGCACGCATCAGAGGATTCGCGCGGTTTGCTATTCGCCGAGCATTTGTTGCACATCGGTGAGATTAGGCACCACAAAAAATGCACACCATTCCGCAAGAGCTGCGGAGCCCGTTTTTGTTCGGCGGCTAAAACTTGGGCTATGAAAACCTCAGCTCAACGCATTCAAACCGAGGACACCATCGAGCTGGTACCGCAGATCCTCCATCTGAAGAAAATTCTGGTCCCGACCGATTTCTCTGAGACGTCGATGAAAGCAGTTCAATATGCACTACGATTCGCGGAGCAATTCGGGTGCGAGATCACTCTGCTATATATCGTCGAGCCCGCGACCCCAATGATTGGTGCGCCGCTCGTCGTCGAACCATTCACGGACAAAGACGAGGTCTCAATGGCCGAGAAAGACCTGGCCGTGCTCGCAGCCGAGGCGCACACCCGCGGCGCACACTTGGTTAGTTCGTTCGTGCGTGTTGGGCATGCGCCTAACGAGATCACCAAGGCGGCCAAGGACCTCGACGTCGACATGGTCATCATCGCCACGCACGGCTACACAAGTTGGCGGCATTTTTGTATTGGCAGCACAGCCGAGCGCGTCGTGCGCGCCGCGCCGTGCCCAGTACTCGTAGTCCGCGAAAAAGAACACGAGTTTGTTTAGATAGATCGGAGGAGTTTGTGAATCCACAAATAATCAATCACGGGATACAAATCGAACCACTGGCCACGCGTGTCGCGCTTCATCCTTTTCTGGCCGGGATGAATCATACGCAACTCACGCTGCTCACGGATTCTGCGGTGGCGAGACACTTCAACGCAAACCAGACGATTCTCCGTGAAAGCGAATTTGCGAACGGATTCTACCTGGTCGAGATCGGCAAGATAGCGCTCGAGTCGGAAACCGGCCTTGGCAGATCGATCCGAGTAACAAATCCTTGGCGCCGGAGACTTGCTCGGCTGGTCGTGGATGTTCCCGCCCTATGTCTGGCAATTTACAGCTCACGCGATCGAGCCGACCAGTGCGCTGTTTTTCTACGCGGCAATTCTGCGGGAATACTGCGAGAAGGATCACTCGTTAGGTTACGAGCTTCTGAAACGGATCAGCGCAGTGATGGTGACGCGCTTGCAGGCTGCGCATGACCAAATGCTATCGCTCTATTCCAATTTGCGCGTTGCGTGAACCACCGATGGTTGACGGGCATTCAGGACTAAGCCCGGCGAATATCCGAGTATCCAACGATAATAACCCTGCCGCGGAATCGGTTTGACGCCATTTTCCCAAGCTGGAATGATCGGTGTATTATAGGGGTCATGGTTGAGGCTGGAGTCGTCCACTCAGATTGGAATAAGCAGCTCATTGATACTCTGCGACGCTCAAAGCTGTTTCGCAGATACGAGCAGGTCTTTAGCGAGGCGACGGGGTTGTCTTTGACGCTTCGACCGGTGGACTATTGGCAGTTGGAGCATGACGGCAAGAAGCACCAGAATCGGTTCTGCGCCATGCTTGCCGAGCGGCCGGCCACACTGGCGGTTTGTTTACAAGCGCATCAAGACATTATTGACCACACGGGATTGATCCCGCATACCGTCACCTGTCCCTTCGGGTTAACCGAAACAGCAGTTCCAGTGAAACTTGGGGCCAAGATCATCGGATACCTGCGCATCGGTTCGGTGTTGCGTCACACGCCGGCCAAATCGGATACCTCGAAGGTCAGCCGCGAACTGGAGCGGCACGGAGTGCGATTCTCGGGCGGGATTCGCAAAGCATGGGAGAAAACTCCGCTCATTCCGCCAGACAAATACAATGCCACTGTGCGACTGCTCACATTTTTCTCCGAACAACTTTCCGCGCTGGCTAATCAAATCGTCCTGGAGCAGAACAATGCAGAACCGCCTCTTGTTATTAAGGCGCGCGAGTACATCGAGAAGCATAAGAATGAAGAATTATCTCTGGCCGGTGTGGCAAACGCTTCGGGGGCGAGCGTTTTCCATTTCTGCAAAGTCTTCCATAAAGCCACCGGCCTAAAGTTCACCGATTACGTCGCGCGTATGCGCCTGGAAGATGCGCGCCATCGCCTGCTGAATCCAAATCTCCGCATCAGCGAAATCGCATACGACGTCGGGTTTCAATCACTCACGCAATTCAATCGCACATTCAAACGCGTTTTTGGCGAATCACCAACCGATTTCCGCACGCACCTCACGTCGGGCAAACGAAACAAAAGGCAGTAATTAACGGACGATCGCCAGGTCGATCCGAATAACATCAGACTGGTAACCGGCGGACTATTCGGCGGTTGGCATTTGGTTTGGCGCTTCTAAGCCTTCTCCGCACCAGCACAAGAAATGGTGCAGGAAAGACAATTTCCGAGCAGACGAATCTGTCGCTCAACTTCAAATTTCCGTCATGAAACCGACCCACAGCAAAATGAATGGGAAGGTTTCTATAACGTCGTCTCAAGGCACACCCGGGCGATCATTAATAAAAAAAATGAACGCAAGAAAGAGAAAGGAACCTTGTGAAACACAGAATAATTAGCACAACGTTGGCGCTGGTAATTTCGTGCGGCCTAACGGTCGTCGCGCAGACGCCTCAATTTAACATTGTCAAACCAAGCACAACCGGGGTGCCGGGTGAAGAGGTACGAGTGATGAAGTTTGATCCGACCGGCAATTTATGGATCGTCGGACGGTTTTACTTTTGGGGCGAAGGTGGGCTGGCAATGTTGTCGGCCGATCAACTCAATAACCAACCATTGCCTGGCGGCGGGTTCGATACGGGAGCATGGAATGTGTGGTCGAGCGTGCATCATCCGATTCCCTCTGTTTATATCTACGACATGGTATTCGGCGCGGGTGGCGTGATTTGGATTGCAAGCGACGGCGGCTTGACGCGATTCGATCCAGCGGCGCCGACAGAAGAGCAGAGGTGGTTCACTTACACTCCGGCCAACTCGCCCTTGATCCTGAACGAGGTTCGCTCGCTCGCGTTCGATAGTCACGGCAACCTGTGGCTAACCAACGTCAACGTGCAAACGTCAAATGGCGCAGTGTTTCGATTCAATCCCACATCCAACGTGTGGACGCAGTACCGGGTTGGCCAGGAATTACCGTGGAGTCCGCCGTGGTACAATGTGAACACTGTTTTCGTCGGCGCTAACGATCACGTCTGGCTGACGCACTCAGGTACTCGGCGGAATGGCGGAGTTCAACGGAACCTCCTGGGTACTGCATGATTCACCCTATCAAATGGACGCAATGTTCGGGGACCTTCAGGGCAACATCTGGGTTAGGAGCTCGCAATATGGCCTTTTCAAATGGAATGGATCGAATTGGCAGAACTGGCCAACGGTGGGCGGTACTATCACGATGACCGGACTGGGTAAAGATTTGGACGGCATTGTTTGTGTCTCTACGTGGTACGGCGGCGTTTATAAGATGATCAACGACAATCCAGTCTTCTTTGTGGATGCCGACAACATTCCGCGCGACGTCATCGCACGGCCCAACGGCGATATCTGGATCAACAATTACGGCGGAAACGGCACGCTCGGAACAGTTCGGCAATACACCGCCGCGGGACAGTTATTGAGGCGGATGCAGACATTCAATAGCGGGTTGCCAGATTACTTCGTAGATCGGATCACTCACGACCGCGCGGGCAACATGTGGTTCGCCACAGGTGAAGCCGGCCTTTCCCGAATGCTCGGCAGCAATGGCGCGCCTGATGCCGCCACGCATTGGCGGAACTGGGGTAACCACAACGACCTCTCCGAACCATATCCCTGGGCGGGGAATGAGCCGATGTATTCCGTCTTCGAAGACACCGGCGGCATCTTTTGGATGGGCGGCAACGGCATCGGTCGATGGGATTCTGTCACGGGTCAATTTACCGGCTTTTGGAATTGGCAGAACTCTAACCTCGACAGCTCTGGCCATCATGCCATCACCAAACGCGCAGGCACGATGTGGGTGGGCTCCGGTGGCTCAGGCGTGTACTGGTTCGACGGCATTAACTGGAATCACGTGACGCTCAGCCCCGGCGGTTACAATTATAGCTTTAACAACGTTTATACAATGAGCGTGGACACGGCGAACAATCTATGGGTCGGCTCGGAATACGGGCTGCGGAAATTCGCCCCTGGCAATAACAACACCTTCACGCTGTATGATACGAGCAACTCGCCTTTGCCCAGCGCGATGATCCTGGATGTTGAAGCGGACCCGAGCGGTGGAATCTGGATCGGGACTGCCGCCGGGTTGGTGCGTTTCGACGGAACAAACTGGATGGTTTACAACCAGGCCAATACCGGAATGCCTGGCGTCGTTGTCGCTGACGTGGCGCGACGTTCAAGCGATGGACTTATCGCGATCGCAAGCAATCAAGGCAGCACATGGCCATATACCGGCGGCGTCAGCACCTTCAATGGCGCGACCTGGACTCATTACACGCCTAACAATTCACCATTGACCCACTGGCAGGTCGTTGCCGTCGAGTTCGATGCGAACGGAAATCTCTGGGCTAGTCCATTAAGCACAGGCGTGGTTCAAATCATGATTGGCAACACACCCACACCAACCCCAACGCCAACCGCTACCCCAACTCCCACAGCGACAGCCACTCCAACTGCGACACCAACAGCAACCCCGACAGTAACCCCGACTGCTACTAATACACCTACTCCAAGGCCTACCCCACTACCGAGGGTTCATTCTACACCGCGGCCTCGCGCAACACCGCTGCCACGCCCCTGATCGCTCCTGTCGCGGTCAGGGTGGCGCTTAGCAAAAAATGAGTGGCTTTTGGCAAGCAATGCCGAGCCAGCCAGTTGTAGAGACTTCATGCTGTGTACATGAAAACGCTGAACGTTCAAAACATCGTCGTCCCAATCGATTTCTCGAAAATGTCGGTGCAAGCGATTCACGTCGCCAAGCGATTGGCTCAGCGGTTTTCTGCTTCAATACACCTCGCTCATGTTCGTCATCTCAATTACGCAACAGACTTTGTGGCACCAGCGCCGCCGATCGTCCCATTTTCCTTCATGACATACGAGCAGGTTGGAGAACAGACCTCGCTCAAGGAGCTCAAGAAGGTGGCCAGCGAATGTGGCGTCTTGTCCGCCACCTGCGATGTGCTCAGTGGCGCACCGCCCTTCGATGAAATCTGCAGACTCGCGCAGACAATCCCTGCCGATCTCGTGGTGATGCCGACGCATGGACGCACAGGATTGAAACATGTCTTTCTTGGCAGCACAGCTGAGAGAATTGTACAGCATTCGTCGTGTCCGGTTCTGGTCACGCGCGGAAGCGCTCTTCAGGCGAACGATGGTTCCCGATTCAGGATTAAAACCATCCTTGTCCCGGTCGATTTTTCCAAGTGCTCGCGGGAAGGCCTTCGCTACGCGATTGCGTTCGCGAAAGAATTCGGGGCTAAGATCATTTTGTTGCACGCCACTTATCTCGGCTACGTCTATTCGAGTGAGGGCACTACTGTTTACGATATTCCCGGCTTGCAAAAGGCTGCCAGAAAAACTGCGGAGCGCAAAATGCGCGAGCTCTTGCGGGCCCTGAACTTCGGAGCAGTCAAATTTGAAACGGCGTTTACAGATGGATCGCCTGTCATTGATATCTGCGCCTTTGCAAAAAATCACGATGTCGATCTGATCATCACGTCAACGCACGGGTTCACCGGTTTCACACATGTTCTGATCGGGAGTATCGCCGAGCAGGTGGTACGACACGCGCCTTGCTCGGTCTTAGTGGTGCCATCTCATCCCCGCGTCAGAACAGCGAACCTGGCAAAATCAACCGGAGCTACGACGAACAGACTGGCTACCAGGTATCGATTACAAAAATCACCAAAAGGTACGACGCTAACGAGAAACCATCGCAAGCTCGCATCGCCTCCCCGTGTCGGTCCAACTCTCAACTCCGGTAATGAAAAATGAAAACGTTAAAAGCCATCAGTTTTGTGTGCGTATGCCTGCTAAGCGGTAGCTTCATCGCGTCAGGAGCATCGAAATCGACTACGCCGCTTACATTTGCCAATGCCGTTTCATTTTTCAAGGCGGCCAAGTTCCGAGCAACTGAAGTACAACCGCGTTGCGCAATCTTCTTCGAGGGCGAATGGAAGAGCGCAAACGTTTACAGCTACGGCGTCATCATGGTTGAGAATTCCGACGAAGACATCCAAGTCACCTTCTATCTGACCGACGCTCATGAGATGAATTGGGTGACCGAGTTTCTGGATTCTGAGTTTTTTAATCGTAACGAAACCGAAAAACTGTTTCAGCTGATGAACGCATGGAGTGACGTGCGCGGCCAAAACGTCGGACGCTTCCGCGTCGATTTCCATCATTGGCAACCGCGGCACGCGCAGCTTTTGGTGTTTAGCTTCACGCCTATTCGATAGCGGCTCAGGCCCAATGATCAGAAAAGAATGCAGAAAGAGATGAAAACGAAGAGCAAAACCAGTGGTCATATCATTCGTAGCGCCGTGTACGCTGTGTTTCTGTGGGTAGCCTTTATCGCGGCTAGCTCAGCGTTTCAGTCGCCGAATGCATGGCATAAGTCCGCCAGCGCGACTGGCGCCTACGACAGAATGGCGAAGAGTCCGAGTCAACCCCGAGCGTTCAGCTTCGCCGAGCGCGTCCTGTTTCAACGAGCAATTGAAGACGTTTACTGGCGACACCGTATTTGGCCAAAAGAGAATTCTGATCCCAAGCCTTCGCTGGCTGCGGTGATGTCTCAAGCGCAACTGCAAAAGAAAGTGGAAGGTTATCTGCGCCACTCGCTCATGCTACAGGAACGCTGGCAAAGGCCTATCACTGCTGAGCAATTACAGGCCGAGATGGACCGAATGGCCAGGGACACAAAGCAGCCGGAAGTCCTGCGGGAATTGTTTGAGACTCTTGGGAACGATCCAGCTGTCGTCGCCGAGTGTTTGGCCAGGGCAATATTAGCAGAGCGTTTAATCGCCGATTTGTCGGTGCAAAACGAAACTCTACATGTTGGATCCCCGCAGACCGACGCGCTCCGTACGATGTCGGTGGCAACAACGTTGGGGCAAGTTATTTATACCCTTCCGAAAATTGCCGAGGCGGGTAATCCTCCGTGCACCGGTGATACGTGGACGGCTACGACCACTGCTAATGTCCCTGTTGCCCGAACCGGTCACACGGCAGTCTGGACTGGCAGTGAAATGATCGTTTGGGGCGGAGGGATCGGAATCCGGAGCTTTACGAACACTGGTGGTAGATACAATCCCAGCACGGATAGTTGGACATCCACCAGCTTAACCAACGCGCCCGCTGGCCGTGACCTTCATACTGCAGTCTGGACCGGCAGTGAAATGATCGTTTGGGGTGGAGCTGATCACTTCGAGGGTTTCAACACCGGCGGGAGATACAATCCCGGCACGGATAGTTGGACAGCCACCAGCACGATCAAAGCGCCCACTGCCCGAGGCGCTCACACCGCAGTGTGGACAGGGAGTGAAATGATCGTCTGGGGCGGTGGTGGTGACTCTGGCTTTTTGAATACTGGCGGGAGATACAATCCCAGCACAGATAGTTGGACAGCTACCAGCACCACCAACGCACCCTCTGCCCGAAACTATCACACGGCAGTCTGGACGGGCAGTGAAATGATCGTCTGGGGGAGAGCTGATGACAGCACCGGCGGGAGATACAATCCCAACGCGGATAGTTGGACAGCCACCAGCCTCACTAACGCACCCTCGGAGCGATTCCTTCACACGGCCGTGTGGACCGGCAGTGAAATGATCGTTTGGGGCGGAATCGGCGGTGACTATTTGAACACCGGCGGGAGATACAATCCCAACACGGATAGTTGGACAGCCACCAGCCTCACTAACGCACCTTCTGCCCGAGAGACTCACACGGCAGTGTGGACGGGCGATGAAATGATCGTTTGGGGTGGATTTCATTTCACTAACACCGGCGGGAGATACAATCCCAGTACGGATAGTTGGAAAGCCACCAGCACAACTCACGCGGCCACTCGCCGATTCGCTCACACGGCAATCTGGACCGGCAGTGAAATGATCGTTTGGGGCGGATTTTTTGGCGGTCCTCTGAACACTGGCGGGAGATACTGCGCGCCGTTGTTGCCAGCGCAATTAGGCAACATCAGCACGCGCGCCTTTGTTCAGACAGGCGACGACGTAATGATTGGCGGGTTCATTGTTCAAGGAACCGAACCAAAGAGGGTAATTATTCGAGCCATAGGTCCCGAGCTCACTCGGTATGGTGTTCCCGATGCATTGGCTAATCCGACATTGGAGCTCCATAACCGTGCGGGAGCGTTGATTGCCTCTAATAACAACTGGGCAACGACAATCCTCGGCGGGATTATCACCGCCAACCAAGTCCGTGACATCCAGGCCAGCGGCCACGCACCCAGTGACGGAAGGGAATCTGCGATCATCGCAAACCTGCCGCCGGGTAGCTACACCGCGATCGTGCGCGGCACGAACAATACAACTGGAGTTGCTCTGACAGAAGTATACGACCTTAGCGCCGAGAGTAACTCAATTCTGATCAACATGAGTACTCGCAGCTTTGTGCAGACGGGTGACAACGTGATGATTGGCGGGTTCGTTGTTCAAGGGACTCAACCAAGGAGGGTGATTGTGCGCGCCATAGGCTCTGAGCTTACTCGATATGGGGTACCAAATGTACTGGTTAATCCCACATTGGAAATGTACGACAGCACGGGCGATCTGATTGCATCGAATGACAATTGGTCGACGACGGTCATCGGTGGGATTATCACCGCTACCCAAGTCCGCGACATCCAAGCCAGCGGCCACGCACCCGGTGACGGACGGGAATCGGCAATCATCGCAGACCTGCCACCAGGTGGCTACACCGCGATCGTGCGCGGTGTGAACAATACCACCGGGGTTGCACTGGTCGAAGTATACGATTTGCGTGAGTAAGTGCTGGAAATCGTCTGCTGTCGGCTAATTACCGCGGGCACTTCACTGGTTACAGAGTCGGTTAGTCTTTCTCGATGAACCTTTCGATGGCCGCTCGCTTTTCATTACAGATCGCGCGCTCCCCACGCATGATCTCATCGCGCACCAAGTCAGATGACCCCATGTATGGTTCCCCACCTCGGCTTTCAAACCTTCAAAGCACGCTACTTCCGGTTCGTCGCGATCTCGAAGCCTTTGGAGCTGAAATCGCAATAAATCGCCGTGAGCAAGAAATGCGCGGCAATTCGCAATTGCTGCAAAGCAGGAATCTTGTCTGTCCAGAAGAGTGGAAGCATGAAGACGCCAGTCATGCTTCTGCTGACCAACGACAATGAATTGGAAGAATCGGTAGCCGACGCGCTGTCGGAGATCGGCGGTATCAGCCATCTCACGCGCGCTGCCGGCGATGCCTTGGAAACCATCTGCGGCGTGAATGATCTCGATCTTGCCATAATTGATTTCGAACATGGCCCTTATGGAATGACGCTGCTCAGTGCCATCAGCGCATTGCGCGAGGATATGCCCGTAATCGTAATCACTCGTGACGATGAACGGCATGTGGAAGCGCTGGCGTACGCGAACGGGGTGGCCGCCTGTCTTCCAAAACAGGCAGTGGTGACACAACTGACGAATACAATCCGCCAGTTATGCATTTCGAAACAAAAACAGGTTGTTGCCTAACGAAAACAAGTGGGGGGATGCAAACAATAAAGGTCAACGTTTTTACGGACTGAAGCACCAGAATAACACCATAATGAAGACGAAAACTACCACTTACGTCGTTCACAGCATCGCAGCAGCGGCATTGTTACTAGCTACTCAAATTAGCCTCGGATCAAGCGCGACCTGGCTGTTGTCTCCGCAGGACTCGGCTTGGGAAAACGCTAACAACTGGACGCCAGGCGGGCCGCCCAATGGGCCGTCCGATATCGCGACCTTCGCACACTCGTCGCAGACAGGCGTTAACATCTCGATGTTGGAGGAGGTAAACCGCCTCGTATTCACCTCCGACTCTGACTCTTTCAATGTCGGCATCGGTGGTGTGGGAAGCGCACTGATTATTAGCGGCGCGGGAATCACCAACAATGGAAGTGTTTTCCAGACCTTCGAAGCTCATGATGCAGGCCAGCTAATTTTCAACAACGCATCGACTGCGGCCCGCGCTCAGATGTACATTGTTAACGACACCTTCTACTATGGGACCCCTGGCGGCCTGACAATCTTCAACGATATATCGAGTGCGGCGGGCGCTTCGATCGAAAACCGTAGCGGAATGTTTGACCACGACTCCGGCAAAACAATCTTAAACGGTGCATCGAGTGCCGGCCATGCGTCCATCAGCAACTACGGAGCTCCCGAAACACATGGAACCGGCGCCTCGACAACGTTCAATGACACATCAACAGCGGCCAACGCTCTCATCGAAAACTTGGATGCCGATTTTAGCCTGACCGGCGGCGCCGGTCTGACAACTTTCAATGACACATCCACTGCCGGTCACGCGACCATCACCAATTACGGCACCAGCCACCAGGAGACTGAAGGCGGCGCGACCGTCTTCAGAGGTTCGTCGACTGCCGACAGCGCAATCCTTATCGCTAACGGGACGGGCGGTGGCGGTGGGATTCTTTTTAATGACGCTTCGACGGGCGGCACAGCGCGGGTGGAAGTTTTTGACAATGGTTACCTGGCCATTAGCGGACACCAATCGGGTCTGACCGTCGGCTCTATGGAGGGCTCGGGGAATGTTTTGTTAGGAGCCAATAACCTGACAGTGGGTACAAGGAATATTAACACCGCCTTCTCGGGCTTGATCTCGGGAAGTGGTTCGCTGGCAAAGGTCGGCACCGGCGTACTAATGTTGCAAGCCAACGACTGCATCGCGAACACCGTCGGTCTCATTCTCGTAACCGGCTCAACTATCAAACTCGACTTTACTGGACCTCCAGACGTAATCGCGTCTTTAAAGGTCAACGGCGTTCCGCAACTCCCGGGCGTATATGGAGGGCCCATGAGCGGCGCCCCGCATATCCTCGCTCAATTTGATGGGTTTGGAACCGTGGAAGCGGGCCCGATTTCAACTCTCGGAAATATTTCCACCCGCGGCTTTGTTCAAACAGGCGACCATGTGATGATTGGCGGCTTCATCGTTCAAGGAGCTGAAGCGAAGAGAGTAATTATCCGCGCGATTGGTCCTGAGCTCACCCAATATGGTGTTTCTAATGCGCTTGCTAATCCCACCCTGGAACTGCACGACAGTACCAGGGCTTTGATTGCTTCCAATGATAACTGGCGCCAGACAATAATCGGCGGGATCATCACCAGCGATCAAGTCTCCGATATCCGGAACAGCGGCTACGCCCCCGAGGACACAAGAGAGGCGGCAATGATAGTAAATCTGCCGGCAGGCAATTACACGGCGATCATACGTGGTGTGAACAACATGACCGGAGTTGCTCTCATGGAAGTGTACGATCTTAGCCCCGCGCCGGATTCAATACTGGGCAACATTAGTACGCGCAGCTTTGTGCAGACGGGTGACAATGTGATCATCGGCGGGTTCATTGTTCAAGGGACACAATCAAGGAGAGTAATTGTGCGCGCCATTGGCCCTGAGCTCAGTCAATATGGAGTGCCCAATGAACTGGCCGATCCGACATTAGAACTGCACGATGCTGAGGGTGCCTTGATTGCTTCTAACGATAACTGGCAGCATACGATAATCGGCGGGATTATTACCCGCTCGCAGGTGCAGGATATCCGTGACAGCGGCCATGCTCCGGGAGATGGAAGAGAATCGGCGATCGTTGCAGAGCTGCCACCGGGTAACTACACAGCGATCCTGCGGGGCGTAAATAACACGACCGGCGTTGCCCTGGTGGAAGCTTATGATTTAGACCGTTAAGTGCCGTAGACCCCTACATGAGTTGTGCAGGCCAAGGTTGGAACAGGCTGCTAGCCTAACGAGTGGACGATACATCGCAAACAATGAGAGCAAACGTTTTTCAAGGACCAAACAAGATTGGCATTGAAGAAGTGCCGCGGCCACGAGCCGGTGTTGGGGAAGCCGTGATCCGAATCACGCTAACCACTATCTGTGGGACGGACCTGCACATATTGCGCGGCGAATACCCAGTAAAACCCGGACTCGTGATCGGCCACGAGCCCGTCGGGGTGATGGAAGAACTGGGCGAAGGTCTGACCGGTTACAAAATTGGTGATCGTGTCTTAGTTGGCGCGATTACACCATGCGGCCAATGCCGTGCTTGTTTATCTGCGCAATGGGCGCAATGCGGTCACGGCGGAGGTATTGAGGCGATCGGCGGCTGGCGATTCGGCAACACCATCAATGGCGCGCAAGCCGAATATCTGCTTGTCCCGAATGCCCAAGCGAACCTGGCAAAGATTCCAAACGAACTCACCGACGAACAAGTAGTATTGCTCGCAGACATTGCTTCGACTGGATTCAGCGGCGCGGAATCGGCGAATATTCGCATAGGCGATACAGTTGCGGTTTTTGCGCAGGGACCGATCGGCTTGTGCGCGACCGCCGGGGCGAAATTGACAGGCGCTTCGTTCATCATTGCTGTGGAAGGCGACCCCGTTCGAATGGAAATGTCGAAACGAATGGGCGCGCACGTCGTGCTCGATCCCGAACAGTGCGATGTCATTGCTGAAATCAAGAAACTCACCGGCGGCGGCGCTGACGTGGCGATCGAAGCGCTCGGCCTGCAGGCAACATTTGAGAACGCACTGCGCGCTCTACGTCCCGGCGGCACGTTGAGCAGCCTCGGTGTTTACTCGGGAAAACTTCAGCTCCCGTATGATGCGTTTGCAGCCGGACTTGGCGATTACAAAATCGTGACCACACTTTGCCCCGGCGGGAAAGAACGGATGCGCCGCCTAATGTTGATGGTGCAAGCGAACCAGTTCGACCCGCTGCCGTTGCTCACGCACCGTTTCAAGCTCGACCAAATCGTGGAGGCATATGATTTGTTCGCCTCGCGTCGAGAAGGCGTTCTTAAAGTTGCGATTACGCCATGATCACGGCCGCTGCGAAGTGTTCTGCGTCAACAAGGCTCGCGTCGCCTCCGCGGCATCGAGATGCAAGCTCTGCATCGGCCGAAGACCGAGAAGCCTTTACCTCTTTTCCGAAACAGTATTTCACAATCGAAAAGGTAGCTGGTGTTCAGATCGCTTTTCGGGCGATTCAGCCCGAGGATGAGCCGCTGCTCGTCGAGTTTCACAAGGCGGTTTCGGACCAATCAGTTCATTTCAGATATTTTGGAGGCATAAGCTTGCGCGAACGGACACGTCACGAGCGGTTGAGGCGTCACTGCGCGATCGATCACAGCCGTGAGTTTGCACTTCTAGCCGAATGGAAGAATGCCAAAGGCGCTCATGAAATCTTGGGTGTCGCACGTTTATTCAAAGAACCAACACGAGATGAAGCCGAGTTTGCGATTCTAGTTGCTGATTCGTGGCAAGGAAAAGGACTTGGTACGTGTTTGTTGAAGCTGTTGGTAAGCCTTGGTCGTGAGAGTCAGCTGCGTCAAATTATCGGGCGTATTCTCGCCGGTAATACAGCGATGCTACATGTCAGCCAAAAGGTCGGATTTGCTCTGCGCTTCGATGCTTCGACAGGCGAGTGGCTCGCCGACCTTAGCTTCTAGGTTCAGCGAATCATTTTGTTCAGCCAACGCGCATGAAAGCGGCGATAAAGCCCTAACTCCTGACGCCCTGCGCGCGCAGCAAGCGCAGTCCGTTCAGAATGACCAGAACTGTGCTGCCTTCGTGGCCAATTACGCCCGCGGTGAGATTAATCTTTTCTGCGAGCGCGGAAATGATCAGAAACAAAATAACTCCTAGCGAGATCGTGATGTTCTGGCGAATGATCGAACGAGCGCGCCGGCTCAGCACGAACGCCTCTTCGACATTTTCGATCTTGTCGTGCATCAAGACTACGTCGGCCTGTTCCAGTGCGGCATCCGATCCGCGCGCGCCCATCCCGATAGATACATCAGCAGCTGTCAGACTGGGCGCGTCGTTGATTCCGTCGCCTACCATTGCGACCTTCTTTCCTGATGCCCGCCAATCGTGAATGCATTTCAGCTTGGCTTGCGGACTTAACTCGGCGCGCACATCATTAATGCCCACTTGCTCGGCCACCATCGCAGCCGGCCCGGGTCGGTCGCCCGTAAGCAGTGCGACCGATAGACTCGAGCGCTTAAGGAAATCAATTACTCGTTTCGCGGCCGGTCGGATCTCATCACGCAGATAGATCACTCCAAGTGGTTGATCGGCGCCGATCCAAACTTCCGCGTCATTTGTCGATCCAACTTCTGGTAGCGCGATACCGCGGTCGCGCATCAATCGCCTGCTGCCGATGAAAATTCGGCTTCCGTCGATCGACGCTTCCATTCCAAGGCCGGGAACATTCAGAAAATCCTCTGCTGAAACACGCGACAACTGTTGTTTGTCCGCTTCGGCGACAATCGCGCGGGCCAGCGGATGGGTGGAGAACTGCGCCACTGAGGCCGCAAGTCGAAGAACTTCGAACCGAGACCGCGAATCAAACGTTTCGATTCTTGCGACAATAAGCGCCCCTTTCGTCAATGTACCTGTTTTATCGAATGCAAACTGAGTCGCGCCTGCGAGATTTTCGACGGCAACCCCGCCGCGAAACAAAATTCCGCGCCGCGCGCCTGCGGCAATAGCGACCAGAATCGCCGACGGGATCGATAACACGAGCGCGCATGGCGACGATACTACGAGCACCGTCATTGAGCGATAAAATGCATCTGCGATCGGCCGATGAGTTCCCAGCAAAACAAAAAAGACAATCGCAGCGAGCGAAAGCGCGAGCCATGTGTAGTAACTGCTGAACTTGTCGGTGAACCGTTGTGCTGGCGCCTTCTGTTGCTGCGCTATTTCAATCAGCCCAAGAATGCGATTAAGCGAGCTCGCCTCCAAGCGGCGGGTCGCTCGAATGACTGCCTGCCCGTCGAGATTAAGTGTGCCGCCGCTCACCACATTGCCGATTTGCTTCACGACAGGAATTGCTTCGCCTGTCAACGCCGATTCATCCGCTGACGTCGCCCCTTCAATCATCACCGCGTCGACGGGAAAAAGTTCGCCGGGTTTGACGAGCAACTCGTTTCCGATCTGCACTTCCTCAATCGGAGCTTCTACCCAGCGACCATCGTCACGGCGCAATGCATGTTTTGGCGCAACTTTGAGCAAGGACTCGATCGATTTGCGGGTGCGATAGTTTGCGAACTGCTCCAGCCCGTTGCTCAACGAAAAAAGAAAGAGCAGCGTCGCGCCTTCTGTCCATCCCCTAACGAATAGGGCACCGAGCGCGACGGCAATCATCAGGAAGTGGATGTCGATCTTGCCGCGCTTGAGCGCGTGCCACACATCCTGCGTGGCAAACCATCCGCCGGTGACATAAGCCAGAGCAAAGAAAGGCGCGGTGAACTCGCCGCGGATTCCTGCGCGACTTAGGAGAAAACCGATAAGCGTGCTCAATCCGCAAGTCGCCGCCAACACCAACATCACGCGGTAATCGCGGGGCACGGCACGTGGGAACGGACGGTTCCGCCACGTCGGCAATGGAATTCGTTTCCAAATCACCGTGGGTTCATCGCCTGGATGAGCGCGATGAAATTCGGTCGTGTAATTACCGATCTTGTGCAGATGAACCGTCGGCGATTTGTCGTCGGGCGTGAACGATACATCCCATTGTCCGGAGAGCGCAGCGCCGACGTCGTTTTTGATTCGGTTCAATGCTTCTTCGGATGGCGCTTCGTAAAACCCAACCGACACACTGTGCTCATTGATATTCAGCCGCACTTGCTTCACATCCGGATGCGTTTCAATCAGCCTGACCACTCGCGACCAAGTCCCTCCGGCACCTTCGTCGGGGAGCGTGCCTGGGATGCTCTCGGGCGTCACTTGTTTATGCATCACGAGGTGCCCGCGCTTGCAGCAACAACTATACATCCAGTTACCATGAAGTTCATTATGCTATCAAGCTCTGAGTCGATCAGAGTTGGTAGTATAAGCCACGTCACAATCGATCCATTATCGCTGAAAGCGAGGGAATCGAGACCCAGTGCGGTGTTACGGGCGCCCGTTAACGTTTCTGGCCGATGCGACTTCTCGAAAAGCACTCCCCTTTTCACCCGCGCACACAACCAATCGCTGCCGGATCGGAGCAAAACCATCAAACATTCGGATTGTTCGTTCAAGGACAAATGTTGACGGAAAATGGAGACCCAGATTCGATCGCTTCATGAAAATAAAACGCTGGAGTGATTTTGGTTCTTTGCTTTTTTGGAGCGGCATTGTGTTTCGCTGACGACCCGCAGATGGCTACCGCGAACCCGAACGAATCCAAATCAAAGCCTGCTTCCGGGACGGAGAAGGTTAAGCCGACGTACATCAGTTCGGTGAAATTCACCGGAAAGGGCATCCAAAACGCGAAGCAGACGACCCAGCATCTAGCCGTCTGGGCCGCCAACACTGACTGGAAATGGAAGCGAATCGCTTGCCAAAAGAACGTACGGAAAGGCTGCAGAGATGATGAAAAACAGTAAAACACGTCTCATAAACCGAATCTCGTCAGCGGCGTGTCGAGCGCAAAACTAGAAGACTCCGCCAGGCGAGATTGCAAAGTGTCGTCACTGCCTGGACGGCGCCTGCGGTTATTGGCCGACTGACTACTGAGCGACGGCAAGATCGTGTTAGCAGCGAGCGTTGGTTACAGGGCTAATCGAGGTGGTAAACTTCGACTAGAGCGTTGCCTGTAGAGCCAGAAGCTCCAGTCACGATGGCCGTATATGATCCTGTCGGCAAATGAAGCACGATTGCCGAGTCGAGCGCATTCGGAGGCGCGAGTCCATTCCGTCGGACCAGGTTTGCATGATTGTCATCCTGCCAGTTATCGTTTGTTGCAATAGCAGCCCCTTTCGAGTCATAGATCGTTAGCACTGGATCGCTTAGAGGGTTGCTTACACCAAAAGCAGCCAAGGATGGGCCGAGGGCGCGCACGACCACGGTCGCGCTGTCCAGGTCTCCAATAATGAAGCCACTAATGAGCAAGTCATCGCCAGTGCCTACATTGCTGCGACCGCTGACGTTCGTCAGCATCGAGTTAATCCCTGGCTGGGGAATTTCGTAAACCTCAGCCAAGCTAATTCCCTCGGCTGAGTTGTTTCCGGTGACCACCACGGTGTAGTTGCCCGGTGCCAAGTTCTGTAACAGAGCTGCTGACTCAGATGCATTGCTTGGCGCCAACCCCTTCTGCGCCATAAATATGGAGCCGAGGTCGGTCTGCCAATTGTCATTGCTCGCGATCACCGTGCCGGAAGAATTATGAACGGTGAGAACGGGGTCGGAAAGAACACCAGAAAGCCCGAAGCCGCTGAGAGATGGCCCCAGGGCGCGGACCACCACCGTCTTGGGATCGGGCCCGCTGATGATGAAACCACTAATCAGGACATTGTCGCCGCTCGACACAGTTCCGCGGGTCGAAACATTTTGCACTCGAGGTCCCACCGGAGGAAATTTCGTACTTTCCAAATGCAGCGGAATGGAGTTGTATGCCGTGTCACAGCCGACGCTTGGGTATTGATAATTGAAGATCGTGTTCTCAGCGGAGTCGAGGCCCACAAGTTGAGCGAAGTTGGGCGGCACTCCACCATTAACGAACGCATAATCAATTAGATAGTTCTTCGGCGCGTCCTCGTAAACGCTTCCACAAAACGGGCAGCGGATATTCTGGTTCATTGGGAAGTTCCAGACCTCAGTCGCAATCTTGCTCTCCAAGTCCAGGCTATACTTGCGGGGACTCGCAAAGCCGCGTTGCACTCCCGCTGGCACCTGAAAGATGCTGTTTTGCCCGTTATCAAAGACCAAAAGATTTTGGTCAAAAGTAATGGAGGGCGAGTGTTGGCCAACGGGAGCCAGGCTGCCTGGCGCGACCGTGAGCGCAAATCTTCTTAAAGAAGGAAATTGGAACCATTTTTTCGTCGGATCCCCTAGGATCCACTTGATCGCCTGTGTTTCATAATCGAGGCAAATGACAAAATCTTCGCGGCTTGAAACGATAAGGGAATTATCCGCCCGGTTGTATACGGCACCATTGTTATGAAACCACTGGGCAGACCTAGTATAAATGAACTGGCTGGGATCATCTCCCCCGGCTCTCATGGCTGCGCTGATGATATCGGCCATGTTAAACATCTTCAGCACGCTGCCGTTTGACTTATCCACTTCCCAGATTTCGGATTCGAACCAGGTCTGGGTGTCTGGCTCAATGAGTAATCCCGTTTTGCCGCCGTCGATGTTATGATGAAAGGCGATCACCTCTAAATTCCTATAGTCTGCAAGCACGCTGAAGCTGCCATCGGTAAGTTCAACGCGAATCAACTCGCTGCCGTGTGTTACGTAGACTGCGTTGTCGAAGAAAGTAGAAGCCCCAGAAAGAGTCCTCTGCGCAGCCACTGTGCTCACCCAGCGCAAATTTCCGTCACTATCGAGAATGACAGGCGAGAAATCGCCGCAAACAGATCTGTTAAATATATAATCATAACTCAAATCAGTGCTGTTCGTCCTGGATTGAAGCCTGGTTGGATTGTTGTAGCCGCAGCCCTCATCGTTGAACGCAGCCGTCGTGACGGTGAAGTTAACCTGCTTCGATGAACCGTCATTAAAGCGATAAGTCAGTGTAACGATATTCGCACGTCCAGCGTAAAGTCCATAGACCGGCAAAGCGATCTCACCGGTTTGCGGGTTTTCAAACCCGCGGTCCACCAGATAGTAATTGGCGTAAGTGCCCGTAAGCGGCCGGGCTACGGAGCCTGGCTTTGGAACGATCTTGAACTGGATCTCTTTCAGAACAGCCGTATTGCTGGCTGTGAGATTCAGTTTGGCGACGAACGGTGTGAGACCCCGCGTGTACCCGTTGATTCTTATCGTGGTGTCATCTGCCTGATTCGACCCCGCGAACGGGACAAAGAGGAGGACGAGACCTATAACGATGCTGATGGATGCGAACAGATGTTTCATAACCGCTGATGCCCCTTTATTGAAAGTGATTTTTGAAAAACGGCCGATTATCTCAAACGGGGGTCTTCGTGTCCATAACGAAGTTAGTATGACGGAAACCGGCACAGACCGGGATATTGCCGAGGCTATTCCCATCGACGGGGTTAGGCGATGTGTACGTGACCGGACACATGTCGTTTTGTGAGCGATAACAAAGCGTTTAGTATCTCCGCTTCGCAAGTCCAGAAAAGATCAGCTTTTGAACTCTAGACGCTTATAGCGGGGCCGGCGGACGCTGAACGAAACCGTCGATCAGCCACACTCTTCACCAGCGCCGCACCAATCAATATCGTTAAGAGGGACATTGGTTGCAGGTAGCGCGCACTAGGACCTATCGATAGCAGACTGATTGTCGCCAAAAAAATCCAGCTATGGAGAAAAAGCAGAAAACGATACCGCTCGCGTCCGAAGAATAACAGGTAGCCACAAGCGAAAGGGGAGAGCAACACAACGTAATAGTATGGCTGCGCTGTTAACTGGTATTGTTGGAGGAGCGAATGTGTTTTTGCCTCGTCGCGTCGCGGCGGCGTTATATGAAAGCTAGCAGCGTACCTCTGCATCAGGCTATCCCATGGAAAAGTAGTTTCCAAATCGGCGTTTGCCCTTTTGTGCATTAACCGGAGATCCCAGTGGCCTAAGAACGTCTTAACGCCCAAGCTCAGCACGCTTACCGGGCGATACAACAATGCGTGCAGTGCTGTCTTCTTCGCTACCGCGTTTCGGATAGTAAGATTCGGCTCAATGTTTTTCCATTGGTCGACAAGGCAACCAGGCGCGTAAAGCTGATTGTTCCTGAACCATATGTTCTTCAGGCGAAATTGGTCACCTTTTGAGATCAACTCGGCCAAACGAGAATCGGGAGAATCAGTCGGCTTAAGCACTGGCGCCCACGTCGCGAGCATAGCAACGCCGCTGTTTGTTAGCAAACTAGGTTCGCGATGAGCCAGCCAACCATTAACTCGTTGATAACCTTGCTGCAGAAGGAACATGAGCAAGATCGCGAGTGCCAAGTGTGAGCCGGCTGATTTTGCGGCCAACATTCTCGATTTGATGCAGGAATGCTTGCAAAAGGCTGAGCGAATTTCTGGAAAAAAAGCAATGAGCGGTAAGAAGAAGGTGCTGAACTGAACGACGAGTAAATAACTCATCCTAAAACTTATCACGAGCACGGCTAATACCTGGACAATTACGAGTTGCCAGAGGCGACGCTGCTTGAGGTACAAGAAGGAGAGAAGCAACATCAGGACATACAAGAAAAGGCTGATCGTCTCGGTCATGATGTAGCGCTGCCACACGAGTTGCAATGGATCGAGCGCGCAAAGAAGTCCGAACAGATACGACAACCCAGAGTAAAGCCCAAAAACCCATCGGCAGATAAATGCAACCAGGATTGATGTAATGGCACCCACAAACGTCTGAAGAATCAGCAGCGTAGTTATGCTTTCCGAGCCAAGTGATGACCAGCGAATGACATAACCGTATAAAAATGAGCGATCGGGAGGAATCCATCCGGATAATGCTGTCCAGAGGTAACAACCTGAGTCTCCCAGATATACTTTTGGCAAAGGATCAAGTGCGAGCAGAAGGAAGTTCAGCGCAAAGATGAGAAGACAAAACAACCACCAATAACCGTCTATACGGAAAAGCCGAGACTTAACCGCAATCGCCGTCATTAAGGATTGCGCGATTACGCGTGTTCCAGGTAGCGGGCGAGAATCCAAACATACGCTGCCATCATCGCCGCGACACTAAATACAATCAGGTATTCCATGTGTGACCTCGTTTCTTTGTTGGTATTGAAATCGGAAGATCCGGTTTCGGTTGGACAACAACGCGTTCGACACAGCCTGGACACGGATGACCCCAGCGATCGCAATTACAGCCCGCGTGCGCCTCAGTATCGCGCGCTTGTAACTCGTCAAATGCAACGTCGTTCAACATCAGTCTGGTTGTTTCGGCTTGGTTAGTTAACAACAGAGTGTTTTTCATCGGATCGCTCCTGGTGCGGTTGAACGTTATTGCCATTGCTACAGCACGACTGCGCGTTTATTGGCTTTTGCTTTGCAAAAATTGCTCTCCACTTGAGTCATTACTTTTTCACTTAAGTTTCGCGCGCACGGACAAATGAAACGGTGATTGCGCGAGGGTGAGTAACAGAACGTTATCGCAACCGAGTTGTAACTAATCGCGACTGCGTTGCGCTAGCTTGGCGCAATAATTGCACAGCAAAACGCAACGGACGTACATCGGTCGGGCGCACGAACGGATACGTTCCGCATTGTGAAGACAGACTATAAAATGCTGGATGCGAATGAGGCTGTGGCGCGTGTCGCCTATGCGTTGAACGAGGTGATAGCGATTTATCCGATCACGCCGGCATCGCCGATGGGCGAATCGGCGGATGCGTGGTCGGCGGCTGGCATGAAAAATTTTTGGGGGACGGTGCCCTCTGTGATCGAGATGCAGAGCGAAGGCGGCGCAGCAGGAGTGATTCACGGCGCGCTTCAGACGGGTGCGCTCAGCACGACGTTCACTTCGTCGCAGGGATTGCTGCTGATGATCCCGAACATGTATAAGATCGCGGGCGAATTAACGCCAACGGTGTTTCACATCGCCGCGCGATCGCTCGCTGCACAGGCACTGTCGATCTTTGGCGATCACAGCGATGTAATGGCCGCGCGCGCGACCGGCTGGGCAATGCTTTGTTCGGCTTCAGTCCAGGAGGCGCAGGACCTGGCACTTATCGCGCACGCGGCCACTCTCGAATCCCGCATTCCAACTCTCCATTTCTTCGACGGATTCCGCACTTCGCATGAGATCGCGAAAATCGTCACGCTTCCCGATGAGGTGTTGCGCCAAATGATCGATGAAGAACGCGTGATCGAGCATCGCGCGCGAGCGTTGACACCTGATCACCCAGTGATCCGTGGAACGGCGCAAAATCCGGATGTTTATTTTCAGTCACGCGAGACGGTGAACCCACTGTACGCGGTATGTCCGCAGATTGTGCAGCACACGATGGACCGCTTCGCAGAATTAACCGGGCGGCGGTACGGTCTGTTTGAATATCACGGCGCAACCGACGCCGAGCGTGTAATCGTTTTGATGGGCTCAGGCTGCGAGGCCGTGCACGAAACCGTCGATTTTCTCGACGGGCAGAACGAGAAAGTGGGCGTTCTGAAAGTGCGATTGTATCGGCCGTTCGATGCCGCCGCATTCGTCAAAATGTTGCCGCCAAACGTGCGTCGCATCGCCGTTCTCGACCGGACGAAAGAACCGGGAGCGGGAGGCGAGCCCCTCTATCTCGATTGCGTGAATGCGCTTCACGAGCAGGGCCGCGCCAATGTGCAAATAGTCGGCGGCCGCTACGGTTTATCCTCGAAGGAATTTACGCCGGCAATGATTAAGGCGGTGTTCGGGAATCTCGCGCAACCGTCACCGAAAAATCATTTCACGGTCGGCATCGAGGACGATCTCTCACACACGAGCCTTGATGTGGATCCGAATTTCTCGACTGAACGGGACGACATTGTGCGTGCCCAGTTCTTTGGGCTTGGATCAGACGGCACCGTGGGCGCGAACAAGGAGTCGATCAAAATCATTGGCGAGAACACGGATTACTTCGCGCAAGGCTATTTCGTCTACGATTCGAAGAAGTCCGGCGCGATGACCACCTCGCATCTGCGCTTCGGACTACGGCCGATTCGCTCCACGTATCTGATCACGAAGGCAAACTTCGTTGCCTGCCACCAGGCGTTTCTTCTCGAAACAAGTGACGTTTTGCGAGACCTGGCGCCGGGCGGAACATTCCTGTTGAACTCGTCGCTTGGACCCGATCGCGTTTGGAGTCGACTGCCGGAGAATGCGCAGCGCAGGCTGATTGAGCGGCGAGCAAAGTTCTTCGTAATCGACGGCAACAAGGTGGCGCGTGATGCAGGGATGGGCGGCCGAATCAACACCGTCATGCAAGCTTGTTTCTTCGCCATCTCCGGCGTGCTGCCGGCACAGCAAGCGATCGAGGCCATCAAGAATTCCATTCGCAAAACGTACTCGAAAAAGGGCGATGAGGTCGTGGATATGAATCTAAGGGCGGTTGATCAAACGCTTGCGCATTCGTACGAAGTGAAAATTCCGGATGCGGTTGTTCCGATCGCGCCTGGAGGCAACGGAGAACTCAAGCGCGCACCGGAGTTTGAGCGCAATGTGTTGGGCGAAATCATCGCGGGTCGTGGCGATCGCGTCCCGGTGAGCGCGTTGCCTAACGATGGGACTTATCCGACGGGTACAACGCAATTCGAGAAGCGAAATCTCGCGACCGAGGTGCCGGTGTGGGATCCGGCAATCTGTATCCAGTGCGGCAGATGCGTATTGGTTTGTCCTCACGCAGTGATTCGCAGCAAAGCTTACGACGCGGCTGTTCTCCACGGCGCGCCTTCGTCGTTCAAGTCGACGGAGGCGCGGCTACCTGAGTGGAAAGGCCTGAAATACACCCTGCAGGTGGCGGTGGAAGATTGCACTGGCTGCGGGATCTGCGTGGACGTTTGCCCCGCGCGCAACAAATCCGAAGCGCGATTGAAAGCCATCAATATGCTGCCGCAATTGCCGCTTCGTGAAACCGAGCGTGCCAATTGGAATTTCTTTCTTTCGATTCCGGAAATGGATCGCCGCCAGGTTTCGACCGATCACGTGCGCAAAATGCAGGTGCAACAGCCGTTGTTTGAGTTCTCGGGAGCGTGCGCCGGTTGCGGCGAGACGCCTTACATTAAATTGCTGACGCAACTCTTTGGAGATCGGTTGATCATCGCGAACGCGACCGGATGCTCCTCCATTTACGGCGGCAATTTGCCGACCACGCCGTACACGAAAGATGAAAACGGCCGCGGTCCGGCATGGGCAAATTCACTCTTTGAGGACAACGCGGAGTTTGGGCTCGGCTTTCGTGTCTCACTCGACAAACAACAGGAATTTGCCGGGGAGCTGCTCCAGCAACTGTCACCACAGGTCGGCCGAAATCTTGCCGCCGAAATCTTGAATGCGCGACAGCGCGACGAAGCAGACATATTCGACCAACGGGAGCGCGTCGCCGAGCTGAAGCGCAGACTCAATTCGTTAGGCGATCCGACGGCAAAACGTTTGCTCGCCGTCGCCGACACACTTGTGCGCAAGAGCGTCTGGATTGTCGGCGGCGACGGCTGGGGTTACGACATCGGTTACGGCGGACTCGATCATGTCCTCGCAAGCGGTCGTAACGTGAAGGTGTTGCTGCTCGACACTGAAGTGTATTCCAACACCGGCGGACAATGCTCCAAGTCAACGCCCCGCGCCGCGGTCGCAAAATTCGCTTCCGGCGGGAAACGCGCGCCGAAAAAAGATCTCGGACTGATGGCGATGACTTACGGCACGATCTACGTCGCCTCGGTCGCCATGGGTGCGCGAGACGAGCACACGTTGAAGGCATTTCTCGAAGCGGAGGCATACGACGGACCGGCGCTCATCATCGCTTACAGCCATTGCATTGCTCACGGCATCAACATGACAACCGCCATGCAAAACCAGAAAGCAGCAGTGAACACGGGACAGTGGCTGCTGTACCGTTACAATCCCGAGCGGCTACCGCTCGGAGAAAATCCGCTTCAGCTCGATTCCGCCGCACCACGCGTAAAGCTCGCGGATTTCTTCAAGCTCGAGCAGCGGTTCAAAATGCTCGAAAAAAGCGAACCGCGCGCTGCCAGGGATTTGCTAGCGCAGGCGCAGCTGGACGTGAATGGCCGCCGTGAATTCTACGAATTTCTCGCCACGAGAAAATTCAACACTATGCCAAACCTATGAACCTAACGACCAGATATCTTGGTTTTAAGTTGCGAACGCCGCTTGTGCCATCGGCGTCGCCGCTATCGGAAAAAATCGACAACATTAAGCGAATGGAAGACGCCGGTGCTGCTGCGGTGGTGTTTCATTCGCTGTTCGAAGAGCAGATTCGCCGCGATCATCATGACTTGGAGTTTTACCTTGAACAGGGCACGGAATCCTATGCGGAGTCGCTGAGTTATTTTCCTGTTCGTCCCGAATTCAAGGTTGGGCCGGAAGCGTATCTGGAGCACATTTCGCAGTCGAAGGCGGCGGTCGATATCCCAATCATCGGTAGCTTAAACGGCAGCACCTTTGGCGGCTGGCTAGGTTATGCGCGGCAGATCGAGGAAGCGGGCGCTGATGCCCTGGAGCTGAACATTTACTCCATCCCGAGTGATCCAGACATTCGCGGGGAGGATATCGAAGCCCATTATCTCAGCATTCTCGCTGCGATCAAAGCGGAGGTGAAAATCCCGGTGGCTCTCAAGCTTAGCCCGTTCTTCACGAACTTCGCCCGGTTCGCACGCGAGGCCGACCGGAACGGTGCCGATGGGTTGGTGCTATTCAATCGTTTCTATCAGCCCGATATTGAGCTCGAGACGCTGGAAATTTCACCCAACATTCTGCTGAGCACGCCGATGGCAATGCGCTTGCCGATGCGCTGGATCGCCATGCTCTACGGACGGATTGGCGCGAGCCTTGCCGCGACAAGCGGAATCCATCGCGCGACGGACGCGCTAAAAATGTTAATGGCCGGCGCCGACGTGACGATGCTTTGCTCAGTGCTGTTGCGTCGCGGGATCGAACACATTCGGGTGATCGAACGCGAGATGCGCGAATGGATGGAAGAACACGAATACGAATCGGTCGAGCAACTCAAAGGCAGCATGAGCCAAAAAAATTGTCCCGACCCAAGCGCATTCGAACGCGCCCAATACATGCGCGCCCTCGAGACCTATCCCGCGGCGGACGTTTGAAACGCCTGCGCAATAACTGCACAGCAAAACGCAACGGATGTACACCGGCGAACGGAGCAGCGACTATGATTTCTCTAATAACAACAACCTTGGATCAGCGTTGGAGGCACTCTCATGAAACTGGCCACTACTTACCTTGGATTAAAACTGCGGACGCCGCTTGTTCCGTCAGCATCGCCCTTGTCGGAAAAGCTCGACAACGTTAAACGCATGGAGGATGCCGGCGCGTCGGCAGTGGTTTTCCATTCGCTATTTGAGGAACAGCTTCGTCCGGTAAATCATCCCATGCGTCGGAGCTCCGGGAATGGCGATGAATTCTCCCGCCACCCGTTCGACGATAATTCCGACGAACCGGGCTTCAAGGTGGATCCCGAGGGGTATGTAAACCACATCGCAAAAGCGAAACAGGCGCTGCGAATTCCGGTGATCGGCAGCTTGAATGGCTCGACGTTCGGCGGTTGGCAGCGATATGCCAGGCTGATTGAACAAGCCGGCGCGGATGCGTTGGAATTGAATATTTACAATGTTCCAACCGATCCGGAGCGAACGGCGAATGACATCGAGACTGAATATTTGAGTATCGTCGCGTCAATCAAGCACCTGCTGAAAATCCCGGTTGCCGTGAAGCTCAGTCCATATTTCACAAATCTTTCACAGTTTGCGCGACGTCTCGACAAGCAAGGCACCGCCGCGCTCGTGTTATTCAATCGCTTTTACCAGCCAGACATCGAACTCGAGACCCTTGAGGTCAGCCCTAACGTGCTTCTCAGCACGCCGATGGCGATGCGGCTTCCGATGCGTTGGATTGCACTTTTGTACGGGCGGATCGGGGCAAATCTTGCAGCGACAAGTGGAATTCACCACGGCGTAGATGCGCTAAAAATGGTAATGGCAGGCGCGGATGTCACGATGCTGTGTTCGGTGCTGTTGCGACGCGGGATCAAGCATATCCACGTGATCGAGCGCGAAATGACGGAATGGATGGAGGACCACGAATACGAATCAGTGGAGCAGATCAAAGGGATCATGAGCCAGAAAAACTGCCCGAACCCGACCGCCTTCGAGCGTGCGCAATACACGCGCGCGTTAAAGAACTATCCGAGCAGTCCGTCGTCAACCGTCGCGTCGTAATGCGGTTCATTGCGGCGTGGCTAACGACAAAAGCGGCGAGTGCCGTTCCTTCACCCGTGCTTTGCTTAGCCGTTATTTAAATCAATCCGGCGACTCATTATCATCGGCCCACGTTTCGGTTAGATGGTGATGGCGTCGGTTTTCTTCATTGTACGCATCCCATGCTAATGCTACCCAACAGACGATCGGGAATAGCAGGCCGAGACCGGCCGTGGCCAAACTGAGTAGGATGCCGATCCAGATTGCGAATGGCATTCCGAGAAACATCCAAAGAAGCCCAGCCTCATAATGGCCTTTGTAGATGTGGCCGAGCCCCGGAAGGATGCTCAGTAGGGCAGCGATTTCATTGTGCGCGTGGCGCTCTTCTCTACTGACTGGTGTTGACAAGGTCTTCATCTTAATAACCTCCTCATCTGCGGGTTAAAATGTTACCATTCTGGTTGTTTCAGGCAGCCGACGATGATCAAGGCGTAGAGGGCCATCGCGGCTACGACGGCGATTAGAATCAGGTATTCCATAATTTGCTCCTTTATCAGTTCTAATAAGGCGCCGACCAGTTTCGTGCTCCCCATTCTTTGTCTTTTGCTTGGCAAAAATTGGCTTCTTCATTTGCATGTCAGCGGCATCTTTCACGACCTGCGGAGCGCGTAGAGACATCGCAAGTTTTGCAATGGAAACGCCAACAAAAGGAAAGCGATACAACTCGCGTGTGGCTACATAGAGTTAGATGACAAAAACACCAGCAACGCTCGCGAAACAAATGGAGCGCACCATGCAGCGCGCAGGAAGGGACTGCTTTCTTTACCAAAACGAGCACTGCGCTCTTTTCGAAAACGACTTGGAACACATTTGCCCCAGAAACGATAACGATCGGAAGAAGAAGCTTACCGAATTCGCAGCGCAATATGGGTTCCGTCTGAGATTCTATCGCAAAGGACTGTTCGCTATCTTCGGTAAACGAACACCGCCAGTGGTACATCAGGTGAATGCGTTTTCGACGACTCTGGCATTCTCAGCCTCATAGACGAAGCAAATCCTCGATAAACAAGAGAGAAACGTTCTCGCCGCCGTGGCTTGCATCGGCGGCGCCAAGAAAGAAGGCGTCCGCCCACTACGAGTTTCTGCCAAGATCGGGTGAGAAATTCGCAATAGAAGAACAGCAGAACTGTTCCAGCGACAGTTAATTCGTTGAGGGATGAGAACGATGTTAACTGCAGGTGAACTTGAAAACGCCAGTTCCCGAACTCAAGCCGAACCGGTGGACGTTTGGAAAACCCGCAAGTTTATTGAGGAACATTGGGGCGAAGAACTTTCCCTCCGGAGAATAGCGAAAGCGGTCAATATTCACCCGAACTATCTCAGTGAAAAATTCAAGCAGATAACCGGCATTAACTTTGTCGAGTATGTCGCACGCACCCGATTCGAAAAAGCGTGTAGACTTCTACGCGACGACGATATGAAAGTCAGTGACATTGCGTTCGCCGCGGGATTTCAATCGCTGTCCCAGTTCAATCGCGTTTTCAAGAGATTGTGCGGGAAATCGCCAACTCAATTCCGTGCTGCCAAGTGATTGGTTGGTCAGCATCGACAGAATTTCGATAGTCCACCGCGGAAAACCTGAAGAAATGCGTTGTCATAATTTTTTGTCTCTGCGCATACTCGCAATTCGTGTGGGCTTCGAGACTAACTCGATGGATCCACGGTAGGCGCGAAAGTCTATGGTGGGGTGCCGGCGGAGCATTCGCGCTTGCCGTCATTCTGCTTTCCTGCAGTACGACGAGCCGAACAATTGTTGCGCCGCCCAGCATTCCCGGCGCGGAGTTCGTCGGCTCGGAGGAATGCGCCACCTGCCATGAACAGATCGTGCGCGATTTTCGGACAGCCACGCACGCGCGTTTGCAGGCGAAGGGCGACAACGCAAAGAACATGGGTTGCGAGTCTTGCCACGGACCCGGGAGCTTGCACGTCAAAGCTGGCGGCGGAGCAGGCACGATCATCAATCCGCGGAAGTCGCCCGACACCTGTTTCCAGTGTCATTTGGAAGTTCGCGCAGCGTTCTCCTTGCCTCATCACCATCCGGTGCTTGAAGGCAAGATGAGCTGCAGCGATTGCCATGAACCTCACAAAGGGATCGCCACCAAGAGCGCCTCGACGAACATTCAACAGAGGCTTAAAGGCGGCGGACTTGCATTCCTCAGCCGAAATGAAACGTGCTTCGAGTGTCACACGCAGCAACGCGGTCCGTTCGTGTACGAGCATGAAGCGGTACGCCAGGGATGCACGGTGTGCCATTCCCCGCACGGCTCAGTTAATCAGCGATTACTCAATGAACGCAACGCCACGCTCTGTTTGAAATGCCATTTCCAGGAACAAAGAACAGCCGGGCACATTTTCATCGGAGACGTCGATCACTCGAGCTTCCTGCAGCAGGGAACGTGTTGGTCGGCTGGCTGCCACGAAGAACCGCACGGATCGAACGTGACTCCGCTACTTAGATATTGATGTAAACGTTATGAAAACCGCGTCTCGCAGATTCCTGGTGGTGGTTTTTGCGGGAAGTTTTGCTGTTGCTGGGACTCGCGCTGGTACCGACGGAAAGGCCGTCGCTACGGCAACAGAAGAGCAACCAGAAGAGTACAAGAATTGGATCGAGCTCGCGATGGGGGGAGTAATCACGAGCGGCGATCGTGCGCAGTTCGAGCAGGAACACAGACTGCCCGGCGATCAGGTTTACGGAGGGATTCAGGATCTGCATCTGGAGGGAACGATCGGCAAAAACGTCCAGTTTAGCCTGGATGGTCACGCCCTTTGGGACTTCAACGATTACGACATTACAATGCAACTGGCCAAGCCGAATTTCGGCTACCTAAAAGCCGGTTACCAAGAGTTTCGCAGCTGGTACGACGGGAACGCCGCGTTTTTTCCGCACAACGATGTCTTCTTCAACCCGCCTTATCCTGAAATGCACGTCGATCGCGGAGATGCATGGGTGGAACTGGGTTTGCGTGCACCGAACTGGCCGGAGATAACAATCCGTTACGACCATGAATTTCGGTGGGGCCAGAAAGATTCGACCGTGTGGGGCGACACAAACCTGACTGGATTGTTACCTCCATATAATTCGACGCGAAAGATCGTGCCCTCGTTCCGCAACATCGACGAGAAGCGGGACATACTCTCGCTCGAGGCAAGCCATACTTTCGGCAACACGGATGTTCTCCTCGGGATGCGGTACGAGCACAACACTAACGATTACTCGCTGAATATGGAGCGCGGCGCCGGACAATTGCCGCCGGTTGTTTCTCCTCCGGGTCAACAGCGGAAAATCACGCAAAAGCAGAACGATGACGTGGATTTGTGGAGCGGCCATGGGATCACCGAGACGCGAATCACCGATAACCTTTGGTTCACGACTGGCTATTCGTACACCAGCATAACAAATGATCTTTCGGGTTCGCGTATCACCGGTACGCATTGGAACGAGGCTTTCGGCCAGCCGGTACCGACCCTCGGTAGCCGGGATCATTCTTTTATCGATTTAGCGGGGACTGCGCAGACGAAACAAAATGTGGTTAACGCAAACCTGTTTTGGATGCCGTTTGACAGCGTGGCCATTTTGTCTGGATTCCGCTACACCCACGAAAACGTCGCTGACGATTCGACGTTTCTTGCAGAGGAGCCTTTGCCTAACACGCCGCCCTTTACGCCATTGAATCCGGAGCGTGGATTTCACTACGGACAAGGGATACCGGCGAACGGCCACCGGGATGCTGATTACAACCGGTTCGCCCAGCGACTGGAGATGCGTTTCACCGGTATAAAGGAGTGGCTGTTCTACGCCCTGGGTGAATGGGAAGAAGAATGGGGCAAAGTCGATGAGTTCCAAAACATCGATGAAGAAATACCTTTGGACAAAGATACGTTCGCGCTCGGCCAAAAATACAGTGTGGGTTTTAACTGGTACCCGCTGATGAGGCTGAATTTCTCAGGCGAGTACTTTCACAGGATCGCGCATTACGAGGACAATAATATTGTCAGTGCACAATTCCCGAGGCTGATCAATCAGGACTGGAACATCGATGACTTCAATTTTCGAATGACGTTTCGACCGAAAATTCCATCCTGCATGGGATCACTCGCTCTGGTTACCCGTTACGACTTTGTGCACACCAACATTGACAGTCAGTGGGGTTTATACCCACAGGCGGAAATATTGGACGAACTGCAGAGCGGCGAAGTCAAAAAGCATGTAATTAGCGAATCGCTGAACTGGAATCCGGTGCCGCGATTTTATCTGCAGGCGAGCGCATCATACGTTCTCAATCAAACCGATACTCCAGCCAACGACATAGAATTGGTGCCCGGCGGAGGCCCAACAGTGGTCAATTTCCGGAACGACTACTGGACTGTTAACAGCAGCATTGGTTACCTCATTGACGACAAAACGGATGTCACCGTCGATTATTACTTTTATGCTGCCAGTGACTATCTCAACAACGCTGCCGTTGCGGTCCCTTACGGCATGGGCGCAACCGAAAATGCAGTCTCAGCCACGTTGACCCGCCAAATAGCGAAAAACATGCGGGTTCTATTTAAGTACGGTTACTACAACTACAGGGACGAAACGTCGGGCGGGCATAATAATTACCGAGCACATTCGTTATTTTCGACTCTTCAGATTCGATTCTAAACGAATTGGTATCGCAGGGTCTCTGCAATGAAAAATCCCATCGCGCTTACTGTCGTTGGGATGGTCATGAGCTTATCCGTGGGCAATGGAGTTGCGGGCGATACGGCGACCAACTGGCTTCATCACTGTGCCCCTTGCCATGGCAAAGAAGGCAGGGGAGACACTACCATCGGCAAGAAATTGAACGTGAAAAATTACCACGACGCCAAAGTCCAGGCCGCCTTTAGCGACTCCGAAATGGAAAGAGCAATCAAGGAAGGCGTGAAGACGAACGGAAAGGAGACAATGAAACCATTCGGCAACAAACTTTCCGATACCGACATTAAGGCGCTCGTGGCCTACATCCGTTCGTTCAAGAAATAATCGCTCGAAACTTTGCAGGAATTGTTATTGAAGTGCTAGGTGAAATGCAGCGGCTGTAAATAATTTCTACAATGCCTGACGCTTCCATTGCCACACAGCGCCGCTCCTTTGGGGGTCATTTCCAGAACTGGCTGAGTTGGGCGGGCGTGGTGCTGGCGGCCGCGGCGCTGTTCGCGTTTGTCCTGCTTTTCGCGATCGATCTGTTTGCGCCCATTAAGAATCCGTACATCGGCATCCTGGCGTATGTCATCGCGCCGTTTTTCTTTCTCTTTGGGCTAACGCTCACGCTTTTGGGCGCAATCTTGCACAAACGTGCTGAGCGTCGCACAGCGCATTTGGAAGAAAAACATCGTGTTCTCCAGATCGATCTGTCCCGGAAACGTGACCGGCGAATCCTGGCGGTGTTTGCCCTCGGCACCGTGGGATTTCTCTTTCTCACAGCTCTCGGCAGTTATGAAACTTATCAATATACTGAGTCGGTGGATTTCTGCGGTAAGCGTTGTCATGTCCCGATGGAGCCGCAGTTTGTCGCGTCTCAGCATGCCGCGCATTCGCAGGTCGCCTGTGTCGAATGCCATGTCGGACCCGGCGCAGCGGCCTACTTCAAGACCAAGCTCAACGGTGTAAAGCAGCTGTACCACACCGTGCTCGGCGACTTCGACCGTCCCATTTACATCACGGAGGAAACGAGACCAGAGCAGGAGATCTGCCTGGAATGCCATTCGCCGAATCGTTACATCGGCACCATCGATCGCACGTATCAACATTACCTGCCGGATCAGGCGAATACGCCGTTCGCAGTGCGCTTGTTGTTAAACGTCGGGGGCGGTGAACCATCGCGCGGGCCAGTGGGTGGCATTCACTGGCATATGAATATTGCTAATAAGGTCGAATACGTCGCGACTGATAAGGATTCCGAAACGATCCCATGGGTCCGCTTAACTAACGCGCAGGGTCAGACCACTGAATACCGTACCGACGATTTCAAAAGCGACCCATCGCAACATGATATTCGCCGCATGGATTGCCTGGATTGCCACAGCCGGCCGGCCCACAACGTCATGCCGCCGAACGACGCCGTAGACGTTGCAATGGCTGCCGGCCGAATCGATCCGAAAATTCCCTTCGCAAAAGCAAAAGTCGTCGCGGCACTGACCCAGTCCTATACATCGGAACCTGAAGCATTACAGGCGATAGCCACTTCGCTGCGTTCGGCTTATCTGGATCCCGCGCAAGCCGATCCGCTCATTGCGGAAGCACAATCCATCTATCGCCAGAATTTCTTCCCCGAGATGAAGACCAATTGGCGGACGCATCCCAACAACATTGGTCACAAAGACTGGAATGGCTGTTTCCGTTGTCATGACGGCAATCACAAAACGGCCGATGGCAAAAAGACGATCGCAGCGAGTGATTGCAACTCGTGCCACCTAATCCTCGCGCAGGGCAGCGGCGAACAGCTCAAGAAACTAAACGCTGACGGCTACACGTTTTTCCACATCGATTCAGAGTTCTCTGAGTTTGCCTGTGTGACATGCCATACTGGTGGACCGCAACTTCCTTGAAGCCGCGGGCCCGCAGCGTGCAATGTCCATTTCGACCGTTCGAATCAAAATGAATCCGTTTCTTGCAATGCTTCTTGGGTTATTCTTCCTCTCTCGTTGAAGTGAATTAAGATGGCAGGTATCGGGTGTCTGTTGGGTCATGCGAATTAGCAAATATTTCATCGTTAACCTGGGGTTGTTTTCTGTCCTGCTCGTTAGCTGCGATAAGAACTCCGAGATCAAGGTCTATCGCGTTTCCAAGGCCCCGCCCGAACAATCCGTGGGTCAGCAACAGGACGCGATGCCGACGAATACGAGTGCACCTCGGATGCCAGGCGGTCTCGCGCCGCCGGCGGCGGAAACTGCGGTGACGACGCCGTCGAATTGGGAAGCGCAGCCGCTGTCGCAAATGCGTCAGGCAAGTTTTCTGGTCAAAGGCGACAACGGCGCGGTCGCAGATATTTCATTTGTGAGTCTGGGCTCCGCCGCGGGGAACGTTCTTGAGAATGTGAACCGCTGGCTGGGGCAACTCGGTCAATCACCAATCACCGAACAGAAACTCGGAGAAATGGCACAGCGACTGCACACTTCATTAGGCGATGTGACCATTGTCGATCTCGCAGGACTCCCCGATAACGCCGATCCGGCAAGAGACGGCAGAATCATCGCCGCCATGGTGACGACTGCTGATGCGACGTTCTTTTTCAAAATGCGCGGCAACGCCGATCTGACCGAGGCCCAAAAAAGCGACTTCATCAAATGGGTCGCTGCAGTTTGCAACTCCCAGACGCAAACCGGCCCGCCGCAAGTAGCGGCTGATCCGCCGCAGACGACTAGCGCGCCCTCGATTAAATGGACAACGCCTGAAGGCTGGACAGAAGTTCCGCCCTCTTCGATGCGCTACGCCAGCTTCAGCGCGGCCGCCGAAGACGGTGTTAAGATCGACATCTCCATTGTGACGTTTCCCGGAGATGGAGGAAGCGATGCCGACAACGTCAATCGGTGGCGCGGACAAATCGGTCTCACACCGGTGGACGCAAACGCCGTGACCTCGCAAGTCACTCCTCTCAAAACAGGAGATATAACGTTTTCCACCACCGACATTGCTGGTAACA
This sequence comes from uncultured Verrucomicrobiae bacterium, assembly GCA_963804875.1. Classification (GTDB taxonomy): domain Bacteria; phylum Verrucomicrobiota; class Verrucomicrobiia; order Chthoniobacterales; family UBA10450; genus Udaeobacter. The sequence goes on from CAWDRX010000001.1 coordinate 399,339, forward strand.
AGACGCGCACTATTGCGGCTTGGACGCGACACGACGGACGCGTCTGGTTTTTCAAGGCGACCGGACCAACCGCTGCTCTTGAAAAAGAAAAACCGAATTTCGTGAAATTCATCGAATCCGTTCGATTTTAGAAACATGCTGCGCAAGCTCGTCGACATCTTTACATCGCTGAAGCTGACGATCGTGTGTCTTGCGGCGGGGATGGCGCTGATCTTTGCCGGAACTCTTGCGCAGGTCCATCTCGGCATACACGAAGCGCAGGAGCGTTATTTCCAAAGCATGTTTGTCTGGTGGCCGCCGGACGGGCGCGGATTCCAGATCCCGATTTTTCCCGGTGGCCATCTCATCGGGGCTGTCTTGTTGATCAATTTAATCGCTGCCCATCTAAAACGTTTCCGCTGGTCCTGGCGGAAACTCGGAATTCACCTCACCCATGCCGGGCTGATCATCATGTTGGCTGGCGGCTTGTTCACCGATCTGTTCGCGGTGGAGAGTCATATGCAGTTGGCAAATGGCGACGCGAAGAACTATTCCGAGGACATGCGCCAGACGGAGCTCGCCGTGATCGACACGAGTGGCGATGAGCTCGATCAGGTGACCGCAATTCCCGACACCGTGCTGCGCCATAACCGGGTGATCGACCACTCCAGTTTGCCGTTCCGGATTGCAGTCAGAAACTTTTACCAAAATTCGCGTTTGAAGATGTTGAGCCAGGCAGGGGAAGGCGCGCGCCCGATCGCGAATCAAGGACCCGGTGCAATGATCGCGGTCGAGCCTGTAATGCGCGCAACAGCTGTCGATGAACGTGATGTTCCGAGTGCTGCTATCGAAATTCTGCCAAGAGATGGCGGTTCGTTAGGCACATGGTTGGTTTCGGATGCGCTTGGTGCGCCGCAGACCTTTGCGTGCGACGGTCGCACCTGGAGGATCATGCTGCGCCCGTCGCGATATTACAAGCCTTACAGCGTGACACTGCAAAAGTTCACGCACGAAAAATATGCTGGCACCGAAATCCCGAAGGATTTTTCAAGCAAAGTTACTTTGATAGATCCCGAGCGTTCTGTGAACCGCGACGTCCTGATTTATATGAATCATCCGCTGCGCTATCGCGGCGAAACATTTTATCAGGCTGGATTTCAGAAGGACGACTCGGCAACGATTCTGCAGGTGGTCCATAACCCGAGCTTCATTGCGCCTTATGTAGCGTGCGTGATTGTCGCTGCCGGTCTGCTTGTGCAATTTGGGTTTCATCTCGTAGGATTTTCGCAACGGCGGAGGGCAATCGCATGAAGCGTTTCCTGCCATGGATCATTGTGGGCGTTGCTGCCGCTGGCATCGCCGCCAATTGGTTGCCGCCAAAGACGGCAAAGGACGCTTTTGATTTCAGGAAGTTTGGCGAAATCCCGGTGCTCGTCGGAGGCCGGATGAAGCCGCTGGATACCGTCGCACGGAATTCGCTTTTAATCATTCACGGGAAACAGGAGCTTCGGCTCGAAAACGGCAGGCGCCTCAGCGCGATGCAATGGCTGACTGACACTTTGTTCAATGCGCCCGTTGCCGATCAATACCCGGTGTTTGTCGTGCAAAACGCGGACGTCCTTGGCTTGTTCGGCTGGCAACAAAGCGACCGGAAATATTTTAGCATGGCCGAGTTTTCGCCATTCCTAAAGCAGATCGACGAACAAGCTGGGCAATCGGACAAACTCGAAGCAGTGCAGCGCTCGGCCTACCAAAGCGCCATCCTGAATTTGCGGAACGGACTGTCGCTGTATCAGCGATTAAAAAACAGCATTCAACCCGAGAACACAGAAAATTTCGCTGCGGAACTTCAGCGTTTCGCGACCAGTGTTCCCGGGGCAGCAACGGCGGCGCGTCAACGCTCGATGGGCGAAGATTTCGATAAAACCAAGCTCGATGACGTCGCTCAGATGATTCAGCGCTACGAACATCTGTCAGATATGGCATACGTCCTGGCTGTTCCACCACTTGGGCCAAATGGTGAATGGCATTCGGTTGGCAACAGTTTGCTCCGCTCCGTCGGCATCGGCGAGATTCATCCGGTCGTTATTGAATACGCAAGGGTCGGTGACGCCTATCGAGCAAACGATCAGCCGCTCTTTAATCAGCATGTGCAGCTCATGACCGATTGGTTCGCCAAAGAACAGCCGAACACGACGAAACGCGCATCGTTCGAATTCTTGTTCAATCGGCTTCAGCCCTTCAGTCAGAGCATGGCGCTTTACGTGCTGGCGTTCCTACTGGCGTGCGCGTCGTGGCTCGGAGCGAGCAGCGTTCTCAGGCGTTCGGCGTTTTACGTCTTACTCCTTGCGCTTGCCATTCATACCTTCGGCTTGTTTTCGCGGATGTATCTGCAAGAGCGCCCGCCCGTCACCAATTTGTATTCATCGGCAATTTTCATTGGCTGGGGCGCGGTCATTGTTGCGCTGATACTCGAACGCATTTTCAGAGACGGCATTGGGGCGGCGTGCGCGGGCTCAATTGGTTTTGTGACCTTAATCATCGCGCACCATCTCGCAGGTAGCGGTGACACACTGGAAATGTTGCAGGCGGTGCTTGATACCAACATCTGGCTCGCCACTCACGTCGTCGCGATTACGACCGGTTACTCCGCGATGTTTCTCGCCGGTATGCTTGCCATTATTTATGTCGTGCGCGGTGTCTTCACGAGGTCCCTAAACAAACAAACCGCGGATTCGCTCGCGCGAATGACTTACGGCGTCGTTTGTTTCGCCACGCTGTTTAGTTTCGTTGGCACAGTGCTCGGCGGGATCTGGGCCGACCAATCCTGGGGTAGGTTTTGGGGCTGGGACCCGAAAGAAAATGGCGCCGTGCTGATCGTCCTTTGGTGCGCAATCACGTTGCACGCGCGCTGGGGCGGATTCATCCGGCAACGCGGTTTGATGATCATGGCGCTTTTCGGCAACATCGTGACCAGTTTCTCGTGGTTCGGCGTGAACATGCTCGGCGTCGGCCTGCATTCCTACGGTTTCATGCAAAAAGCGTTTCCGTGGCTGGTTGGATTCATGATCAGCCAACTCGCACTGATGACCATCGCTGCGATGCCACTGGAAAAGTGGCGCAGCTTTGCGCCGGCCCGCGTTCCAACTCCTGGTCAACGCCCGCAAGTCTCGCCCGCTCCCTCGCCAGGTTAATTGGAGTCCGTCACTCCATGAATGCTGCACTTCGCGCCGCCGTGATCGCTGAATGGCGCGGTTTGCCTCAGGAAAAAGGTACAACCTGACCGTTGGCAATCACCGTCCGAGCTGATGCCGAGACTGATGCAACGTCTCGGTTTGCGCGAACGGCTGCGGGAAACCGAAGTAATCGACGCCTGGTCAAGAATCGTCGGCGACTTCATAGCCGCGCATTCAACTCCAGTCGCGCTGCGCGAAGGCGTTCTCTACGTCCGCGTGCTTCAACCAGCATTGCACTACGAGCTCGAACAAATCTCCAAGTCCCAAGTCCTGCGTAAACTAAAACAACGCTTCGGCAGCAAAACGATCCGCGACGTGCGTTTTCGCGTCGGCTGATTAGGGACCCGAGCGTCACTCATTCGATACTCCTTGACGCTCTGCAGCGTGTTTGAATACAAGAGGATAGACGTTTGGACTTCGAAACGAAGTTTCGTCGTTTAGAAAGGATACGAACAATGCCTAACGACCAAAAATCTGGGAAAAATAAAACCGCCAGACGCTCCAGGGAAACGATGACAACTGCTGAGATCCGGAGAGCTCGAAAGAAGCATAAAGATCTGCGATTGAAAATAAAAAAGATCCGACAAGAGTTGGATGACATGATGAACCACATACCTCATTGTCCTTGACTTGCCTGCAAACGGCTAAGTTGCGAACTGCGAGAGGCCTTTTCGCTTATTGGCGAGACGGCCGTCTCCGATTTCATAATTTCGCCCGACGACTAACTGTCTCCGCCACACCTTTCACTTGCGAAGTCCTCGACTACTTTAACGAATGGCGAACGCTTCAAGAAGCTGTTGCGCATTTTGACGAATACACACAAAAAAGTGTTCGTTCAGCTGTGTGTGGCTTGGTGAAACATTCCCTACTCGTTCCGGAAGGTTCACCTGAGGCAAAGGAGGACAGCAAGATCGCAAAAGAGTGGTCGCCGTGGCTGCCCGAAGGCGGTTTTCACTTTTCGACGAAGGATGCTCGTTACATTCCTAGTGATTGGAGTTTTAATCGCTTAAAAGCAATTCTACCGAAACGGCGTCAGCCAAGAATCTTCAAAACATTCAAGGGAACGAAGAAGGTAAAGTTGCCTGAACGGAACTGCCCTGATTCTGAGTTCATACAGGTGCTGATGGCCAGGAGAACCCATCGAAAATTTTCACGTGAAAAGCTCACACTGGCGAAAGTGTCCCAATTGTTATCTCTGGTATGGGGTGTAACCGGATCCCTACATTCTCCTCTGTTTGGTAAACTGTTGTTGAAGACCAGTCCCTCGGCGGGTGCACGTCATCCCGGCGAGGTATATCTAATGGCACTGCGCGTCAAAGGTTTAACAGCCGGATTGTATCATTATCACCCGGGATTCCATCATCTAGAAAGAATCAACCCCCGCGCCACTCCGCGCAAAGCATGGCTTTACTGCGCCCGCCAGCGTTACGTAAAAAAAGCAGCTGCTTTGTTTTTCATGACGGCGGTCTTCCAGCGAACTATGTGGAAGTACCATTGGGCGCGCGCTTACCGAGTCGTGCTTCTTGATGCCGGTCACCTGTGCCAGACATTCTGCTTGGTCGCAACGTGGCTCGAATTGGCGCCGTTTTGCACTGCTGCGTTTAAGGACACACTGATCGAAAAGGAACTCGGGATAGACGGCATAAGTGAATCGGTATTGTACGTCGCAGGAGTGGGACTTCCCGGGAGTAAGCTTCGTACGTAGCATTCTTTGCGGGGACGGGTCGGTGAATGTTCAAGCTCACGTTCATCGAGGTGCAAGAGAGGAAAGGATTTCCTCGAATCGGGGATCCCCACGCAGCGGGTCCCAGTAAGGGTGGAGTTTGAGAAGTCCGTAGCTGAGCGGATTGGGAACGCGTTCGATCGCCGCGATTTGTTCAATAGCTAGGTCTTTCTCGCCGGTCCAAGCATAGATATGTGCGAGATTAATGGCGAGGCTGGCTCCATCTACTGCGTCCTGAGAAATGGGCAGTAATTCGCACGCATGTCGGCCTTCGCGCAATGCATCATCCTTTCGGCCGAGACCGGCGTCGATCATTCCTAACAAACTGATAGCCGCAGCGAAGTTAGGCTGCTTCTCCATCGTGCGTGCCACCTCGCTGCGCGCAACATCGAAGGCTAGTTGCGCTTGCGCCAAATCGCCCTGAGAGCGAGCGAAGACCCCTTGCCAATACGCATAGGGAAAATTAACGCCATTCACCGATGTGCCCCCAGGTGGATAGTTTGCAAGAGCCCTAGCCGCGGCATCTGCACTCCGCTCGCAAAGCGCAAATACCGGGTCGTCAATCTCGCGTACAACTACCGGATTTTCAGACATCATCGTGGTTAAGACCCGCCGATAAGGCGTTGTATCGGCGCGCCAATGCAGCGCAACTTGGGCAATGGAAATGGACGTCAAGGGGTCGTCCGGTCTAATTGTTAGTAAGCGATCCCAGGTTCGCACCTCATCCTCATAACGGCGCTGGAGCGCATAAGTCAGAGCCAGTTGCTGGAGAATGAAAAGATTACGAGGATCCAACTCAAGTGCGCGTTCCAAGTTGCGCGTTGCGTCTGTCCAATGACCTTGCCGGCGATCAATTAGGCCAGTGTATTGGAATATTTCTGGGCTATTTGGAAGTGTGCGTCCCGCAACAGCAAGCTCAGTGCGCGCGCGATTATAATCCCGGAAGCAATAATAGTAATAATTAGCTGAAGCGAGGTGTGCCTCGCCAGCATCGGGCTGGAGCCGCAAGGCGGTTAGCCTGGCGGCATCAGCCAGACTAAGTCTTCCCGACGTTCGATCATAACCTTGCCTATAGACAGCGCCATGTGTTCTAGACAGAAGGCACCAGGCCGATAAGAAGTTTGGGTCACGGGCGACAGCTTGATCGAGTAAATGAACAATTTCGGTCAGGTTCTCTCGGGCACGTACTGGATCGGAGACATTGCCCCACAGAGCCCTCGCGCGTGAATACAAGTCGTATGCGACAAGATCTGTAGTAGGGGCTTTGTCTATTGCTGCTCTTTCTTTTGGAGCGATCTTGGCTTGCAGCTCGTCGGCAATCCTCTTAGCAATTTCGCTCTGAATGACGAAAACATCTGCTAAATCGCGGTCGTACCGCTCCGCCCAAACATGCATGTCAGTCCTAGCGTCAATTAGCTGTGCGGTCACCCGCACACGATTGCCGCTGCGTTGCACACTTCCTTCGACCACGTTGGCCACACCGAGCGCCTTGGCAATTTCACGCAGATTACGCTTGTCGCCCGTTTTGTATTGCGCCACTGAGGTACGGCTAATGACTTTTATATCCGCAATCTTTGCCAGATCCGTGAGAATTTCATCTTGTACGCCATCGGCGAAGAAGGCGTTGTCCTGATCCGCACTCAAATTGTCGAATGGCATTACAGCTATCGACTTTTCCGGAATTGTCGGCGTCTGTGATACCTGTTTTGGTTCCTTCTTCCATACCCCGAAGTACAAGCCAACGAACGTTAGAACAGCCAGGACAGCGATCCAAGTGATGAACACTGGCTTCCTTTTTCCAACTATGGAGAAGGGCGTCCTTTTTGTCGCCTGCCGTGAGGGTAGCTGCAGCCGCTGCGTAATCTCACCTGCCGATTGCGGCCGCCGCGACAGGTCTTTTGCAAGGCAAGCCGCCACCGCTTCTTCCCAAATCTTTGGAACGGATGCCGGCTCGATGTCGAATTCTTTTCTCCGGTCCCTCATAGACGGAGCGATTCGCTCGCAAATCTGTCGGTCGATATTGCCTGAGTAAAATGGCGGCTTGCTCGTAAGCAATTCGTAGATGGTCGCGCCTAACGAGTAAATATCGTCGAGATGTGTGCTGCGCTCGCCGTTCAGTTGCTGCGGACTCATGTAAACGAGGGTGCCGCTCCGGCCCTCTTCCGCGGTTAGTCGACTCGCTGAATCAACGAGACTGCGAGCTATGCCAAAGTCTGCCACTTTGAGATCGCCTCGTTGATTCACCATGAGATTGGCAGGCTTCAAATCACGATGAATGACCTTTGCGTGATTGTGCGCATAATCGAGCGCGTCACAAAGCTGAGTGATCCAGACGGTAATCTCATCTGGTTCAAAGACTTTTTGCTCTTTCTCGGCTCGCAAGTTTGAAAGTGTTTCGCCATCGACGTACTCCATTGAAATGCACCCGGAGCGTTCGTCGTGCGCGAAGTCGTGAATCCGAACGATATGGGGATGCGTCAATTCCAAGCAGCGTTTTGTCTCACGCTTGAGCTGATCCAAAAGCGAACGGTCCTGGATCATCAGATCCGGAAGAAATTTCAGCGCCACATCGCGCTCCAACTCTTCGTCGCGCGCCAGCCAGACGATTCCCATTCCACCGCGCCCCAGGACCTTGATTAGGGTGTAGCGGCCAAAGACCTTTTGTCCGCTGGCAAACTCGCGCGAAGTCGCGGCTATGACATCGCCTGCGCGTTCGTTACTCACATTGGCCAAGTATACAACATTAGCGTCGAAAGGAAGTTCAAACCTCGATGCGCGCGTTCCCACCCGGCACTCCGGTTGGCGCGCAGAGAAACTCGTGCCACACCTTTGCGTCTGATATCACATCTTGATAGAATGTCTTCGTGTGAACGCCCCCCTAGAGGAGGGTGCTTGGTTAGAAGCAACCGATGGCACCCACTATTCGATCCGTGGCAGTTGCTCACTGGGACGGACTGCCGCCAACACAATCGTCCTCGACTCACCTAGAGTCTCGCGCCGGCACGCCCTTATTCATCTGCAGAACATCGGCGAACTTTGGCTGATCGATTTTGGCAGTAGCAACGGAACGTTTTTGAACAAACGGAGAATTCATCATCCCTTTCGACTAAGCGATGGGGATCAAATCACAATCGGCGATCAGGTTTTTAAGTTTCGGCAGCCACTTGCCATTTCAGAAGAGTACAAGACGGACGTGATGCAACGAACGCTGCGAGAAATCGAGAAGGTTCCGTGTTGGCTTCTCGTCGCGGACATTCGCGGCTTTACGCCGCTCAGCCGCCACGTTGAGAGCGATGATCTGGATGTTCTTCTGGGCAGGTGGATTTTCAGTTGCAATGAGATCATCGAAAATCAGCACGGGATGATTAATAAATATCTCGGTGATGGTTTTCTTGCATATTGGCCGGGTGCCGCTACGAGCCTGGAAGAGATCGCTGCGGTCATCTCCGCGTTCAAAGAATTGCAACGAAAACAATGGCCGGAGTTTCGCTTTGTTGTTCACTTTGGGGCCGTCGCGATTGGCGGGGTTGCCTCGATGGGCGAAGAAAGCTTGATGGGGAGCGAAGTAAATCTGATCTTTCGTCTTGAAAAACTGGCCAGTTCGTTAGGCGAGCCTTGCTGTGTGAGTGAAGCAGCGCACACAAAACTACGCGGACTAATTGCAACACGTCCGCTCGGTGAATTCGAGTTGAAGGGGTTTGAGGCGAAGTGCGAGTTCTTTGCTGCCTGAGTGCAACATCGACTCAGACGCGATCGCCGGAGCGTTTGTGGCGATCTTTGAACGTGAGCTCGGCGATGCCGGATTTATCGAGTTCGCCGAGGCCTTCGGCAATCATTCGATCGTATTGTTCCTTTGTGGCGCGGGCGAGCGGCAGGTTGAGGCCAAGGTTGCGCGCGAGTTCGAGCGCGATGCCGCTGTCTTTGGCTGCATGCGCGGCGGAGAAAAAGCAGCTGTGCTCGCGGTTTTGCATGTCTTCGCCGTCGGTTTCGAGGACGCGCGAGTTCGCGCCGGTTTGGGAAAAAACTTCTCGCAGCATCGTTAGGTCGAGACCGAGTGCTGAGCCGAGGCCCAGTCCTTCGGCCAGGCCGGCGGTGTTGATATTCATCACCATGTTGACCAGCGCTTTGACTTTGGCGGCTTCGCCGGCTTTTCCGACGAAGCGAATTTGGGCGGCAAGCTCTTTCAAGATCGGTTCGGCTTTTCGGAACGCGTCTTCGTTTCCGCCGCACATCAGGTAGAGCTTTCCTTCGCGCGCCTGGGTAATGCTCGACGCCATGCACGCTTCAAGCGATTGCGCCCCGGCTTTGTCGGCGAGTTTCTCGATCTCCACATGCACGTCCGGCGAAATTGTGGCGCAGTTGACAAACAATTTACCGCGCGCGTTGACCAGCAAATTGTCGCCAGGACCGCCAAAGATTTTCCGCATCGCGTTATCGTCCGTTACCACTGTGAAGATAACGTCGGAGGCTGCTGTGACTTCCGACAAATCTTGCGCGGCCGCGCAAGCAAGCTCCGACGCGAGTTCCGTGGCCGCGGCACGGTTGGTATCGTAAACAGATGTAACGTGAAAACCACGATCCTTTAGCCGGCGCGCCATGTTCGCGCCCATTCGACCAACTCCAACAAATCCGATGTTCATGATGCCATGTAAGATGTTCGATGTTTGATGTTCGATGTATTGACCGCAGACTTACGACCACTTGCAAGGATGGCCGTTAATTCGTCGGCTTCTTTTAGCAAATGCGAGAGCTTCTTTTCGGGGAGAAGGTTGCCGTCACGGACGAGCTCGAGCCAGTACAGACTCTCATCGGCTTCTTCTACTGCGACCCCCAATTTAGCCGCAAACTCCGCTCGGGACCGAGCGCGACAAGCGCCACGATAGTTTGCGCCTATAGAAGTGGCTGCTCGGACGAGCTGCATTGAAATCACCCGGCCGCCAGCGGTACACGGTAGTGCATCGACGAGATTTAGCACACGCAGCACAAACTGTTTAGTTCGATCCTGCAGCTCACGTTTATCCATCTTCTGCTACATCTTACATCGAACATCTCACATCTAACATCACACTCTGCCTGCAAAAAACGGGTTATGCTGTTTCTCTTCGCCCACTGTGGTCAGAGGGCCGTGTCCGGGGCAGACAATCGTTTGATCCGGCAAGGTTAGAATTTTCTCGATGTTGTTTTGTAAGGCGTCGCGATACGACACGTTGCCGCCGCCCATCGAACCGGCAAAAAGCGAATCGCCGACAATGGCGATTGGATTCGCGAGGCCGGTCACAACATAGGTTATTCCGCCCGGGGAATGACCCCATGTCAGGCGTGTATCGATCTGCAAATTTCCAAGCTGGAACTTTCTTCCTTCGTCGATCGGTTCTGCGCCGGGCACTGGTTCGCGCGCGGGCGTAAAAACGTCTGCGCCGGTTTCTTCGCGGAGAGCCGGCAGATCCGCGACGTGATCGGGATGCGCATGGGTGAGGAGAATTAGTTGCACGTCCAGCTTATGGCGCTTCGCAAAGCGCAACATTTCTTTGGAATCAGCTCCAGTATCGATTGCTGCGGCCACGCGAGTTTTCGGATCCCACACGAGATAAGCATTAACGGCCATACCGTTGTAATCGGTGGTGAATTGCGCGAGACCATCCAGTGATTCGATTTTCTCCGGGTGCCATTCGCCTTTGGCAATTTCGCCAAGCGCGCGGCCCCCAAGGCCCAGAACCGGTGCAACGCTTAACAAAGCCGTTTCGTCGAAATCGCCATCTCGCAGTTTCCGAATTGTCTCAGCATTCACTTTCGCTTTTTCCGCCAGCGCAGAATCGGAAATTCCAAGGCCGCGCTGCGCCTTTCCAATGATGTCGCCGGCGTTGTCTTCGAGTGGAATCATATTAGCTAAGCGTTTATCAGTTGCGTTGCTGGCGCAACGAGCAAAGTGAGAATCGAATCCAATGCGAGTTTCTCAACATCTCGTGCGACCTCGGCAACTGTGAACGCTCGCTGCGTTTCCTTTTCCATCGACGTGATTGCCACGTTGGCGATTCCGCACGGAACAATTTGATCAAAAGGCAAGAGATCGCCGCACACGTTCAACGCGAATCCGTGCATGGTGATCCAATGACGAACACCAACCCCAATCGAAGCGATCTTGCGATTTTCGACCCAAACTCCGGTGAGCGATTCGCGCCGGTGCGCGGCGATGTCGTATTTGGCGAGAACATCGATGAGCAGTTGTTCGAGCCAGCGCAGGTATTTATGCAAATCCTGACCACACCGGCGCAGATCGATAATGGGATAAGCCATCAATTGGCCCGGGCCGTGATACGTCGCTTGCCCGCCGCGGTTGATCGAAAAGAGCGGATGCGGCAAATGCGCGCTGCCTGATTCGCCTCGGGGAATCCCTCCAGGGATGGACAAGCTAGATCGGTCAGGCGTGCGTCCAATCGTGTAAACCGGTTCGTGTTCGAGGAGAAACAATTGATCTTCGAACAAAAGATCGTTCCGCTTTTTCGCCACAATTTCTTCCTGCAGTGCGAGCGCGGGCGCAAATTCCATTCGCCCCAGCCAACGCACGCACAGTGAAGGGCGGACCTCCTGCGACGCCCTCGCGCCATCTTCGCCCAGAGGAATTCGTGCCAAAGGCTGGCGGGAGTTCGCCTCTCTATTCATATTTGCATCCCCCCGGGAAGCCCGCGCGCCGCTGCTTCGTGCATGCGCAGGTGGGTAAGAGCGATTGCCAGCGCGTCTGCGGCATCGGCACCCGGTGTTTCGGTTAGACCGAGCAGTGCCCGCACCATAAACGCGACCTGATCTTTGCCTGCTGCGCCGCGCCCGACAGTGGATTGCTTGATTCGTTTTGGCGGATATTCGAATACTGGCAATCCATTTTCGGCTGCGGCCAGAATGGCCGCACCGCGCGCTGCGCCGAGAATAATCGCGGTCTTATAGCTTTGCACGTAAATGACAGACTCGAGCGCGCAACAGTCCGGTGTGTGTTCGCGAATTAATTCAGCAATGCGATCGCGGATGCAGACCAGGCACGATGAGGGACGCAGTGCGTTCTTATTGTGGATGGTTCCAAAATAGACAGACTGCGGTTTGCCGTTGTTTGCGTCGACGATTGCGACACCGGTGTTGCGCAAAGAAGCGTCGATGGCTAGTACGCGCATTTATTGAAAGGTTAAAATCGACTGCAACGGGTTCAACAGAGAATCGACAAATTCGAAAGCAACAGTTTTACTCGAACGATCAACTAATGGAAACGGCGACCAACAAGACAGTCAGGTTTTCTGTCGCCATCGTGGTGATGACGCTATTTGTCATGCTCGCGAGCAGTCCAAAATCCTTCGCAACGACAAAAGGGCTGAGTCAGATCGTGACGCCCGATCTGGAACCGGAAGGCGATTTCTCGTTGAGTTTCCAAATCCAGGACAAGCGGATTGCGAATCCTTATCAACTTCAAGCGGAACTGGGTCTGACTGATTGGGGTGAAGTGGCAGTGTTTCGGGGATTTCAACCTGACGAATGGATCTTGGGCACAGAGATCGGGCTGTTAAGGAAAGAGCCTTATCTTCTTTCGATTGGGTTCGTGAACTGGTCGCCACACCTGGATGTCGATCCCCAGCCTTTTATCGAGGCCGGATATTGGGGAGAGCATAACAAAGTGTGCGTTGGTTTTATTCATGCCGGTTACAAAAACGAGGCCATCCTCGGCTACGCCTACGACTTTAACGAGAGATGGCGATTGCAAGTCGATTGGCAAAGCGGCTCCGAAAATTCATCCACGATCGGGTTTACCTGCAACGTCACACCCGATTTTCAGTTCAATCCCGCGCTATACGTTAACAACGGTCCCGCTCATGACCTCATGGGCTACATCGTTTTCACCTATACATTTCATCTCTGGGGCAAAAAAGACGTCGCGCCTGTCGCCACACATAGGAACGCGGCAAAGTAAGCAGTGCGCGAAAAGTCAACGCCAACGCGGAGTCGGATCAGCGCCGGCCTGCTTATGTTTCGTCGCATAAATGACGAAATAGAAGTTCTACTCGCGCACCCGGGCGGACCGTTTTTCGTCCGCAAAGATGACGGCGTATGGACGATTCCCAAAGGTGAAGCAGGTCCCGGAGAAGACTTGCTGACGCGCGCTCAAATTGAATTTGAAGAGGAAGTGGGATTTCGCCCCGGAAATGTTCAGCAATGGATTGAGCTTGGCTGGATCCAACAAAAAGGCGGCAAGATTGTGCATGCGTGGGCGTTTGAAGGGAATTTACCGGAACCGTTCGAGTGTAAATCGAATCTGTTCGAGTTGGAATGGCCGCCGCGGTCGGGGAAATATCAAGAATTTCCGGAGGTCGATCGGGTCTGTTTCTTCTCCGAGGAAATCGCCAAGCGCAAATTAAAGTCCAGGCAGGTTCCTTTTCTTGATCGTTTGCGCGTCGCTCTTGCCGACCGAAACACGGATCCGATCAAACCCTGAGCGACGATTTCATGAAAAATCGTGCGCCTGGGCGTGGAACTACTCATGCGATTTTCGATCAAACGCTTATTCAGCCACTGGAACCTCGACAACATCAAAGTTGTCAGGCGTGTGATCGTGTCGGTGGTCGGTGCAACCGTCCTGCTGATCGGGATTGCCTTGCTTGTCTTGCCCGGACCGGCATTCGTGGTGATTCCGGTGGGATTGGCAATTCTCGCCACAGAGTACGCCTGGGCACGTCGGTGGCTGACAAAAGTTCGTCGAATTGCGAGCGACGTTGTCTCCGGTCGGAAGCGAACGCCAATTCCCGATCTAGTTTCAACGAGTCATCGCGGCGAGCACGAGAAACACACAGCCGACCGCGCCGAAGACTAAGCTCACGAACCAGAAACGGCGCTTCTTCGTCAGCGCGGAAATTGCGGCGATAGCAATCGCGATTTGAAACATGGTCACGCCGCGCGCAAACACTTCGTGCTTGTGAAAATACGATTTCGCCGCGGCTTGCTTGTGCTCGGCCTCCGATTTTATCTCCTCCTGCTCTTTTTCGTAACGAGCACGCTTCGATTGGTCCGATTCGTCTGGTCGCGGCGGTAAACGCTATTTTCACGTCGACGACAGCGGACTTAATACTTTTCGCCTGGTAATAGCTCCATTGGCTGGAGGCCTCAATTTGGTTCATCATCGCTTCATTGGCGTATTCCCCAGAAAGCAGGCTGGCGATGGCAGCCAGAACGGCGAGAATCGCAGTGGTCAGGGCCACCCATGAAATCCAAGCCTCGCCGGTGTGTTCAGCGCTTTCCTTCACATGCTCATGCAGATGCTCGAGAGGGACTTCCGCTTCTTCCATGCGAGTTGGCCTTGAAAATCGACAATATGAGTTTAACACAAGATCAAACGGACAGTGTTACAGAACAAACATCGCTGCCGCAGCGCCAAACATCACAAGCGTAATGACCCCCACCGCTGCAAGCGACAACCACGAACTGGGTTGGCGCTGCATCAGCTTTCGATCGGACGCCACGAGAAGAATGCCAGCGAGCAAAAACGGCGCTAGCACGCCATTAATCACCGCCGTCCAGAAAAGAGCCTTAACAGGATTAATATTGAGAAAATCCATCGCGATCCCTAATAGAGTGGAAACGATCAGCACGATATAAAATGGCTGTGCGCTTTTGAACGGAAGATCGAGTCCTTCGCGCCATTTGAATGTCTCGGCGAAAGCGTAGGCGGCGGAACCGGCGAGTGTCGGAATCGCGAGCAAACCCACGCCGACCAAACCGGCAGTGTACAGGAAATAAGCGAGGGAGCCGGCGAGCGGCCGGAGCGCTTCGGCGGCTTGTTTGGACGTTTCAATTTGGGTGACGCCGTGTTTATGGAGCGTCACAGCAGCGGTCAGGATAATGAAGTACATGACCAGGTTCGAAAAGAATGTGCCGATACCGACATCTAGTTTGCGGTCGATGATCTCGCGTTTGGTCGCTCCTTCGCGCTGCACGAGCATCCGGCGGCCCATCGATTTTTCGTGTTCCACTTCTTGCGATGATTGCCAGAAGAACAGATATGGACTGATGGTTGTGCCGAGAATCGCGACGAGGTTTTGCCACGTGTCATGATCTTTCGGCCAGGTCGGCACAAACGTATCGCGAGCGATCGCGCCCCAGTCGGGCCGCACGACGAATGCGGTGATCACGTAGGCAAACAAACAAAGCGCGAGCCATTTCAAGATCATTGCGATCTGGTAATAACGACAACGCACTGCCCAAAAAGCGATGCCAACACCGAAGATAATCACGAACAGATGCGAATTGATGCCGACCAGCATCTCGGCGGCATCCGCCATTCCAGAAAGATCGGCGCCGATATTAATCGAGTTCGCACCGAAAAGTGCGAGTGCTGCAACGATCAACATCCACCGCGGAATTTTTCGTCGTAATGCGCCGGCTAGTCCGAGTCCTGTCACCATGCCGATACGCGCACACATGAATTGAACGCAACCCATGAGCGGCCAGGTAATGAATGCCGTCCAGAGTAGTGAGGTTCCGAGCTGCGCGCCCGCGATTGTGTAGGTAGCGACACCGGAGGGATCGTCATCAGCAGCGCCAGTGATCAGGCCGGGCCCAAGCAGGGAAAAGAACCGCCTTACAGGGTTGGGTTTCTTCGACGCCTCTGTCTTTGCCATGTCGCAATCTTTTTCTGCCTAATCGCTTCTGTGGGCAAGACTCAGCCTCTCTTCTTTAACAACAGCTCAGGAGATCTGGCGTGAATCCAATGTCCAAGATATCGCTCTTTCCGTTCAACATGGCATCGACAACGTGGGTAGAAGCGATTTAATTCGGCAGCGAATCCCAATGAGCAACGCACCACTTGTCTGCCAGGTTTGTAAGAAGTCGAAGTCGCCAAACAGCGGAATGATCGCCGAATTGATCCGGCCTTCCCTGCTGGACTTCATCAAAAAGAAAGTCCCCGACCTGGATAACAAAGCCTTCATCTGTTTCGAAGATCTAGGCGAGTTTCGGAAGGATTACGTCAAAGAAGTTTTGGAAGACGAGATCGGCGAACTTACCGCGCTGGACCAGGAAGTCATCGAAAGCCTGGAACAGCATGAGATCCTTTCGAGCGACATCATTAAACAGTTCGAAAGGAAACTCACGTTTGGCGAGCGGCTCTCCGACCGGATCGCCGAATTCGGCGGGAGCTGGAAATTCCTGATCACATTTGGGGCGGTAATTCTCGTCTGGATCGGAGTCAACGGCATCATGCTCGTGACACACGCCTTCGACCCATATCCATTCATATTGCTAAATCTGGTCCTCTCCTGCCTGGCTGCGGTGCAGGCGCCGGTTATTATGATGAGTCAAAACCGTTCCGAGGCGCGCGACCGGTTGCGGGCGGAAAACGATTACAAGGTGAATTTGAAAGCGGAGCTCGAGATCCGGCATCTGCACGAGAAACTCGATCACCTGTTGCGCCGTCAATATAATCGGTTATTTGAGATTCAGCAGATTCAGATAGAGCTGCTTCAAGAAATCGGGCGCCCCAAAAGGTAACCGATTCTTTTTAGGGAATCAGGGGTTAATCACTACAACGGGGATGTAATTTATGTTTAGGGATAAAACCGTTCATCTTGTCTTGTCGCTCGTCTTCTACTCGAGCGTAACCGTCTTTGGACAATGGTCCGCCGCTACGTCGGGAACAACGAACAACTTAAATGGCGGATATCTGCTTGATTCGGGAGTCGGTTTCGTGGTCGGCGATGCCGGCACAATTCTTAAAACCACGGATGCCGGTATGACGTGGTCACCCCTAACGTCAGGCACGATGAACGCGTTGTACGACGTTTATTTCTTCGATGCGGCTCAAGGCGTTACTGTGGGTGAGCAGGGCCTGATTCTCCGGACCACTGATGGGGGCGCCGGATGGCAAGGCGTCACCAGCGGGGTGGAAGACGCTCTTCGTTCCGTCTCGTTCAGCGGCGTGAATGGGATCATCGGTGGCGATTCGCAGGACATTCTTTATTCGACCGACGCGGGCGCTTCGTGGCAGATCGGTCAAAGCGGATTCTTTGGCGGCGGTTTCCCGGGCGCGCAGATGCTGAGTCCGACGCTGGCGTTGGTTGGCGGGCAGAATTCGATCTTTCAAGCGCTCCTTGGCGCCAGCACTGATGGCGGGGCCACTTGGGATGAGGCTAATTTTCACGCGTTCTATTTTGATCAAAATGAAGGCGGTGGTACTGACTTATTTTTCTTCGACCAAAACACCGGCGTTGTTTCGGGAAGCGTATTCGATGGACGCGGCGCTATCGCCAGAACGACTGACGCGGGTGTGAGTTGGTCAACGTTATTTTTTGATCAGGCGATACAGGGACTTAATTTTCCACAGGCGACCAGCGGATTCGCGGTGGGCGCGGGCGGCCGGATTTCACATAGCACAGATGATGGTGTTACCTGGAGTGACCAATCCAGTGGGACCTCCAACAATCTCAACGACGTTTCCTTCGCCAGCGACGCGTTGAGAGGGATCGCCTTTGGTGACACTGGCACAATAGTTTGGACCGCAAACGGCGGCCAACCGGGGGGAACACCAACACCAACGCCGACACCCACACCGAGTGCTACTCCTACAGTTACTCCCATCGCTACGCCTAGGCCTACACCGACGCCCCGAGCTCATCCTACGCCGCGACAGCGTCCGGCAATCGGCTCACTGAGATGAATCCACAAATATCGAACTCATAAACTCGCTCAAACTTATCCAACCGGTAACCAGGAATGAATAAACGGCTGCTTACGACCATCATCACGCGCTTCCTTCGAGGTGCATTGTTCATCGTTCTCCTTTTTGTCACCATCAATCTGATATGGATTGCGCGGGGACAACCGGCGTCTGGGATCAAGTCTCTGACTACTTCCGGGACTCCATCGAACCAGATTGGCAGCGGTAACGGCGCAAAAACTGTCGTAAGAATTCACGATACTGTGGAGCGACCGCAGATCTCGTTGCCACAACAGAATTGGAGATTCAGTAGTAATCGCTCTCCATCGGGTGAAATTTGTGGCGTCGAATTGCGTGCCGCGCACGGCCAGGTCGCGCCAAACACCAACGGTGGAACGCTGGACCCGGTGGCTTTCATTAATCCCACCACCGTTAATGCAACCGGGCGCGTTGCATTTAACTCGCAGGTCAACGGCTCCGATCGGAATCAGGGTGTGTTCGTCGCAGACTCAGGCGGCACCATCACTGCAATTGCTATTGGGTGTGGCTTACCGGGTGGAAGTGGAGACACCACTTCAATGTGCGGTGACGATTCACCCATTGGCGGACATTTCGGCGGCTTCTTTTTCGGTACCTTTTTCACGCCCGATATCAATGATGCGGGCGACGTGCTCTTTTTCTGCGATGTGAATGGTGGCAGTTCGCGACGCGCGCTCTTTCTCTATCGCGGTGCTACCGGGGAAATTGTGAAGGTGGCTGCCATTGGTGATCCTTCGCCGCTCGGAGGCACGTTTGGGGCAGTTGGGTCGGGCTCAATTAACAATAACGGAAAGATCGTTTTTCTCGCTTCCGCGGTAGGCACCCTTAACAGCGACATATTCATGTGGGACAACGGTGTTGTAACGAAAGTGGCTGCCGTCGGCGATCCCGCTCCTGGCGGCGGAACGTACACTTTTCTCGGAACTGAGAGTGCGGGCTTCCAAGACGGGACAAACATCCCGGTTGGTCCGCTACCCGACATCAATGATTCGGGTCAAATCGCTTTCCGCGCCATTGTGAGTGGTGGCATTACTCAGCGTGGCATAGTCGTTCGCACAGGTCAGACGGATGAATGGTATGTGAAAGTCCCTGATCCTACTCCGATCGGCGGGACCTACCTTGATATGCAGGCCGCTTCAATCAATAACTCCGGACAAATTGCCTTCTTTGCCGATTATCGTCCTACTCCAGATACCATCAATTCCGGTTGGTTCGCAGGAGCTCCTGGAAATTGGCGCAAGGTCATCGTGTTCTTCGATTCTGTTGACGGTGGACAATGCCTTGGGTTGGCGTTTTCGCGCAATCCAATGCAGACAATCGATGCGGCGGGAAATGTGGTGTTCTGGACTAATCTCGATAGCAATGGGACTGAGGATCGTCTTGTGCTTGGGTTGACGGACGGCAATTTCTTAATAGCTGCGCGCCGCGGCGATCCTACTCCGATCGGTGGAACCTTTGGGACAATGGATGCCTGGCCATCCATTAATGGAAACATTGGCACAGTTAACCCGGCTACACCTGGAGCCCAGAATGGTGCACTAAGCGCGCACATGGTTTTCAACCATTGCCCAAGTGGGACGCCTACACCGACACCGACGCCCACCGCAACGGCGACAGCGACGCCGACTGCAACTCCCACTCCCACTGCAACGCCAACAGTTACCCCTGTCGTAACACCGCGTCCTACTCCGACGCCAAGGGTTCGTCCTACGCCTCCGCCTCGCCCGTGATTTTCTCGCCCCTTACCTTGAAACGTCAGTAACAAAAACTAGCAATGAAAAGTCCTTCGAATTCCAATCACTTCTATTCCAGATCTCGTGTGTTACTCGGGCTCCTGGTAGCGTTACTCATCGGATGTGTTTTGCTGGCTAGCTTTGGTGCGATATCTAAAACGTTCGCAGCACGAGCCGGTTCACCGCAGGCCGTACGCAGTACTTCCTCAGCGGTATCTTCCAAAAACGGCGTCTCCTCCAATCCTGGTTCGGCACTGCGTCTCGACCGGCTAGGAAATCGCTCGGGGGGCATGTCATTCCTGTCGCTGCACCAGCGAAGCACTCGTGCAATCCGGCCGGCTGGTGGTGGGAATTGGTTTTCACTGGGGCCACCGGGCGGCGATGTATTTGATGCTGCTGCTTCGACTGTTGATTCCAACATCGCTCTAGCTGGCCTCGCACCGGGTGGCAGCTTCGGTGGGACACTTTATCGATCGACCGACGGAGGTAGCACGTGGTCTGAGGTGCCACCCTTGGACGGCATTAGTGTCTTCGATATCGAATTCGCAGCAGACGGCACCGCCTACCTCGGAACTCAGGACAGTGTTAGAAAAAGCACGGACGGCGGTCTAAGCTGGGCAACACTGAACCTGGGTATTGGCGCTAACGATCAAATCTTCGACGTTGCACTCGACCCGGAAGATCCCTCTATCCTGTGGGCTGGGATAGCTGATGCTGCCGGGTCGCAGCCGGTCAATGTCATGCGCTCGACTGATGGTGGCGGAAGTTGGCAAAATCGGACGCCTCCTCTCGCAGCGCCAATCTCGTGTCGTGGGATCGCAGTCGATCCAACCCATTCGAACACGGTTATAGCGGTGTTTGGGGGCGATTTCGGAGGCGGGGAGGTCTGGACCACCACCGACGGCGGCGATTCATGGAGCGATCGCTCGGCTGGTTTGCCAGGCAATCCGATGAACGCAGTGGTTTATGACGGCACACGTCTGCTGGTTGGCGGCGGGTTGTTATTCGGCTCACAGTCTGTGGGCCTGTATGAGTCACCTGATCTAGGTGTAACTTGGAATCCGCTGCATGACGGCACATGGCCGGTCCTGGTAGTCGAAGATATTGCCGTCGACACCAATAACACTCAGACAATTTTTGCAGCAATAGATGGCGGCGGCGTAAACCGAACCACTGACGGCGGTGCCACGTGGCAGGTAGGAATCGGAGATACCCAGGCACTAGCCGGACGCTCGATTCGGTTTCGTCCTGGAAATTCTCAAGAGCTGTTCCTTGGTACCAGTTCGCTGGCAGTGTTTCGGTCGACCGATAACGGCGAGACCTTTGACCAGTCTTCGGGAGGAATTTCCGAACTAGATCTCTTTTCCATCGATGCTAATCCACTCGACGCAGATGAGATCGCAGTAGCATTCCAAGGTCAAAACAATGGCGGCATGTTTTCTTCCTCCGATGGGGGCGGCAGTTGGCATCTCGAATCCGCCCCTCCAACACGTTATAGTGCGGTGCGCTTTGCTCCCAATGGCACGCTCTATGGCATTTCTGCCGGACCTTCGTCAGTAGCGCCAGAAGGCCTATACCGGCGCGAAGGTAACGGGACTTGGACTCCTCTTGGTCCGGACCAAGGCCCGTTGTTTGAATCCGATCTCGATACAATGCGCTTTAGCCACAACAATCCCAATCTCATCCTGCTCGGCGGCGCCGACTTCGGAGTGGCCGGCTTCGAAGGTACGATCTGGCGCAGCACTGACGCCGGGGATAGCTGGACGAAGGTTTATGAGCTCGGGGATTTCCACAGAATAACTGACATTGAAATCATCGAGGACGGGACAGATCAGAATATGGTCGCCGCTTGGAACAGCGAGTCGGGAGATAACATTGGCGGTGCGCTGCGCTCGACCGATGGTGGCGCATCCTGGTTTGACTCGTCGACCGGGTTGCCAGCGTTCTTCCGAGGTCCGCGGTTGTGCGCTTCACCGAGCAATCCGCAGACCCTCCTGATATCTGGCTGGCTTAGCTTCCAGTCGGGAGGCCTCTTCCGTACCACTGATAGTGGTGCGACCTGGGCTTCTACCGGTTTCACAGGAAACCAAACGATCGGTGACGTTGCCTGTAATTCCGTCGACGATCAGCTGGTCTTTGTTACTCAACTGAGCGGCGGTGACGCGGTGCTTCGTTCAACGGATGGTGGAGCATCGTTCGCGCCTTTCTCAAATGGTCTTGAGAATGTCGTCGCTCCGCGTGAATTGGCGTTTGCGGGCACTTCGCGGCTCTTATTGGCTAGCGCCAAGGGAAGTTACGGCACGGACGTAGCAGGCCCAACACCAACACCTACCCCTACGCCTACACCAACAGCGACGGCGACCCCGAGTTCCACTCCCACGCCTACCGTGAGCCCCACGCCACGAGCGACTCCAACGCCCAGGGCAAGGCCAACGCCACGGCCTCGCCCCTAGCTTGCTTAAAGCAAACTAGTTGTCGTTCCGAACAACAATATGAACACACATCTGAAACCCGCATTGTTTGTCTTGAGTTTCATCGGAGCGTTAGGATTGGCACTGACGGTGAAAAGTGGATACACCGGAAGCCGCTCAGCCATCAATCTGGCTAATATAGAGCCAGCTGGTTCATCAAGCCGGCAGTGGGTCTGGCAAAATCGGCTGCCGCAGGGTAACACATTACAGGATTTCTCGTTTGGAGATGCGAACAATGGATTCGCTGTCGGAGCTAGAGGTACCATCATTAAGACAACAGATCGGGGTAACAACTGGCAGGTTATTACAGGCGAAACGGAAGACGATTTGTATGGCGTGTCCTTTATCAGCCCAAATATCGGGACTGTGGTAGGGAATTTTGGCGCTATTCTAAGAACAACGGACGCAGGAAGTCATTGGGTCATTCAGAGAGACGGAATGAGCGACGTCCTTTTCGGCGTTTCCTTCACGGATGCGAATACAGGTACCGCGGTAGGTTCAGACGGACTGATTCTAAGAACCACAAACGGCGGAACAGACTGGGTGCCACAAAACAGCGGAACATCAAACAACCTTAATGACGTCTCATTCACGGACCCAAGTAACGGCACCGCAGTTGGAGACAATGGCACGATTCTGAGGACCACAAACGGGGGAAGCAACTGGGCACCTCAAACAAGCAACACCACAAACGCACTCAACGGAGTTTCTTTCACTGACGCTAATACTGGCAGTATTGTTGGATCAAATAGCACGATTCTGAGGACAACGGACGGTGGGCAAAATTGGCTCCCGCAGACTGATCCGATTGCTTCCGACCTCCACGATGTTGTCTTTACGGATACCAATACCGGAACGGCTATCGGACCGGTGGGATTGATTCTCAGGACGACGGACGGCGGAAGTAGTTGGAATCCCCAGACAAGCGGAAGCTTGCAGATCTTTTATGGAGTCTCTTTTGTGAATGCAAACAACGGCATCATCGTCGGCTTTGGTGGAGAAATTTTAACGACTACAGACGGAGGATCGAACTGGACCATCCAAAGCCATGGTACGACGCAGACACTTTATGGAGTAACATTCACCGACGTAAATACCGGTAGCAGTGTCGGAGCCTCCGGGACAATTCTCAGAACAACCAACGGAGGAAATACCTGGGTTAGCCAAAATAGCGGAACCTTCAATCAACTAACTGAGGTTGTTTTTACCGATGCGAATATAGGGACTGTCGTTGGTGAAGCCGGTACGGTTCTCAGAACAACTGACGGAGGAAATCAGTGGAACGCCCAGGTAAGCGGAACCACTAATCTCCTGTTTGGGCTTTCATTTGTAGATACAAATACAGGTGCTGCTGTCGGCGCGGAAGGTACAATTATTAAGACGACGGATGGAGGCAACCACTGGCAACCTCAAACAAGTGGTACAACCGATTTCCTTTTTGGTGTCTCATTTACTGATGTTAACACGGGCACTGCCGTTGGAGGTAGTGGTACGATCCTAAGAACAACTAATGGCGGCAGTAGCTGGGCTCCTCAAACCAGTGGAACCGGAGTAGCTCTTCATGGAGTTGCGTTTCTTGATGCTAATACGGGCACAGTTGTTGGAAACAACGCTACTATTCTGAGAACCACTGATGGTGGAAACCATTGGGGGCCTCAATCGACCAAAGCCACCGATCATTTATGGGACGTTTCCTTTTCTGACGTAAACAATGGAACTGCTGTGGGTGAGGGGGGCACGATCATAAGAACGACAGACGGAGGAAGTAACTGGAGCGTAGATTTCAGCGGTACATTCAACATTCTCTACGACGTTTCTTTTGTTGATGCGAATACAGGGACCGTAGTTGGCGATATTGGTACAATTCTGAAAACGTCATCATCCGGGCCGACTCCAACGCCCACTCCGAGAGCGACGCCGGTGCCACGTCCTCGACCCACTCCAAGGGCGCGTCCAAACGGTTAAGTCTAACAAGTACGTTTAAGAGGGGAAAGAGGGATCAACATGAGAAGAGTAATAATCGTATTGTCGTTTTTCGTCATTATAGCTGTGTGCGGCCTGGTATTGGCCGGTTATCCTGAGCTTAGACAAAGTCACAAGACAGCAGACACCGCGACCGGTCGTGTAACTACCCCACCAGGCGCGCAGTGGCGCTGGCAAAACCCGCTTCCACAAGGGAACACTCTTCGCGGTATTTCACTTGTGGACGCAAACAGTGGCACGATTGTTGGCGATTACGGTACAATCGTCAGGACCACGGATGGCGGAAAAACCTGGGCGATACAGTCCAGTGGTACGAAGCAAACGTTATGGGGCGTTTTCTTTACAGATGCAACCAACGGAACGGCTGTCGGCGAAAATGGGACGATCCTTCGAACCACAGATGGTGGCGTTAATTGGCTGCCGCAAATAAGTGGAACACCGCTGAACTTGCGCGCCGTTTCATTTACCAATGGCACCAGCGGCACGGCTGTGGGCGAAGGTGGCGTCATCGTCAAAACCACAAACGGCGGAAGTACGTGGGCGCCTCAGTCAAGCGGCACCGCGGAAACCCTGTTTGGAGTTTCATTTAGCGACTCGAATACGGGAACGGCCGTGGGTGGAACATTCGGTAAGAGCGAAATCTTCAGGACGACCGATGGCGGCGAACATTGGAGTCCTCAGGCAAACCCAGGGACCCAGTTTCTTTTTGATGTCTCGTTCACTGATACGAACAATGGAACGGCCGTAGGTGACAGCGGCACAATTCTAAGGACAACAGACGGCGGAAATAATTGGGCACCTCAAACCAGTGGGACCACCAAAACGTTATATGGCGTCTCGTTCACCGACACGAACAATGGAACGGTTGTTGGATTCGAGTTCGGCGGCATCGGCATCATTCTCAGGACAACAAACGGGGGGAACAATTGGGTTGAACAAACGTCATACTCACTTCCTCAAGGTGCGAACAGTTTCTATGGAGTGTCCTTTAGCGATGGAAATAACGGAATTCTTGTTGGCGAAGCAGGGATCATTCTTCAGACCACGAACGGCGGTGAACAGTGGAATAGTCAGCCAGTCGTCACATTTAATTATTTGTATGGCGTTTCGTTCAGCGATGCGAACACCGGCACCGCGGTGGGTTACGAAAATCCGGATGGCACGATTCTTAGAACGACGGATGGCGGTAATACCTGGTTGCGGCAATCCAGCGGATTAAGCGACCCGTTTGATGGAATAAACTTTTTCGGAGTGCATTTCGTGAACTCCGACGTGGGGACGGTTGTCGGCGAGGAGGGAATCATTCTTAGGACAACAGATGGTGGCAGCAATTGGCAGCCACAAACGAGCGACACAACTGATTGGCTGTATGGCGTTCATTTTACCGACGAAAACAATGGAACCGTGGTGGGTTTCCTCGAAGGAACCATTCTCGGGACGACTGACGGTGGGAAGAGCTGGGTTCCGCAGTCCATTGGTCAAGCCAGTGGTTTGCTTGGAGTTTATTTCACCGATATCAACAACGGTACAGCCGTTGGCAATGACGGCGTCATTTTACGAACCACCGATGCCGGGCAAAACTGGGTGCCACAAACAAGTGGCACGATAAACCAACTGCGAGCGGTCTGGTTTACTGATAGCGATACGGGGATTGTGGCTGGTGATCAGGGCACGATTCTTAGAACGACCGACAGTGGTAAACACTGGATTCCTCGGGACAGCGGAGTGTCGGAGATGTTGTTGAACCTTGCTTTTAGCGATGCTTTAAATGGAACAGCTGTTGGTCAGCTAGGTACAATTATAAGAACAACCGACGGTGGACAAACCTGGGTCCGTGAGGAAAGCGGTACCAATCAGGACCTTTACGGAGTTTCTTTTCCTGAAACCAACATGGGGAACGCAGTGGGAGCATTTGGGACGATTCTCAGGACGGCAGCTCAGCAGGGTCCTACGCCCCGGCCAAGAACGACACCACGTCCGCGTCCAACGCCCGCGCCGAGACCATAGATGCGCAGTTCCGAAAATTCAGTCGCTGATTACCGATAGATCGAACGTTTCTTTGTTCTGCCGAAAATTCTACTTGCCTTTTTCGTCGGCCCCTGCGCAATATCGCCCGTACCGAGCCGCAGAAGCTTCACCTGCGATTTCGACACAAAATCCGGTACAAAGACGCGTAAAAGAGAATCAACATTATGAAAACATCTAATATAGTACGGTTGGCTTTTTGGATTGCGGCCATTTTTGCTCTTGGAATTTTGGTGCGGGCTGAATCCGGTCAGAAGCGAGAGACTGCGCCGAATACGAAAACTCCGCTCTTGCGCATTGTCGATCAAAACGGACGGCCAGCTGTGAATGGCGTCCCATCGGGTACCGGCCAAATTGTCGATGTGACCGTCGGGCCCGGCGGGGGGTTTACGTTCGACCCGGACGTAGTGAATATTTCTGTGGGCGACACGGTGCGATGGACATGGTCGGGCAGTGGCCACAGCGTCAACAGTGGTCCCCATTGCATTCCCGATTCGCAATTTTGTTCGCCTAATGACACGGGTTGTTTCCCTGGGACTCTTTCCAACGCTGGTACTGTTTATCAGCACACATTCAATTCCGCTGGCAGTTATTCGTACATATGCATCGCGCACTGTATCCTCGGCATGACCGGGGTGGTCAATGTTTCGGGAAGTTGCGCGCAGCCGAATTGGTCGGCTGGTCCGGATATGCCTACGGTGCTGGTGAGAGCGGTGGGAGTTTATTTCCAACCTGACGGCAATTTCTATACTGTAGGCGGTCGCACTGCGGATACTCCAGGTTCCGACTTCCAGCACCTCCTTCAGTATTCGCCCACTTCCAACAGCTGGACGCAGAAACCTTCCACATTGCCTGACACCTCGATGAACAATATGGCTTGCGGCGTATTAACCGTTGCAGGGACGCCTAAGATCTATTGTGTGGGCGGTTCTACTGCCGGACAGACCACCGCTACAGCTCGCGTGTTCACCTACGATCCGGTCACTGATACCCCTGCTCTCCTTGGCAGCGACGATTGGCCTGGAGATGCTTCAGGAACAATCCTGCCAGGAGGCTTTACGGTGGCAAACAACAAACTCTACATCCTGGGCGGATTTGACATCAACGTAGCCTCCACGAACCAGATCTGGGAGTTTGATCCCACCGCTGCTGTAGGGGCCAAGTGGACACAGAAGACAAACACGCCGGTCGGCATCATGTATGCGCCAACCTGTACCATAAACGGTATCATCTACGTAGGAGGCGCATCGGACTGGGATCCAGTTGGTGCTACAGTGATCGACACCACGAACTCATTTAGCTTTGACCCTGTTGCCAACAGTATCGGCACAATCGCAGCGATACCGCGAGCGACTGGAGAAACCAGGGCGCTGAACTTCAACGGGAACATGTATGTGATGGGCGGCGGCAGAATCTCGCCCAATCCTTCCAATGAAGTGGACATCTATAATCCGGGAACGAACAGTTGGACAACAGGTGTGCCGTTCAACAATCCGCGGCGCAATTTCCCGACTGATACTGACGGTATCACACATATTTACCTGTCAGGTGGTTACGATGTTGACGGGCTAACACCGCTGGCGTCGATGGAGATCTTCTGCGAAGCCACTGCCACACCAACGCCAACTCCGACCCCAACAGCGACTGCTACGTCCACGGCTACAGCCACAGCTACAGCTACAGCGACCGGCACGGTCACAGCCACTCCGACGGTGACACCAACACCGACGCCGTGCGAAGGAAGATGTACTCCGACGCCGCGGCCTCGTCCGACTCCGGTGCCTCGTCCATAGGGCCTGCAGCCGCTTCGTTGTGCGAAGCGCGGGCTAGGGGGACGATTGTTAGTGCGTTGTCGCGTTTTGTAGAGACGCGGCTAGAGCGGCATTCCTTGTTGTGGGGAATGATCGACGGACATGCTTTCTGCACAACGTGAGATTACGTCGCCTCACCAAGTCAAAAAGAGCCGCCGCTGCGCTACAAGATCAAATATCCAAAAGTACTCTCGCCTTCCAGCCTCCCTGCGTTCGCTCGACCGAGAAGCCGTGAAGCGTCACCGCTTTTACGTCTGCGCGTTGATGATGCCG
This sequence comes from uncultured Verrucomicrobiae bacterium, assembly GCA_963804875.1. Taxonomy (GTDB): domain Bacteria; phylum Verrucomicrobiota; class Verrucomicrobiia; order Chthoniobacterales; family UBA10450; genus Udaeobacter. The sequence continues at coordinate 427,294 of CAWDRX010000001.1, forward strand.
CTCCGCGTCGAGCGGTTCGCCCTCGACTGTTGCCTTTAGGAAATAATTTTTATCTCGCTCGGCGATTTGCATCTCTCGGATGCGCAACAGCAAACGCTCGGCATCCTTGAGAAAGATCAGTTCTTGCAGGAGATCGAACAACAACATGTCGATCTCGTCGTTCGAGAGCTCGATCTGGCGTGTCTCCCTCGGCTGAATCGACTCAATGTTGTCGATCATCACGTTCGTCGTCGCGTCGGCAGCATCGCTGAACAATTCCGGCAGATCGCAGCCTGTCGCTTCAAAGGCGATGTCGGCGGTGCCGATTTCCTCCAGATATGTGTAGGGCATAGCAATAATCGTCATCCTGAGCGGAGCGCAGCGAAGTCGAAGGATCCCGCGGAACTACTGAATGTAACGCATCGGGATTTGAAAGCCTGGCCTCTCCGCCTTCGGCGGTTGCGTTGCAGCTCGACTTTGCTCGGAATGACGTCTGGCTAAACTTCGCATTTTTTCAGTGCCCTCACGATCGCGTCTTTTTCCGCAGAGACGTTTCTCCCGATAAACACCACTTCCGTGCAATCGGATTCAAATCGCTCCAATTCCCAGCGGCCGGCAACGAAATTGAAAAGCTGCGTGCCATCCGTTAAACGAATGAAACCCTTGGCCCGAACGACACTCGCCGGCAGACTATTTGCAAAGGCTTCGAAACAATCGCGCGAAAAAATTTTGCCGGAAGTGAATGCGAAAGATTCGAATCCAGATTGATGCCGGTGTTCCGGCGCTGCGATTTTTCTCTCACGTCCAATTCCAAACAACAGTTCAGGATCGATCCGGCAACGTTCGGTCCGAACAATTGCCGCAGTCGGATTGATTTGCCGAAGTTTCGTTTCGAGTGACTCGGACTGCGATGGCTCGATGAGATCGATCTTGTTCAACAATAAGATGTCTGCGCCTTCGATTTGCAGACGAGTCGTGTGGCCCAGTTCGGGGAAACGAATAAGCATGTCCGCGTCGATAACTGAAACCACGCCGTCGAGGCGGCATTGCGGCAGCGCCTCTTCAATGTTGAACATAAGCGCTTCAGGTTCGGCGAGCCCGGTCGTCTCGACCACAATCCTCTCGGGTGCGATCTTCTCGATGATTTCTTTCACTGCTGATTCGAATTCCCCGAGCAACGAGCAACAAACGCAGCCGCCTCCGAGCTCGGCAATTCGCACGTTTTTACCTTCAACCACTTTCGTATCAATCGCGATCTCGCCGAACTCATTCATGACGACAGCGATTTTCCCAGTTTGCCTCGCCAGGATCTGACGGAGCAGAGTCGTCTTGCCGCTGCCAAGCGGGCCTGTGATTAATGTGATTGGTGTGCGCGGAGTCATTTGCAGGAAATTCGAATCTCGAAATCCGAAATTCGAAACAATGTCCGAAATTCAAAATCCGAATCATGAAAACTCCGACGATCGAAACAACTCGGCAATTTGAGAATTCTGCATTTCCGAATTTGTTTCGGATTTCGATATTGGGATTTCGGATTCTTCACTCATCATCCTTTCACATTTCCAATCGGCGAAAATCGTGCGACCGGCTTACTAATTCCCGCCGACTCTGTCGCCGCGATTACCTCATCAATATCTTTGTAAGCACCACCTGCCTCCTCGGCGAGGCCCGCCCACGATGTGCTGCGGACGTAAATGCCGCGCGCTTCGAGATCGCGCTGGAGTTGTTTGCCCTGCCATTGTTTCCGCGCCTTGGTGCGGCTCATCGTGCGACCGCTGCCGTGCGCCGTGCTAAAGAAAGTTCCGGAGCCTGAACTTGTGCCCACGAGCAGATAGGAGCCAGTCTCCATGCTGCCGCCGATGATCACCGGCTGGCCCGTCTCGCGATAGCGCGCCGGCAACTCGTCGTGCCCCGGACCGAATGCCCGCGTCGCGCCCTTGCGGTGAACAAGAAGCGTTTTCGTTTTTCCATCCACACTGTGCTTTTCTAGCTTCGCGGTGTTGTGAGAGACGTCGTAAACCATGCGCATCGCCAGGTCTTCAGCGCTGCGGCCGAAAATTTCGGAAAAAACTTCGCGGATCCGGTGAAGAATAATCTGTCGATTCGCGAACGACATATTTAATCCGCATTTCATCGCGGCGAAATAATCGCGACCTTCCGGTGAATCGAACGGCGCACACGCCAGTTCGCGGTCCAGGATTTTGATTCCGTATTTCGGCTCCATCACTTTCAAGAACTTTTGGAGATAATCCGTGGCAACCTGATGACCGAAGCCGCGGCTGCCGCAGTGGAACATCACCACGATCTGGTTTGGAATCGTAATCCCGAATTTCTCCGCGAGCTCCTTGTCGCGCACGTCCTCTGGCCGCGCGACCTGCACCTCCAGATAATGATTGCCGCTGCCGAGTGTGCCGACCTGGTTGTAGCCGCGCTCAACTGCGCGCTCGCTGATTTTCGATGCGTCGGCGCCTGCGATGCAACCGTTCTCCTCGGTAAACTCCAGATCTTCCTGCCAGCCCATGTCGCGCTCGACGCACCAACGCGCACCTCGTTCCACCAAGTCTCGGAACTCGTGATGCGATAGTTTGAGAAATCCGTGAGTGCCAACGCCCGCAGGTACGCGTTGAAAAAGGCGATCGACGATTTCTTTCAAGCGCGGTTTCACATCTTCCACTGTCAGATTCGTGGTGATGAGGCGCATGCCGCAGTTGATGTCGAACCCGATGCCGCCGGGCGAGATCACGCCGCCTTGGTGCACATCCATGGCGGCGACACCGCCGATGGGAAATCCGTAACCGCTGTGGCCATCCGGCATGCAAAGCGCGTAGCGCGTGATGCCCGGCAATGTGGCGACATTGCTGATCTGCTGGTAAACCGCTTCGTCCATTTCGCGCACCAGTTTCTCCGTCGCGATGATCCGCGCGGGCACGCGCATGCCTTCTTTGTAACTCTGAGGCAGTTCCCAAACCGTGTCTGAAATTTTTTGCAGGTTATCAATGAAGGCCATGACAAAAGCCGTTCTTTAAACTCTTCGCGGGCCACCTGACAGCCGCGTCTTATCTTTATTCGCTCCGCGGCTAATGATTGCTGGCCACTTTGCGGCGAGCCGCAATGTCGGGTGCGAGAATCTGATCAAGGGTCGCGTTCACCGGCTTTGCCCACGCCTCGCCGGATTCGGAATTGTAGTGAATCCCGTCGCCGCCGGTTTTCCCCATGACATAACGCGTGAATCGACGTGAATCGATCAGTGGATCACCCCGTGGCAGCGATTGCTGGATCAACCGATAGATCCGGCTCTGTACTTTTGAGAACCGCGACGAATCCGGCGGGCCGATCCAGATCAATCTTCGTGTGCTGTCGGCGTGGACCGCGCTAACGAATCGGGCGAGGACATGACGGATGTAATCGTCGGACAGGGTCTGATCCATCCAGTTTGTCCCTAACTGGACAATCACGATTGTCGGCTTGTATCGGTCGACCAGGGTCTCGATCTTCGGCGTCGCCATCGGTGATGGCTTTTTGCCTTTGTGATAATCACTGTAAATATCGGTCGTGGGTGTCTTCTCACGGTAGCCGCACCGTGAATAAAACACCTTGTCATCTTGCAACCAACTCTCGGGCGACGACCCGCACGACGCGAAGAATGCCACATTCTGGCGCCCGAACTCGTGCTCAAGATGTTCCCGCACAGCCTCACCAAAGCCGCCTACAGATAACGAATCTCCAATCATTAGCACCTTTGGCGGTGGCGGAGGGGCGGAGGGCTTCTGCGGCGGCTTCTGGAATTTACTGGCCAGCACGATGGAGCCGATGACGACGAGCAAGCCGAGCAAAACTGAAACCGTGCGAATCATTGGCGACCAATGTTTTTTATCGCGCGGTCTTGGGGTATCGCGCTTCATCTTGGACGCGAATGTATGGTTCCAACTCGATCCGGCCTGAATCGTCCTTCGATTTTATTGTACTCCAAACCGAGCCATCTAACGGGCGCAACTGCAGCTCGTAGAGCTTGCCGACTCGAAATTTATCGAGTGATTGCGGCTTCAGGCCGATGTAAGCCGGGTGCATCACCAGGATTTGTTTTTCGCCGTACTCGCCTGAAATCACTTGTTCAACATCGTAAAGGAACCCCACCAGAAATTCCTGGTATGGCATTAATTCCTCCTTCCGAATCGGTGTCGTTTTAGAAACGAGTTTCGCTTTTACGACCAACGATGCGGTTGCGGGCGTTGCACTCGGCGCGGCCACGGGCGCCAGTTTCGCGATTGATTCGCTAAGCGGCCGTACATCGGACCATGACTGGGCGGAGAGATCGCGGTCGATCTCTGCCCACACTTTGTCGGCCCACTTGTTCATGTCTTCGCCGATGAAATGTTCCTTATCCGGCTCCATGTGTTTGTAGGGATAGGAAACCAATTTTCGACTGTCGATTACTTGCGTTACCCCGCCGAGGTCTTTTTGCGTTTGATCGAACACGAATTCCTGAACTTCGTCGGAAACTCGGCCGGACTTAGGCGGCGCTATCCAGTAAATTTTTCGTAATTTCGACGGCGGCGTAATCGCTTTCCTGGCGAATGGGACCAGGTATTTGCGCAACATCGGCCCATCACGATCGGGCTTTGCCTTTTCGTGGCCTGAAAACAAGCCGAACAGGTTAGAGCCGGTTTGCATAACGAGTATATCCGGCTGGATCGTGCCGAGGAGGTCGTCCAGTTTCGGAACCGTGTGTGATGCAGGTCGATGGCCGCTCGGTTCTCCGTAAGTATCGCGCTGTTCCTTGCTCCCATGCGAATTCGGCTGCGATTCGATGCTCCAGTAACCGCAATGCGTCTGAATGTGCGTGAAAGGTTTTTCTTTCAACCAACTCAGCGGGTTCGTTCCGCATGTGCAATACGTGAAAACGGATTTTACCCGTGGATCGGCGCGAAATTTTTGATCGAGGCGTTTGCTAAATCCGCACAAGCCAAGTGAATCGCCGAGTATCAGCACGGTGAGATCACGTGGTTGATCAGTCGAAGCCGGAGCGGTTTGAGCGAGAGAAGAGATAGCGATGCTTAACGCAGTCGCGGCGATAGCTAGTCGCGTTGGACGTTGAGGGGTAAACGTTAGCATCCTCACTGACCGACAGGCACCTTGTCCCAGCCCTGGTCTGACTCGGTAAATTCCCGGGCGGCGAAGCACCAGACGATCACTTTTTTCTTTGCGAGATAGCCTGGATCTTTCCGTGCGCGCCGATACAGACTGATTCGGACCGAAGTGGATCCAGAGCCACGCGTGCCTATCAAATCAGGCGCGAAGCCGATCTCATACGCCAGTTGATCAAGCAAACCGGATTTTTCCCCAAGAAAATCGTGAAACACAAGCGTGTGGCTGTCGCCAATGATCAGCAATGGACTATCGGCATCTGGATTTATCGCCGCACCCGTTCCTTTATCGCTAATCGTTCGAACGGCGATCTTTTCCGGCTCAGGCTTCTTTATATTGGATCCCGCAAGGTCGCCAAGGTCGCCTTTGATCGTAATCTCTTTCCATTCTGCTGCGTAATCTTTCCGCGGTTGTCCGCCAAGTTTCTCGTGAATCTTGTTCTTGATGGTTTCGGCCGCGAGAACACAGCCCAAGCCAGACCAATGCGTGTCGGTCTTGCAAAAAACCGGGCCGTGCTCATTGGTCCGGTTTTGGAGAAAGACTGGTGAAAGATCGACTACGTCAATTTCGTGTTTCCGCAGCTCGTCATAAAATCGTCCAAGGTACGGAGCTGCGGTTTCACCATGAAGATCGACGTCGGGCACAATTTTCTCCGGATAAATTGCTGCCTTCGGCGGGACAGGCATCAGCAGCAGATCGATTCCGCGTTTTTTCAGTTGATCACGAAAATCAACAATCGCGGGAATCGGATCGGCCGATTCGGGTTTATGTGCCCGACTGACTTTCGACGCGTCCGCGCCCCAGAATTGGCCGGCGGAGAGAAATCGAATATCGCTGGAAAGAAAGAGCCAGCCGTCCACGCCCGCGATCACTGCCGCGTTTTCACTTTGAGCCGCTCGTGATTTGGCTGCTAGTTCGTTAAGAAATTTCTGTTGCAACTCCGACAGCGGACCTGAGTCCGCCGCGAAGGCTCCTGGGATAACGAGACAAGCAAGAATAGCCGCATAGAAACACAAATTGCTTGGAAACTGGAGACGGCCCGCCCCCGGGCTGTAACTCCCTGCGACGCGAGGGCGCGTCGGCTCCAAAGATCCGCTGACGGCTGATAAGAATGGTATCGACTTCAATAGAAGTTTTCCTATAACCGTGTTGCAGAAAAAATCACCAAATATCAAGCGTGGTATTTAGCTCTCACATTTTCATTTACTATTTTCTGCCTTTCGCGCTGCTCGTTTACTATGCGCTGTTTCGGGCGAAGCAACGCTGGCGTAACGCCTGGTTGATCGTTGCCGGATATACATTTTACGGCTGGGCCGAGCCGAGGTTCATGGTGCTCATGTTCGGCACAACGTTCATCGATTGGCTCATGAGCCTGGTCATTGCGCATAATACCTGGCAGGTCTGGCGAGTATGGGGTCAGCCGGTAAAGCTTGTCGACGCGGAGCATCGCAAGACGCGTGTCCGGCGGACGGCAATAACGATCTCGATCGTCTGCAATCTCGTCGTGCTCGGCTTTTTCAAGTACTTCAACTTCGGCATCGATACCTACAACTCGCTGGTGCAAAGCGTCGGGTTGGAGGGCACGCAGTTGAACACGTTTTTCCGCGTGGTGCTGCCGCTCGGTATCAGCTTTTACACATTTCAGGCCCTCAGCTACACGATCGATGTCTATCGCGGCAATGCCGAGGCGATGGCCAACTTCATCGACTTCTCCTGCTTCGTTTCGATGTTCCCGCACCTTGTCGCCGGGCCAATTCTGAAGTTCTCGTTCCTCGCCGATCAGCTCAAAAATCGCCGGCTGACATCCGATAAATTCGCGCGCGGCGTCGCTTTTTTCATGATGGGCGTGGCGAAAAAGGTTTTGCTGGCGAATCCGTGCGGCAAAATCGCGGATACAGCATTCGACGCCGGCTCGATTCAAACGCTCGACGCGTGGTTTGGATCGATCGCGTATTCGTTTCAGATCTATTTCGATTTCAGCGGCTACTCCGATATGGCGATCGGCCTCGGCCTGATGTTCGGATTCGTTTTCGCGAAGAATTTTGATTCACCGTATCTGGCGCAATCGATCACCGATTTCTGGCGGCGCTGGCACATCTCGCTTTCGACATGGCTGCGCGAATATCTTTACATTCCGATAGGCGGCAACCAGGGCACCCTGCCACGCACATACGCGAATCTCACTCTCACGATGCTTATCGGCGGACTCTGGCACGGCGCATCATGGAACTTTGTGATCTGGGGCGGACTTCATGGTGGGATGCTCGCATTCGAGCGTAGCCAGGGGCGCAAAGGCCTTTATCATAACCTGCCCAAGCTGGTCCGAATCGTTCTAACGTTTTTGATCGTGACGATTGGGTGGGTGTTCTTCCGCGGCGGAACATTACAGGGCTCCGTCCAATATCTCGGTGCAATGTTTCACCTGCATCAGCCGTTCCCGAATGCGTCGCTGATCGGCGGCCTGATTTTCAAGCCTTACTACATTCTGTCGATTTTCGCTGCGGGAATCGTTGTTTGGTTTGGAAGACAGACCTGGGATTGGAGCCAGGAAATGACCTGGCCGAAGACAGCGACTTGTTTCGCGCTCGGCTGGCTGGCTTTGATCGTCCTGGCCACGCAGGAATACAACCCTTTTATCTATTTCATTTTCTAGCGAGCGAATATGTCGACGACTCACGCACCGCTGCCGAAATATTCGTTGCCGAGATACGCTGACGCGACTCCGAGCGCGGCACATCGTAAACTTCCGCGCGAAGAGGAAGCCGATCTGGCGCTAAAGAATACGAAGTTCACGCCGGGAACGCGGCAAGCTCTTATTGCGCTGTTTTTATTAACAATTCTCGCTGTTCCGACGATTCAGCTGGTTGGGGAATTTCGCGCTGCAGGCTCGATCAGCCGCATGCCAATGATTTCTATCTTCAAGTCGTTGCACTGGCTTCCGCATGGTGAAGATCTGAAACAAGTCGAGCGCTCGTTGGAAAACGAGTCGTTAGTCTCGCAATGGCTTCTGCCCCGCATGCAATATCTGCTCACGGTGGTGCTGCGGGCTGGCAACGAGCAGGTTTATTTGGGTCACGATCCCTGGCTGTTTTATCGCGCCGATGTCGACCATGTGATCGGGCCGCCGTTTCTCGATCCGCAGCCGGCTGAAACACCGTTTGCAAACGAGCCGTGTTCAGCCCGACCCGATTAAAGCGATCGTCGATTTTCGCAATCAGCTCGCCGCACGCGAGATCGATCTGGTGGTTCTGCCGGTGTCAGTGAAACCAAGTATGGAAGGTGAAATGCTCGCCATGTCTAAGGTCAATCGGGCTGAAGCCAGCGGCGCTTTGCCCAATCCGTCCTTCAACGAGTTCAAAGCCCGACTCGAACGAGAGAAAGTGCGCGTCTTTGATCCTGCGATGTTCATGATGGAACAGGGAAAAAATGCGCCACTTTATCTCGATACCGACACGCATTGGCGTCCCGAGACGATGGAGTTTGTGGCGAAAAAGCTGGCAGATTCTCTCCAATTGCCAGCGGCGGGAGCATCAACACCGCCGTCGATTGTCGAAAAGGAGATTGTCGCGCGAGGGGACATCGCGGCGATGCTGAAGTTAACGAGAGGCGATAAGTTTTTTCCGCCTGAGAAAGTGACCATTCGACAAGTCGTCACTGGCAACGGACTGTGGCGCCCAAGCAAGGAGGCCGATGTGCTTCTGCTCGGTGACAGTTTTTCAAATATTTTTTCGTTCGAAGCGATGGGCTGGGGCGAATCGGCGGGATTCGGCGAGCATCTGAGCGTCGCCTTGAAGCGACCGATCGACTGCATTTTGCGAAACAGCGATGCATCATTCGCTACGCGCGAAATTTTGAGCAACGAATTGGCGCGCGGACGCGACCGTTTGGCTGGCAAAAAGCTGGTGATTTGGGAATTTGCAACGCGGGAGTTGTCGTTTGGGAATTGGAAACTTCTCGATCTGAAACTGGGTGAAGCGAAACCTTCTCGCTTTTTGAGTTTAAAGCCCGGCCAGGAAATCGAGGTCAACGGAACGGTGGAAAGCATTTCCCCCGTACCGCGGCCGGGCACCGTGCCGTACAAGGATCACATCGAGGCGTTGCATTTGGTTGATGTTGTGGGCACCGACTCGCGCGACGCGACCGCGCATGCCCAGGCGGTGGTTTATTTGTGGAGCATGCGCGACAACGTCTGGACACACGCAGCACGGTTGCGACCGGGTGAATCTGTCAAACTGCGGTTGCGGCCGTGGCCGGATGTTTCTGCCCAATATGAGAAATTTAATCGCACCGAGTTGGAGGATTCGGCGTTGCAACTTGAGGAGCCGGTTTGGGGCGAGGAGATTGAACCGTTAAAACCCTGACCCGGTCGGGACACAGGTCTACCGTTTCAACTTTTCAAAAGATTTCGACGGCGCCGGGGAAACTTTTTCGTCAACTGCGATCCTGCGGCAAGGAATGAATCGACCCACCAAAAAACATTCTCCTTCCGCACGACGCGTCTCATACGTTTCATGCGGGCGCTGCGTTCTTCCTCGCTCATGCGGAATGCTGTCCAAATGGTGTCGGCCATTTGCTCGACATCGTACGGATTCACAAGCAACGCATCTGGTTTGAGCTGCTCGGCAGCGCCGGCGAACTGGCTCAGAATCAGCGCGCCATCCTCATCGGTGCGGCATGCGCAATATTCCTTCGCGACGAGATTCATTCCGTCCTTGTGCGGCGTGATAAAGGCGAGATCGCATGCGCGATAGTGCGCGAGAAGATTTTCGCGATCCAGCCCGCGAAAATGATATTGAACCGGAATCCACGTGCTCGTTGAGAAACGGCCGTTGATATCGCCGACGAGACGGTCGATCTGCCCTTTGAATTCATGATACCTCGGAATTTCTACACGGCTTGGCACGACGATCTGGATCAGCACAACGCGACCGCGCAACTCCGGATATCGCTCGAGAGCGTTGCGAAATGCGCGAAGTCGTTCCGGAATGCCCTTGCTGTAATCCAACCGGTCCGAACCCAGCATCAACTGGCAATCAGGAAAACTGGCGCGTAACTGTTGCGACCTTTGGGTTACCGCCTCGGATTTAGCGCCGTTTTCGAACGAATCGAAATCGATGCCAATCGGAAAATGCCCGAGCTGAATCTTCCGCTTCTCGAATCGGATCACATGCGTCTCGCCGCGAGAAAGAACTTTTGCGTCGGGCATGACGCGTCGCCCGCATTGCAAAAAGTTGCGCACGTCGCGCCGGGTTTGTAACCCGAGCAGATCGAATTGCAGGAGCGCGCGCAGGAGTCGCCGTTGTTGCGGCAGTTTGGAAAAAATGTCGTACGGCGGAAATGGTATGTGCAGGAAAAATGTTAGCGCCGACAGATTTTGAGAAGTGCTGCGGTCCCGCAGTGCCTGGGCAACGTACATCAAGTGATAATCATGGACCCAGATGAAATCGTCCGGTCGCGCGTTGCGGATAATCGCGTCCGCATACCGTTCGTTCACTTGCTTATAAGCCGGCCAATACGCCGGTTCGAAGTTGCAAAAATTCTGCAGATCATGAAACAGCGGCCAGATCACCTCGTTGGAATAGCCGTAATAGAATTCGTTGCGCTCGGTTTCGCTCAGGGCCACCGGCACGACGTTGTAACCGGCGTCGCGGGTCGCTTCAGCGAGCGGCCCTTGTGGAATTTTGCCCGCGATTCCTGGCCAACCAATCCATGTCCCACCGCGCTCGCGCAGAATCGGCTCAACTGCGGAAACAAGCCCGCCAACAGCCGGAGTAACGGTCCAGAGATCTTCGCCAGCCGAATCGAGCGCGAACGGCAATCGATTGGAAACGATTATGAGGCGGTTCATTGAAAGAGGCGGTTACAAGGTTAAAAGAGTTACATGGTTACAATGCAAGAAGATGATCGCATGCTGGCCCGTTGTAACCTTTGTAACGTTGTAACTCATTTAACTGCTCCTGTTAAAGTCGAAACATGATTCCATCCGCGCTCGAGAAAGTTCATGAGATCACGCGACGTGGCGATCGATTGGCCGTTTTCCTCGACTACGATGGCACGCTTACGCCAATCGTTAGTCATCCGGAGGACGCGTGGCTTTCGGAATCAATGCGGGAGACGCTGCGATCGCTGGCCGGACGTCTGCCCGTCGCGATCCTGAGCGGACGCGATTTGGATGACGTTCGGGGTCGAATTCATGTCGATGGCATCGTTTACGCCGGCAGCCATGGATTCGATATAGCGGGCGCAGGCGGTTTACGCAGGGAACTGGGTGCGGCGTATTTGCCCGTACTCGATGCAGCAGAAATGGAGTTACGCGAAGCGCTTGATGAAATTCCAGGTGCGCAGTTGGAACGAAAACATTTTTCTGTGGCCGCGCACTATCGCAACGTAAACGAAGACGACACATCCAAAGTTGCACGAGCAGTGGATGAAGTGGCGGCAAAACATCGCGAGCTTCGCAGGATCAATGGAAAAAAAGTTTACGAACTGCTGCCCGATATTGATTGGAACAAAGGCAAAGCCGTGCTCTGGCTCTTGGAAACGCTGGAACTTGAGCGCGGGAACGCGTTCCCGATCTTCATCGGCGATGATCGTACCGACGAAGATGCTTTCAGCGCGCTGGCGAAACGCGGTGTCGGCATTCTCGTTAGCGACCAACCAGACGTAACTGCAGCGAGTTATTGGCTAAAGGATCCCGAGGAGGTCGAGTGTTTCCTGCGTGAATTGATCGCCCGTGTGCCTGGTAGGTAGGATGAGCCCGCACACTACTGAAGTTGTGGCGTGATTGCAGTCGTCGATTTCGCTTGACTCAAGATCACAACTGCCTGAAAAACTCTTCCTCCACAAAAAAGTTGGCCCGGCTAACTTTTAACGCTCCAATCTCCACTCCCCCAACTCCACATGAAAAAACAGCAAAAAACCTCTGCGCACGCGTTTGTACTTCGAATCGCCCTCGGCCTCGCTCTCACATCGATCTCGGCGATTCTGTTCGCCTCCACACTCCGACCGCCTGCGGCTGTGCCGCAACCCGATAGACCGACGCCAGACGTAGTGGCGTTGGTCGGCCCTGTGTCGCAGGACCTTGACCTGAGAGCGCTGCGATACGTCGCGCAAACGTCGGAAGAAGAGGAGATTCCTCGCAGGCGCCATCCTTTCCCCTTGGCTGGAGGCCAGATCCAGCAGTCGCAATTCACTCAGCAGTTAATGGAGCGCGTGCTGACGCCGGTTCCCAACATGCCTTCTCCACTACTGACTTTCGCCGGGATGAACTCAACCCAGAGCGGGTGCGGTTGCCTTCCGCCCGATTCCGACGGCGACGTGGGACCGAACCACTACATCAATTCGGTCAATTCCTCGATCAAGATCTTTGACAAATCGGGTAACCCGCTAAACGGCACCAATGGCACAACTTACAATTCATTCTTTTCCGCGTTGGTGGGTAATCCTTGCGGCCTCAATAATGACGGCGATGGCGTAGTTTTCTACGATCACATGGCTGACCGCTGGGTGGTAAGTGATTTTGCGTTTCCCGCATTTCCCGGCGTTTCGTTCTGGCAGTGCATCGGTGTCAGCAAGACAAGCAATCCGGTTTCCGGCGGTTGGTGGTTGTATGCGATACAGGTCGATCCAGCGAATCCAACGTACCTCGGTGATTACCCGAAGTTCGGCTTATGGCCCGACGCGTACTACCTTTCGATGAACGAGTTTTCCAATAACACCACCTTCAATGGCGTGCGCGTCTACGCGCTCGATCGTAACAGCATGGTCAACGGCGGCCCGGCACACGCGATCGGCTTCTCAATTCTACCCGCAAACCTGGGTAACCAGTACAGCCTGGTCCCCGCCAGCTTTCGCACAGGCGATCCGCCGCCGGCAGGTCGACCGGAGTGGTTCATGAATGTGAACAGCTCCTCGACAGCGGGCACAGTCGAGACCCAAGTCTTTGTTCGCCGCTTTCATGTCGATTTTGCGACACCTGCGAATTCCATCTTTGGCGTTGGAGCGACGCATTCACCCGACGGAATTATCACCGTGAACGGCTTCAAGGACGCATTTAACGCGAGCACGAGCAATTTATGTCCAAACGGGACCACCAATAGCACCCAGCGGCTGGACACCTTGGGTGACAAGCTTATGTATCCGTTGGTCTATCAGAACCGCGGTGGCACGGAATCCATTTACGCTGATCAAACGATCATTCGCGCCGCCGACGCTCTGACCGCGCCAACTGCTGTGCGTTGGTACCAGTTTAACATGACTGGTAACACAATTCCCGCTACGCCGGCACAGCAACAAGATTGGAACAACGGAGGCGACGGATTGTTTCGCTGGATGCCCAGCATCAACGTGGACCAGCAAGGCAACGTAGCAATCGGTTATTCCACCTCGAGCACGACCCTCAACCCTGAGATCCGTTATGCTGGCCGTTTAGCGGGTGATCCGCCCAATAACATGGCGCAAGGTGAAGCTACGCTTATCACATCTGGTGGACATCAGACCAGCACTAGTGGTCGCTGGGGAGACTATAGCACGATGTTCGTCGATCCCGCTGACAATTGTACGTTCTGGCATGTAAACGAATATTATACTGCCACAAGCAGCGCGAGTTGGGCCACCCGCATTGGGTCGTTCAAATTCCCCGGCTGCGGTACTGCACCAACGCCTACGGCTACACCTACAGCAACAGCTACGTTTACGCCTACTGCCACTGCGACGTTCACACCGACTGCGACTGCAACATTTACGCCTACGGTTACAGCGACCTTTACGCCGACAGCTACCGCTACAGCTACGTTTACGCCAACGGCGACAGTGCCTCCAAGCCCGACGGCTACAGCGACATTTACGCCGACGGCTACCGCTACAGCTACGTTTACGCCTACCGCGACTGCGACATTCACACCAACGGCGACAGTGCCACCAAGCCCGACGGCTACAGCGACATTTACGCCGACAGCTACCGCTACAGCTACAGCGACGCCAACACCGACGCTTCCTGCGCCGACGGCATTGAATGCTACCAACATAACTGTCAGTGGCTTTACAGCGAATTGGACCAGCGTCAGCGGCGCGACCAGTTACTTGTTAGACGTCGCCACAACCAGCACCTTTGTCTCTGGCACATACGTGCCTGGCTACCAGGATCGCAATGTGGGCAATGCGACTAATGCGAACGTAATCGGGTTGACTGCGAATACCTTCTATTACTACCGCGTTCGCGCATTCAACGGCAATACTAGCCCCTATTCCAACGTCATTAAGGCAAAGACCAAGCCGCATTGAGATAGCCTTACCGTTCAGGTTCGTCCCGAAATAATTTGCGGTTGATAGAGCGCGTCATGTCTTCGTCGCGATCTCAGAAACGCGTCGCATAGCTTCGATTAGATGCGTGTGCGAAATTATGTGTTCTTATCATGCAGATCAGCAATCGTTCGCCGCGCATCACGCAAGTTTCGTGGGGCCGACTCGAAGTCGAGGGCAAAGCCGAACCCTATAAAAATGCGAAACTTTTCCCCGGCGGCTCGCGCGAATGGAACTGGCTCGAAACACAAACGAGCCACAGGCCCGGTATTCAAAGTGCAGATGTGCAGGAGCTGCTGGAGCATGGGTCGAAAGTGGTCGTCCTTTCGCGAGGGATGGCTGAGTGCCTTCATGTTCCGCGCGAGACGCTGGATTTTTTGAAGGAACGGCAAATCGCTGTGCACGTGTTACCGACGCAGCGAGCGCTTTGCCGAGTTGGGCGGCGAACGCGTTTTCTAAATTGTGAGCGTTTCGAACGGCGTTATGATGCGCGCAACGATGGCTTCTTTGCAAGCAGACGCCGGCGAAAGTGCGCGCAGTCGAATCGCGTGGCGGCTTCTGCCGTTTCTGTTTCTGCTTTACGTCGCGAATTATATCGATCGCACAAACATCGCGTATGCGACGCTTGGAATGAAAGGCGACCTGGGTTTAAGCGATTCAGTGTTTGGCACGGCCAGTGGAATTTTTTTTATTGGATATTTTGCGCTGCAAATTCCCGGGGCGCTGCTGGTAGAACGCTGGAGCGCTAGACTTCTCCTCTCGACAACGCTGATAATCTGGGGCGCACTCACAACACTCACTGGTTTTGTTCGCACGCCGCTGGAGCTTTACGGCGCGCGTTTCCTGCTCGGCGCAGCCGAGGCGGGCTTTTTCCCCGGTGTGATTGTTTATCTTTCGCACTGGTTCGTTTATCAAGATCGGGCCAAAGCGATTGCACGTTTTATGTCGGCGATTCCGATCGCCTATATTCTCGGCGGACCGCTCGCTGGCGCGATCCTCGGGATCAATTGGTTGGGAACACCTGGCTGGCGTTGGTTGTTTTTGCTCGAAGGTGTGCCGGCGGTTTTTCTTGGAATCGTCACGCTATTCGGTACTGCCCGATCGCCCAACGGAGGCGCGGTGGCTTGCGCCTAACGAACGCGATTGGATCGCTTCGCGTCTCGCCGAAGAACGTCGCGCAAAGGTGCACCTCGAGGGGATGTCGATCTTACAAGCGCTGCGACATCCGCCGGTGATCATTCTGACGCTCGGGTTTGTTCTTTTGTTACAGCGGCGGTTACATTTTTTGGTTCTGGATGCCGACGCTCCTCAAACGCATGACCGGATGGAGCGATCTTCACGTTGGTTGGATAGGAGCGATTCCATTCATCGCCGGATTGATCGGCATGCTCGTGCTCGGATGGAATTCGGATCGCACACGGGAACGGCGCTGGCATTTTGCCGCTCCGCAATTGACAGCCGCTTTCGGTCTCGCGATTTGGTTCTTTCTGCCGCATTCGACCGCGCTGCTCATGGTCGTGTTTACTCTCATTGGTTTCGGGAGCGTTGCCTATCTGCCCGCGTTTTGGGCGTTACCATCCGCATTCCTCACGAGCGCAGCAGCAGCAGCGGCAGTCGGCTTTATCAACTGCACCGCGAGCATCGGCGGATTTGTCGGCCCAAAAATTTTCGGCGACCTGAGTCAGCGCACAGGATCATTCAACACAGGTTTCGTAGTGATGATCGCGTGTTGGCTTATCGCTTCGTTGCTTGTTCTCGTCTGTCCGCGAGAGCGCGCAGAAGTTATTTCTTAAGCGCGACCTCGAATGGCGCGCCGGTCTTCGCGCGGACATCGTCTACCGTGACACCGGGATGCAGTTCGGTGAGGACGAGCCCGCCACCCTGCTTCACCTCGAACACGCAAAGGTCAGTGATGATGAGGTTGACGACTCCCAAGCCAGTGATGGGCAGCGAGCATTGTTTCAAAATTTTAGGGCTGCCGTCCTTCGAGGTGTGCTCCATCACCGCGACGACACGCTTCACCCCGGCGACCAGGTCCATCGCGCCACCTGGTCCTTTGACCATCTTGCCGGGAATCATCCAGTTTGCGATGTCGCCTTTGTCCGTCACTTCGAACGCGCCGAGAATAGCAAGATCGATGTGGCCGCCACGAATCATCGTGAATGAGTCGGCGCTGGAGAAAAAGGCCGAGCCAGGCATCGTCGTGATGGTTTGTTTGCCGGCGTTGATCAAGTCGGCGTCCACTTCATCCTCAGTTGGGAAGGGGCCGATGCCAAGCAGGCCATTCTCGGACTGCAACGTAACGTTCATGCCTTCGGGGATGTAGTTCGCCACCAGCGTCGGGATGCCGATGCCGAGATTGACGTAGTAACCGTCGCGCAACTCCTGCGCAGCGCGCTTCGCCATCAACTCGCGGATCGGATTTTCTTTTTTTGCGGCCGTGCTGCCTTGTACGGTGCGGAACTCAATCCGTTTTTCGTACTTTTCTCCCTGGATGATGCGGTCGACGAAAATGCCCGGCGTGTGGATTTGGTCAGGATCAAGCTCGCCAATCTCGACGAGTTGCTCCACCTCAGCGACACAGACTTTGCCGCAACTGGCGATCATCGGATTAAAGTTCCGTGAGGTTTTCCGGAAAATGAGGTTGCCCGACTTGTCGCCCTTCCACGCCTTCACGAGCGAAAGCTCGGCCGTGATGCCGGGTTCGAGCACGTATTCCTTGCCGTCGAAAACTTTGGTTTCCTTGCCCTCAGTCAGTTTGGTGCCGAAGCCGGTGCGTGTGTAGAATCCCGGGATCCCCGCGCCACCCGCCCGCAACCGCTCCGCGAGCGTGCCCTGGGGAATGAGCTCGAGTTCAAGTTCACCCGACAACACCTGACGCTCGAACTCCTTGTTCTCGCCAACGTACGAGGCCAGGACTTTTTTCACCTGCCGTGTGGTGAGCAGAACTCCCATTCCGAAACCATCGACGCCAGCGTTGTTGCCGACAATGGTCAGGCCCTTCACGCCGTTGTCGCGCAACGCCGCGATCAGATTTTCCGGAATGCCACACAGCCCGAACCCGCCCGCAGCGATCGTCATGTTGTCGTGAAGCAGGCCGTTAAGCGCGGCGGTGGCGTTAGGATGAACTTTGCTCATGTCGAGGAAATTTGAATCACGATTACACGAATACCATGGACGAATCACCGCCAAATTGAAATTGGCTCACGCAAGATTGTGCTCGTTCTTTAATTGTAGGGCAACCGATTCGATGTGAATCCGCGTCTTATACTTGGATCATGCGAATCTGGACCATCGGACATTCGACACGGGGAATCGACGAATTCATTTCGCTGCTCGAGGAAAACGGGGTGAAGTTGCTGGCCGACGTGCGCGCGTGGCCGAGCTCGAAGCGCTATCCGCAGTTCAACAAGGATGCGCTGGCAGAATCGCTGGCCGGACACGGAATCCGGCACGAACATTTCCCGGAGCTCGGCGGCAAACGAAAATCCAACCCCGACTCCCGCAACACCGCGTGGCGCAACGCCTCGTTCCGCGGTTACGCCGATTACATGGAGACGGAGCAATTCCAAAAAGGAATCGAGCGCCTCCTCAATGTTGCCGGGAAAGCCGGCCCGACTGCTATCGTGTGCGCAGAAGCAGTCTGGTGGCGTTGCCATCGCTCGCTGATTGCGGATTACCTCAAAGCGCGTGGGGTGGAAGTTCTGCACATTCTCGGCGCAAACCAAGTAGAGCCGCATCCGTACACGCCGGCGGCGCGGATTGTGAATGGAGAATTAAGTTACGCTGCTGAGTCGCTTCTGTAGCGGCGGTCTTCCGACCGCCGAATTCCTTCTCGTCTGCGGTCGCAACGCGCTTTTTACGGTTTCTTCCAACCACGATGCGCGATATATGCCGGAACAGCTGGAGTCTTTGATTCGCGTTCCATCATGCGTTCGGCGAGCCATTGAAACCACTCCCACCATGTGTCGCGTTGATAACGTTGCCGCTGATCGGTGGTGTAGGGCAGAAGTTTTCTCCACGAAATCAGGATCGGACCACTGAAGAAGTCATCGATAATATCCAGCGTCAGCTCACCGTGAAAAAGCAGGACACCAATTGTCTCCCATGTGGCAGCCAGATGCACGAGCAGATCTTCACCTTCCGTCCCCATGATTTGCTGTATTTCCGCCGCGCTTGCGTTGTCCGGAAGCTCCACGACGCGTCGTAGCGCTCGCGAAAACGTCGGGCTCTGGAACGATCGCACGAGCTCAAGCATCGCGTCGCGCCGGCGTCGACGACGGTAAAAACTAACTTGCGCTGCGGCAAAAAGAAGCGCCGCTGTGACCGCAAGCGCGTTGATGAGATTTGCCAGAGTCGAAATATCCATACTCACCGCGGATCGGTAACGCGGCCAAGGAACAAACAGACGCCGCTGGGCACGTGCTGAATGGCATAAACGAATGGCCGATCGACTTTCACTTCGATCGGCGGCGGTTTTGGCTGCGCAAGGCCAGTGGCCCGCATCATAACCACGGCGGTCGCGGCAGCCGCTTCGGTCCCTTTTTCATCCACGTCGATGAACGTCTTGTGAAAGATGTTTGAGATGTAAAGATAATCGTTTGGTTTGCGCGGCGCGATTTTGTCAAAATTTGCGCTGCCGTGTGGAATATCGAACGCGGTTTTCATTCCCAGCGCCTGAAATGTTTCGGCGAGCGCGATCGTGGGCGGCTGGAGCTTGAACTTAGGCAGATGCAGATCGACGTCACGTTGTTCGAGCTTTGCACAGCCGGCAAGGATGTCGGCGTTCAGTTTCGATTCAAGGTCGTGCAGTCCATTAATGTCGTCAGGAAGGAGAACTACGAACTGTAGATCGTCGCCGACATAGGGAAGGCTAATGACAGTAAATCCTTCGCGCCTTGCGTAACCGAAATGCTCACTTCTTTTCCGCATCATCGGCGCATCTACAGGCCCGCCTCCGCGCACGAAGAATGGCTCCGGCTGCGTTGTCTTATCCGAAAAGGCATCCGCCCACGGCGCTTTCAAGTAGAGTGCATTCGCCAGGACAAGGCGTGTTAATTTGTTCAGGGCGTCGGCGGGAATCAGATCGCGGATTTTATCGTGCGTCTGGTCCGCAATCCATTTGTTAATGTGCTGCGCGGCTGCCGCGGGATTCTCAGTGAAATCGATCGCCTCGAAGGCCGCGCCGTAATTTTGTTTCACAAGAAGAAGAAAAGGCTGGCGAAAGTCGTAGCTCTTTTGCGCAAAGAGCCGGTTGGCGATGTTCAACGCGATCGGTTCGCTCGGGCCGCCGAACTTCTTTGAATCTTTTACCAGCTCCGCCGTTTTCGCGCTCATTTGTTCGATCGACCCCTGAAGCGCAGAGAACGAGGCCGGAACGTCGCCGCCATCTGCAAAATGCAGAACACGCGCCATCTCGTTGCGCGTCTCACCGTCGGCGCCGGCGAACGTCATTGCCAGCGCGCTGTCTATTGAGTACGGCGAGATGCAGAGATTCCCGCCGGTTCCGCTGAGCTTCCGGTACAGATCGACACCCAGTTCGTTTGTTGCTCTTGCGGCCAAATCAAAATTGGTTGCTGCGTGCGCCATCGTAACGAGCAGCGCACCGAAAAAGTGTAAGACCAAAAAGCGTTTCATGCAGAGGATGAAACACCGAATCGGTAGACGTTGCGATGAATTTTGGAGTGCGGGGACATGTCGCTGGGCAGCGCCAAAGACGCAGCATTCAATATCGAGCCTGGGACGACGTCCCAGGATAAATGGAATGGCTAGCATCAGCGCTGAAAGCGCGATTCACGTCCAAGCACAGGATATGGATGAATCGCGCTTTCAGCGCTTGTTTAGGTGGCAATCAAATCCTCGGGCGATGCCCCAGGCTTAAAGCGAAATAGCGCTTTTGGCGCTAAAACAGATGCGACGACATGTGGCCGCTTTCAAACCGGGGACATGTCCGCGCAGTCCAAATAGCCCTGTAGCCGCTTCCCTGCGGGAAGCGCGCGCGTCGCCCACAGGGCGACGGCTACAGTTGAGGCATTGCAGTCACTCGCCAGCACTGATTTAGTGCGCATCTGTATTGATGGCCGCCAAACGAAAGCCGAATCTGATTCTGTTCCTTCCCGACCAGCAACGCGCGGATACGCTCGCTTGCTATGGAGGAGTGAAGGTTCACGCGCCTAATCTGAACAAGCTTGCGTCTGAATCTGTGGTGTTTGAACGGACATATGTCACCCATCCCGTTTGCACACCGTCACGCTCTTCACTTATGACGGGAACGTGGCCACACATCAACGGCTGCACGCACAATAGTGTCCCCCTCGATCGGCGGTTTCACGTTTTTCCGGAGCTGATCCAAGGCCAGGATTATCGGACCGCCTATATCGGTAAATGGCATCTTGGCGAGGACGGGCCGGTAGGACGCGGATTTGAGCATTACGTTTCCACCGATGGTCACGGGGACTACAGCAATTTTCTGACTTCAAGAGGCATTGCGCCGGACAAATCGAATGGTCGATTCTCGGAAATAGGCATCAGCAATCTGCCGATCGAGTTGTCGCGTCCAAAATTTCTCGAGGAACACGCGTGTGACTTCATCGAGAACCATCAGCGCGATCCTTTCATCCTGGTGGTTGCGTTCGTCGAACCGCATTCGCCTTACAACGGTCCGCTCAACGATGCGAATCCGATTGATGAAATCGAACTCGGCGCGACGGCCACTCTTCCAGAGAGGGAAGATATTCCGCTGCGGTACCGTTTGATGCGCGAGTGGCAGCAGGCTGAAGCACTGTTGGACCGGGAGCGTCTGCCGATTCAGTTGTTTTTCGGGAATACACCCGACGAATACCGCAGCATCAAGCAACGTTACCTCGGCCTGGTCACGTTGGTCGATCAAAGCATCGGCGCGATTCTTGGTTGTTTGGAACGATACGGCCTAACGGAAGACACGATCGTAGTGCACACGAGCGACCACGGGGACAGCCTGGGCGCGCATCATCTTTTTGGAAAAGAAACGATGTTCGAAGAAGCTACGCGCGTTCCATGGCTGATTCGTTTGCCGGGTCAAACGCGCGCGAAGATAATTTCGAACCCAGTGAGCCACATCGACTTTGTGCCGACGCTGCTCGATCTTCTCGGCCAGGCGAATCACCCGCAATGCGCCGGCAAAAATCTGCTGTCGTTGATCAACCCGGACACTGTGGCGGCAGGCGTGTCGCCTACATCGACTGCAAAGCAAAACGTATTTGTCGAGTGGGCTCCGAACCGGACGAAAGTGAAAAAG
Organism: uncultured Verrucomicrobiae bacterium; assembly: GCA_963804875.1. Taxonomy (GTDB): domain Bacteria; phylum Verrucomicrobiota; class Verrucomicrobiia; order Chthoniobacterales; family UBA10450; genus Udaeobacter. The sequence continues at coordinate 448,994 of CAWDRX010000001.1, forward strand.
GGCACCAAGCTTGCTCGGCGACGCATGGTCAAGCGTGCGATCGAAGAATCGACTAGGACGCTGGTTTCTGCTGAGGGGTGGAAGCTCTGCCTGCGCGATAAAGATTCGGATGAGTTATACAACTTGAAAGATGATCCATTGGAAACGCGCAATCTTTATTCGGATGCGCGATACGGCTCAGTAATTTCCCGTCTCGCGAACGAGATTTACCGATGGCAGGAATTAACGAACGACAAACTAAAGTTGTAAGAACGCGCTCTGACTACCACAGCACAGATTTCCAAACCCACCTCGAGCGCCGCTTCACGCCCGGCCGAATCAGGGGGTCGGCTAAACGGCAGGTCTGGAAATCTACGCTGTTAGCACCAACAATGTTGTGCATCGCAACACGGTTATTTCGCACGCGTACAGTAGAGAGAGTCAGGCTTGACCACCCCGGCAGGGGCGCTTTCCCTGGCGCCCCTGCAGCCATTAGTCTTTCTGCTTTCATTGTTTTGCGCCTTGCAGTGTTTCAATCCCTCGCGTTCAAGGCTTAATCCACATTGTGGCTGAGCTAGGATATCCCACTGAATAGCCTGCGGCGTTTTCCAGGGTTACCACCACGCTGTAAGCCTTGCGGACGGAAAATGCCCTCTTGTCGGGCAACGTTTGGATCTGGATGAGTCCGTATCCGGATTCTCCAATATGGGCCGGTGATACCAGCGCAACATAATCAAGTCCTTGAACGGCAGTGCCGCTGACGGAGAACTTGACGTACATTCCACTGAGCATAATCGCCGGGTTCATATTCAACACGAATGCTCCGGTTTTCCCCCTGGTCACATTATCAACGCAATGGATAGTGATCACCGGCATTCGCTTATCCTCTGCGTCTACTGATTCCGCGGAGCTTGCCTCGCTCTCCGCGCCGATGGCTTCATTAGCAGCCAGGTTGACAGGGCTGGTATTAGGGCGTGGCGCAGGAGTGACTTGCACCCGTGGTATGGGCGCAATTCGTGAGCCGACGGGGTCACCATCAGGCGACGGCGCTCCGTCAGCGCGGATGCGGATAGGACCGCCGTCAGGTGAGGGAGCCGCTCCGACAATTGGCGCGAATGCAAATGCAAGCGCGACCAGTGTCACGGTTAATACGTTGTTACGGTGTTTCATATAATGTTTTGCTTTCTTTGTTAGGCCATCGCTGAAATCTCGTCATTGAGAACTCCGTTCCGGCCGTTCACTGAGATAATGCGTAAGAGGCGGCGCGAGGTTACGTGGAAAGATTAACGAACAACCGTGGATCACTCGAATGTCGCGAATGAGGCACTCGAATGGTCCGGCAGCGGCGGCCCTATTCTCCTTCCGGCGCGTTTTAGAAAAGGGACGCACTCCGCAGTAGCCGACTGCATCACCTGGTTTTCTCTCAGTTTTGGTCCTTGGTGAACTCTCGTCATTGAGAATTCTGTTAGGGCCGTCCACTGGAGGTAATGCGTAAGGGACGGCGTGAGATTAGGCGGGAACCGCTACAAATCCGCGGGGCGGTTCAACTGAACCGCCCCGGTTCCAACGGCAATGGTGCTTCTTTGTTATTCGCAGCATGCAACTGGCTGAACGGCGAGGCATGCAAAGCTCTCACCGAGGCCACCCAGAGCGAAGGACGCTCGCACTGCCTGACTGGTGAATTTATAGACAGCATTGCCATTTCCGTTGACGTCACCTGCATCGATCACGAACAAGTTATTGGCGCTGTCGCAGGCGAGACTCCGCGCGCTATTAGGCACCGAGCCAAAAATGCTTCGACCCTGCCTGCGAAGGGGGGTATACAGAAAGTATTTGTATACGTTACCACCGAGGTCCGCCATGAACAGATTGCCCGTTTTATCCATGGCCAAATCGGAGGGACGATCGGATGGACTTAGCACCGAAATCACGGTTCGCGACCCGTCCGGCTTATATAGGTAGAGACTCCCTTGGTGAAGGTTGCCCATGTTGTTATCAACAACAAACAAGTTACCCGCGCTGTCACAAGCCATTCCGACTGGGTGATAGAGCGCTGAAGCAAAGGTCGATCGCGACCCATTCGGTTTGTACCTGTTGATGACTCCGTGGTCGTAATCTGCCACGAACAGATTGCCAGTATTATCTGTGGCCAGGTATGCAGTGTGATAAGGCGTCTCCACGCCAAACGTGGTCCACACTCCATTCGGAGTAACTTTGTAGATCACCAGCGAGGCATGGGGCGTCAAGCAATCGCTGCAATCCGTCACGAACAGATTGCCTGCATTGTCGAACACCAAATCCGCCGGCGCATTTAGTCCCCGGGCGAAGATGCTTTGTCTTCCGTCCCAAGTGAACTTGGCAATGGCTCCAAAGGCGGCGTCGTCCAGGATTTCAGCACTTCCAGAATCGGCTGCTGCGTTGTTGGGCGTGTTGATGTACGCCGTCACAAAGAGGTTTTCTGCCGACGCGCTAAAGCACATCAGAAGGATCGCTCCCAGACATGCTGCGGTGCTGATTAACCTGACCGTTAACGCACGCACTAATCCGAATCTTGTTTCTGTGACTTTCGTTTTCATAATTTGTTCCTCTATTTTGATTTTGTTGGTGTGTCTCCGTCACAGAAGTAGTGCGTAAAAGCCGGCGGAAGGTTACGGGAGGTGTTTGAAACAACTAAAAGGGGCGGTTCAATGAACCGCCCCTTGGTTGAGAGTAACTTCCTTACGTGTTATTCATTGGTTTGCCATTGGCGGGAATGCGACGCGCGCAAAGGTTTCACTGAGCGCCATTCCAGATGCAAAAGCGCTCCGCGTTCCCTGGGAAGTGAATTTGTAAATTGCGTTGGGCATGTCAGAGCCGCTGCCGCTCACGCCGCCAGCGTCCACGACCAGCAGGTTGCCTGCGGCGTCAAACGCCAGGCTTTGTGCACTGGTCGGCACCGAGCCAAACGTCGACCGAGGGTTCGGACGTAGGACTCCGCTGGTCTCATACCTGTAGATCTTACCGCTCAGGTCCGCCATAAACAGATTACCCAGGCCGTCGAAGGCCAGGTCCGCTGGGCGATCAGCCGGATCCAATAGAGCAAAGGTCGCGCGCGACCCGTTCGGTTTATACTCATAGATGTGGCCTTGAGACGTCCCGGTGCCGGGGCTCGGGCTGTTATCGGCAACAAAGAGATTACCCACGGTGTTAAAGGCCATACCTGCCGGGTGATATAACCCCGAAGCAAAGACGGCTCGCGACCCAGTCGGCTTGTATTGATAAATGATACCGTTGTCGTAGTCCGCAAGAAATGCGTTGCCCATCTTATCAATAGCCAGGCTTGAAGCGTAACTTACACCAAAAGCAAAGATGGTTAGGGTTCCGTTTGGAGTGGCCTTAAATATGGCAGCATTGCCGCGGAGTTCACCGCCCACAATCAGATAATCCACGACAAACAGATTGCCGGCGTTATCAAAGGCTAGATCCGAAGGTCGGTATAGTCCGGAGGCAAAGATGCTTTGCTGGCCGTCCCAGGTGAATTTGAAGATCTCGCCGCCGCGAGCATCCCGTCCCGATACGAACAGGCTCTGCGCGGACGCGCCAGAGCAGATCACAATGATCGCTCCCAAACATGCCAGCCTGCTAAATAACTTTGTTTTTGATAATTTCGTTTGCATGGTTACTCCTCTGTTTTGATTTGGTTTGTTCGTCTGTCACAGAGGTAGTGCGTAAAATCCGGCGCGAGGTTACGCGGATTGTTGTAGAGGCAGCCGTGCCGGCTGCAAAAGCCCCAAATTCTTCTAAAGTGCAGGCGACACGCCTGCCGCTACAGGTGTCCAAACAGTAGATCCACTCGGCGCTGTCGTTACCTGACGGACAATGGCGTTCAGTCGGCTACCTTGTTGATTTGGACGACCGAGCTAGACAACTTTGGTTTGCCTAGAACCTTTTCTTTAGCTGCACATACCAGAAACGGCCTTTGATGGTTGCGAGCGACTGGTCGTAGTTGTTATCCAGGGCTCCGGCCACGAAAGGTGGATCGGAATCGAACACGTTCTGCATCCCAAGAGTAAGAGTGGTGTTGTTCAACCAGGCGCGCCATCCACATGAGTTGTACTCGGCCGTGGAAACCGGAATGATGTCTTTCTCCCTGCCATCTTTTACTTGCACATTCTTACCGCCATCCTTGGCTAAACCTGGCACGGCAGCTGACGCAGGCGGCGGCAGGTTCAAGGTGTAGGATGCGATGAGGTCAAGAGTGGTCCACTCGCGGATTTTTCGCGCTCGCCACGGCAAAGGCCCGCTTCTTGGCGTTTGTGGTTTGGCGGAAATACGATTGAACTGATCTGAGGTCAGGCTCTGGTTGACGTCCTCGTACTGGCCGGTGTAATGCACCGTCGCGCCAACATCAAAGCCGGCGAGCCATGTGTCAGTTGGGCCGTCGTAGAACAGGCTGGCATAGGCTCGATTATGCGGCAACGAGCCTGTAAATGAGGCACCGGTCACAAAGCCACCAGAAAGCCCAATTCGTTTACTTAACGGAGTCGCCTGAAATTCAAACCGCGACAAATAGGTGCCGTTGAGCGTAGCGGTCAATCTGCCAAAGTCCCCGTGACCAAATATCGAAGAATCCAGGATATAAATCGCTTCATAATCAAGACCTTCAACGATAGCGCGGGTAAGGTTTAGGCTTGGATTGATCACCTCAGTGATTACGCCAGTTGTTGGATCACGAATAACCAACCCGGGAAAGCTGTTCTCAAAATTAATGATGAACTGGGCGTCAACAAAGGAAGCAATCGACCGCAAGTCGATATGCCAGTAGTCAGCACTCAGCGTAAGACCCTTGATCCATTTCGGACTGTAAACCGCTCCATAAGTCCATTCATAAGCAACCTCCGGTTTCAGGTTCGGGTTTCCATGTTGGATGACTGGCACGGCCGTTCCTGGAGGAGTCGGTCCCCTTGGATCCTGAATCGCAGGGTTCGTCTCTGTTCCCGCAGGTGTAAGGTCTGGTAATGTCGGCGCATGAAACGCTTCGCTGTAACTGCCGCGCAATGTCAGGGCGCCGATCCATTTGGGATCAATTGACTGCCAGCGGACCGAAAATTTTGGCTTCTGCGCGTTATATTGCGAGTGTTGTGCCGGGACAAATGGCAGGCTCGCGATAGGCAGAACCGCAGAGCTGTTTTGGCTATACCATTCCTCGCGCTCGGCAATATCAAACTCGACGCTATACGCACCGGGAAAGTTCCACAGCGGGCTGGTTACCGGAAATCGCACTTCCTGGTAAATTGCCCAAACGTCCCGGTTCACCTGAGACGATTCGATATTGGTGAAGCCGATGCCTGTGTCGAACGTGCTGCTCTGCGAGGGGGTAGTGTTCCTCCACCGCTCGCCACGATACTCGACGCCTGCCGCAAAGGAGATCGGCCCAGCGGGAAGGTTGAACAGATCGCCATTGACAGTGAAATAACCTAAGGGCAACTCAAATTCACCACGTTGGAGCAAGGTAACATAAACTCTGCTGATAGCGGCTTTGCTGTTTCGACCAAAGAACCCGAGAAAAGGATTAAACGCGGAAGCCGGATTGGTATCGAGAAGCGCGTCGCGCAGGCCAGAGCTGCTCACCGCGCTGCCCCACACGAGTTGTTCCTCGTTTCGGGAGTAGCGAAAGCCCAATTCCCAATTCCAACTCTTGAAATAGTCCCCAAACTCGCCCAACTCGCCCCGAAGGCCAGTGTCGAAGAGAAAGTCGTGAAAAGTAGTTTTGTCCGATCTGTGGCCCTGATCGTTGATGGAACGATAGCGGACACCAGTAGTTACTGGGATAGGAACACCATTGTAAGTTACAGTCGCGTCGCCGACGGTAAATGGATTAAACGGATTTTGGATCGGCACACTGATGCCGTCGCGGCTAAATTCTAAACCGTTCGGACCCTTGAATACATCGCGGACAAACGGACTAGCAGCCAACCCTGCGTCAAAAAATGAGCGTGTGTATTTGAAGTCGGCAAACACGGTGAGGTATTGGTCGCAAATATCGCGCGTAAACGAGCCATAGTAGCTTTGGCGATCCGCGGCTGGAATTTCCGGTGTCACTGCCGCGAAGTTATACAGGAAGTAATCGCCGCCGCCTTTATACCCATAGTGACCTAAGGTCTGTGGACGGTGTTGCCTTGCATTAGGACCAATGATACCCGGAGGACCTGGATATGCGTTGGGAGCAACTCCAAACACATCCTTATAAAACGGGGAAGTTGCCACGTTAGGTGCCGAGTGCGGCAAGGGAGAGCTCGCGCTGAAAAATAACTTCGGGATCAATCGAAAAAGATCTATTCCACTGGCCCCAGGAAAGTAAACGGGCTACGGAAATCAAATCCTCCAAAGGGGATCGCGAACGCGTTACTGTCGATCCGGCGGTCGGGACTGTACATGGCAGCACGATCGTAAAAATCGGCAATGACCAGGATATCGGTCTTATCGTCTCCAGTGCCAGCCTTGAGCCAACCCTCCAATTCACGCGCATCATTGGACGCGCCAAGGTTCGTGTTACCCACACTGCCCCCGATCTCGAGACCGCGGAACTTATGCAACAAAAAGATGTTAATCACACCAGCTACCGCGTCAGAGCCATACACAGCCGACGCGCCGTCTTTCAGAATGTCGATGTGATCAATCATCGGGAAGGGAATGAGATTGATATCAACGCCAGCGGGCCGGATGCTGTTGGCGCTGGGAGCTCCACCAATCCCGACTATGGCAACGCGTTTTCCATCGATGAGAACCAGAGTTTCTTTTGGCAGCAAACCTCGCAGGTTCGGTATGACCGCGCCATCGCCGCCACCTACCGCATTCTGGTTAGAGGTCGTGCCCATTTCCTGGGGTAGACTTGTAAGCAGGTCCGTGGCGTTGCGTATGCCCAGTTTCTGGAGATCGCCCGGTCGATAGGTGTCGACTGGATTTGGCCCCACCTCTTCTGCGCTGGGAATGTTCGATCCAGTGACAATGACGCGTTCCATTTCGACTGCTGAAGGAGCTTTTTCCTGAGCATACAAACCGGAGGATAGCAGCAAACCCGTTGTCGCTATTGCCCATCCCACGCACCAGATAAATGGCCGTTCGATGACAAGCTCCTCTTTCTAGATTTCCACGGTTTACAAATTCTGGTCAGAGGTGACAAGCTTTTAACGAGGCTCCTCCTTCACTGACGGAATGCGTAAAATTCGGCGCGATGTTACGCGGAAAATCCAGAAGAGCTTCGAACCACGGATTCTGCGGAGACAAACCATGATCACTGTAGAGGCAGCCGTGTCGGCTGCTCGTATTAGACGCGGGCGACACGCCCGCCACTACAGCATTACTTCACAGCTACCGGCTGTTCCTCACAGAGTTTTTGGAAAACAGGGTCGCCGCGCAACGGATCCCAGGATGGGTCGAGCTTTAGAAGCGCCGAGGTAATCACCATGGGTGGCGTTAGGCAGAATACGTGGCCCCGAAGATATGGCGTTTGTAACAGTCGGGTGAGAGTTGAGATCGCACGGCTGTTCTCACCGAAAATCGTCTGAATCGCTGCCAGGTTCTCTTCGAACTGCGGTCCGGACACCCGATCTTTGGCCGGCCAGAGCGTCATTGCACGCTCAGCTTCTTTTAGGGCCGAATCCTTCTCCCCCATCAGGGCGTAAGCTTGAGACAGCAATGCTGCACCACTGCCGTTGACAGGTTGATCTCCGTACAGCTGCTCGAGTGTATCGCGCGCTTGTTGAGCGGTAACCTTCGCGCCAGCCGTATCACCACCAAGGCGCTGCATCGAAGCAAGCAGCAGCTGTTCACAGATCTTCCAGATCGGACCCGCATAGTCTAATCCCAGTCGGGCTTGTAGCAATCGTACAGCCTCACTATATTTTCGTTCGAGTTTCAGCTGAGTTATTATGATTTGGAGATACCCTCGCTTTCAGTCTGCCAGCTTATTTCTGACAGGAACTTGGCGGCTTCCTTCAAATTACCTTGAGCTTGATAAACTCCGGCCTTTGCTGCTATCAATTCCGGGTCGTTTGGTGTAATGTCCAACGCTCGATCATAGAGGTTTAGCGCCGCCTGGAATTGTCGAACCTCTCCGTAGTTGGATGCTGCGTCGACGAGTAACTGCACGTTACGTGGATCCAAAGCAAGAGCCTGCTCGAAGTAGGCAATGCTTTGATCCCAGTGTCCCTCTCTTCGGACAACTAGCGCGAGGGCTTCCCGAACTTCGCTCTTGCCTGGTAACGCTTTGCTAGCGCGATCGAACGTGGCCCTGGCAGACGCGTAATCACCCAGCACCCGAAATTGATAGTAACCCAAGGCGAGCAGGGTTTCAGGTGAGTACGGATCCAGTCTCTGCGCATTCTCCAAAGCGCGTTTCGCGGCCTCACCATGAGCGGCGTCAGCAGCGTCGACGCGGTTAAAATACATATGCGCATACACACGAGAAAGCCGTGCCCAGGCAACTGCGAAATTGGGGTCAAGTAGCACCGCCCGTTCATAAAAGCCGATCGCTTCCGAAGATGGGGCCTGGCCGGCAGCGGAGAGGTTGCGTGTTTCAAAAGCCAAACCGCGTAGATAGGCGTCGTAGGCCTCGGGATTACTTGTTGGTTTAACTGCCAAGGCTTGCTCTTCGCCACCGGTTAGCTTCGCTTGCAACGATGCCGCCACTCGTTTGGCGACATGACTCTCAAGCCCGAAGATATCAGTCAGTTTCTGATCATAGCTCTCGGCCCAGAGATGAGACTCGGTTTGCGCGTTGATCAACTGAACATTGACCCGCACCTGGTCAGCTGCTTTCTGCACGCTACCTACAAGAATGTTCGCTACGCCAAGCTCCTTCGCGATCTCGGTCAAATTATCTGGCTTGCTCTTATATCGGGAGGTGGACGTGCGCGAAATTACTTTTAAGTCTGCGATTTTAGCCAACCGCGTCAGGATCTCCTCTTGAATGCCTTCAGCGAAGTAAGCGTTATTCGAGTCGCCGCTTAGATTTTCGAACGGAAGCACAGCGATGCTTTTGTCGGTCTTTTCCTCGCAGAGTTTTTGGAATGCGGGATCGCTACGCAACGGGTCCCACACCGGATCGAGCCAAGAAGTGCCGGCGTAATCGGTACTCGGTACCAGCCCCCAAAATAAGGCGTTCGTAGCAACTGGGTGAAATTTGCGATCGCGCGGCTATTCTCGCCGACCAACGCCTGAATTATTGCCAGGTTCTCTTCATACGTAGGCCCGGAGGCCGCATCTTTAGAACGAGGCCGAAGCATCACTGCGCGCTCAGCTAGCTTTAATGACAAGTCCCTCTCCCCCATGCATGCATATTCAAAAGCCAGATACTTTATAAAAGAAGGGGCATCTGGTTTGTCTCTGTAGAGCGACTCCGATATTTTGAGGGCCTGCTCAGCAGTAACCTTGGCACCAGCGGTATCGCCGGCAACCCGCTGCGTCAAAGCAAGATTTCTCAGGCAGCCAGCCTTCGTCTCAGGATCGAGATCGGCTTGAGCCAGTTGCGCCTGCAGGAATCGAATAGCCTCATCGTATTTTCGTTCATATCTCAAGTGATCGCTCCAGACGTCGTCAGAAGCAAAAGTCAGCCAGTCTTTTGCTGACAACAACCTCGAGGCTTCTTGCAGGTTACCCTGAGCCTGATAAACGCGGGCCTTTCTTGCTATTGCACCCAGGTCGTTTGGCATAATGTCCAGTATTCGATCACAGAGCTTTATCACGGCCGGGAATTGTCGAAGCGCAAGGTAAGTGTTTGTAGCATTGTTAAGTAACTCGACGTTACGTGGGTCGAGGCTGAGGGCACGGTCGAAGTAGGAGACCCCTTCATCCCAGTGTCCCTCGCGTCGGGCAAGTCGGCCGAGCGCATATGGCGCCTCGCTGCTGCCGGGTAACATTTCGCTGGCACGCTGAAGCGTGGTTTTGGCAGCCCCGTAGTCAAGCAGCACCCAGTATTGATAATAACCCAGAGCGAGCAGAGTCTCGGGCGAGTTCGGCGCCAGTTTTTGCGCGTTTTCCAAAGCACGTTTCGCTGCGTCACGCCGCGCAGGAGTAGCGTCCTCATGCGGTAAAGTATAGATTCGCGTCGATGCGAGAAAGCCGCGCCCATGCAATCGCAAACTTTGGGTCAAGATGCACTGCCCGCTCATAGGAATCGACGATCTTCGCTACTTCAGCGTCACTCATGTGTGCTTCAAAAGTCAGGCCGTGCAGGTACGCATCGTAAGCCTCTGGGTTATTTGTTGGTCTAGCTGATAATTCCTGCTCCTCGCGACCGGTGAGCTTTATTTGCAACGATTGTGCGATTCCTTTGGCGATCTCACTCTGAACACCAAAGACATCAGTCAACTTCCGGTCGTAGGTGTCAGCCCAAAGATGGGAATCGGTTTGCGCGTTAATCAGCTGCACATTCACCCGCACCTGATCGGTCGATTTTTGCACGCTACCCTCAACGATGTTCGCTACGCCAAGCTGCTTCGCGATCGCAGCGAGATTGCCAGGCTTGCTGTGATAGCGCTGGGTGGACGTGCGTGAAATTACCTTTAAGTCTGCGATCTTAGCCAGTCGTGTCAGGATCTCTTCCTGAATCCCCTCCGCGAAATAGGCGCTATTCGGATCGTCGCTGAGGTTTTCAAATGGAAGTACGGCGACGCTTTTCGGAATTACTACCGCGGGTTTGCGGTTCCAAACCGTTATGCTCAGACCCACTGCGAGGGCGACCAGCAGCGTCACCAGCACGGTCGTGCTTGGATTTCGTCGCACCCATTTGCGGGCGTGTGTGAAGAATCCACTTGGCTTCGCCTGTATTGGCTCGTGCTTTAGCCAGTGTTCCAGGTCTTCGGCCAGCGCGAGTGCGGAAGAGTAACGGCGCTGTGGATCTTTCTCGAGACACTTTAAACAGACTGTCGAGAGATCGCGATCTACTTTCGGGTTTAATACGCGCGGTGGGCGTGGTTCGGTGTCCCGCAGCAGCCGGATCGTTTCGTATGTTGTTCCTCCAGCAAAAGGCGGCTGACCGGTTAGCAGCTGATAAAGCACCGCGCCCAGCCCATAGACATCTGTCGCCTTTACTGAGTTTTGTGGTTTCACCCGCAGCTTGTTCCGGCGCCATGTAGCTGGGTGTGCCAAGGACGTCGATCGTGCGGGTGACGCTGCTTTGCGTATCCAGCAAGCGGGCTAGCCCGAAGTCGGTGAGATGTGGCTCACCGTTTTTATCAAGCAAAATGTTCCCTGGCTTAATGTCACGGTGCAGAATCCCGTGTTCATGCGCGTAATGAACGGTCCGCGCCACTTTTGCGATTAATTCCGCTGCCTGCCGAAGTCGAAGCCGGCTTGCGCTTGACTACTTCGTCCAGTTGACCACCTTCGATGAATTTCATGCTGAAGTAGCAGGAGCCATCACGCTCGCCGACTTCGTGGATGGGAACGATTCCTGGATGCTCCAGACGCGCAGCGGCTTCCGCTTCGCGGCGAAAACGCTTCAGGTGCGCTTCGCTCGCCCATTGACCAAGGCTAATGACTTTTAAGGCGACCGTGCGGTTGAGACTCTTCTGCCGGGCACGAAACACCACGCCCTGACCGCCACGACCGACTTCTTCCAGCAATTCGTAGTCACCCAGTTCACCGAGCAGTTCCGCGAAGCGCACGCTTCTCTTGACCGTACGTGCTGGTTGATCCGGATGGCCGGGGTCATCCGCCTTCGCCGATCAGCTTCGCAGCCCCGAAAGCTTTCGGGGCTACGGCGGACGAGTCAACCCCGGCTACAGCTTCTTCGTCGAGTAAGCGAAGGCCACTCTCAAGAAGGCAACCGGGACAGCCTCCCTCCGGTGCGTCGGCTGGGATCTCGGCCCCGCACTTTGCACGAACTCTAGTTACAGTGATCACGGCTGCTTTTCCTCGCAGAGTTTCTGGAAGGCGGGATCGTCACGCAAAGGGTCCCAGATCGGATCGATCCTAAGAGGGCCGGAGTAACAGGCGTTGGGAAATAAAGAAAACCACCTTCATAGGGCGTTTGTGATAGGCGCGTAAGGATTGAGATCGCTCGGCTATTCTCGCCGACCATCATCTGAATGAGCGCCAGGTTCTCTTCGAAGGTAGTCCCATTATCGGCTCTTTAGCGCGGGGCTTAAGCCTGATTGCATGCTCCGCTTCGTTTAGGGCCGAGTTCTTCTCCCCCATCAGAGCATAAGCGAGAGGAAGCAAAGTAAAGGACGACATGATTGTCTCGTTGATTTTTGTATAGTGGCTCGAGGATATTACGCGCCTGTTCAGCGGTGATTTTTGCCCCAGCAGCATCCCCAGCGAGGCGCTGGAGCAAGGCAAGCGTGACCTGATCGCTGACCTTCTCCAACTTGATCATCATAATGAAATTGAAGCTAGTCGGGCTTGTAGCAGTCGAACTGCCTCACCGTAATTTCGTTCATATTGCAAGTGATTAATCTTTCTTAAGAAGGTAGATTCATTAGGCGTCTGCTCGTTTACTCCGGCTAGCAATCCGGCAGCTTCCGGCAGATTAGCCTGGGCGTGATAAATGGCGGCCTTTTTCGCCATCACCTCCGCATCGTGCGGCGTAATGTCGAGCACCCGGTCGTACAGCTTTAGCGCGGCCGCTGGGAACTGTCGAAGGCTGGTGTAGGTCCATGCTGCTTGGATGAGTGTCTGCACATTGCGTGGATCCAGGGCGATGGCTTGCTCGAAGTAGGCAATGCTTGGTCCCAATGCCCCTCGCGTTTAGCAATCTGCCCAAGACCCCTTCGCACCTCGCTACTGTTTGGTAACATTTTGCTGACGCGCTCGAGCGTAGTTGGCAGCTCCGGAATCACCTAGCACCATGTATTGATAATAACCCAAGGCAAGCAGCGTTTCAGGTGAGTCCGGCTCCAGTTTTTGCATATTCTCCAAAGCATGTTTCGCTGCGTCCGCCCGAGCGGCGGTAGTAGCCTCCCAGCCGTTAACGTAGATAAGGCCATCTACGTGACACAGTCGCGCCCAAGCAAGCGCAAACTTGGGGTCAAGCTGCACTGCCCGCTCATATGAATCGGCGGCTTTCAAAGAGAGATCGAGCGTGTAGGAGCTGAAGTAGTTGCGAGCTTCAAAAGCCAGGCCGCGCAAAGATGCATCGTAAGCGTTGGGATTGTTTGTTGGTTTGACTGCCAATGCCTGCTCTTCGTGACCAGTGACCTTCGCTTGTAACGCCGCCGCTATTCCTTTCGCGATCTCGCTCTCACCCCGAAAATGTCAGTGAGATTCCGATCATAGGTGTCTGCCCAGAGGTGGTATCGGTTGGGGCGTTAATGAACTGCATATTGACGCGCACCTGGTCGGCCACTTTTTGGCTGCCCTCAACAATGTTTGTTACGCCAAGCTGCTTCGCGATCTCGCGGAGATTCCCCGGTTTGCTCTGATATTGCTGCGTGGACGTGCGCGAAATGACTTTCAAGGCTGCGATGCTAGCCAGCCGTGTCAGGATTTCTTGCTGAATGCCGTCCGCGAAATAGGCGCTGCCTCGATCGGGGCTGAGGTTTTCAAATGGCAGAACGGCGATTCCAGCTGTTGCCGGATGCGTGATAAATTCGCTTTTCCAAACAATCCACGCCGCAGCTGCCGCCAGTGCGATCAGGGACGCTGCGAGAAGGGCGCTGGTTGGATTTCGCCGCACCCACTTTTTGCCACGCGTGAGGATTCCAGTGCGATGCGCCTGAATAGGTTCATGCTTTAGCCAGCGCTCAAGGTCTTCCGCGAGCGCGAGAGCGGACGAGTAACGGCGCTGTGGATCTTTCTCGAGAGACTTCAAACAGATTGTCGAAAGATCGCGATCTATTTTCGGGTTTAACAGACGCGGTGGGCGTGGCTCAGTCTCCCGCAACAGCCGGATCGTTTCGTATGTTGTTCCTCCTGCAAAAGGCGGCTGACCGGTTAGCAGTTGGTAAAGCACAGCGCCAAGCCCATAGACGTCTGTCGCTTTGCTTAGTTTTGTGGTTTCACCGGCAGCTTGTTCCGGCGCCATGTAGCTGGGTGTGCCAAGGACGTCGATCGTCCGGGTGACGCTGCTTTGCGTATCCAGCAAGCGGGCTAGCCCGAAGTCAGTGAGATGTGGTTCACCGTTCTTATCGAGCAAGATGTTTCCTGGCTTAATGTCACGGTGCAGAATGCCGTGCTCGTGCGCGTAATGAACAGTGCGCGCCACTTTTGCGATTAATTCCGCTGCCTGCCGAACCGAAGTCGGCTTGCGCGTCTGACTACTTCGTCCAGCTGACCGCCCTCGACGAACTTCATGCTGAAGTAGCACGAACCATCGCGCTCGCCGACTTCGTAGATAGGAACGACGCTCGGGTGATCGAGACTGGCGGCGGCTTCAGCTTCACGGCGAAAACGCTTCAGGTGCGCTTCGCTCGCCCATTGACCAAGGGTAATGACTTTTAGCGCAACCGTGCGATTGAGACTTTTTTGCCGGGCGCGAAATACCACGCCCTGACCGCCACGACCGACCTCCTCCAGCAATTCGTAGTCACCCAGCTCTCCGAGCATTTCGGCTAAGTGCTCGCTCCTCTGCTCTTGCGTGGGTGGTTGATCCGGTTGGCCGGTCTTATCCCCCTCCGCGGATGCCCAGCCTTCGCAGCCGCTTCGGCGGAGTAGGCGGCTACGGCGGACGAGACGGCCTCGGTTACAGCTTCTTCGTCGAGTAACCGAAGACCGCTCTCAAGAAGGCAACCTGGGCAGCCTCCTTCCGGGGCGTCGGCCGGGATTTCCGCCCCGCACTTTGTGCAAACTCTGAGTGCGCTGATCATTATCGGAGAGTGGCTCGTGCACACTCCCCCTCTTTTACTGCGTAAAATCCTACCAAAGGTTACGCCCGGACCACAGTAATTAAATGGCGCAGCTCATCTTCAATGTCGCCAGGCATCGCCACCGTGTGGGCAATCTCCTCTCGCAATAATGTTTGGTAACGCTGACGAAATCGGTAAAACGCTTGTTTGACGGCGTTCTCCGTCATGCCGAATTCGCTGGCGAGCTGGGCTTGCGACGGCCGGTCCGGCTCGTCCATGAGCGTTTTCTTCATCTGATCAAAGAACCGCAGATTGCCCGCAGTGCGATACTCATCTTGCAGCCGCCCCATCACTTGCTCCAGAACCGTAAACGCCCAACGACGTTCGTAGATTTGATCGGCCGTGAGTCGATCGGAGCGTTCCGCCTCGATACGCGCCCCCTCCTGAATGTCGTCGAACGGAATTAAGCGTTGTCCTTTACCGCGTTTGAGCGCCATGGCATGACGCGACTCGTCAGCGAGAAAATGTTTCACTGACGCAAGCAGGTACGAACGAAGTCGTCCTTTTTCTCTGCGCACACTGTTCAAATTCTTGCGCTCGAGCAACAACGCGAAAAAACCCTGGGAAAGATCTTCGGCGTCCTCAGTGCGCAGCGCCATGCCGCCGGACGTAGCCATACAGATTGGCCGCTAATAGGTGCGGCAAAGTTTTTCGAGGGCCTTCTGTGCCGCCGACGATTCGCCTTGTGCCTCAAGCACCACGCTCCAGTGCGTGGTAGTAAACGCTGCTGGACCGTGCTGAGATCGTCTCCGCCAATCGCGGTCTGCGACGTCACTTCGTCCTCAGAGGGAGCCACACGGTCATCGAACGAAAAACCCGCGCGAAAAGCAAGCTTTGATTAAGGCGAGCACGGCTCCCCACGGCCGTGGCTACAGCACATTGCAGTTTGTTAGCTCGTTTGAGCATTTTAGAACCGAGTTACGGCTCAAATCGATAACCGTGCAGTTCAATTTCTTTGGCGAATGCTTTCTCTACAATTCGCCGTTGGTGGTCGTTGAACACTTCCTGATGTGGCCGCCGGTCGGCGCGATATTGCGATTTCGCCGCGACACCAAGGGTGCCGTCAAACGGAATGTTGAGCTGGGCGAAAATTTCACCCAGTTCCAGCAGCAGGTTTTCATAGCGAACAATTCGATCGACGATGATTTTGCTCCGCGAACGATCCATGTACCGGAAATCGTTAATGGGAAATCGCCCGCGAGCGAGGTACTCGTCGAGCGAAAGTCCGCCGCCTTCGCGCGCCGCATGCATGTTGTAATGAGACAAAACTTTGTCCCAAGGATTTCGTTCCACGCAAAATTTGAAGTAGCCATTCCAGACGTCCACGGGAACGCGTTGCTTCACCTCGCGTGCCGGCATGTGATTATAAAATTTCGTGCGGCTCGTCATTGTGTGGCGCAAGGCGGAGAAAAATTTGCCCGGTCGCTCGAGGATTTCGGGAACCGGATTAATCAGGCCTTGAATTACGCGGTTGATGTCCTTCAACACGCGGCACAATCGGCGTAACGACGTCCTGCGGGCCACAATGTTTCGAAAGGAAGACTTCGATGCTTGTGCCAGCCGTCTTCGCGGTTTTGGTTTTTCGAAGCGCGGATCGCCACGAAGCGGGTCCCAAAATGGCAGCAGCTTCAATTCCCCATACGTCAGTCGGCTTGGGGGGCGTATGGCAATTGCAAGCTTCTCGCAGGCGAGATCTTTATCGCCTACCCACGCAGCGATTATCGCGCAGTATTTGACCATAGTGGTTCCGCTAATTGGATCCTTTTCCACCGGAAGAAGCTCGATCCGCACGCCGGCCTTCCCGCGCCGCTTCCTCTTTCCGCCCCAACGCAGCGTCGATCAAACCCAGCACGCAAAGCGCCGGGCCGTAGCTTTGGGGAGTTTGAGGAAGCTTCTCCTGCTCCTGCGCGCGCCGCTCCGAAAGCTGTTCGTGCTTCGGCATCATCCTTCGCCATGCGGGCGATAACACCTTTCATGAACGATGGACTGAACTAACTGCTTCATCTGTTTGGGCTGGGTTTTCACCCGCTGCGATTACAGCATTTGTTGCGGCAGCGGCATCGCGTTCCGCGAGTGCGCAAAGAAGCCAATACTCGGCGATCTCCTCAGTGGCGGCGGGATTTGCCGTTCGAACTGAATCGAGCATTTGATGCAGCGGACGAGTGTCAGCTTTCCAATAAAATTCCAAAGCCGCACGCTCCAGATTGTTAACCAGATCGTTTGGGTCGATGGCCAGCGCGCGGTCCAAAACCGATTTTTCCTCGGCAAAACGGCGTAGATGACGATAACTAAGCGCAATCTGCTGCAGCGTGGCGCTGTTGCGCGGATCGAGATCAATCGCGCGTTCCAAGCTACGCACCGCCTCTTCCTGTTTCCCCTGGCGACGTTGTATGTAACCTTTCAGCTCGAATACCCGGGCGTCATTCGGCAAGGTTTTGGCAGCGATATCCAATTCGGCCAGGGCTCCCTCATAATCCAGGAATCCACGATAAAGATGTCCTGCGCGCGCGAGGTGCACTTCGCCTCCGTCGGGATGCAGCCGCAATGCCTCTTGGATGGCCGCTTCAGCTAATGCCAGCCGAGCAGGTGTATGATCGTAACCGAAAAAATAAAGGCGGTCGTGAGTCGCAGCGAGCAGGCAATATGCTTTGAAAAATGATGGATCAGTCGCGACAGCCTGGTTCAGCAGATCAACTGTCTCGAGTAAATTCGCTTTCGTATCATTACTAGCAATAAGATCTTCGGCTCGAGCATAGAGTTCGAACGCGGTAATGTTGTTTGTGGGGGCTCGCTCAATCGCAGTCTTTTCGCGTGGCGAAAGGCTGGCCTGCAATTCCCGCGCAATCGAGGTCGAAATTTCACTTTGAGATCGCGAAGACATCAGCAAGATCGCGGTCATAAGTCTGCCCCTCAGAGCTCCTGATTAGTGGGAGACATCAATCAGTTGGCATCGACGCGCACGCGATTGCCGGCTCGCTGGACGCTTCCTTCCACCACACGCGCAACACCGAGTTGCTGTCCGATCTTGCGTACATCGTGACGCTTCCACTCTTGTACTGCATTACCGAGGTGCGGCTGATCACCTTCAAATCAGCGACGCTGGCCAGGCGCGTCAGGATTTCATCCTGCACGCCATTGGCGAAATATGCGTTATCTGGATTGGAGCTCAGGTTTTCAAACGGCAGCACTGCGATGCTTTTGTTCGGTGGGGGATTAGGAAGCGCATTTTGAATTTCAGGTGGAGGAAAGACGAACCGGGCAGCCAGTAGGCCTAGCGCAACGATAGCGGTTGCGACTGCGAGTGCGCCGCGAGTGCGTCGCACGCTGCGTGCCTCGGGGGAGCAACGTTGGAGGCGCGCTGCCAACTCGGTGGTGCCGGGCCGCGAGGCTGGTTCAAATGCGAGCATCGATTCAAGCAGCGATTTCAGGCGATGCGGGACATGCGCCGCTTTGAGTTGTTCGGTGGGAAGCGCATTTGATTTTTGCGCACGGTGGATCTCAGAAAGAGTACGGCCGGCAAATGGCGTTTTCCCGGTAAGCGCGAACCAGAGCGTTTCGCCTAACGAGTAAATGTCGGAGCGTACGTCGAGCGTCGAATGATCGAATTGTTCCGGGCTGGCGAATGCCGGCGTGCCCACAAATCTGTCGTGCGTCAGCGACCTCGGATCCGTTGCAGTGTGAAAGGCTTTGGCTAAACCGAAGTCGATTATTTTTACAACGGGAATCCCGCTTTTGCGGAGTGTGCGTAATTTGTCTCGCTTCGACCGAGCTTGATCGCCATCTGCCACGTCGGGGTCATCTCCATTTACGAGCATCAGATTTGCTGGCTTTAAATCGCGGTGGACTAACCCGTGTTTTTCCGCGGCGGCGAGCGCTGAGGTGACTTGCTCTCCAATTCCGATGGTGGTTCGTGCATCGAGCGGCCCGGCGCGGTGAACACGGTCATCAAGAGTCTCACCCTCGATCAATTCCATCGCGTAAAAATATTGGCCAGTCTCAAGGCGCATTCCGAATTGGTAGACGGTGGCGATGTGTTCGTGTCGGAACGCTGCCGCTGCGCGCGCTTCGCGGACAAAGCGTTCACGTGCGTCGGCGCTTCGCTCAGCAATGCCGGTCTTAATTATCTTTAAGGCGACTTTGCGCTGAAGCGACGTGTCGGTGGCGCGATAGGTGACGCCCATCGCGCCGCGGCCAAGCTCGCAGAAACTTCCATCCGCGTGACAATCGATTTCATAAATACCAAAGCGCGTGCCGCCCTCGAAATCGCCCGTGGTTGAATCTTGCGCCTCTTCTTCTTCGTTGCCGATTCCCGCCTGCAAAAGACAAAACATGCAGCCGCCTTCGCCACCGAATGTTTCCTCAAGCGCAGCGCCGCACGTCGGACAGGTCATAGTCTGCTGCGGGTGCGCTTGCATTGGTTAGGCCTAAGTTGCGATCTTAGTTAGGCCAGACCGAGGCAACGATTGCCCGATCTTGAGCTCAATTTCTTCTCGAGCCGCGGGGGACATGTGGAGCTACCTGAAAGTTAAGATGTTCCATAAACCCGCTGCCAGGCTATGTCGAGAATAAACGTGGTCGCGCCAGATGTTTACAAAAGCTCAACCAGCGAAATGGATAGTCCTCCTCTCATAGCATGTTCCTATATTGCGAGCAGCTAGGGTCGCTGAGGCCAGTGAACAATGGACGTTTTTTTTGCCGACCGCAGCACCAACTCGTCTCCAATGACAATGAGTTCACCGTTGGTTGGCACCGTCGGTTTGATCGGAAACAGTGGGCGTAACACGGCAGATGCTTGCGATACAAACGCAAGCGAAATGAGTGCAGCCACCATTGCACACTTGATTTGAGTTGAGAAAACGGGCTTCATCGGAGCTCGAACTCCTTTCCCAAACTGATTTCCTCGGCGATTAGATTTTCGGCGCGAATGTTCCCTTCCTCTGCCGCCTCAACACGCGCCCACTCTGCTTTGATTGCTTCCCCAACTGCGACCGGTAATCCGGTGTCTAGATCGTAAACAAGAAAAGTTTTCATTCTCAAATTTCCTTTCAGCGGTTTGTGCTTTTGATCTCCACTGAGGTACTTCGGGAGATCTGCCGCGATATTGCAGAAAATTTAAGGAGGGGAGTTTTTCGGGCGGCAGAAGACGAATTTATGCCAGCACTGCAGCTTCCGTACGGAACCGAACTATAATTGTACGCTCGGTTACCGTGCGGCTAAGACCTGGCACAAGTATCGCAGTTCTTCGTCAACGTCTTCGGTTTCCAACACCGTATCGCGGACGACTTCGCGTAGAATCGCGCGATAACGCTTGCGCATTCGGGCAACATCGCTGCGCAATGTCGCGACTGGCCGATGCGTTCGTTGCGCCATCTGTTCGTACGGAATCGCCGATTCTTCGCCGGCTGAAAGATACGGCATCAAATGGCTAAGAAGCTCTGCTTTGCCGGCGAGCGCGCATTCTTGGGTGAACCGATCCAGCGCCTGGCGCAAAAGCAAGGCTGCCCATTCACGGTCATAGACTTCCTCCGGTTGCCACTTCGTTGTTCGTGCAATTTGTGCTTCCAACTCTGAGGTCGCTTGATCGTCCAGGTTCGTTAGGATCATGCCGCCGCCGCGTTTCAAAGCCCGCCCACGATCGTGCACATCGGCGGCGTAATGTTTCAGTGTGCCGAGGAGAAAAGAACGGAAACGTCCCTTCTCGCGGTCAGCTCGTGCGTAGGCACGGGTCTCGATCAAGTCAGCGAAAAAGCCCTGGATCAAATCTCGCGCATCTTCTGCATTGCATCCTTGTCTGCGTAGGAAGGAATACAACGGACGCCAATAAATTTGGCATAGTTCCGAGAGCGCATTGAAGGCGTGAGCGGAGACTGTCGCCGAATTGCCCGCTTGGAGGACCATCGACCAACGTGTCGAAGCGAACGATTCATAGCGACTTTCCGCCCCGCCGCCAGGGGGGACCGGCGCTGTTTTCACAATTGAACAAGAATAAATAGCATGTGGTTTAGTAGCAAGACATAAGCAACGGGCGGTATGCGGCGTCCCTGTTTACCCAGGTACTCGCATCAGCGGAAAACCCGCCTAGACTTGTGGCTGAGAAATGATCTCGCTGCGGAAACGTTTCTTGTTCGTTCACATTCCAAAAACAGCTGGTAACTCAATTCAGAGTGTCCTGCGCGATTACTCGGAGGATCAACTTATCGCTCTCAGAAAGGAACAGGACGGGATCGAGCGCTTCGGATTGCGCAATCCAAGGTATAAGATCAAGAAACACTCGACGCTGAACGAGTATCACCACGCATTGGGGGACGAGCAATTTCGGGATCTTTACAAGTTTACCTGTGTACGGAATCCGTGGGATCGAATGGTGTCGTATTATTTCACGCCTACGCAAACTCCCGAAACTTGGAACAGGAAAAAATTCCGCGAAATAATCTCCAAAGCTGTGTCCTTGGCAGACTATTTGCGACTCGATAATGGCGAAGGAGATCCGTTCGCGAATGTCGACTGCATCATGCGGTTCGAAAATCTCGCTGACGAATTTCGTGCTGTGTGCGACACAATTGGCATTCCGCCACCAGCTCTGCCGCGATACAACCGCTCAAGCCGCGACCATTATTCAAAATATTACGACGACGAACTCCGCGAATTCGTGCGCGCACGATTTACCGCGGAGATCGAGCGGTTTAATTACAGGTTCGAAGAGCAGTGAACCCAATGTGTGCTACGCGGATCCGGTGCCGCGGGTAAGCTTTGGTCCGTCTTTAGTATCGCGCACCTCCCATCCGAGCGCAGAGATCCGCTGGCGCAGTTCGTCGCTGAGTTTCCAATTCTTTTCGCGCCGTGCGTTCTCGCGTTGTTGCACGAGCTGCGCCACTTCATCTGGAACCGCAACCTCAGTCTCAGCTTCAAGATCAAGAACGGTGTTAATCCGTTTCCACCAGTCGAGCCAAGCGCTTGCCGAAACCGCGTCCATTTCGTTTTGATCCATCGCCCGATTGGTTTCCCGAATGGATTCAAATAGAAAACCGAGGGCTGCAGAAATGTTGAGATCGTCATCGAGCGAGTCTTCGAAAGCAGAGCCTGGACGTTGGGCGTTTGGCGTTGAGGATTGGACATCGCTTTTTTCCGCGACTCCGCGTAACCGCTTAAGCCACTCATCGATTCGGGCTAACGACTCGCGTGCCTCATTCATGCCTTCCCATGTGAAATTCAACGGCACGCGGTAGTGCACTCGCAGAAGCGCGTAACGGAGCTCGCGACCGGTGTAACTTTTGGCCACAATATCCGGCACAGTATAAAAATTACCTAACGACTTCGCCATCTTCTGACCCTCCACCAGCAGGTGCGCGCAGTGCAGCCAGAAATGCACGAACTTCTTTCCGGTCACACCTTCGCTCTGCGCGATCTCCGCCTCGTGATGCGGGAAAATGTTATCGACGCCACCGCAATGGATGTCGATCTGATCGCCAAGCAACGCCGTGGACATCGCACTGCACTCGATGTGCCAGCCAGGCCGGCCTGGTCCCCATGGCGAATCCCATTTTACCTCGCCATCTGCTTCGTCCCAGGCTTTCCACAACGCGAAATCGCCGATGTGTTCCTTGTCGTATTCATCATGCTTCACGCGGCCTGTCGATTGCAACTGCGTGAGATCAAAGTGCGCGAGCTTTCCGTAATCCGGAAATTTGTTGATGCGAAAGTAAACAGATTTGTCGTCGGCCTGGTAGGCGAACCCTTTTGAAATCAGCACACTGATCATCTCAATCATTCGCTCGATGTACCGTTGGTCTGTCGCTGCCGGATATTCGTCCGCACGTTTTATCCGCAACGTCTGGGCATCCTCGAAGAAGGCGTCCTTGAATTGTTCTGTGAACTTTTGCAGCAGAACGCCGGCCTCTCGCGCGCCGCGAATGGTCTTGTCCTCCACATCGGTGATATTCATCACGCGATGCACGTTGTAGCCGCGCAACTCCAACTGCCGTTGAAGTAGATCTTCGAAGACGTAGGCGCGGAAATTTCCAATGTGCGCCCGGCTATAAACAGTTGGCCCGCACGTGTACATTCTGATCGGACGCACGCTCGGATCGCGTGGCTCGAACTGCTCGATTTCGCGCGAGTAGGTATTAAGAAAGCGAAGAGCCATTTAGGTTGATAGGGACGGACCGCAGGACTCGTTCGCCTGTCAGTTTTTCGGCTCCATTTCTACAGTCGCGATGGCGATTGCGGCGATGCCTTCGCCCTGTCCGATTGGGCCGAGCTTTTCGTTGGTCGTCGCTTTCACGCTCACATCGGATTCGTTGATACCGATTGCCGCCGCAATGTTTTGTCGCATCGCCAGAGCGTGCGGCGCGAGCTTTGGCGCCTCGGCGATCACCGTCGCGTCAATGTTAACCACCCGCGCGTTTCTCTCTGCGAGCACGTTCCGGACGCGCTTCAAGATCTCCATGCTGCTGATGCCGCGAATTGATTCGTCGGTGTTTGGAAAATGCTGGCCTATGTCGCCGGCGCCAATGGCGCCCAGCAACGCGTCGGCAATCGCGTGCGACAGAACGTCGGCATCCGAATGTCCCTCCAGTCCGCGGGCATGCGCGATCTCGAGTCCTCCCAGGACCAGTTTCAGGCCCTCGGCGAAACGATGGATGTCGTAACCGATACCGGAGCGGATCATGGGCGAAGCCTAACGAGCCGTTGAACCGTCACAGCGGCGTCAAACTGCCGCAGTCCAAAGCGCGCTTTGTGCGCGAAAAATTCGTCGTTCATTGCAGTTTCAAATCGATCAGACCGTTCAACGCGGCGATGCTGTATTTTTCTTTCATGTTCTCGCGCGGGCGAAGATCAACAGTTCCGCCGGCATTTTCAACCAGAAGCGAACCCGCGGCGATATCCCACAAACTGATTCCTGTTTCAATGTATGCGTCCAATCGTCCGGAGGCCACGTAAGCCAGGTCGAGCGCCGCGCTGCCAAGCACGCGACATTTGCGCACGCGATGAATCATTTGCTGAAGCAGGGGAAAATTCGTGTTGATCGTTTCACCGGTTTTAGCAAGACCGATCGAGATAACAGCTTCGCCGAGCTCGGCGCGATCGCTCACATGGATCGGAGCTCCGTTTAGTTTCGAAACGTCGCCGCGTTGTCCGGTCCACATTTCGTTGCGAATGGGATCAAAGATAACGCCAACGACCATCTCCCGCTGCAGGCGCAGCGCGATGGACACGCAAAAATGAGGAATGCCGTAGAAATAATTCACGGTTCCATCCAGCGGATCGACAATCCATTGATGATCACTCGACTGATCTCCCGCGATTCCTTCTTCGCCATAAAGTGCGTGCGCGGGAAATTGGTCTAGAAGCAATTTGCCGATCAACTCCTGGGCCTGGACATCGATCTCCAATTTGATGTCATGTGGCGCGAGAGCCTTAACGCGCCGCGGCCGCTGAAAATTTTCGCGCAACAACTGGCCCGCGGCGCGGGCGGCGTTCTCCGCTGCATCGAGGTATTGCTTCATCGGGAAGCATTACGTCGCACAAAGAATATAAAGTGCACTATGGAAATCACACCACTGACTTCCCCGTAACGGCGGCTTGCGAGCGCGGTCAGAACCGTTACAAGAGCCTCGGCGCTCGCAGAGCGTCGCTACAAAAGAGCGCGTATAAAAAAAACCGGGAGGAAAATAAATTCTCCCCCCGGGTTGAATTTAGGGTTGTGGCCCCGAAGAAAATCAGGGCCGTTAATTCAGCGTTAGGCTCAGTGCCTTTTTTTCTTCGCTGTTTTTTTCTTTGCTGCTTTTTTCTTTGCCATCGACTAATTCCCCCCTTTCAATCCGCAACGCGCGGAACGTTGTGAAGAGTTGGGAATGAACTTCACTTATGTGCGTTTCAGTAATCATCACATCTTTTTTGTCAAACCTTTTTGTTGCAAATTTGAAAAAATTTTCACGAGCTCACGTGCGAGAATTTTTTTTGGAGCACGCGAAATCTTCTTCGTTTCGCCATTCCGAAACAGAATCAGCAACTCATTTTCGTCGGTTTCCATTCCGATACGCACATCGTTCGCCACGATGATATCGCAATTCTTTTCGCGCAGTTTTTTCGTTGCGTTAGCCTCGAGGTGATCCGTTTCCGCAGCGAACCCAACGAGAAGAAATTTACGAGAGGCCTGTCGGCCTAACGACTGGAGAATGTCGCGCGTCGGAACTAATTCGATCGAAATTCCTTCGTCGCGTTTCTTGATTTTTACGGGCGAGACTTGGGCGGGCTTGTAATCCGCCACGGCAGCGCAGAGTACACAAACGTCAGAATCCTCCGCGTGCTGATGAACGGCCTGGAACATTTCGTCGCTCGTCGAAACGGAAACGACCTTGACGTTGCGCGGTGGCGCGAGATTCGTCGGACCAGAAATGAGAATCACGTCATGCCCCATATCCAGTGCCGCTTCGGCGATGGCGTAGCCCATTTTCCCGGATGAACCATTCGAGATGTAACGAACTGGATCGATCGGTTCGCGGGTGGGACCAGCGGTGATGAGAAACGTCACGCGATCAATTTGTCGTGCCGGGTAAGAAGAAATTCCGCGCGGAACGCGATCTCGTTCACTTTCCACAACCTGCCGAGTCCTTCGTATCCGCACGCCAGCATTCCTTCTTCCGGCCCGATGAATTCTACGCCGCGTCCCTTGAGTTTCTCCACGTTCTCCTGCGTTGCCTGGTGCGCCCACATTTTTCCGTTCATCGCCGGCGCGACTAAAATCGGCGCGCGTGTGGCCAACGCGATGGCGGCGAGCGGATGACCGGCGAGACCGTGCGCGAGCTCGGCGATCACCTGCGCGGTTGCCGGCGCGATCAGCAGCAGATTCGCGCGGTCCGCAAGATCAATGTGTCCCGGCCGCCAACTTTCTTTTTCGTCGAAGAAGCTCGTCATCACCGGATTTTTCGAAAGTGTTTGCAGGGTGAGCGGTGAAATGAATTCGGTCGCGTCGTGCGTCATCACCACGAAAACTTCGTGACCTTGTTTGACCAACAGACTCGCAAGCTCTGCGGATTTGTAAGCGGCGATCGATCCGGCGACACCGAGCACGACGATTTTCTTTGCTGCTGGAATCCGCAGCAGTTTTCGCGAACTCGCCTTTTCCAACTTGCGTTTGGGATTGTTTTGCGTCGCAGCCATATCGATCAATTTGGCGTCAGCCGCCTGCTCAAAAACGTTTCCGCAGCCATGATGTTGCGGACGTTTTTGAGATCCTCTTCGACTGAACCGCTTACGATAGTGTAGCGGTAATCGCGCCATAATTCCATTTCTCGCGTGGCGGTGGCCAGACGCGACTCGATCTGTTGCGGCGTTTCGGTTCCACGTTTCATCAATCGCCTCCGCAATTCTTCAACATCGGGCGGCATGATGAAGATGTCCGCCAACGCCTTCCGAACAACCGGATCGTCAGAGTTGCGGATGGTGGCCGCTCCCTGCGTGTCAATGTCGATTAGAACGTCCAGACCATCTTTTAAATTTGCCAGGACTGGTTGGCGCAATGTGCCGTAAAGATCCTGGTGGACTTTCGCGTGCTCCAAAAAGTCGCCGGCATCGATTTGTGAATGAAAATCTGCAGCGGAAAGAAATCGGTAATGTTCCCCGTCAATTTCTCCAAGCCGCGGTGGTCGCGTTGTGCACGAGACGGAATAAAAAAACTTTCCGGTCTTTCGCAGGGCTTGAACAACGGTGGTCTTTCCTGCGCCCGATGGAGCGGAAATGACGAAGAGAATTCCGTGCCGGCTGAATCTCATCAGATTGTCATTCTGAGCGTAGCGAAAAATCCCAGACTTCTTTCTGGCGACTCCCGAAGCAACAGCCCGAGATGCTTGAAAGCCTGACCTGATCCTTCGCGTTTCGTTGCAGCGCTTCGCTCAACATGACCAAAGGGACGATCGCTTCAACAGATCGACGTTGGTTGCGCTGCATGAATCGGGTCCATTTGGCCAGAGGATCGGCTACTCAAGATTTTGAATTTGCTCGCGGATCTTCTCCAATTCGGCCTTGCAGCCGATGACGCGCTGGGAGATTGCCGCATCATTCCCTTTCGCTCCGAGCGTGTTGAGTTCACGAAAAATTTCCTGCGTGATGAATTCCAGGGTGCGCCCAACCGGCTCTTTGCTGCGCAGATGGTGGGCAAATTGAGCAAGATGACTCTCAAGTCGCGTCAACTCTTCCGACACATCAGCGCGATCGGCAAAGAACGTAATCTCTTTCAAGACGCGTTCGTCTTCGTTAGGCAGCGGCAGCCCGGCTTTTTCTATCCGATCCAGCAGCGCTGCGCGGTACCGTTTTACCACATCAGGATGCAGTGTTCGGACTTCCTTGAGTTTTTTTCGAATCGCCTTGAGACGATGAATCAAATCTTTGGCCAGATGTTTTCCCTCGCGCTCCCGCATTTTTATCAGATCTGCGAGCGCGGCGCGCAAAGCGCGTTCGACCGCCGGCCACGTACCTTCCGGATCCAGCGCTTCCTCCGGGAATCGCATCACACCCGGCGCCTGCAGGATCGTGTTGATGGTGATCTCTCCGGGCGTGTTCAACTCCTTTTGCAACGAGTGCATCGCTTCGTGATACGAACGGGCGAGTTCCGTGTTGAGTGCTAACTTCCGCGTGCCGTTCGAGCCGCTGTGAAGACTGACCGTCGCATTGGTGCGACCACGCGAAATATTTTCGTTGATTGTCTGGCGAATGCGCGGCTCGAGTTCAATGAGATCCCGCGGCAAATTGACCACGACGTCGCTTTGTTTCCGGTTCACGGAGTTTAACTCGACAGTAAACTTTGTGCCCTCGTGATCGGTCTCGCCGCGACCGTATCCAGTCATGCTTCGCATACGTCGAAAGCTTATCGCAGAGAAATGTTCAACGTTCAACGAGCGTTTGGAGCAAGGTTTGCGCTGCGCGCCGGTGAGGTGAAGGCATTGCGACCTCGTCGACTGATCCAAACCACTGCTGTCCGGGAGCGATTCGCTTTGGCGCCAGCCGACGATACACAGAAAGCGTCACCCGATGATGAGTGAATGGAAACACCGACTCGTACAATGGTTGTGGCTGAAAATTCCTCCGTTTTAAGCAGGAAGGATTGAGCTGGGGCAAGATCCACATGCCACGCCAGCGGTGCCGGGATTGCTCAAGCAGAATCCGGCCACGCCTAACAATTAGTGCGTGTGTTTCGATAAGTTGCTTCATTTCGGGTCTCGACTTCCGTATGGGAAGCGCGGCCGGATTTTTTGAGCGGCAGAATGCTTTTACCGGGCACACATCACATCTCGGTTTTCGAGCCACACAAATAAGCGCGCCAAGGTCGAGAAGCGCTGAGTTGAAAGTCGCGGCGTCGGATTTTGGAAGAAGACTTGCTGCATGTTGCCAAAGTTTTTTCCGGCCTTCACCGGAATCGATTGATTTGCGTAAATTGAAAAGTCGCGCCAAAACGCGACCGGTGTTCGCTTCGACGATCGGAACCGGTTGATTGAAAGCAAAGCTCGCGACGGCGTGAGCCGTATATTTCCCGATTCCGGAAAGCTGTCGCATTTGCTCAATTCCCTCCGGAAACGTTCCGCCATGCCGGTGCATAACCATTTTCGCTGTAGTGTGGAGATTTCGCGCACGAGCGTAATAGCCAAGGCCTTGCCACGCGCGAAGCACATCATTTTCCGAGGCTCGCGCCAGTGAACCGAAATCGGGAAAAGTGCGCAGCCAGGTGTGGTAATAAGGGATGACGGCGGCGACCTGCGTTTGCTGGAGCATGAACTCGGAGACGAGAATTGCGTATGGATCGTGAGTCAGACGCCACGGAAGATGCCGTCCATGATCGCGATACCAGCGAACAAGAGAGCGACGAAAAACGGCCGAGTGGAAAGCCACAGATGCACACAGACTAACACGGATTTTTTAAAGCTGGATTGCTGAACTCGTTCTGGTCTGTGTTTCATCTGTGTTAATCTGTGGCGTCAATGAATTCATACACGCACGCGCTTACTGATGAGCAGGTAAAAAAGCTTCGCAGTGTGCTCGAGGAATCCGGGTTCGAGTTCGCGCCGAAGGAGTGGACAATTTTTTTTGCGCAGAAAAACAAACTGAGCGTGGCGGTCTATGAGAAGGGGCCAAAGGTTCTGGTGCAAGGCAGGGGTGTCGAAGAATTTGTGCAGTTCGAGCTGGAACCGAAGATTCTCGGGGAAGCAAAGCTCGGGTATGAAGAAGTGCACTCGCCCGAAATGTTCGAGCCGCATTTCGGCGTGGATGAGAGCGGCAAGGGCGATTTCTTCGGGCCTTTGGTAATAGCAGGGGTTTACGTTGATCGCGGTATCGCGCGCAAGCTTCTCGACGGCGGCGTCGTGGACAGCAAACGAATTAGCTCTGATGCGCGGATTCGCGCGCTGGCAGACACGATTCGGAAAACTTCACAAGGTCTGGTGGAAACGGTTCGGATCGGTCCAGCCAAGTATAATGAATTGTACCAGAAGTTTGAGAATTTGAACCGGCTTCTCGGATGGGGGCACGCAAGGGTCATCGAGAATTTGCTGGCGCGAAAACCGGGCTGCCCGCGGTCGTTATCGGACCAGTTCGCAGATGCCCGCGTAATCAAAGAGTCATTAATGAGACATGGGCGCAACATTGTGCTTGAGCAGCGGCCCCGTGCGGAATCCGACATCGCGGTCGCGGCGGCATCGATCATCGCCCGGGAGGGCTTTATCGATTGGCTCGAACGCAAGGGCAAAGAACTGGGCGTGCGTTTGGGACGCGGTGTATCAACCAGTGTGAAAGAGACTGCAAAAAAACTTGTCGAAATGAACGGACCGCAGGCGCTGTGCGAGGTGGCGAAAGTCCATTTCCGCACCGCCCATGAGATCGCTCCGGAGGATTTCGCCGCACCGCCACCCCGCGAAGATTGGCGACGGCGCGGTTCACCAAAAGGCAGCAGCTGAAGGGTTGCGAGACGTTCTATTTGAAAGCAAGGGGGTGGGGTTGGAGACCGGGGCGGGGCACCCCTTTCAGTCCGGGCTTCAAAAAGTTGCTTTTTTGTGCTTCATTTGGCCACCGGCAGAGTCACAAGGAACGATTAATAAAATAGATATGGCGAAATTAACTAAGCGCGACATCGTGGTGTCGATAAGCAATCAGACCGGCATGGTTCAACATCAGGTCTTCGATGTGGTGCAAAAGACCCTCGATAAAATCACTGACAGTCTGGCAAATAATATTCCGGTTGAATTAAGAAACTTCGGCGTATTTCTACCGCGCCTTACCAGGCCGCGGATCGGACGAAACCCTAACCAACCAGGCAGCAGTTTCGTCATTCCCCCGCGTGCGACGGTCAAGTTCAAGGCTGGTAAAATCATGCGTCAGCGGGTGGAAAAGCTCTCTCGCCAATTGAAAGAAGCGGAAGAGCGAAAGGACAAAACCGCAGTCGGGGCGCACGCTGGCGAATAACTGGGATTTGGTCGGACAATTGCATCTGCGAAGTTCGCAGGCGCATTGGTATTCCCACGAGTCAGGAGAACAGGCTCTGGATGGTTTTCTCCAAGCGTTCAAAATTGATCGGCTTCGTCAGATGTTCAGCGAAACCTGCTTCTCTTGCCTGGTTCACATCCTGTTCGCTGCCGAAGCCACTCAAAGCGATCCCCGGCAAAGGTTTTTCGAGGCGTACCTCGCGCATTAGCTCGTAGCCGCTGCGGTCGGGCAATCCGATGTCGCTGATGAGGAGATCGAATTCCTGCGTGCGCACTTTCTCGACTGCCTGCTCGGCCGAATGAGCGATGGTGATCTGGTAACCGCGGCGTTCGAGCATCCTTTTCATGCCGAGACAGGTATCGTGATGATCGTCTACCAGCAGGACGCGCCGGTGAGTTGCGACACCGGGCTCCGGTTTTCGATCGGTGGGTTTCTCCTCTCCGTGCCCGTCGCGCTCAACAGGGCTTTCAACGGTGTTTAGTTCGACTGTAAAAATGGCACCCTGGTTTTTTCCGGGGCTCCGGACTCGGATGTGTCCCCCGTGCGCGTCGATCATTGTCTTTGAAATTGTCAGACCAAGGCCGAGTCCCCCGAACCGGCGTGTTATGTCACTTTGTCCCTGTTCGAATGCGTTAAAAATTCTTCCAATCGTTTCAGGCTCGATTCCGATCCCGGTGTCAATAACCCGTATCTCGATCTTGTCAGGGACCGGATTAACAGTTTCGATGCTAATGCGGCCTTTTTCCGGAGTGAATTTGACGCTGTTCTTGATCAGGTTCCAAAAAACCTGCTGCAAGCGTGCGGGATCGCCTTCTACGTATGTGCGACCGGCACGAAGTTCGAAGTTCACCTCAAGATTCTTCGCCTCAATCTCGTCGCGGCATATTTCGTAGGCGCGTTGGAGGATTTGGTGAATTGAAATAGGTTCGAAGGTCAGTTGGAGTTTGCCTTTCGAAATGCGTGTGATGTCGAGCAAATCGTCTATAAGCCGTGCTTCCAGCTCGACATTTCGTCGAACCACCTCAAGCGCTTCCCTAACCCGCTCGGAATCCGGCAGTTCGGCCTCCAGCTCTCCCACCATGGCGATCACGGGGGTGAGGGGGCTGCGCAACTCGTGAGATAATTGTGCCAGGAACTGGTCTTTCGCGGCGTTTGCGGCAATCAACTCCTGACGCAGCGTGACATCGCGCGTTTTGTCTTCCACCAGATAAAGAACCCCTTGGACTGTTTCTTTCGCCCCTTGCAGTCGGAGCAGGTTGATGTCGAGGAAGTGCGTTACACCTGACTTATCTTTCAACGGGTGTTCGATCAGTTGAAACGGCGTTCCAAAGTTAAGCACTCGATCAACTGCCCCGGGGGGCGCGATCTTTATATCATCGGACGTGATCTGGGTAATGTCGCGATCGGCAGGCATCTCCCCGAAGCGTTCGGCCATCCGGGCAAATGCATCGTTGGAATGCAGAAATCGGCGAGAAACTGGATCGACTAAAGCGATCCCGCCAGGCATGTTCGCCAGCATTTTTTCGTTGAAGATCACCTCACGTTCCAGTTGCTGCTTTGATTGCAGTTGCCGTTGGTAGAACCGGCTGCCAAGCCAGGCAAACACACCCGTCAGAACAACCAGCCAGACTGTCAGGACGGTCATCCGCCCGAGAAGATCATGAACAGGTTTGTACGCCACCGACAGGGGTTGCTCTACCAATGCCACCCAACCAGTCGATTCGATACCACTGAAGGAATAAAGGTTGTTCCGGTATTCGAAATGGCCGTTCTTGCTCTCCCGAATCTTGTTGAGCAGTTCACCGCTGTCAGGTGACGCGGCACCGAGATTCGGTTTGAAATCATTGGCGAAGAGCGCTGTCCCCTTTTGGTCGAGGACCTGAAAAACGAAGCGATCGGAAAATTCGATGCTCGACAATCGCTTTCCAATTCGTTCCACAAGCACCGAGTCGCCAACGAACCCAAGAACGGTCCCGTCAGCTGCCCGAACAGGGGCGACAATGTCGGTGATGAGACGACCATCAGAACGCCTGGGGTGAACCGAGGAGACTATTGGTTGATCCGATGCAATGGCTTCCTCACGCCAGTAATTTGCTCCAAAGTCTTGACCGACTAATTCCGGCGGGATGGAGCCGAGCAGTGCGCCGTCCGGTGCAGCCAGGAACATACCGTCAACGTTGGGATGCGAATAAAAGGCGGAGTTTACCCACTGTTGGCCTCCCGCTGCGGGATTTGGGGAACCCAGGATCTTGGCGACTTCAGGAAGCGTCTCGTAATAATTAATAATGGAACTACTACGGCTGAGATCGGTTCCGACCACGTGTCCAAGCAGTTGCACCAGAGTATGCCGGTCTCGTAAAATCCGCGATTCCAGTGTGTCGCGCAGGATTGTGTAGGAAACGATCAGCGTCAGGACGGATGGGATCCAGCCCGCCAGAAGAATCGGAATAATGATCTTGGTACGCTCGAAACGGTCGCGCCTTCGTTTCGTCATGAAATTTCCCAGTAAAATACCGGTGTTTAGAAGAAAACCGGTGAGTCACCGTTAACCTGCTGACCGTCTCAGGCAAGAGGGAATTGGGGGAGATTAGCCAATTTGCGGAAACATTGTGCCCGACGAACAGCGAGATAGCAAAACCGGTCAGCGTCGCAATTACGAACCGATAAGAGGCTGCTGTATATCAACACGATATGACGGACGTTTTCACCGGCGATCATTTGATTTTTGGATTGACGCAACTGTTGGAAATTGCATCATGTCGGCCTGCCTGCATCATCCATTCGCAGTCATAGCAATCTTCATGCAAGAAAGCATCGGACATATTATCTGGTCGACCTGTTACTTGAGCGTGCTTATCGGGCTCTCCGCTTATGGGATCCATCGTTATTTCATTATTTATTTGTATTTGAAGAATCGGAAACGACCGCCCGTTCCCGTCCGCCATTTTGAGAAGCTGCCGAAAGTGACGGTGCAGCTGCCGATTTTCAATGAAGTGTACGTCGCCGAGCGTCTGATCCGTTCCGTGAGCGAACTCGATTATCCCCAGGAACTTCTGGAGATCCAGGTGCTGGACGATTCAACGGATGAGACGCGCGAGATTACCGCAACGTGTGCGGAGGAATTGCGCCAGCGCGGTTTCAACGTCCAGAGGATCCATCGCACTGATCGGACCGGCTTTAAGGCCGGCGCACTTGCGGTGGGACTCGCTGCGGCTAAGGGCGAGTTTCTTTGCATCCTTGACGCCGATTTTGTTCCGGAAAAAGATCTCCTCAAACGTACCGTCCATTTCTTTACCGATCCAAAAGTCGGAATGATTCAAACCCGGTGGGGTCATTTGAACCGCGGGTATTCTCTGCTCACACGGATGCAGGCGATCTTTTTGGATGGACATCTTTTGCTTGAGCAAATCGCGCGTAGCCGGAGCGGCCGGTTTTTC
The DNA here is from genome assembly GCA_963804875.1 of uncultured Verrucomicrobiae bacterium. Taxonomy (GTDB): domain Bacteria; phylum Verrucomicrobiota; class Verrucomicrobiia; order Chthoniobacterales; family UBA10450; genus Udaeobacter. Next base: position 482,709 of record CAWDRX010000001.1, read on the forward strand.
AATTTCAACGGAACAGCCGGGTTATGGCGCCGTTCATGCATCGAGCAGAGCGGCGGTTGGCAATACGACACCTTGTGCGAAGACCTGGATCTGAGCTATCGGGCGCAACTGGCGGGCTGGAAATTCATTTATTTATCTGACGTCGTCACTCCGGCAGAGCTGCCGGTAGACATGAACGGGTTCAAGTCCCAACAACATCGTTGGACAAAGGGTTCAGTGCAGACATGCAAGAAGTTATTGCCGAGCGTTTGGCGTAGCCGGTTGCCGTTCCGGATTAAGCTCGAAGCCACCGGGCATTTGATGTCGAATTTCGCGTACCTGCTGCTGGCGCTTCTTTGCGTGCTTTTATATCCCTCCACCGGTGGGCCTCCGGTCGGCTGGGTTCGCACATTGCTTGTGGATATCCCAATCTTCCTGGCGGCATCGGCTTCGGTCGGCCTTTTTTACGTTTGCGCGCAACGTGAGCTGCATCCCCGAACGTGGATCAAAGAACTCCTTTTTCTGCCATGTATGCTTGCGTTAGGAATCGGTCTCTCGTTGAACAACGCGCGAGCAGTGCTCGAAGCGATGATTAATCACAAATCGGATTTCACGCGGACGCCAAAGTACGGAATTGAACGGAAGTCGCAGAAGTGGCGAAGCTGTAAGTACCGGCCGCTTAAGTCCGCACTCCCGCTCGCGGAGCTGGCATTCGCTATCTATTTCACTTACTTCGTTGTGTATGCCATCATGCACCGGCAGTTTTTCTCGGTGCCGTTTCTGTTGATGTTTCAGGCTGGATTCCTTTACGTCTGTCTCAGTTCCTTTTTTAGCGGTTTGTCGAAATTCAATCTTGGCAGTTCACGAGCGCGGGCCGCAATTCCTGCGTGACAAATCGCAATTGTGGAGTAAAAGATTCGGCCATGCTGCGGCCCCTTTTAGTCATTCTTAGTGTAATCTCAGCGACGTCCGCATTTGCGATCGCGCCCGTGGACACTTCGAACCAGCTGATCATCAGCGTCCGTGATCAGAAGCTGTTGCTTTTGCGCAACGGCGCCAAAGTGGCGACCTATCCCGTATCGACGTCGATGTTCGGCTTGGGCGACGCGTGGGGACGAATGACCACTCCCCTCGGATATTTAGCGGTAGAAAAAAAGATCGGTGACAACGTGCCGGTCGGCGCTGTGTTCCATAATCGGCGATTAACGGGTGAGGTTCTTCAGCCCAACACTCCTGGCCGGGACCCCATCACTACGCGCATCATTTGGTTGCGCGGATTGGAGTCGCAGAATTCGCACGCGTTTAAACGCTGCATTTATATTCATGGTACACCGGAGGAAAAAAAGATCGGTCGGCCGGCAAGTTACGGCTGCATCCGCATGAAATCGAAAGATGTTGCGGAGCTTTATAGCCAGGTGCCGGTCGGTGCTGTAGTTCAAATTATTCCTGATCGCCTGCCGAAAGCGGAAAAGGGCAAACCGCGTCAGGAAATGAGCGGCGGTGTCGTCTCCGTCGCTGCAAATGTAACGCCGGAGCCTCCAGCGCAGATAAGTCCTCCAGCGCAGATAAGTCCTCCTGCGCAGAGAAGTGCTCCCGCGCAGATAAGTGCAAGCATGCTCGCGACGCCACCTTCCAGTTCACTCAGCATAGAACAGATGCGGACGGCTGGAGCCCTGGCAGGCGCGCGACAAAAAACGAAACTCGCACAGAACAAGCGCTTATAACAGGCGTTGACGGGCGTTCGTTCAGTAAATCCTTGATTGCCGATGGCCAACACGAAATCAGCAGCTAAACGTTCCCGACAGACCCTCCGACGGGCGGCCCGTAATCGAAGTGTTAAGACGCACTTGCGCAAACTGCAAAAACAAATCCGGTCCGCATCAGACCGCTCAGCCGATCAGTTACGCGCGGCAATTTCTGCCATCGACAAAGCGGCCAAAAACGGAGTCATTCATCGCAACGCGGCCAATCGCCGCAAGGCGCGGCTTAATAAAGCGCCGGCAGCGAAGTAGGCGAGCTGCCAATCTTCGCGTGGGAAACGCGGAACCGAAACACGCGCGAACATTGTCTCTGAGTCGCGTTATGGGATTTGCTTCGCTCGCGTCCCCGTTCGCTCACCCTCCGGACTTAACGTCCATGTCGCAGTTTCCTCAACTGCCCTATTCTCGCCTTGGCTCGGAATGAACGATTCCAAATGCGCGTTGCGTATCTTAGTGGCCGGATAGATTCTGTGGAATGATTCCCGCGCTTCTGCTGGTTTTAGCTGTGTTCGCACGGTAAATCATGATCATATCTTTCAAGCCATCGGCTAAAGAGAATTTATTCAAACCGGTTGATGCTCTGCCCTTGGGAATCTTTCGTTTCCTTTTTGGATTGTTGTTATGCATCGAGTTTCTTGCTCTGAGCCGTGAAACTTTCCCTCATTATTACATTGAACCGGTGTTCTATTTTACCTATCCGCTTTTCGACCTCTTAGGATTAAAGCCCCTGTCCAAGCCTTCTCTATGGTTGATTTTCAACGCCCTTCAAATCTCGACGGTTGGTATTATGCTGGGGCTACTTACGCGAATATGTTTTATCGTTTTTACTTTGGCATTCGGATACTTCTTCTTCATGGAGAGCTCTCCTTACACCAATCACTACTATCTCATTTTTCTGCTCTCATTTTTAATGTGCTTTGGCCATTCAGGCTCCACGTTTTCTCTCGATAGTCTGATCAATAAAAATGCCCGACGGGAACAAGTTGGTTACTGGGAGTTATTTTTGTTACGTTTCCAGATTTGTGTTGTATTTTTTTTTGGTGGCCTGGCAAAATTGAATGCAGATTGGTTAATAAATGCCGCGCCTATTTATCTAAACCTGGTCAAAAACTTTTCTTTTCTGGGCTATCCTCTTCAAGAAAAATGGATTGCTGTTGTCCTTAGTTGGGGAGGGATGTTATCGGATCTTGGGTTAGCGATCTTGTTATTTATCAATCGCTGGCACAAGTTAACCTTTATCTGGCTTTGTCTGTTCAACGGCATGAACATCTTCTTGTTCGGTCTGGGAATCCAAACCTTTCCCTATCTAATGGTCTCGACTTATATTCTGTTTCTACCGGGCCCTACCGTAAGAGAATTCATCGCACGTGTTACAAACGGGAAATTGCTGAAGTATGTACCGATATTGGATAAGACATGACGAAAAGGAAGGTTAGTAATCAAGGAACGCCCATAAAAGGATCGCCTTGGATCCTCGGATTTGTCATTATTTACGTATCTCTTCAAATCGTGATCCCATTGAGGCATTTGATCTATAAGAGAGATCTGCAATGGACACACGAAGGAAGTAACTTTTCCTGGCGTATGATGGCGGATCACCATGAAACTAATGTGAGCATCACCATTGAAGATCCCCGTACAAAGGGCGTTTTCGTCGTTGATCCCCGGAAATTATTGAATGACAAACAATTGTTGATGGCGACCAATCCCTACATGCTGTTTCAATATGTCCAGTTCTTGAAACAACTGACGAAAGACCACATGGATATCAAAAATCCCATCATCAGGGCAGACATTCAGGTGTCTGTAAATGGCAAGCCCTTTCAATACTTGTTTGATCCGACTTGCAACTTATCAGAAGTGAACTATTCGCCATTTAAAGACTTAAAATGGGTTGTACCTTTTAAGAAAACTTAATCATTAAACTGCTTCATAGGGTCGGCGCGCTGCGCCGATCGGACGCCGCAGCCTGATGTCCTTACTCATCTTCTCCTTTGCATATCTTAGTGGTCGGATAGATTCTGTGGAATGATTCCCGCGCTTCTACTCGTTTTGTCTGTGGTCATTTATCGGGTCACGACAGGATTGCTGATTCATTCTGGGGCGGGCTGGCTTTCTAACTTCGCGCCACTCGCCGCAATTGCCCTGTGTAGCGCTGTCTATTTCCCCAAAAAGTACAAGTTCTCGGTGCCGCTGGTGACGTTATTCGTTTCGGACGTGATCATTAATTTTCGTTATGGTGCGCCGCTGCTCGATCCGCAGATTCTCGTCCGTTACGGTGCCCTGGCGCTTATCGGAGGCCTCGGGCTTCTTTTGCAGCGTCGAGCTTCGCTGAAGACGCTTTTGCCCGCGTCGATTGGTGCTTCCACGATGTTTTATCTCATCACGAACACGTTCTCGTGGTTGAGCGATCCCGGATACGCGAAAAACTTTGCGGGACTGATTCAGTCGCTGACGATTGGATTATCGCAGTACAGCGCAACACCGACCTGGATGTTTTTCCGCAATTCACTACTCAGCGATCTTGTTTTCACCGGTTTGTTCGTCGTTTGCATGAACGTCGGTCGAAGCATGGGTAGATCGCGGGAACACGCTTCGCAGTTCCGTCCTGTTGCTGCCGGATAATTGATTATGCCGGTGGAGCAGCGCGACGAAGTCGAGATGCTCTCGCTAATGCTGTTGATTCGGCGCTTTGAGGAACGCGCCAGCCAGCAGTATCAAGCGCAGAAGATTGGCGGATTTTGTCACCTTTACATTGGGCAGGAAGCAGTCGTGGTAGGCGCGATCTCAGCCGTGCGTCCGGATGATTACGTCATCACTGCTTACCGTGATCACGGGCATGCCCTCGCCCGCGGCACGAGCGCGAATGCATGCATGGCGGAACTTTTCGGGAAAGAGACCGGCTGTTCGCGCGGGCTCGGAGGATCGATGCATTTTTTCGACAAGAAGCACCACATGTATGGCGGCCACGCGATCGTCGCCGCGCACGTACCGCTGGGGGTTGGGTTGGCCTTTGCAATTAAGTATCGCGCCGAGGATCGCGTGACGCTCTGCTTTTTCGGCGACGGCGCGATCAATCAAGGGTCCTTTCACGAAGCGTTGAACCTCGCCGCCCTGTACAGGCTGCCGATCATTTTCATCTGTGAAAATAACCTTTTCGCCATGGGCACATCGGTGAAACGCTCGACGTCGCTTAAACAGATCGTCGATCGCGCGGAGGGTTACGATATCCCCGGCGAGATCGTCGATGGAATGAACTTTCGCGAAGTGCGCGACAAAGTGGAGGAAGTCGCCGATTCAATTCGGAAACAATCGCATCCGGCGTTTCTGGAAGTGCGCACGTATCGTTACCGTGGCCATTCGATGTCGGATCCCGCCAGTTACCGTACCAAGGACGAACTGGAGAAATATCGCCTTGATGATCCGATCATACGTCTGCGCGCGCAGCTCACGCGCGAGGGAAAATTGACGAACGAACAATTCGATCAGCTCGACAAGCAGGCAAAACAAACAGTCTTGGATTCGGTAAAATTTGCCGAAGAAAGCCCGCAGCTACCGGTCGAGAAACTCTATAATTACGTGTATTTCAACGGAGCGAAGTCATGAGAGAAATCACGTATCGCCAGGCATTGAACGAAGCGCTCGCCGAAGAACTGGAGCGTGATCCCAACGTTTTCCTGATGGGCGAAGAAGTCGCCGAATATCAGGGCGCGTACAAAGTGAGCGCCGGGTTACTGCAGCGTTTTGGTCCGAAACGTATTATTGACACCCCGATTAGTGAGAACGGATTTGCTGGTTTGGGAATCGGAGCAGCGATGGTCGGACTGCGACCGATTATTGAATTCATGACGTTCAGTTTCTCGTTGGTGGCTTTCGACCAGGTGGTGAACAACGCGCCAAACATGTTCATGATGTCAGGCGGGCAATTCAATATCCCGATCACGTTTCGTGGACCGAACGGCCCGGCCCATCAACTTGGAGCGACCCATTCGCACGCTACGGAGAATTTTTACGCCAGTGTCCCGGGCCTGAAAGTTTGTACACCAGCGACCCCGCGGGATGCCAAAGGTTTGTTGAAAACCGCGATCCGTGACGACAACCCGGTGTTGGTCCTCGAAGCGGAACTGCTTTACAGCTCGAAGGGAATGGTCGAACCGCCCGATGAAGAATTGCTTATTCCGCTGGGTAAAGCGGATGTGAAACGCGAGGGCAGCGATGTCACCGTCGTTTGTTATGCGCAGACCGTTCCGATCGCGTTGAAAGTCGCAGCTCAACTTGAAGACGAAGATATCTCCGCCGAGATCATTGATCTGCGTTCAATTAAACCGCTCGATGAGAAGGCGATTTTTGATTCCGTCGCGAAAACGCATCGCGTGGTGATTGTTGAACAGGACCATCCGTACTGCGGAGTTGGCGCAGAAATTTGCTACCGGATTCAAAAAGATATTTTCGATGAGCTCGATGCGCCGATTCTGCGCGTATCACAGGAAGACGTCCCCATGCCATATAACGAACACCTCGAGCACGCGGTACTGCCGAACGCCGAAAAACTGGTCGCTGCCATAAAGCGGGTCTGCTACGCGTAGAAAAATTTAACAACTCGTCACTTCCGATTATGCCTGAAATCCAGATGCCGAAACTTAGCGACACGATGACCGAGGGTACTCTTGTCGCGTGGAAGAAAAAGAAGGGCGACAAGGTTTCGGCGGGTGAAGTGATCGCCGAAATCGAGACCGACAAGGCGACCATGGAATGGGAGTCACCGGAGGACGGGACGCTTTCCGAAATTTACGTTCAGGAAGGCGGCAAGGTGAATGTCGGCGATAAAATCGCGTTCATCCGCGGAGAAGGCGAAGAAGCATCGAAACAGGAAGCGCCGGCACAGAAAAAAGAAAAAAAGGAGGAGACGGCGCAGGAAGAAAAGAAACCACAAGCTGAAACGGAAAAGCCTGCGCCCACGGAGGCCGAACAAAAAGAAACCGCGCCACCACAGCAAAAAGGTGCAGTGGCGGTTGTGTCAGCCGCCCAAACTGAGGCGCCGCAAAAAGAGTCTCAGGCAAGAGAACAACAACCAGAAGAAGCGCGGGTTAAAGCGTCGCCCGTTGCACGGCGGGTTGCAGCGGAACTTGGTGTCGATCTTTCCACCGTAAAGGGAACAGGACCGGACGGGCGTGTGACTGAAACCGACGTTCGCGCCGCGGCGAAATCCGCAACCGGGGGCGGTGAGCGCGGCGGCGCAAAATCTGCAAGGAAAACACCCGCTCCGGTTAAAACTGGCGAAAGCGCGCGCATTCAACTTTCAGGGATGCGCAAAATCATTGCACAACGGCTGGTCGAAAGTCTCGGCCCGGTCCCACACTTTTATCTCACGATCGACATTAACGCGGGACCGCTGATGGAAGCGCGCGAGGAATTGAAATCGGCTGGCGAAGGCGCCGATGCTGCGAAGATCACGGTAAATGATTTCGTTTTGAAAGCCGCGGTGATGGCTGCTGTGAAGGTGCCGCGCGTGAATGCCTCATTCGACGAAGACGCAATCCTGCAGTACGCGGAGGTCGATCTGGGCGTCGCAGTCGCGATCGAAGATGGGCTGCTGACACCGGTCATTCGCGCGGCACAAGACAAATCGCTTCGCGAGATCAGCGCGTTGGCCAAGGACCTGGCGAATCGAGCCCGTAATAAGCGGATGAAACCGGAAGAATTTCAGGGCGGCACATTCACCGTGTCAAATCTTGGCGGGCTCGGCGTCGATAGTTTCTCGGCTGTAATTAATCCACCCCAGGGCTTCATTCTCGCCGTAGGCAAGGTTACAAAAAGCCCGGTTGTTGACGACTCCGATCAAGTAATGGTTGGTCATCGAATGTCGATCACCATGAGTTGCGACCATCGCGTCATCGATGGTGCGCTCGGTGCCGAATATCTTAAGGAATTGCGGCACCTTCTGGAAAACCCAGCGCTGCTAATGGTTTAAATCTACAGCCGCTTCCTTACGCGAAGCGATGCAGGGGTACAAATCGTGTCGTCCAGAAGACCGGCGGCTATTTTGCATCGGTTTCCCACATCATGAAATCGTCCAGCGACTGTCGAGTTTTGTCGGTCACAAATTCGACTACGGTTGCATCATCGACGAACCCGAGCACGGGGGTTGCGTCCGGAATCAAATCGAATGGGTCGATCAGGTAATTGAGGGCAGCAACAATCCACAACAGTGAATTTGCGGGGACTTTATCGTAATCGCCGCGATGGTGGGCCCGAACTAATCGCAGCATGGTTTGCAGATAAGGCCAATATTCTTTGAACGGTTCTCTAGGCACTGCCGCCGCCTTTTTCGCTGCTTCATTGAAAAGCGCTAACATAGTTTCGGAATCGTTGAGACACGCCTTTGCATCGATCAGTGCCCTGGCGAATGCTTCGCTGCGAAGCGCCGGTTTACGATAGGGCACATTTTGCTCAGAATGTCTCGCCGCGGGCCTGGCCTTTGTTTCCGAGCGCGGCTTCGTTTTCGTTTTCATCTCGCGCATCAAAACACTTCGCCGCGCGGATGAGAAGCAGATTCGTAATTCGGCAGGTTACGGTTTTGTTGCCAGAATGAGCGGTGACGGCCCGGGCGCGTTGAGTTTGCGCACCTTTTTGAAGCCCGCCTCCTCCAGCCACTTTTTGATTTCGTTAAAGCTGAACGTGTTGCCTTTTTCAGTGTTGACGAGCATTTGCACGGAAAACATCAGCGAGGGGAGTGGTTTCGTACGGTCGTCATTCACCAGCCATTCTGCGATGGCGATTGTGCCGCCGGATTTTAGAGCGCGGAAGGTCTTCTTGAGCAATTGGCGGCTACGCTCTTGCCCTTCGCTATGCAGAATATGCCCTAGCGTCGCGATATCGTAGCCGCTGCCAAAATTCGCTTCTGACAGGTCGCCTTCGATGAAGGCAAAACGATCGCGCACACCGAATTTTTCAGTGATCCGTTTCGTTGTGGGGATCATCCCGGCCCAATCGACCGCAGTTACCCGCACTTGGGGCGACTTTTGCGCCACCGCGATTCCCCAGATGCCGGAACCCGCTGCAAGATCGATCACGCGGACTTGCTCTCTGGCCTTGCCGACTCTCAGATGATCGCCAAGCTTTTGTGCGCCTGCGTAACTCATCGGGATGATCGTTTCCACGAGTTGGCTGAAAAATTCAGTGCCCTCGGTTTCCTGGTTCACGGCGACCGGCGGTCGTCCGTCACGCACGATGTCGGTCAGTCGCAGCCAACGTGAAATCAGTACCGGCAAAATCGATCCAAATAATCCGGCAAGCGTCCCCGGTTTTTCGCTGACAAGAAATGCCTCGCTCTCCGGCGTCAAAGAGTATCTCGATTGCCGGTCTTTTTTCAGCAATTCCAAGCCGACGAGCGCATCCATGATTGCACGTAAGCCTCGCGCGGACGCGCCAGTTTCTTTTCGCAGTTGCTCGACCGTTCTTGCTCCCCCTTTCAAAGCATCAAAAACTTTGTTGTTCACGGCCGCGCTGATGATCAACGGCGGCGCGTAAGCAAACCCGAACTGCTGAAGACGTTCGGGTGTGAGCTTTTTCGTTTCGCGCTTTTTCATGGGTGAATCGACAGATAATTCGAAACCGTCTTTCGTCCAGCGGATCTAGCCGAAGTGGCCTGGTTCCTCTACACTCCAAATAGATGAGCGCAAAATGGAAGACGCGCGAACAAATGGAGGAGGGGGAGCGCGCTGTGCTGGCCCCTGTTGCTCAAAAATCGGGCGACTCGCGCGGGCGGAAACACTCTGAGCCGAGTCACGCTTATCGTACCGAATTTCAGCGGGATCGTGCGCGTATCATCCATTCGCGCGCTTTCCGTCGCCTGGAATACAAGACGCAGGTTTTTCTCAACGGCACCGGCGACCATTTGCGCACTCGCCTGACGCATTCGATCGAGGTGGCGTCGATCAGCCGCACCATCGCGCGTGCGTTGCGACTGAACGAGGATCTGGCGGAAGCAATTGCGCTCGCACACGATCTGGGCCATCCACCCTTTGGGCATTCCGGCGAGGAGATGCTGGCCGAATGCATGCGCGATCACGGTGGCTTCGATCACAATCGCCAGAGTGTGCGCGTAGTCGAATTGCTCGAAACGCCGTATCCGGATTTTCCGGGTTTAAACCTGACGTTTGAAGTGCGTGAAGGTCTACGGAAACATGAGCGGCCTTACAAATTCCCTACTCCGGGAGGAGAAGAATACGCTTGTCCGTCGCTGGAGGGTCAGGTTGCCGACCTGGCGGATGAGATCACGTATTACAGTCACGACCTGGACGACGCCCTCGATTTTGAAATCCTGACCCCAGCTCGACTGGACGAGAACGACGTCTGGCGCACCAGTCATCGCGCGGTGCTCGCGCGTTACACTGGCGTACACGAACCGGATCTGCACAAACTGACTATTCGCGAAATCATTGATCGCGAAGTGCACGACCTGGTTGTGACCAGCGCGGAGGCGATTGCCGAATCAGGCGTGCAGAGCTCGGACGATGTGCGCCGTCAAACCATGCCGCTTATTCGTTACAGTGATGAATTGGCGGCGGAGAATCGTGCGCTCCGAAAATTCTTGTATCAAAATGTTTATTACCATCCGCGCGTCGCGGAAGTGAACCGGCGCGCTTGCGAAATGTTGCAGCGCGTTTTTGAGGTGTACCTTGCCGATCCCGACAGATTGGGGGAAGGCGCGATGCGCCGGGTCGAAAAGGAGGGACTGCATCGCACAGTTTGCGATTACATCGCCGGAATGACCGATCGCTATGTAATGGAAGAATATGCGCGGATTACAGGGTAGGGATGCCGCGCGGCCCTGCCTATGCGGCGGCGTTGCCGATTTCGTCGCGCAAATATCTGATGAGAAAACGGAGGCGCTGATTGAGCGAGCGTTCTTCGAGCAGGCGTTGCCGGCGCAACGGATCGTTGACGAACGTCGAAGCCATGAGATCCGCCAGCATTTCGAGGTCGCGTAATTCGGAAAGATACTGATCGAGTTTTGCGGGAAGCTGACGGTGATCGTGCTTTAGGCTGCCGTAAAGCTCGATCACTTTTGCGCCAAGTGCTTCGGTCTCAACCGTCGTTGGTTCGCGCGATTCCATAATGTCGATACTGACAATCGGAAACGGCTTCTCCTGTTCGAAACTGGTGAAGCGCACTCGTCGCAGACCTTGCAGGATTAAATTCGAAGTGCCGTCGCTGCGTTCGACACAAGCGCGAATCAATCCTGCGGTGGCGAGATGAAAAAAATCCTCTGTAGCCTGCCAGTCCGGGCAGGTCGGCTTGATCAGCGTCACGCAAAACATGCGATGCCGTTGAAGCGCGTGCTCCAGCATTTGACGATAGCGCGGTTCGAAAATGTAAAGCGGCAACAGCGCGTGCGGGAACAGCACTGCTCCAGGAAGGGGCATCACGGGTAATTGCTCGGGTAAAGTGATGGATGGCGACATGACGTTACTAGCGTCTTTACCTTATCCGCGTCGAACAAACGGCAAGTGTCGATGGTGAACGGAGCGGTTCACCGATTTCACGGGCCGAACCCCAGGGCGCGGAGTTGTTCCAGCGACAGTTGTCCTTCGATATCAGCCCCCGCACCGAGCGAAGCGTACATCAGAACCGACCCGGCGCGCGCCAGCAGCACACGTGAAATGGCCCCGAGTTTGCCAATGCCCATGACGGCAAGCGCGAGATCCAAAGGGGTGGTTGTAACGAATTCGAGCAAACGTCCGAGTTCCATCGGCGTGTCGGTGCGCGTGGCGACCTTGAAAATATCAGCGCCATGTGATCTGGCCTCGCGCGCTTTGGCCGCCAGGATCCGGACGCTCGGTGTGCACTTGAAATTGTGGAATGAAATGATTCGGCGCACCCTTTTCTTTCCCGCCAATTCAAACAGCGATCGCAGCGCGCGGGCTGAACGTAACTCGATGTCCATATAAGCGGCGTGATTCAGGAATTGGTCGAGCAGATCACGCCGCTGCGGTAGTCGAAGTTTGCTAGCGCCGCCTTCATGCGGATCTCGTGCCGTGATAAGGATCGGTGCGCTTAGTTTCGGCAATGCGCGTTTCACTTGATCGACAAAATCCACGAGGCAATCCAAGCGCAGCTCGAATAAATCTGGCGGCTTGCGCATCCGGATGGCCTGCGCCAGATCGGCGCGCGACGCGATTACGCCGACAACTCGTGGCCGACGCTTGATCGAGCGACGCGCCGTCATTCTTTGGTGCGCGTCGGCCGCATCATTCTCTCGACGTACTTGGCGAGAATATCGAACTCGAGATTAACGCGATCGCCGGTGCTTGCGCGATCAAGATTGGTATGACGTTTGGTGTAGGGAATGATCCAGACAACGAAGCTTTTTGGAAGTACTTCCGCAACGGTAAGACTAATGCCATTAACAGCGATCGAACCCTTGGAAACCACATAATGCCTGGAGTTTTCCGGCAATTCAGATTCGAGTCGGAAGTCTGCGCCTTTCGTATCGAAGGCGATAATGGGCGTGACGTAATCAATGTGGCCTTGAACGAAATGTCCGCCGAGGCGGCCGTCAGCGCGTAACGCGCGCTCCAGATTTACGGCGCTGTTCTGCCGCAGATCTTTGAGGTTTGTGCGAGCGATCGTTTCCTCGAGCAAATCGAAGCTCAAGCAATCGCTGCGGCACGAAGTCACCGTCAAACAGCAGCCATTCACGGCAATGCTCTCTCCGGGGTCACATCTTTAGCGGTTCGCGGTGCGGCGATTTGCAACTCCGTCCCGTGATCATGAGCGCGCGCGGCTATAACTGTGCCAACTTCTTCGATTAATCCCGTGAACATAAACTTGCGGCAGGATCGGTTAAATAGTTACACCGTTACATCGGATTTACGATTCAACCAGATAGCCATTAACGCTACGCTCGCCAGACGCGCTTCAGGCAACGGCTGACCAAATGGGCGGTGTGATCAAATCATTTACTATTTTTTAACCTAACGAACTGATAATGCCGTCACCCCTGAAAAGAAACCCTTTAACAATTTTCCAACGCTTCTTCCGCACAGAGACGCTTGGCGGTCTGATCCTGTTAGGCTTCGGTCTTGCCGCCCTCACGATTGCGAATTCGCCGTTGTCCGAAGCTTACAATCATCTTTGGGAGATACCGCTGGCGCTCGGGATCGCTCCTCATCAGCTTTCGCTGAACCTGCATGGGTGGATCAATGACGGTCTAATGGCCGTGTTTTTTCTGCTGGTCGGCCTCGAAATCAAACGAGAATTGCTGGCCGGCGAGCTGTCCTCTCCCCAGCAGGCGGCGCTACCAATCGCGTGCGCCATCGGAGGAATGGTTGTGCCTGCGCTGGTCTATTTGGCTTTCAATTCGCGCGGACTGGCTGCGCACGGCTGGGGCATTCCGATGGCAACCGACATAGCATTTGCCTTGGGCACACTCAATCTGGTTGCTCCACGGGCGCCAATCGGAGCAAAAGTTTTGCTGACTGCCCTGGCCATCGTCGACGACATGGGAGCGGTACTCGTTATCTCCCTTTTTTATTCGGAGGCGGTTGTCTGGAGTGCGATGGGCGGCGCAGCGGTGACTTTACTGGTGCTGATTGGATTCAATCTATTCGGAGTTCGGCGTCTGTGGCCGTACCTCGTGGTCGGAGTCGTCTTATGGTATTTTGTGCACGCTTCTGGCGTGCACGCCACAATTGCGGGAGTTGCACTCGCCTTCACGATTCCTGCGCTCTCGAGCGGAGGCGCGACTGCGCCACTACTCAGACTCGAGCACGCCCTGCATAATTTCTCGGCGTTCGTGGTGATGCCGCTGTTCGCGTTTGCGAATGCAGGAGTCAGAATTGAACTATCGCTGCAGCACGCAGAGATTGGGTTCGGAATTTTAGCGGGGCTGTTGTTCGGGAAGCCACTTGGAATCATGATAGCTGCGTTGATTGCCGTAAAGATGGGGATTGCGAGGCTTCCTCAGGCTGTAAGCTGGAGATCCATGGCCGGCTATGGGCTTCTTGCCGGTATCGGTTTCACCATGTCACTATTCATTGCGATGCTGGCATTCGAGGATCCGGCTTTGGTTGACGCAGCAAAACGAGGAATTATCGCCGGTTCCCTTCTTGCCGGAGTGGCCGGGGCTGTCATGCTGCGAGCGGGCCGATCTCTACGCGATGTTAACTAGTACGCAAAAGTCCCGCGTGTCTCGCGTAAGACAGACGCCGGATGCGGTCGGATCGCAGAGCGGGCGCGTTGCCGTTTTCTGCGTTGTCCTTTTCCTCTCTGGCACTGGCGCGCTGATCTTCGAGACGCTGTGGCTGCGGCTAAGCGGTTTGGCGTTTGGTAACTCGGTCTGGGCTGCGGCCCTGATTCTGTCCAGTTTCATGGCGGGATTAGCATTGGGAAATGCGTTGGCTGCATCCTCGAAAATCCGGCGATCGCGACCGTTGTATTTCTACGCTGTGCTGGAGGTGTTCGTTGCATTTTTTGGGTGCACAATTGTTTTCGGCCTTCCGATCGTTGGCGACCTGCTACGGCCCATATGGCAAATGCTGTGGAGTCACCAGCCGACGCTGCTCGGGCTGCGGTTTGTCGTTTCGTTCCTCGTCTTGCTGGTGCCAACGACGGTGATGGGTTTGACATTGCCGGTGATCATCGAAGATCCCCTCCTGCGAGAAACGCAGTTTGGACGCGCGATTGGTTTTCTTTACGGGTCAAACACCCTCGGGGCGATGTTTGGCGCTATTCTTAGCGAAGCTTATTTGATCGGCGCATTTGGCCTTTACGGCACCAGCCTGGCAGCTGGCGCAACGGTTTGTATCGCTGCGGCGATTGCCGTGGCAATCGCGAGATTTGGAGCGACGCGATACGTCCCAGATTTCAAAGCCGCCGACTCGTCCGAGCATTCCAAATTTCCGTTAAGCTTCGATGCGAGTTATCGGCCGCCGTGGCGTTTGCTTTTCGTCAGCTTCGGCACGGGTCTGATTCTTCTCGCGTTGGAAGTGATTTGGTTCCGATTTCTGCGTCTGTATGTCGTGTCATCACCTATCGCGTTTGCGGTGATGCTGGCGGTTGTGCTGGCTGGTATCGGTATGGGCGGAGTTGCGGCCGGCGCGATTTCGCGCCGCTCAATTACATCGAATCGGTTGGTTTCTGTCCTGTTATTGCTGGCAGCGATCGCGGTGCTTTTCTCTTATTTGTTGTTCCCCGGCGAAGCAGTAAAAACCGCTGCTGGCGCCTTTAGTATTGCTTCATGGTGGCAGATCGCGTTGTTGTGCCTCGCGTTGATGTTCCCGGTATCGTTCTTATCCGGGATGGTGTTTCCGACCATTGTCGCTCGCATTCAAGTTGAGGTGACGGACCGGATGAATAGCACTGGAATCGCTGCCCTGCTGAATACGAGTGGCGCGGCCATCGGTCCGTTGCTGGCAACATTCCTCCTCCTGCCGCGTCTCGGCTACCAAGCGAGTCTCATTTGCTGTGCTGTGGTATATGCTTTGCTTAGCTTTCTCGTCACCGAACGCGCACGCTTTTCGCTACGCCGGCCAACTGGCATTTTGCTCGCTGCGCTATGGATCGTATTGCTGCTTGGTCTTGTAGTTTTCCCATATCGACGCTCCGAAGCGCATTTTGAACATGCAAGCCGCCCACATGAAAGGGACGACCAGGGCCACGTCGCTGGCGCACGTGGTGAAACGGATTGAGGGAACATCAGACACCTGGCAATTGCTGCGGCGAGATTTGTTTGGGCAGCCGTACTATTACCGGCTGCTGAGCGACTCGTTCTCGATGTCCGCCACAAGTCCGCGCAATCAGCGCTACATGCGCTTATTTGCCTATCTTCCACTGGCGCTCCATCCCGGAGCGAGGGATGTGCTGCTCATTTGTTATGGGACCGGGGTGACTGCGGATGCGTTTACTCGCAAATCAAGTCTCGAAAGAATCGATATCGTAGACATCTCAAAGGAGGTGTTCTCTCTGGCTGACCGATTATTCGGGCGTCAATTATTCCAACCCGCTTCTTGATCCGCGCGTGCACCCCATCGTTCAAGATGGACGATTTTTCCTGCAGGCGAGCGCGAGAAAATACGACATCATTTCTGGCGAACCGCCACCGCCGAAAGTCGCCGGCGCCGTAAATCTTTACACTCAGGAGTTTTTTTCGCTCATGCGGAGCCGCCTGAAGGAAGGCGGGATCGCGACCTTTTGGCTTCCGATCAGTCAATTGAGGGTGGAAGAAGCCAAAGCGATCTTACGCGCCTTCCACAACGCTTTTCCGAACGCATTGGTGTGGGGGAACGCCGATCACGACTGGATCATGATGGGAATTAATGGACCGGTTCGCGGAGCGAGTGAAGATGAGCTTCGTCAGTTTTGGAACGATCCGGGCACGGGAGGAGATTTGCGACAGATTGGAATTGAAGTTCCCCAGCAACTGGGCGCACTGTTTTTGATGGACGGCGACGAAATCGACCGCATCACGCAGAACATAGCGCCACTCACGGACAATTATCCCAAGCGGCTAACGGATGGACCGTGGGATGACGAGGCAACCCACCGGTTCGCAATGACGTATTTTACGGCGCCTGCGGCGTTTCAAAGTTTTGTTGGTTCTCCATTGATTAGTCAAATCTGGCCCGGGACGTTGAATCCGGCGGATGCTGGACTGGAGTCACTCTTCACGGTCAGGCAGACGCGCTACATTTCTGGAACGGTTGGAAGCAACTGGCTCGCCGAGCTCGATCTTTATCTTCGCGGTTCCCGGTTGAGGATACCCGTTTTGGAAGTGTTGGGGAGCGATGCGCTTCCGGGTGTCCATTGCCGAGCGCGTCGCGAAGAGTTCTGCTACACCGCCGCTGGAAGTAGTGCCCGACCTGATTGCGGGGGCGCTGGCACAGCGGAATATCGACCGAGCGATTATGTTACTGGAGAGCGAGAAAGATCGCGGCGTGTTCGGTGTTCGTGAAATCTTTCTGCTTACGTATCTGTACTGCTTGAATGGCAGTGTTGATAAGGCCGAGGCGCTCGCAGCTGCTAATGCAGCTGTCGATCAACAAAGATTCGTCAGCCGATTGGTTATGGAAAAAATTGGAGACCGATTTCGGATTTCATCCGCCAGCTGATTAAGGTGAACCGGACCACGCGATCGTTTCGGGGAATTGCACAGCATGTTCTTCAGAACGAAGCCTAACGAATCCCGGTCGTGTCGTTTTTCGCGGATCTAAACGCCTTTTGTAGTAAAAATTTACAGACCATGCAAATGACTGCGAAATTCAGCAGGGCGCGATTGTTTGCCGCTGACGCCCTCCGCGCTCACGCGTGTGGAATGATCTGCTGATAATTCAAATCTTGGTGAATAAAGCTAAACTCTTCTCCTCGTCGCGTGAGCGTATCTGGCTGTTTGCGATGGTTCTTGTGCTCGCAACAATTTTCGCTTACCGGCCCGCGTGGAACGGCGGTTTCGTTTGGGACGACGATTTCTACGTGACGAAAAACCGTCTGCTGACGGCGCCGGACGGTCTGCGCCGGATTTGGTTTTCGCTCGAGTCGCCGTCGCAATATTTCCCGCTCACTTATACGTCATTCCGGATCGAGCGCACGCTTTGGGGCTTGAAACCCACTGGCTATCATTGGGTCAATATTCTTCTCCACACCGCAAATGCATTGCTCCTATGGCGACTTGTTAGCAGAGCTGAGAGTTCCCGGCGCGTGGCTGGCGGCGGGCATTTTCGCGTTGCACCCTGTTCAGGTGGAATCAGTGGCATGGATCACGGAGCGGAAGAATGTGCTGATGGGTTTTTTCTTTTTGCTCACACTCCTTGCGTGGACGCGGTTTATCGATGAACGGAATCAGCGACCGATTCAGCGATCGAGAGCGCATGGGAAGCAGCGCGCGAAAGAAGTAACCCAAACTGGCAAACTCAATCCGTTATCGTGGCGCTTTTACTGGCTGGCCTTGATTTTCTATCTGCTGGCGCTTTGCAGCAAGGCGACCGCTTGTACGCTGCCGGCGGCGCTCTTCCTGATTTTATGGCTACAAAAGAAACGAATCGATTGGCGGCGAGTTTTGCAAATTGCTCCATTTATCGTTCTCGGGTTAGCGATGGGTTTGGTGGCAATCTGGTGGGAACGTTATCATCAATTCACGCTTGGGCCGATGTTTGCGTTTGGGCCGCTGGAGCGCTTGATCGTTGCTACTCACGCGGCGTGGTTTTATTTGGGCAAATTATTTTGGCCGACGAAGCTGACGTTCATCTATCCGCAGTGGACGATTGAGCCGAACAATCCGTTCTCCTACATCTGGCTAGTCGCTGGCATCGCTTTGTGCGCGGCGATTTATTTCGCAAGGCGTTACGTGGGGCGAAGTGTGGAGGTCGCGGCGGCATTTTTTGTCGCGACGCTGAGCCCGGTGCTCGGATTCATCATGCTCTACACGTTTCGCTACACGTTCGTGGCCGACCATTACCAATATCTGGCCTGCATCGGCCCGATCGCGCTGGTTTCCGCTGGTTTAGTGAAGCTGACTGAACTCAGTGCGGTATGGTCCGCGTTTTCTCTCCGCGCTCGGGATTTTGATCTTTAGCACGCTGGGATTACTCACGTGGCGGCAAAGCGCGAGTTACCGCGATAGCGAGACACTGTGGCGAACGACCATCGACAGGAATCCAGGTTGCTGGATGGCGGAAAACAATCTGGGCAGCGAGCTATTGGAAAGGAGGCGATATCGATGGCGCGATCGCGCATCTCGAAAAATCGTTGCGATTGAAATTCGATGTTCCGGAGATCCCACAACAGTCTAACCTATGCGCTGTTCCGCAAAGGCGACGCCGACGCAGCGATCGCGGAGGCGCACGTCGCCTTGAATTTCGATCCTAGCAACGCCGATACGCATGCGATGCTCGGCATGGCGCTGATGACGAAAGGGCTATTAGACGAAGCAATCGTGCAGCTTTCCAAAGCGATTGAGATCCTTCCCTAATCATTCACCGATTCCATGCGACCCGAATTCAGCCCGCACACTATAATCTCGCCCTCGCACTGGCGGAGAAGGGTGAAACTGTCGATGCGATCGCTCATTACGAAAAAGCCATAGAAGCGCAGCCGGATTTTTTTGAGGCACTGACGAATCTGGCGTGGATATTCGCCAGCTCCTCGGACGCTAATATCCGAAACGGTCCAAAAGCGGTGGAGCTTGCCGAAAAGGCCTCTCGGCTCACGGACGACACGAGCCCGGTCGTCCTGCGCACGCTAGCCGCAGCCTATGCGACTAACAAGAGCTTCGACAAAGCCCTCGAAACTTCCCGGCGCGCTCTACAATCCGCGCAAGAGCAGCGCAACTCCGAACTCGCTGAGAGCAATCCGCCGCGAAATGTCGCTTTATGAGGTTGGCATGCCCTATCGCGCTCCGTGATCACGCTGCTGAAGTGAACGGATTTTTAATGCGTCGATACGCGCTGTTTGTTGGATTACTCGTCCTTTTCGCCGCGGCGCGGTTTGCGATCCTGTTGACGTCTCAAACCCATGTCCATAGCGACGAGGCGATCATCGGTCTGATGGGCAAACACATTTTGGAGGGGCGCTATTTTCCATTCTACATGTACGGTCAGCCATACAACGCGGGTGCAGCGTGGGAAGCTTATTTGGCCGCGGTTGCGTTCGCATTTTTCGGCGTCGGCGTCGTTCCGTTAAAAGGCTGCATTGTCGTGCTTTCCCTGGTCACCCTTTTTCTCTTTTATCAGATGTGCCTGGCGCTTTATGAGCAACGCACGGCTCTTTTGGCGGTCATTGTGTTTGCCATCGCCCCGTCGCTGCTCAAGTGGCACTTTCAGGTAAGAGGTTATTCGTGGTATTTCCTTTCGATTCCAGTGCTGACGCTTCTATTTTTGTCGATCGAATCGACCCCGAATCGAGCGGTGGCCGCTGTTTCTCTTATTTGGAATTGTTTCGGGTTTAAGCATTTGGAGCCTGGAACTGGGCGCGACATTTGTCATGGCCCTCTGGCTCTTTTGTCTGCTGCGCCGCGATTTATCGCTGAAAAATGCACTGGTCGCGGCTGGCGGATTTCTTCTTGGCTACGCACCAGCTATCGCATTTAACCTCACGCATCATTTCGCGAACTGGAACGCTGTGCGCGAGCGAAGCGCCGGCGGATTGGCACTGTTTTTCAGACTCGAGGAGCTGTCTCAAATTTTTCTGACTGAAATGCCGAAGTTCTTTGGGCCTGATACCGTGCTCTGGTATTATCCAACAAAGCCTGCGTGCGGGCATTCGTCTTTTACACGATTGCGCTTGTGGCTGTGGCCGTTGCGGCTTGGCCCTTTATTCGATCGCCGTTGAAAATCGTGACGGCGATTCGCGGCGGGTTCGTGGATGGCGAGGAACAACGGGATCTGCTATTGCTACTGCTCATCGCGGCGTGCTTCGTTCCGTACGTGACCGCGCCTTTCCGTGTGCCTGGGTATTTTTTGGCTGGTTGCTTTTTTTTTGCAGCGCTCAGTGGCCGACTTCTGAAACGTTGCTTCGCGTCTTCCAAATTGGCCGTTCGTATGGGAGGAGTCGGGATCTTCGCTGCGGCAGTTATCACGGGCACGGCGGTAATGATCGACACCGCGCGCCACAACGAAATCGAAACATTAACGCTCTGCGATAGCAAAGAGGGCTACTGCATGACGCGGATTGCCGGAAGCGATCTTGACCACGTGAAAAACCATCTGCGCGAAGCTCGAGTGGCCGGTGTCTCGGCGACCGTTTCTTTTGTTTATCCGTTGCTGTTCGAATGCGGTGAAATGTTCGCCGTCTCCGATACGATCTTTGGAAACCAGCATCGGGTTTATCCGCCGGCAATCCCATGGCGGGAACCGGATCCGGAGGACCATTTTGCGATTGTTCTAGAGAGCGATTCGCCTTTTCGGGGGCCTTTGGAGGCGCGCTTTTTGCAAGTGACAGGCGCCGCGCCCGTGATCAACGAATATGGCAAGCTCGCGGTGATCGAAAGGTAAGCTCAGTGACACTGCGTTCCTAATGGCAATGCGACATGAGCGAAAATTGATTCTGTTGTTTTGCGCCGTTGCTGCGGTTCGGGTTTTCACATTTTCCGCGGCGTTTCCCTTTTTCAACAACGTCGACGAACAGGCGCACTTCGATCTAGTGATGAAGTACGCACGCGGCCAGGTGCCACGCGATTTGGGTCATTACTCGTCCGAATCCGCGCACTACTTGTCTTTGTATGGCACGCCTGAGTACTTCGCGGCCCCGGAGCAATTCAACACCGGAACTTTTCCAGCGCCGACGTGGACGTTGCCCGCCGCGCAGCGGGACGCAGTGGTGGGCCAGACCGCAGCTTGGTGGGAAAACAATGAAAACCACGAATCCGGGGAACCACCACTTTATTATTTTGCCGCGGGTCTGTGGCTAAATCTTGGCCGTGCGGCCGGTCTCACCGGCGGCTGGCTATTCGTACTGGGTTCGCTTTTTGAACGTCTTTGTCGCGGCGCTTCTCGTCTGGCTTGGTTTCGTCGCGGCAAAGCTGGTGTTCCCTGAGGAACCATTGATCCGGGTAGGCGTTCCGCTGCTGCTGGCCATTTGGCCCCAGACAGCGTTGTATTCCGTAACGAGCGATACCCTCTCGCCGCTTTGTTTCGGAGTAGCTTTTATTGGGTTGTTAAAAATACTTCAAGCGAACCAACCAAGTCTGCTCCTGGCAATTTGGACCGGCCTCGCGTTCGCCGCGACGTGCCTGGTCAAAACTACAAACATCGCTTTGTTGCTAGTGATCGGATTGGCTTTGATCTTCGAGATTGCCAATCTCTCCGAGCGGAGAAAATTGCGCGACCTTGCAGCGCCTTTCGCTGTGTTGATCGGATCCGCGGCTGTGCCGCTCGCGCTTTGGTTTGCCTGGAATCTTCACACCTTCGGCGATCTGACCGCTACCGCATTCAAGATCGATTTTCTAGACTGGACGCGCAAGCCTGTCAGCGAATGGCTGCCTCATCCAATTTTCACTGTGCCCGGCCTAACGGAGTTCTGGCCGCAGTCGATTGCCAGCTTTTGGCGCGGCGAATTGATCTGGCATAGTCAACGGCTCGCGTCGCAGTGGAACGACGGGTTCTACTGGATTTCTTCTACACTCGTAATTCTTTTCACCGCGATTGGTCTGATCTGGTCGTTCGCGAACCTGACCCGGTTTCAGCGGCAGAGTCTTTGGCTCGCTTTGTCGAGCTTCATCGTTTTGCTTTTGGTGCTCGTAGTTCTATCCGATCGCGTTTGATTTCGGCCGATGCGTTTATCCTTCGCGTGAACATCCCTATTTCACTTCCGGCAGATTGCTTTCCGCTGCCGTCATCCCATTCGTCTTGCTTTGGTCCTTCGCCCTGAAGTACGCGCTTTCATGGGTTCCCGGGTTGCGACCGCGCATGATTCTGCTCGCGGGGATTATCGTCTTAATCGCAATTTCGCAATCCCTGCTTAACCGGCCGGCATTCTCCAGTCGTTACAACTTCTTCCATCTGAACCAGGGAGGATGACTTTCAAGTTGTTCGCGTCGATGTCACATCGTTCTCCCGCGCAAACTCAGCATTCGTTCTCATTGATTCGCGACTTGCCGTCCGCTAAAAGTTAAAAAAAACGAAAAAAAAGGCTTGTCAGAGCAGCGAGCCTTCCGCTAGAGGGGAAATGCGACCGACAAATGCTCTCATTTCGTCGTTCAAAAAAAGTTCAAAAAAGTGAAAAAAAAGCTTGTCAGGGTCTCAGAAATTCAATAAGCCTGTCGAAACCTAACCAAACCAATGGAGAAACTAATGACACAAAACGCACTAAAAACGTTCAGATTCGTACGCCTCGCTTTGATGGTGAGCGTCGGATTTCCACTAATTCTTGCGTCGAACGCATTCGCGCAATTGCCGGCTCCAGCCGTGCCTGCCGAGCCCGGAGCTCCTCCGCCGTCTTCGGCTGAGGTCGAACGCGTCGTCGTGACCGGTTCAAACATTCCCACAGCGGAAGAAACCGGCCCTAACCCGGTGGACACGTACCGGCCGCAAGACATTGAGAAACTGGGCATCCGCAGTGCCACCGATTTGCAGGAATTCATTCCGCAACAAGCAGGCGGCACAGTAAACCTGAACATCGGTAACGCTGGTGATGGTACCGTTCAGTTCAACCTGCGCGGCATCCTACCGAAAGAGACTTTGGTTCTGATCGATGGCAAGCGGGTCGCCTATGGGTCCTTGGGCGGCTCCGGCGGCAGCGCAGGTCCGGACATCAACCTGATCCCGTTTTCGATGGTCGATCACGTTGATATCTTGAAGGATGGCGCTTCGGCTGTGTATGGATCCGACGCCATCGCAGGTGTGGTGAACTTCTTCCTGGTCCACAAATTCCGTGGGTTGGAAATCGGAGCCACTTACGGAAATACAAACATGGGAGCGTCCAATGAAATGGGCGAGTGGGAGGCATGGATCAAGGCCGGCACCGGAGACGACAAAACGGACATTGTTGTGGTTGCCGATTTCCAGCAGCGCCTTGGCGGTGTTTTCAGTCGCGACCGCGATATTTCGAGCAACGGCAATTTCAACGAGTTTGGCGGCTTTGATGCGCGCAGCGGTAACTTCCCTGGGCGCGTAGGAGGCAGCCGCTTGATTCCTAGGCTGTTTTTCAGTGATGGCACGCCAACACCGCACTCGGCACCGAACAGAACGAGTTCTCCGTTCTATATCAGCCCTGCGGCATTTCATATTCGCGACCATACCAATAATTTGGGAAATCCCGTTCCTTCGGATGGGAACTATTCAGCCTATAACTTCGCTTCCGTCACGTCAGCGTTGTCTCCGGGCGACCGTCAGGTTTATTACGGTTCGTTCACCCGGGATTTGTGCGACAAGTACTGACGGTATTTGGCGACTTTAAATATGCGCGGTCGTACTATGATGCGACCCTGGCCGCTGTGCCGTTTACGCCGGATCCGTTCCACGGAGTTGTCGGTATTGATGGTACGCCTTTTCCCACAGTAGGACCTAGCGGCCCGAACGGCATTAGCGTGCCGATCGGGAACGCGTGGAATCCGTTCACGGTTGGGGACACGACTATCGTTTTCAACGGAGCTGTGATTCCGATCACTACCGGCGTCCGGTTCCGAGGCATTAACGATACCACCGACCGGCATGAGAAGTTCACCTATTGGGACCAACTCTTCGATGTCGGTCTGCGGGGTGAGATGGGATGGATGGCTGATTACACCAAGACGTGGAACTGGGAACTGGGTTTCCGTTACTCCCGCAATGAAGGACAGGATCTCTCCGTTGGCGAAGTGAGCCAGCCCGGGTTGCGTGCAGCTCTATTGGATACAGATCCAGCAACGGCGTTTAATCCGTTCGGAGGTTTTAACCGTCCAAACAGTCCCGCTGCCCGAGGAGCCACTTATGTTACCCTGCATAACTCTGGTGAGTATGAGTTGCCTATCTACTATGCCGTTATCAATGGCGACTTGTTTAACCTGCCCGCGGGGCCGGTCTCCTTCGCCATAGGCGGCGAATACGACGCGCCGAGGTTTACCCGCGATCGTGACGCGCTCAATACCACCTTTAACTCGATTGGCTCGACGGATGGGCAAAGCTTCAAGGTGAATCGGGATATCTGGGGAGTTTATGAGGAAGTAAGGGTTCCGTTCACCAGCCCCACGTGGAACTTCCCCGCGTTCTACAGCTTCGAGGTAGACTTTGCTGAGCGAGAGGAATGGTATAGCACAAATACGTCGTCTGTGCTGCCGGTTGGGATCCAACCGTTCGTTCCCGCAGGGCATAGCAGGTATAATGCGCAGAAGCCCAAGGTATCTGTGCGCTGGCAGCCGCTTGATCCGAAGTATATCGGCGCAGTTACCCTGCGTGGCAGCTATACCGAGGCCTTCCATGCTCCGCAATTGTCAGAAGTGACGCCTGCGACTTCGCAAGGTTTCCCGATCGTTTCAGATCCGTTTTCAACCCAGACCGAGCCTCAGATTGAGGACCATGTTATAGGAAATCCGAATCTGCATCCGGAAGTGGCCTATGAATGGACCTACGGGGCTGTTTACAGTCCGAAATGGGTTAAGGGTCTGACGCTGAGCGCCGACTGGTGGCACATCGACATGCGCGACATCGTGACGGCCATCGGTGCGCAAACCTTGATCTTGGAAAATCCGCCCGGTAGTCCTGGGGACGGGGTCTTCGTTTTCCGTGGACCTAGCACAATTCCAGGCGAGGCGGGGCCAGTGGTACTGACGATCGATCCGAGTCAAAACCTTTCCGGCGCAATCTTCGAAGGTCTCGACTACGAAGCGATCTATATTCTGGACTCCACAATCTTCGGTGGCGGCGACTGGGGTCGCATAACGACCACGGTTAATGGCACCTGGCTCTCCCGAGCTGAGTTCCAAGCTAGCTCCACTGTTAAGCGTGTGGGTATCGCGGGCCAATTCCTGCCGCCGGGATTTGCTCTTACCAGTTCGCTGCCGTGGAACCGAGCTAACTTTAGCATCTTCTATGATGGACCGGCTGATACGTGGATGCAGGGTTTGGATGTTGGTGCCATCGTGCACTGGACTGGTCAGTATGAGGATGACAACGCCAGTCTGACCGGATCGACCAAGCTAAACGAGCCTAGAAGTGGCCCGGTGCCGTCGAATGCACGCAAAATTTCTGCGTTGACCACACTTGATCTAGTCCTGAACTACACCTTTAACCTGCCACCGCCAGCGCCAGCAGAAGTGCCTGGCTTCGCCAAGGACGGCGGCAAGAATGTAAGGAGCGGAAAGGACGGCAAGGAGAAGAACGTGGTGCCAGTTTCCACGGCCGAGTATGGCTGCAGCAATTGGAAATGGTGGCTGAACAACACCACAGTCACCTTGGGCATGCAGAACGTAACGGACGAAGATCCACCGTTTGTAGCAGGCAGCTTCGAGAACGGTTACGACGAATCACTTGCCACGATCAAGGGCAGGTTCTGGTACATGGGATTGAAGAAGCGATTCTAAGCGTTCAATAGATTGATTTACAGCGGCCGGGTTCTGCAAGGAACCCGGCCGTTTTGTGTACGCGTTTGTGATGTCTGGCATCTCCAGACATCGCGACAGATTTCCTTTGTTACCCAAATTATGCGTTGAAGATTTGAATTTCGCCCTGCCAACTCATCTCAGTATTGATTTTCACGCCGCGATGAGAGAGACTTGGCTCCGCTAAGGAAAAGGCATGCAGCTCGTCCCGGGGATTTCATCTGCGCAAACCATGCCCGCTGCGCCGGGGTCCACAGTGCCTGGCCGCAAGTCTGGTTTGTGGATTCTCGACAGTTGGCGGGACTTGGTTCTTTACGTCTGCACACCGTTGTTGCTCGTCCCGATATTTCTTGCGGCACAGGGCTTCTGGCGCGCGGAGGATATTTATCTTTTCGTCGCTGCGTTCGGCGCCATGGGACATCACTTGCCTGGAATGATTCGAGCGTATGGCGATCGTGCGCTTTTTGAGCGTTTCCGATGGCGTTTTATTTGTGCGCCGATTTTTCTGGTGGTTGTGTGTGCGGCATTTTCCGTGTGGGACCTGAAGGGAATCGTGTTAGTGGCGTTTATCTGGGGTGTCTGGCACGGAATGATGCAAACATACGGGTTCTGCCGGATTTATGACGCGAAAGTCGGATCCTTTGCCGAAGTAACGCGTCGCCTCGATTTCGCCTTGTGCGGCGTGTGGTTTGCAACAGCTGTCCTTCTTTCGCCGCAACGAATGACCGACACGCTGGAAACGTACTATTCCGCGGGCGCACCTTTTATTCCGCCGGCAGTTCTTCGAGCGGGCCAACATGGTTTGCTTGCGCTGGCACTTCTGATTTCAGCGCTGTTTCTGGCAAATTTTGTTTGGATGTGGAGCAGCGGCAAGCGTCCCAGTCCTGTGAAACTGGTGCTGCTTATCACAAGCATTTCATTCTGGTGGTATTGCAACAACATCGTGGCCAGCGTGCTCGTGGGCGTGGCTTTGTTTGAAGTCTTTCACGATGTGCAATACCTGTCGTTAGTCTGGATTTATAATCGGAAACGAGTCGAGAGCGACAGCTCCATCGGTGGGTTCATGCGTTTCGTGTTCCGCCGCAGTGGCGCGTTGGTGGGAGTGTATCTCGGCTTGGTGCTCGCCTATGGCGGGCTGAGTTTGTCTAAATCCTATGTCGGCATCGACGCAGTTAAAAACATTCTCACCGGTGTGGTGACTGCATCGGCACTGCTCCATTTTTATTATGACGGGTTTATTTGGAAGGTGCGCGAGAAATCGACGCGGCAATCGCTCGGTATTGGGGGCGGAACAGCGGATGTTTCGTTACGTGGTTTTCTCCCCGGCTGGGCTTTGCACGGTGCAAAATGGGTCGCCATTTTTGTGATTCCTCTCGGGCTATTGTGGTTTGCTGAATTACGAAGTGGCCAGGGTAAACTCGAACGCCTGGGCGCGATCGTTGCAGATCTTCCGACAAGTGCACGGGCTCATGTTAACTACGCCACCGAATTGCAGGATGCCGGGCGAGCTGATGAGGCTGCGAAAGAATTCGGAGAGGCGATACGTCTAAATCCCGGCTCGGCGAAAGCACACGTCAGCCTTGGATCACTGTTGACGGCCAAGGGCGAGCTCGGCGACGCCGAAAGCCACTTTGAGCAAGCATTACGCATCGAACCGAAGAACGCCGAATATCATTCCGGCTATGCTTATCTTCTGGATCAACTCGGCCGCAAGGAACAGGCGGCATCTGAGTCTGAAACTGCCATTCGTCTCGCGCCAAAATCGGCGCAAGCGCATTACGGGTACGGTGCATTCCTGGAAAAACACGGACAGCCAGAAGAGGCAATTGTAAAATATCGAGAGGCTCTGCAGTTGGATCCTGCTTACGTCGACGCTCACATCGATCTGGGTACCCTGCTTTTGGGCAAAGGAGAGCTGCCGGAAGCTCGAGGCCATTTTGAAAAGGCGACTGAACTGAACCCGAAACTGGCACAGCCGCACAATTATCTTGGAAAGATTCTCCTGAGCCAGGGCAACGTTCCCCAAGCGATTGCACAATTCGAAGAGGCGCTCCGGCTCCATCCGGATTTTCCGGAAGCCGAGGAGAACCTGCGCGTTGCCAAAGACACTAGCGCTCAGTCTCCTTGAGGCGGATTACACGAATTGCCAACTGGGTAAAGTTGAAGCTAGATCCTTGGATCAATTCGTTACAGCTCGCGAAATTCGGGTCCCATTTTGGAGGCAAACCTGGGTCCAGGCTTTACTTCTAATTGCTTTCGTTGTCATCGCGTACTCTCAAGTCATTCGGGCGGGTTTTATCTGGGATGACGAATCCCATCTGACGCGGAATCCCTGCGTGATCGGCCCGCAGGGCCTCAAAGAAATCTGGACTACTGCACAAGCGGTCTACTATCCGCTTGTTCTGACCACGTTTTGGGCCCTGCACAAGTTTGTAGGCCTAAGCCCGCTGCCATACCACGCGCTTAATGTCGTGTTCCACGCCGTTTCGGCGATTTTGCTCTGGCGTGTGCTGCGTCTGCTCGAAGTCCGCGCCGCATGGCTCGGCGCTGCACTTTGGGCTCTGCATCCGGTAATGGTGCAATCCGTCGCGTGGGTCACTGAACTAAAGAACACACAATCGTGTTTATTTTATCTGCTCTCGATCCTTTTCTTTTTGAAATGGGACGATCAAAGACGTGCGGTTCCTGGACTGCCCGAACGGGGTACGTTGGTCTTCGCCTTATCTCTCCTTTTCTTTATTTTGGCGACACTGAGCAAAACTTCAGTGGTGATGCTGCCTTTTGTGCTCGCGCTCTGCATCTGGTGGAGGCAAGGAAAAATCCGTTTGCGCGAAACGGTGGCGCTCGCCCCGTTCGCTCTGATTTCGCTCATCGCGAGTGCATGGACGATTTGGGAGCAGAGATTTCATGCACGCGCGGTTGGTCCGGATTGGACTCAAGGTTTTCCGGAACGTCTGGTCATCGCGGGTAAGGCAATTTGGTTTTATGCGGGAAAACTGGTGTGGCCGCATCCGCTGATCTTCATCTACCCACGGTGGGACATTGATTCGTCGAAAGTCGTTGCGTATCTACCGTTGCTGGCAGTGATAGCCGGACTAGTTGTGCTGTGGTTTATCCACGCAAAATGGGGACGTGCCTCATTCTTTGCCGCCGCTTACTATGTCGTTTCGCTGTTTCCCGTGCTTGGGTTTTTCAGCGTGTATTTCTTTCGTTACTCATTTGTAAGCGATCATTTTCAGTATCTGGCCAGCATGGGGCCGCTCGCGTTAACCGCAGCAGGAATCGCAAGTCTTCTAGGACGTTTTGGTGAAACAGGGAACCCCTTCGCGGAACAGTCAGATACTACTCCGCGGTGGCGATTGGTCTTGATCGGTGCCCTTTGCGGAATCGTTTTGCTATCGCTTGGCCTTTTGACACGGCGGCAAACTGCCCAATACCACGATCTCTCCACCTTGTACACGGCTACGCTGCAAGAAAATCCGGGCTGCTGGATGGCGCACTACAATCTCGGCATCGTTCTCGGCGAGAAAGGAGAAATGGATCGGGCGATCGATCATTACCGGCAAGCCATTGCCCTGCGGCCGGATTACGCAGAGGCGCATTATAACCTGGGCCGCCTTTTGGCCGAGCACGGTCAGCTTGCGGAGGCAATTGCCCATTATGAAAAAGCCGCGGCGATCAATCCTGCCGATGCAGAGACACGAAACAATCTCGGTGTGACCCTTTTTGGGATCGGACGTATTGATGACGCGATTACGCATTATCAAGAGGCACTAGACATTCGGCCTCAGTACGCGGAAGCCTCGTGCAATCTTGCGAACGCGCTTATAGCCAAAGACGATCTCGATGCTGCCATCACCCGGTACAGGGCGTGCCTCGCAGCCATGCCGGACCAGGAAGAAGCACAATACAATCTCGCGAGCGCTCTTTTGCGCAAAGGCCGCATGGATGAGGCGATAGTCGAGTACCAAAAGGTGCTACACATGCATCCTGAAAGCGCAGACGCTCATGCCAATTTGGGGATTGCCTGGCTTGCCAAGGGACGTCCTCGAGATGCAGTGGGTGAGTACAAAAGGGCACTCCAGATTTCTCCCGAAAATCTAGCTGCGTTGAGCAACCTTGCGTGGTTGCTCGCGACATCGCCCGACCCGCTTTTGCGAGACGGATCCGAGGCTGTGCAGTTAGCTGAGCGCGCAGAATCCGGAAGTTCCAGAGGCGAAAAGCACCCGGCTGTTCTCCGGATTTTGGCGGCAGCTTATGCAGAAGCCGGTCAGTTTGGTGAGGCCAAAGAAACTGCTCAACATGCGTTGGAAGCGGCGAACATCCAGGGTAACACCACGTTGTCCAACGCGCTTCGTGACGAAATCGCCTTGTACGAATTGGGTTTACCGTATCGTAACAACGCGAAGTAAGCTGCAAGTAGGAGCACGTATCAGTTTTCCCTAGAGATTTCGCGAACCGGCACCTTTTCTTGGTACAATTCAAGGTCTTTCCTGAGTCGATTCGTGACATCAGTCTTCCCCTGTATGGTCGCCAGCGCCGCGGCCCGTTGGGCGACTGCTATAGCCTCTGGAAAACGACCAACCTCCGAATAAGCAGCCGCGAGAGTTCGGAGGTAATTCGCGTCTTTGCCATTGGCAAGTTGCACGGTTTGTTCGGCTAGCTCGGTTGCGCGTCTGCCATCACGGAGTGAAGCATCAGAAGAAGTCGCCAGGAGCCACGCCAAATTATTTCGAGCCTCGAAGTCGTTTGGGAAGATCCGTGTCGCGTGCTCGTATTCAGCGATTGCATTTTTGTGTAGTCCCTTTTTAAGGAAAGCGCTCCCCAACGCAGTATGGAAGCCCGCGTCGTTAGGCTGAGTGGCCAGCGCCTTTTGCCATTGGGTAATCGCCTCGTCGGTGCGCCCCTGCTGGAATAGAACGCTGCCAAGGTTAAAATACGGGTCACCGTAATCAGGTCGCAGTTTCACCGCTTTTTCGTAATGACTGATTGCTTCGGTTAACCGGCCTTTTCGAGCCAGGGCGGTGCCAAGGTTATTTTCAATTAGCGCCCCGCCAAGGTTATAGTGCGCCGCAGTAGAGCGCAATCGAATCTCCAATGCAGCTTCGAAGTGCGGAATGGCGCTATCCGGTTCGTTCCGTCGCAGGAAAAGATGGCCGAGGTTGTTATGCGCCACATCGTTGTCAGTCGTAACAGCCAGTGTGTGGTTCCAGAGCATCTCGCTGTTCTTCCAATATGATGTCTGCACAACCGCGGACCAGCTCAACACAATGATCATCGTTATCGCGACAGCGGCACAGAGGATCTTGGGATACGCCGAATCGTTAGTTCGGATCCCGTGCGATCCACGATTACTTGGCTGCAACTTGGCTGTGGCCGGTGGCGACCCGGACTTGTAAGTTCTCATCGTCGCCACCAAATCGGAGATGCCCCAGGTAATCAGGATATACAAGCCAATCTGCGGTAGGTACGTGTATCGATCGGCACGCGCTTGCTCGCCGGCTCCTACCAAGCCGATTACGGGCACTAGCATCCCGACATACCAAAACCAGCCGGCGAAAATGTACGGCCGGTTTTTCCTCAACAGGATTGCCAACAGGCTAACTGAAATCAGAAATGCGATTGCCAAAACAACCTGCCAGAAGGGCAATTGGTCGTTAGGGTGCGGATAAAACGCCGCCAGCCGTGCAGGCCAGAACATCTGCCAAATGTAGGCAACGTAGCTAACGGCCGCGGTGTTTAATCGCCACATGAATGGCAATTGTTCAATTGCTTCTGTGCTGTAGATCTGTGCCAGCAAAGTCGCCGCGCATGAGAAAGCAGACAGAGCGAACAAAGGAATTTTTTCCGTGATCAATCGCCGCAGCCGACTTCCGATTTCTGATTTCTGATCCTCAATTCTGCCAAGCGGCCAGTAATCCAGTAGCAACAGCAGGAATGGCAGTGTTACGAGCATGGGCTTCGACATCAGCCCGCAAGCGAAAAGGAATGCCAACAGCAGATAGCGACGAACGGCCGGCTTGCGCACGTAACGCACATAGGCGCCTAGGGTAAGCATGAAAAAGACTGCGCTGAGCACATCTTTTCGCTCGGATACCCATGCGACTGATTCGACGTGCAATGGGTGAATGGCGAAGATCGATGCGACGAAGGCGCTTTGCCAAAACGCGCCGGTCATTTGATTGAGCACGAGAAAAAGCAAAAGCACGGCTAACGTATGAAGCACCACATTGGTAAAGTGATGCCATCCAGCCCGCAGCCCGTACAACTGGCAATCGAGCATGTGCGAAATGGTAGTTAGAGGATGCCAGTTTCGTGCATGCGTATGGCTAAAAGCGGCCAAGAGACCGTCGGCTGTTATACCCTGTGTTATCTGCGGGTTTTCGTACACATAGGTGTGATCGTCCAAATTGACGAAATCGTGCCGCAGAGTTTGACCAAAAACCAACCAAGTGACTGCAACCAAAGCGAGGCAGACAAAAAAGGGTGCGAATCTCGATCCAGGGAGTTTTATTGACGGACTGTTGAATGACTCGAGCGGACTTTGCTTGGGTTTGTTCTTCTTTTTATTCCTCTTCTTGCTCATGCTTGCGCTTAAATTCTTGAAAATCCCTACGAATGTTCGTAAACGCTCAATTTTTGTGTTTGGAACGGTTTCGACGATTTGAAATTCGTCGCTCCTGCATGGCGCGTGCTAAGGCGACGAGCTGTCATTTGTCAGGCTAGGATCCCGCAGGGGGCGGCTTTCCTGATAAAGGGAAATATTGCCCTGGAGTTCAGCAGCCAGACCAGGATTACCCTGGCTGTTGGCCAATGCGATGCCGCGTTGCGCAGTCTCGATTGCTTTCGAAAACTGGCCATTCTCTGCGTAAGCCGCGGCTAATGTACGGAAAAGTATCGGGATTCTGCCGCCGGATAGGTGTAGCGCCGCTTCGGCCAGTTTTACTGCCTGGGCGCCATCTCGAAGCGAGTCATCCAGCGCCGTGGCAAATACCCATGCGAGATTGCTCATGGCATTGCCGTTGTCGGGTTGAATAATTAACACCTTCTGCCATTCCTCCACGCCTTCTCGGATGCGGTGTTGTTGGACGAGAACGGTGCCTACGATGTTATGCACCTCGAAGTTATCGGGCTGGAGCTCGACTAATTGTCGGTAGTGCACCAATGCTTCAGGAATTCGCCCTTGTTGCAGGAGAGCCTTGGCAAGGTTTTCTTGTGCCGGCGAGTTATCGGGGCGAAGATCCACGGCGGCTTGCAGCAGCGAGATAGCTTCGTCTAGCTTGCCCTGTTGCAAAAAGACGATGCCAAGGTTGTTTTCGAGCAACATCGTTGTTGGCGGTTACAGCAAGGGCCTGTCTAAATAGTGTTTCGCTATCGCGCCAATAAGAGGTTTGTACCCAAGCCCGCCATCCCAAGGCGGTGATAACAATTGCCGCGCAGGCCGTCAGAATCTCGCGTTGACGATGCCACAGGGCGGTAAAATCGAAGACCGTCCAGCTAATCATGATATACAAGCCGATCTGTGGGAGATACGTGTAACGATCAGCGTGTCCCTGCCATCCTACCTGGACGAGCCCAATCACGGGCACCAGCATGCCAATGTACCACAACCAACCTACGAGAAGGTATGGCCGTTGTTTTCGAACCGCGATGCTTCCCGTTGTGATGCCTGCGAGAATCACCAGCGCGAGAATGATTTGCCAAAGCGGTAACCGATTTTCTGGATGCGGATAGAAGACGGCGAGCTTCGCCGGCCAAAACATCTGCCAGATATAAAGGACATAAGTTACTACCGCGTTATTGATTCTTGAGACGATGGGTAGTTGTTCAGTATAGCCCACTGCGCCTTTTTGGGCGACGAGGGTTACTGCACTGGAAGCGGCAGCGAGCGCGATAAGCGGGATTTTTTCCGCCAGCAGTGACACCCAGGATCGCATTGCTGACAGAGCGACGTGACCACGTCCTTCCAAGGCGTTGGCCAGAGAATGGGCTGCGGGCCGGTTGCTAGAGCGGCCGAGAGGCCAGTAATCCAAAAGCAATAGGACGAACGGAAGCGTGACCAGCATGGGCTTGGACATCAGCCCAAAAGCGCACGCCGCTGCTACAAGTAGATAGCGTCTAATTGATGGCGCTCGCGCGTAATACGCGTATGCGAGTAATGTCGACATGAAGAAGACACCGCTCAAGACATCCTTGCGTTCAGCTATCCACGCCACCGACTCCGCCCTCAACGGATGAATGGCAAATACCGCTGCTACAAAGGCGCTCCGCCAGGGCGCCCTAGTCATTTGTTGCAACGCGAGAAAGAGAAGCAGGGTAGCCATCGAATGCAGCAAAACATTTGTAGAATGATGCCATCCCGCCTTTAAGCCGTATAACTGGCAGTCGAGCATGTGCGAGATGGTTGTCAGCGGATGCCAGTTCATGGAATGAATGTGGGTGAAGGCCCACCCAATCCCGCTGAGGCTAACGCCGCTGGTTATTTTGCTGTTTTCATAGACGTAGCGCGGATCATCATAGTTAATGAAATCGTGCCGGAGTGTTTGCGCGAACACGCCCCACGTAAGCACTACCAGACCGATGCAAATGCACGCGGTCACCCAACGTGGATTTCGCCTGTTGAGAGCTGTTGATTGTCTGATTCTGTGCACGGGCGGCCTAAATTTTGAAAGCGAAGCTGTGCTTAAAGATTTCGTCGATAAATCAGCATGTAGTCCTTCAGACTCTCCACCGATTGCGGAACGTCACCGAAGAAGTAATCGGTGTTAGTCGGCGTAATGTTCACGAACCCATCTGCCGTGTAATTTTGGGCCGTGTACTTGTTTGCCCAGTTGAAAATTGTGTCCACGGAGTCTGGTCGCCGCAGCCACGAATAGACAATTACGACCGAAACAAGATACTTGGGACGCGCTGCTTCGATTTCGCGAATCATCTCCTGTTGCATCTGCTCCGCGTATTTTTGCGCGCTCCATTAAACCATAAGTGTAAATGTATCCCGTTGCCGAATGCCGATGGGAATAGAAGTAAATCTCGGGTTCGGAGCCCAGGACGGCAATCGTGTCGTCGGGTTCGGTATGTTCGCGCAAGTAATTGCCAACTCGAACAGATTCCAGAAACGGATTATTGGGATAGATGAGTCCACACGCTTGATTTGGGGAAACCTCGAAGAAGATTTTTTTGTCCAACAGGATCGGCACGCTTAAAGCGACGGCGAAAAGAAGGAGTGGAACGAATCTAATCAGAATTAGTCGACCCTCCAGAATCGTTGTCAGATTGCTGATTGCCGCGGCAGCAAGAAGCGATACTGCCGGCAGAACGAGGATGAAGTAGTGCGTTCGAAAATAAAATCCCGGGCACACCGCCAACCCTGCAACGGCGAAAAAGCCAATAAGAAACAGTACACTGATACGCGTGCGCTGATCCCAAAAACCGATGAGCCCTCCGATGCATGCCAGCATCCAGATCGGCCAGGCGGTCAGCACGACGTCGTTAGCGCTGCTGAGAAAATTTTGTGGTGCCTGACTGACCGGCACGAGGCTGCCATATTGCCAGGCGTATTTGATCGTCCAAAACCAAAACGTATCGAAAACGCCGGTACGCCAAAGGATCAGGGATGTAACTCCAATAGGAACAGCTGCCCCCGTCGCGAAGATCAAAATCCGTCGAAGTATTTTGTTCAGGGGAAGGCGGGCATAAACATCATTCCAAACAATGCAGATTGCTCCGAAGGGAATGAATAACAGGCCCGGCTGCTTCATCAGGGCGCCAATACCAAACAGCAACCCGCTGGCGAATAGTCGCGCTAGTTGTTTTGGCTGACACGGGTCGGAAGGTTTCGTTCGTTGCTTGAGCAGGAGCAGTATTCCGCCGATAACGGGCAGCATAACAAAATTAGTCGCGTGAGCAGCCAGGCCAAGGACAGACGGACTCACAGACAGAACGGCATAACTCGCTGCGGCAGTGATTCCCGCCATCGTGTTAATCAACCGGCGACCGACCAAAAAAACGAGTGCGATCGTGGCAACATTTACCAGCAGCAAACCGAGATGGATCGCATGAATGGTTTCTCCGAAGATCGACATGATTAAGGCATACGCAGCGTATGTGCCCGGAAACTTCATGTTATAAGCAAGCTTATAAGGCGGGATGCCTTGCAATATCAGCTGGCCGGCATAAGCGTACTCGCCCTCGTCGCGTTCGAGCGGAATTCCCAAGAGACGAATCCTGATTGCAACGACGAGAGCAAAAACGATTGTCGCCAGAGTCCACCATGCAAACTGCACGAGCTTTCCGTTGATGTCGGTGTTACGCACTACGAAAGCTCCTATTTCGATGAGAAACGGAACGTTGCAACTGAAGGTCGCGACCGAAATTTCGGGTGAATCGATTTGGAGTGTGGCGACTCAGAGGCGCGTTGTCTCTTCGATGATCGTGTGCGGCTAACATATGCACGAAATCGCGAAGCGCATTTTTTCTACGCGTGGTCGCGCGTTGATCTTCGCTGTCGCCCTGGTTGCCGTGACGATCTTGGCATATCGGCCTGCCTGGCACGGCGGGTTTCTGTGGGACGACGACGACTATATTATCAACAACGAATTGTTAACTGCGCCGGACGGATGGCAGCGGATCTGGTTCTCTCTCGACTCTCCGTCGCAGTATTTTCCGCTGACTTACAGCACATTCCGCATCGAGCACGCGTTATGGGGCCTGAACACCACTGGGTATCACTGGGTCAACATTCTCCTTCATGTTGCCAATGCCCTTCTGGTCTGGACAGTGCTGGCGCGGTTGAGAGTACCTGGCGCGTGGTTAGCTGCGCTAATTTTTGCGTTACATCCGGTGCAGGTCGAGTCAGTGGCATGGATTACCGAGCGCAAGAACGTGTTGATGGGCTTTTTCTTCTTGCTGACGCTGTTTGCGTGGATTGCGTTTATTGAAGAACGAACTCGGCGCCCGTGGATTTTCTATTGCCTGGCGTTGATTTTTTATGCGCTGGCTCTCTCGGCGAAAGCAACGGCCTGCACGCTCCCGGCTGCGTTGTTCTTGATTCTTTGGTTGCAGAAAAAGCCGATCGACATGCGCCGTCTGATGCAAATTGTTCCTTTTGTCGTTCTGGGCGTTGGCATGGGGTTACTCGCAGTTTGGTGGGAACGCTACCATCAGGGAACAAACCGTGAGGTGTTTACCTTTCTCAGCCCCGTCGAGCGAATCCTGGTGGCGAGCCGGGCTGTTTGGTTTTATCTGAGCAAGATCTTTTGGCCCTCTAGGCTGATTTTTATTTATCCGAGATGGAACATTTCTCCGGCGGATTTACTCAACTACATCTGGTTGATTGCGGGTATCGCGACGTGCGTGGCGATTTACTTTTTCAGGCGATACTTCGGGCGAAGCGTTGAAGTCGCGGCGGCATTTTTCGTGGCCACCCTTAGCCCGGTGCTCGGATTCATCATGCTGTTCACGTTTCGCTATACGTTCGTGGCAGATCATTATCAGTATCTGGCCTGCATCAGCCCGATCGCGCTTGCGAGCGCCGGCATCGTCGGTTTGTCGGAGAAAATTATTCAGTACCGCGCCGCCATTGTAAGCGCTGCGATGTTGGTGGTTGCATTCCTGGCGACGCTGACATGGCGGCAAGCCGCGACCTACGCCGATATTGAAACGCTCTGGCGCACAACGCTGGCCAGGAACCCGGAATGCTGGATGGCTCATGCCAATATCGGACTGGTCCTTTTTCAGAAGGGCAAGATCGACGATGCCATTGCTCATTATCGGTCGGCTTTGCACATGCAACCCGATTGGTGGGATGCCGAGTACAATCTCGGCACGGCCCTTTCGGCGAAAGGCCAGGTCGATGAAGCGCTTCTGCACTCTGAGAAGGCCGTATCCATGCGACCAACCGATCCCGATGCGCAAGTCTCGCTGGGAAACCTTCTTTTTCAGAAGGGCCGGATTGATGACGCAATCAGTCATTATCAAAAAGCCATAACATTACGTCCCGATTACTTTCTCGCTCGTTACGGGCTTGGTCATGCGTTGCTGGAGAAAGGCGAACTGGACAGTGCCATCCAGGTTTGCCGTAGTGCACTGCTGCTTCGCCCTTTGGACGCAGATTGTCACACAACGCTGGCTATCGCTTTGGAGGAAAAAGGTAATCCTGCGGAAGCGATGGGGCATTACCAGAAAGCACTGGAGCTTGCACCGAGCTCCGTTCCAACACTTACCAATCTCGCGTGGCTTCTCGCGACATCCCGCGATGCGTCACTCCGAAATGGTTCGAAGGCGGTTGAGCTTGCGAAACAGGCCGATCGGCTCATTGGAGGCACGAACGCTCCGGTGTTGCGCACCCTCGCAGCCGCGTATGCCGAGAACGGCGAATTCGCCGAAGCGATTAGAACTGCCCGTTCAGCGATGCAAGTCGCGCGGATGCACGGCGAAAACGCTCTCGCGGCGGACCTCGATCAACAGATCGCGTTGTACGAACTGGGGATGCCATACCGAGCGACGGCGAAATAGAGCCAATTCACGGATGAACGTTGCATCGGCTTAATGACTGACGATTTAACGATTCACGGCGGCGAAGCCGCTTCACAATTCGTCGCGCAAGATTTTGAAAACGTCTGTGTTCTCGACAACACCTTGCAATTCGTCGGTTCCGGGACCGCTGCCGAATGCAACAACATCTTCAACGGTGACTAGCGCTGATTTTGTGTAGAACGCCGCGGGCTCGGGCTGTTCCTGTGTAGGTTCTTTGGCTTCGGCCGGATTCTGGTTCAGCGGTAATTTCGCCGCCCCGTATGACTTCGTACCGTGCGGCCCTGTTGCCCACGTAATCCATGGTTGGCCAGCCGAATTAAAACCCAGCAGCGCGATTCCACTGTCTTTCCGGAAAGGAAACCCATTCAAACTCATTCCCCCAATAGCCGCATCACCGCAGACAATGACTGTAGATTTCGGGCCGCCGTAACTTCGCGCGACGCCGACCGCGCGATCTAATTCAAGCGTTTGCGCCAGAGTTCGTTCTCCGTTGTTTTCTTCAGCTGCCTTCCGCATCAAGCCTGCATCGACCACAAGCAGGTAGCCTCCCGTGTTGTACTGCAGCAACTGGATGGCTCTCCTCACCATATCCGAAAGACTGGGTTGCTGAGCTCGTTCTTCCATCTGATTTGCGAACGCCAGATCGTTGTTGCTGAAGATGCCGAAAAGCTTTGGTCGGCGCCAAGCTGGAACGGCGTCCAAATCCGTGCGTGTACGGACGATATCGAATCCGTTGCCGCGAAGCTCGAGCAATAGATCGCGCGCATCTTGTCTCTCACCGCCTTTCGTAGAGGGAATAAATTGCGCCGCGCCGCCGCCCATGGCGATGTCGACGTTCCCGCGATCCACAAATTCGGTTGCGATCTTTTCCGGGTCGCCCGGGTCTGCGATGTGCGCGAAGAACGCTGCGCTTGTGGGGTCGGTGAGCTTTGCGTCCGTGACTAAGCCTGTCGCGCGTCCGTATTCGCGTGCCAGCTCAATAATGCTCTTGATCGATTTGCCCTCGCCCGTAATTGCGATTGCGCGATTGGTTACGCGCTCACCGGTTGCGATCGCGGTTGCAGCAGCCGCCTGGTCGGGTGCAGCGAAATCTTTTGAATAATTCATTACCAATGCCGCGTACGGCATGGAGTCCATATTCAAGCGCGTTCCCGCTCCGGCAGCATAAGTGCGAGTAGGCGCCAGCCTTGCAGGCGACAGCCCTTCTCCGACAAATAAGATAATCCCGAAGGGCTTTCGGATAACCCAGTGTTGAAAGTAAATGACGCCCACTCCTGCGAAGGCAAGGAGACAGACGAACGCCAGCAACTGGTTGCGCCACTTCATTTTCCTCTTTGTAACGGCGGTCTTTGACGGCTGCAAATGTTCTAAAATTCGACAGTAACAAAGAACTGCTTGTCCATGTTCTCGTTCCTCGGCAAAGTGCGGGAACATGGCTGGCCCA
Source organism: uncultured Verrucomicrobiae bacterium (assembly GCA_963804875.1). Taxonomy (GTDB): domain Bacteria; phylum Verrucomicrobiota; class Verrucomicrobiia; order Chthoniobacterales; family UBA10450; genus Udaeobacter. The sequence goes on from CAWDRX010000001.1 coordinate 522,436, forward strand.
GTGATGCTCATCATTCGCGACGGGTGGGGCATCAATCCCGGAGGCCCGGGGAAACGTGAAGAGAATGGCAATGCAACGCTGCTCGCATCTACGCCGTTTCACGATCAGATATATCGCGATTATCCCTGGGCGCGGTTGAGCGCCAGCGGCAAGGACGTTGGGTTACCAGAGGGACAGATGGGGAACTCGGAAGTGGGCCATCTCAATCTCGGAGCTGGCAGAATCGTTTATCAGGACCTAACCCGGATTAATAGGGCAATTGCCGATGGCGAACTGGAACGCAACCCTGTTTTGCATGACGCGCTTACCGCTGCGCGCGGACATCGATTGCATTTGCTTGGGTTGGTCTCGGACGGCGGTGTCCACAGCCATTACTCACACATGATCGCGCTGGCGAACGCTGCGCATGCAGCAGGGGTTAAAGAGATTTTCATCCACGCCTTCACCGATGGACGCGACACTTCGCCGACCGGCGGCGCGGGATTCTTAAGAACGTGCGAGAAGGAACTGGAGAACAGCGGCGCCAAGATCGTCACCGTAGTCGGCCGCTATTACGCAATGGACCGCGATCGCCGCTGGGACCGCACAAAAAAAGCATGGGATGCGATCGTTCTTGGCCGGGGCGAATTTTGCGAATCATCACCCGCTGCGGCTGTGGAGCGACAATATTCGCTTGGCAAGACCGATGAATTCATGCCTCCGCTCATTTTCAGCTTCACGGACAAACAGCGTATCTGCAACGGCGACACAGTGTTGTTTTTTAACTTTCGCGCCGACCGTGCGCGCCAACTCTCACAAGCGTTTTTGCTAAAGGACTTTGACGAGTTTGATCGCGAAGTGTGGCCGCAGGTCCATTTCGTCTCCCTCACTCAGTATGATGTCCGGTATTCCTCGCCATTCATCTTCGCGCCCGAAGAACTGAAACACATTTTGGGTGAGATCGTCAGCGCTGCTGGCAAAAGGCAACTGCGTATCGCCGAGACTGAGAAGTACGCGCATGTGACTTATTTTTTTAACGGCGGAATCGAAAAGCCTTTTAATGGTGAAGACCGCAAACTCATTCCTTCGCCCAAAGTCGCCACGTACGATTTGAAACCGGAGATGAGTGCGTTGGAAGTCACCGAACAACTACTCTCCCACTTGGCCGACTACGATCTGATCATTTTAAATTTCGCCAATCCCGACATGGTCGGTCACACCGGCGTTGTCGAGGCCGGGGTCAAAGCGGTAGAAACGATAGATGCATGCTGCGCTCGGATCATTCCAAAACTTCTGGAACTCAACGGAAAGGCACTGGTTACAGCGGACCACGGTAACTGTGAGCTAATGCGTAACCCTGATGGCTCGCCTAATACCGCGCACACCAGCTATCTTGTGCATTTCATTTATGTCGCCAGAGACGCGGCGAAGTTCCGCTGCGAAGACGGCATTCTGGCAGATGTCGCGCCGACTCTTCTATTTCTGCTCGGCTTGCCGCAACCGAAAGAAATGACCGGGCATAATTTGCTCGTGCCAGTCTAGCAAGAGTTCTCGATTCAAATTTCGGGTTCCCGCAACGGCGATTCGGTGCAAAACGTGAAGACGATTAGCCGCTGTCGCGTCATACCAGATTGGTTTCCGGACGAGTGTTAGTGTGTCATTTGATTCGGCCAAAGCGCCCCAGCCGACAGGCACTTCCGATTCGCGGAATAATTGCTCGGGTAGCACAATGAAAAACAAATTTGCGCAGCGGTAGCGAACCAGTTTCTCGAACTTTGTGCAGTCATAGAGCCGGCTTTGGAGTGTCCGCAACTCACGAATAAGGCGCGCGTAGCCGCGATGGCCGATCGTGCTGAAGTTCTCGGAATCAAACTCCGGGAAAAGCGAATCACCAATGTGCAGGTTGGGATAATGGGTGCGCAGACGAGCCTCGAGGATCTGGCGACGGTTGCAGATCGCTTCGAGTCTTTCGCGCGCGGACTCGCTGCGACAGTTGTCTCGTCGCAAATCGCAAAGCGCCTGTTTGCACTCAAACACCGCCGTCGATCCAATTTGCTTTGGAACGGCACGATAGCCGGCTATGTCGGCGCGATATCGGCATCGGGGCAAAGTTACTTCCATCGCGCAGGCGGAAAATCCGTGCGTCTGCGCCCAAATAAATGCCAACTGCTTGAGCCGGGCGTGCTGTGCTGTTTCGCCATGGCGGCTTCTTACTCCTGCAGCCATGTCGCAAGCTCCCGCGCCCAGTAGGTCACAATGATGTCTGCGCCGGCGCGCTTAAGTGCCGTCATGATTTCGAGAACGGCGGCGCGTTCATCGAAGATCCCTTTTTCGGCCGCAGCTTTGACCATGGCGTACTCGCCGCTGACGTGGTAGACGGCTGTTGGTTTTCCGAAGCGTTCACGTACGCGCCATAAGATGTCGAGATATGCCAACGCCGGTTTCACCATCACGATGTCAGCCCCTTCCTCGACATCGAGTGCCGTTTCGCGCAGCGCTTCGTGTGCGTTCGCAAAATCCATTTGATACGAACGGCGATCGCCGAACTGGGGCGGGCTTTCGGCCGCCTCGCGAAACGGCCCATAAAACACCGAGGCAAATTTCGCCGCGTAACTCATGATGCCTGTTTGATCGAAGCCGCCGGAATCGAGCGCTTCGCGGATTGCGCCGATGCGACCGTCCATCATGTCACTCGGCGCCACGACATCCGCGCCTGCGGCGGCGTGAGAAAGCGCCGTCTTCGCCAAAAGTTCGACGCTTTCGTCGTTCAGAACATGAAAATGGTCGCCGTCGATTCGGGTGACCCCACAGTGGCCGTGGCTCATGTATTCGCACAGGCAAACGTCGGTGATCGCGATCAATTCCGGACATTTCGATTTGATCGCCCGGAGCGCTTCCTGAATCACTCCGTTCTCTGCGTAAGCACCGCTTGCTTGTTCGTCTTTCCGCGTTGGAATTCCGAAAAGCAGGATCGCCTGCAGCCCAAGATCCTGAGCGCGGCGCGCTTCATCAACAATCTCTCTAACCGGCAACTGAAAAACTCCCGGCATACTGGAGACAGGCGTCCGTTGCTCCAATTTTTCGCTCACGAACAAAGGCAAAACAAAGTCGTGAACGGTTAAGTGCGTCTCACGGATGAGGTTCCGAAGGGCAGAGGAACGCCGCAGTCGACGCGGACGATGAACCAGTCTTCTCACACGGCGAGGCTACCCGCGCGGCGCGATTGTCGCAAGCCGGCGGTGCCAGGATGCTTGACGTCGCGAAGCGTTGGTGTCTGCATCTTAGTGGTGGCACGTCACTCTGAGTATTTGTTAATCGATGTCAGTAATTCGTACACAAAATTTGCGTTCGCATCCAGAGAGCGAGTCTCTAATCCCGCGCGGATCCCCACGGCCGAGCTTTCAAGAAATGTGGTTGCCGAATTTTTGAGACGGCGACAGATACAGAAACTTGTCGTCTCATCAGTGGTTCCGGCAAAAAACTCCACAATTTCAAAGGCCGCGCACAACAAAGCGCCAGTGCTCTGGCTGAATTGGAAACGGAAGCTGGGTGTCACGATTGATTATCCCAGAGCCCGAATCGATAGGAGCCGATCGCCTGGCGAATGCCGCGGCTGTGGCCGAACTTTACGGATGCCCCGCCATTGTTATCGATTTTGGCACGGCAGCGACCTTCGATGTGGTTTCCGAAGGTGGCAGATATATCGGCGGCGTGATTGCGCCCGGGATCGAATCGATGACAAATTTTCTTTATCAACGGACTGCGCTGTTGCCGAGGCTGTCGCTGAAAGAGCCTTCCCGCGCCATCGGGAAGTCGACTGTTGAGGCAATGCGTTGCGGTGCCGTCTTCGGTTACCGTGGATTGGTCAGGGAGATTCTGACGCGAATCAAAGGCGGAACAGTTTCCACGCAAAAAAGTTGCCGTCGTCGCGACTGGTGGTTATGCGCGTCTCATTGCCAGCCAGGTGCCGGAAGTCGCGCTGATTCATCCGAACCTGACACTCGAAGGACTGCGGATTGTGGGAAACTTGAATTGATCAGCGCGACCAGCGACCGCTTTGGTCCATGCAGCAGCCGGTTTTCGCTGGCTTTGTACGAGGAAAACATTTTTCCGAACCGAACCGAAAATCTTCGCGCTGAACACAATTTCGACTTGTCAGGGATGCCAATCAAGGCTTGAATCGGTGGTTCATGAGAATCTGGAAGATCGCTGCGATCGCAGCGCTGGGGCTTACCTCATTTGCTGCGGACAATGTTGCCCCGACCAAAGCGGAGTTGGAAGACATGTACAACACCGCGTACCGCGCATTCGACGCGGGGAAATTTGACGAGGCGCTAAAGCAACTGGATGCCATCGATGCGCGCCAACCCAATCTTGCCGCGTCGAAAAATCTGCGCGGCGTCATCCTCATGCGGCAGGGCAACTATGATCAGGCCGAGGCCGCATTGACCGAAGCGTCACGGATCGATCCGAAGTTTTGGAATGCCCGCTTCAACATGGCGGAGATCCCATTTCTCAAGAAAGATTGGGACGAGGCTAGAAAACGGTTCGAACAATTACTTTCCACAGGTCAATCCGATCTGGCGAAGGAAGCTTCGCAACTAATTCAGTACAAGATCCTGCTGACGTACCTGATGCAGGGCAAAAGCAACATGGTCGATTCGATGCTGGCCAAGCTGGAGCTTTCGCCCGATACGCCCGCTGTTGATTATGTGAAGGCAGCGGTCGCGCTCCAACAGAAGAACGAATCGGAAGCCAAGGATTGGGTCAGCGCAGCGCAAAAGAATTACTCGCCGCAGCTGAACAAGCTTTTCGTAGAATCGCTTTACGAGATCGGTTGGATGGAAAAACCCGAAGGTCAACGCCGTGCTTCGCTACCGCTGATGACCGCCGCCGAACGCACGGAAAAGACGAAGGCGTTTGCCCGTTCAAAATTTGAACAGTCACAGCAGGCGTTTCGGCAGCGCGATTTCGCTTCGGCTCTAAAACTGGTGGACGAAGCAGACAAGGTGGATCCTAATCAGCCAGCGACGCTGAATTTGCGAGGCGAGATTCTGATGCAGCAGGGCAAATTCGACGATGCCGAGACAGCGTTCAAAAAGGCAGCGAAGTTGGATCCGAAACTTCGCGATGCGCAATACAACCTCGCGCAAATTCCATTCAAAAAGAAAGAATACGCAAAAGCGCGCGACCGTTTCGAGACGTTGTATAAACGCATACCTGGAGGCGACAAGAACCAGGCGGCCGAACTGATCAAGTTCAAGATTTACATGGCTCTTTTAATGGACGGCAAAGAGAGTCGGGCGCATTCAATGCTGGAGGAGTTTCAATTCACGGGTGATACCCCCGCGCTCTATTACGCGCAAGCAGCATGGGAGTACAAGCACAATAATGCGCAGAAGGCCGAAGATTGGACCAACTCCGCCAACAAAATTTACTCTCCGGCGCTGAACGGTGTTTTTGCTGATGCTTTCTATGATGTCGGTTGGTTGCAACGACCAGAAGGTACAACTGCGCCTGCTGTCGCCTTTGATACAGGTAATGTGGGCGGGGCGCCGACGGACGGTGGTCCGGCGGTAGAACCAAGTCCAATCCCAGACAAGCTTGCCGCAAACAAACAAGCCCTTGGCCTGGCTCCCTCAACAGACGGCGGGATGGAACTTGCCGGCGCCGGAGCGACAGCTAACCAGACGGGTTTGACGACGTCCGCGCCCGAGACCAATTCGTCGGCTGAGCAGTCAGTTGCGCAATCGCCTTCCGCCAGTAGCGAATCCACAACCACAACTGCGTCGCAGCCTGTCGCGCCGGAAACGGCGAGCGCTTCGACCGATTCGACTGTTAGCAATCAAAACCAGGCTGAGCAACAGCCTGCAGCGCAAACAAGTCCTCCTGAACAGACAGTTGCGGCCCCAGCGCCGGCCAAAGTCTCTTCGCCGACGGTTGCTGGAGTGCCGAGCCGCAGACTGTGGATAGTCGGCGGGTTACTTCTGGCGGCTATAGTGCTGATAGCCGTAGCGGTTTTGCCCGCGCTTCGCCGGGGGTACAAATTCTCGGTCCCAGGTTCTTCGCGGTCGGAACCGCCTGCGGAGAATGCGGTATTTAAACCCCGAACAGCGCCGGCCCAAGCGACTCGCATGCAAGGCAACGGCTTCGCGGGTGGAGGACCACGTCAGGTCTCGCTGCAACTTAAGGCGTGGAGCCCTCCTCTGCGGCAGAGCGCGTCCCCGTTGCCAAAAGCTGCAGGAGCTCTGGATCGATTGAAAGCCTCGAAACCCGAGCCTTCAAGACTTCCCGTTCCTATCGAGTCACAACCTGACGCACCAGCTCGAGTCGGCGAACCATTCTTTGAGTCGGTCGGTCCGGTGGTCGAACAAGCAGCGGATGGTGTGTCAGCGGTTGCTCCGCAGGAGACTGGATTCGACGGTTCCGAAGCGGTCGCTGAATGTGCAGAAGCCTCCACAATTACATCGCGACCAGTGGAGCATGAGATCGTGGAGGAGGTTCCGCAAGAGCCAGTGTTCGCCGCCCAGGAGACCAACGAATTTTCCGAGCATCCAAGAGAAGATGCCTTTGTCCCTTATGAGCAGCCAAACGAGGTCTCTGCTAGCGCGCCCGAGTATGCCTGGGCCACTGCGGAAACCGCACCGGAGCTGACGGATGAACCTATCGGGAACGATCAGTCGCACGAAGCGATTCTTGACGAGCGTGAAGCTTTTATTGAGCCCGAGAATTTTCCAGAGCGTGATACCTTTGTTAAGTCCGAAGCGCCGGTTAGCGAAATGACTGCCGAACGCGCAGTTGACTTCCAGCCGCCGCCTGCTATTCCCGTGGCCCAGCCCGTTTTTCCGCAACCAACCATACCTGCAACCATGCCAGAAACTACACAAACTCCACCTGCTCCGATAGCTAAAGCCCCGGCACCACCTGTGCCCAAACCGCAACCGCAAGTGCCGGTACCGGCAGCCGGAATGCAAACCTCTGTGCAGCTTACTTTCTCGTTCGAGATAGCAGCGATGCAGTTGACGCCGAGCTTCAAGATGGGCGTGTTGAAAGTCCGTCCCATATCGAAGCTTGTCACGATGCGTTTGCCTTCGCCTCAGCGTGCGCAATCTCCGTTGAATTTGCAGGTTGCCTTCGAAGTCGTGAAAATCCAGCCTGTCGCTGGCGCGCTCGGCACCCTTCGCGTGGTTCCGTCGCAGCAACAGCGCCCTGCCATGGGCGGCATGCCTTCGTTTGCTGTTGCCGGATTGCAGGTCGTGCCGAATTCGGAAACGGCGCCGGTTCAACTCACCCCGTCAGCGCAGGGGCGCGCATCTGTATTCATTACGGTGCCGTTCCAGATCAGCACGCTGGAGTTTTCGCCGACACTCGAAATTGGATCGGTTACACTGAATTCAAATTCGAAGCAGGTTGTCGTCCAGTTGCCGGGAACCGGTCCCGGTCCAGTCGAAGGCGCTCCAATGTTCGAGATCGCTAATCTCGAACTGAATGAAGGCGGCGAGATCGTGATGATGCAACTGAACCTGCTTGGCGGCCCGAAGCGCGCGTAACAGGCGCCACGTTCGACCAGTCTGACTCGGCAAAGCTCAGCGCCAGTTTAGAGAGCGCAATTGCTTCGGAAGAAACTCGCCATTCTTCCGGATTAGTTTTCCGTCGAAATATATTTCGCCGCCGCCGTATTCGGGACGTTGGATGCTGACCATGTCCCAGTGAATCTGGCTTCGGTTTCCGTTGTCGGCTTCCTCGTAGGCTTGTCCGGGAGTGAAATGGAATGAGCCGGCAATTTTTTCGTCGAACAGGATATCGCGCATCGGTTGGAATACTCGCGGATTAAACCCGAGCGAAAACTCGCCGATGTAACGCGCCCCCGTATCTGAATCCAGAATCTTGTTAAGTTTCTTTGTCTCGTTGCTTGAGGCGTCGACGATTTTGCCTCGCTTGAAATTGAGTTGGATACCGTCGAAAGCGGCACCTTGGTAAATGCTCGGCGCGTTGAAAGTGAGTTGGCCTTCCACCGAGTCTTTCACCGGAGCGGTGAAAACTTCGCCGTCAGGAATGTTGCGATCACCACCGCAAATGACAGCTGGGATTCCTTTGATGCTAAAATTCAAATCCGTTCCGGGACCTTTGATTTGGACGTGGTCTGTTCGTTCCATCAGCCCCTTAAGTGCCTTCATACCGGGCTGCAGCTTTCGATAGTCGAGCGTGCAAACATCGAAAAAGAAGTTTTCAAACGCTTCGGTGCTCATTCCGGCGAGCTGAGCCATCGAGGGGGTCGGCCACCGTAACACGACCCATTTCGTGTGTTTGACACGCTGATCTTGTACCGGCCGCATCTTTTTGCCGATCAGCTGCATCTTGTCCGGCGGAACGTCCGCCAGTTCCGTGATGTTATGACTCCCACGCATCGCGATGTATGCGTTCATTTTTTTCATTCGCGCGAGCTCATGGCTTGCCACGATGTTTAGCTGCCGATCGGAAGCCTCTAGTGCGAGTGCCCGGTTAACTCGTGCGTGATATACCTGCGCAAAGGGGACGCCTCCGGCCTTCCGTGCCGCTCGTATCAGCGCGGTCGTCATTTCATCCGGAATGTCGAATGCTTCGATTAAGACTGTCTCGTTCCGTTTTAAGCGAACGGAATATTCCACCAGAAGTTTTGCGAGTTTATCTAATCGCTCGTCGTACATAGGCGTTTATCATTCCACCAGCCGGACGCGATGCAACTGCACGCGCTTCTCTTCTGGAAGCTTCTTTATCAGATGTATTGCGCGCCGCTCAAAGAGCGACGGCTGCAATGAGTTTCGCGGCGAATGCGCCATCAAAATTGTCGCGAAAAGGAAGTGAATCTGTTTTCTTCTTCAAACTCAGGCCCGGCACCTCTGCCAGAAGTCGGCGAACTACTTGTTCGTTTTCTTCCCGCTCCAGACTGCATGTGCTGTAAACCAGTGCACCGCCGGGCTTCAGAAACCGGAGTACAGCGCGTGCTATCGTGAACTGTTCGTTAGACATTCGGGTGAAATCTTCGGGTTGCAGGCGCCATCTTACGTCGATCCGTCGCCGCATCACTCCCGTGTTTGTGCACGGCGCATCTAAAAGGACCCGATCGAATGGCGCGATTGACAAAATTTCTTCTGGAAGATGATTGCGCGTCCAATCGTGGCGGAAAGCCCGAACGGTGGTCGCACCCAACCGACGGACATTATCTTTCAGAATTTGGAGTCGTTCCCGGTCGCGGTCGCAAGCGATGATGACACCCTGGTTTTGCATGAGTTGCGCGAGATAGGCCGTTTTACCGCCCGGTGCTGCACACGCATCGAGGATTCTTTCTCCTGGCTTCGGATCGAGAAGCTGACACGCGATTGCTGTGCTGGGGTCCTGAATGTAGCAATGACCAGAATCGAGAGCGTCCGTTGGCAAAGTGTTGAATTCTACAAAATCCGGATTGTCAGGTAGCGGTCGTAAGTCTGGGTACAGCTTTAGAAAGGTTTCCGTATCGATTTTTATTCGATTAATCCGGCCACACACCGGTGCGGGGCGATTGTTCCATTTGCACAGCTTTTCGGCGTACTCGGCGCCAAAGCGTTGTTGCCACCGTTCGGCCAGAAATTGCGGATGAGACGTTCGAACGAACAGCGGTTGCGCCTCAGACTGTGCAAGCAGCTCGTTTTTCTGTCTGGTCGCGGTACGGAGGATGGCATTGATGATGGATCGCTGCTTTTGCGGGGCTATGGCAACGGTCTCATACACGGCTGCGTGCTCAGGCGTTTTGAGGAGGAAAACTTGATACAAGCCGAGTCGCAGAGTGTCTCGAACGTTTATCTCGATGTGCGAAGCGCGCAGACAATCGATCCAAAAATCTAGGAGCGTTAAGTTGCGCAACACGCCATAGAACATGTCCAAGGCAAACGCACGATCGGACGCGGCAAGACCCGATTTGGCCAGGAGCCCTGAGATAAGGGAATCCGCGAAACTTTTTTCTCGTCGCCAAAGCCGCAAGGCCGCCAGCGCAGTTTGGCGAGCAGAACGCTGCGCCATGTTTTACTGCGGTTTTACGCTTTCCCGTCCAATGGAGTAATAATGGAATCCGAATTGCCGCATCGTTTCAGGATCCAGGAGATTTCGTCCGTCGAAGATGATCGGCGTCCGCATTTTGTCTTTCAACACCGTTAGGTCCACGTTCGCAAATTCCTTCCAATCCGTGGCGATGATCAGCGCTTCGGCGTCGGTGACCGCTTCCAGAGCCGATGAGGCAAATTCTGCATCGGCGATCGCTTTGATACCGCGGGCCTTATGCATTCCTTTCGGATCGTAAGCGACGACATGCGCACCTTCCCGCAGCAGCTGTTCCACCAGCTCGATTGCGACCGATGAGCGTATATCGTCTGTGTCCGGTTTGAACGTGAGACCCCAGACCGCGATCCGCTTCTCGCGCAATACCCATAGCGTTTCGCGAATGCTCTTGAGGAAACGCGTCTTTTGATCGTCGTTTATGCGTTGTACTTCTTTCAGCAGAGCGAATGGCGTTCCAAGCTGCTCACTGATGGCAATGAACGCCGCAATATCTTTCGGGAAACAAGAGCCGCCGTATCCAATTCCAGCGTTCAGAAAATCGCGACCGATACGATGATCCATTCCTATCCCATCAGCGACCTTTTCCACGTCGGCTCCGCTTGCTTCGCAAATCGCCGAAACCGCGTTGATGTATGAAATTTTCAAGGCGAGGAATGAGTTCGCGCAATGTTTAATGAGCTCAGCGCTGCTAATATCGGTCACCAAGATCGGGGCCATAAAAGGCTCATAGACCTTTTTCATCAGATCAATGGCTTGTTCGCTTTGCGCTCCGATCACAATCCGGTCCGGATGCATGAGGTCGGCCACTGCACAACCTTCGCGCAAGAACTCGGGATTGCTGACTACGTCAAATTTTGCGCCGTGACGGTTATATCTCTTGATGGACTCCCCCACTTTTTCCCCGGTTTTCACGGGCACCGTACTTTTGTCGACGATCACGCGATAATCGGTTAATACACCCGCGATCTCTCGGGCAACTTTCTCCACAAAGCTGAGATCGACATCGCCATCCGGCAATGGGGGAGTCGGGACGGCGATGAAAATGACTTGTGAACCCTTGACAGCTTCCTCAATGTTTCCGGTGAAATGGAGCCGCCGGGCCGAGACATTGCGATGAACTATTTCTGCCAGTCCCGGTTCGTAGATCGGTATCTCGCCGGCTTTGAGCTGTTTCACTTTTTCCGAGTCGTTATCGACGCAAATCACCTGATGGCCGACATCAGCGAAACAAGCGCCTGTCACCAGACCGACGTATCCGGAACCGATGATTGATATATCCATGAATCAGGAACGGTGTGGGCGAATCAGCCCCAGCACAAGTGGCGGAATTCAGCCGGCGTTTCCGCCGCAATTAGCCACTTTTGGATCACTCGCCCGACGACGAAGGATCGAAATTTAAATCGAAACCAAATTTCGGGAATGCTTTGAGGGTTACGGTGAACAGGAGACCGTATTCTTTCACTCCCGAGTTATCGCGTATTACTCCGCCGAACGAGGCCACCCAGCTTGTTAGGTCCCGATAAACCGCGTATCGCTGTTCCTGCAGAGTATCGGTCGCACCTTCATACTGCTCTTGAATGGCGACGCCCCAGTTGTCATTAACACGAAGGTATCCGCCCACGACAAACAAACTGCTATTCTGGAAGAAGGGATTCCCATTCAGATACCGGTGCGTGACGTTCAGTTGCAAATTCGATAGCGGTTGGACGGTGGCGACGGTATCGACTTCCGTAAAACCCTGTGCGAATGCCGGCAATTGGGAATTTACGGAAAACGACATCCACGGCAGCGGCTGGAAGCGGAGATTGTTGATTAAGTTTGAGTAATCCGTGCGGTTATACGGGTTCTCGAAGTTCACATCAAAATACGAATCCAATTCCAGCCACGTGATTGTTGAATCGTCACGTCGGGTTTCCAACTTGTTGCGGACACCCACGCGCCAGACCGTCCAATCGGCAATCGAATCAATCGGGGTGAACTGTGGAAAATCGATTGCCCGAAGCTGCGTCGAAGGTTCAAATCGATCGAACTGCAAAAGCGAGAGGGGATTAGGTCCGTCTTCCTTCACGTAAGAAAAGTCGGTAAACGGCTGGATCACGTGCATTAATCCGTCCAAACCGAACGCACGGCTCTGCACGTCTTCCCATTTGCGAGAGATCTTGAATGAAGCTTCCGCGCCCGTATCGAAGACGCTTCGAAACGTGTCTCCGGCAAACTTGATGGGATTGGCTGTCGTTGGTGGCGGCAGGATAGTGTCGGGGATCAGCGGGTTTGATGGCGGAATAAATATTGTTGATCCGAGATCCCAGGTCTTGCCGTAGTAGGTGCCTCGATACCCAACCCGGGGCATAAACGACAGCCAACCAAAATATGTGTTGGGAAAAACCAGTTGATGGAATGTGTCGAAACGCTCCGTGCCGTAATTCTTGAGACCTGAGTCCTCAGGAAATTGGAGCCGCAAATTGGCAAATCCGGTCTCGCCTTCGTAGAATATCGGCCCGCCAAAGAGCGCGTGCCGTTTAACGTCGAGTACCACTTCCGGCTGACGCTCGGTGGTGGTGAAGAAATCGTTTGCCTGAAAACGCTCGATCCCGGTGAGGGTGAACACCGGATTTACTTTTGTCAGCGCTATTACATTGTCTGGAACAGGATCAATCCGAAACTCACCCTGGAAGAAATCCTGCATCACGTACTGGTCACTGAGCTTGGTGATGTTGGCGATGCCATAGATAGAGTCAGTGAAATCCGTGTGGTCCTCGAGGCCGAGCCGGTATCGCGATTCAGGGACACCCACTCGGGGTACGTCGGTTTGATTGATCTCCGGGTTTTGGTCGTTGATGTAAAAACTTTTTATTCGCGCCACACTGCTGTGGTCTTTGCCATATTCAATTGTCGGTTCAAAACCGATGGCTGCTCCGCGCCTGCCGAAGTAATCCAACCGGACACGGGCTTGGATATTGTCCGTGATCGGGAATGTCACCTGTGTGAGCAGTGATGGTCCCCATGTGCTGTAATACGCGGGCGAGATGGAAAAACTAAATGCGTTGTCGAGTGATTGGTAGAGATAGGGAAACCAGAAAATGGGCACCTTCCCGACGTAGGCCGTGACGTTCAGAAAAATCACGCGATCGTCCTCGTAAACACGAATCTTTTGGGCGCGCAGGCGAAAATCGGGCTTGGAGGAATCGTGCGTCGTGAAGGTGCCGCCCTTGATGAGGTAGGCATTCTCGGCACCCTCTATGGAGGTCACATCTTGGCCGCTCAGAAAGTAAGGTTTTGACTCGGTTCGTGCCGTGATCGCCTTGATCTTCTTGGTTTCAGTATTGTAAATTCCGCTGTCCGCATTGTAGAGGCTGGTATCGCGATAGATTCGGACGTGACCCCTCAGTTCCACGTCATGAGTGGAAGGATTGTACTGCGCGTAGTCGGCATAAATGTCCGTATTCCCGATGTGAATCACGACATTGTCGCGGGCGGTTGCCAGGCCGTTTTCATATGTAGTTTGGCCGGTTGAAGTAATTTCAATGGGGCCGTTCTCCGGAGTCTTGATTTCTCCGAGCATCAAGCCGGCACTCGCAAACAAAGTGGTGAGCAAGAAAACCAGCGATCGCATGGCAAACACCGAAGGTACTGCAGCAAAGTCTCCCTGCAAAGGTAAAACCGCCCCACGCAGGAGACGAAGATATGCCAGCCGCCCGAAGACCGGTAGGCACTTAAAGCTTGCGCGCTTCCTAGTTAAGCGCGCGACAGCGGTGGCCTCAAGTATAACCAGTTTTGCCCTCCAGTAGGTGACTATTCGGCCTATATTCTTCACGCTTTTAGGAATTTGACCGCTCAAAAGGCACCATGGTTACCCTCGCAAAAGCCAAAAAAATCACGCGCGTATTTGTTCTCGCGGACACGCACAATCGGCTGCCTGAGAGCCTCCCGGAGATGGCCCAAAACGCTGATGAAATCTGGCATCTTGGCGATGTTTGCGCGGACACGATTCTGGACCAACTGCGGGCAATTGGACCACCCGTGACTGTCGTGCGGGGAAACTGCGACAGCAACACCGAATGGCCGTTGGTTCTCGACCTAATGCGTAGTGGGTTAAGGTTTCGCCTGCAACACGTTCCGTCTGATCGACTACCGGATGATGTCGATGTTCTTCTACACGGGCACACGCATGTTCCGCGTAACGAAAGACATGGTCGCGTTCTATTTCTCAATCCGGGCTGCGTGACCCGGCCCAACCGCGGCGCGCCGCCCAGCGTTGCATGGCTGGAAATCGCAGGCGGGAAAATCAGTTGGAATCTCGTGGCTCTTCGCTGAGCGCGTCCTGGCTCGTGATTCGCTCTTGATTAAATCAGCGGCAGTCGCTTTTCTTCACGAAGATGAGTTCGGCTCTCGACCAAATCTTTGTCTACGGAAAGCGATGGCTGCTTTCCTGCTTCACCGGCGCGCCGAACTGGCTGATCCAGATCGCGTCCAGCCTGATCAACATTGTGGCGTTGCTCGCGGTCTTTCTGACGCTCTTCGCTCTCATCTCGGTGCTGGAGCGCAAGATTCTGGGGAGAATGCAGAATCGTTACGGGCCGAACCGTGTGGGACCGTTTGGCCTTTTCCAACCGGTCGCCGACGGCATAAAAATGTTAATCAAGGAAGACATCGTTCCGGCGCGTGCAGATAAGGTCGTGCATTTTCTCGCCCCGGTTATCCTCGCCGCAGTCGCGATTCTCACATTGGGTGTGGTTCCGTACGGCAGAAACATGACCCCGTTTAGAATTGATGGCGGCATCCTCTTTTTCTTCGCCGTGGGGTCGACAACCGAACTCGCAGTCTTCATGGCTGGCTGGGCCAGTAACAACAAATTTTCGATGCTTGGCGCCATGCGCGCGATCGCGCAAATGTTCAGTTACGAGTTGCCGCTGATCATCGCGGTGCTCCCGGTCGTCATGGTCGTTGGCTCACTTATGCCAGACAGGATTGTCTTCTCGCAGGGCGAATACACGTTAAACATCCTACCCCGCTGGTTCGTTTTTACCCCTTGGGGTGCGGCGGCATTTGTCCTGTTTTTCGTCTCCGGCCTCGTGGAATCGAACCGCACACCGTTCGATGTCCCGGAGGGCGAATCGGAAATTGTTGCCGGACACATGACGGAATATTCGGGATTTAAGTACGCCACATTTTTCCTGGCAGAATACCTCGGGATGTTCGCCGTCAGCGGGCTGGCGGTGACTTTATTTCTCGGCGGATGGCATGCGCCCCTGCGCGTGCTCGAAATTATTCCTTCTTACGTCTGGTTTTTCGCAAAGCTAAGCGTCTTGCTCTTCGTTTATATCTGGCTTCGGGCAACGCTGCCGCGCATGCGCGTGGATCAAATGATGAATGTCGCTTGGAAGTTCATGTTGCCGATGTCGTTCGGGTGTCTCATTGCCGCCGCCGTGTGGCATTATGCCGGGCGTGGGATGCACGGGTGGCTTTGGTCGTTGTTCGTCATCGTCGTGGTCTACAGTGCACTGTCGATCCTGCTGGACACGCGAAGGAAATTCGCGCGCCGCGTTTACCGTTTCGCTGAATGAACGGCGCGGCATTTATTGTGATTTCTATGGTCACGCTGGCCGCGGCGCTGGCCGTCGCGACGTTGCCAAATCTGATGCACGCAGCTTTCTGCCTGGTGTTGGCGTTGCTTGGGCTCGCGTCTTTCTTTTTCCTGCTCGGCGCAGAATTCGTCGGACTTGCTTTGGTATTCATTTACATCGGCGCAGTGGCGGTGTTGATCGTTTTCACGATTCTCCTGACCCGCCGCGATCCGAAGGAACATCATGGTTTCAACTGGAGCGGTGTGGTTATCGCGCTTGCTGTGTTTGGCGGTTTGACTTGGGCCATTCTAAGAACGCAGTCGCTTTCCATCGTCCCGCCACAGGCTCGCACGCTCACAGTAAGAAGAATCGGCGAAACATTGATGTCCGGTTACGTGTGGCCTTTGCAATGCGTCGGACTGCTCCTGACTGCTGCGCTAATCGGGGCGCTTGTACTCGTAATGGAGGAAAAGCGATGACGCCTACACTTCAATTGTTTCTCATGGTGTCTGCGGCGCTGTTTTGCATCGGCTTGCTGGCTGCATTGAGCCGACGGCACGCAATTTTCATCCTGATCGGAATTGAGATGATGCTGGCCGCTGCCAATCTGAATTTCATCGCGTTCTGGCGATTTGCACCTCCACCGCATCCATCGACCGGAGTGATGATCGCAATCTTTTCCATCGCTATTTCCGCAGCTGAAGCAGCTGTCGGCCTGGCAATGGTCATTGCCGTTTATCGGCATTACCGGACAACAAACGTCGATCAATACGACCAGCTCAAAGGATGAATCCAGGGATCGTGAGTAATCTCTGGCTGTTGCCGGCAGTGCCCTTTGCGGCAGCGGTCGTGATTTTGACGTTGGGAAAATCACGGCGCAAAAGTGCGGCCGGTCTCGCAATCGGAGGTCAGATCGTTGTGCTGGCGATCTCGATCGCGGCGTTTCTTCCGACACTGCAAACGCACGGCTTCCGGGAATTCCGGAATTTCACGTGGTTTACGTTCGGCGACCAAACGCTACGGCTCGGATTTGTTCTCGATCCGCTCGCGGCCGCAATGCTGGTAATGATTTCACTGGTTGGCCTGTGCATTTTCGTCTTCAGCGTCGGCTACATGGCTGACGACAGGGATTTCAGCCGTTTCTTTGCATATTTGTCGTTCTTCTCCGGCGCAATGCTCGGCGTGGTTATCGCGAATAGTTTGCTGCTGCTTTTCATGTTTTGGGAACTCGTGGGGCTGGCGTCGTATTTACTCATCGGCTTCTGGATCGAGCGACCGAGCGCAGCAGCGGCAGCAAAGAAAGCATTTATCACCACGCGCATCGGTGACATGGGATTTTTTCTGGGAATGCTCTGGCTCTACAATCGCAGTGGCACACTTCTTTTCTACGACGGCGGGCGTGGATGTCTTGAAAGCGCCGGCCTCGCTTTGGTTGGCGCAAGCGCGACGTCTATAGCGCTTCTGATTTTTTGCGGTGCAGTTGGCAAATCGGGACAATTCCCACTGCACGTTTGGTTACCCGACGCCATGGAGGGCCCCACGCCGGTCAGCGCCCTGATCCACGCGGCCACGATGGTCGCTGCGGGAGTCTTTCTCGTCGCACGCGTCTATCCGCTCTTTTCGTTAGGCGCGATCAACGGCGTGACATCCTCGCTGACTGTCGTTGTCTGGATTGGAGTAACTACAGCGCTCATGGCTGCGCTCATCGCGATCGCGCAGCCCGACATCAAACGCGTCCTTGCTTACTCAACTGTGTCGCAACTTGGTTTGATGATGGTGTCGTTAGGTGTTGGTGGTGTGGCTGCCGGGATTATGCATTTACTGGCACACGGTTTTTTCAAGGCGCTTCTGTTCCTGGGCTCTGGTTCCGTGATTCACGGATGCCATGGCGAACAGGACATTCGCAAAATGGGCGGCCTGCGGCGCCTGATGCCGGTGACTTTTGGCACCTACGCCATCGGTATGCTGGCGTTGAGCGGTGTGCCGCTTTTGTTTTCCGGTGGCTGGACCAAGGAGGAAATTCTTCACGCCACTGCACATTGGCCGCGATCGCATGCTCCGTATTATCTGATGCTGGCCGGCGTCGTTCTCACGGCACTCTATATGACGCGGCAAATGATCTACGTCTTTTTTGGGAACCGCCGGAGCGCCGCTGACCATGCGCATGAAAGTCCGCGTGTGATGACGATGCCGCTGATTGTGCTCGCGATCGGCACAGTTTTCATAAGCGTCGTGCTCACATCCGCCTGGCCCTGGCTGCATGACTATCTAATGGGTGAACCGGTTCATTTCGACGTTGCGCACTTGATTCAGCCCATGCTTTTCATTTCGCTCGCGCTCGTTGGCGGCGGGATCGCGCTGGGCATCTGGTTCTATCGCAAGGCGGGCGCGCAGGATCGAGACCGGTCCGCGGAAGTTGATCCACTCGAGTACGCGCAACCGGCATTGTTTCGGTTCCTCGCAAACAAGATGTGGATCGACGAGCTGTATGCGCGGACGATCATCGCGTTTGCCCGGGCAAGCGCACGTTTGTCGGACTGGATGGATCGTTATTTCTGGGATGGTCTGGTGCGGGGCTTCGCTGCAATCGGTCAACTGTTTGGGGTATTTACAGCCGACGTGGACGAGCGCGGCATTAATGCCGGGGTGGATGAAACGACAGTTGGCGCTCGTGGTCTGGGTCGTCTGTTGTCCGGGGCGCACTCTGGTCAAATTCAAATTTATCTAGGCGTCGTGGCTGTTGGGATGCTGGCACTGCTTCTTTTGTACGCATGGTTGGCTTAGTCACAGCGATTATTTTGATTCCGCTGCTCGGCGCGATGGCCGTGTGGACGTGGCCACAAAAAGGTGGCCGCACGATTGTGCTGCTCTTTAATGCCATCTCTGCCGGATGTTCCCTGGCGCTGTGGCGGGATTTCGACGCAACCGCGACTGGGCTGCAGTTCGTGGAACGTCACGCATGGATTCCGGCTATTAATGCAGAATATCTGGTGGGTGTCGATGGCCTGAGCCTGCTGCTCGTATTGCTCACCTCCCTAATCATTCCATTCGCAATCCTCGCGCCTCCCGTTCCCAATGGAAGCCGCGCGTTTTATGCAACCATGCTGGTCATGCAGTCCGCGCTGTATGGCACGTTCACCGCGCAGAATTTCGTTCTCTGGTTCTTGTTCTACGAAATGAGTCTGATCCCGGGTTTTCTGCTGATCAAAATCTGGGGTGGTAAAAATCGGGATCGCGCCGCGACGAAGTTTTTCCTCTACACGTTTCTCGGAAGCGTCGCCATGTTGCTTTCGTTCCTCGGGATTTATCTCGCCAGGGGCACGTTCGATTTCGCGGCTCTGGCGAATCTTGGAAAGAACGGCTTGCTTGAGGGAAAGGTCGCGTGGCTCGCTTTTGCGGGAATTTTTGTTGGACTCGCGGTAAAGGTTCCTCTGTTTCCGTTTCACACCTGGCTGCCGGACGCCTACCAAACTGCTCCTACCGGCGTGTCGATGGTGCTCACGGGCCTGTTATCGAAGATGGGCGTTTACGGTTTCATCCGCCTGTTGCTTCCGTTGTTCCCTAACGAAATCAAAATCATCGGCCCGTGGCTGCTTGTGCTGGTGGTTTGCTCGATCGTTTTCGCTCCGCTGGCAGCGTGGGCGCAGCGCGATTTAAAACGAATGATCGCCTATCTCTCAATCAACCATCTCGGTTATTGCATGCTGGGTCTTTTCGCGCTGGCCGCATCACCAGCGGTTGCTGCGAACGTCGATACGCAAGCAGCACTGAGTGGCGTGTTTCTGCAAATCTTTAATCACGGTGTTACCGCGGCGACGCTCTTCTATTTCGTCGGATTACTGGAAAAGCGGCGCGGTTTGCGAGGCATCGACGATTTCGGTGGACTGATGCAGCGGACACCGCTGCTCTGCGCTTGGATGAGTGTCGCCATGTTTTCATCGCTCGGTTTGCCGGGGCTGAACGGCTTCGTCGGCGAGTTTTTGATTTTCAAAGGCTCGTTCGCGATGGCGGCGGCGTTCACTGCGATTGCCGTGATCGGCCTTCTCGTCACAGCCATCGTTTTTATTCGAGCGATGCAATCTCTCTTCAGCGGACCACTCGCAGAAAGTTGCAATGCCTTTCCCGATCTTTTGCGGAGTGAAAAACTCGTCGTCGTTCCCGTAACATTGCTCATGTTCGTCATCGGTATCGTGCCGCAATTCATCTTTAACATTTTCAATACGACGGTGGTTCAAATGGCGCGACTGCTTAGCTGAAATTCAGGGCGAATAAGCGCATGATCGCCTGGACGATTTACCTCACATTTGCCGGCGCAGTTCTTGTGCTGCTTTTGCCGCGTTCGTTTGCTCGCTGGATCGCAGTGCTAACGACAATCGGAGGGTTGGCGCTGGGCGCGATCGTGTTCGTCGCCACGCCGATTGCCGACCTAACGCAATTTACAACAATAACGCGCGTGCCTTGGGTCCCGGCACTCGGTATGAATTACCATCTGGCACTCGACGGCGTGAGTCTGACGATGGTTCTCGTTACCGGCATTTCAGCGGTCAGCACAGTGCTGTTTTCATGGGATGTAGAACATCGGCAGAATGAATTTTTCTTCTGGCTTCTGCTGGTCGTGGCCGGCTGCTACGGCGTCTTCCTCAGCGCGGATCTGTTTCTGCTGTTCGTGTTCTACGAGTTGGTAATCGTGCCGAAATATTTTCTCATCGCGATCTTCGGCTCAACGAACAAGGAATACGGCGCGATGAAGCTCACCCTGTATTCCTTCTTCGGCGGGATGTTTGTGTTTGTTGGCGTGTTGGTCGCTTATGTCAGTGGGGGGTCATTGGACCTCAATCAGCTGTCTCAGTTCGAATTTTCACCGCAACTGCAATCGTGGGCGTTTCCTGTGTTGTTTCTCGGCTTTGCTGTGCTGGCCGGGCTCTGGCCGCTCCACACATGGGCGCCGACCGGTCATGCCGCGGCCCCGACTGCGGGTTCGATGTTGCTCGCTGGAATTGTAATGAAGCTCGGCTCCTATGGCGGTCTGCGCGTCGCGATGAATCTTTTTCCGCAGGGATTTCAGATGTGGAGCAAATGGATCGCTGTGTTCGCAGTGATCGGAATCGTGTATGCCGCAGCAGTGGCGCTTCGCCAACGTGATCTGAAATTTGTTATCGGTTATTCGAGCGTAAGTCACATGGGTTTTGTGCTACTCGGTTTTGCTACCGCGAACGCGCTGGGCGTTTCCGGTGCAGTGCTGCAAATGTTCTCCCACGGCGTGATTGCGGCCCTGCTGTTCGCCGTCGCCGGACGCATGATCTACCGGCGCACGCACACGCGCCAACTGGATGCGCTTTCTGGAATGAATCTGAGCCGCGCGATGCCCTTCGCAGCTTTCACCTTCGTGATTGCCGCGGCTGCCTCAATGGGTATCCCAGGCTTCAGTGGGTTTGCAGCCGAGATCACAATTCTAATCGGAGCCTGGAAAACATATCCGGTTGCAGTTTGGATCGTAGGAGCTGGGATAGTTCTTGTCGCTGCGTTCACATTGCGCGCGTTAAAGCTTTCGTTCTTCGGTGAGAAAGATGTCGAAGGTGAAATTACAGAGGGCACAACATTGAATCGGGAAGAGTTCAACCCGATCACGATTCCCGAGAAGATCGGCGCCTGCATGCTGATGCTCACAACGCTCGCCATCGGCGTTTATCCCAAACTGTTACTGGACCGCATCATGCCCGCTGTCGAAACGATGAGATTTTTGAAATGAAAAGCCTGCCCCATTTTCATCGCTTCAACATTCCAACGCGTTAAACAATGTCTTACCTGGAGCTTTTGAAACTTGCGTCGCCTGAAGCGGTCGTAGTTCTGACCGCTCTGGTTGTGCTTTCGATTGGCCTTCTTGCTAAGCGCGCAATGTCTGCTTGCGCTTTCGTCGCCTGCCTCGGACTTATCATTTCAATTGGGGCTATCCTGCTCCTTCCCAGCAATAAGACGCTGTTTGGCGGAATGCTGGTGATTTCTCCGCTGACGTCGCTGTTCAAAATCATTTGCCTCGCGCTCGCATTTTTCACGATCCTGCTGACGCAGGCAGAAAAGTCGGCGCGCTATCCTGGCGAATATCTGGCGCTTATTCTTCTGGCAACGGTGGGCCTGATGCTTCTCGTCGGGAGTGAAGAACTACTGATGATTTTTATCGGCCTCGAGCTGCTGGGGCTGTCGCTTTACGTCTTGGCCGCATTCGATAAAACGGACGTGCGCTCAGCCGAAGCGGGTCTGAAATATTTTCTGTTCGGAAGCATTTCAAGCGCCTTCACCCTCTTTGGGATCAGCCTGATTTACGGCATGACTGGAACAACCGGTCTCGCTCAAATCGGAGCAAAATTGGCGACGACATCGGTGCAGCCTCTGCTCGCGATTGGAATCATCATGACGCTGGTCGGCTTTGCTTTCAAAATTGCTGCAGCGCCGTTCCATTTATGGGCTCCTGACGCCTATCAAGGTGCGCCTGTTCCGAGCGCAGCGTTCATTGCTTCGGGTTCGAAGGTTGCCTCGTTTGTTGTGCTGGGAAAAATCGTGCTGATAGGCTTTGCGCCGTTGCACGGGGGCGCCGGATGGCATGCGATGCAGGCTGGCTGGTCACCCATGCTTGCGGCACTGGCGGCGTTATCGATCGTGATTGGCAATCTCGTCGCCCTCGCGCAATCGAACGTCCGAAGACTGCTTGCCTATTCCGCGGTCGCGCATGCGGGTTACACATTGATCGGGTTCGTCGCCGGCGACCGCGAAGGCTTTTCCGCAGCCTTATTTTACACGACGGTTTATGCAATTACGCTCGTCGGCGCGTTCGGCGTTGTCGGTGTCGTCCGACGAGAAACGGGCGGCGACGATTTCCCAAACTTTTTCGGCCTCGCTTCTCGTTCTCCTTTGCTAGCAGGATGCATGGCCGTCTTCATGTTGTCCTTGGCAGGCATCCCGCCGTTGGCTGGATTCTTCGGAAAATTCTATCTGTTTAGCGCCGCGCTACATGCTGACCCGAATCACGCGCTTCTTTGGTTGGTCGCGCTTGGCCTCGTCGGCAGTTTCGTTTCGTTATATTATTACCTTCTCGTGTTGAAGGCGATTTTTGTCGATGCTCCGTCGCTCGCCTCTGGCAGACCGATCGATCGGATACCTTCCGATTTTTTGCAGCAAGCTACGGTTACGATACTTGCCGCGGCAGTTGTTTACCTCGGAGTGTTGCCGAACGTTTTGGCATCGCGCATTCTGGCTGCGATTCCGTGAAAAAATTTCAGAAAAATGCAATTAAGGCTTGACCCGCGCACCGTAAGTCTTGCATCAAAAGTAATAGTCCCCGTTGCGAAGATGGTGATGTGATGATGGGCAGCATTAGCCAGTTTATTGAGCGCCATTTCCGGCATTTCAACGCGGCGGTCCTGAAAGACGCAGCCGACGCCTACACTGCGCATCTTGATCGTGGCGGAAAGATGATGATCACGCTGGCGGGCGCGATGAGCACCGCCGAACTGGGAGTGTCGCTCGCAGAAATGATCCGCCGTGACAAGGTGCATGCCATCACCTGCACAGGTGCGAACATGGAGGAAGATCTTTTCAATCTCGTCGCGCGCAGCAAATACGAACGTATTCCCAACTATCGCGAACTAAGTCCGCAACAAGAGCGGGAGTTGCTGGAACGACACCTCAATCGTGTCACCGACACTTGCATTCCGGAAGAGGAAGCGATGCGACGCATTGAGCGAGTGGTCCTTGACGAATGGATAGCCGCTTCGGAGAACAACGATAGAAAGTTCCCCCACGAGTTCCTTTACAAAATTTTGCGGGAGTGCCGCCTGAAACAATTCTACGAGATCGATCCAGCTGACAGTTGGATGGTTGCCGCTGCGCACAAGAACCTTCCGTTGTTTGTGCCTGGCTGGGAAGATTCGACCCTCGGAAACATTTACGCGGCGCGCTGCATCACGGGAGCCATCAAGAACGTGCAGGCGATGCGCTCGGGAATCGAATACATGATCGAACTCGCGGATTGGTACTGCCGAGTATCAAAGGATTTTTCCATCGGCTTTTTTCAAATTGGCGGCGGCATAGCAGGCGATTTTCCCATTTGCGTCGTGCCCATGTTGAACCAGGACGTGGTCAGCATGCCTGTGCCCGAGTGGGGTTATTTTTGCCAAATCAGCGATTCGACCACCAGTTTCGGCTCCTATTCCGGTGCTGTCCCTAACGAGAAGATCACATGGGGAAAACTGAATGTCGACACTCCGCGGTTCGTCATCGAATCGGACGCGACGATCGTTGCGCCGTTGGTTTTCGCGAAGATTTTAGACTGGTGACCCAATAGCACATCGGCGTGCTATCAGCGTTCTGTCCTCGGTTTCGATGGCGTCAGGCAGGCTTTGAATCGAGGATATGGAATGCTTTACGTAGTGGCGACGCCGATCGGTAATCTGGGCGACATCACATTGCGGGCTCTTGAGGTCCTCAAGTCCGTTGATGTTGTGGCGGCGGAAGACACGCGGCACTCCGGTCTACTGCTAAAACATTTTGAGATCAAAAAGCCTTTTGTCAGCTACTACGAGCATAATGAAGCGGCGCGCACGGCTGAATTGGTCGAGCGTCTTGCCCAAGGCGAAAATGTCGCGTTGATCACAGACGCTGGCATGCCTGGACTTTCCGATCCGGGACTGCGCCTCATTCGCGAATGCATCAGTCGCGAACTGCCGTTTACGATTGTCCCTGGGCCTTCATCGATTCTGGTCGCTCTGCTTGGTTCAGGATTTGCCACCGACAAATTCTCGTTCCGTGGATTTCTTCCAGTGAAAAGCGGCCAACGCGAGCGCAAGTTGCGGATAGCAGCTGAAAGCGAAGAGACGACGCTTTTTTTTGAATCTCCTTACCGGCTACTGAAAACACTTCAGGCTTGCAACACCATCATGCCGGGCCGGCAACTGTGCGTCGCGCGTGAATTGACAAAGAAATTTGAAGAATTCCGTCGCGGCACTGCTGCCGAATTGCTCGCGCACTATGAGGGACATCCGGCGAAAGGCGAAATAGTGATCGTGGTTTCCAGCGTGTAGTTGTGTTGCCGGCGCGTTCAACGGGGCCCCGCTAAAATACTTCCGCCAATAGCGCTGACAGCGCTTAGAAAACGTCCGCGAATAAACGAATCGCGATCGTCGTCCAATTCAGTCCACTCAAAAATCAGCTGGAAACCATGCGACCTGTCCTTGCCTTTTCTGAAAAGTTCAGAAGTCCTTTGAGACCGGCTGACTGTCTCACTATTGAGTGGCCGGTCGTGGTCCCTGAGCACGCTCCGAAACGTTGGCGTGGTAACGACAGTTTCGCGAGCAGACTGGGCGGCTTCTGCGATTGTCAGGTGATGACCCGCCTGCCACGGTTCCTCACGCCATTGCTCGCGGGATTCGCCGTCACGCTTTTACAGATCTTAATGGCGGTGGCTCTGCTTGCTCCAGAGAAGCCGATCGCCGAGCGCTACTCCGCGCTGGTTCAACACGACGGCTATTGGTTCAAGAACATTCTCGATCGCGGATACCAGACCATTGTCCCGCCGATCGATCACAAGGTGATGGAAGTGTCGAATGTCGCTTTCTTCCCGGGATATCCGGCGATTGCGGCGTTGTTCCGAGATGCATTCAGCATCAGCAGCGGCACGGCGCTTTTGATCACTGCGCAGCTCGCTGCGTGGGGTTTTTGGACTTATTTCTTCCTATTCTGCAGCCGCTGGAAAGTTTCGCGCTCGCTGCAGATTTGCGGGACACTTCTCATCTTCGCGAACCCGGCAGCATTCTTCCTTGTCGCCGCTTACTCGGAATCGCTCTTTCTGATGGCGCTGCTCGGCTTCATCTATTGGAGCACCGCCGAGGGCCGCACGGCGAAAGTGCTGGCCGCTGTGCACGGAATCGTTATGTCTGCGACGCGAATTGTCGGAATTGTGTGCGCTGCTTTTCCTCTGGTCCGCTCTGCTTTTCAAACGGGATGGCGCGGTTTGCTCAAGCCACGCAAATGGCTTCGGGAAAATCTGGCAGCGGTCGTCTTGACGTTTGTAGCGGCGTGCGGCGGAATCGTCTTTTTCATTCTATGCCAACTACGCTGGGGTCAGTGGGACCTTTACATGCGTACGCAGGCGGCTGGATGGGGCATCGTGCCCGATTACTTTGCAGTGGTTAGACCCGAAAGTTATCGCTGGCTCGTCCCGGCACTAAATAATCCCACCGAAATGAGCCAGTTGTCGATGACGCTGGGCGCCGTGCTTTTCGTTGCTATCGCAGTCTGCGAATTGGTTCCAGCGATTCGGCGCCTCGCCGGCTTGCCGGTGCGTGCAGGGATCTATTTCTGCGCGGCCACGATTTATTATCTCTCGGTGAGTGGTGTCGCCTGCGTCGACATGGAAAGTATGCTGCGTTATGAGTTCGGCGCGTACGCCTTGATCGTGCTGGCGCTTTTGAATTTTCTGCGTCAATTTCGCATGCCGCCGATATGGGTGCGGGCTTTGGGGACGGCGGCAGTAGCGTTGATCGGCGCTGCCGGCCTGTGCGTACAGGGATGGTACATCTGGAATTTTACGCGGGGACACTGGGTCGCCTAGCAAAACATGAAGCCAAAAGTCGTCATTATCGGTGCAGGTCCGGCGGGTCTAACGGCCGGCTATTTGCTTTCGAAAAACGAGGTCGATGTCCTTGTTTTGGAGGCCGATCCCGTTTACGTCGGCGGCATTTCACGCACGTCAACTTACAGGGGCTTTCATTTCGATATCGGCGGTCACCGTTTCTTCTCGAAATCCAAAGCGGTCGAAGACTTTTGGACCGAGATTTTGCCCAACGACATGCTCACGCGACCGCGTTCGTCGCGCATCTTTTACGGCGGCAAATTTTTTTCCTATCCGCTTAAGCCGTTTGAAGCGCTACTGAAACTGGGTGTCTTCAAATCGATCCTCTGCGTTCTTTCCTGGCTGAAAGCGCGTCTGTTTCCGGTACGGAACCCGCGGAATTTCGAAGAATGGGTGAGCAATCAATTCGGAAAGCGACTCTTTAGCACCTTCTTCAAGAGCTACACCGAAAAAGTCTGGGGCATGAGCTGCAACGAGATTTCCGCGGACTGGGCGGCGCAGCGTATCAAGGGCCTTTCGTTAGGCAGCGCAATCAAAAATGCGCTCATCCCGCAGCGTTACAACGGCGACCGGAGCAAAGTGATTAAGACGCTGATCAATTGTTTCCGCTATCCTCGGCGAGGTCCGGGAATGATGTGGGAGGCGTGTGCCGAAAAGATGACGGCGCTGGGCGGCAAATTAGAGATGAACTGCCGAGTGACGGGCTGTTCTTACGACGATTTGTCGGGGCAATGGAACGTTGAATACAAAAACGGCGACGGAGATCGGCAAGTAGTTGAAGCCGAACATGTCATTTCGTCGGCGCCAATGCGGGAGCTTGTCTGCGGTTTGTCACCTGCTGTGAGTGAACGAACCAAGCGCGCGGCCGAGAGCCTCAAGTATCGCGATTTCCTTACCGTGATGTTGATCTTGAAGGATCGGCAGATGTTCGATGACAACTGGATCTACATTCATGATCCGAGCGTCAAGGTCGGCCGCGTTCAGAACTTCCGTTCCTGGTCGCCCGAGATGGTGCCGGACTCGGACAAGGTTTGTTACGGCCTGGAGTATTTCTGTTTTGAACACGATCGGCTCTGGGATTCGAGCGATAACGATTTAGTCGAGCTCGCCAGGCGCGAACTAGTCCAGATCGGGCTGGCAAAGGATGGCGACTTCCTCGACGGCTGCGTTGTTCGTCAGAAGAAGGCCTATCCGGTTTACGATGACGACTACGCGCGGCACGTTGCCACCATCCGTCAGGAACTGGACACGCGTTATCCGAACCTGCATCTGGTTGGCCGCAATGGGATGCATAAATACAACAACCAGGATCACGCCATGATGACAGCGATGTTGTGTGTTGAAAATATCCTCGCCGACACAAAGCTTTACGATCTCTGGCAGGTGAACAGCGACGCCGAATACCACGAAGCTGGTCCCGCTGCAGCCGAAGAGACAAACGG
This sequence comes from uncultured Verrucomicrobiae bacterium, assembly GCA_963804875.1. GTDB lineage: Bacteria > Verrucomicrobiota > Verrucomicrobiia > Chthoniobacterales > UBA10450 > Udaeobacter. Next base: position 550,116 of record CAWDRX010000001.1, read on the forward strand.
CAGCGCGCTTCGCCTTGTTCCGACTCGGGTCGGCACCCCGGAACTGGCGCCGGAAGCGTAGCGCAGGCGGCGCCTTACGCCTTTTCGAACTCTTCCACTGGCGGGCAAGAGCAGAAGAGGTTCCGATCGCCGTAGACGTTGTCGATGCGGCCAACTGCAGGCCAGAATTTGTGGTCGCGCGTCCACGGCGCGGGAAAAGCTGCCTGTTCGCGTGAGTAGGAACGGTCCCATTTATCGGATGCGATTTGTCGCGCGGTATGCGGCGCGTTCTTAAGCAAATTGTTTCGCCGATCCTGTTTCCCGTCGGCGATTGCTTGCATCTCCGCGTGAATGGAGATCATCGCATCGCAGAAACGATCAAGCTCGTGTTTTGGTTCGCTCTCGGTCGGTTCTATCATCATCGTTCCGCCAACCGGCCAGGAAACAGTTGGCGCGTGAAAGCCGTAATCCATCAGTCGCTTTGCCACATCTTCGACTTCAACGCCTGCATTTCTCCACTGACGCAGGTCCACAATGCATTCGTGAGCGACGAGACCATGCTTACCCTTGAAAAGAACGGGGAAGTACGGTTCGAGCCGTTTAGCGATATAATTCGCGTTGAGAATCGCCACCTTGCTGGCGCGTTTTAAACCGGCGGCGCCCATCATGCGAATGTACATCCACGTGATCGTCAGAATGCTGGCGCTGCCCCACGGAGCGGCTGCGACGTTGCCACCGTTCCCACCGCCGTGCCGGTAATCGGCACCGACCGCGCCGCTGGGTGGACGCTCTCCGTGTTGTCCTTCGCCGAACAAAACCCGGCCAGTCTCGGTATCGACGACAAATTCGCGCGGGAGATATGACACCAGATGTCTCGCTACGCCTATCGGTCCCACGCCCGGGCCGCCGCCACCGTGCGGGATACAAAAGGTTTTATGCAAGTTCAGATGGCAAACATCCGCACCGTAATCGCCAGGGCGACAAAGACCGACCTGCGCATTCAGGTTCGCGCCGTCCATGTAAACCTGGCCGCCATGAGCGTGAACAATGTCGCAAATTTCGCGAATCGTCGGCTCGAACACGCCGTGCGTTGATGGGTAGGTCACCATCAGCGCGGCAAGATCTCCCGCGTGTTGGTCCGCTTTCGCGCGAAGGTCTGCAAGGTCAATGTCGCCGTCTTTCAAGCAGGCGACCGACACAACCTTAAATCCTGCCATGATCGCGCTGGCAGGGTTAGTGCCGTGCGCTGATGTTGGAATGAGACAAATGTTGCGATGCGCTTCGCCACGCGACGCATGATATTCACGAATAGCCAACAGACCTGCGAATTCGCCCTGCGATCCGGCATTCGGTTGTAATGAAACCGCGGCAAAGCCGGTGATTTCTGCGAGCCAGTCTTCCAATTGCTGGAAGATTTCCATGTAGCCTGCTGCGTGTTCGGTCGGCGCGAACGGATGCAATTTGGAAATCTCGGGCCATGAAATCGGAAACATTTCCGCAGTGGCGTTGAGCTTCATCGTGCATGAGCCGAGCGGAATCATTGATGTCGTTAGCGACAAATCGCGCGATTCTAACTTCCTCAGATACCGCAACATCTCAGTTTCAGTGTCATGCGTGTTGAAGATTGGGTGCGTGAGATATTCTGAGGTGCGGATGGCGAATTGCGGAATGCGGATTGGCGGGACGCCGATATTGTCATCGTCGAAATCACGGACGTTCGTACCGCGGAAGATGGACATCAGCAGTTCGATGTCCCGTGGGGTTGTCGTTTCATCAAGTGAAATGCCTACGGCGCATGGCCCGAGTTCACGCAGGTTACAGTCCGCTTTTGCCGCATGCTCCAAGGTCACTTTGCTCGATTCCACTTCGATCCGAAGCGTGTCGAAGAAATTCTCATGCGTAACTTTGCAGCCAAGGTCGCGGAGACCATCCGCAACTCGACTGGTTAGCCGGTGAACGCGCTCGGCGATGGTGCGCAATCCTTTGGGACCGTGATAAACCGCATACATCGACGCAATGACGGCTAGGAGAACCTCTGCCGTGCAAATGTTGCTCGTCGCTTTGTCGCGACGGATGTGTTGCTCGCGTGTTTGCAACGCAAGGCGGTACGCGGGGCGACCTTCAGCATCGTGTGAAACGCCCACCAATCGGCCGGGCATGTGGCGTTTGAATTCGTCGCGCGTGGCGAAGTACGCCGCGTGCGGCCCGCCGAATCCGAGCGGCACTCCAAAACGCTGCGTATTACCAACGGCAACGTCGGCGCCGAATTCACCCGGAGGTTTAAGTAACGTCAGCGCAAGAATGTCTGCCGCGACTACAACCAGCGCGCCGGCGTCGTGGGCTTTCCGGACAAACTCGGTGTAATCGTAGATCGCGCCATCGGTTGCGGGATATTGAACAAGCGCGCCGAAAACTGTGTTGTCGAATTTGAATTGCGAGTAATCGCCGATTTTGATCTCGATCCCCAGCGGCTTCGCACGGGTGTGGACGACGGCGATCGTTTGGGGATGACAATTATCTGCGACAAAGAATGTCTTCCGATTTGGAACGACCGCGTGACAAAGCGCCATTGCTTCGGCAACTGCCGTGGCCTCGTCCAGCATGGATGCGTTTGCGATGTCGAGGGCAGTCAAATCAATGATCATCTGCTGGAAGTTCAGCAGGGCTTCGAGCCGCCCTTGCGCGATTTCCGCCTGGTAAGGCGTGTAAGCGGTGTACCAGCCGGGGTTTTCAAGAATGTTTCGCTGAATGACAGGCGGCGTAATGCAGTCGTAGTAGCCCGCGCCGACGAACGAATGCGCGATCTTGTTCTTCTGCGCGATCGCACGCAGCTCAGCCAGCGCGTCGCCCTCCGATTTCGCTTCGGGCAAATTCAGTCCCCGTTTAAGACGAATGTCCTTCGGAACAGTGGCATCGATGAGTTCACCCAGATTATCGAAACCCACTGCTGCCAACATCGCGCGGATTTCTTCCTCGTTTGGGCCGATGTGTCTGCGCGCGAACGAATCAATGTCGATAGTTTGTTCGCGCATTTGCATCGGGAGAGACTACGGAACGCGAGACGCGCTTCAACTCTCGAGCGCTGCCTGCGCCGCGGCTAATCGCGCGATGGGAATTCGGAAGGGGCTGCAGCTGACGTACTCGAGACCGAGCCGGTGACAGAATTTTACGCTGTTTGGTTCGCCGCCGTGCTCGCCGCAAATTCCCAGTTTGATGTCCGGCCGCGTTTTGCGGCCGAGGTCTCGGGTAATTTCCATTAAGCGTCCAACGCCCTTCTGATCGATCGATGCGAACGGATTTGAACCGACGATGTCGAGTTCCGCGTACGCTGGAAGGAAACTGCCCGAGTCGTCGCGGCTCATTCCTAGTGTAGTTTGCGTCAGATCGTTCGTGCCGAAGCTAAAGAACTCGGCGTCGCGCGCGATCTGGTCGGCCAAGAGCGCGGCGCGCGGGATCTCGATCATGGTTCCGACGAGATATTTGAATTTTGTTCCTCTTTCTTTGGCCACTTCGTCTGCCACGCGGCGCACAATGTCGATTTGCAGCTTTAGCTCGCGTGGGAAACCCACCAGCGGAATCATGATTTCGGGGTGCACCTTAATGCCCTTGGCTTGCACTTCCGCAGCCGCTTCAAAAATTGCGCGAGCTTGCATTTCGGAAATCTCAGGAAACGTGATGCCGAGCCGACAACCGCGATGACCCAGCATCGGATTGAATTCGTGCAACTCGTGCACGCGGCGCGAAATTTGTTCCACGGGAACACCGAGCTTATTCGCGAGTTCATTTTGCTGCGCATGATCGGCGGGCAGAAACTCGTGCAAGCGGCGGATCCAGAAAGCGAATCGTGGCGGGCAAACCATTTAGCGCCGTAAAGATACCGACAAAATCTCCGCGCTGGTATGGGAGCAGTTTCGCCAGTGCTCGCGCACGCTCATCCTTTGTGCCGGCGAGAATCATCTCCCGCATCGCGTCAATCCGGTCACCCTCGAAAAACATATGCTCCGTGCGGCAGAGCCCGATTCCTTCCGCGCCGAACGCGACAGCATTTTTTACCTGCTCAGGCGTATCTGCATTCGTGCGCACGCCCAACCTGCGGAATTCGTCCGCCCACTTCATCAACTTCGCGTATTCCTGATACGTGACGCTTTTCTTCGGATCGAGCGAGCCGTCCACGAGCACCTGAATAATCTCCGACGGCGCGGTGGCGACTTCGCCGGCAAAGACTTCGCCGGCCGTACCATCGATGGAAATGTAATCGCCTCGATTCAATGTCGTGCCGTTCGCGCTGAGTGTGCCTTTGTGGTAGTCGATCTGGATCCCGGTGGCGCCGCACACGCACACTTTGCCCATTTGCCGCGCAACCAGCGCCGCGTGCGAAGAAACGCCGCCGCGCGCGGTGAGAATCCCTTCAGCCGCGATCATGCCGCGCAGATCTTCCGGTGACGTTTCGATGCGGGCGAGCACGACCTTTTCTCCGCGATCCGCACGCGCGACAGCGTCTTCTGCGCTGAAAACGACATGACCGCACGCCGCGCCAGGTCCAGCAGCGAGACCGGTCCCAATTTTCTTCGCGTTCCGTACTGCCTCACGATCGAAAACTGGCGCCAGGAGATGCGCGAGCGAATCGGCGGGGACACGGCGCACTGCGTCCTTCTTGGTTATCAATTTTTCGCCGACCATGTCCACGGCGATGCGCACCGCCGCATGGCCGGTGCGTTTGCCGTTTCGGGTTTGCAAGATGTAGAGGCGATTATCCTCGACCGTGAATTCCAGGTCCTGCATGTCCTTGAAATGCTGTTCAAGGGTCCTCCGGACGTTCATGAGTCCCTTATGCGCGGCGGGCATTTCTTTCGCCAGATCGGCGATCGGATGCGGCGTGCGCACGCCAGCGACTACGTCTTCGCCCTGCGCGTTGATGAGATATTCGCCGTAGAAAACCTTTTCCCCGGTAGCCGGGTCACGCGTGAATGCCACTCCCGTCGCGCTGGTGTCGCCCATGTTTCCGAACACCATCGTCTGAACGTTCACCGCCGTTCCCCACTCGTGCGGGATGCCGTATCTACGTCTGTAAACGATGGCGCGATCATTCATCCATGAGCCAAACACGGCGCCGATCGCGCCCCAGAGTTGTTCGTTCGGATCCTGAGGAAAAGATTTTCCGGCGCGCTCGTTAATCAAAGCCTTGAACCGCTGCACTAGCTCTTTGAGATCGGCCACGGTCAATCGCACATCGGGGAAGTCGTGCTTGCCGTAGCGCTTGTCCTTCAAGAGTTCAATTGCCGCTTCGAACGGCTCGTGGTCTTCGCCCGGCCGTTTTTGCACGCCCATCACCACGTCGCCGTACATCTGAAGGAATCGTCGGTAAGAATCCCACGCAAACCGCTTGTTCTTCGTTTTCTTCGCCACGATCTCGACCACCTCATCGTTCATGCCGAGATTGAGAATCGTATCCATCATTCCCGGCATGGAATCGCGAGCGCCAGAGCGCACGGACACCAGCAGAGGCCGTTCCTGGTCGCCGAATCTTTTGCCGGTGGATTTTTCGACCTTGGCCATGGCCGCAGCGACTTGGGCCTCCAATTGCGGCGGATACGAGCGATTGTGATCGTAAAAATAGCTGCAGACTTCAGTGGTGATGGTGAATCCCGGTGGCACAGGCAGCCCGATCCTCGTCATCTCATGGAGGTTCGCGCCTTTGCCGCCCAACAAAGCTTTCATCGTGCCTCTTCCGTCCGCGTGGCCATCCCCGAAGTAATAAACGTAACGCGGTGCGCGCGTTTTCTTCCCAGCAGCAGCGACTTTGCGCGATCTGAGTCGGATCGGTTTGCGCGCGCGTTGAAGTCGTTTCCGAAGATTAGATTTTCGTTTTGTGGCCATAATTTGCAGCGACAGCGACCGCTGGAATGACGAAGCGCCAAACTAAATTCGGGCGTCCCGATGTCAACGATGCGAGAACGAAACCGGCAAGTGCGAGATCGTGTTACGTGAGCGGCGTAGGACGTTTTGTCGCCTGCGCAGACTAGACGAGCGTTGCAAGCCGCGCCGTGCTACGCATCTACAGAAAAGCAGATCAGCCGTGTAGGCGGTTAAGCTGGCGCGGTTTCGCCGTTTGTCAGAACTTCAGCAATGATCGCCGTAAACTCATCAATGCCGGTGCTCGGCACGATGATGCTGTTGCGGCGCCCATGAGCTTCCTCAGTGATACGCAAGAATTTGCCGCGGTCGTTCTCCCGGAGCTCGACATAGAAATGCTTGCGCTCAATCTGCAGTTCTTTCGCCTCGATGATGTTGTCCATTTTGCCTTAAGGCCGCCGAGTTTAGGCAGTTGAACTCCGGAATGGAAGGAAAATTCTTAGGCGTTTTACCACTTGTTGCCGTGGCCAAAACCCCTTCGTAGCGAGACCCGCATCCATCACGGTCGAGGTACCGGCGTCGGGCGTGGCCGCGGCGTCGGTTGAGATCTGGGCGTGGAGCTCGGCGTTGCCGTTGCAGTTGCAGTTGCCGTCGCTGTAGCTGTCGCGGTTGGGGTCGGAGAAGGTGTTGGCGTGGGTGTCGGACTCGGTGCAGCGGCGCAGTATCTCCCGCCGGTGTTCAGTCAGTTGCGTCGACCGCCCCAGACGATCATTTCGCTGTCGGTCCACACTGCCGTGTGACCGCCTCGGGCTTCGGGCGCGTTGGTGGTGCTGGTGGCTGTCCAACTGTCGGTGCTGGGATTATATCTGCCGCCGGTATTTGTTTGGATAAGAGGAGCAACTTCTCCGCCCCAGACGATCATTTCGCTGCCGGTCCAGACTGCCGTGTGGCCGTGCCGGGCAGTGGGCGCGTTAATGCGGCTGGTTGCTGTCCAACTATCGGTGATGGGATTATATCTGCCGCCGGTGTTGAAAAGGTTGGCGATAAAATTCGCCGCCCCAGACGATCATTTCACTGCTCGGTCCACACTGCTGTGTGCCCGTTTCTGGCCGTTGGGCGCGTTAGCGGTGCTGGTGGCGGCCGTCCAACTGTCGGTGCTGGGATTATATCTGTCCGCCGGTGTTCAGATAGTTGATCTCGTCGTGCCCGCCCCAGACGATCATTTCGCTGCCGGTCGTTCCAGACTGCCGTGTGCCCAAAGCCTCGGGCAACGGGCGCATTGGCGGTGCTGGTTGCTGTCCAACTGTCGGTGCTGGGATTGTATCTTCCGCCGGTGTTCAACAAGAGACCGCCGTTGCTTTGGCCGCCCCAGACGATCATTTCGCTGCCACTCCATACTGCTGTGTGCGTGGATCGGGCGGCGGGCGCGTTAGTGGTGCTGGTAGCCGTCCAACTGTCGGTGCTGGGGTTGTATCTTCCGCCGGTGTTGAAATGGGTGGTAAGGTCGTATCCGCCCCAGACGATCATTTCACTGCCGGTCCACACTGCCGTGTGATCCCGTCGGCCAGTGGGCACGTTGGTCGTGCTGGTTGCTGTCCAACTGTCGGTGCCGGGATTGTACTCTTCCGCCGGTGTTGAAATTCACGCACGCCGTACGTCTCCGCCCCAGACAATCATTTCACTGCCAGTCCATACTGCCGTGTGGCGGCTTCGGGCATCGGGCGCGTTGGTGCGTGCTGGTGGCTGTCCACGTGTCATCGGTGCAGCCACCCGAGGGACCAGCTATTACAGGAAGCGTGTAGGCAGCCTGCCTTCACATTGCTGCAATCGACCCCGTACGGCAGCTCGGCGGTTCGCAGACGACTCAAGGCGCCCAGTGTTCGTCTTGCAGCCGACAACATCGGCGATCAAACGCTCCGCCAGGACTGGTCTGGCCAAACACTCCGCGATGACAAAGGGATCGTTCCCGAGCGCCTCAAACAGTTCCCGCAGGACTTCCGGCTGCTTGGTGTGGCTGGCCATGCGCTCCATCTCGGCTTGCAGTTGGTCAGCAGTAATCGGCCGTTGCCAGTAATCCTCCAGCGCCTGCGAGTTGCGCAGATAATCTTCAACCTTCTTTTCGATCTGCGCCTGAGACATCACCTCGTCCAGCGACGGCTTGGGGCCGGCGTTCGCTGTTCGGCCAGATGCGATGACGCCAGTAAACGTCTTCGATTGCTCGCTGATACGCGACGCGATCCGCGAAGCTCAAGGTTCGGCTCTGGTGTGCATTCACGTCGAAGGCGGCGTTATCCTGCGGAGGGGGAACCTTGGGAGGTTGCTCAGGTAGATTGATCGCCGAGCAGAGGGCGACAATCACGCACGAGAAGAGCAGCGCGGCCGTGCTGCCGCGAAGAATGTAAGCGCTAATTTTGTTGTTTGTTTTCATAGTTATATTTCACTTTCGGACCTCTAGGGTCGAGGTACCGGCGTCGGGCGCGGCCGCGGCGTAGGTTGAGACCTTGGCGTGGAGCTCGCTGTAGGGCTCGGCGTTGCTGTTGCAGTTGCGTCGCAGTTGCCGTTGGCGTTGCAGTTGCCGTCGGCGTAGCTGTCGCGGTTGGGGTCGGAGAAGGTGTTGGCGTGGGTGTCGGACTCGGTGCAGCGGCGCAGTATCTGCCGCCGGTGTTTTGCCAAGTAATGTTCATCCTTCCGCCCCAGACGATCATTTCGCTGCCGGTCCACACTGCGGTGGGAAGTCTTCGGCCGGCGGGCGCGTTGGTGGTGCTGGTAGCTGTCCAACTATCCGTGCTGGGATCGTATCTCCCGCCGCCGATCAGCGGGCGCGGAGACCCCCGCTCCGCCCCAGACGATCATTTCACTGCCAGTCCATACTGCTGCGTGTAGCGGCTCGTCGCTCGGGCACGTTGGTCGGGCTGGTGGCTGTCCAACTATCGGTGCTAGGATTGTATCTGTCCGCCGGTGTTCAAACAGGCCACCGTCATCGCCGCCCCAGACAATCATTTCGCTGCCGGTCCACACTGCCGTGTGACTGATTCGGGCGCATGGCGCGTTGGTGGTGCTGGTGGCTGTCCAACTGTCGGTGCTGGCGATTGTACCTCCCGCCGGTGTTCGAAACGGTTGCCGCCGTCCCATCCGCCCCAGACGATCATTTCACTGCCGGTCCACACTGCTGTGTGAAAGTATCGCGCAGAGGGCGCGTTGGCGGTGCTGGTGGCTGTCCAACTGTCGGTGCTGGGATTATACCTTCCGCCGGTGTTCGAAATTGCAGACGACATCAGTCCGCCCCAGACGATCATTTCGCTGCCGGTCCAGACTGCCGTGTGGAAACCTCGGCCAGAGGGCGCGTTGGTGGTGCTGGTGGCTGTCCAACTGTCGGTGCTGGGATTGTATCTGCCGCCAGTGTTCAACAGCGATTCCGCTGCAATCCGCCCCAGACGATCATTTCAGCTGCCGGTCCAGACTGCCGTGTGGACGTTTCGGGCAGCGGGCGCGTTGGTGGTGCTGGTGGCTGTCCAACTGTCGGTGCTGGGATTGTATCTCCCGCCGGTATTCAGAAGGCCGCCGCTATTATCTCCGCCCCAGACGATCATTTCGCTGCCGGTCCAGACTGCCGTGTGCAAATTCCGGGCAGCGGGGGCATTGGTGAGTGTGGTTGCAGTCCACGTGTCATCGGTGCAGCCACCCGAGGGACTAGCTATTACAGGAAGCGTGTAGGCAACCTGCCCTGACATTGTTGCAATCGACACCGTACGGAGCTCGGCGCTTCGCAGAGACTCAAAGCGCCCAGTTTGGTGTTGGGCCGACACATCGGCGATCAAACGCTCTGTTAATACTGGTCTGGCCAAACACTCCGCGATGACAAAGGGATCGTTCCCAAGAGCCTCAAACAGTTCCCGCAGGACTTCCGGCTGCTTGGTGTGACTGGCCATGCGCTCCATCTCGGCTTGCAGTTGGTCAGCAGTAATCGGCCGTTGCCAGTAATCCTCCAGCGCCTGCGAGTTGCGCAGATAGTCTTCGACCTTCTTTTCGATCTGCGCCTGCGACATCACCGCGTCGAGCGATGGCTTGGGGCCGGCGTTCGTGTTTGGCCAGATCCGGTGACGCCAGTAAACGTCTTCGATTGCACGCTGATACGCGACGCGATCGGCGAAGCTCAAGGTTCGGTTCTGGTGTGCACTCGCGCCGAAGGCGGCGTTATCCTGCGGAGCGGGAACCTTGGGAGGTTGCTCAGGTAGATTGATCGCCGAGCAGAGGGCGACAATCACGCACGAGAAGAGCAGCGCGGCCGTGCTGCCGCGAAGAATGTAAGCGCTAATTTTGTTGTTTGTTTTCATAGTTACACTTCACTTTCGGACCTCTAGGGTCGAGGTACCGGCGTTGGGCGCGGCCGCGGCGCTTGTGAAGGCGAAAGCGAACCATTATCGCAGCTCGGAGCGCACAAGTTGCCTTCGTTGTAGGAGCCAAGAACTCCCGCGATACCGGCTACGTCTCTTGGTTGCAGGTATCCGTTGCCTACTGGCGGGACAACCAAGTCCCCGATCAAGGAACCAGCGTCTGCCAATGTTTGGTGGATGCAGCTTCCATCCGCGCCGTTGGCGATGTTGAGCTTCGCGGCAATTAACTGATGCGCGAGCAAAACTAATCCATTCCCACGCACTGGTTGACGTAAAATCGACAGCAATTCCTGCTGGTTATAAGTGACGTTCCCAAGCTGCAATTCGGTCACCGGCCACGCCTCCGGATGATTCTTCCAAAAGCCTTGTAAAAAAACACAGACGCTAGGTTGCGCGCAGTATCTCCCGCCGGTATTCAGCCTGACAGTGCCGTTAACTCCGCCCCAGACGATCATTTCGCTGCCGGTCCAGACTGCCGTGTGCAGCCCTTCGGACAGCGGGCGCGTCGGTGATGCTGGTGGCTGTCCAACTATCCGTGCCGGGATCGTATCTCCCGCCGGTGTTCAAATGTGTGGGGGGGCTAGCAAGTCCGCCCCAGACGATCATTTCGCTGCCGGTCCAGACTGCTGCTGTGCTGCCATCGTGCAGCGGGCGCGTTGGTCGTGCTGGTGGCTGTCCAACTATCGGTGTCGGGATCGTATCTCCCGCCGGTGTTTAAGGGCCCGGGACGTTCCGCCCCAGACGATCATTTCGCTGCCGGTCCAGACTGCCGCTGTGCCTCGATCGGGCAGAGGGCGCGTTGGTGGTGCTGGTGGCTGTCCAACTATCCGTGCTGGGATCGTACCTCCCGCCGGTGTTCAAATTGCCGAAGCCGTCATTTCCGCCCCAGACGATCATTTCGCTGCCGGTCCAGACTGCCGTGTGAGCGTTCGAGCGGAGGGCGCGTTGGTCGTGCTGGTGGCTGTCCAACTGTCCGTGTCGGGATCGTATCTCCCGCCGGTGTTCAAACGGCTGAAGCCGTCAAATCCGCCCCAGACGATCATTTCGCTGCCGGTCCAGACTGCGGTGTGACTGACTCGCGGAGAGGGCGCGTTGGTGGTGCTGGTGGCTGTCCAACTATCCGTGCTGGGATTATATCTGCCGCCGGTGTTGAACGGGCCGGGAGCGTTTCCGCCCCAGACGATCATTTCACTGCCGGTCCAGACTGCTGTGTGACACTCGGTCGTGCGGAAGGGCGTTGGTGGTGCTGGTGGCTGTCCAACTGTCGGTGCTGGGATTATATCTGCCGCCGGTGTTCAAAAGGTGATGCCATCGAATCCGCCCCAGACGATCATTTCAGCTGCCGGTCCAGACTGCCGTGTGAGTGTCTCGGGCAGCGGGGGCATTGGTGAGCGTGGTTGGAGTCCACGTGTCATCGGTGCAGCCACCCGAGGGACTAGCTATAACAGGAAGCGTGTAGGTAGCGCTGTTCACCTGACCGCCATTGGCGATTGAGTCAATCGCCGCTACCGTGCTTCGGCGCTGCATTTCCGCTGTGGCATCCCGGATCGCAGTGCGGACTCAAAGCGCACGCAACTGTCGGCTTGCGCTCGTGCAGGCTCTGCCGCTACAGAATCGGCGTTAGCAAAGCGCTCCGTTAGTACTGGTCTGGCCAAACACTCCGCGATGACAAAGGGATCATTCCCAAGAGCCTCAAACAGTTCCCGCAGGACTTCCGGCTGTTTTGTGTGACTGGCCATGCGCTCCATCTCGGCTTGCAGTTGGTCAGCAGTAATCGGCCGTTGCCAGTAATCCTCCAGCGCCTGTGAGTTGCGCAGATACTCTTCGACTTTCTTTTCGCATCTGCGCCTGAGACATCACCGCATCGAGCGATGGCTTGGGGCCGGCGTTCGTGTCTGGCCAGATCCGGTGACGCCAGTAAACGTCTTCGATCGCACGCTGATACGCGACGCGATCCGCGAAGCTCAAGGTTCGGTTCTGGTGTGCATTCGCGCCGAAGGCGGCGTTATCCTGCGGAGGGAGAGCCTTGGGAGGTTGCTCAGGTAGATTGATCGCCGAGCAGAGGGCGACAATCACGCACGAGAAGAGCAGCGCGGCCGTGCTGCCGCGAAGAATGTAAGCGCTAATTTTGTTGTTTGTTTTCATAGTTACACTTCAGTTTTGCGACGCGAGCCCTGGTCGCGATTGACCCTGCGGGAAGAGGGTGAGGTGGAGCTCTCGGGAGACGCCTAACGAACTTGACGCGGGTGCATATTGGCCGGTTTCTGGGGTTCTTGGAAATACGCAGAATTGCGTACGAATGCTCTTGACCAGGTCAGGTGGCGCACATTTGGCGTTTTTCGCCCGGCGTTGCATTGGCGGTTACGTTCTCTCCAACTCTCAACGCCACCCTCCCCCGCCGAATGTATGATCAATATACTCACTGAACGGAGCCGGCTGATTCGTTAAATCGGTCAGGTTGCCGCCGGTCGCGCTGGCGCGATTCACGTCCAGATTAAGAGGCGACTCGGTTTGTCCGGTGAAGGCTATGAAGTTACTCGCGGGTGACCAGTATGGGCGGTAAGCCGACCAGTTTGATGTCGGCGAGATGATCACCCTGAGCTGTGTCCCATTCTCCTTGATCGTCGCTATGCCCAGGGTGGAGGTCGTGAACGCGATTTTGGTTCCGTCCGGAGACCACTGTGGCCACAGCGCGTAGCCGCCGAAGATTCTCTGATGCGGGCTGCCGAGCAGGTCGGCTATCAACAGGTCGTGAGTCCCGACCTCTGTGTAAACCACCTGGTCTCCCGTCGGGCCCCAGCTGTAATCCTCGAAAGCAGGCCAAAAGTCGCCGGGCGCCGTCTCTACGAGAGGGAATGGAATTGCCGGCGTGGTCGGCTGCGCGACCAGTCCGGTGATGTTCCCGTTAGCGTCGAACACGGGAGACGCGGTGTAGATTCCGCCCGCTACGACGACGCCGCCAGACCAGCGCCGAGCCTTGAACGAAATCTGCTGATCGCCGGGAACCCAGGCCGTGTTCCATGGCTTCGCCTGCAGGTCGATGTCGTTCGTGAGCTGGACCTTCGTGGTGCTGTTGTTGTTCAGGGTAGAGTCGTAGTCGTCGCGGAGTGCGAACAGTTCGAATACCTGTGTCCCATCGGGATAGAAGGAGTCGGGAATGGGCTTGTGGTAAAGGAACCAGCGTCGGCCGCCGTGCAGCGCCATGCTCGGATTTCCAAACAATCCGAATCCCAGCTGCCTGTTGTTGCTGCCATCGGAGTTCATTGTCCTCATAACTGCCGTGCCTCCTTGCTGCGCAGTGTCCCAGGGACCGATGAAGTAGATGGTTCCGCCGCCGGTGTTGCCGCCGCCTCCACCGCCTGGGGGCACGCCGAGGCCGGTGGCACAGATTAGAGTCAAGGCCGCGAAAGCCGCGAGTTTGCGAGTTACGGTTTTAACCGCGGGGTAACTAAGATCGATCATTGTTTTCATGTGTTTATTCCTGTTTCATTTCTGGCTCTTCACAGGTGTACTGCAGGAAATCCCGTGCGAGGTTACGCGGAAAGTTGCGAGGACGTAAACCGCGGACCGTTAAAGTCTTGCCTCGCACAGACACGAATCAGGAAGTCGGGACAGAACTAGGAGCGCCGCGCGGCCCCAACGCTTTCGCGGGACAGCGCAGCTCACACTTCCTGCCGCCTGTGAAGACTCAAGCTCAAGGCTTAATCAACATTGTGGCTGAGCTAGGTGCGCCTACTGCATATCCTGCGCCAGTTTCCAGGGTTACATAACGCTGTACGAGCTCGACGGATGAATGGTCCTCTGGGGTCAGGCAAGGTTTGGATCAGGATTACTCCGTAGCCAGGAGGCCCGACGTAGGCCGGGGAGAAAAGAAGGCCGGGAAGAGCCTATTCGGCTCCAACAAGCAAACGAAGAGTCTCAACCACCAATGGACACTAATGAACACGAATTCATAAACCAGCTTAGTATCGATTCGCCAGCCACGGCGAAGTTTGGCAAAGACTGGTGTTGATTGGTGGTTAACAGTGACTAACAGATTCGCGCGAACCACTAAACACAAAGATAGAGGCCACCTACAAAAATTCGTGTCCATTAGTGCCGATTCGTGGTTAACGCCTCGTGAATGCAGTCTGTATCCGTGTTATCCGTGCGATCCGTGGTGAAGTTATTTCTGCTTTTCCTCGCAGAGCTTTTGGAAAGCGGGATCGCCGCGCAAAGGGTCCCAGAGCGGATCGAGCCTAAGAAGGACCGGCGTAATGGCCGTTGGACTGTAACGATAGCTCCAATAGGGTTTTTGTAACAGCTCGGTGAGAATCGAGATCGCACGGCTATTCTCGCCGACCATCGTCTGAATCATTGCCAGATGCTCTTGTGTCATACGTGTGCGCAGCGGATCCCTAGCGCGGTCTAGCATGACTGCATGCTCCGCTAGCTTTAGGGCCAGGTCCTTTTCCCCCATCACGGCATAAACTTGAGACAAAGCCATCGCAAGGTAGGCATCGTTTGGTTGCTCTTTGTGGAGCGGCTCGTACGCGTTACGCGCCTGTTGAGCAGTAACTCTTGCGCCCAGCCGTATCGCCGGCAAGGCGCTGCGTCATAGCAAGGATTAGCTGATTATCGGTCTCGTTGTCCTCAGAACCAACGTAATGGAATTGAGCCAGTCGGGTTTGCAGCAATCGGATCGCCTCACCGTAATTTCGTTCAAGTGTCAACTGTGTGATCTTGACTTGGAAGGTATTCCCATTACGAGTCTGCCAGTTAAATTCTGACAGCAAGCCTGGCGGCTTCTGGCAGGTTACCCTGAGCCTGATAAATCTTAGCCTTTGACGCCATCACATCCGGATCGTTTGGCGTAATGTCCAGCACTCGATCATACAGCTTTAGCGCCGTTGGAAACTGTCGAAGGTGTGCATACGTGACTGCCACGTCCATGAGTAACTCCACGTTACGCGGGTTCAAGGCGAGGGCTTGCTCGGAATAGGCGATGGTTGCATCCCAGTGTTCCTGGCGGCGGGTGACTCGGCTGAGAGCCAGTAGCACCTCGCTGTTGCCTGGTAACATTTTGCTGACGCGAACGAACGTGTTTTCGGCGGCCCCGAAATCGCCTAGCACCTGGTACTGATAATAGCCCAAGGCGAACAGAGTTTCGGGCGAGTTCGGCGCCAGTTTCTGCGCATTGTCCAAAGCACGTTTGGATGCGTCGCCCCCAGAGCCGGTAACGACGTGAATCAGCGCGTCGCGCGCGAGAAAGCCGCGCCCAAGCGATTGCAAAGTTGGGGTCAAGCTGCACCGCCCGTTCAAAAAAACTCGCGGCTTGCGCTTGCGCGATCGTCAGAGAAAACGCTGGCGTAGTTGCGCTGCCTCAAAAGCCACGCCGCGAAGATAGGCTTCATAAGCCTCCGGATTGTTTGTTGGTTTAACTGCTAACGCTTGCTGCTCGCGACCAGTCAGCTTCGCCTGCAACGATTCCGCGATTCCTTTGGCGATCTCGCTCTCTACCTCAAAGATATCAGTCAACTTGCGGTCAAAGGTCTCCGCCCAGAGGTGGGAATCGGTTTCCGCGTTAATCAACTGCACACTGACCCGCACCTGGTCGCCCGCCTTTTGCACGCTACCCTCCAGAATGTTGGCTACGCCAAGCTGCTTCGCGATCTGGGAGAGATTGCGAGGTTTGCTCTGATAGCGTTGCGTGGAAGTGCGCGAAATTACTTTCAAATCCGCGATGCCGGCCAGTCGCGTCAGGATCTCCTCCTGGATACCATCAGCGAAGTAGGCGTTATCCGGATCGGGACTGAGGTTTTCAAATGGAAGTACAGCGATGCTCTTTTCGGGAATTACGACATGAGCTTCACTGTTCCAAACCTTCCAGCTCAGACCGACTGCGAGGGCGACCAGCAACGTGACTCAATGCAGCCGTAGCTGGATTCCGTCGCACCCATTTGCGGGTGTGTGTGAAAAATCCACTTCGCTTCGCGCGGATCGGCTCGTGCTTTAGCCAATGTTCCAGGTCTTCGGCCAGCGCCAGAGCGGAAGAGTAGCGGCGCTTTGGATCTTTCTCGAGGCACTTCAGGCAAATCGTGGACAGGTCCCGATCTATTTTAGGGTTTAACAGACGCGGTGGTCGCGGCTCTGTCTCAAGCAGTAACTTGACGGTCTCATAGGTTGTTCCTCCAGCAAAAGGCGGCTGACCAGTCAGAAGTTGGTAAAGCACCGCGCCAAGTCCATAGACATCTGTGGCGCTTGTGAGTTTGGTAGTTTCACCGACCGCTTGTTCCGGGGCCATGTAACTTGGCGTGCCCAAAACTTCCTTCGTGCGCGTAACGGTGCTCTCTGTCTCGACCAGCCTCGCGAGTCCGAAGTCGGTAAGATGCGGTTCGCCCTTTTGGTCGAGCAGAATGTTACCCGGTTTGATGTCGCGATGAAGAATGCCGTGCTCGTGCGCGTAATGCACAGTGCGGGCTACTTTGGCGATTAATTCCGCCGCCTGGCGAACTCGACATCGGCGTGCGCCTGACTACTTCGTCAAGCTGGCCGCCCTCGACGAACTTCATGCTGAAGTAGCAGGAGCCATCGCGCTCACCGACTTCGTAAATAGGAACGATGCCGGGATGTTCGAGGCTTGCGGCGGCTTCCGCTTCGCGACGGAAACGCTTCAGGTGCGCTTCCGTGGCCCACTGGCCCAAACCGATCACTTTGAGCGCGACGGTGCGGTTGAGGCTTTTCTGTCGCGCGCGGTAAACTACGCCCTGACCTCCTCGGCCGATTTCCTCCAGCAATTCGTAATCGCCAAAGTCTCCAAGCATCTTTGGGCGCCGCGCTGTAGCCGGCATTGGTGATGCCGGTCGGCCGGGGTCATCCGACTCGCCGGCTACAGGATTCGTCCGATGAGCAGACCAAGACCGGTCTCGAGCAGGCAAGCCGGGCAGGCTCCCTGCCGTGCGTCAGCAGGAATTTCCGCCCCGCACTTTGCCGCAAACAGTAGTGGCAGTCTTCATTTGATGGATTGGCCATCAGCCCCCTCAATTAGTTAGTGCAACAAATTCTCCGGTTGGTTACGCTCGCAAAACAGCAATCAAGTGGCGCAGCTCATCTTCGATATCGCCTGGCAGCATCACCGTGTGAGCGATTTCTTCGCGCAACAACTCCCGATAGCGTTGACGCAATCTATGGAACGCTTGCTTCACGGCGTTCTCGGTCATGGCCAGTTCATCTGCAATCTCTGACTGCGAAGGGCGATCTGATTCGTCAGTTAGTAATTTCTGGAGCTGATCAAACAATTCCGCAGACGCGGGACCAGCGGCACGATACTCGTCGCCCAAACGCGTAAGGACTTGGTCCAGGAGAGCCAATGCCCAACGACGCTCGTAAATTTGCTCGGCAGTCGATGTATCCGCCGACTCGAAGCCGGCAGACTCGCGCTCGCGCAAATCCTCCAAGGGGATCAACCGCTGACCTTCACCGCGCTTAATGGCCAGGTCGCGGTTACGCTCGTTCGTCAGGAAATGTTTCAGTGACGTGAGCAGGTAAGAACGCAAGCGTCCTTTCTCCTTGCGCACTGCATTCAGATCCCGGCGTTCCAGCAGTAGCGCAAAAAAACCTTGAGTGAGATCTTTCGCTTCTTCGGAACCGGCGCCCTGTCGCCGCACGAAACCATAAATCGGTTGCCAATAGGTGTGGCAAAGTTTTTCGAGAGCCTCTTGTGCCGCGGGTGTTGGACCTTGCGCTTCCAGCACTACGCTCCAATGCGTGGTGGTAAACGCCGTGCCGCGATAGGCGCTTCCGTCAATCGCGGACAGTGACGTCACATCGTCGGCAGCGGGGGTCGTTTTCAGAAGACGTAGATCTTGCCCGGTTTCTGGGGTTGTTGGAAATACGCAGAATTGCGTACGAATGCTATTGACCGGCGCTGCGCACTTCTGTTAAGAGAGAAAACAAAAATGCACCCTGTGCCACACTCCGATCAACGCGGCGTGAAGACAGGATTCGGATCCCCAGAATTGACGCCGCGCGAAGCCGAAGTTCTCTTTTGGATTTCCAAGGGCAAAAGCAATCACGATATCGGCGTCATTCTCGGCGCAAAGACCGGCACCGTGTGCAAGCACGTCGAACACATTTTTAGCAAACTCAATGTGGAAAACCGCACGTCTGCTGCGGTGGTGGCACTCGAAACGGTTCGCTCTGTCGCGGAGAAATCTGAAAACAGATCTGGTAAACCGTGGGCCGCAGTTTCTGGCATAGTCGCGACTCAACTCGGGGAGCTGTTGTCAGGCGGTTGCGAAATTTTCGACGTGCTTTCATTCGTCGCGTGCTGAGGCGGTCATTCGCTCCGCGGTTTAAATTCGAAAGACGGCAGCGATGACTTCGGAATGACGGCTACGAAGCCGTCGCTTTTGACCGGACCGCCGCCTCCGCCTGCGCCAAGGCTATCGGCGGGCAGGCAAGCCGTTCTTCCTTGTCGGCTTAGTGGGAATCGCAAATGAAGTTTAGACGACTGCCAATCTTGCTGCGACCGCTGCTCAACCTACAATCTCGTGCACGTGTTCAGACGAACGCGCTTAAACATGCCGTCGCCCATAGACCCAGGCTCTTACGAAAACCCAGAAGGTGAGCGCCCAGTCGTCACTCCACTGATTCAACCAGAGCCTCGATCCCACGATCCATACGCTGCGTTCCGCTTCGGAGATTTCGCCCTGTTTACGGGCGGCAATCTACTGTCGATTACCGGGCGATTAATGCTCGCGGTGGCGGTGGAATGGGAGATTTATGCCCGGACCCACTCGGCGACTGCACTCGGGCTTGTTGGCTTAGCTATTGCCGTCCCGGTGGTTACGCTTTCGCTGCCAGCTGGCCATTTGGCAGATCGGTTCAGCCGCAAGCACATCATCCTTTGGTCGCAGGTTTTTAGCGCGATAACGTCGTCTGGCCCTGGCTCTGGTTTCCTGGAAACATCTTCTTATTCCACAGATTGCGCCGTTGCGTGAGGGCAATCACGCACTGGCGGCGATCGCGGCAATTTTCGAGCGCCATCATCCAATGTTTCATTTCGATGACACGTCGGTCCCGCTGATTTACCTGCTTCTCTTCATCGGAGCGTCGGCGCGCACATTCAGTTGGGCTGCGCGCAGTTCGTTTTTTCCGACTCTTGTTCCGCGTGATGCATTCGCGAACGCTGTCACGTGGAACAACAGCATTTTTCAGATCGGATCTGTGGTTGGTCCGGCTCTGAGCGGGCTCCTGGTCGCGTACGTCGGATTTGCGTTCGTGTACCTGCTGGATGCACTCTGCTCGTTTTCGTTCTTCTTTCTGGTCCTACTCATCCGCCGCAGCACACAAAAAAGAGAACAGAGCGACGCGAGCACCTGGAAGAGTCTCATGGCCGGACTGCGATTTGTGTTTAGCAGAAAAGTGATCCTCGCCACGATTACGCTGGATTTGTTTGCAGTTCTGTTGGGCGGTGCGACGGCGTTGATGCCGATCTTTGCGGACCAAATTCTTCACTGCGGACCGGTAGGTCTCGGCTGGATGCGTGCGATGCCGGCAGTCGGGGCTTTTGTGATGGCGTTGCTCATTGCGCATCTGCCACCAATGAAACACGCCGGCAAAACGTTGATCTGGTGTGTGACCGGGTTCGGCGTCGCCACAATCCTGTTTCGGTTTGTCGAAAGTATTCTGGTTATCGCTGGGCGTGCTTTTTTTCATCGGAGCGTTCGACAGTGTGAGCGTGATCATCCGCGGCTCGATCGTGCAACTGATCACGCCGGATGAAATGCGCGGTCGCGTGTCATCTGTGAACAACATTTTTATCGGCACTTCGAACGAATTCGGCGCACTGGAATCGGGATTGACTGCTGCGCTATTTGGCCCGGTGATTTCGGTCGTCGCGGGAGGGATCGGAACGATTCTTGTCGTATTTGGCGTGGCTTGGCGTTGGCCGGAGACACGAAAGATCGGCGCGCTGGATCGGACTCTTCGCTAAAATTAGTAGGGCGCGGCGCGCAGTAGTCGCTTCGGCGGCGCATCGTAGCGCGATGTACCTACCTAGAAAGCGCCGTGAAGTGAAATGGTTCCGTACGGAGCTCCGCCGTCCTGATGATAGCGGATGTCAGCGCGATAGAAATCGAAGTGTCTGTAGGGCTGATAGCCGACTTCACCGGTGAAGGTGACGATCGGCGAAATCTTCCAGTCAAAACCAGCACCTGTCCGAATTTCGCTGTACGTTACGACTGCGTGGTTGAGGCGCGGAATTCCATGCGAGTCGCCAAACTCGTCGTCGGTCCGGAAAGTCGCCTCGGTGATGGTTGCTCCCGCATAGAGTGATAAATCACGACTCATCTCATATTGCAGGCGCGGCGTTGGCAGGACAGCATCCAGCAACCACTGTGGCCCTATTTTCCAGCGAACACCCGCGGCTGGAATCACCGGGTACTTCCGTTCCACATCGATGCTCAGGCCGAGGATAAGCTGCAGGTTAGGACTGAAAATGTACGTGCCGCCGATGACAAAAGGCATATTGAAATCATCCCAAAACAAATGACCCAGGCCTGAATTGTACAGGCCAGGCTGAATTTGCGCTCTGATGAGAATGGAATCTGACAACTGCGTATCGATTCCGATAATCGTGCTAAAGGACTGCAATGTATTGGGCAGGGCGGCGCCCTTTGGAAGGCCAAATGAGAACCGCTCCCATTCCGCGCCTAATCGGAGCACGCCAAGTTTCATCCGTGGCGTTAACAAGAGCTGGATATCGGAATAGATTTCATCAAAGTCGTTGACGTGTTTTCCTCCACGTTCGACATCACCTTCGCCAACATACGTGACTTCGGCAGAAAACTCGCCCGTGAGTGGCCAGAACCCGTTGCTTTCCTGGGAAAGCGCCGTCCTGACAAAGAAAATCAGCGCGGCTAAGATCAAAAAAAGCGATCGCGGGAGGGACATTTTCATTCGTTCACCGGCCTCCGCTGGTGTTGCGGCGAAACGCCGTAACAGCTTTGGTGATATTTTTCATCATCACTGATTCCGAGCCCAGCCGTTCGACGCCATGCAGCGATCCCAGCTCGGCCGACGAAATCATGTCGCCGCGCCAGACTAGCGTAGAAGGTTTTCCGTCGACCGTGACCGGCCACAGTTGATGAAGCGTGAGGGCGACATAGTAACCTCCGCTAGCATAGTACAGGACGTCAGCGGATTGATAAGTGCCGGCGGCTCCGCCGCGGTTGTAAGACGCGCCCAACGTCACAACGCCCTGATCATTCGCGTCGAGAAGTTCCCAGTAAAGCTCGGCTGGCAGCGAACCAGCCCCGCGTCCAATAGCAGTTGCTCCAAGCAGTCCCGAGAACTGCTGGCGAATCTTTCCTTGGTCGCGCAATAAACCATTCACCTCATCACTCGCACGAACAGACGGACCGGCATGATCGTACGGCGGTTCTGCCGCCATTCCGCCGGACACAAAGCTTTTCGTTCGAGCGGTCAGCACATCTGTCCAGAACGCCACGACTGCTGGAGGTATAACGCCTCCGCCACCTGCTCCAGTCGCAGCAGAAAACCGCTTTGCCTCCTCCTTGCTGATCTGGAGCTCCGGACTGAGTTTCTGCGTCGCGGTTACGAACGAACGCACAGAGGCGTTGCCCGGCGCGTTCTTCAGTCCCTCAAAACTACTCGGACCGGGATTTGATGACAGATCAGAGTGCAGAAACACCTTTAGTTCGCGATACTTTGCCGGGTTCCACCGTCGCAACGCTTCCATTTGTTGCGCAGGCGAGCCCGACACGACATAGCAGCTCTGGACGGCAAGAAAACGCGAATTCTTCATCGGCGGGCCGTGCGCCGTTTTCACGTCGCTCTTTGCCAGTTGCGCGAGATCGACTTTGTCGAAGATTGAGAATGAGGCGAGTTCGGATACAGGGTCAGCGCACGCGTTTCTCGGGCCGGCGATCAACATCGAACAGAAAACACCAGCCAGGACAACCAAGCCCGGGGGCAGGCATCGAATTCGTACAATGGTTTCAACGTTCATGACAGATAACCTGTTGGTCAACGAGCCATGGTTGCAAATTTAAATCAGCATCGCAATAAAAGATCGAAATGAATGACCCGGTCGTCGCGCTTCATCATTTGAGCAGGAGTTACGGTAACGTCCATGCCGTGCAGGACCTCTCTTTGACAATCGACGCGGGCACTATCTTTGGTTTTCTTGGACCGAATGGAGCCGGTAAGACCACAACCATGCGAATGTTGTGCGGTCTCACGCATCCCACCAGCGGACATGCGACTATCGAAGGAGTCGACACATGGAGAGAGCGTCAAAAAGTGCGCACAAAGTTCGGCTACGTCCCTCAAAGCTTTAGCCTGTATCGCGACCTCACAGTCCTGGAAAATTTTCGCTTTTTCGCCGGCGCTTATAACGTGCCGCGTGTTCAACTCGAGGAGCGAATCGACCGCCTCCTTCAGGTAATTGACCTGGAAGAAAAAAAGGGCGCCACAGCTGACAATTTATCTGGTGGAATGCGCCAATTGTTGGCAATCGGTTGCACCCTCGTGCACGATCCTTCGGTCCTGTTTCTTGATGAGCCGACGCGCGGGCTCGACCCGGTGCATCGGCAGCAAATCTGGAATCTGCTTTACGACCTGAGCAACGAGGGAAAAACGATTTTTGTTACCACGCATTATATGGACGAGGCCGAGCGCTGTACTGAGGTTGGGTTTATTGAGAATGGCCGATTGCTGGCAAAGGCCTCACCGCGCGCCCTGAAGGAGAGCTTTCGGGCTCACCTGCTTGAGATCGATGTCGAGCCTCTTATGCCAGCACTGGTGCGGTTCCGCGACATGCCTGAAGTGCTCGGCGTATCGTTGCGCAGCGGTAGCCTCCGCCTTTACGCGCCGGAAGCTGAGCAACTGATCGCCAGGTGGCGCGAAAACTGGCCGTTTCCCGATCTTCAATTGTTAGGCGAGCGCTGGGTGCAACCCGATATGGAAGATGTTTTCACCGCGTATTCGCAAGGATACGACGGTGTCCTGAAGCGATCCGATTCATGAGATGGTTGTCATTCGAAGCGACTGCGAGCGTCGCCTATAAAGAGTTCCTGCACATCTACCGGGACCGGCGGGTGCTGCTCCTTGTGCTCATCCTCCCGCCTCTGTTCACTTTGCTCTTCGGTCACGCGTTTGAAACGAGCGAATTGACCGACGTGCCGTGCATGTTGATCAATCGCGACAACACACCGCGCTCGCAGGAGTTCATTGACATTATCTCCAAGAACAAGACGTTCCGATGGCGTTACGGATCGCCCGAGATACAAAACGAATCGGATTTGGTTGCGTATCGCGTGCGCGGCACGCTCGTGATTCCCCAGGGCTGGAATGAGAGCCTGGAGAACGGCGATCCGAAGCCGTTGCTCCTTTATCTGGACGGTAGCGACATCAACACAGCCGATGCTGTAGAAGGCAGTGTTAGACAGAGCCTGGGCGATTTTCAGTTAAAAGAGCGCGACCATATGATCGAGAACTTGCCCGATGAAGTTATCGAACTCGGCAAGCAACTTCAGCTGCAAGTCCGCAAACGATTTGTTTCCATGATGGAGATGTGGTCGGTCGAAGGCAAACGGCTCTACAATCCGAAGTCGCGCGTGATCGATTATGTTGTCCCCGGAATTATCGGACTAATTTTGCAATTGCTGACAGTCACGCTGATGGCGTGCACCATCGCGCGGGAGCGAGAGTCAGGCACGCTTTACCAATTGATGATAACCGCGCTGCGCCGTCGTGAAATCGTGATCGGGAAAATGTTGCCGTATCTCGTGGTCTCGAGCTTGTTGATTGTCATCATCATGCTGCTGAGTGGCTGGCATTTTGGAGTTGCCTTTCATGACCTGCCGGCGCTGGCGCTGGTCTGCCTTTTGTTTCTTCTTTGTTCCCTTGGACTCGGGTTGCTGATCTCGGCTTTCTCGCGCACGCAAACCCAGGCGATTCAGTTTTCCGTTTTCTTCTTGCTGCCGGTATTTGTGCTGTCAGGAGCGTTCGCACCACTCGAACAATTACCACAGGCGATTCGCTACATTTCCGAGCTATTTCCGCTTACACATTTTTGCCGCGCTTTTCGGCTGGTGAATATGTATGGCGCGGGTCTGGAGTTTTATGTTAGCGATCTCGTGATTCTTCTGGCTGGGGCAGTCGCCACATTCCTTGGCGCCGCTTTTCTTTTGAGGCGAATTGAGCAATGAGGTTCAGCGCTGGATATATTTGCATTATCGCGGTGGCCATGTACGCCGGAGCGGCCGTCTCCCTGGCTGACCGCGTTGAGTCGACTCCGCAGGACGGGTTCGATGCGATGCGCGGCAGTTTTCGTCCGGCAAAGGCAAAAGGTGTGCACGCCCGTTACCAATGGGACTTGAGCGGACCGAACGGCGGCCAATGGTGGATCGAGGTAAACGACGGGACCTATAAGATGGGCAAGGGGCAAATCGACCATCCGAATGTTACTTTCAGCGCAAGCGACAAGGATTGGGTAGCCATTTGCCATGACCAACTCAGCGGCACATGGGCTTATCTGACCGGGCGGTTAAAGGTTCGTGGCGACCAGACAGTCGCCAGAAAGCTCGGCGAAATGTTCCCCTAGAATTTTACTTCGGCGGCGATTTTGACGTAAGGAGCGGGATCCGTCCTCTTAGCCTGATGCGCTCGGAAGAAATCGAAATTCCGTTCGACCGTAACGCCGGCGCCCCCAATCAGTTTGACGTGTTTAATGCCGGTATAACCTATCTGCACGCCAGCCCGGTCCTCACTGTATTGAACGATGGCGTTGTGCAGTTGCAACTTCTGCTCCGTTGTTAGCACATTGTCAGTACGAAAGCTTGTATAGTTAAGCTCGCCGACGATGCGAAACTCCCAATCGTCATTAGGTGTGTAAATCAGCGCAGGCCTTGGAAAAACTGCCTGGAGACGCAATTTGTCGCTGAAGAGCCAGATAATGCCGCCGCCAGGTGCAACCGGCGGATTCTGATAAATTCCCCAGCCTACAGCGACAACGGCAAAGATCGTGTCCTTCTTTAGAGGGAAGGTCACATAAGCTTTCCCCGGTATATCGAAAGCATCCCAGCTGACGTTGTCTTGGAAGTAAACGCCGGGATCAAGCTCGATGCTTATGCCCGGGAAATTCTTCACAACGTACTCCAGTGCCAGGTGAGTCGAAGCGGCTTGCAGATGATCGGGCAATCCGTTGTCGGTGCCGCCGAAATCGAAACGTTCATATTCGACCCCCGCACGGAAGTACCACTTCCCCGTGATCAAAAACCGGTGATCATAGCTGAAGTCATTATAGAGCGAATCACCATCTCCAAGTTTGGATTCCTTGAAATCGCTGTCGAAGGTGTAGGTCGTTTCGTAGTTAAAAAGATCGCGTGAGTTTTCGTCCGCCGGCGTGGGTGGCGGCTGGAGATTAACGTTTGCCGGGCCCGCCACTCGGAGGACGGCTCGACGACGTCAAACAGGATTGCGAGGTTTCGAACTATTTTCACAGTGGGCTGAGGCGATGCAGACATCGACATATCGGATGAGGAGGCTGAAAGCGATGTATCGAAGGGAAATTATTTTAGCAAGGAATATTTCGATTGCGGTACCTGGCGGAAGTCGTCCCTGAAATTGCCGCAGCCAATCGCGACCTTTCACGCGCTATCGCTATCGGACTCAATCCATCGGTTGTTGTGCACGGTTCTTGGTAAGTCGATCGAGCGAAGGACCATTGAGTCAGGCCCCCAGCCTGCGCGGAATCGCACCGCTGAAATAAGCCCATAGGCGCTTCGCCCACGGGTATCAAGTTGGCAACCACAGCGGTTGCCCTACAATTCGGAGTTCGTCGCCCGAACCAGCGTCCGCTCGTCAACTGAACTGTATCGTATGGAAGGTAGAAAAAGAATCCGGGTCGTATTTTACCTGCTCGTCGCCGCAGGCGCAGCGCTATTCACGTTCCTGCTTATTCACCAGGGTGCGTCGCAGGTTATGGCGGCGTTCGCCTCTGCCGGATGGTGGATTGCGGTGGTCGTAATTTATCACCTCACAGTCCCAATCCTTCTGGATGCGCTTGCATGGTGGTCACTCTTTCCGAGATCGGAGCGTCTTTCACTGTGGGAACTGTTTTGGATGCGCTGGATTGGTGAATCGGTCAGCACGCTCGTGCCATCTGCCAGCGTCGGTGGTGACGTCGTTAGGGCGCGGCTTGCCGCGCTACACGGCGCGCCGATTCCGACTGCAGCAGCGAGCGTTCTGGTGGACATAACTCTGGGAGTCTTCGTTCAGATTGTTTTTACGCTTTTAGGATTGGCGTTGATTGTCACCGCAACGGGACATCAGAGCTTTGTCCGCCCAACATTGATCGGAGCGGTGATTGGAGTTCTCGCGATCATCGGATTTTATGTCGTCCAACGGTTGGGAATGTTTCGCTTCATCGGCCGGATGATTTCGCGGCTGGCGAATGCAGAGGATTGGCACTCACTCGTGCACAGCGGCCACACTCTCGACGAAGCAATCCGGACACAGTACGCGCGACGATCCGGCGTTGTCGGATGCTGCGCCTGGACGGGCGCATCACTGATTCTTGGCTCCGGCGAAATCTGGATAGCTCTTCACGCACTCGGACTGCACGCGACACTGGTGAACTCCGTGATCCTCCAAAGCATGGTCCTGACGATTCGGTCGGTAATGTTTCCGGTACCCGGCGCGCTCGGTGTTCAGGAGGGCGGCTATGTGGTGGTTGGTAATTTGCTCGGTATTCCTGGCGACGCTGCTTTCGCACTCTCTTTGATTGCGCGAGTGCGCGAATTGATTCTCGGAATCCCGGGACTGGTTCTGTGGCAGATGATTGAAGCTCGCCGCGTTTTCCGCGCCCGGGTGGCCGCGAACGCGCGATAATATTCCAAATCTGCGACTACGCCGCGATCTTTTAAAGACGGCGTTTTACTTTCGCGGAAT
This sequence comes from uncultured Verrucomicrobiae bacterium, assembly GCA_963804875.1. Taxonomy (GTDB): domain Bacteria; phylum Verrucomicrobiota; class Verrucomicrobiia; order Chthoniobacterales; family UBA10450; genus Udaeobacter. The sequence goes on from CAWDRX010000001.1 coordinate 577,301, forward strand.
TTGCGAAACTTGTTCGGACATCCCCACCAGATTCATGCCATGCCTGTTGGCACTCCTTTTTTTGATCCTGCGCGCAAGCGAAATCGTCTCGCCGACTGTCATCACCCGCAGTTCCGCCTCCGCTTCGCGCTGCTTCAATTCCCGGCCAAATGCTTCGGGGTTCCTGTCAAAATCGGAAAGGTCCCGTAATGCATCGGAATTACGGTTCGCGCTTTCACCAATTTTGCTGCTTCTGCCGCACGAGAGGGTCCCATAGTGAAATGGTCGCCGATACAAACGAGCATGACGTCGATGTCGTGGAAGAGCGTCAACAACGCCATATCGGAAAACAAGTCCGTATCGCCGGTGTGATAAATCGTTGGGCCACCGCGAATCGTAATGACAAAACCTCCCGGCGCACCGCCGTGGCGCAGCCCGTGTCGATCATCCGCTGCGACACCGGATCCATGATGCGCGCGAACAAAGGCGACTTTTACTTCCCCATCTAAAAGCGTTAGTTCGCCGCCAAAATGACCAACCGTGTCTGTTTGCGCCTGGTCCTCCGGATAACCGAGATGTTTTACCATCGCGTCGGCTAGATCGAACGTAGCTACCAGTTTCGCGCCCGTTTTTTTCCCGATGTCGACCGCATCGCCGACGTGATCTGAATGACCATGCGTAATCAGGATGAGATCGACATGCTTGAGTGCCGCGATTTCTTCCTTCGCATTTTTGAAAACAGGATTCGATAGCCACGGATCGATGAGCAAGACTTTGCCGCTCGGAGTTACAATCTTGAAAGCTGACTGACCGTACCAAGTGAGTTGCGTGTCCATGGAAGTCACGAAATCGAAAACCGTTGGTCTAGCAAGGTTCAAGTAGTTTCGGCATTCGACATTCGTAGTTCGTCATTTTACCTATGAACCGCGTCATGAATCACGATCAAGCGCACCGCCACATTTCCAAAAGTCACCCGCACATGGCGCAGTTAATCAGACGAGCGCGGCGATATGAAATCAAGCCGGCTGTCTCGGTCCGCCCATTCGACGCGTTAGCAGAATCGATCGCTTACCAGCAACTAAGCGGGAAAGCCGCCGCAACAATCTGGGGGCGGGTCCGCGCACTTTATGGAAAAACAAAATGGCTCGATCCCGCCAAAGTTCTCGCCACTCCGGACGAGAAACTTCGGGCCGCAGGGCTTTCGCGCGCCAAAACTGCGGCAATAAAAGATCTCGCGGCGAAGACGATCGACGGCACTGTGCCATCCGGACGCGTGCTTCTCCGAATGAGCGATGACGAAATCATCGCGCGGCTTACTCAAGTGCGGGGTATAGGTCGCTGGACTGTGGAAATGCTTTTGCTCTTTGATCTTGGCCGCCCTGATATCTGGCCAGTCGGCGATTACGGGGTGCAGAAAGGCTTCGCCAAAACGTTTAGTAAACGAAAACTTCCCACGTCGAAACAACTGATGAAGCACGGCGAAAAATGGCGGCCGTATCGCTCTGTTGCCGCCTGGTATTTCTGGCGAGCGCTGGATCAACCAGAGAAGTTACAAAGTTAAAAGAGTTGTAAAAGTTACATGGGGAAAGGGCGTTCCTTTGTAACTTTGTAACACTTGTAACTGTTTAACCTTGCGCTGTACTTCGTGCCTTAATAAAACGAGGCATTATGGCGATGATTCATGTTAATCGGGGCACTACGAGTCTGGGTGTTTTCTCCGAGCAGGAAGTTCGCGAAGGCCTCAGCGCTGGCCGTTTTGCGCCAACTGACATCGGCTGGCGCGAGGGCATGGCCACTTGGCAGCCGCTATCGCAGTTCGCAGAGTTTGGAGGCGCCGTTTCACCCGTCGTCCCGCCTGTTCAGCCTGACGCAGCTCCGGCGGCAACAACTGTCGTGGGGCGTACTGGTCTGCCGTGGGAACACCGGGAAGAGCGCGGCTTCTTCAACGCGTTCGTCGAGACGCTGACAATGGTGCTCACACGGCCAGCCGAAGCATTCAGTGTGATGAAGCGCGAAGGCGGCTTGTTAGAACCGATCATCTACGCGCTCATCGGCGGATGTGTTGGTGGGATTGTATCGTTTCTATTCTCGCTCGGTCTCCAATCCATCGGCCTGTTTTCGGATAAGAATAACGGTCTTGCCGCGATGGCAGGGATGGGAATCGGCTCTGTTGCCGTGATTATCTTGCTGCCGCTGTTCATAGTAATCGGCCTTTTTGTCGGCAGTGGGGTTGTGCATCTCTGTTTGATGATTGTCGGCGGCGCTAACCAGCCGTTTGAAACCACTTTTCGGGTCTTAGCTTTTTCTCAAGGCTCGGCAAGCCCTTTGCAGATGATACCCATTTGCGGTGGATTGATTTCAGGCATTTGGGCGCTCGTTTGCAACTGCATTGGGTTGGCGCGCGCTCATGAAACTGATACCGGCCGTGCCGTTCTGGCAATCTTTCTCCCCGTAATAGTTTGTTGCGGCGGCGGATTACTCATCGCGTTCATGTTTGGTGCGATGGGTGCCTGGACTGCGTCACACCATTAGCGGTCAGCAAATGCGGTTTTCCGTTCGACGGCTTGCTCCGGGCGAACTTGATCACGAGTTGATTTGGTTAAGCGTCTCGGTCTTGTCGTTCGGCCTTGCAGCGGCCTGGCTAATAATCGGGCTGCCTTGGCCGCGGTGCGTGTTTCACGATCTCACCAACCTGCCATGCGTCACGTGCGGAATGACCCGATGCGGCATCCAATTCTTTCACGGTCATTTTCTCGCGGCATTGCAATGGAACCCATTCGTGTTCGCGGTTCTTTGCGGCGTGATTGCGTTCGACGTATACGCGCTTGCAACGGTCATAGCGCGCACGCCTCGACTGCGGATCCATTTTTCGACGCAGCGCGCAAAAACGGTCATGCGTCTGTCGGTCATCTCTGCGCTCGCTCTGAACTGGACTTATTTGCTGCTGCACTGGCGCAATTATTAGCTTTCGCCTCCTGTAGCCACGGTCCTGTGGGCCGTCGACGAACGTAGCGATCCCCAACGTGACCGGCCACAGGCCGGTGGCTACAGTTATGCTTGCACGCCCAGAGCTTTGCAAAATCTGTGTCCATCCGTGTTCATCTGTGGCTAATTTGGCGCCATGCGAATCCTCGTCACAGGCGGCGCCGGCTTTATTGGGTCGCACTTGGTTGAGAAGTTGCTCGGTGTTGGCCATGAAGTCGTGATCGTTGACGATTTCAACGATTTCTACGACCCGCAGATCAAACAGGCAAACATTGCTGGTTTCGCAAAAGACGTAGCCGTTTGCCACGTCGATCTTCGGGAGAACGACTCGGTGCGAACTGTGTTTCGTCGGGAAAAAGTCGATATGGTCGTTCATCTGGCTGCCCGCGCCGGCGTTAGGCCCTCCATTCAGTCTCCGCGGCTTTACTACGACACCAACGTTCTGGGAACATTGCATCTGCTCGAGGCGGCGCGCGCCAGGGGAGTTGAGCGATTCATCTTCGCTTCGAGTTCGTCGGTGTACGGAGCTTCAAAGACGGTCCCATTTTCCGAGGAAGAACATCTGACGCAGACACTTAGCCCTTATGCCGCGACAAAAATTGGCGGCGAATTTCTTTGCTCGACGTATTCGCACCTTTACAAAATGCGGATCGTTGCGCTGCGGTATTTCACTGTTTATGGCCCGCGGCAGCGGCCTGATCTCGCGATTCATCAATTCACCCGGCGCATTTACACCGGCGAACCGATCGATCAATTCGGGGATGGCACCACGCAGCGCGATTACACCTACATTGATGACACCATCCAGGGCACTATGGCGGCGCTCGATTACAACGGCCCACCGTATGACGTCTTTAACCTCGGAGAGAGTCAAACGATTCAGTTGAAAGACCTGATATCGGCAATTGAAAATGCCGTCGGGAAAAAAGCAAAAATCAGTCGCCGCTCAGAACAACCCGGCGATATGCCGCGCACATACGCAGATATTTCGAAGGCGAGGAAACTGCTCGGCTATAACCCCACTACGAAGTTGAGCGAAGGCTTGCCCAAATTCGTCGAGTGGTTTCTGCACAAACAGCGAGAGAGCAGCCGGTCGGCAGTCTAAAAGCGGCGCAGCAGCGCCGTGCTCCAGAGCGCAACTGCGCAATAGAGGCGACCTGTGCGTCGACGTTTTGGAATGCGCCAGAGCTCTGGCGCTGTTGAGACAGCCGCCCAACTTATTATTGTTTCGCCAGTAGCTGTTGTAATCTCGGCTTGTGATTTCCAAACTGCCATTCGAGCAGCGCGCCGCCTTTATCGCTGGCCAGGCAAAATCGGGCACCACTCTGTTGATCGCCTTGCTCGATAGTCATCCCGAGTTGCTGGTGTTGCCCGAGGAAACCGCCTATTTCCCGACGGCACTGACAAAATACGCGCCACGCGGCCGGCGGGCGCAGTTTGATTATCTGACCAAACAGTCGCTCGCCAACGTGCTATTCGGCGGCCCGTGCAAGTGGGGCAAACGCAGTTACGCGACATTTCCTCGCGAGAACTTTCTCCAAACATTTGAGCGTGCTGCATTCGATCCTGCGAACGCGCGGGAGGACTTGCTGGTACTCATGGTGAAGGCATACGCGGCGACGCTTGGGCGCTCACTTGATACGATCACGCGGTGGGTCGAGAAAACGCCGGCGAATCGTAACCACGTAAGCGCGATCCTCAGTCGGTTTCCGCAAGCAAAAATTCTGGTCACCCTGCGTGACCCGCGCGCCATTCTCGCCGCGCAGATCGCGCTGGAGAAAACGCGGCAGACCGGACGTTTCTCGACCTACTACGTCATCGCGCATTGGCGAGTCGCTGCAAAACTCGCCAGGCGCGTCCGCGACTCGGAAGTCCCCGGGTTTGTGGTCCAGTACGAGCAGCTTGTCCGGGAGCCACCCAAAACCATGGAACAGGTGTGCGGATATCTCGAGATCGATTTCGACCCGGACACAGTGTTGACACCGACGAAAGTGGGTCAGTTCTGGAGCGGCAACTCCGCGGCACGTACAAACTTTTCTCAAATCAGCACTGAACCCGTAACGCGCTGGGAACACGAGCTTTCAGAGGATGAGATTGGATGGGTGGAATGGCATTGCCGCGATCTCATGCCGGAGTTTGGCTACGAACCGCGGTTGAGCCGACGCGAATTGCGCTACTTTGTTAGGCCCATTCGCGGCGAGCGCCCGCGGGAATATCTCAAGTCGCGGGCGTATTCACTGCGAGACGATTGGATGCGAGGCGCAGCCTGACGCGGCTGACTTGCAATGTCGTGGCAACCAAGCCATAATGAGCGCGAGATGTCGGGAATCTTCTTCGATCTTCCGAGCGTCCGGTTCCTACAACGATTCAGATTTCTTGGACTGATGCTGCAAGCGTTCGCGGCATCGCTGTTTCGTTCGTTGAATGCGCCGGCTTGCGCTTTGAGACAAGTCCATTCCCGGTATGACGAGGCGGAGTTTCCATCGGCGTCGCAGAGTGCTTGGAACGAGTTTGACTCGGCTCTTGATGAGTCGCGCGCCACGGACGGTGTCCCGAGCCTTTTCGGGGCGCTCCGCCCTTTTGACAATTGGAAAATAGTTAAGGATCAACATGAACTCTTATTCACCCGGAAGACGCCCACGCCGCCCGCGCGGTGGGGGCCGCCGCAGAGGAAATTACGAACGCGTTCGGGGCCCACAGGAGCCGGCGAAGACGCAGAAAAAAACGTTCTGGCAGCGGGTTGCCGAATTTTTCGGAAATGGCGGCGACAAAAAGAAGGCGCCGCCGGCACAGCCGCGCAATGGCGCGCAGCCATCGCGACCTGCACGCAAGCCTGAACGGGTTGAAGTCACATCGCCCCGTCTCTACGTAGGCAACTTGTCGTTCGATGCCACCGAGAGCGATCTCTTTGAATTGTTCAACGGCGTTGGACACGTACAAAACGCAGAGGTCGTAAGCTATCGCCACAATCAGCGCTCGAAAGGTTTTGCGTTTGTCCAAATGCAAACCGTCGAGGAAGCGAAACGCGCTGTGGAGGAATTGCACGACAAGGAATTTCTCGGTCGCAGGCTTGTTGTGAGCGGTGCGAAATCCGACCAGCATCAGCCGCACTAGGGCATTCACGCTTGGAATGTAGGGTCGGCGTGCTGCGCCACCGGACGGTACAGGACGACGGCCCTATCTCTTAATCTCCAGATAAGCGCGTGCCTCGACGTGATTCGTGCCGGGCTGCAGCTGTTCGACTCGCATTTGTTTCAGGAACCAGCGGCCCTCGATCTTTTGCGCGGACACCACCTCGAAGCGTTTGATTAGTTTCGCGTCCCAGTCGTAGCCTTCCATGCGCATCAGTGCGCCGCTCGCCTTGTCCACCCACAGCAAAACGTTCGAATAAGGTGACTCCCGCGAGGGTGCGCGCAATTGCAGTTTCCAACATTTCCGGGTGCGAACATTTTCCTCGCCTAACACACGCGCAGTGGACCAATAGAGAAATTTGAACGCTAGATCTCCGTACGTCACGATGGTGCCGCGAATCTTTTCCTGGAGTTTCGCAGTGCTTACTTTTTCGGTTCCGGCGTCGCTTACGAGCTCGAGGCGGGAGCTATTTTCGCCGAGGCGCAACTCCAGGGTTTCGTCCGGACTTGTGAATGTATACCGGATTAGCGGCCCATTTTGCATAAGGCGAAACGGAATCACGATGTCCTCCTGACGAAGCTGCCCTTGCAAATCGATCTGCTGGCGCGACTCCAGCATGCGAACCGAATCGAGAATGTCTTTGGCAGAGGGCGGAGGCTCGGCCGACATGCATGCGGAAGCCAGCGTGAGGCAAATGACGAATGCCGAATGTCGAATGCCGAAGGAATAACGAAATCCAGATGACAGCAGGCGGATATGTGATCGTATTTTCGTCATTTGAACATTCGAGCTTGTTTCGTCATTCGACATTCGTGCTTCGTCATTCTAGCGCGTTTGTCTATTAACGGCGTAGGCAGTAAAACTTTAAAACTCTAGGCGCCGTTGCATGGAGCAGTCCCTTTTTCACGTTATCAACCAACAATGGACGAGTCCGGCTCTCGACTTGTTCATGGCGGCGTTGAGCGATTCGCAGATTTGGATGCCGTTCCTTATCGCGATTGGGTTTAGCGCGCTGATTCTTGGCGGATTCAAAGCGCGCGCCTTGGTCGTTTGTCTGGGTATCTCCCTGGCAATCGCGGGGCTGGTAACCAGTACATTAAAATCCAGCGTCGGCCGACTCCGGCCAAAACACGTCCAGAGTGTTCGGATGGTGCAGCTAGAAAAAGCCCGCCCAAAGTTTCTTACTCTCTTTAAAAAACCGGTCATTCGGTTCTCTGATTCCTCGGATCGCACCAGCTCGGGACCATCGTTTCCGTCGGGACACACGGTAAACAACACGATCGCCGCGACGTATCTTACCTTGTTTTACCGGCGCCGCGGATGGCTGTACTGGTTTGTCACTCTGGCCGTTGGGTATTCGCGAATTTACCTGGGCGCGCATTGGCCCAGCGACGTCGTGGCGACACTCTTTCTTGGAGTCGCTGAAGCATTGCTTCTGCTCAGTTTTTTTGAGTTGATCTGGAGATTCGCGGCGCGGAAATGGCTGCCCGATATATTTGCGCGCCATCCGAGTTTGATTGTTGGCCAACCTGGAAATTCGCCTCACGCAACATGAGCACTACGCGCGCTGTCTGGCTCTTTGTCGCCGCGCTGACGGCGATTCGGTTTTCACTTCTGGCAACGACAGATCTCTCATTTGACGAAGCGCATTACTGGATGTGGTCGGAGCGACTGGCGCCCGCCTACTTCAGCAAAGGGCCTGGTATCGCCTTCGCCATACGCGCGAGCACCGCGGTTTTTGGCGCCAATGAGTTTGGTGTTCGCTTCTTCAGTCCTGTGCTCGCAGCGGCCACAAGCCTGCTCCTCTTCTATTTTGCGCGCCGTTTGTTTGGCGCCACCGCTGGTCTGTGGGCAGTGATTGGTTTGAATGCCACGCCAATTTTTAACATCGGCGCGGTCGTAATGACGATCGATGCGCCGTCGATTTTCTTCTGGATGGCGGCGATGTTTACCTTCTGGCTTGCGTTGGAAAACCCCGAACGCTTTCGGAGTTCGTGTTACTGGCTGCTTACCGGTTTGCTGATCGGGCTGGGATTTCTTTGCAAGTATACGAACGCGTTCGAACTAATTTCGGTGTTAATCGTGCTGGCGCTCGTCCCACGGCTGCGACGGGAATTCAAACGGCCCGGGGTGTATTTACTGTTTGGAATGTTCGTTCTTTGTACGATTCCGCCGATTGTCTGGAACGCGCAGCACGCCTGGATCACGCTGTCGCATTTGCGCTCGCGCGGGCAATCTTGACCGCGGCTTTGGCTTTCATCCGGCTGAGGTACTCTCATTTCTCGGTCAACACTTCATCGTTTATTCGCCACTGCTATTTTTGGCGTTGGCCTGGGGTGTGATCGCAAGCTGGCGGCGCATCAACAAGCAATTCAAAATCTTGTTCTTAATGTGGTTTGGTTTGCCGGTCTTTGTTTTTTACCTGCTTCTGTCGATTAACAAAAGCGCGGCGCCGAATTGGGACGGACTCGCGTTTTTTGGTTTCGGATTGGTCGCGACTTATTTCTGGTGGGAACGGCTTCAGACGAGCTTTCTTCTACGCATATGCGCCAGTGCCGCTGTCCTGGTGGGATTGATCATGAGCATGGTCGCGTTGGACACAGATTCGTTGCGGGTGACCGGTTACAAATTTCCGCGCAGCGATCCGAGCGATCGGATGCGCGGATGGAAAAGCGCGACAGAAGCGTTGGAAAAAATGCGCAACGATCTGGAAGCGCAATTAGGCGAAAAACTCTTTCTCATTGCGGACGCCCGCGATCGCGCATCGGAAATTTCGTTTTACCTGCGCGACAAACGAGTGGAAGGGCCGGGGCATCCGCCGGCTTATATTCCCGAATCGCAAGACATGGTGAATCAGTTCTCGTTTTGGCCGCGCTACGATCAATTCGTTGAGCTAAAATCTGGCATGCAGCGGCCGGACGGCGAAGTTTACACCGAAGAGAACGGCATCAATTTGTTCGTTGGACGAGATGCGCTTTTTGTCCGGGCTGGCGAAAAAGGACGTGTGCCTCGCAACATAGAAGCGGCATTTCAATCTAATGAGCTGGTGGGAGCGATCGAAGTTTCGCGGTACGGAAAAGTGATACGGACCTGGCAGGTGTTCCTCTGTCGAAGTTATCGGACATTGCCGTTATGAGAAACTATTCTCGCGCGCTCTCAACACGAGTCATCCTGAGCGAAGCGAAGCGGAGTCGAAGGATCCCGCGACGAAGCCTTAAAGGTAACGCTATGGGATTCCTCGACTTCGCTCGGAATGACACGCCTTCCACGATCACGTACTTGAATAAGTCGCCATGAACCAGACTGCGAGTTCACCCCAAGTTTCTGTGATCGTGCCCCTCTTCAATGAGGAAGAGAACGTCCCGATCCTCCAAGCAGAGCTCAGAGCCGCGTTAAGGGCCATCGATCACGAACTCATTTTTGTCGATGACGGATCAGCCGATCGCACAGTGGAGAGAATTGAGACTGAGCCGAATCTGCGTGTGATTCGTTTCGAAAAAAATGCCGGACAAAGCGCCGCAATGTATGCCGGGCTGCAAGCTGCGCAGGGGGCAATTCTCGTTTTGATTGACGGCGATTTGCAAAATGATCCCGCCGATATTCCAAAATTGGTCGGCGAAATTTCAAACGGCGCCGATCTCGTTTGCGGTTATCGCGCGCTGCGCAGAGACACGCGCGTGAAACGGCTGACCAGCCGGGTTGCGAACGTCGTTCGCAGCCGATACACGAAAGACGGCGTGCGCGACACCGGTTGTACGCTGAAGGCAATGCGACGCGAGTGCGTTAGCGCACTGGTTCCGTTCAAGGGGATGCATCGCTTCATTCCTGCGCTGATTAAAGATGCGGGGTATCGGCTGGTGGAAATTCCAGTTAACCATCGGCCCCGGCGTTTCGGTCAAACCAAATACGGTCTGGGCAATCGCGCGGTACGTGCCACGATGGACATGTTCGGTGTACGCTGGCTACTTTCGCGGCGTTTGAATTACAAGATTCGGGAAGAGAACTAGGGGGAACTAGAGCCAAGGCTCATCCGAAAACGCGCTTGTCAAGGGATGCCTTGCCGCTAAGCTTGGCCTCCCGCACGGATCATCTGCATGTCCCTCGCTAATTTACTTTCTGCCGAGCAAATCATTCCCGAGATGAAAGCTACGGAGCGTTGGTCGGCTATTGTTGAGCTGATCGATCTGCTTGTTAGCCTCGGCAAAATAAAGCCCGCGGATCGCGATCCCATTCTGGCTGCGCTAAAGCAACGCGAGGAAACCATGAGCACCGGCATCGGCTTCGGAATTGCCATACCCCATTGTTCATCCGATCGGCTCGACGAAGTAGTGGCGGCGTTTGGGAGGTCCACCAGAGGGATTGAGTTCGACGCGTTGGATAACGCGCCCGTAAAATTTGTTGTTCTTTTTATTGTACCGAAAAATCAATTTCAAACGCACCTGCGCACTCTGGCTTCCATAGCGAAATTTCTGAATGACCGCACCGTGCGCGAGAGTCTTGCCAGCGCGAAATCCGCTGAAGAAATTTTGGCAATCTTTCGCGAGCGTTCGTAGCATTGCAGCCGTCGCTCTGTGAGCGACGCGCCGACACGTGCAAAGGCACCTCGCGTCGCGCTTTCCACAGGGAAGCGGCTACAGTTTTTCCGATGGACACTTTCCAGTCATTATTAACGAAAAAACTCTCTGACGCTTTGGCACGCGCAGGCTTGCCAGATACCGGTGAGTTGACCCAGGCGACCGATCCGCGGTTTGGCGACTATCAGACTAACGTCGCGCTGGTGCTCGGCAAGCAACGTGGCGAAAATCCGCGAGCGCTCGCAGAGAAGATCATTGCACATTTGGACGTTAGCGATATCTCGGAACCGCCTGCTGTCGCTGGCGCTGGATTCATCAACTTTACATTAGGTTCGGCTGCGATCGAAAAGCAGGTGCTCGAGATTTCGCAAGACGAACGGTTCGGTGTCGCGGAAACAGAATCTCCGCGACGCATCGTCATTGATTTTGGCTCGCCCAATGTGGCGAAACCGATGCATGTCGGTCACATCCGCAGCACCGTGCTCGGCGACGCGCTGGCGCGCGTCGCTGGATTTCTTGGCCACGAAGTGATTCGCGACAATCACATCGGCGATTGGGGGACACAATTTGGAATGGTTATTTGGGGGTGGAAAAATCTTCTGGATCGGCCCGCGCTGCAGAGCAATCCGCTGAGCGAGATTGTTCGCGTTTATAAGGAAACAAACGAACGAGCAACCAGTGATCCGGAGGTTCGTGAAGCCTGTCGCCAGGAATTAGTGAAATTACAGGCTGGCGACAAGGAAAACACAGATATTTGGAACGAATGCGTCGCGTTATCCATGCAGGAGTTCGAACGCGCTTACGAACTGCTCGACGTCCACTACGACCTGCAATGCGGCGAAAGCTTTTACAACGATCAATTGTCCGACGTGGTAGATCGTCTGCTAAGGGCTGGTGTGGCTGAAATCAGCGAAGGCGCTGTGGTTGTATTCTTCCGCGATGATCCCGAATTGGCTGATAAGCCGCTGATTATTCGCAAACGCGATGGCGGTTTCAATTACGCAACAACAGATGTCGCCACGATTGATTATCGGGTTAACGAGTTGAAAGCCGATACAATCTGGTACGTCGTCGGTGCGCCGCAGATATTGCATTTCAAACAGATCTTCGCAGTCGCGCGACGCGAGGATTACACCGTCGACTTGCGTCACATCACATTTGGCAGCGTGCTCGGAGAAGATCGCAAACTAATGAAAACGCGTTCGGGCGAGAATGTCCCTCTGCGCGAGCTTCTCGAGGAAGCCTGCAAACGCGCCCGAAAAATTATCGACGAGAAGAATCCGGATCTGGGCGACCAGGAAAAGAACGACATCGCAGAGAAGATCGGCATCGGTGCCGTGAAATACGCGGATCTCTCGCAGTATCGCACGACAGATTACATTTTTTCGTGGGAGAAGATGCTTTCGCTGCACGGAAACACCGCGCCGTATTTGCAGAATGCTTACGTCCGAATTCGCTCGATCTTTCGCAAAGCATCTGTGACCACGCCCCTGCGGGGCGTTGAAGGCGCGAAGCATGAACAGACCGGCCACAGGCCGGTGGCTACCGGATTAAAGCTCAGCGATCCCGCCGAACTCAATCTTGCCAAACGCGTTTGTCAGTTCGCGGAAATCGTTCCGCAAGTGTTAAACGGATTTCGTCCGAACATCCTTGCAAATTATCTGTTCGAGCTGGCGAACAGCTTCCATGCCTTTTACGAAGCTTGCCCAGTCTTGAAATCGGAAGAACCGGCACGCAGCTCGCGCCTGGTGTTATGCGAATTGACCGGACGCGTGCTGCAAAAAGGTCTCGAGTTGCTCGGTATCAAAGCACCAGAGAAGATGTGACTTGGAACAAGACAAACACATCTAGATGTTCGAGACTCCGTTGTCTCAATGCGAGTCGATCATGCGCTGAAATCGTGGGTCGGCGCGAAGCGAATCAAACATTGGATCGAGCCGGAGCAGCGCCGGAGTAATTGGTGGATTTGCGGCGAGCGGGCCAGCATAGGGTTTATCAAGAATGGCCTGCAAAGAAGCGATCGCCCGATCGCGCTCTCCGGTCAGCGCTGCCACGCGGGCCAGGACCTCGATCATCATCGGACCGAACAGCGCGCTCTTCTCGACCGGAACGATACTCGTTCCCCGTTCGGCTAAATTGAATGCGGCGGCTTTATCGCCGAGCGACGCGTTTAGCAGGGCAAGATAAGCGATCAGCCCATAGTATTCCGGCTGTTCCAGGTAGGGCTCCAGCTCGCTGCGTGCCTGGCGCCAGTTTTCTAGAGCAGCGGCGTGATCGCCCGTGACTTCCTCCATCCAACCTAACCAAGCCCGCGTCGTGGCTCTGTCGCCCGGATCCGTCAAGCTGTTCGTGGAAAGCATCTCTTTGATCCGGGGAATGATCCGGGCAGGGTTCCGTTCGAGAAGCGATTGATAGCACGTCGCAATACGAACATCGCTGTTGCTAAGAGGCAACGTTTCGAGCAGCGCTGCGGCTCGCTTCAAATCGCCCTGGGCTTGGGCGATGCTTGCTTCTAGAACCAGCGTTGTCGTGTCGTCGGGTATGATATTGAGGACCTGCTCGAATTCTCGCCGCGCTTCATCAAAACGGCGCTGAAACATGAGAGAACTCGCATGAGAGATGAGCAGTTGAGGATTGCGCGGGTCGAGCCTCTTCGCGTCGCCAAAATAAACCTCGCTGCGTTGCCAATCTCCTCGCTGCCGCACGATCCCCGCCATCAACCGCGCCACTTGGCTGTCGTTTGGAAGAAGTGGACGCGCCCGCTCGAGGTAATGTTCCGCCGCGCCATAATCATTCAAACAATAGTAATGATATTCGGCCATGGCCAGAAACCCTTCCCCAAGGTCTGGCTGGAGCGCGAGCCCGGTTTCCGCAGCCTGGCGCGCCTCTTCGCGAGTGGCTGCGGTCGGAGGCAATGTGCCCCCGTACCCCAGTGAATTGATTCGCGCCAACGCCGCCCAGGCCAGAGCGAACTTTGGATCAAGGCCCACTGCTTGTTTAAAATAGTTTATTGCCGCCAAAACGTTTTCGGAGGTGTTGCCAGGTCGCTGCGTGTATACGAGGCCGCGCAGGTACGCTTCATAAGCTTCCGGGTTGTCTGTCGGTCTGGCCGCGATGACCTGCTTTTCGCGACTGGTGAGCTTGGCCTGTAACTGGTCTGCGATAGTTTTGGCTATTTCGCTTTCGACTGAAAGAATATCGGTGACCTTTCGATCAAAACTATCAGCCCACAGATGCGAGTCGTCGGCCACTTTAATCAATTCCGCGTTAATTCGCACAGCGTCCCCGTTTCTTTGCACGCTTCCTTCTACGACGTACTCAACACCGAGTTGCTTTCCGATCTGGCGCAGGTTTCCACGCGGACCCTTGTAATTCTCCGCCGAAGTGCGGGAAATTACCTTGAGATCGCCGACCTTGGAAAGCCGGGTGAGGATTTCCTGGTGTATCCCATCGGCGAAATATGCGTTCTCCGGGTCGGCACTGAGATTCTCAAACGGGAGCACGGCGAGGCCGTTTGACAGCGAGGGAATATTCTCGCGCCAGACGATTGCCGACAGCGAAACAACGAGCGCGACCAAAGCGGCGGCCAGCGCCGTGATGGCTCGGTTGCGCCGCGTCCAGCGCCACATACGGGTCGTTAGGCCAGCGGGCCGGGCTTGGATCGTGCGCCCGGCGCAGAAGCGTTCGAGATCTTCGGCCAGCGCAACGGCCGAGGAATAACGCGACGCCGGTTCTTTCTCGAGACACTTTAAGCAGATGGTCTCCAGATCCCGGGGAACATGATGATTCGTCAGGCGCGGACGCTTGGGTGGCTGCTCGGCGGCGCGACGCAGCACTTCCATCGGTGTCTCGCCTGAAACAGGCGGATGACCGGTCAGCATTTGGTATAAAATCGCGCCGAGACTGTACACATCGGCAGCGGGGCCCAACGGCGCGCGAGTCTGCGGCCTGTTCTGGCGCCATGTAAAAAGGCGTACCCAGAATCGCGAGTGTTTGCGTGAGATCGCATTCGCGTTGCAACCATTTCGCCAGTCCGAAATCGCTCACATACGGTTTGCCCGCACCGTCAAAGAGAATATTTCCCGGTTTTAAGTCGCGGTGCAGAATGGTGCGTTCGTGCGCATAAGCAATCGCGCGGGCGAGCTTTGCGATCAGCGCCGCAGTTTCATGTGGTTTGGTCCGGTAATTTTCGATCCTCGCGGAGAGCGGGCCGCCGTCTGCAAACTTCATGCTGTAGAACGGCGAGCCATCCTGTTCGCCCACTGAGTAGATCGGCAAAATGCATTCGTGATCGAGACTAGCTGCTGCTTCCGCCTCCGAGCGAAAACGATTCACCGCACCGGACGACTTCAGATGGACCGGCAAGATCATCTTTAGCGCCACGATCCGCGAAGGTGTGCGCTGTTGCGCCCGATAAACGATCCCCATCCCGCCGCGCGCGATCTCATTTAGCAATTCGTAATCTTCAATGCGACTGCCGCTTGACGACACATCTGGCGAATCGAGCGCGGTCGTTAGCAAACACGCCGGGCAGAAGCCGCTTGGCATGTCCACCTCCAACGATGAACCGCAGCTTTCGCAGAATGTTTTGCGCGCCAGCAGGTCCATCTAATTTACAAAGCGGACTGCTGGCCAAGCCGCACAAAAACGCCGCGCAACTGCCGGAGTTCGTCATCCACTTCGTGCGGGGCGCTCACCGTCTGCATCACTTCCTGTCGTACGGCGCTGGCGAATTGCTGGCGCAACCGATGAATATGCGTTTTGACCGCGCTCATCGCCAATCCCATTCGCTGCGCAGCATCCTGATATGAAATGTCCCGCTTCTCCCCAGCGAGAAACGGCGACAGCGCCTCGAACGTTTCCGCTTTTCCGTTAGCGGAAAATTCCGCGCGCACCTTGCCGAGTGCGCGCTCCAGGAGCAGACCGGCCCAGCGCGCATCGAGCGAGTCGGCCGGAGTGAGATTCATCGTGACCCGCTGATGATGCATTTCTTCGGCGGCGACTTCGTCCATGGAAATGAATTGTGCGCCGCCGCCGCGTTTCACTGCGCGCAGGTACGCCTGTTCGTCAGCGAGACAGCGTGTGAGCGCGCCTAACAGGAAACTGCGGAAACGTCCACGCGCCGGCGAAGCGCGGCGGAGCGTTTCATCCTGAACTATGCGCTGGAAAAAAATTTGTGTCAGATCTTGTGCATCATGCCGGTTAAATCCCCGCTGGCGCAGATAAGCGTAAATTGGCGGCCAATACATTTGGCAGAGCTCAGCTAGCGCGTCGCGCGCGTGCGGTTCAGAAGCGTTGCCGGCAGCGAGCACAACGCTCCATGCCGTTTCGCCAAAATGCGCGCCGTTGTTGCGCGAACCAGAGGGGGAAAACATTCGCGCATGGTACGAAATAAGTAGAATTCCGGCAAGCGCTCCTTCCGTTTTCCATTGTTTCGAGCGCCCGGTTCGTAGCGATCGTTGGTGCTGTTTGGTTTCAATTTCGCTTTGCCTCGGCGTTCACCGATCGTTGAACGCGGTTTGGACGACTGCATTGCCTGCCTCGAGTCCGCCACTGGATAGACTCGCAGCGGCGAGCCTGGCGCTCACCTTTTGAATCTGCGCAGACTGTTCCCTTACAGTGGCCATGAGAGTTTGAATCTCCTTCTGCTGCTGCGCGATTGTCGACTTCAATTTTGCGATCGTCTTTTCCTGCACTTCGCAGGTCACGAATCAAGGGGTCGGCCCGAAAATCCCTTCGAGAAAGCCCGGAAGCGGATTGCCACCCGCGGCGCCGATCGCCGGGATTTCGACCAGCACATCGTCGGCCAAGCCGTCGCCGTTCGCATCGGTGGTTGAGTTGGAGTTTCCTGGATGTCCGTTAGGCACGAAGAGCTGCGGATGGTCGAATGGCGCGCGCTGGAATACGACCCGGTCGTCGGTGAGCGTCTCCAGGTAAGGCGACGAGTGCGTCGATCTCGTCGGAACTTAGCGTCGGGGCCGGGATGCCCAGCGGCTCGATGACCGTGCCGTTGAGTTCGTTGACGGGAAACACATTGCCGCCCCGGCCATAGAACTCGACCACCTGCCGAAGCGTGAGCACGTCGCCATTGTGAAAGTAAGGCGCAGTGAGCGCCACGTTGCGAAGCGACGGGACTTTGAACGCGCCCTCAACCCCAAAGCCCTTGTCCACGATCGCGCCATCGAATATCTGGCCGATCGGGGCACCGTCAGGAAAGAGCCGGCGCGAGAACGAAAGTGGCCCGAACGCATCGGTTGCGCCGACGCCGAGGTCGTTGTCGGTCGGCCGGACGCCGATGTTGTTGAAACCTTTGTCGATGACATTGCCGTCGCGATTGCGCACCGGCCCGTTCGCGGCGAGGCCGACGCGACGGACGGAAGCATCCGTGAGCTCATGTGACTCATGGCAGTTCGAGCAGCGGATGTGACCGGCGGGGACGCGGGTGCGGTCATTGAAGAGATGGGCGCCGAAGAGCGCGAGCCGGCTGATGTGTTCCGGCGTCTCATTCGTCCAGGGGTTCAAGGCCGGGTCGGTCGCCGCGGGGTGATCACGACGAAAGCGATCCCAAGGCGTATCATCGGAGACGAGCGTTGCCTCGTAGAGCTGGACGGCAATCCCGAAGAAGAGCGAGAAGTTGTACTGGATCAGCGCGAACTCATTTTCGGGAAGGTTATCGTCGTCGTCGTGCTTATCTATCAGGGTCTTGGTTCCGTCGGCGTTTACCCGGATGAGCTTCCTTGCATCCCACCATTTGTCGTGAAAAGCCGTCTGGATCATCAGGTCGTATCTGCTCAATGAGAGACCTCTCTGCGGCCAGCGACTCATCGGGCCGAGCACGCTGTCCGTTGGCGATACCTGCTGTTGGGCCAGCGGGCGAAGCTTCAAGGCGTGCTTTCCTTGCAGGCGTTTACCCCTCGCCAGTTCGCGACCCACGTCGAGTCGAGATCGGTTCGGATCGGCCATCTCAAGGTCGCTTACGATCGGTGCCACAGCCTGCGACGCGAGGCTGGAATTCACCAACTCGACGCGCACTTCGATCGGATTTCTCGGATCGTCGGCACGAAAGAGCTTGGAATCGGGATCGCGTTGGCCGAGGTGATTGACGCCGTTAAAAATGTTCTCGGCGCGCCCGTCCCAGAACTGGCGATGATTGAAGACAGCGTTGATTGTCGTTGGAGCGTTGCGCGGCTCGACCCGGCGGGTGTTTGCCGGGCCGACGAGAAAACGCAGCGGATCGGCCTCGTTACCAGGGTGGTGGATCCCCTGCGAAGACACGACGTCGTTGCTGTCGGTGGCCGGATCGAGAGCGCCGCGAACGCCTGGATTGGCGAGCCGGGTCAACGGGAAGATCGCGGCTTCTAGTTGAAAATTGGGACCCCGGCCGGCCGAAAAGCAGAGGTCTGGGTCGGGCACGCGCTTCAGCCCTGGGCTCAGCTGGTTCTTCGATCGCGGATCGGCCCCGGCGCGGAAATGGCAACTCGCGCAGGACTGCACACCGTCACTCCCTACCTGCATATCCCAGAAAAGGGCCTTGCCGAGGGCGCGCGCCATGGCGGGATCCCGGACGAAGTCGTTCAGATTCGACGGTCCGGGAACCGGAACCGCCCGCAGGTCACCCGGCAAATTTGCCAGGTCGCTGCTCAGCGGTGGATTGGGCACGCGAGGGATGGTGGTATTCGGTGGCGCTTGAGCCAAAACGATCACTCCTTGTCCAATTAACGCCGCCAGAATCAGAAACGCGACACGGAATCTCCCAGTCGGTCGCAGCCTGCGGGGACCAGGGTGTATCGTTGGCATGACACCACCGGCATTTGTTGATCTAAACAAGACTGCGCCAGGAAGGAATTTCTTGTTCATAAGTTGATTGGATAGAGTTGTGTCTTTGCTTGTTCTCTCCAGATCCGATTGGAAAAGTTTCAGAGTTTTTCGGGAAAAATTGACCGCCGGCGTTTTGGAGGATCATAAACGCAAAAGAAGATGTAGCCGTCGACCTGCCTGCCGCGCCGTAGCTCTGCGAAGGCGGGTGGGCGACGCGCGCGCTTCGCACCCGCCTTCGACTGAGCTACGGCGTGGCAGGCAGCGAAGCGGCTACAGCAGATTACGGATTTGCAGCGATCGCCGGCGCGCCATTCAATTGCACCTGCGCGCTCACTTTCTGAATCTGCGTGGCCAGGCTGAATTTCTTTCTGCTGCTGCGCGATTGTCGACTTCAATTCTGCGATCGTCTTATGTTCCTTGAGGAATTCGTTGAGCAACATCGCATTGACCGCTTCGTAGCGGACGGTTTGCGGTTTTCCCTCCTCGTCGCGGGTGATCAGCTCCGGGCTGACTTGAGCGACGTCCTCGGCGATCAAACCAAACGAGAGCGCCTGCGAAGGATCGGCATCTTTCTTGTAACGGAAGGTGACCGGTTTAAGCGCAAAGAGAGTTTCGCTGCTCTGGTCCATCGGCTGGATGTCATGTTTGAACCGGCGCGAAGAGGAAAGTGTGCCGATCTTGTTGTCGGAATTGACGTAAACCGCGCGGCCATTGGCGACGGTGGTGTAAACATTGCGAATGCGCGTGATGTTGCTTTCACCTGCGACGCCGTTAACGCCCGCGCCGATGCAGACATTGCCGCTGCCGGTGGTGAGAGCGATGCCCGCGGTTGCGCCTACGGCAACGTTGTTCGATCCGGTGGTGTTGGCGAGGAGGGCTCCTGGGCCAGTGGCCGTGTTAAAGTTTCCAACGGTGTTGTTGTAGAGCGCGAAAACACCGTTGGCCGCGTTGAAACCGCCGGTGGTATTGCTGTAGAGCGACTCATAACCGTTGGCCATGTTGTAGGGGCCGGTAGTATTGGATGTGAGCGCATAAAAACCGCTGGCTGTGTTGTTGTCGCCGGTGGTGTTACTGAAGAGCGCATTAGCACCGCTGGCCATGTTGGTGCTGCCGGTGGTGTTGCTGAAGAGTGCGTTTGTACCGCAGGCTGTGTTGGCGTTGCCCGTGGCGTTGCTGGTAGAGCGCATTCGTGCCGCTGGCCGTGTTGCTGGTCGCCCGTTGTGTTGCTCGAAGAGCGCCTGGTGACCGTTGGCCGTGTTGTAGTTGCCAGTGGAGTTGCCGAGGAGCGCGAAAGAACCGGTGGCCGTATTGTGGCCGCCGGTGGTGTTGGCTGGGAGCGCCCAATAACCGGTGGCCGTATTGTCGTCGACCCGTCGTGTTGTAGTAGAGCGTCTCGTCACCGAAGGCCGTGTTGCCGCTGCCTTCGGTGTTGCTGAAAAGCGCCGAGGCGCCAAACCCTGAATCACCACCGCCACTCGTTATATTCTGGCCCGCTCCATCGCCGTAAAAGGTATTCTGGGCCTTGACCTGCACCAGAGAGGCCAAATTGGTAGCACGAATGCGACGCTGAATAAGACTGCGCCGGGAAGGAATTTGTTGTTCATAAGTTGAATGTTTTTTTCGATAGAGTTGTGTCTTTACTTGTTCTCTCCAGATCCGATCCAAAAAGTTTCAAAAATTTTTCGGAAAATTGAGGACGCGCGACTTTTTTGCAGGTGCCCACAGAAGCAGAGAAAACACCGAACCCGCATTCGCGAGGCTACGGCGCGCAGATCGCCGAACGCTCGAACACCGAACGTGTCCGCAGATTCTTTCATTGGGCGTTGGACGTTGGACGTTGAGCGTCGGACGTTTTCCTTTCTGCTGTGAAAAAGGAGCATCCGCGCATTCCGACCTGCACCTACCGATTACAGCTCAATCGGTGGTTCACATTTGCGCAGGCGCGCGAGATCGTCGCGTATCTGCACGAGCTCGGAGTGAGTGACGTTTATGCGTCGCCGTACTTTCAGGCAAGCCCGGACAGCCTCCACGGCTACGATATCACTGACCACAACAAGCTAAATCCGGCGATCGGTTCGCGCGCGGACTATGACGCTTGGATTGCGCAATTACACGCGCATGGCATGGGCCACGTGCTGGATTTTGTTCCGAATCATGTCGGGATTGCCGATTCACGGAACGAGTGGTGGATGGACGTGCTGGAAAACGGGCCCAGCTCAAGGTATGCGCCATACTTCGATATCGACTGGGACTCGCTGATATCTCATCTGCGCGACAAGGTCTTATTGCCAATTCTTAGCGACCAATATGGGTGCGTGCTGGAACGTGGCGAATTGCAGGTGCGCTTTGAGGAAGGAACGTTTTACTTGCTCTATGGCGAGCGCAGATTGCCGATCGCGCCCGGCACTTATCGCTGCATTCTGGACGTGGTGTTAAAGAATCTGGCGGAATACAGCGACGAGGATTTCTACGCTGAAGTGCAAAGCATTTTGACTGCGCTCGAATATTTGCCGAAGCGCACTGAGCCTGACCCGAAGCGGATTGCAGAACGCGAACGCGAAAAGGAAATCATTAAGCGGCGACTGGAGCGTCGTTGCGCCGAGGCTCCGGAAGTGCTACGAGCGATCGAAAGAGCGCTGCTGCAGATTAATGGAAAGCGCGGTGACCCGCACAGCTTCGACAAGTTGGACGAATTACTGAACGCACAGTCGTATCGTCTGGCTTTTTGGCGGGTCGCTGCCGAGGAAATCAATTACCGCCGCTTTTTTGACGTAAACGATTTGGCCGCCATTCGCGTCGAGTTGCCAAAAGTCTTCGACGCGGTTCACCGTCTGGTTCTTGAATTGGTAAGCACAGGCGCGGTCACCGGACTTCGCATCGATCATCCTGACGGCCTGTATTTACCGCGGGAATATTTCGTCAAACTTCAGGAGCGTTCCGCGAAAGCGCTCGGGACCGCTTTGCCTCGGGACGGACGGGCGATCTACATGTTGGCAGAAAAAATTCTCACCGCCTCCGAAACGTTGCGCAAAGACTGGCCAGTACACGGAACGACCGGTTACGATTTTGCCAATCACCTGATGCAGGTGCTCGTCGATTCCTCGGCTGAGACGGCGATCACAAAAACGTTTCATCGTTTCATCGGTCATTCGATTCCTTTTAGTCATGTGCTCTACGCGAAAAAACTTCTGGTGATGAAACTTGCCCTGGCCAATGACGTCGATGTTCTGGGGAACATGCTTGATCGTCTATCGGAGCAAGACCGACGATGCCGTGATTTTACGCTTGAGGCGCTCTCGCGCGCTGTGCGCGAGACGATTGCTTGCTTTCCCGTTTATCGAACGTACGTCGAGCCCGATCAGCCGGTAAGCGATGAAGATGCACAAATCGTCGAGCGCGCGATCGCTGCAGCCAAACGCCGTAACCCGGCGATGGACGAATCGATCTTTAATTTCCTGCGCGACGTGCTGCTGTTTCGTTCGCCCCAAAATTTCGATGCCGCCGGACGGGCTGCGTATACGCATTTCATTTTGAAATTCCAACAGACCACAGCGCCGGTTATGGCAAAGGGACTCGAAGACACGATGTTTTACATCTACAACCGGCTACCGGCGTTAAACGAAGTCGGCGGGGAGCCGCAACAGTTTGGACTTGGCGTCGAGGTCTTTCACGAGCGTAACGTTGATCGGCAGCGGAATTGGCACGCGACGTTGCTCGCTACTTCAACGCACGACACAAAACGCAGCGAAGACGTCCGGGCGCGAATGGTCGCGATTTCCGAAATCCCAGAGCTTTGGCGGCGCTCGTTGCAGCGCTGGGGCACCGCGAACCACCGTTGGAAACGGATGGTGAATGATTTGGAAGCGCCGGATTCGAACGAAGAATATTTGCTTTACCAAACGCTTCTGGGCACCTGGCCAATGCAGGCGAATGGCGAGGCCGAGCCTGTGCCGTCGCCTGACTACATCGAACGGATTCAGGCTTACATGGCAAAGGCGCTCAAAGAAGCGAAGATCAACACGAGCTGGATCCAACCGAACGAAGAGTGGGACGGCGCGATGCACGATTTCGTCGCGAAAATTTTGGATTCATCACCGCGAAACAAGTTCCTGCCGATTTTCCTTCCTGCGGCGAAAGAGATTGCTCGGCTCGGAGCGATCAATTCGCTTACGCAAGCCTTGCTGAAGCTGACATCGCCCGGTGTGCCGGACATTTACCAGGGAACTGAGATTTGGGACTACAGCCTTGTCGATCCTGATAACCGGCGTCCGGTCGACTACGAACTGCGGCGCAAAATGCTCAAGTCGCTGTCGAGCGCGACTCCGGGAGAACTGATGCAGACCTGGCCGGATGGCCGGATCAAGCTGTTTCTGACAAAGCACCTCCTGCAACTTCGTAGCGCACACGCGGATCTTTTCAAGCGCGGCGAATATCTACCGGTTCACACGAGCGGAACATTTGCAGAATCCTGCATCAGCTTCATTCGGCGTCTCGACAACAATTGGATTGCGGTGATCGCGCCGCGACTCTCGTCGCGTGTCGGGTTTCCACCGGTGGGGGAATTGTGGCAGGACACGTCCATTGAATTACCAGAAGCGCTTTCACTAAAAAACGCGCACGATCTTTTCACCTGCCAGCCGGTTCGTCACCAGAAACGGCAGGTAGCCGTGCGTGATCTATTCTCGGCGTTGCCGTTCGCAGTGGTTACGAACCTGTAGCCGCTTCGCTGTGCGAAGCGCGGGCGTGAGGTAGCCTTGCTCGTGATGCGTCGCCCACAGGGCGACGGCTACAGTTAGCGTCTCACTCGTTGAAAAAGATCGAACAGCCACTGCGTGAAATTTCCCAAATTCGCCAGCAAATCCGCTCCGAAGCTTTCAAACGTGATTTGTCGGGATGCGAGAATCAGCATCACGCCGAGCAGTAATAGATTCATCAGGTAGATGACGACGAGTGAAAAAAATGTCCCCTGATCGGCAAGATCCGTCTGGTTCTTGGGAATCATCCAGCAGGTGAACGTGAAATGGAATGCCCACGTGGCGCCGATCACGGCGTAAAGGAGTCGTCCATACGGCTGCATGTTCAGAAAAAAACTAAGCCCGCCGTAAATAGCGATCGTCAGAATGCTGTAGATCGGGAAGAAATACGGCGCCAGCGCGATCCAGAAGTTCGCCTTTGTTGTCACCACATGTCCGCCGTCCGAACCAACGCGGAACCGGCTCACGCGACCACCCATCAACCACACCCAGAGCGCGTGCGTCAGCTCATGCCCAAATACGTAAATCAATATTGGGCGCGGCAGACCGAAGAAAGCTATCAGCCACAGCACCGCGCCTAACGAGAAGAACCAGAACTCTTCGCCCGCCCACAACCGTTGCGTCACAGTCGCGCGCGCAAATGCGGTAAAAAATGTCTGGGTAAGAACGCCGCAGAGCGGCAGCAGGAAAATACCTACAACAAATTTCACCCACTTTGTGGGTACTGTGAGTGGTTCGGACTCCGCGATAAAGCTTCTTGATGTTGTGCGCGCAACGCTGCGGACAACTTTCCGGCCGCGTTCCGGATTACGCGTGCCGCGATTCTTTTTTTTGGATCTGCGGTTCGTCGCCAAATCGTCCGCAGATTACGCAGATTTGCGCAGACGAAAGCAAGACAGAACAGGCGACCACTCGGATATCGCGGAAATTTGTGGGGCATGTGCGTTGCCCCACCAAGGTCGGCCACCAGAACGGTTGCCCTACAATGAACAACACGCCACGGTCACGCGCGTCCCATGTAGGCGCCCGTCCGGGTGTCGATCTTGATCGCTTCGCCTTCCTTGATGAAAAGAGGCACGTTGATGGTCTTGCCGGTTTCGAGCTTTGCCGGCTTGGTGACGTTGCTGGCGGTATCTCCGCGCAGACCTTCAGCTGATTCCACCACCTTTAGACTTACAGACGCGGGCAACTCCACCTCAACGGCTTTGCCTTCCGCATAAAGAACCTGCACCGAAAGATTCTCGACGAGGTAATCTTTCGCATCGCCGATCAGATTTTCCGCAAGCGTGATCGTGTCGTACGTCTCAGGATCCATGAAATGGTAGCCGTCCCGATCCTTGTAAGAAAATTCGAGCTGTTTTCGCTCGATATCGACCAATTCAACCTTGTCGGTGGAACCGAAGCGAACGTCGGCGCTTTTGCCGGTGTTGATGTAACGGATGATGGCCTGCACGAACGCTCGCAAATTCCCCGGCGTGCGATGATGGACCTCAAGCACAATGGCGGGATTGCCATTGTATTTAATGGCCATTCCTCTGCGTAGATCGTTGGCGGCGGGCATGAATGAGACGGAATCAATTACAACAGTTACATGTTTACAACGTTGAAGCGATAAACGCTACAGCGGCGAGAGCGCGGAGCTTACACGCGGTCGGTGCGAGTGCAACTTTAGCCATTACGTCATCCTGAGCGTAGCGAAGCGAAGTCGAAGGAGCCCGCGGCGAAAGCTTGAAGTAACACGACGGGGTTCCTCGACTTCGCTCGGAATGACAGCGTGAATTACAATAATTTTAACCGCGTCAAATCCTGCGAATCGACAATCCCAACAGGGATATTGTCGTCATCAATAACGACCAGATCGTCTATGCGATGGCGCTCGAGCAGGTTCAGAACTTCCACCGCCAGCTTTTCTTTGTGCACTGTGACCGGATTCAGCGTCATCAAGTCTGCCACGAGCCGTTCGCCGATCCTGGAATCGGATTGAAAATGCCGCACGAAATCGCCGTGAGTGAATATGCCGAGGAGCTGGTTTTCCTCGCCGGTCACAACGGCAGCGCCAGCGCGCACACTGGTCATTGCCCTGAGCACGTCGCGTATCGGCGTGTCAGTCGCGACAATTGCCATTGCTTCACGCGGTCGCATGACTTGATGCACGCGCATCAACATGCTGCGGCCGATCATGCCGCCGGGATGAAATTTAGCGAAATCCTCCTTGTTAAAACCGCGCGCCTCTAACAGCACCATCGCTAGAGCGTCGCCCAGCGCGAGCATCACTGTCGTGCTCGAGGTCGGCGCCAGGTTCAGTGGACAAGCTTCCTGTTCGACATTTACATCCAGACAAACATGGGCGTTTTGTGCCAACGTTGATTTTGGATCGCCGCACATGGTGATGATCCTCACTTGGAACCGCGCGATTGCCGGCAAAATCCGGAGCAATTCTTCCGTTTCACCGCTCGCGCTCAATGCCAGCACGACGTCGCCGTCGACGATCATGCCGAGATCACCATGAAGGGCGTTGGACGAATCCAGCACCACGGCTGGCGAGCCGGTGCTGGTCAGCGTAGACGCGATCTTCGCCCCGATATGCCCGGATTTGCCCACGCCTACGACGACCACTTTGCCTCGCGCGTCGACCGTCTCTTTGATCAGTTCAACCGCGCGGGAGAAATTTTCATCCAACCGCTTCCGGAGCCGCTGGAGCTCAAAAATTTCCAAATCCAGGACGCGTGCGGCCTTTTCAAGAGAATCCATCGAAAGATATATTGTGCGCAGGGGTGGTTATGGGCAACATTTGCATGCCGCGAACCGAAAGGGAAACATGAAGACATTGATGATCGCAATCCTCGCCGCGCTGGTGACGACCGTTTCCGCGCAAGAATACAGAGCACCGATCGGTCGGCAGAAACCGGTGCGTGCGATTGAGAAGCCGCCCACGGTTTCCGAAGGGGCAAAGGTGGAAGGAGCACTTCCAAAAGCCTTTGGTCCCGGCCGTAATCCGCTTCAAATGCTCAACCCGTGGGCGCCGGCTCGTTACGGGATCTGGGTAGAGAACACATCGTTCGATCCCAACCACCCGGGAAAATGGAATGGCATTAAGCTCTTCGAGATCATCTTTTGATTTACGCTGAGTAGCGCATGCGTCTCGCGTGATGGCGATCGTGCCCTCTCGCGAACTTTTCTGAATGCAAGGGTCATTGGTGGCATCCGGTTTAACCCTTCGTAACTGGCCATCTGCGGGGCAGCTTCGTTTGATTCTAACCGGGCATTCACTTTCTGGATTTCCGTCCCTTGCTCTTTGACCGTCGCCACGAGACCTGCAATTTCTTCTTCAGCTCGGCGATCGTTGCTCCCTGCTCCTGCACCCTTTGGTGCTCTCGAGCTGAGCAAAGAACTGTGCCAATTGTGAATGCGCCACCTCGAATGAGAGCCGTTCGCGGGTGCGTGCTTGCGATTCGGCGACAACTGCTTCGCGTAACTCGGCACTGTTCAAAAGGTCCATCGCCATTGACGCGATCTCGTTGATCGTTCGGCCTTCGCCGCACGTTTTGGAAAACGCCATTCTATCGATTGCCCCGTCACCGCCCACGCAGGGAATTCGGCAAAGGAGCGCGTCGCCTGCGACTTGTCCGGGCACATGACTGCGATCGAGTTGTAACACGATCCTGTGTCGCGCAACTTCGCGCAGATAATCCGGGTAAGCCTTCCACTTCTCGATTAGCCGAAGTTTTCCTTCTGGAAACTTGAATTCGCCTAACAATCGCCGGCCTTTGTAGCCGTCCAGATTAACGATCGTAACTGAGTCGCCTGTTGTTTCGCACAGTTGGCGCGCGACCAAAAGCGCGGCCAAATGATTGCGCGAGGGCACATCCCATTCACGTGTGCCGATGAAAATTCCAGATCGCTCGTTTGGCGGCAGTGAGAAATTCCATCGGTGATCCTCGATTGGGTAGGGGGTCGGCATGAATGTGACTGTCGCCGGATCGTGCCTGGAGCGGACGCGCTGATAAATTTCCGCGGCCTCTGAAGTCGTGGCGATGCAAGCATCGGCTTGCGTCACAATTTTGATGAATCGCGACAGTTTTGCCGGCTCGCGTAACTGTTGCGCGATCTGGTGCAGCCCGGTCTCCTTCAGCGAGACAGCGACAGTCCGACCTTCGGATTTTAAGTCAGCCAATGCGCGTTCTGACGCGCGAAAATCGCTGCGCAGAAGAAGAAGCACTGGCGTCTGCTCAGCGATGGCGGATCGCGCATCGCGATGAAACGCGCCAAATGTGCTTGCGGCGAAAGCATGAAAATTTATCGGCGGATGCGCGCCTTCGCCGGGAGCGGGGACGGTTTGAAATTGCTGCTCAGGATCGCGTCCTCCGGGATTGAGAACAGTTAGCCGAAAGCTCGCTGGGCTGTCTGCTGGCATTACAGCTCGCTTGCTTAGTGATTCAACGGTTCAACCATTTTAAACGCGGCGAAGTCAATTAATCATGCACGTCGTCGCCCGGCGGCTGCGCCGCAGAACGCAATAGCGTGCGTTCGTTGTCTTCTTGATCGAGCGGTTTTACTGGGACCGCACGTCGGATCTCCCCCGGCTGCCGTTCCTGTGGTTGGACCGGAATTGCTTTTGGAATTTGTCGGACCGGTACAGCCTTTCGAATCTCCGGACCGGATTGTGTTGTTGGGGATGTCGGAGGATTCACGTTTGTCTTGTTGCTGGCAGACTTCACTTCATTCGTGTCAGCCCCGCCGTCACTCTTCTGAGTTTCGGCGGTTTGGGTAGCTGGCTGTGGCGTTGGGTCTGGTATGACTGTCGGCTTAATTGAATCGTATGGGTCGTGGTCAGCTATGAGCGTGGGACTCTTGATGGCGATCGGCATGACTTCATTCACGTTTATTGCCAGCTCAGCACGCGGCAAATCGCTGGAACCAAATTCGCGAGCGAGACGGGTCCGCGGTTCACCATGGATGGTGCAAAGGTCGGTCGGCGCCTGGGCCTGTGTCGCGATTTCCATATAAGTGGTGCGGCGTTGGACCGTATCGCCGTTGGCTGATTTCACCGCGTCATAGCATTTATCCGTGGCGAGTTGCCCGGATCGCGAACAAATCTCGATCTGCTTTAGGGTGGACGGCTGTTTGATCTCTCGCGGTGGATAACTTTGAGCAGCCGCATTCATAATGTCGACCCAGACCGGCAGCGCCAGCTCGCGCCCGAAAGCGCCTCGATAAATTTTCTGCGGCTTATCAAAGCCAGCCCATACCGCGCAGGTGAAATTGGAGTCGTATCCGGCAAAGAGCGCATCCGTAAAATCGTACGCCGTCCCGGTTTTTCCGGCGGCTGGGAATTTCTTTAACCCAAACTCTGTGTAAGCGGGTTTTCCTGTTCCCGATTTGAGCGCATCTACCAGGCACGAATTCACCTCGTACGCAGTCTCGGGTTTGGTCACGATCTTCCGGATGCTCTGCTGCTTTCCACTCCACACCAGCGTTCCATCTTTTTCCTCGATGCGCTCCAAAATATGTGGCGTGCTCGGTCGCCAGCCACCATTTGGAAAAATCGTGTATCCCATGGCCAGTTCGGCCAGCGTCACTTCGCTGCTGCCAAGGAATGTCGCGGGATACGGGCGAAGCGGGGAACGAATACCCGCCGAGGAACAAAGCTGCAATACCCCTTCGATTCCCGCATCCATCCCAATGCGGACCGTTGCGCCATTTTTCGATTTCACGAGCGCCTGCCGGGCGGTCATTCGACCTTCGTACTGGTTATTGGCATCCTCGGGTCCCCACTCCCCGAGAATTCCCGTAGTGCCGCCGATCATTACGGCGCGGTTATCCAGAGGCGAATCTTCAACTACCGAACCTGGAAACATTCCCCGCTCGAAAGCGGTGGCGTAAACAAATGGCAACATTGCAGTGCCCGCAGGCCGGCGAGCCTGTAACGCTCGATTAAACTGGTTGTGCTCGAAATCGCGTCCGCCTACCAGCACAAGAATGTCGCCGGTTGCGTTATCCAGACCGATGGCCGCGCCTTGCAAGTACTCCGGGGCAGGCTGGTCAGCCATCTTACCGATCGATTTGGCCTTCCGAAAAGATGCTGCGTAATCGGCGTAGGTCTGATGCTTGTACTCCGGGTGCTGCTCGGCTTGGTCCAAGTGTGCCTTTAAAGAATCCTCGGCTGCGCGCTGGAGATTGACGTCGATTGTTGTGTGAATGCGATAGCCTTCATTTATCGCGCGATCCCATCCCACGGCTGCGATCACTTGCTGACGAATGTAATCGACTGCGTAAGTCTGGCCTTGAGCGGCCTGGCGGCTGCCGATCGCGATCTTTTCGGCGCGGGCAGCTGCACATTGTTCGCGGGTGATGAATCCATTGTCGCGCATCCGATCGAGCGCAAAGTCTCGCGTCTCCCGAGAGTTAGTTCGGTCAGACCAGGGCGAAAGTCTGTTCGGGCTCTTGATCAGTCCCGCCAGAGTCGCACACTCCGCGAGCGTCATGTTGCGTGCAGACTTGCCAAAGTAGCCGCGGGCGGCTGCTTCGGCTCCGTACATACCGCCACCGAAGTAAATCCGGTTCAGATACAGCTCGAGGATTTTCTGTTTGCTGAAATTGTCCTCGATGCGCTTGGCCAGAAAAATCTCCAGCAGCTTGCGGCGGTATGTTCTTTCCTTGAGCGCAGAAACTGTTGCGCGCCAATTGTTGCGTGATGGTGCTGGCGCCCTGACGCACATGGCCTGCCGTCAGATTCTTGAGCGCTGCGCGAATGATCCCCAGCAAATCGTAACCATGGTGCTCGTAAAATTTTGCGTCCTCGACCGCAATGACGGCGTTAATCAGGTCGGGAGCCAACTTCTCGTACGGGACCGTCTCGCGATTCTCGACGTAGATCTGGCCAAAGATCTTCCCGTTGCGATCGAGAATCACGCTGGCCGATTCCATTTGCTCGAGCTTGGTCAGGTCGAAAGAGTTGGCCTGCGCTTGTAGATCGAAGACGACGCTGGAACCGAAAACGGTTACGAACAGTCCGACCACGACCAGAATGGCGACGGGAATGTAAAACCATGGCCTCAAATACCATGGCCGCCGAAAGCGATAGCCCGGCGGCGGTCTGAGGTATGTGCTGGTCGGTCTCAAACAGGCAAAACGACTCTGTAACGAAGGTAGGCGCCAAACGCCCAACGCTCAACGTTCAGTTTCCTAGTGGGAGCGCAAGTTGAATATTCGAGATTGAGGCATTGGACGTTGATCGTTGCGCATTCGACGTTCTCCAATTGAACACGCCGCTCGTTGAATCGATCCGTGAAACGATCCGCGCACAAGGTCCGCAATCGTTCGCGTGGTTCATGCAGCAGGCCCTATATCATCCCGAGCATGGTTACTATTCGTCGGGCCGCTGCACGATAGGCCGTAAAGGAGATTATTTCACGAACGTCAGCGTGGGACCGCTGTTTGGGCAGTTGTTGGCTGTGCAGTTCAGCGAAATCTGGGAGCGCCTCGGCAAAAGAAATGATTTCGTGATTGTCGAGCAGGGAGCGCACGATGGGCAGTTTGCGTGGGATGTTCTCGAGTTTGTGCGGGCGCGCCTTCCGGAATTCTTTGACGCGTTGCGCTATCGAATAATCGAGCCATTTCCGACTTTGGAAGGGCGGCAGCGCCAAACGCTTGAATCATTTCGCGCCAAGGTCGAATGGGTGGAGTCGCTGCAACCGTTCACCGGCGTGCATTTTTCCAACGAACTGCTGGATGCTATGCCGGTGCGCTTGATCAGTGATGGAACCGAGAAGTTGGTAGGTCTCGACGGCGACACCTTAATATTTGTCGATCAGCCGTTTGATACAACGATGTCCAATCAAGCCGCGCTCGATTGGATCGACCAGATCGCTGCGAATTTGCAGCGTGGCTACATGATTGCGATCGATTACGGGTTCTTGGATGAGGAGTTTGAAAGAACCGCTCAGGTCCGCACCCAACATCGACGTCTGGATTCGCCATTCGAACAAGTCGGAGACGCGGACATTACGGTCTCTGTGAATTGGCGAAGCATTATGGAGCATGCGCAGGCAAACGGGTTGCGCGTCGCCGCTTTTACCGATCAACATCATTTTCTGACCGGAATTATCTCTCAATTCGGGAGCGGCGACCCGGATCAGTCGCTTCTGGCCGATTCACCCAAGGCCACGCGCGAATTACAAACACTGCTTCATCCCGAAATGCTGGGCCGTGTTTTTCAGGTGCTCGCGCTTGCAAAAAACGTCGAGATTGAGGCGCCGCCGCTCGCGGGTTTCAAATTCGCGCCTCAGCGCGCCAAAGCGAGTGAAGATGTCTGACCATTTTCTTGAGACCAGGATTGTCTGCTGCGCCGAAATGTTGTGAGATGCTGAATATGTTCGCCTGGCTCTCGAGTTGGCCGGTTCTTCGCCAGATCCGCGAACGCAAAGATGGCACTGGTCTCGAGGCCATGTCGGAAAAGACGCGTGCGATGCATGCGCGCATTGATGACGCCCAGGTGGCGCGCTCGATTTGTCCCTATTGCGGTGTCGGGTGTGGTCAATTGATTTTCCACAAAGAGGGCAAACTCGTTTCAATCGAAGGCGACCCGGAATCTCCAATCAGCCAGGGGAATCTTTGTCCGAAGGGCGCCGCGTCATATCAATTGCTCACGCATTCGCGGCGCGAAACGAAAATGAAATACCGCGCGCCGCGCTCTAAAGAGTGGACGGAGATTCCACTCGAGCGCGCCATGGATTTGGTTGCCGAGCGCGTTTGGGACTCGCGCAAGCGCACGTTTGTGCACGAGCAGGACGGCGTTTCGATCAATCACACGACGGCGATATGCCATCTCGGCGGCGCGACACTTGATAACGAAGAAAATTATCTCATCAAAAAGCTTTTCACCGGAGGCCTGGGCATGGTTTGTGTGTCCAACCAGGCGCGTATATGACATAGCAGCACGGTGCCCGGTCTGGGCACCTCCTTCGGCCGGGGTGGAGCTACGACCGCGCAACAAGATCTCGCGAACGCCGATTGTATCCTGATCGAAGGCTCATCAATGGCCGAAGCGCACCCAGTTGGTTTTCGGTGGGTGATGAAAGCAAAGGAGCAGGGCGCCACGATCATTCATGTCGATCCGCGCTTCTCGCGCACCAGCGCGCTGGCCGATATTTGGGTGCCGCTCCGCGCCGGCACGGACATTGTTTTTCTCGGCGGACTTATCAATCACTTGATTGAGTACGAGCTGTACTTTCGCGAGTACGTCGTTCATTACACGAATGCCTCCTGCATTTTGAGCGATCAATATCGCGACCCGGAGGATAACGGCGACGGGTATTTCTCAGGCTGGAATGAAGAAAAGCGCGCGTACGAAGGCGACAGTTGGCTTTACAAAGGCGGCGATTTGAGTCGCCCGGAGCGCGATCTCACTTTGCAACATCCGCAATGTGTCTTTCAGAAATTGAAACGGCATTTCTCCCGCTACACGCCGGAGATGGTGGAGAAAGTCTGCGGCATTCCGCCCGACCTCTTTCACAAAGTCGCGCATGCGCTAGCTGCCGCATCCGGGCCCGAGCGGACTGCCGCGGTTTGCTATGCACTCGGCTGGACGCAGCATTCCAAGGGAGTGCAGATCATTCGCACAGCTGCGATTCTGCAATTGTTGCTAGGAAACATCGGCAGGCCGGGCGGCGGGATTCTGGCGTTGCGCGGTCATGCTTCGATCCAGGGCTCCACTGACATTCCGACGCTCTACGACATTCTCCCCGGTTATCTCACCATGCCGCATAAAGGCGATGAGACTCTTCAGCAGTATCTCGATCGCTACACGAAAAAGACCGGCCTATGGTCGAATTACCCCAAGTACCTCGTGAGCACGCTGAAGGCGTACTACGGGAAGCACGCAACGGCTGAAAATGATTTCGGCTACGGATTCCTTCCCAAACTCACCGGCAATCATTCCTTCTTTGAGTACCTCTACGACATGCTCGACGAAAAAATGGAAGGCATGTTTTTAATGGGTCAAAACCCAGCCGTCGGCGCGCCCAATTCGCGGTTGCAACGGAAAGCGCTTTCGAAACTGAAATGGCTCGTCGTCCGTGAGCTTGTCGAGACTGAATCCGCGACCTTCTGGCGCGATTCACCTGAGATTGAGCGCGGCGAGCTGAAGCCCGAGGACGTTGAGACGGAAGTTTTCTTTTTTCCAGCTGCCGGGCACGCGGAAAAAGCAGGCGCGTTCACAAATACACAGCGACTCTTGCAATGGCGCGAGAAAGCTGTGGACCCGCCAGCTGACGCACGCTCAGAAGCATGGTTTGTGCATCAGCTTGCATTGCGTTTGATCGCAAAAGCGAAAGCATCAGACGATCCCCTCGATGAACCGCTCCGCGCGCTCGATTGGTGGTATCCGGAGGATGAACTCGGCGATCCGCAAATGGAAGCTGTGCTCGCTGAAATCAACGGCTGGTACACGGATCCCGCTGTTAAAATTGCCGACTCCGGTGAAAAGCCTGGGATTGTGTTCGGTCTCCACCGAGATGGTAATCCTCATCACGGGTCCCAAGTGAACGGTTTTGCAGAACTAAAAGCCGACGGGTCCACTGCATGCGGCGCTTGGATTTACTCGGGTGTTTTCCGTCGCGATGGAGTGAACCGGGCGAACTCGCGCAAATCCAGAGATTACCTCGGTCATGGTTGGGGTTTCAGCTGGCCGAGCGATCGCCGAATCATTTATAATCGCGCCAGCGCGCGGCCGGACGGCCATCCCTGGAGCGAACGAAAGAAATTGATCTGGTGGGACTCGGAAAAATGGACCGGCATCGATGTTGCGGGATTTGTACAAGGAAAACCCCCCGATTACGAACCAGAAGTGGGTGCCGAAGGACTCGACGCCATTCCCGGTGATGCCCCATTCATTCTGCACGAGGACGGCTTGGGGTGGATCTACGTGCCAAAAGGTTTGAAGGACGGTCCGTTCCCAACTCATTACGAGCCGCTCGAGTCGCCGGTCTCGAATCAGCTTTATTCTCACGACACCAATCCCGCTGAGCAATGGTTTGCGCGCCAGGAGAATCGCTTCGCCCCGCCGGGTGACCCACGATTTCCATACGTTTTAACGACCTACCGCTTGACGGAACACCACACGGCTGGTGGCATGTCGCGCTTTCTGAGTCATCTTGCGGAATTGCAGCCGGAGATGTTCGTTGAGATTTCGCCGGAACTAGCGACGCAGCTCAAGATCGATAACGGCGACTACATTTGCGTGGTTACTTTGCGCGGCGCAATCGAAGCACGCGCACTTGTCAGTCGGCGGATTCGGCCATTGGCGCTCAATGGGAAAACAGTGCACCAGGTTGCGTTGCCTTATCATTACGGCACGGCCGGCCTCGTGCGAGGCGGCGCCGCGAATGATCTTATACCGATTTCCGGTGAGCCGAACGTGACAATCATGGAAGCCAAGGCGCTTACCTGCAACATCGTGCCTGGACGTCTGCCGCGTGGACCAGCGTTCGCTGAATTTCTTAACCGATATGCACCACAAACCGGGCCAACGATCTTGCATCCCGAAGAGCGGTCTTTCCGAAAAGGACAAAGCGGCGGGGGCCACGCAACCGAAGGAAAAGAATAAGAATTATGAATAAGGAACCCAGGCTCTAACGGATGCGAAGCAAGGGTCAGGCTTTCAAAGCGGGACAAGGTTGGCGCGATTTTTTTGCGCGAATGAGCCCCGTTTCGTGTGCCCTATTTTCCTGCTTTCCTCGTTTCCTTATTTGATCTTCATGATCGGCGAAGGCACACACAGCACAAATCAACGCCGGCATACGTACGTGCGCGACAACGTCGAAGTTGGTTTTTTCACCGATCCGACTGTGTGCATCGGTTGCAAAGCCTGCGAAGTGGCGTGCAAAGAATGGAACCACGTGCCCGATGACGGCTTCGTTTGGTCAGGAAATTCTTACGATAACACCGGCCACCTCGGCGCATCGACGTGGCGTCACGTGATGTTTGTGGAACAGGATCGACAGAAGGGAGGCCAGATCGTCGGCTCTCATTCGTTAGGCGATAACAGGGGAGAAGATCCGTTTCGTTGGATTTTCCTTTCGGATGTTTGCAAACACTGCGAGGAAGCGGGATGTCTTGAAGCCTGTCCTACCGGAGCGATCGTTCGCACCGAAGTCGGCTCAGTGCTTGTGCAAAACGACGTTTGCAACGGCTGCGGTTATTGCGTCGTTTCGTGCCCTTTTGGCGTGATCGACAGGCGCCCACAACCTTTGCCCGACGCGGGCGGCGCATTCAAATGCACTTTCTGCTATGATCGACAAAAGAGTGGTCTCACACCTGCGTGCGCCAAAGTTTGTCCGACTGAATCGATCGTTTTCGGAAGGCTCGATGATTTGCGCACGCGCGCGACGCAACGTGTGCACCAACTGCGGGAACATGGTTACGACGACGCGCAACTTTACGATCCAACCGAGACGTCTGTGCGCGGCACTCACGCTTTTTTCCTGATTCTCGGCGAGCCCGAAGCATATGGTCTTCCACCAAAGCCGGAAATCCCGACAATTCATCTGAAGGCCGCGTGGACGTTCGCATTTGCCACCGCGATTGGGGCAATCGTGATCACCCTTTGCGCCTTCGCATTTTTATGAAGCGGTGGTTGTCAGCAGCCCAACGCATATGAACGAATCGCGTCTCGATGAGTTGCGCGATGAAGCTTGGCGAAAAGGCGCGGTCAGCAGCGGCGGTGTGGAGGTCGCTGGAGGCCCAATTCCACGGAAGGTGGGTTACTATGGTCAGCCAGTTGTTAGGCCTCCGGTATGGACCTGGGAAATTCCGATTTACTTTTTCGTCGGCGGCCTTGGCGGAATGTCAGCAGTGATTGCGCTTGGCGCACTGCTGTTTCATCACTTCGATGTTGCGCGCGCTGCAATGTGGGTCGCGGCAATTGCAGCCGTGCTCTCACCAGTTCTCCTGATTTTGGATTTAGGCCGGCCGTATCTTTTCATCAACATGCTACGCGTTTTTAAACCACAATCGGCAATGTCGATGGGTGCATGGATTCTGGTGGCTTTCGGAGCGTGCGTTGTTCCAGGTTTGATAGCGCTGGAGCTCCAGACGGGACACCTGTTCGTCGGCGCGATTGATCAAATTTTGGGCGTCGCGAAAGGGATTTTGATCTTTGGATCAGCGATCTTTGGAATGCTGTTGGCAACATATACAGGTGTGCTGATCGGCGCGACCGCGATACCGGCGTGGTTCCTGCATCACAAGCTGCTGCCGATTCACTTCGGAACGGCTGGATTGGGATCCGCTGCGGCGCTGCTTGAGTTACTGGGCCACAGAATCGCGCCGCTTAATGCAATCGGCTTATTTGCAGCCGCAGTCGAGACCGTGCTCTTGATTTGGCTGAGTATCGATAAACATGGCGTCGCCGATCGTGCTATTCACAAGCATGGCTCCGGCTGGCTCATTCGGATTGGCGAAGTGTTTACAGGCCCGATCCCGCTTTTGTTGCGATTCTTTGGCGTGATACCGTTTGCAGCGATTTCGTTTTTGCTGGGCGCATTCGTTAGCCGCTTCGGTTGGATTGCAGTAGGCAGAATCTCCGGTCGAGATCCAGAATCGGTTTTTGCCTCGCAGAAGTCGTAGCCACGTTAGGCAAAAATCACACGCTCGATATGCGTGTAAACGTTGAAGGATGGCGGACGCAAAAAACCGATGAGCGTCTGGTTGCTGTCGCGCGCGAACTCCACCGCAAGGCTTGAAGGCGCTGAGACAGCGGCCACGATCGGAATTCCAGCGGCGAGTGCCTTTTGTATAATCTCAAACGATGCGCGCCCGCTGACTAGAAGAAGATGCCTCTGCAATGGCAGCAGTTGGTCAAGAAAAGCGCGCCCGACTGCCTTATCCACTGCGTTGTGGCGCCCGATATCCTCGCGCGCAATTTTCAGTTTGCCGTCCACGCCGAAAATTCCGGCCGCATGAATGCCGCCTGTGCGCGCAAAATCGCTTTGCGCTTCGCGCAATCTCTCGGGAAGCGACAGCAACGTTTCAAGATCAATCCGAATATCAGCCGACCGTATGGCGGGGAAATCTTGCCGAATCGCGTCAATGCTTGTTTTGCCACACAGACCACAACTACTGGAGATCGTTCCGAAACGTTTCGTCGAATTCAGTCCTAATTTCACACCGCTTGTCTCGACAACGACTCGGTTGTCGCCACCAATTGAAACGCTCGCGATCTGATCGCGCGCACGCACGATCCCCTCCGAAAGCAAGAATCCGGCTGCCAGTTCTTCATCGTGACCAGGTGTGCGCATTGTGGTGGCGATTG
This sequence comes from uncultured Verrucomicrobiae bacterium, assembly GCA_963804875.1. Lineage (GTDB taxonomy): Bacteria > Verrucomicrobiota > Verrucomicrobiia > Chthoniobacterales > UBA10450 > Udaeobacter. The sequence continues at coordinate 614,854 of CAWDRX010000001.1, forward strand.
GCCTGCGACCGACGCGAATCTCCAGCGGCTGCTCAATCGTCAGTTCGTCGGGCAAGTACTCAAGATCACCGTCGCGCTTTCGGCGGATGATCTTCTCTGATCCGATGCCGCTTTCTTTCATGTGAATTGAGACGCCACAATGGTAGCATGAGTGCGATGGAAATTTGTCACCTGTTCATTTCGCGGGGACACAATTTTGTTGGCCATCACGGTCGTGAACCGGACACGCATCCGATGATTGAAACCTCCGAAATCGAGTGCGTGGCGGGGCGGGGTATTCGCGGTGATCGGTACTTCGATTTCAAGGATGACCACAAAGGTCAGATCACTTTCTTCTCGCTGGAAATTTTCGATGAACTTTGCAACGCGCTGCAACTTCAAGACTGCTCACCGGCCGCGGCACGGCGCAACGTGATCACACGCGGCGTCGATCTGAACGAGTTGATTGGACAGGAGTTCAAAGCGCAAGGCGTTTATTTTCTCGGAACGGAAGAATGCCGGCCATGCTACTGGATGGATCGCGCATTTGCTCCCGGTACACAGGAACTGCTTAAAGGTCGCGGAGGTTTGCGAGCAAGGATCCTGACAGATGGGAATTTGTGTTCGATAAAATCGTCATCCCGAGCGAAGTCGAGGGATCCCGCAAAGTCACTTTGAGGTGATGCCGCGAGATGGAAAGCCTGGCCTCGCCGCCTTCGGCGACTGCGTTGCAGCCTCGACTCCGCTTTGCTCCGCTCGGAATGACGTTAGCGCGGTGCTGCTCGCAGGTGGCGAATCGCGCCGCATGGGCACGGATAAGGCGACCTTTCTTTTTCGCGGGAAACCGCTGTGGCAAGTTCAGCTCGAAACATTGCGCAGACTGCGACCGGCAGAAATCTTCGTATCGGCAAGAACGGATCCTTCATGGCGGCCTGCCTACGCGCAGTTCATCGCGGACATTCCGCCATCATGCGGACCGCTCAGCGGCCTAGCCGCTTCGCTGCAGAAAATGCACACGGCTCATCTTCTCGCGCTCGCGATCGACATGCCGTTCATGACCGAAAATCATCTTCGCTCGATGTGTGACGCGATCGAACCCGGCCGCGGCGTTGTCGCGAAGATCGACAATCGTGCCGAGCCGTTGGCGGCCTTATATCCGCGTGAAGCAGAGATTGATTTTCGATTTGCGCTCGCAGGAACGGATTTTTCATTACAAAACCTGGTTCGTCACCTCGTAACGTCTGGAAAACTGGTGGAGATCTCTGTGACGAAACAGGAGAGGTCACTTTTCCGAAACGTGAATAACGTATCCGACCTCGATGCTACGGTAACGCGCGGTTGAGGTCGGTCGTGAGCGCAAAATTCGGTGCAAATGCAAGCTGGACTTGAAAATGAATTACATCTGTACGATATGTCCGCACCCCCATTTAAGGTCTCATGAAACCGTCGATATTCCGTAGGGCTGCTTTGCTATTTTTGATTCCGGCGGGCGCATTCTCAGCAACCAACGTAGTGAATCTTTCCCACTACGACCTGATGCGTCCCGACTTCGTTACAATGAAACGCCAAGGCATCGTTGGCGTAATTCACGAAGCCACATATCCGCCGTTCGTTCGCGACCCAAAATATTTGGACCGGCAAACGGGCGCGCTACAAGCGGGACTTCTCTGGGGAGCGTATCACTACGCTAACGGCAGTGATCCCATTCGGCAGGCTGATCATTTCCTGAGTGTTGTCTCTAGTTCCTGGGCACGGGCTAACCCTGCAATTCGGCCCACCTCAGGCGTTTTACTGGTGCTCGATTTCGAAAAAAACGGGCACTATCCCGGGGGATCAATGCGAGCCGATCAAGCAGTCGCGTTTGTCGAACGCATTCGCTCACGCACCGGTGTATATCCCGGTATCTATTCCGGCGAATACCATCTCGCTCAGGTTTTGAATAGCTCGCGAGTCACTCCCGCACAGAGAGAAACCCTGAGGAGGTGCTGGCTGTGGGTTGCAAACTATTCTAAGGAGCCTCGTGCGACGGCGCCATGGAGTTACTGGGCGCTTTGGCAATACTGCGGTGATGGCAAGTGTCGTCTTCCGCGCTCCACTCACCCGATAAGCATTGCCAATATCAGAAAGGCAGAGCTCAACATTTTTCGAGGCAGCAGAAGCGACCTGGTAGATTTCTGGCAGCGACGTGCCTGGGATCCCGTCGGGAGGAGCGCCTCGCAAGGAATCAGAGCAAACGGTCGCCGAACGGTAAATACGGGAGCGTGGTCGTGGCGGGAAAACGGCCGCTCGTCATTTCTTAATACCGCGCTGAGTCGTGAGATAAACCGCGAAGCTGCCGAGCCAGTGGCCGCCTTCGTAATGCTCGCCAGTTACCGCTGCGAGCCCCGCGCGCCTATGCGCTTCTGCCGCGCTCGTTAGCGCAGCACGTCTCGGATCGCCTGCAGGAAGGGACGAAAGAACACCTTCCAGCATCCATGCTTGACTCAAATTTAATCCATCGAGATGCGCCAGCTTTGGATCGCTCGGATCCGGTGAAATCGCGACTGGTAACCAATCCGCAGTCGCCGTTTTTGGAATTTGAGGCAAAAATTGCGTGAGCCATTGCGCGAAGTCAGCTTGTGTCAGGACGCGACGCATCACGTCGGCTTCGGCAAGACAGGGCGAAAGAAAATCTTCACCCGACGGCTCATAAGCGAGCGGGCAATTCTTATCTGCAAGATAAAACTTTCGTGCTGAATCAGCCGCAAGTTTTGCGAGGCGTTCGTCGTTTTTGCCCCGGGCATAATCGAGAATCAGCCCGAGCGCGAATGCGGTTTGATTGTGCTCACCGATGCGTATCGGGTGCGAGAGTTTCGGCAACCAGGTGGTCAGTCGCTCGAGCGCCGCATCCTCGAGCGGCTTCAGGTTGGCCAACATTTCTCGCGCTTGCGGATCGTCCCATTCGCGCAGCTCGGCGCACAGTTGCAATAGCCACGCTAATCCGTACGGCCGTTCGAAACTCGCGCGGCCTTCGCCCCGTAAATATGCCGCCTCAGTCTTTAGATTTTCAGCAGTCAGACTTTCCTTCAAAGCATCGCGCGCGGCTTTTGCGAATGACGCGTCTGGAAACGTGCGCAATAACCGGACCAGCAGCCAATGTCCGTGCACTGACGAGTGCCAATCGTAGCAGCCGCAAAACGCGGGTGTCAGTTTGCACGGCGGCGCGACGTCAGCGTCGCTGTTCAGAACATGACTGATCTTATTCGGATACTCCTTATGTACACACGCCAGGGCCAGCTTCGCGAATCGTTCCGCAGCATGAGCATCAAGTGCTTCCGCTGAGGGATTCGCCTCCGGGCCTTTCTGATTTTCAGCCACAACGCAGAGCAGAGGTCCCGCCATAAGTGTGCAAACCAATTTCCGCAAAAGGAAACGATGAAATCTGAAGACCACAGCGGCCACAATCACTCTACCGTTTGGCTTCGTAAAGGTAGTTGAACGGATTTTCCAACGGATGGCGCAGTCGTTGTATTCGCGTAGCGCAACCGCTAGACTGGCGCGCACTAGCCTGATCGCAGGAATATGAGCTCGCTCGATTACTACAAAATCGAAGAACTTCTCACTGATGAGGAGCGCGCGGCGCGCGACCGGGCGATGCAGTTTGTGCAGAAGGAAGTGTTGTCAGAGGTCGTTCCTTGCCATCGTGCCGCCAAATTTCCGGACCATCTGATTCCGCGCATGGGTGCGCTGCGCTTTTATGCGCCGTATCTCAAAGAGCACGGCTGCGCAGGTGTGAGCTACACGGCGTACGGCCTGATCATGCAGGAACTGGAACGCGCCGACTCCGGTGTTCGCTCGCTGGCCTCAGTGCAGGGCGCGCTCGCAATTCAGGCGATCCATTCGTTCGGCTCGCCGGAGCAACACGGGCGATGGTTGCCCGGATTGGTGTCGGGCGAGCAGGTCGGTTGCTTTGCGCTCACGGAACATGGACATGGCTCAGACCCGAGTGGGATGGAAACTCGCGCTAAACGCGATGGCGATCACTACATTTTAAACGGAAGCAAGTGCTGGATCGGCAACGCGTCTATCGCGGACGTCAAAGTTGTTTGGGCAAAGGATGACGCGGACCATATCGGTGGATTCGTGGTTGAGAAGGACGCGCCGGGATTTCGCGCGCGCGATATCGAGGGGAAGTTCAGTCTGCGGATGTCACGCACGTCGGAGTGCTGGTTCGAGAATTGCCGGATACCGGCGCAGAACCGCCTGCCTAATGCGTCCGGACTTCGTGCGCCGTTAGCGTGCCTGTCGTATGCGCGTGTGGGAATTGCATGGGGCGTCATTGGCGCGGCGATTGATTGCTATGAATCAGCGCTCGCCTACGCCAAATCACGGGAACAATTCGGCCGTCCGATTGCCAGCTTCCAACTGGTTCAACAAAAACTGGTTTGGATGGCGCAGGAAATAACCAAAGCGCAGTTATTGGCGCTGCGTCTTACTCGCCTGATGGAGACAGGTAAATCGCGTCCTGCGCAAATCTCAATGGCGAAACGCAACAATGTCTGGATGGCACTGCAATGTGCACGCAAGGCGCGGGACATCCTCGGCGCTGCAGGCATCACGGACCAGCATCCCGTGATCCGGCACGCCATGAATCTGGAGAGCGTCTTCACGTACGAAGGAACACACGACATTCACACCTTGATCATAGGGCGCGATATAACCGGCGAGAATGCTTTCGGCGGATAAATCGATATCGCCGTTACGAGCGAAGTTGGGAACCCGGTCAAACTGAAGGTTAATCGCGGGATCCTTCGACTTCGCTCTGGATGACGCGCTCAAGAAATTGGTTAAGGTAAAACATGAGCGAGTCAGTTTACATTCTTGGGGGTGGGCGCACGGATTTTAAGCGCAACCTGAAGAAGGAAGGTAAAACTATCCGGCACATCATCATTGAGGCCGGAAAAAAAGCGATCGATGACGCGAAGATCGATCCCGGCGAAATTCAGGCGGGCGCGGTTGGCAATTTCAACGCGGGCCAGTTCACGAAACAATTGCAGCTCGGCGCGTTTATTCCGGAGATCGATCCGAAATTGCGCGGTATTCCCACGATGCATACCGAAGCGGCCTGCGCGTCCGGGGCACTGTCGGTATTGTTAGGCGCTGAATGGATCATTGGCGGATTTTATGACGTCGTTCTCGTTGTCGGCGCGGAACAGCAGAAGACGATGTCGGCACTCGACGGTTCTGACGTCCTCGGCGCGGCAGCCGACTATCACAATGAAAAGCCGGAGTACGGCGATTTCATGTTCCCGAAGTTGTTCGGTCGGATCGCGCAGATCTATATCGAGAAATACGGCGCGAGCGAAGAGGCACTGGCACTTGTGGCGTGGAAAAATTATGCGCACGCGAAACTGAATCCGCTCGCGCAAATGCGGGATGCAGATCTGAGTCTCGACTCGGCGTCACAGGTCTCCGACAAAAATCCGCACGTGGCGCCACCGCTAAAAGTTTCCGATTGCTCCCAGATTACCGACGGCGCGGCGTCAGTTCTTCTCGTGTCCGGGAAATATCTAGACAAGATCGGCCGCGACAAGAACAAGACTGTCCGGCTTTTTGGCTACGGTCACACGACTGATTATCTGCCGTTGGACAAAAAGGATGCGCCAACGTTTTCGATAGCGCGCAAAGCTGCAGAGAAAGCTTTCCAAATGGCGAACCTGAAGCCGCGCGATCTCCACGGCGCCGACGTTCACGACTGTTTCTCCATCACGGAAATTGTCGCATACGAAATTCTCGGACTCGCAGAGCCGGGCAAGGGTGTCGACCTTGTGAAAAGTGGGGCGACAACCTTACCGCAGGTGCGCCCCGAGAAATCCAAAGCACCGTTCCAAATTCCAGTGAACGCGGGCGGCGGTTTAATCGGTGACGGTCATCCTGTCGGCGCGACCGGCGTTCGCCAGGTGTTCGAAGCCTATCAACAGTTAACCGAACAAGCCGGCGCGCGTCAGATTGAAAACGCGAAACGATTTCTCACCTTCAACATGGGTGGAAGCCTAACGACTTCGGTCGCCATGCTCTGGGGCCGCGATTAAGTAGCGGAGGCGCTGAGGCCTTGGTGGATTTTAATCTGCGCTTCATGGATCCGCTGATTTCTCGAAACGGGTCCGGGCGAGAGTAGCTCTCGAAGTTCACGATCCAAATGAAGGTTCCATTCAAACTTAGAGAAGTCGGACACTTTGGACTGGCTGTGCGCGATCCGAAGAAGAGTGCGAAATGGTTCGAGCGCGTATTGGGTTTGCGAAAAGAATTCGAATTCGACAGCGGAGTGGCAGTTGGAAACGACTCTGTCACGGTCGCGTTGTTTAAAGGAAATCCGTCGCCGGAAACGATTGATCACATGTCATTTCATCTACCAGATATGGCGACTTTGCGAAAAGCGCTCGCTCATTTGAAGGAGCTAGGCGTCGATATTGAAGATCCGGGCGACGAAATCGGGCCGGAAGGCCCGGGCTCGAAAAATATGGGCCTGTGGTTCCATGACCCGGATGGTTATCGCTGGGAGTTGAGCGTCCAAGGCGGAAAATAAATACGCAAGGGATGACGGCCTCCAGTCGTCATTGATTTTCCCCTAAGGTTGAACCTTCGTTCCTTGAACAGTCATCGGGCATGGCTCAGCTTGCCCGAATTCTAGCTGGAATGAAAACCTCCACGATCACGGTTGCGCAAAGCAACGCTTTCGTAAGCACTTTCGATCTGTTGCCAACCGGCAGCGGGACACTGGATGGGCTGAGCTTTGCTGTTAAGGACACCATCGATGTAGCAGGTTTCAAGACTGGTTGTGGTAATCCAACGTGGCGCGACTCCCATCCCAGCGCAGTGGTTCACGCTGTATGTGTGGAGCAACTTTTGCGTGCAGGCGCTCGCTGTATTGGCAAAACCATTTGCGACGAGTTGGCGTTCAGTCTTCTGGGTGAGAATTACTTTTACGGGACCCCTCTGAACCCGCATGCACCGGATCGCATGCCGGGTGGCTCGTCGAGCGGATCGGCTTCCGCCGTTGCGTGCGGTCTGGTGGATTTTGCGTTGGGAACGGACACGGGCGGATCTACGCGCCTACCCGCTAGCAATTGTGGAATCTGGGGATTCAGGCCATCGCATGATTTCATATCGGTTGCTGGCGTGAATCCGTTGGCGCCATCGTTTGATAGCGTCGGCATTTTCGCGCGGAGCGCTGATCTGCTGGCAAAGGTGGGACTCGTTTTGTTGGCCGGTCCGCCGGTGTCTCTGAGCAAACCCAGGACGATTTATTTGATCCGCGAGGCTTTCGCACTAGCCGACGCCGACGTCCAGGAAGCGCTTTTGGAGCCGCTGCGGCGGCTACGCAGAATATTTGGTGGCGCTGTGCGCGAGTCATCGCTGCACGACCTGGTTGCTGGAGACGCCGGAGATGGCTTCGCAACATGGGTCAACACCTTCTGTGTGATCCAATGGGCGGAAATCAAGAGTAGCCTTGGGGCGTGGATCGCTAACGCGAAACCGGAATTTGGTCCCGAAATAGCGGCCAGTTTTCAACTCATCAACGATCTCGATCGCCAATGCGTTGCGGATGCGATGCAACTACGCGAACAATATTTTCGAGGTTTAAATGAGTCTCTCGGGCCGGACGATCTCTTGTGCATCCCAACAGCACCCGCGTTTGCTCCCCATAAGGGGGATCCACCCAGACGCAGTTCAAGTGGAAGCGGATATTACTCTCGCACATTATCGCTGATGAGCGTTGCCGGGATCGGTCGTCTGCCGCAAATCTCTATGCCAATCGCCGACAGCGACGGCCCACCGGTAGGGTTGTCGTTACTCGCGAGACATGGTCAAGACCTACTTTTGTTGCAATCGGCGAAAACTATTGAGAGAGAAATAAGTAGCTGAACGTTTGGACAGGACCGGGGGCGACGTCACCCCTTCATAACCGTTCATTCACGTGCGTAGCGCACGGCCGGGTGCCTGCATTGACACGATATTTCAGGGTCTTAACTTTTCCGTCCACTACGAAAATGAACACTTATGCCTCTGGGAATGGAGACGGGAAAAACTTCGTCTCGCACACGCCGGGATATTGGCCAGACACGGCGCCCGAACTTTGCAACGACTGGAAATGGCAGCTCAAGAATCGGGTTACCACTCTCGCGCAACTCGAGAAACATCTGCAACTGAGCACCGAGGAACGCAGTGGCGTCTTACTGTCAGGCGATAAACTCGCGCTGGCCGTTACTCCACACTTTTTCAACCTGCTGCCTGCAAACAATCCGGATGACCCGATCAGGCGTCAGGTCATTCCGCGAATCGAGGAAACCTGGACGTCTCCTTATGACATGGCCGACCCTTGCGGCGAAGATTCGCATATGCCGGTGCCTGGTTTAGTGCATCGGTATCCGGATCGGGTCCTATTCCTGGTGACGGATCGTTGCGCAAGTTACTGTCGTTATTGCACGCGGAGCAGAGTTGTTAGCGGCGTTGGCGAACAGGAATTGCACACGAACTTCGAGGAAGCGTTTCAATATCTCGAAGCTCACACCGAAGTACGCGACGTGCTCTTAAGTGGCGGCGACGCTTTGATTTTTAGCGATGACAGGTTGGAGAAGCTGTTGTCGCGGTTGCGCGCTATCAAGCACATCGAATTTTTGCGAATTGGCACACGGGTACCGATTTTCCTGCCGCAACGAATCACCCCTGAGTTGTGCGCAATGCTGGCGAAATTTCATCCGCTCTGGATGAGCGTGCATGTGAATCATCCACGCGAGCTGACTATCGAGGTAAAAGAGGCACTGGAACGTCTTGCCAACGCCGGCATTCCCCTCGGCAATCAGAGTGTCTTACTCGCGGGTGTCAATGATGACGTTGAGACGATGAAGACTCTGGTGCACAAGCTGCTGATGTGCCGCGTCCGTCCCTATTACGTTTATCAGTGTGACCTGATCAATGGCTCGTCACACTTGCGCACGTCGGTCGCCAAAGGCCTCGAGATCATCGAGGGTCTGCGCGGCCACACCACGGGTTACGCCGTGCCGCAATTCGTCATCGACGCGCCCGGTGGGGGCGGCAAAGTGCCACTTAATCCGGGTTACATTCTTTATCACGACAACGAGAAGATCGTGATCCGGAATTACGAAGGAAAAATTTTCGACTACCCCGAGACCGGAGCCGAGAATGTGCAGTTTGGGCCGCAGCGCGAGTACCACGACGAGTATCTCTATTCGTAGGGTCTTTCAATTCCCGGCAGCTCATCCCACTTTTCGCGTAGCGGCTGGTTGTGCCCGCCGTTACTGCGCGCTTCTTTTGTCCTCTACCGCTGTCTAAACTTTACGCTTGCGTATTAAATATCGCGGCGTGTAAAGTCCCGCACTTTCGTTCACCTCCAACCATTTCAGCCGTATGAATCAACGTTTAATATCAGAAATCGGCCGCACCCAACGGCTTGACATCATTAACTCGCTTAAGCGCACCAAAGGCATGTCTGTCAACGAGCTCGTCGACAAAATGGGCATGAGCTACATGGGCATCAAACAGCATTGCATCACACTACATCGTGACGGGTATCTGGATACCTGGCGGCGACCGCAAAAAATGGGCCGACCCGAGATGGTCTATCGCCTTACGCGCCGGACGCATGATCTTTTTCATGCCGAGAGCCACCAGTTCACGTTGGACTTATTGAAGGCAGCAGAGGACATCTACGGACCTAACGCGCCGGAGAAGTTGCTTTACAGCATTTTCAAAAAGAAAACCGCAGCCATGAAAGCCAAGGCGAAGGGAGCGACCGTCGAGGAACGCGCAAAATGGCTTGCCAACGTTCGTGACGTTGAAGGCTATATGGCCGAGTTTATTGTGAACGAGAAAGACGGCGGTCCTCAAATTCTTGAGTGCCATTCCCCGGTTTTGAACGTGCTGGAACAATACCCGATCGTCGGTCGTTTCGAGCAGGATATGTTCGAGGCTGTGTTAGGGACCCGCGTCCGCCGCGAAGTGAGTCGCAACTCAGGTCTGTACGAGTGCGCCTTTTACTTTTCCGCGTAAATCAATCGCAGGAATAGCCGGGGGTTTTCAGATGAGAGCGCGCCTTTGCGCGCCGGTACCATGCAGTCGGTAAACAATCGGATTTATCCTTTCGTTTGAGGTGAATCTCGGTTGATTGAAAGCGCATGGCTCGGGCGTTTCCATCGGTGGTGATCGACAATGTGCAGCCGCTAATTGATTGCGGCCTTTCCCCGATCAAACGTGTTTTGGGCGAAGATCTGGTTGTCGAGGCCGACATTTTCAAGGATGGCCACGATGTGGTTGCGGCGATTCTGAAGTGGCGGGTTGTTGGCAAGAGGGCGTGGCGGGAAACGCCCATGATTTTTGTCGATAATGATCGCTGGCGCGGCGTGTGTACTCTCTACGATCAGGCTATTCACGAATACACAGTCGAAGCGTGGACAGACACATTCCGCAGCTGGCAGCAGGAGTTCGCAAAGAAATTTGAGGGCGGGATTTCTGATCTGCGCAGCGAAGCACTGGAAGGTGCTGCAATCGTGAAAGCAGCTGCGGGCCGCGCGCGTGACCCGGCGGATTCCGCGCGGCTGCGCGAATTCACCGAGAAAATTGTTACCGGCGCGAACTCCCAAATTTTCGCAATCACGCAGTCCGGTGAACTGGAAGTGTTAATGGCTACTTACCCGGACCGCGCCGACGCCACGCAGTACGAGCCGGTTCCACAAGTCGTGGTCGATCGGCCAGTGGCGTTGTTTGGCGCGTGGTACGAATTTTTCCCGCGATCAGCCGGGGGCCGCGGCGATCAGGGATCGACCTTCCGTGATTGCCTGCCGCGCGTGGAGGATGCAAAGGCAATGGGATTCGACGTCCTCTATTTTCCGCCGATTCATCCAATCGGCGAGATGAATCGCAAGGGTCGGAATAACTCGGTCAGTTGTGAACCCGGCGATCCGGGAGTGCCGTGGGCGATCGGCGGCCAGGCTGGCGGACATAAGGCGGTAGAACCGTCGTTAGGTACCCTTGAGGATTTTGACTGGCTGCAGAAGGAAGTGCGCAAGCGCGGAATGGAAATCGCCTTGGATTTCGCGATCAATTGCTCGCCCGATCATCCGTACGTCAAGGAGCATCCGGAGTGGTTCTATAAACGACCCGATGGCACGATCAAATTCGCGGAAAACCCGCCGAAAAAATACGAAGACATATATCCGATAAACTTTCGATGCGAGACCTGGCGCGAGCTCTGGGCCGAAATGAAAAGCATCGTGCTGTTTTGGGCCGAGCGCGGTGTGCGGATTTTTCGCGTGGACAATCCCCACACCAAGCCGGTCGCGTTCTGGGAGTATTTGATCAAAGGCGTTCGCTCAAAATATCCGGACGCAATTTTTCTTTCCGAAGCGTTCACGAAGCCAAAGATGATGAAAGCGCTCGCCAGAGCCGGGTTTAGTCAGAGCTACACCTATTTCACATGGCGAAATTCCAAGCAGGAGCTAATCGACTATTTCACCGAGCTTACGCAGACGGAGATGAGCGAGTATTTTCGGCCCAACCTTTGGCCGAACACGCCTGACATTCTCCCGCTTGCGCTTCAAGAAGGCGGCCGCCCGGCATTTATGATTCGCGTTCTGATGGCAGCGACGCTTTCGCCACTGTACGGAATCTACAGCGGATACGAGTTGTGCGAAAACGAGGCTCTGCCCGGTCGCGAGGAATATCTTGATTCCGAGAAATATCAATTGAAGGAGCGCGATTGGAACGCGCCGGGAAATATCAAGGATTGGATCGCGCGCATAAACCAAATCCGGAAGCAAAACCGCGCACTTCAAATGTACACTAATCTACGCTTTTATCCCGCCGATAACGACGCGATTCTATTCTACGGGAAGATGACGCCCGCCCGGGATAACATCATTCTTGTGGCGGTCAACCTTGATCCATTTCGCAAGCAAAGTTCGCTTGTGCATGTGCCGGTTGAGGAATTTGGACAGATGGCAACGGACGAGTACCAGGTGCACGATCTGTTGAACGACGCGCGTTACATCTGGCGCGGCCGGCAAAATTACATTGAATTAGACCCCGAAATTCAACCAGCACACATTTTTCTCGTCCATCGCCCGTAACCCACACAACTTTCCTGCATCTATTACACGGGAGCGGGGTTGCTACAGGAGCCTCCAGCACGGACCATGGATGAACAATTTCGTCAAAAGTACCTCTAATGATCAATCTGAGTCCTGACAGGCATTTGCATCGGTGAATCGCTCCGCATATCATTACGAAATTTCCGGCATGAAGACTTGGGTTGTGCTCTTTGCCGCGCTGGGTAGCGCGTCGCCTCTGCTCGCGCAGGAACCCACTCCGGCTTTGGTTCCGCAGCATTCGCAAACGGTGCTGGAGACCCTCGTCAACGCGGGCCCGGTGATCATTCCGCTGTTTTTGTTGTCGATTTTTTTCGTCGCACTGGTGGTTGTCTACTTTCTGACTATTCGACGCGGGGCGGTGGTTTCGAGCGGTTACATGGCAACCGCGGATGCGCTGCTGCGTAAACGGGATTATCTCGGGTTGCTGGCTGTTTCCAACCGGCATGGAGAAGCGATCGCCCGGGTCGTGCAAAAAATGCTCGATTTTACAACTAAGAATCCACACGCGGATTTGCAGCATGTCCGCGAGATTGCCGAGACAGAAGGAACACGCGTCGCTGCAAGTTTGAACAACCGCGTAATTTACTTGGCAGATATCGGGATGATTGCACCACTGCTGGGTTTGTTGGGTACGGTTTTTGGAATCATTCGTTCCTTCGGTGCGTTAGGTGCTGATATCGGGTCGGCGCGTTACGTAGCGCTCTCGCGTGGAATTAGTGAAGCGCTAGTCAACACCGCTGCGGGCCTGGCGATTGGTATTCCGGCCATGATTTGTTACGCATTCTTCCGTGGCAGGTCGCAGAAGTTGATCTCCGAATTGGAGGCAGCTTCAACGCACGTTCTCGCGTTGCTTTCGTTGCAATACGGCAGACGGGCTGACCGAATGCCTGCGCTGATCGAGGAGGAACTGTGATGGGTGATGCGGGATGCGAGAGGCAGGATGCGAGACACGGAATGAGTTACCGAGATCTCGAGATTTGGAAGCTGGCGCGTGAAACAGCCATTGCTGTGCACCACATGACGCTTCATGACTTGCCGAAGTTCGAGACATACGAGGAGGCAAGCCAGATTCGCCGGTCCGCGAAATCGATCTCTGCAAATATCGTCGAGGGTTATGGCCGTCGGCGGTACAAGCAAGAGTTCATTCGGTTTCTAGTATTCGCCCATGCTTCCTGTGATGAAACGATCGATCATTTGGAACTCTTGTTCGAAACGAGATCGCTAACGAACGAAGTCATTTTTCGTGAACTAAGCTCACGACTCGATCTGCTTGGCCGAAAGCTCAACGTCTTCATTGACAGCGTCGAACGTTCGCATCGCACAAGTCGCGAAATCCCGCATCCCGTACCGCGCATCGCGCATCTGGCATCATGAATCTCCGTGGTCGCGCGCAACTGCATCATCCGGGTATTCAATTGGCACCCCTTGTGGATGTGCTTCTGCTGCTCTTGATTTTCTTCCTACTGACGTGGAACGCGGCCCGCACCGAAAACGAACTCGACGTGAAGGTGCCCAAAGCCTCAGCGGCCAAGGAAAAGGCAGCGCCGATCGGCGATATTATCGTCAATGTTAAGGCAGACGGGAACGTGGTTGTGAACCGCCGCACTCTTAGCACTCCCGAGCTACAAGAATTACTGAAGAGTCTGGTTCAACTGAATCCGGAACAAGCAGTGGTCATCCGTGGCGACGAAACCGGGGCGTATAAAAACATCATCGGGGTGCTGAACATCTGTACTGAAGCGGGAATAACCAACGTGGCCTTCGCCACTGCAAGATGAACGTTACGTGCGGCGCGGCCAGTCTTTTTGGACTGGCGATGCTGCTTTCGACCGCGAGCAGCATCATTGGTCAATCGGAGCCGGAAGTACGCCGGGCTCGTCCGATAGATGAACCGCCTGTTCGACGGGCGGTCCCGGCAGACGATTCAATCGACAAAGTTCTCCGCTCTTTGAAAGACGAGGGATCGGAACCATCGTCGCGCGATACCGAAGGGGCGGATCAGCGTCAACTTGAGTACGCCAACGGTTTGTTCACTCGCAAATTGTACGATTTGGCTGTCCCCGAATATCAAAAGTATCTCGGGGATTACCCGGGACGTGCTGGCCGGGCGAACGCGTATTTCTCACTTGGCGAGTGTTATCGAAATCTCCATCGCGATTCGAATGCGCGTACGAATCTACAGAAAGTGCTCACAGAGTACGGCGACAGCGAATTCGCCGGGCCGGCGGCATTTGCCCTCGCTGAGATGGCGTTCATGGACAAGGACTACGCAACGGCGCTGCCGCTTTTTCATCGCTCCGCCGCTCGGTCGAAGGAGCCCGCTGTAGCGCTTTCGGCGCGTTATTTCGAAGCGCGATGCCTTGAAGCTCTCGGCAAGAAAGACGAAGCCGCTGATATTTACGCGCAAGTCGCGGAGGCAGGGAACCCAAATCCATATCGCGAAGATGCACGAGTGACGGCGGCGTCCATTTTCGCTGGACGGGGAAAAAAGCTCGATGCGCTGAAGCAATATGAAGCGCTGTCTAATGAAGCACAGAAGCCGGCATTAAAAGCAGAGTGTGCTGTACGGGGCGGTTTGATCGCGCTCGAGCTCGTCCAAGCAGACAAGGGCAAGGTGGATAAGGCCATGACGGATCGAGCCGCTGCGTTATTTCAAAAGGGACGCACCATTCCTGACGCGGGAAAGTTCCGAGCGCTTGCGCAAGTTGGCTTTCGTCGGCTGCAATATCAGACCGGTCAGTTCACGCAGTTGCTGGCCGACTATAGAAAGGAGTTGGACAAACTCCCTGAAGCTGCGCAGGCCGAGGTGATGTTACTCGCTGCAAACAGCGAACGCCAACTTGGGCATCCAAAACAAGCTGAGACGCTCTATCACCAGATCACCACAAAGTACCCGGGTCGCGAGGAAGCAAAAGACGCCGCTTACCAGCAGCTGATCAATGTTTACAGCTCTGATCCGTCGGCGCTCTCCGCAGCGGTAGACCAATTCCTTGCAACGAACCCAACAAACGAGCGCGCCGATCAAGCCAAGCTGTTGAAAGCCGAAGCACTTTATAAACAACAGAATTACACAGACGCAGCGTCAATTTACGGCGAGCTGCGCGCGTCGGAGCTTTCTCCGCGCTTGCGCGCCGAAGCGGCGTACAAACTTGGGTTGTGCCATGTCCAGACGAAAAATATTCCCGGAGCCATAGAAGCCTTCACGTATTACCTGCAGACTTTTCCCGACGCGCCGCAAATCGCAGCCGCCCTGGCACAGCGCGCGTTGGCCTACGAACAGAGCAAAAACTATTCTGCCGCGCTGACAGATTTAAACATCATCCTTGCCAAATACCCAAAGACTCACGAGCGCGAGGCGGCATTGCAGTTGAAGGCTTTGATTCTCGGCCAACAAGACAATACCAAAGGAATGGTCGACACCTTTCGCCAACTCCTGAAGGAATTCCCGAAGAGTTCTGTCGCGGCGCAGGCGCAATATTACATCGGAAAAACCGCATTCGAGGCGAAGGATTATAAAACGGCGTTGCCTGCGCTGAACACTGCCCGCCAACTCAGCAAAGAGCAGTATTACAATCTTGCGTCCGTTCGGATCATTCTTTGTCAGTTCTATTTGCGCGATCGGGCTGCGCTTACCAAAGAAGTGAACAATTTCATGACTGAGTCCCGTGACGGCGGGACCAATGTGCCGCCGGAGGTTTTGGAATGGATCGGAATCGAATATTACAACGAGAAAAATTTCCAGGCAGCAGAAAAATATCTGAGTGCGCTGCGAACGACGGACACCGCAGGCAAGGTTAAACCCGATTACTTATTTTATTTGGGCGACGCAGCTACAAAGCTGAAGAATTTGCCTGAAGCCGAAGAAGCGTTCGCGAAATATCTCCAGACTGCCAAAGATCCAGCGGGTAAGGCGAAAGTATTACTGACGCTCGGTGCGGTTAAGATCAGTGCTCATAAACCGGACGAGGCGCAGAAGATCGCTGAAGAAATCATGGCGTTGCAACCTGAGGGCCGCGTAAACGCGGAAGCGCGTTTGCTCGCGGGTGAAGTTCAACTCGAGCGCGGAAACTTCGATGACGCTGGCAAAGCTTTTAAGGGAGTCGCCCTGCTTTACGACGATCCAGCCATCACTCCCCGTGCGCTGGATAAAGCCGCGGTGGCATTTCGCCAGGCGGGTAACACCGAGGAAGCAGATCGGCTGTCGCACGAGTTACGCGAGCGTTATCCGAATTACGCCGCCGGCGGGTAATCGAGCGTGGGGACGCTCCCACGCTTTTGCTACTTGGGAGCAATTGCAATGCCCCACGGGCCGTCGCCGACTTTGATGCGGCGAAGTTCTTTGCGCGATTTTATGTCGACAACGGAGACGTCGTTTGATGCACCGTTGGCAGTGTAGAGTTTTGTCCCGCTGGGATCGAGCGCGATTCCCCAGACGCGAGTTCCAACAGGAACGGTTGTCGCTAGTTTATTCTGTTCTGCGTCGATGATCGCAATTGCATTGCCGCGACCTGTTGAGACGTATAGTTCTTTTCCATCCCGCGAGACTGCGGTGCCCATTGGCAGCGACCCTGTTGGCAGTTGGATTTTCGACAGCAATTTGTGCGATCCTGCGTCGATTACGGCGATGTAGCCACCGTTCTCACAAGCGGCATATGCGTGCGAGCCGTCAGGTGAAAATGCAACCGAACGCGGACGACCGCCGGTTTCGATCGTTGCGATCACTCGCTGTTGATCGGGGTCGATCGCGAACACTTCGCCTTTTTCTTCGCATGTGACATACACTTCGCCGGTTACTGGATTGACGCCGACGCCCTCCGGCTCTTCGGAGACTTTTATCCTCCCGCGCAATTGCCCTGAATCGAGACCGATAATCGACGCACTCGCGTCGTCTTCGTTCGCGATGAAAGCGAATTTTCCGTCTTTGCTGATCGCGAACTGCTCGGGGTCCGATCCGACGTGCCAGCGATCGATCAATTTGCGCGCTGATGGATCGATCACTCCAAGACCGTCAGCACGTTTGTCTGACGGGGCGCGATTCTCATCCAGGCCGGGCGCGATTCGCGGCGAGCCGCTTAACGTAACAAAGACTCGCCGTCCGTCAGGCGTGGAGTGAATGCCGCGGGGCCGTTTGCCCACCGGAAAAGTTCCGACAACGCTATCTGTGCCTCCATCAATCACTGTGACATCGCCTGAGCGTTCGTTGCTCACGAACACAAGATAGCTCGGCGTTTCAGCGCGCGTCGCGGCGGCGAGGAGAACCCAAAGGACCCAGGAAACAATGACGCGATGCATATGCGAGACGCGTACGTCTCAATGGCTTGCGGTGCAACTACGCGCAAAACTTAACATAAGATGTTGAATGCCTGGCGGGCTGTAACTTTTGCGGAGGCGGGCCGGATGTCGGATGTTCGGTTCATGCATCCGCACAACAAGCTTTTCATTCCCGGTCCGGTTGAAGTTTCCGAAAAAACCTGGGCAGCGTTTTCGCGTCCACTGATTGGACATCGCAGCGAAGATTTCAGGAACCTTTACCAAGGCATCCATCCAAAGCTTCAGACGTTGTTCGGCACAAAGCAGCCGGTGTTTCTTTCCACGTCGTCGGCGTGGGGCGTGATGGAAGCCTCGATCCGCAATCAGGTCGACCGCGGTGTTCTTTGCTGCATGTGCGGCGCGTTCTCGGACAAATGGTTCGACGTAGCCAAAAGATGCGGTAAAAACGCCGAGCCGCTTCAGGTGGAGTGGGGAAAGCATATCGATCCAAAAGATCTTGATCGCCAACTTGCCACTGGAAAATTTGATACCGTCACATTGACCCACAGTGAGACCTCGACCGGCGTGATGAATCCGCTTCCGGAAATTTGCTGTGTCCTGGCCAAATACCCCGATGTCACGCTCATCGTCGATACGGTGTCGTCATTCTCAGGGGTAAAAATCGACATGGATGCGCTCGGGATTGACGTGATGCTCACCGGCGCGCAAAAGGCCCTCGCGCTGCCGCCGGGTTTTTCGTTGTTCTCCGTTTCGGAAAAGGCATTTGCGCGCGCCGAAAAAGTACCGAATCGCGGATTTTATTTCGATTTCCTGGAGTTCAAAAGCGAGCAGGCTCAGTACATGACGCCGAGCACACCGAGCATCGGGCATGTTCATGCACTCGAGTCCAAGCTCGACGAAATTTTCCAGGAAGGTCTTGAAGCGCGTTATGCTCGTCACGCTCGCACGAATGCGCTTGTGCACGATTGGGTGCGACGCGCTGGATTCGATTTTTTTGCCGAAGAAGGGTTTCGCACGAAGACGCTCACCTGCGTGAAAAACAATAAAGGCATCGACGTGCTGGAGTTCGCGAGAAAGCTGCGGGAAAAACATCACTTGGTGATTGATCCCGGCTACGGCAAGATTCGTGGCCAAACTTTTCGGCTGTCGAACATGGGCGACGAGACAGAGGAAACTGTTTCGCATTTGCTGGCGTGCCTCGACGATGTTCTGTAGAGGAAGCTGATAGCTTCTTCTCCAAAGCTCCGTATGCCGGCAATTGAAGCAACCAAACTTACCAAGATCTACCGCACTTACCGCAAAGAGCGCGGTTTGTGGGGCGCGGTGAAGGGTCTCGGATGGCGGCGGTACGACGAAACGCGAGCGGCTGATCAGGTCACATTTCAAATCGAGGAAGGCGAGTTTGTCGGATTCCTGGGCCCGAACGGCGCAGGAAAAACTACTGTGCTAAAAATGCTTTCCGGCTTGCTGAATCCAACTTCCGGCGAGGCGCGCGTGCTCGGTTTTGTCCCCTGGGAACGGCGAAACGAAATGAAACGGCAGTTCAGTCTGCTGATGGGACAAAAGAATGCGCTCTGGTGGGATCTCCCGGCGCAGGAATCGCTTGAGCTGAATCGCGCGATCTACGGCATCGACCGTGATCGGTTTAAAAAGGTCGTGGATGGATTATCGGATCTTCTCGAGGTGCGGGACAAAATGAATGTGATGGTGCGTGAGCTTTCGTTAGGCGAACGAATGAAGATGGAGCTCATCGCTGCGCTCATTCATGAGCCGCGTGTCTTGTTTCTTGACGAGCCGACCATCGGCCTGGACGTGGTTAGCCAGCAACGAGTGCGCGAATTTCTGCGCATCTATAATGAGGAACATCGCATCGTCACCCTTCTCACCAGCCATTACATGCAGGACATCGAGGCATTATGTCATCGAGTATTGGTAATCGATCACGGCACAATCTTTTTTGACGGCCCGCTGTCGCAGATCGTCGATCGTTTTTCGGGTTACAAGATTCTGAGCCTTACTTTCGAAAAGGAAGAGGTGCGCGATTTGTCTGCATTTGGAGAAATCACCGAACAAACTCCCGTCTCGGTGCAACTGAAAGTTCCACGCGCAAAGGTTACGGAAACCTGCCGGCGACTTCTCGAGGCCTGCGATGTCAGCGACATAAATGTGCAGGAAGTGCCGGTAGAAGACGTGATCCGGCAGTTGTTTGGTGAAACACACGAAGGGCACCGCGGGCCGAACGTGGCAACGCCGCAAGCTGCGCGTGTGGCTTAGACACTCAT
Organism: uncultured Verrucomicrobiae bacterium; assembly: GCA_963804875.1. Taxonomy (GTDB): domain Bacteria; phylum Verrucomicrobiota; class Verrucomicrobiia; order Chthoniobacterales; family UBA10450; genus Udaeobacter. The sequence continues at coordinate 634,532 of CAWDRX010000001.1, forward strand.
TTTCATTAACACGGGCTTTGGCCCGGTGAAGAGACGCAACGAAAGCTCAAGCCGTTTCAACGCTTACTAGCTGACGAAAACCGGAAACGGTTTTTCGCGTCGCCGAGAGACGTGTGCACCGGGCTGAAGCCCGGCGTTAGCGGGAGAGGCCAGCAATGATGTCTGCGAAACTGGGCAAAATGCTTCTGTCCAGGGCGTCGCCGAAAGTGGGATAATCCGGTGTCCAGCCTAGCTGACGTAATTTGGCGTTGCTTACACGTTTGTTGGTGTCGCCGCGTTTGCGGGGTTGCTCAGATTTTCTGATCGCCGGTAAAGGGCGATTCAGCCTCTGAGACAGCCAGCGGTAGCACTCGCTCTGCAAAATTGGTTGGTCGTCAACAACGTTGTAAATCTGTGCGGAGATCCGTGCTTCCTGGTTTAGCAATAGAAAGAGCGCCGACGCGATATCGTCCCGATGTATCTGATTAACAAAGCGGTCGTTGTTTGGATCAATCGTTGCTGTGCTGTTTAGGAATTTGCTCAACAGTGCCGAACGTTGTGGCCCGTAGATTCCGGCGAGCCGCGCAACGATTCCGCCTTTTTCGAGGATTAACTTTTCCACTTCCAAAAGGATCCGGCTGGTCTCCCGGATTGGCTTTGCCTCGCTCTCTTCCGTTACCCACGAACCGTCGCGCTGTGCATAAACGCTGGTGCTGCTTGTAAACAGAATGTTTGCCTTTGGAAAAGTTTCGAGAAGATGACGCGCGCCGTTGAGATAAATCTCACGATAAGCTTCTGCATCGCCGCCACCCGAACTGGCGCAATGGATAACCGCATCAAATTCTCCCGCGTGTTTAGCAACCTCATCGCGTTGCGAGATATCGATCGCGTGGATCGAGTATGGCTTTGCTGAAAGCCGCGATGCCGATTCCGTCCGAATGCACCCAACCTTCGACGTTCCAGCCGGCGGAATGAAACAAATCGGCTGTCGCCTCTCCGACGTAACCACACCCTGCGATCAGAATTCGCGGCATTAGTTGTAGAGTCCGCTGTCCTCAGCGGAGAGTCGAGCTACAGCAGTTCCCGGGTCAAGCTGTGGCGGCTGAAATTTCAATCTCGTCAAACACGTTTCTCTGAAGCGCCCGGATTTGCTTGAGCCTGATTAATTCGAGGAGCGCGAGAAAGGTGACAATGACTTCAATTCTGGATGCAGCCCCGCTAAACAAATCAGAAAAGCGGAACCGGGTGCCAGCGGAAACGCGCTGCAAAATTGAATCGATCTTTTCCGACACACTAAAACGTTCACTGAAGATTTCCTGCATGTCCTGACGCGCCTCCAATCGTTTTATGACGGTCTGGAAAGCATTGATTAGTTGGAAAATTCCAACCTCACCGAGGCGCAACGGTTCCTGCAGATCTGGTCGCGAACCGGCTTCTCGGATGAAGATCCTCTCTTGTTCCAGTGCACGCAGATTCAGTTCCGCGGCGGCCTCTTTGAATTTTTTATACTCGATCAGTTGGCGGATTAATTCCCAACGAGGGTCGTCCTCCGCCGCATCTTCTTCGGGGGGTTGTTGGTCGCGCGGGAGTAGGCTTCGACTCTTTAGGTAAATGAGGTTGGCCGCCATCACAATGAATTCGCCGGCCAACTCAATGTTTAATTCTTTGAACGCCTGAAGATACTCGAGGTATTGGCTGGTAATGCGCTCCAGCGAAATATCGTAAATGTCGATTTCGTCCTGTTTAATCAGGTACAGCAACAGGTCGAGCGGCCCTTCGAAGACCTCGAGCTTAACCTTGTAATCAGCGTCCATCTCTTGTGCGGCCCGACTCTACAGGCAAGGATAAGCCAAAGTAAATTGTTTCGGCACGCTAAGACCGCCAGGACGACGTAACCAGGCGATCGAACCCCGGTCAGTTGAGTTACGCGGGAACGTTGCGATGAATCCAGACGCTGTTCACCAGACCCAGGCCGAACATGATCACCAGTACGAACGAACCGCTGTAGCTAATTAATGGCAATGGCACGCCCGTGATTGGCAGCATAGCGATCGTCATTCCTACATTCTGAAAGATGTGCGTGAAGATAAGCGCAGTGACACCCACAACGAGAAGAAGACCCAACTGGTCCCCGGCGAAAAACCCGACGAAAAGACACGTTAACAAGAGCAAAGCAAACGCGCTGATAAGAACTATTCCGCCGAGAAATCCCCATTGCTCCGCGACGGCCGAGAAAATGTAGTCATTGTGCACAGCGGTCGCCGGCAGAAACCCAAGCTCGATCTGGGTATTTGGCGCCTTAAACCCCTTTCCGGACCAGCCGCCTGAGCCAATCGCGATCAGCGATTGATTGATCGCCCACGCCGAACCCTGCTTGTCGATGTCTGGATGTGTAAAAGCAGTGATTCGCTGTTGCTGGTACGGCTTAAGGCCGAAATTAATGGCAATCGGGATGAATGCGATTGCGATGAGAATGATGCAAAGCAAGTACCGCAATGGCAGGCCGGCGACGAACCACAACGCAAACATTACAGGGACCCAAATAATGACTTCGCCCAAGTCCGGTTGCATGAGGATCAAGAGACACGGCGCACCCGCAATCGCTCCTGAGAGAAGTAATCGTAGTGCTGGATGCATTTGGCGAAACTGGGTCAGGAACAACGCCAGCACCATAATTCCTGCAACAACCGCAAGCTGTGCGGGCTGAAAATTGATTGGCCCCAAGTGCAGCCAACTGCGTGCTCCATAGACTTTGACCCCGATAAACTTGGTCAAGATCAGAAACACAATGCCGGCCAGGTACATCGGGAGGGCGCCCCAGCGGATCCATCGGTAGTGAATCAAACTGGTCATCATGAAGGCGAATACACCCACCGCCACCCAGTTTGCTTGTTTACGCCAGAAGTCGGCTGCATACGGGTCGCTGCGCGTGGACGTTGCGCTGTAGATTGCCACGACGCCGAAAATGGCGAGAGCCAGCATTAGCAGCAAAAGAAGCCAATTCTGGCCAAGCAGTTTTCGAAGAAAGGGCGTCATTTGCTATGCTTGATCGCTTTCGGTTCCGGTAATCTTCCCGAAAACATGAAACGATTATATGCAGTTTGTGTTTACCGCAAACATTGAGTCCTGCAGAGCGCGAGGCCGGTCGCAAACTGTTCGCCGCTAAAGCAATCGGGTCGGTAGTCAAGGTTTAGTCCAGTCAGCCGAAATTGCCGGTGTCTTGATTCATCCAAGCGATTAAACACCAGAAACTTACAACAATTTTCTAGTCAAAAAGCCACTTCGCTTGTCACTACATTTAGAGACCAGTAGATTACCGTATCGGGTTCGATTTTTGGAGCATGGCAATGGCTAGGAAAAAGAAAACAACGAAAAGAAAACTGGCCCATCCGAAGTTGCCGATGCAACAGCAGTTAAATTTGCGCCACGAGGGAACGCATTTCGATCTGCGCGCGATCTTCGATGATCTAAACCAACGGCATTTTCGCAAGCGCCTTCGCGGCTACGATGTGGTCTGGGGAAGCCGGCGAAAACATCGACCGAGAGAACAGTTCGTTTTTGGCACAATCCAGGAAGAAGATCGGCTGATTCGGATAAATCGCGCGTTGGACCAGCCGTTTGTTCCACTCTGGTTTTTGCGATACGTGCTTTATCACGAGATGCTGCATTCAGTGGTCCCGGACGAAATACTTTCACGAAATCGCCGGCGCGTTCACACCGAAGAATTCAACCGTCGGGAGCGCGAATTTCCCGATTATCGACGTGCTCGCCGCTGGGAAAACGAAAATCTGTCGCGATTCTTGCGCTAGCTTTCTGGAAGGGTATTCCTCCGGCCTGTGGCCGCTCGATTTGTCCGTTTACGTTTCCCTTAGAGCGACGGCCGCCAGAGGCTATAGCTAAGGGAAAACGCCTATGGCGTTTCCGTTATCTGCGGCCGGTCGGGCCGTTCAGACTGCCACGGCGTCGTCGCTACGTTCTTTTTGATTAGGAACCAAAGCGTCGTCGCTAGCAGAAGCGAGATCAACTTCGCCCGCCAGTTTTTCAGAATCAGTCTCTTCATACTTGCTGTGCAACAAAATTTCGGCAATGCGCTGACGGAACGTTTCCGGTGTAAAATTGCGCTCGATTCGGCGTCGGTGACAAATGGAAATTGCGCCGGTCTCTTCGGAGACAACGACAGCGACGGCATCCGATTCCTCGGTGATCCCAAGCCCGGCGCGGTGACGCAGTCCAAGGCTGCGGTCCAATGTTTCCCGCTGGCTTACCGGAAAAATGCATGCCGCAGCCGCGATCCGCCCGTTCCGAATGATCACTCCGCCGTCATGTAATGCGGCTTTTGGATGAAAGATTGTCAGGATCAGTTCGACAGAAAACTCGCCGTCGATGATTACGCCCGTTTCCTCGTAAACGCGAATCGACGTGTCACGTTCGATCGCGATCAGTGCGCCAAACTGCTTGTTTGCCAACTGCGTCACTGCTTCTGCCAGATCGTGAACAGTTTCTCGTCTTTCACTCGTGAGCGAAAAAATTGGGTGCCCGCCAAGCGCAGCCAGGCCACGACGCAGTTCCGGTTGAAAAATCACCACCAACGCGATGGCGAGGAAAACTGAGAAACTCCGGATGATCCATCCAATCACCACCAAATTCAGCAGCGTGGAGATCAGGGTCAGCGTGAGAAAAACGATCGCCAATCCCGTCAATACTTTGGCTCCGCGCGTTCCGCGGAAATAAAGGTAGCCGTAATAAATGGCCACCCACAGCAGAAGGATCTCCACCAGGCTCCGCCAGCCTCTCAGCCACAAGTCTATAAGTTGATGAATCATTGTGCCTTCTGCAGAATCGCTTCAGTTACTCGCAATGCATAAACGTTTTCCCTCACATCGTGAACACGAAACACGTCCGCGCCCCGCGCGCGTAAGAGTGAAGTCAGCGCGACGCCGGGGGTGAGCCGGTCTCTGATCTCTGGCGATCGGATCAACTTGCCGAGGAACGCTTTGCGGGAAACGCCAACCACCATTGCTCGATCATGCGTGCGCAGTTGTTCCAACTTCGCCAGCAATTCGAGGTTGTGTTCGAGCGTTTTCCCGAAACCAATGCCCGGATCAAACGCAATTGCCATGGGATCAATGTTTAAACCTATGGCGAGGGCATATTGTTGTCGAAAAAATTCAGAAATTTCCGCAACGACATCTTTGTAACGCGGCTGGATCTGCATCGTGCGGGGGGTGCCTTGCATGTGCATGATGACGAAGGCCGATTTGGTTTCGGCAACGAGCGGCAACATTTGGTGGTCCCCGCGCCCGCCGGTGACATCATTCACAATCGAAGCGCCCGCCTCAATCGCCGCGCGCGCCACTTCTGCTTTCGAAGTGTCGATTGAAATGGGGACATCGAGTTTTGGACGCAGGTTTTGTATCACTGGAATCACCCGGTGCAATTCCTCCTCGACCGTGACCGGCTCTGATCCAGGACGCGCCGATTCGCCGCCGATATCGATGATGTGAGCGCCCTCCGCCGCCATCTGTAGGCCGCGTTCGCTGGCCCTGTCTGCTTCAAGAAATTCACCGCCATCGGAAAATGAGTCCGGCGTTACGTTCAACACACCCATGACTAACCCATGCCGTGACACGTCGTAGACGCGGTTACCGATTTTCCAGCTCCTCTCGCGCATTACGAATCAGACTAACGCAGACGTTCGATTATTCGAAATCCCTGCAGCGCGCGCTCTTTGAGCGCCGAATTCAGCTCCTCTCGGCGGTCATAGACCGTCGCTACAGTTATCATTTGCGAGAGTAGCGCCCGACGAGTTCGCCCTGTGCGATGACATGACCTTTCATCGCTGCATTCACCTGGCTCCGCTTTGCACCAGAACGCAATTCCAGCTCGCGATCGAGGGCGAAAATCTTGAAAGAATATCGATGTATGCCTGGAGGCGGACAGGGACCACGGTAACCAGATTTGCCGAAATCATTTGCGCCTAGCACGCCCTTTGGCGCACTGCCTTCCGCAATTGAATTGGTCTGTGACGGAATGTTCCAGACCAGCCAGTGAGTGAACAATCCGCCAGGCGCATCCGGGTCATCCGCAATCAAAACAAGACTTTTCGCCTCCGAAGGAACACCGGTTATCTGCAAAGATGGGCTGGTGTCCGACCCGTCGCACGTGAATTTTGATGGAATGTTGCCACCTTCCTGGAAAGCAGAGCTTGTGACCTTAAGCTTCGCTCCTCCTGCCGCGAATAAGGCGAAAGCCGTGAGTAGGATCACGACTGCGACACCAGTGAAAGGCTTTCGCATTGTCAGACCCCCGATTGAAATCGCGTCAAATCGACAAACCTGAGCATATTGTCTCGCCCAAATGATCGTCAACGAACCTAAAATTAGAGAACAACTTCTCGCGCTCCTGTCCAGGAAAGATTACCGGCCGCTAAACATGATCGAAATCGGCCGGAAATTTGGTGTCACCGGCAGGGCACGAGTTACATTGCGCAAAACATTGCGGGACCTCGAACGCGGTGGCGAGATCGCGCGCATTCGGAAGGATCGATACGTCCTGCCGGCCGAGGCTGACCTGGTAACCGGGAAACTATCAATTCATCCGGCCGGCTACGGCTTTCTCACCTCGGAAAAATCGGGTGAATCGGACGTTTTCATTGCGGCTGAAAACGTTGGGGTAGGGATGCATGGAGATCGGGTCGTTGCGCGTATTTCGCCGGAGCCGCCTGCAGGGCGAATAAAGGGACGTCGCGAAGGGCGTGTGATTCGAATCCTGGAGCGCGCTCACGATACGGTCGTCGGCACCCTGCAGCGATCACGGAATTTTTATTACGTCGTGCCGGATGATCCGCGTTTCGTGCATGATGTTTACGTACGCCCTGTAGCGGTGGCGCCGGGAGATCGGCGATCGGAGACCGCCGCTACGGTTGGTGACAAGGTGGTGGTGCGTCTCGAGGACTGGCAGTCGCGCCATGTGAATCCCGAGGGTGAAATCATTGAAGTGCTCGGGCCTGCAACGGCGCCAGGCGTGGACGTGCTTTCGATTATTCGGAAGTATCATTTGCCGACGGAATTTCCATCGGACGTGTTGGCGCAGGCCGAAGGTATTCCGGAAACTGTCGAGCCGCAGCAGATCGCGGGACGCGAAGATTTGCGCAAACAATTGATCGTTACGATCGACCCCGACGACGCACGGGATTTCGATGACGCCATTAACGTGGAGAAGCTTGCCAATGGCGGTTGGCAGCTCGGCGTGCACATCGCGGACGTCGCCGCATACGTGGCACCGGGCAGCGCGTTAGATCGCGAGGCACGGCTGCGCGGCAACAGTGTTTATTTGCCCGACCGCGTTATACCGATGCTGCCGGAGCGGTTGAGCAACGGGGTTTGCAGCCTCAAGCCAGACGTCGATCGGCTCACGCATTCGGCCTTTATCCAGTTCGATAAACGTGGCGCAGCTAAAAGTGCGCGTTTTGCACGGAGCGTGATTCGAAGTGCGCACCGGCTTACATACAAAGAGGCATACTCGATTTTAAAGTCGCCGCCCCGGGACCGGTTGGGCGAACGTCTTCACGTTGCCTGGGAGCTCGCCGCGTTATTGCGGCGAAAACGATTCGAACACGGCGGACTGGATCTTGATTTTCCGGAAGTAAAGGTCTGTGTCGACAAGCAAGGCAAACCAGTGCGATTGGAGCGCGTCGAGAACGATGAATCGCATCAGCTGATCGAAGAATTCATGCTGGCCGCCAACGAAGCGGTGGCGCGGGAACTAAAAAAGCGAGCAATTCCAACGGTCTATCGCGTTCACGAGAATCCCGAGCCAGAAAAGCTTGCAGAGTACCGTGAGTTCGCGCTCAGTTTTGGTTACAAAGTTGGCGATCTCACGCATCGCGCCGAATTGCAGCGATTGCTTGCCGAAATCCGCGGAAAACCCGAAGAGCAGGCGCTGAAAGTCGGTCTGCTGAAAAGTCTCAAGAGGGCACGCTATGATCCCCGGCCGCTTGGGCATTACGGCTTGGCAAAGACGAATTATTTACATTTTACCAGTCCAATCCGGCGTTATGCCGATCTGGTCGTTCACCGCGCACTAGGTAGTCACGGCACTTCGTTGCCATCCGCAGGATCTCAAATGGCCGAACGGGGGTCACGGAATGACGCGCCGTGCCATATGGACATGGCAGAGGTCACTTCTCTCGCCGAGCACATTTCAGCGACTGAGCGAAATGCGGCCGACGCCGAAATCGATGCAACGCAGATGAAGAAGCTCGAGTTTTTCCAACAGCAACTCGCCGGTCGCAAGCCACAAATCTTTTCAGCGACCGTTGTGGATGTTCGGAATTACGGATTAATGGTCGAATTGCCTGACGCTCTCCTCACCGGTCTCATCCACGTCTCGTCGCTTACGGACGACTTCTATGTCTTTGAGCCCGCCCGGCGACAACTCATTGGGCAACGATCTCGCAAGCGATTCAGGGTGGGGGATAAGCTGTCGGTTTTTGTTGCCCGCGTCGACGTCTTCAAACGACAGGTTGATTTCGCTATCGCGCGGGCTACGGAAAGGCCGAAGCCAGGCCGTCGAACTAAACATCCCCAGAAGAACGCGTGAAGCTGCGCGATGCTCGCGATTGGAAATAACGGGTGAACATTTGCGGCGATTACAAATCGCCGTTAAAAAATGCTGCTATGACTGAAGCTACTGCCACTGTTGCCGCCCTGCCGTATTCGCGGACCAACCCTTTTCCCGCCAAGATGTCGGTCAACCGACGGATGAGCGGACCGGAGTCGGAAAAGGACACGCGCCATTTTGAACTCGATCTCACGGGCTGGGGATTAAGCTTTGAAGTAGGCGATTCCGTCGGCGTCTATCCAACAAACGATCCCGAGTTGGTGGATGAAATTATTCGCGCCCTCGGCGCAACCGGCAGTGAACAAGTGCCGCGGGTCAAGGGAGAACCAACTTCTCTGCGGGAAGCCCTGTTGCGCGACTACAGCATCACCCAACCAACGCCGAAATTTCTGAAGGCGATCGCCCAGCGCGCCAGCGCTGCGCCAACGCTTCATTATCTTCTCGCTCCAGACCGCAAACAGGATCTGCAGACTTATCTTTGGGGCATGGAAGTGATCGACTTTCTCGTTGACCATCGATCTGCGCGCTTCAGTCCGGAAGAATTCGTCGGGTTGCTGTCAAAATTACAACCGCGACTCTATTCAGTCGCTTCGAGCCTAAAGGCGTTTCCCGACCAGGTGCATTTGATTGTGGACGTTGTTCGTTATGAAAGCCACGGACGCATGCGAAAAGGGGTGGCCTCTTCATTTCTTGCCGACCGCGCGGATGACGCGCCAGTGCCGGTTTTCCCAAGCAACGCAAAACATTTTCATCTGCCCGAGAATCCAGATACGCCGATTATTATGGTGGGACCTGGAACCGGGGTTGCGCCGTTTCGAGCGTACTTGCAGGAAAGACAGGTCACCGGAGCCAAAGGAAAAAACTGGCTGTTTTTCGGAGCGCAGCATGTCAGCTGCGATTTCGCGTACGAGGACGATTTCGACACGTTCATGAAAGAGGGAATTCTCGCGCGGCTCGATTGCGCGTGGTCGCGCGATCAGGCCCAGAAGATCTACGTCCAGCACAAGATGGCGGAAAACGCGGCCGAGATCTGGAAATGGATCGATGCCGAGGGCGCGCAGTTTTTCGTGTGCGGTGACGCGCGCCGCATGGCTAAGGACGTGGATGCGACGCTCCGCAAGATTGTCCAGGAACACGGCGGCAAAACCGTCGATCAAGCGAACGACTACGTCGAGAAACTGAAGAACGAGAAGCGCTATAAACGGGATGTGTATTAATTAGGCTTTCGAGCGGCGAGGTCATTCGTCATTTTCTCGGTTTGTGGCATAGTAGTGGACAACTGTTTTCCAGCGGCGAGGGAGAACTCGCTTCGTTCTAAGTACGTCCAGAGATTCCTCGACTTCGCTCGGAATGACAAAGACAGGACACTATGTACGAAAACACTGAATTCACATTGAAACGTGATTGTGCGGCAATCCAAATTCCCAGTGGTCAGGAAACGACCATCCCGGCCGGAACTCAGGGCGTGATTACGCAAAGCCTCGGGGGTAGCTATACGGTTGCAACATATCAGGGCCTTGCGCGGGTGGCGGAGCAAGACCTGGATGCGCTCGGATTGGAAAAACCCCAACCCCAGCAAACGCAAAAATCTGTAAGCACTAACGGCGAAGCTTCAGAGGAAGACGTCTGGAACCAGCTCAGGCAATGCTATGACCCCGAGATTCCGGTTAACATCGTCGATCTTGGTTTGGTATACGATTGTCGCTTGATGAAGAAAGACGACGGCGGCACGCGCGTGGAAGTGAAAATGACTTTGACCGCGCCTGGTTGCGGAATGGGACCGGCAATCGCACACGATGCGCAGAGCAAAATTCTAAGCATAGACGGTATCGATGAAGCCGATGTGCAGCTTGTCTGGGACCCGCCATGGAATCAGAACATGATCAGCGAAGCCGGCCGGATGAAGCTCGGGATGGTTTGAATTCGTTTCAATTTTCCAATCCGTACACGTGAGTGATCCGCACTTTCCGCAGTTGACGTGCAGGCAGCCGTGCGGGTGCAAATCGGTGCCGAAACGCCTCTCGGGAGCGACAGCAAGCGAGGTGCTTGTTAGCTGGCAGAATTAGTTCACTTAGAGCACAAGGGCGAGCACCAACCTGGGCCAGTGGCCTGTTGCTAAGAGGCGTCAAGAAATCGCTTTAGAATCTCTTCTTTAGCTGAACATACCAGAACCGGCCTTTGATCGTAGTGAGCGATTCGTCGTAGCCGTTCTCGAAGCTGCCAGCCACAAATGGCGGGTCTTCGTCAATCACGTTTTGAAGTCCAGCGCTGACCGTGACGTTGTTAAGCCACCATCTCCAGTTGCTGCAGCCGTACTCAGCCGTCGACACCGGCAGAACATTTTTCTCCTTACCATCCTTCGTCTTCACGTTTTTCTCCCCGTCCTTTGCAAAGCCAGGCACTCCCGCCGGCGTCGGCTGTAGCAGGTTAAATGTATAGGAGGCAATCACGTCCAGCGTAACCCAAGAGTCAACGTTTCGCGCACGAAAAGGATAGCGAGAGGGTTTGTTAGGCCCTCCTGTTATCGGCATGTTAGGCTTCGGCGATACTGTTAGGTCGATATTGTCATCGTTGTAATCACTGATGAAGTGAACTACCGCGCCCACGTCCAAGCCAACCATCCAAGTGTCAGCCGGACCGTCGTAGAACAAACTAAAATTAGCCCGATGCCTCGGCAGCGAGCTAGTCAGGGTGAAGGACGTCGAAAGGAACTCACCTGCAATGCCGAACCGCTTCGTGTCGGGTCTCACCTGGAGCTGAGCCCGGGATAGGTAGGTGCCATTTACCGTCGCCGTTAGCCTGCCAAAATCCCCGTGGCCGAAAAGCGAAGAATCCAGAACATAGATCGCTTCGTAGTCGAGCCCTTCGAAAACCGCGCCAGCAAGGTTTTCGTTTGGATTAATGACCAACGTAATTGGACCTCGGTCGCCCGGGGGACCGTCAGGAGGAGGAGGCGAACGAAACACGAGGCCGGGAATATCATTTGAGACTATGAACTGCGCACCGAGCAACCTCACGATATCGCGCATGTCAATATGCCACCAGTCTGAGCTGAGTGTAAGCCCTTTAATCCACTTCGGGCTATAAACGATCCCGTACGTCCATTCATAGGCGACTTCTGGGTGCAGGTTGGGGTTTCCGGTAAAGCGCTGCTCGATTTGCGGGTCGGTGAAGGTGGAAAAAGGATCCTGAATCTGGGCAAAGTTCTGCGTGCTCGCAGGCGTAAGCTCCAATAGCGTGGGTGCATGAAATGCTTCGCTGTAGCTGCCACGCAAGGTTATGGCGCCAATCCCCTTGGGATCGAGCGGCTGCCAGCGCACAGAAACCTTCGGCTTTTGTGCGTCATACCTGCTGTGCTCCGAGGGCACAAACGGTTGGAACCCTGTGGGTAGAACTGCGGAAGTATTGTTAGTGTACCATTCCTCGCGTTCAGCAAAGTCAACCTCGAAGCTGTAGAAGCCGGGAAAGTTCCAAATAGGGCTCGTGAACGGCACCCGCACTTCCTCGTACACTCCCCAGACATCCCGGTTTGCCTTGAAGCTTTGTCCATTTGGGCCAATCGCGTCGAACGTGTTACTAATTGAGTCACGATCGATCCTTACTCGTTCTCCGTGATACTCGCCGCCGATTGCAAACGAAACTGGTCCGGCGGGAAGATTAAACAGGTTGCCGTTAACGGTGGTGTAACCCAAAGGCCACTCAAACACCCCAGTGTTATTCAGCTCCGTGTAAACTCTAGCTCTGGCTGCCCGCGTGTTATGGGCGGTAAAATTCAAGAAGGGATCAAATGCCGTAGCCGGGTCTGTATCCAACAGTGCATCGCGCAGTGCCGACTGGCTGACCTCGCCTGCGCCCAGGCAAAAGCAGGACTCGGTTCGTGAATAGCGGAAACCAAGCTCCCAGTTCCAAGTTCTAAAGTAATCGCCAAATTCGCCCAACTCACCGCGCAGGCCAACATCGAAGAGATAATCGTTATAAGGAAGCTTTGCACTTCTGGGCCCGCTATCGTTAATGGCCCGGAATCGAACGCCAGTGGTCACAGGGACTGGGACACCGTTGTTTATCAAAGTCGTGTCCCCCACCGTAAACGGATTAAATGGATTCGAGATCGGCACACTAATGCCGATCGAGCTAAAAGGTGTGCCGTCCGAGTTTTTGAATGGATCAGGTGTAAATGGCACAGCCGCGAAGGAAGAATCGAACAGCGACCGGACAATTTTAAAGTCCGTAAATATGACAAGGTATTTGTCGCATACGTCGCGCATGAACGATCCGTAGAAGCTCTGTCGTTCCGCAGACGGGAGCGCTGGCGTAACTGCTGCGAAGTTATAGGCGAAGTAGTCGCCACCTCCCTTATAATCAGTGCCGAACTGTGGAAAGAAAACCGCTGCATTGGGACCGATGACCCCGGGAGCACCTGGATACGCATTAGGAGCAATAATTCCCGGCGCGTTTGGCGGGATCCCGCGTTTCAGCAAAAGCGGCGTATAGGGTGTCTTGTAAAATGGAGAGGTTGCCGCGTTCGGTGCCGAGTGCGGCGATGGCGTGTTCACACCAGGCTGGGGCGGCCCGTCCGGGCCGAAAAACATACGCGGGAGCAAGCGGAAGTTGCCAACGCGACCGGGGAAAAACCCGCTGCGCTGGTCGAATCCTCCAAAGGGAATAAAGAAAGCATTGGCAGAAATGTCACGGTCCGTGCTGAAGAGACCACCGGTGCGCTGCCAGAAATCGGCGATAACAACAATATCTGTCTTGTCATCTCCAGTGCCGGCTTTTAACCATGCTTCCCACTCGCCCATGTCATTCGACGCTCCGAGGTTTGTGTTCCCATAAGTGCCACCAATCTCCAAGCCACGGAATTTGTGGATCAGGAAGAAGTTGACGACTCCAGCCACTGCGTCGGAACCGTACACAGCCGAGGCGCCATCCTTCAGAATGTCGATGTGATCGACAAACACAAAGGGGATAAGGTTTATGTTCACACCTGCGCTACTGCCAGCGCCGCCCGTAGCATAAGGGACGCGTTTGCCATCGACCAGGACTAACGTTTCCTTCGGCAACAAGCCGCGCAAGTTGAACTGGACTGTGCCAAGACCGCCGTTACTAATGTTCAAGTTCGTGGTCCCGCCCGCCTCCTGTGGTAGAAATGTTGTCAGGTCCGTCGCATTGCGGATGCCCAGTTTCTCGAGGTCCTGCGGCCGGTACGTGTCCACCGGATTCGGTCCGGTCTCTTCCGCTGTGGGAATGTTCGAACCGGTCACAATGACGCGTTCCATTTCCGTAACCTCCGCTCTCTCCTGAGCAAATGCGTTTGCGACGAAAATTAAGAAGAATCGGAGAGCCGCTGTGAGAGCACCGCGAGACGGTTCTGGGTTAGCTGGGGTGTTCATCTCCCATGCCACAAGGCGCGAGCAACGCCATTAGACATATTGCTGCTGAAACGTGCAATCTAATTCGTGAGTTGGCCGGTTACGTGACCGCTACTGGAGTTAGCACGTCTGTCGCCTGTTAGCCTTGCATAAATTCGTCCCACCACATAAAAACGTCGCATGCCTGCGGTGTCCCCCACCGAAACCACGCGCCAGGGTTTGTTCACCTCCACTCGCTGGACGATGGTCCTCGATGCGGGGGAATCGCAAACACCGCCGGACAACGCGCTGAGGGCGCTGTCGGAACTGTGCCGGATTTATTGGCGGCCAATTTTTCTCTTCCTACGACGCCAGGGCTCAAACCCGGACGATGCGCAAGATCTGACACAAGGCTTTTTCGCGCATTTGATCGAATCGCGCGCCTATGCCCGCGCCGATCCAGATAAGGGACGGTTCCGTTCCTTTTTGCTCGGCGCACTAAAGCATTTCGTGGCCCACGCACGTGCTCACGACCGTACACAGAAGCGCGGTGGTGGCATGATACTGGGACCGCTCGATACGGCCGCGATCGCCGAGGCGGACGCCCGAGCCGTGGGCTCGCAGACCTGGAGCGCTGAACGCATTTACGAACGCGAGTGGGCAGAGACGCTGCTCCGGCAAGCGCTGGACCGGCTCGCCGAGGAATGCGCGCTGGCGGGAAAGGATGAGCTCTTCAAGCAGTTGAACTCACATCTTTCGGTCTCCAGCGAAGCCGCAGTTCCATACGAAGAAATCTCTCTAAGGCTGGGCCGGCCGATCACAACACTGCGCAGCGATGTGGCCCGGATGCGCTCGAGATATCGCACTATTTTGCGGGAGGAAGTGGGTGGCACCGTGGCGAAAGCGTCCGAGGTTGACGCGGAGCTGCGACATCTTTGCGAAGTGCTGGCATCGGATTAGCGAACATTCGCCGCGCGATGCGCAATTTCGGAGGCACAAGAATTGGAGAGGCAAAATACGGTTCTGGGAAGCCTTTGCGCCTTGGCCTCTTTGCGTGAGCCTCTGAGCGGCTCACCGGTGCTTGAGCAAACCGGTGTAGGCAATGCGGACGAATTGCTCCGGCTTCATGAAACCTTTGCCAAGCTTCTCATCAAATTCCTTCGCGGGCGCGGCGGCTACGACTTCGTCCACCGTCTTGCCCTCGTTCTTCAGTTTCGTGAAGCGCTCAAGCATCGTTTCGAGGAAGGCGAGATAACCGCGCAGATCTTCCGGCGTCGCCAGCGGTCCATGGCCCGGAATGATGCGGCTGTTCGGGGTCGTCATTCCGGACAGCGTTTTCGTCGCGGCGATCATTCCGCCGAGCCAGCCGCCGGTCGAATAATCGATGAATGGATACCTGCCATTGAAGAACAAATCGCCGGCGTGGATTACATCGGCTTTCTTGAAATGAACAAAGATGTCGCCATCGGTGTGCGCCGGCGGCACCGGCACGAGCCGGATTTCGTCACCATTAAGGTGTAAAGTCGTTTCGCTCGCGAAAGTCACGCGCGGCCAGGCAGTCGCGGCAGAAGCCAGCACCTTCATGTCCAACGCCTCGATGAATTGATCGGTCGATAGGCGCTTCCGGCAATTCTCATGGGCCATGATCTGTGCGCCGGCCTGCGCGAGGAGGTCGTTTCCGCCCACGTGATCGGGATGCCAATGTGTGTTCACCAGCAGCGCAATGCGGCCGCTCTTCGCGATCTCCGCCGCAGTCCTGGCGGCGAGATTCGGCAACCCGCTATCGATGACGATCACACCGTCGTCCCCGCCGAGCACGGCGATGTTTCCACCTGCGCCGGTAATTAGACTGAACTTCCCGCCGAGAGAATTGGAGACCATCGGGGGCGCACTGGGAGATGCACTCGGACTGGGACTGGCCGCTCGCGCTCCTGGACTAAGAAAACTCAAAGCGCCCGGCAACGCGGTTCCCCCAATAGTCAGCACGACCGTGCGCAACGCCTCGCGTCGCGTGAAGCTAGAACCTTGGAGGGAAAATGTTTGAGACATCGCGCGGAACGAATTTCACGCAAAGACGCTAAGTCGCAAAGCCCAAAGACTTCTAAGGAAAGGCTGTGGTATCTTACTTCATTCATTGCGCCTTCGGCCTTTGCGTGAAATTCGTTTCCTTGCTTCGGCACTTGGCTTTTTAGGCGGAGGCTGCTAAGAAGGCATCCGATGGCTAAAAAAGGTTTTTCCTGATGCTGACACAGGAACCCACGATACCAATCTGCCCTGACTGTGGGACACGGCTGGAGGGAGGATTCTCTCGCAATCTCGGGCGCTGCATGATTTGCCTGCTGCGCGTCGGATTCGACGACGTGGAAGAGCCTAACGAAGCCCCGCTTTCTTCCGTAGCGGATCGACTCGGTAACTACCGGATCGAGCGCCATGATGATGGAACGCCGTGGGAACTCGGCCGCGGTGCAATGGGAGTGACGTATCGCGCGGTCGATACCTCGCTGCAACGGCCGGTCGCGCTCAAGCTCATCGATTCGGAATGGGTGAAACGCGGAGCGGAAGCACGCGAACGGTTCATGCGCGAAGCACGGACGGCCGCATCGTTGCGACATCCAAATATCGCGACCGTTTACCATTTCGGTATTCGCGAAGAGAACGGCCAATGCTTTTGCGCGATGGAACTGGTGGAAGGCGAAACGCTGGAGATGCGTGTTCGCCGGACCGGGCCGCTCGATGCGCTCACCACGATAGACATCGCGCTCCAGGTCAGCAGCGCGCTCGCGACGGCCGAGAAGCAGGGCCTGGTGCATCGGGATTTGAAGCCGGCGAATTTGATGGTGGTGGATGCGGCGCCCCCGCGCTTTCTTCTTCAAACGACAACGCAACGAGGAGCTCGCATTCATCCAGGAAGAATGCGACGAAGGCGTCGCATCTACTTGTAAAGGTGATCGACTTCGGCGTGGCGAAAGCACTTGTCGAAAAGCCGGATGCGATGGGCCTAACGCACGGAGGATTTGTTGGCACGCCGGCTTTCGCGAGTCCGGAGCAATTCACTGATGCGCGCGTCGACGTTCGCTCGGACATCTATTCGTTAGGCGCAACTCTCTGGTATCTGCTCACCGGCCACAGGCCTTTCCAAGGCGCGACCATCGAACAGATTCGCACGAGCCAGCACTCGCATGCCTTACCGATCGAACAACTGAAAGCCGCGCGGGCGCCCGCTCGCCTGATCACGCTCCTCGCTTCGATGCTTGCAGCCGAGCCCGCTGCGCGGCCCGGTGTTCGCGCGCTCACGTCGAAATTGCAAGAGTGCCGCGACCAGTTTCTCGATCGCTGGAAGACCCCGCGTCGTCTGGCACTGGCTGCTGCGGTCATCGCGCTGGCCAGCGCAGTCGCGTTCCCGGTATTCCGACGATCGCAGGAACAGGCATTGCCCGCGAATGTCCCTGCCAAAAGCATCGCGGTCCTCCCATTCGAAAACCTAAACGCCGACCAAGGCAACCCCCACTTCGCCGAAGGTATTCAGGACCAGATCCTGACCAAGCTCGCGAGTGTGGCAGACCTGAAGGTCATCTCGCGGATTTCCACCGAGAAGTATGGGAGCAAGCCCAGGGACTTGAGGAGCGTCTCGAAAGAACTCGGTGTCGCCACGGTTCTGCAAGGAACCGTGCAAAAGGATGGCGAGCGAGTGCGTGTAAACGTTGAGCTCATTGATGCACGTTCGGACAGGCGCGTTTGGACAAAAAACTACGACAGCGACTTGAGAGACGTCTTCGCCATCCAAAGCGAAATCTCGCAGGAAATCGGCAATGCTTTGCGCGCGAAGCTCTCGGCGAGCGAAGCGGTCGTGCTGGCAGCGGCAGCCACACGCGATCCAGAGGCTTACGACTTATTTTTGAGAGGGGAGTATGAACAGCGACGGGGCGAAAGCCTGGTAACTGCAGAACCGCTTGATCGTGCTGCCGACTTCTACCGGCGGGCCTTGAGTCTCGACCCGAGTTTCGCTGTCGCGGCCGCACGCCTCGCCCGCAACCGGCTCTGGTGGCATTGGCTGGTGACCCCGCTAACGCCAGTCGAACTGGAGGAGGTGAAGACGCTCGTGGATGGAGCGCTCGCGATCGCGCCCGATTTCGCAGAATCGCACGTCTCACTCGCCTTGTTTTATTATATGGGCCACCGGGAATATGAGCAGGCTCTTCCGGCCTTTCAGCGTGCCCTCGAACTCCAGCCGAATCACGCGGATGCACGAAAGTTTTCCGGCTACGTCTATCGGCGGATGGGGCAGTGGGAACGCTCGCTGGTCGAGATGGCCAGGGCTGAAGAACTGGACCCTCGGGACGACACCATTCCGGCAAATATTGCCGCCAGCTACGTCAATCTGCGCCAGTGGAACGACGCAAAGCGGGCCGCGTCCCGTTCAATCACGCTACATCCCCACAATCAGGGTGGCCCTGCGCAATTTGTTCCTCAGCTGTGTCAATGGGGACGGGCGGACCGACGCCGCCAGGCGTGTCATTGGCTCCCTGCCGTCCGGCGTCACCCTGACGACAAACGCGGTCCGCGGGAGCGTGTCGAATATCATCGAAGACTTCAGTTATCTTCACGTCCTGGAACGAGACTTCGCCGGCGCCTTGCAGCATGCGAAGAACGAGAACGATGATCCGAGGGAGCGTGTTTCGCGACTTGTGGCGCGGGTGGCGATTCGTGTGCTGGCGGGGGATGCGGCGGGCGAAAAAGCCGAGAGCGAAGAAGCCTGCGCACTGATGGAGGCGAGATTGCGCGAGCGGCCGGACGACGGCTTCGCGATGACACAATTAAGCTGGGTTTATCTCGCCCTTGGGCGCAAGGCTGACGCCCTGCGGATGGCGCATCAGGCGGCTGAATGGTTGCCGATCGAGAAGGATGCTTTCGGCGGCCCCTCCTTCGCCGTCGGACTGGCGCAAATCCAGGCGCGCACCGGCGAGGCACCCGAAGCTGTCAAAACCCTGCGCCATTTGCTCTCCATTCCCGCAGGCATCGCCGTCTCCCTGAACCGACTCAAAATCGATCCGGTGTGGGACCCAGTTCGTAGCGTTCCGGAATTCCAACAACTGCTCGCAGGCAGGGAAGAGATCGGCGGATACCCGGGCTACGGCCAGTTGAAACTGGGCGACCTGCGCGTCGACAAGATCTTCGGCTCACGCGCGCCGAAATAGATCCGCGAGCTGTCGCCGCTTCGCTCGGTTAGGGCGTGGCATCGCACTGCGACACGCAGAGCGCTGTGGCTCCCGTCACTTTCTTTGCAACGGCGTCGCAAACTTTCGGGAAGGAATGGGAAACGGTCTGCAAGACCACAAACCCAAAACAAGAAAAGAATGAAAAAGAAATCCTCCTCCCAATCCGCGTTTTTTAATGTTCGCGTTTTAATTCGTCTGTTTATCATCTTAGTCGGCATCTTTCTGGCGCTGCTCGGTCTTGGCGGGTTCTCCAACGTGTTCGCCCAACCAAAGATCTCGTCGCGGGATTCAGCCGGTCTGTTCTCGGTGCCGACATTTTCCGCACAGGGCAGTTACGATGTTTCCCGTTTCAGCTTGCCGACTACCGATGGCGGTTCCGCGCTTGACGGTTTCGATCCGAACGCAAATGGGCCGGTGTATGTCGTCGTCGTCCAACCAGACGGCAAGATTCTTATCGGCGGCGGTTTTACAACGCTCTCGTCCAGGTGGACCGGTAACGCGCAACCACATTGCCCGGCTGAATCCGGACGGCACGCTCGACAACGCGTTTGACCCGAATGTGACGAACCCGAACGCAAAGGCCCGCCGCCGCTCAATTGTTGTCATATGCAATCGCGGTGCAGGCGGACGGCAAGATTTTGGCGGGCGGCGCTTTCAACGGAGCGAACAGCATCGGCGGACAGACGCGCAATCGCATCGCCCGGCTCGATCCCGTAAGCGGCTTGGCTGATTCGTTCGACCCGAACGCGGACAGCGAAGAAGTTTTCTTTTCAATCACGGTGCAGGCGGACGGCAAGATTTTAGCGGGCGGGGATTTCGGCATTATTGGTGGACAGACGCGCAACAGCATCGCCCGGCTCGATCCCACGACCGGCTTGGCTGATTCGTTCGACCCGAACGCGACGATAGGTCGCCGGGATTCCTGCTGTCCTTTCAATCGTGGTGCAGGCAGACGGCAAGATTCTAGTGGGCGGCTTTTTCGCTCAGCATCGGCGGACAGTCCCGCAACAGCATCGCACGGCTCGATCCCACGACCGGCTTGGCTGATTCGTTCGACCCGCAGGCGGGCCACCCGTTATGATTCCCCAGCGTCCAAGCGATCGCGGTGCAGGCGGACGGCAAGATTCTAGTGAGCGGCTGTTCACCTTGATCGGCGGACAGCCGCGCGTTGGCTTTGCCCGACTCGATCCCATCACCGGCTTGGCTGATTCGTGCGACCCGAACGCGAACAGTTGATGTCTATGCAATCGCGGTGCAGGCGGACGGCAAGATCTTAGCGGGCGGCGCTTTCACCAGCATTGGCGGACAGACCCGCAACCGCATCGCCCGG
Organism: uncultured Verrucomicrobiae bacterium; assembly: GCA_963804875.1. GTDB lineage: Bacteria > Verrucomicrobiota > Verrucomicrobiia > Chthoniobacterales > UBA10450 > Udaeobacter. Next base: position 655,027 of record CAWDRX010000001.1, read on the forward strand.
CTCGATCCCACGACGGGCCTGGCTGATTCGTTCGACCCGAACGCGAACGATGTTGTCCGTTCAATCGCGGTGCAGGCGGACGGCAAGATTTTAGCTGGCGGCTTGTTCACCACGCTCTCGCCGAACGGCGGAGCGACGGTGACGCGCAACCGCATCGCCCGTCTGGAAACCGACGGCAGGCTCGACCAGACGCTCAATCTCAGTACCGTCGGCACCTATGTTACTGCCACCGCCGTGCAGGCGGACGGTAAGATTCTTATCGGCGGCAGCTTCAGCACCGTTTTGGGAGTGACGCGGAACAACATCGCGCGCTTGAATACGGACGGCACGCTCGACACCGCTTTCAACCCGAACGCGAACGATGCTGTCCATTCAATCGCGGTGCAGGCGGACGGCAAGATTTTAGCTGGTGGCTTTTTCAATGGAGCGAACAGCATTGGCGGACAGTCGCGCAATTATATCGCCCGGCTCGATCCTATCACCGGACTGGCTGATTCGTTCAACCCGAACGCGAGCAGTACGGTGTATGCACTTGCGGTGCAATCGGACGGCAACATTTTAGCGGCCGGCGAGTTCACCAGCATTGGCGGGCAGACGCGCAACCATATCGCCCGGCTCGATCCCACCACCGGTCTGGCTGATTCGTTCAACCCGAACGCGAATGACCGTATCTATTCGATCACGGTGCAGACGGACGGCAAGGTTCTAGCGAGCGGCTTGTTCACCAGCATCGGCGGACAGACGCGCAACCATATCGCCCGGCTGAACGCCGGACGGCACGCTCGACAATGCTTTCGACCCGAACGCGAACGGTAATGTCCATTCATTCGCGGTGCAGACGGACGGAAAGATTGTAGCGGGTGGCTTGTTCAGCAATATCGGCGGACAGACGCGCAACAATATCGCCCGGCTCGATCCCACCACCGGCTTGGCTGATTCATTCAACCCGAACGCGAATGAGCGTATCTATTCGATAACGGTGCAGGCGGACGGCAAGATTGTAGTGGGCGGCGTGTTCACCAGCATCGGCGGACAGACTCGCAACCATATCGCCCGGCTCGATGGCACCACCGGACTAGCTGATTCGTTCGACCCGAACGCGAACGGTAATGTCCAGTCAATCGCGGTGCAGGCGGACGGCAAGATTTTAGCGGGTGGCATGTTCAGCAGTATCGGCGGACAGACGCGCAGTCTTTTCGCTCGTTTGACCAACGACACCGCCGCGCTGCAAAACCTCGCCGTGACGCAAACCACCATTACCTGGACGCTCGGCGGCTCCAGCCTGCAGTTCACCCGCGTTATCTTTGAGTATTCCGCCGACAATGTGACCTACACTTTCCTGGGCAACGGTACGGCGACTGGAAACAGCTGGATACTAACCGGTTTAAACTTGCCGACCGGACAGAACATCTACATTCGCGCGCGGGGTTATTATCGCTGCGGCTTCTCGCAACGGCTCGGAGAGCACCATGGAATCGGTGCGGAATGCGTTTCTGAGTGGGGGTCCGTCGCCAACGCCGACGGCAACTGCAACAGCTACGCCGACGGCAACTGCAACCGCAACGCCGAGCGCCACTGCGAGACCCAGTCCGACGGTGAGGCCACGTCCTACGCCAGCGCCTCGCCCATAGGCCAGTTCTACAACGATGTGGGCGGGACCGAATCTGTGAGATGGTATCAGACGGCGTTGGGCGACATCTCGTTGCGGCGTGAGTCGTTGCTATCTCTGCGCTTCGTAGCGCTGCATCGTACTGCGACACGCCAAGTCCTATATCTGCTTCCGTCACTTTCTTTGCAATGCGGCGCAAACTTTCGGGGAGGAATGGGAAACGGTCTGAGTATCCGGATTAACGGAACGACGGCCACAAACCCAAAACAAAGGAAGAAAATCATATTATGAAAAGCAGAAAAAACTTTCTGACTTACATCGTCGCTGCACTCTCCATCCTCGTGACCTCTGCGAATTCGTCGCCGGCGGCGCCCGAGCGCTGCGACGGGACGGTCCAGCTCACTAGCCAATCGAACTTTCAAGAGCGGCAAGCCGGCAGGCAAACGTTCGTCCAGTTCGACTTCACCGGCCTGCACGACATCTGCCTGGCAGACCGTTCGGTCGTGACCGGCATCGTCGAAGGCCACCTGGTCCAGCGCACTTCGGCCAACGGTGACTTTAGCCTTACCTTCGACGAGGTCCTGAGCTATAACGGCGGCACGCTCGGGTATCGTGGCGAGGGCAGCCTCACCCGGGGCAATTGGCACAGCAACGTGATGACGGTGGGCCTCGGCACCGGCCCGCTAGCGGGAATCCACGGGCAGGGGACGTTTGTGTTCACCGGCCCCGCATCGCTAGCAGACGTCATCTATTATGTGTACACGCCATAACGTCGGCGGGTAGAGACCAGAAATCTGTGTCTATCTGTGGCTGATTAAAGCACCTCAGCCAATAACACAGCCTAATCTCGGAATCAGCCGTCACGCCTCACCGCGTGGCGGCTTTTGTTTCGCTTCGCTCGCACCGAAATAGGTCCCCGGCAGTAGCCGCCCCGCTCCAGTCGGGGCGTTGCATCGCACTGCGACGCGCAGGACCGCTGTGGCTCCCGTCAGCTTTCTTTGCAACGGCGCGCAAAGTTTCGGGAAGGAATGGGAAACGGTCTGAGTCTCCGGATTAACCGGAACGACGGCCACAAACCCAAAACAAGAAAGAAAATCATATTATGAAAAACAGAAAAAACATCCTGACTTACATCGTCGCCGCGTTCTCCATCCTTGTGATCTCGGCGAGTTCATCGCTGGGCGTGCCGTCCGCAAAACTACACTGGCATGCTTACGCATGGCGAGTTCGTCTCCTGTGACGGTCAGATCCTGGATCCGCCACCCTACTCGGTTGATGGCACGTGGGTTCTGAAGCATCGATGGCATGACACAACCATCGGTCCCGCCGCCGGCTCATCTGACAATTGTCGTCTTCCGAGACGGCAGCCTATACGTATTGTTCCCGCACATCGAGTTGACGCCGGTCTCGCTCCAAGATGGCATTTACACTTACACCTTCGGAACTCAGGTGACGGTGACACTCGATACGAATACGACACCCGCAACTTTCGGGTGGCACGTCGTATTCTTCGACAACTGCACCGAGCGCGCCTACGAATCGCTGACTTTCTTCGGAGTAGCCATCAATTAGGATGTGACCTCTGATGGTATCCGCATCGCACCTGGCATCGTCCAGGTGCGATGCGTGACGTCAAGAGACCTGCCACTGCTCGATTCGGCAAACGGCGTCGTCGTGGTTTGTTCGTGACTTGTTAGGCGGAACACATTGCGGCGGCCTCGCGCGATACGCAGCATCGGCTCCAAAATTTCTTTGCAATGCGACACAAAGTTTCGGGAAGGAATGGGAAACGGTCTGCGTCTCCGGGTTATCCCAGAACGACGGCCACAACCCAAAGCAAGAAAAGGAAACCACATGAAAAATCGAAACATTCAGTTCAAACCAGCCGCAACGGTTCTGATGCCGCTGCTGCTCGCCTGCTTTGCGGCAGTGTTTATCTCGGCACCCACTCCGGCAGCAGGCCGCGACATGGTGCCGTTCAATGGCACTGTCTCGGGGTACGTTGACTCTCAGTCCGGCACGGAGTGCGAGCCTTCAACACACGTGATCAACTTCGGACACGCGAACCAATTGGGAGCCTTCACCGGGACAGCGGAATTTTTTCCGCGCCCATGCGACCCCGATCCGGATCTTTGTGAAAATAATATTCCTTACACTGGTACCTTTGACTGGTTTGCGGCCAACGGCGACGAAATCTCCGGCACTTTCGAGGGGTACCTGTGCCCGACTGAAACGCCGGGAGTGTACGACAACCATGAGACCGCAGAGGTGACAGGCGGCACAGGTCGCTTCGCCAACGCCAATGGCCATTTTGAGTTGGCCGGGCAACTGGACTTCACCACGAACCCGCCGTCCTTTGTTCTTCCATGGCAAGGGGTGATCTCAAGTCTCGGCTCGATGAGGCGCCACTAAACATTCTGCGCCTGATCTGCGCATCGCAGCTAGCGATTTGTCTAGTTGCGATGCGGTAGATCGACGTCCGAGATCCGCCGTGCAATCAAAACATGATCAGCGAAGCCGGGCGAATGAAGCTCGGCATAATCTGAGCCGGCGTCATTCTGAGCGAAGCGAAGAATCTCTGATCATGGGTTCCGAGGCACTCGAAGAATCCGAGAGTTTGAAAGCCTGGACTCATGCTTCGCATTTCGTTGCACCGCTTCGCTCAACATGACAGAGCGGTTGTAAAAAGAAAAATTCCCAGCAAATTTCAATCGTGCATTGACAGTAATCACTGTAGTTTTATAGTCGTCGCCCCCAGACCTTTTGTAACTACGTCGAATGCCACTAACTGAACTCATCCTAACCGAAAATGTTCCCGGCCTCGGTGCTGAGGCGGACCTGGTCAAGGTGCGTCGCGGTTATGCGCGCAATTATCTTCTGCCGCGCAAAATGGCGTACGAAGTTACACCGGCGACTTTGCGCCAGCTTAACACGCTTAAACAGAAGCGCGCTGAACGGGAAGCACGCGAGTTGAACGATGCTCAGGAATTGGCGCGTCGCATCGGCAAGGCACGGTTTGTTTTTACATTGGAAACCGGGGAGACGGGTAAAGCTTTTGGATCAGTAACAGCCCAGGACATTGTGAACCGGCTCAAAAACGAAGTCGGAGTGGATATTGACCGGCACAAAATTGTTCTCGAGCGGCCAATCAAAGATACGGGTGAACACGACGTTGCCGTCAAGCTGCATCACGATGTGACGGCGCAACTCGTTTTTCAGGTGAAATCGGCGGCAGAACCGAAGACTGACGCGACACCAGCCACTGCGCCGGAAGATCCTAAGAAACGGCGAATTTTCCGCCGGAAAAAGGAAGAGGCAAAACCAGAAAAGAAATAAATGGCGACTCCACCGTCCGCTTGGACAGGAGAGAAGCCTCGCAAAGCGGGAAATGGCGCTGGCCGAGGTTCGGCGGCGCGAAGCGGCGAAAAAGTTGTTCCCATTTCGCTAACAGGTTCCGCGCAGGATGTTCACCGAACACCACCGCACAGCGTAGAAGCCGAGCAGGGTGTTCTCGGTTCAATGCTGATCTCTCCGCGTGAAACGATCGCGGAATGCGTCGAGAAAATTAACGAAGAATATTTTTACGTTCCCGCGCATCGAACCGTCTACGAAGTTCTGGTCGAACTTTGGAACGCTGGACAGGCGATCGATCTGATCACGTTCACGCAGGTGCTACGCGATCGGAACCTGCTCGACAGCGTCGGAGGCGCAGCATTCGTCACCAATCTGTTCACGTTCGTTCCGACGGCGGCGAACGTGCAGTACTATCTGGAGTTCGTTCGCGACAAGTTCATTCTGCGCCAGATCATTTCCGCTGCCACCGAGAGCGTGCGCCGCGCATACGACGAGCAGGACGAGGTCGACAGTCTACTCGACGAAGTGGAACAAAAGATCTTCGAGGTCGGCGAAGACCGGTTCAAAGGCCAGATGCTCTCGATGAAAGATCACGCCATGCAGGCGATCGAGACGATCGAGAAGCTCTACGAACGCAAGGGCAGCATCACCGGAATTTCAACCGGTTTTGTCGAGTTCGATCGCATGACCAGCGGCTTGCATCCTTCTGAAATGGTCGTTATCGCGGCGCGGCCCAGCATGGGCAAAACCGCGCTCGCCATGAACATCGCTGAATATGTGGCGATCAGCGAAAAGCTGCCCGTTGCCGTATTCAGCCTGGAAATGAGCAGTCAACAACTCGTCCAACGAATGCTCTGCTCACGAGCGCGCGTAAACTTGCAACGAGTGCGCGACGGTTTTCTTGGAGAGCGCGATTTCCCAAGCCTCACTGCTGCAGCGTCAAAATTGGCAGAGGCCAAAATCTTTATCGACGACAGCGCCAGCCTCAGCATTCTGGAACTGCGGGCGAAAGCGCGCCGGCTGAAGGCGCAGCAGGATGTGCAGCTCTTGATCATCGATTACCTGCAACTACTGCGATCCACTTCGCGCCGTGCTCAAGACAATCGCCAACTCGAAATTTCCGAGATTTCCGCGGGTCTTAAAGCTTTGGCCAAGGAATTGAAAATTCCCGTAATTGTCGTGGCGCAGTTGAACCGGCAACCTGAACAGCGTTCCGGCGGCAAACCGCGCTTGAGCGATCTTCGCGAATCGGGATCTATCGAGCAGGACGCGGACCTTGTCGGGTTACTTGTTAGGCCCGAGATGTACGAGGAAGACGAGGAGGCGCGTGTGGAAAAGGCGGGCGAAGCGGAACTGATTATTGCCAAGCAACGCAACGGCCCTGTCGGCGAAATTCCGCTCACATTCCTGAAGGAATACACACGCTTCGAAACTCGCGCCCGCAACGTGAGCGAACCAGAAGACAGGTTCTAAGGCCCTGCGGCGCTGCCCAGTCAGGGAAGCAGCGATTTCGCTGCTTCGATCACGTGCTGTGCGTCAATGCCGCGTTCTTTCATCACCTCAGGGCCGGGCGCGCTCATGCCGAAGTCGTGCAATCCGATGACTTTTCCGTCGAGACCGACATACTCGTACCAGATCTCGGTCACACCGGCTTCAATGGCGATGCGTTTCCGGCATTTGTCAGGCAACACTTCGTCACGGTATTCGTGCGGCTGGCGGTTGAACCTTTCAAAACAGGGCATGGAAATGACGCGGACGCCGTCCCCCAGTTGATTGGCCGCGGCGAGTGCGTGCTGTAATTCGCTTCCGCACGACAGAATGATCAGTTCGAGTTTGCCAGTTTCCTTTTTAGCGATGTAACCGCCGCGCAGCACGCCTTCTCGACGCAGATTTACATCGATCTCGTTCAACATCGGAACAGCCTGACGGGTGAGCGCGAGAAACGTCGGGCCTTCCGTTCGCTGCATCGCGGCCACAAATGCACCAGCAGTTTCTTCCGGATCAGCGGGCCGAATCACGTCGATGTTCGGGATCAGACGAACCGAACTGACTGTCTCCACAGGTTGATGCGTCGGTCCGTCTTCGCCTACACCGATGGAATCGTGCGTGAAAATGTAAAGGTTCGGCAGCTTCGATAGTGCGCTGAGCCGAATGGCGCCACGGCAATAATCGGTAAACACGGCGAACGTCGCGCCCGACGCGCGAAACAGTCCGTGATATGAGATGCCGTTGAGGATCGCACACATCCCGTGCTCGCGAATGCCAAACCGGACGTTGCGGCCGGCGAAATTATCGCGATTAAAATCGCCGCCGTCCTTGATGTAATTCATTGTCGATCCGTACAGATCAGCGCTGCCACTCATGAGTAGCGGCATCGCTTGCGCGATCGGTTGCAACGCTTCGCCGCCCGCCTTGCGAGTCGCCAGTTTCGCATCCTTCGGAAAGTCGGGGATCTTCGACATGAGATCGGACGGCACTTTTCGCGCGAGGCCATCATCGAGCAGCTTCGCTTTATCGGGATTTTTCGCGCGCCACGCATCGTAAGTTTTTTCCCAGCGGTCATACTCGGCAAGCAATGTCTTTTTGTGTTCAGCGAAATAGTCGTAAACATCGTTCGACACGAAATAATGCTCGTCTGGCAGGCCGAGTGCCTTGCGGGCTGCATCGACGAATTTTGCGCCCGCTTCGCCGTGCGCCTTGTATGTGCCTGCGACTTCGGGAATGCTTTTTCCGATCAGCGTATGCGCGATGATGAACTGCGGTTTGCCGTTATCACGGCGTTTCGCGACGTCGAACGCGTCGAGAAACTGGCGCATGTCCTGGCCTTCGATTTCCTGGACATCAAAGCCGTATGCCTTCATCCGCGCGCCTGTGTCCTCGCACTGCGTAAGCTTTGCCGGGGCATCCAGCGTAACGGCATTGGAATCGTAAATGAAAATCAGATTGTCGAGGCCCCAAACACCGGCGAGCGCGCACGCCTCGGATGCGACGCCCTCCTGCAAATCGCCGTCACCGCACAAACAGACCACGTGTTGGTCGAAGACTTTGTGTTCGTCGGTGTTGAACCGCGCTGCAGCCATGTTCGTTGCTACGGACATGCCAACCGCGTTGCCTACGCCCTGACCGAGCGGTCCGGTGGTGCATTCCACTCCGGGCGTCTCGCCAAATTCGGGGTGTCCCGGAGTTTTGGAATGCAGTTGCCGGAAACGTTTGATTTCCGACATCGGCAAATCGTAGCCGCTCATGTGCAGCCACGCATAAAGGAACATGCTGCCGTGCCCGGCGGAGAGTACGAAAATGTCGCGATTGATCCAGCGGGGCTGGTCCGGATTATATCTCAGCGCATGACCAAAAAGCACCGCGCCGATTTCCGCGCAACCGAGAGGAAGCCCGAGATGGCCTGATTGCGAGGCTTGCACAGCGTCCATGCACAAACCGCGCGCCTGGTCGGCCGCTTTCGAAAGTATTTCGATGTTCAAATTCATGCTAGGCTTATAATCGCAGCGCAGCCATTCGTCATTCGGATTTCATTTTTCACCAATGAATCAAACCACTCTCGTTAACATTGCCGAGCGACTGGAAGGTTTGGCTGCCAGACTTCCCGAAAAAATTCGGCGGCCAGTGCTCCGTGAATTGGTACCGCTAAAGCAATTATTCCTTCAGCAGCGGCGACCGCGATTTCTCTTTGTTGGGTCGAGTAAAACGCCGATGCCAGAAATCATCGACGCGCTTTTTGCTCCGGACTCGCACGAGGGGATGAATGTGACTCTGACGCCGGTGCATCGTTGGACCGAGTGGTCAATCCCCGGTCATGGAACTGTCTCGATTCTGGATGCGCGCGACGCCGGCAAGTCTGCGGAAGCGCAGATTCAAGATGACCTCAGGCGCGAACCTGCGGACGTCGTCTTCTTTTTCGACGACGGCGAATCGAATTTGAATGAACCGATCGACTTCCTGCCGGGCGAAACGAAAATCGTTGGCCTTTCGCTGGGGTCCACGAGACGAGTGACAGAATTCGAACAGGTACTCGATGCGCAGCCGAGGGTCCGCGATCGTTTGCTCACCGTGGTTCGCATCACAGAAAGGCAGTCCTCGGAAACGCGACGCCTGATGTCGTTGCTTGCGGCGGAGTTGCCGAACCAGGCGAAGATCGAGATGATTCGCATCTCGCGCGATCGCCAGGCACAGCTTCATGTCGCGCAAATGTTAATAAAATCTACGACAGCAATTTGCGCTGCGATCGGTGCGCAACCGATCCCGCTAGCAGACATGCCGGTTCTCACGATGCTGCAGGTGTTGATGGTGTCCGGAATCATGTACATCAGCGGCAGGGAACGAAGCCTGCGGGCCGCGACTGAGTTCATCGCCGCTCTCGGAGCAAATCTTGGTGTGGGCATGCTCCTTCGCGAAGGAACTCGCGCAATGCTGAAGTTTTTCCCGGGATGGGGCAACGTCGTTTGCGGTATGGTTGCGGGCGCGGGCACGTATGCGATTGGTCGCGCCGCAACGGCGTACTTTCTCGAAGGCGCTTCCCTAAAAGAGGCGAAACAAACGTATCTAAAGAACCGAAGAAAGAGGTCACGTCGCGCGCTGCCATCTCATGAATAGCGACGATTCGTCAGCGATTACGGCGCCGGATTTCTGTCATTCGACTCAGCAAGAAACGGGCGTGAATAACTTGTGAACAAGTTTGCCGTTTCGACGCTTTTTGTTCACAACATTTTGTGAACAAACCTAGGAGGTTCCCCTGCTGTCGTGTGCGACGAACTCCGCGTTTATGAGACTTTCGGACCTACACGCTACGCTCAAGGAAATCGGGGTGTCGCCAGTCAAGACTCTGGGCCAAAATTTTCTGCACGATCAAAATCTCGCACGCTGGATCGTCAATCAGGCGCAAATCACGCCGGGAGATTATGTCGTCGAGATCGGACCCGGCTTGGGTGCGTTGACTGGATTTCTTTTGGAAAAGGGCGCGCAAATTCTCGCGATCGAAAAGGATGCGCGACTTGCAAAGTTTTTACGTTCGCGCTTCCAGGATGAGCGACTTGAAATCCTTAACATCGATGCGTTGAATTTCGATCCGCGGGTCCTTTTCGCGCATCGCTGCGTGAAGTTGATTGGGAATCTCCCGTACAACATTTCAAGTCTGCTGCTCTTAAAATTCCTTGAGTATCCAAGTCCTATCTCGTTGTGTGTGTTGACATTACAGAAAGAGATGGCGATGCGTCTTTCCGCAGTTCCTCGCACGCCTGACTACGCGGCGTTGACGCTTCGTGTCCAGTTGCATCATCGCGTGAAATATTTGCGAGGCGTTCCTCCAACGGTTTTTCTCCCGCGACCTGATGTCGATTCAGCAGTGGTACGTCTCGAACCACGCGATCCGATTGAATTGCCCGCGCACGACGAAGAGTTGCTTCTGAAATTGATCAGGATCGGGTTTTGCTCAGAGAAGAAAACAGCTGCGGAAATTACTGCGGGAACACGCTGGTGACTGGGATCTTCTGGCGAGCCATCTCAAGATCGATCCGAACGCACGAGGGGAGGAATTATCACTGCTGCAGTGGATCGCCCTTGCGAATTTCATCCCATCGACCCCCTGTCAGGATATGTTCTCGATGCCCCACGAGCAGTTTCCGGTGGTGGATGAAAATGACGAGGTTCAGGGCTACGCCGCCCGCTCCGAAGTGCATGGGAATAACTTGCGCCATCGCGCCGTTCATATCTTCATTTTCAATCAGTTCGGGGATCTATATTTACAGCGACGATCGCGTTCAAAAGATCGCCACCCGCTGAAATGGGATTCCAGCGCTGCCGGCCATGTGACTGCCGGAGAAAATTATGACGAAACAGCGCGGCGTGAGCTGAAGGAGGAGTTAAATGTCGATGTTCCGCTGGAAAGAATTTTTACGCTCACTGCTTCATCGCGCACCGGTCACGAGTTTATTTGGGGCTATCGCGGTGAGGTTTCAGGAGATCCTTCCCCTAACAAGTGTGAAATTGAGAGAGGCATTTTTATTGCGCCGGCTGTGATTGATGGGTGGACGTCGGCAAGGCCCGACGATTTCGCGCCGGGATTTCTAGAATCCTGGAAAGCGTACCGACGGAAAATGGATTCCGGGCTGGAAAAATCTATCCGCCCAGAAACTTTCTCCGCGGCAAACGGCGCAGCATCGACTGCTTGAACTTTCGGGCAGCGCGGCGTGCGGATTGTTTTCCGCCAAACACGTTGTCGCTGAACATCCGCGTCACCACACGATCGCCGCGGAGGAAGTGGACCTGAAAACCATGTGTCTGCTTCTTTGCCCGCGGTTTCGTGTCGATACGGCGGATGTTTTCTTCCGATTGAGGATTGGGACGTTTTCGGCGTGGCATAATGGCTAACGACAAGCTAACAAGCCATTGTCAGATTTCAACGAGTCATTGAAACGGCTGCGCGCGACGCCTCCGGCGATGGGAGATTCCAGGTGCGCCATTTGCTTTCGTATTCCCCTGCGGGCAGCAAGGCGTAGCATGGATGTCGCTTCGCTCGTAACCAGGTAATCACTTTCACGAGGTTATCCTGCGCCATGGTGGTGCAGCCGGTGGTCGCTCTGTTCACCCCGCGCCGGATGTGAAAAAAGATAGCGCTACCCGCTCCGGGCACAGGCGGATCGGAATTGTGTCGGACTTCGATCAGCCAGTGATAGGCGAAATCCCCCGAGCGCATTTTTTCGTGACTGTAATTGTCCGGTGGATTTTTCGGATCGATTACGATGTGGCGATTGTAGTTCGGGCGAACGCGGATCATCGCTCCAAATATCTGCGTCGGTGACTTGATGATACGGATAATCGGCGCCGGCCGGCAGGTGTGCCTCGTACCCAAAGACCTGTCCGATCTCGAAAATTCCCGCAGGCGCACGGCCGTCTCGTTCTTTTTTGCGAAGGCCTTGCTCGTTTTGTCCTAAAATTCCTGTTCCCCACGCCAGACCATTCTTGCCGAACAATACCGGAAACGGTCCGGCGACAATCTTCCAGTCGCCGCCGCGCGGCCGCTCGAACAATCGCATTTCACCGCGCATCGAATTCCACGTTGGCGCAATTCCAACCATGATCTGCGTGCAATCATCGGGAACGCCCTCGGCAAATGTTTGTTTGCCAAGCAGCATGAAGAGACACATCAAGAAGCTGCAGAACTTTGCTTGTGGCCAGGACGTCAGGTTCAACATAACTCTTAAGGGAAACCACTTTAGCGGGTACACCACGCGCTGCCACATCCGCATTACTGATGCGCCGCGAATTTTAGGTATCAGGCTCGCAAAAAGCCGAGCCAGAACCCCTAAATCTTATGAAAATATTACTGATACCAGGAGTGATCGCCGTCTTTTTGAGTTTGTCGATGGTTTCGATGTCGGCGCAAACCCAGAGCACTGCTTCCAGCGGCGCGACTTACATTGAGACCAGCAAATTTAATCGGCCAGAAAGTTAAATCATCCCAAGGCGATGAAATCGGCACGGTGAAAGACATCGTGCTGGACCGGAGTACAGGGTGCCTTGCTTACACTGTCGTTTCGACTTCCGGTGGAGGAGGCGGTGCGCGGGCCAGTGGCGGCGGCAAAATGGTTGCTGTTCCGTGGGCTGTGTATTCACCATCAAGCGATCTGAATGTTTTGACAGTGACTGTCGATAGAGAACGCATCTACAACGCGCCAGTATTCGATTACGCGCGCATCGAAGAATATTCGCGTCCTGAATACATGACCAATGTCTATAGCTATTATGGTGTGAGCGGCGGCGCTGCAGTCGGTGTGGGAGTTTCGGGGAGCACAACGACTGGGACGACTACAACCACAGGAGGGACTACGACTACAGGCGCTGCGAGGGGCACCTCTGCAAACGCGGGCGCAGGCGCGAACCCGGGTGCAAGTGCGCCGGCAGCGACGCCTCCGCAAGGCGCAAAGGCCACACCAGCTCCAAGGGGGACAGCAGGAGCAACACCGCGTGCGACTCAAGCAGGCAGGACACACCCCACCGCGTCACCCAATACTCGCGGCCGCGAACGGGAAGCGGGGACTCCTCCAGGTAGAAGGTCGCACGGCGGAAACGACACCGGATCGAGTTCCGAAGCGGAGCGATCTCAGTCGGAAAAATCCCACCAACCTGAAAGCGAAACTGGTACACAGGAGTCGCGTCCCGAGACAGGGCAATCGGCCGCCGACCAATCAACGTCAGGCGAAAAGAGCACTGGAACACGTCATCGTGGGAAAACAGGCAAGCGCGAGACCAGTAGTCCGCCCGAGCAACCTGAACAACAATAGTAAGAGCTGAAGTTTTCGATCCGCCTGGCAGCATTGAAAGCTGTCCGGTCGTTCGTATTCGGCTTATTTGGAATTCACTCAGCCGGTCTGATTTTCCACCGCTGATGTATCGCCCGGAAGATATTTCACACCCATCAGCCAAACCAAACCGGAGAGGAAAATAATTCCGGACACGAACAGAAATGCCACGTGCATGTTGGTGTGACCACCGATATATCCAAGCAGCCAGGACGCCTGCACATCGCCGAACGCATGGATGACGAAGATGTTGGCAGCAAATGCCGTCGCACGTACAGCGGGTAGCGACACGTTCGCGAGAGCAGTGTTGGAGGGACCTGTGTTTAGAAACAGGAAAAAGATTGCGAGGAACATCGGGATCCACGTCGCAGGAAACGGCATGTAGAGGCTCACAACAAAAAACGGGCACGCGATCAACATTCCAATTCCTGAGACCCAAAAGTAGGAGCCAGGGAAACGCGAACGCAATTTGTCTGCGAGAACGCCTCCCAAAAGCGTCGAGACCAGGCCCGCGACTACGGTGATCAGACCAAAAATGGGCATGCCTACATCGGGACTTTGGCCGCGGAAGCGCAAGTATGCGGGTACCCAAAAAGCCAGACCGCCGACTGCAAAGGTCATCAATGTCTGGGCGACGCAGTTAATGAGATAAGAGCGTGTACGGAACAAATTCAGGTAGTCGCGGATGCCGCTACGCGGCGATTTTTGTGCTAGATGATCGGCCCCGGTGCGCGGATCGCGTTGCCAAAAGCACAACAGACCCAGCAACAAACCCGGCGGTGTCACCAGATAAAAGGCCCAACGCCAGCCGAGATGAGAGCCGACCAATCCGCCAATCACATAGCCGAGCGCGCTCCCAACTGGAATCGCCGCGCAAAAAATCGCCATGATGCGACCCCGCGTTTCAATCGGGAAAAGATCGGACAAAATCGTTGGTGCCGCCGGCCCGTAACCGCCCTCGCCAATTCCAACAAAGATTCGGGTGGCGAACAAAATCCCGAAGGTCGCGGCTAAACCTGACGCGCCGCTAGCCAGGCTCCACAAAACGACGGCAGTGCCGACAATGAGCCAACGCGAGACCCGATCTGCCAGAAAGCCTAGAACCGGCGCGCTGACCATGTAAGTCACGAAAAATGCGACATTGAGCAGGCCCGTCTTGGTCATTCGGTTTACATCGTCAGGCGCAAAGAAGGTTTCGCGGATATCAGGTTCGAGCGCGGCCAGAATTTGCCGGTCGATATAATTGAAGAGGTTGATGGCCAGCAGAAGAAAGAGTGCGCTGCGCGCGCCGGTTGCCAGTTTTTGTCCCGAAGGTTGCATCGACAATTGCGGATTGCAGTTTGCTGCACGGCGATTGTAAATCATAAACGATGGCGTCCCAATCCACTGCCGAACGCGCGCTGTATTTCTTTGGCCGGGGGCTGGTGCGCTGTTTTTATCGGGTTACCGCGATTGGTTTTGAGAATTTGCCGGCTGGCGGCTTTCTCCTAGTGCCAAATCATATCAGTTGGGTGGACGCGCTCATCCTGCAGCTCACCTGTCCTCGGCCGATCCGCTACGTCATCGACCAGCAATACTATTACAAACGAATTTTGCATCCGATCCTGCGCACGATTGGTTGCATCCCCATCAGCAGGCGCCAGTCGCATGCTGCGGTTCGCGCCGCCGCGGAAAAAATCGCGGAAGGCGAAATCGTGTGTGTGTTCCCGGAGGGGGAATTGGAACGAAGAGGGACGCTGTTGCGTTTGCAGCGCGGTTATGAAGTCATAGCGCGACACGCGAAGGCCCAGGTCGTTCCGGTCTGGCTCGATCAACTCTGGGGATCGATCTTTTCATTCCAGGGCGGGAAATTTTTCAGGAAATTCCCGAAGCGCATCCCGTATCCGGTTACAGTCGCCTTTGGAAAACCGCTCGAAGCAAAAGCCGCGGATGTCGCCACTGTGCGCGAGGAGTTGCTCAAGCTGGGTGAATTCTGTTTCAGCCGCAGGCCATCACTGGATCGACATCTTGCCGAAGACTGCGTGCGCGGTTTGAAGCGAAGACCGTTTGCGACTGCAGTCGTCGATGGAATGGATCACACAGAACTGAGCCGCGGAAAATTGCTCGGCGCGGCCGCAGCATTCAGTCGGTATTTGCGAAAAGAATTTCCAGACGAACGAATCGCAATCGTCTTGCCCGCCAGCAAGGGATCGATGGTGGCCAATCTGGCCGTGTTGCTGGCGAACAAAGTTCCAGTCGACCTGAACTTCACAATCGGACGCGCAGCGAATGAATCCTGCTGCAAGCGCGCCAACCTGCGGGTCACAATCTCGGCGACGCCATTCATTGAACGCGTAAAAGATTTTCCATGGCCAGAACGCGTCTTGAAGCTCGACGAGCTGCTTCCCCGTATGAAACGCGAAATTATTTTTTGGTGGATCCTGTCGGTGATCTTACCTGCGCGTTTGCTCTTGAGGCTACTGAACATCCCCAAAAAGGGCGGGCACGCCGAAGCAGTGTTGCTTTTTACAAGCGGTACCACTGGCGAACCCAAAGGAGCGGTAATGAGTCACCGCAACGTCATGGGAAACGTTGCGCAATTCCGGGAACTGCTCGATGCGAAAAAGACGGATGCGATTCTCGCGTCGCTGCCGTTTTTCCACACGTTCGGATCGACAGTCACGCTTTGGTATCCGCTCATCGAAGGGGTGCGTATCATCACGTATCCGAATCCGTTGGACGCGGCGAAATGCGCGGAGTTGATCGACCGATACAACCTAACGTTCCTGCTGCTAACGCCCACCTTTTTGCGCCTCTATTTACGCAAAGCTCAAGCCGGGCAACTTAACACTTTGCGTCTCATCATCACCGGTGCCGAGAAATTGCCTCTCGATCTGGCGAGCCATTTCGAGGAACGTTTCCACAAAAAAGTCTACGAAGGCTACGGTCTTACCGAAACTGCGCCGGTGGTGAGCGTCAATTTGCCCGATCCCGAGCCACCTACGCCAGGCGAACATGTGCAACCGTCGAGCCGTTCGGGATCAGTTGGAAGATTAGCTCCTGGTATCGCTGCCGAAATCCGTGACCCAGAAACCGATCAGAAACTTTCGTTGTACGACAGCGGGATGCTTTGGCTGCGCGGCGTCAACATTTTCGAAGGATATTTGCACGACCCGCAACGAACTGCCGAAATTTTGCGCGACGGGTGGTTGAAGACTGGCGACGTCGGCCGGTTTGATGAGGACGGGTTCCTTTATATCGAAGGCCGTCTCTCGCGATTTTCAAAAATCGGCGGCGAAATGGTACCGCACGAAGCGATCGAACAGAAAATCGTCGAATTGCTGGGGCTATCTGGAGGAGACGAACGTCCCGTCGCCATTGTGGGCGTGCAGGACGAGGCCAAGGGCGAAGCGCTTGTGCTGCTCAGCGCTGTTGATATCGATATTGCCGAGCTGCGCAAAAGATTGCAGGAAACAGGTGTCCCGAATTTGTGGATTCCGAAACAGGTCAAGCGTATCGAAGCGATCCCGGTCCTCGCTTCCGGCAAGCTCGACTTGAAAAGGTGTCAGCAGTGCGCGGCTGAAATGTAAGGGCGCGATCGACACCCTCCGAATCACGGATGTGTAACGGATTCTTCTTCTTTTAGCCGCCAGGGCGACATTCTGCCAAAAAGATCGCGTGTCGCGCCTGCGATGCCTTCAGCTTTTGAGACGCCACTGTCGATAAGCGAGCCACCGGTGCTGTCCCACAACTTCTTTCCAATCAACGCGGCATTTTCCCGTACGATGCGACCAAGGTGGTGAACAGCTGCAGCTGTAGCCGACTTGCGAATGAGCTCGGGCGAGCACCGTGACGTAAGGTCGCAATAACCCCGTGCGACTTCGCCTACTCGCAGTGTAAGAAAGGCGTTGGCAGCGCCGGTGGAAACACATTTCACCAGAAGCGACGAGATCCCGCTCAGCCCGGGAATTCCACCTTTGAGCGCTGGAACCATGGAAGTCGCAAGTGGCGCCACCATTTCTCCAAGATCAAGCGATTCGAGTCCGCTGGCGACGAAAGCTGTGCCTCCGACATTGGCATATAGTCGCAGCAGCTCGCGGGGCGAAGGCCGCTGCACGTAAATGCGTGCTATGCGACTGACCATTTGAATTTGTGTGAACAGCACGATTAACCCGTCGAGCCGGCCGTTTTGCATCAACGCGGTGCTGAGAAAAACTGTGCTCGCGGTTCTGCGCACAATCAGGTCTGCTTCCTTGGAGAGGCGCGCGATGGCGGCCTCAACCTCAGCGTCTGTTTCGAGTGGCAGCTCGCGAGTTCGCGGATTATTTGCGAGTCGCGAGCGCAATGCTTGTAAATAAGCTTCGTGTTTTGGCCCGGACGTTTCTTTCGGCGGCACGAGTGCCGGCGGCAACTGCGCGTAAGCGATCATGCAATACAACGCAAAAAAACCTGCCGCGAGACAAAATACCCAGAATACAACGGTCCCAGCGACGGGATGGATCCTGTCGGCTAACGAGATTAAACTCGTCGCGCCGGCCACGATCAGCGACAGGATGGAAACAACACCCAGCGCGAGAAGCACCAAAACAATTTTCCTCAGACCCGAATTTTGATCTGCAGCTTGTGCGCTCATTCGTGAGGATAACTCTCCACCGAGTTTGGGCGGCTGCAATGCGCTTCTTACGAACAGCCGCTTCCGCTAAAGCTTTGGGTTTTTGTAAGACGCCAGGCGTTTGGCACAAACGCCCTGCAACATTAAGCTGCGCGATAAATCTGTTTGAACAGCGAAATGAAAAATACGTTCGTTACACTTTCATCGGCTGGGCCGAACCATGATCCGTCCAAGCGCACGCGGGAGCAGCCATTTTGGGCTGAACACGTTGCGTTTATCGATCGGCTTGTCGACGAAGATTTCATTTTGATGGGTGGCCCTTTGGTGGATGCAGCCGAGATGCCGCATGGTGCTCTCTTAATTGTGAAAGCCGAGGATGAAAATGAAGTCAGAGAAAAGCTGAAAAACGATCCCTGGTTTGAGCGCGGTATTCTGAAATTGAAAAGCGTCAAGCGCTGGCAGATCTTCATCGACGTCCGCAAATAGGCGTGACACAGGATTTCGAGTTCGCCCTGCAGCCGATCGCGCGCGAACGTGACGTCATGCCAATCCGTTGTTCAATGTTCCGAGTCTTAAGCTTAATTGCTCTCGGACTATCTATCTGC
Source organism: uncultured Verrucomicrobiae bacterium (assembly GCA_963804875.1). Lineage (GTDB taxonomy): Bacteria > Verrucomicrobiota > Verrucomicrobiia > Chthoniobacterales > UBA10450 > Udaeobacter. The sequence continues at coordinate 673,498 of CAWDRX010000001.1, forward strand.
ACAACGCGCGCTGACGAAAAACCAATGATGCGCGCTGTAGTCGCCCACGAATACGGTGCACCCGATGTGCTCAAAATCGAACAGATGCCACGGCCGCAACCGAACGACGACGAAGTTCTCGTCCGAGTGATCGCCAGCAGTGTGAATCCAGCCGATCCGCTTACGCTCAGTGGGAAATATGCGAAGGAATTTGGGACACACTTGCCGTTGATTGCAGGCTACGACATTGCCGGCACCGTGGAGAAAACGGGCGCGAACGTCACGCAGCTCAAAGTAGGCGACGCGGTTTACGGTTATCCAACGTTCGGCGGAGGCTGGGCGGATTACGTAAACGTCAAAGAATGGGAAGTCGCTGCGAAGCCTAAGTCCCTCAACTTCGTGGAAGCAGCGGCGGTCCCGATGGGTGCCTTGACCGCGTGGCAGTCTTTAGTGGACGTCGCGAAACTCCAGCCCGGAGAAACAATTCTTATCCACGGCGGGTCCGGCGGCGTTGGCAGTTTTGCGGTGCAGATCGCGAAGGCGCGAGGTGCTCGGGTGATCGCGACTGCGTCGACGGCAAACCAGGATCTTCTAAAGCAGCTCGGCGCCGACGTAGCAGTAGATTACACCAAAACGAACTTCGAAGACTTCGCCAAAGACGTGGATGCCGTGCTCGATCCGGTGGGCAAAGAAACACTCGCGCGTTCTTATGGCGTGGTGAAGAAAGGCGGCATCGTCATGTCGCTGGTCGCACGTCCAGATCCGGCGGAGCTTAAGAAACACGGAATCCGCGGCACGGGTATTTCCTCTCATGCAGATGCCAAAGATCTCGCAGAGATCGCGCAGCTAATCGATGCTGGGAAAATCAAACCAATCGTGACAGAAATTCTTCCCCTGACTGATGCAGTAAAAGCGCAGCAACAAGCCGCGACTCACCACACGCGCGGAAAAGTTGTGCTACGAATCGCGGACGAGCCGAAAGGATAAGCTGCCGTTTTGTTACTGCCGGATCGCTACAACGCGCCGTGGAGAACTTTTTCGTCGACAGCCAGGTAATCAGTCCGCGGCGGACTAAAAGTATCGAGCACGCGCGTCGCTGCCAGCGTTTCCACGCCATGCGAAACGTTGCTCGCAAGATAGAACGAATCGCCGGTTGAAAGCTCGTGCGGTACGCCTTCGACAATCAACCGCATTTTGCCTTCAAGAATGTGAACGATCTGCTCCTGCGGATGCGAGTGCGCCGGCATCAGGCTACCCGCCGCGAGTGTGGCGAGCATCTGATACATCGTGTTGCCATGTGCGACGGTCCGGCGCCTGATTCCTGGACAAATTTCAATCGTCGGATTCTCTCGTTTCATGGCCAGGATGTTACGGCGGGGTTTGGATGATGCGAATATTTTGGAGTGAAGTTCCTGATTTTTTGACGCTTATGACTTGTCACCGGCCACCGATCACTGGCAAGATGACGCCATGAAAACCTTTACGTCATTAGCCACCATTCTGTTTGCAACAGTGATCGCGACTTCCTTGTTCGCGCAAAGCCCTGCCACATCACCTGCGACTGCCACAGGTTCGATTGCGGCCCAACCGGCAACTGCAACTGGTCAGCCTGATCCTCAGGAGATGATGAAGCAGATGATGGAGATGTCGAAGATGAATGAAAATCACAAGCTGCTCGCGGACATGAACGGCAGTTGGAATTACAGCATCAAGATGTGGATGAGCCCCGATCCGAATGCCAAGCCGCAGGAATCCAAAGGCACCGCCACTCGAAAGAGCGCCATGGGCGGCCGCTACGCAATGATGGATGTGACCGGCAACATGCAGATGCCCGGACCAGACGGCAAAATGAAAAACATGCAATTCAAAGGCATGGGCGTTGACGGCTACGACAACGTGAAGAAAAAATTCGTTAGTTCGTGGATCGACAACATGGGCACCGGCATTCAGTTCTCCGAGGGCACGTACGATCCCGCAAGCAAGACGTTCACTTTCGCCAGCGAAATGGAAATGATGCCCGGAATGAAAACGCCAGTTCGCGAAACGCTAAAAGTGACTGACAAAGATCACATGCAGATGGAGTGGTACGAGACGCATGGCGGCCAGGAAAAGAAAACCATGGAGATCGCCTACACACGCGCGGGCAAAAAATAACTAAGTTTCAGATTTAGAACGCGCCGTCTGGCGCGCCGTTGTAATGAAGAGGCGGGTGTGCCTGCCGCAAATTCCCGGGCAGCGGGAACACTCCTGCTGCCGCCCTACCGAGGGCGATTCGATGTATTTTCAATCCGACGAGACAACGAACCGATTTCCTTCGCTGTCCTTGAACATCGCGTAAGTGCCCCACGGCTGTTTTTGCGGCGGACCTTCGAATTCCACGCCGCGCTTTTTCAATTCATCGTACGTTTTGTCGATGTCGTCGCAGGTATACGACATGTTCATAAACGACCCGATTCGTTTTTCCTCTCCCTCCGGTGTAAACAACACCACGCGCGTGTCCGCTTTCGGAATTCGTAACTCGATCCAGCGTTGCTTCTCATCGAACGGCTGATCTGTAATGATCGTGAACCCGAGTTTATCGGTGTAAAAATCGAGCGCGCGATTTTGATCGGCGACGGGAATACTGATGAATTTGATTTGCTTGATCATGATGCGCTGAACCTAATGTGACCGATCTCTTCGCGTCCAGATGCGAACAGCAGTTCTCGTGAGAAAGCGCTGTCCGTTTATCGGTATAGCGGTAATCTGGCCGGACTTTCTGTGCGAGATGGCCCGGCTGATGTCGCGAAACAAGGCCGGTCGGCATTTGCGTCATTGACATCCTAATGCGTGATCTCGTCGGGCCCGACTTTTCCATGCTGCAGGGTAACTGCTTACGATGAATAAAGGTTACAACTGCGGAACCTTTAGCAACCTGCGGCCACTTGCGCGCTGGCTTATGGGGAGCCATGAAAAACCTGATAACATTAGTTGTGATGGCATTGTTTGCAGTGCCGTCGTTAATCAAAGCTGACGTCGAGGATCGGCTCTATGACTTCACCGACGCTTATTACCTCCAGAACGGCGTCAACCCGACCTTAATCGTCGGACGCATGCAGCCTGGCACGGGAAACGCCGTCAATGACACTCCCAACTTCCCTTTCCAAAGAAACGTGCGCGCGTTACTGACTCTCCCCGCCTATGATCATAGCCGGAACATCAATTATTTCACGGTTCTTGGTGGGATCAGCGCCAACGCTTTCACGAACAATGCTGCTGGACGCCAAGCGCGCGCGATCGCCGATAGCTTCACGGAGTATCTGTTCCCAAAGGCAGGCACTGATCCGATTGGCTTCACCTTCCGCCAGTCATCGTTGCTCGATATGCGCCACGGTTATTTCGGGGCTGACCCGCTTGGCATCTGGATTCACAAGTGGGTAAATTTCACTTCGACGGCATTGAACACTCCCGCGGGTAGGCAATTCCTGAACTCGCTTGCCCTTCGAAACGGTATGTCCCTCGATGGTACTCCCATCATTTCGAGTCTCAACGACATCAATGACCTGCTGAGCCGGGGTTACATCACTCTCACAACGCGCCCGAACAATGATCCATCGCGCTATGCGATCTGTCCGGTGATCGAGGATCCGACCGATGGCGGTATTGCGCGCGACCAGTTCCTCGCGATTACGCGGAAGCCCAATGGCACACCGGTTGAGCCGAAGTTCCTCGTGAACTTCGAGAGCCTGCGCACAACCGGCGATTGGGCCGACTAAGAGATAGCAAATTTCGGAAATATCGTACAGAACAAAGTCAAAGCCGCTTCGGATTTGTCCGGAGCGGCTTTCTTGTTCTTGCAGAGGTTGGTGTAGCGGCGACTACCACTGCGTGAAGGAGAACTCGGGGCTCTAGGCGCGATCGCGGACTGTGAACTATTCCGGCTGGAAGAATCTGCCGCGCATCGTGTGGCTCCTGTGCAAAAGCAAGGCGGACGAAGAGGGGAAGAATATTGTCTCCAGATTCTTGTCCACAGGCGTCAGCGCTTCCAGTAAAACTGCTGTCCGTTTATAGGTGTAGCACGGCTGAATTCACTTCTTCCTTCTGCCTTCTTACTTCATCCTTTCCCGGTGCCTCGTTTCAAACGCACCGTTCCCATCGACGATTACGTGCTGGACGTGCTAATGCGCGATCTGGTCGGGCACGATCAAAAGCCTGCCGCGTTTATGGTTTACCTGCACCTTTACGGCCAGGCATCCCGAAACAAATGGCGCCGCATCAGCGCCAGTGTGCGCACGATCGCCGACGCAACTGGACTCTCCAAAAGCGCCGTGCATGCGGCGCTCACACATTTGCGGCGTCGCCAACTAATCGCGACGACCGCCGATCACGTCACTGCCACTCCGCGCCATCGCGTTCTGCGTCACTGGCGCACGCGATAACCCGGCAACTGCAGGCGTCTGTGTCAGACGCCGCCGTTCAGCGGAGTTCCAACGTTCTCAGGACACATCCGTTACTTCGATGAACGCAAACGCGTTAGCAATTGCGAATCGTCTTTAGGGCTGCGTTGGGAATCCAAAAGGGAGGCAAAATGATCAAAGGAAGTCAATTATTGGGGCGCTCTGTCATCGATATGGAAGCGGCGGAGCGGCTCGGAAAAATCAAGGAGATCATCGTGCAACGTGACGGCGAGCGCGTGGCGGGCTTTATCGTCGTGCATGGCGAATCGATTGTTGGCAGTGGCGGAAAGCGGCGAATGATTCCCGCTTCCGCTGTGTATCGATCGGTCCTGACGCGATGACTGTGCGTGGATCGTCGATGCAGGAATTGGCGGAACTCGATAACCTGCCCCGCATGTCCGACATCATCGGTCACAAGATGGTTACCCAAAGCGGACGATTGCTCGGCGTAATCGACGACATGCTTGTCAATCGCGCGGATGGAACAATAGTCGGCTTCATCGTCGGCGAAGGCGTCCGCAGCAAACTGGAGAGCATTTTCAATCCGCAGCGTCCCCGCGTTCACGGCTATGTGCGCGCCGATGCCGATCTTCACGTCGGCAAGGACCTGATTGTCGTGCCAGATAACGCGCTGATCGAAGGAGAGCCGAGCGCACACGAAGCGGATGAGAAAGCGGCGGGGCGAAAACCAATGAAGCCGACTCGCACCCGTGGGAAGAACGCGCTTTAGCGGAATCGACCAGACCCAGCATTTGGACGCGGCGAACAGACACGCAAGCGCCGGCTCAACCGAAAACAGCTACAGAACCTCTTCTTAAGACTGAAACTGCACGCCCGGTTGAGAATTACCAACGTGCCGAAGAAGCAAAGCCTGAAATTTCACTGCCGCATCGGGATGACGAGGCCATCGCGACCCCGCCGAAAGAGCAATCTCAAGCGTAACCGGAGTCCTCCGCGAGGCTGTAGGGCGTTTCTATTTTTCTCTGAGGTGCCAAACGCCATTCCAATCCTTCCCCGGCGAGGATTCCGTCGCAAAAATTGGATTCGCTCAAGGAGAACACGGGACGGGCCGTCATTTGGCCGAATTTGCAGACATTCGCGAAACGCCTTCTCAGCAGTGTCCCAGTCTTGCGCGAGATAACTTTTCCGCGCTATGTCGTACTGTTCGTGCAACCGTACTGATTCTTCGGATAGTTGCCCCGCTGCAGACATCAGCTCGAAAATCCGAGTGGTCTCTGTTTTGCCTTTGACTGAGATCGTATCGACCTCGCGCATTTCGAACTGAGACGCGATCGCCTGAGCGGTAGTTTCGTTAATCAGAATGTGCGTGCCGTAAACGCGGTTGGCTGTTTCAAGTCGAGCGGCCAGGTTCACAGAATCGCCGACTACGGTGTAGCTGCGGGTGTTCTCTGACCCGATGTTGCCCACCACTACTTCGCCGGTGCAAATGCCAATGCACAGGTCAACGTGCGGCGCGTCGCGGCGCAACCCGGTGATGTCCGGCAGTTCTCGACGCAGCGTGTCGAGCGCGGTCAATTGCGCTTGTGCCGCGTGGCACGCCAGCATCGCGTGTTCCTCCGTCTTCACGAAGGGCGAACCCCAGAACGCGACAATCGAATCACCAACGAATTTGTCCACGACGCCTTTGTGTTCCTGGACCGCGAGCGCTTGCAAACCAAAGTGCCGGTTGAGCAGCGTGACCATGACCAACCCAGTCAGCCTTTCCGACAAGCCGGTAAATCCAACAAGGTCCGCGAATAAGACCGTCATCTCGCGCCGACCGCTGGCTATCGCCTCTTCGCCACTCTCAGCGAGCACCTGTTCCAAAATCCGCGGGTCGATATACTTTCCGAAAGTTTGCTTCATACGCTCCTTGGAGCGCAATTCCTGCACGAAAAAATTAAAAGAATCCGTCAGCCGTCCTACCTCGTCAGTAGAATTGACCGGCAACTGAATGTTGAGATTGCCTCCCTGGACATCACGCATGGCACTGGCAAGCGACCGCATCGGCCGGCTAAGCCGGTTTGAAACAAGCGCAGCCACCGCCAGGCCTAACAACACCGTGGATGTTGTCGCGGCGATCGTTAACCAAAATACACGCCGCTCCCGTTCCTCGGTACCCTTGGTGGCAGAACTGCTCCACGCCGCCATTTTTGATTTCACCAACGCGCGCTGATCCTGGACGGTCCCTTGCAGATCGTTAAGCAGGTTTAAACGTGCATTGGCCATGTCGTGCTGACCCGCCAGTTGGAGGTCGAGCACCTCGCGCTGGCGATTATTCACGATTTGGTACGCCGGTTCGATTTGATCCAGTAGCGTTTCTACTTCAGCGAGGGTGTGACTGCCCGGTGCATTCTCGGGATATGCCTTAATGATGTGACGGGTAGCTGAAAATTCGTCCGTAAGTTTGCGAGTGAAGAGCGTATAATTCTCAGTCGCCTCGGCAACAATTTCCCGATTTGGCTCGGCCGCGTTCAAGGCGCCAAACCAACGTTCGAACGCGAGGCGCCGTCGAAGCCCGAACTCGTCCAGTCGCGCCAGGGACTGGGTAAGCGGGACATCGAAATTCGCTACGACCGTAAGATCCTCCGTTGTGCGCGTTACCTCGTACAGCAGAAAGCACGCAAGCGCGATGGTGAGCAGCAGCAGGATTATTGCTAACCCAAAAATTTTGGCCGCGATGGTTTGCCGGAACCGCATATGACGGCGAATCTCGCGAAGAATGTCCCGCACGCGCACGCGAGGCAAGCCGAAGTGTGAGCGTTGGCGAATGCCGCAGCGAGTCCTCAGCGGAAATTGTCAGAGATTTGAATCAGGAAGGCAGGAAAACAGGAAAAATTGTATAGATGCTTCCTTTTCCTTTGTCGTTTGGTTCGGAGCCTGACCGTTACTTGCATCGTTGCAGCAAGATTTATCTCCGTGCTGCTTTCCTGATTCCGTGTTTCTGCTTTTCTCTTTCCTAACCGGCTTTGCTCTCATTCACTGCGACGATTTGGAAATCGGTGCCGGCCGGTTCCAACACTAGCGTTTTGTTCATCTTGCCGGAGGAATGTTTGGCGCCGTTGCGCAAGTCGTATCGCAGCGGAAATGTGACCCGTACTCGGTTCCCGCTTTGCTGCTCGACCGTGATATCGCCGTCGAGCCAAAAACGCCGGTCCGGCCAGCGCGCGGCATAGCGCAGCAGATCTTTGCGAATTTTTTCGCGACTCAACTGACCCTGATCGTAATACTGGACTTGATCGGCAAAGAAATCGCTTTCCGAGCCGACGTGCAGATCCAGCCCGGCGAGCACAAAGGCACCGACATAATCACGCAACCGTTCCCTGCTAATATTTGCCGTCGAACTTCCGGTTGATGGTGAACTAACGGACGGCGTATCAGACTGGATCGTCGTATCAGTCGCAGCCGGACTGTTTTGCGCCGACGGAACAGGCGCTTGTGGCGGTTCGACACCAGGAGATGGCGTGACAGGTGCATTATTCGGTGTCCGCTGCTCACCGGCGCGCAACCGCCGCCATGTCTCGGAATTCTTGGTGCGGTCGTTTGCTGTCGTCGTCACTGCGGGGTTCGCGCCCAACGCTTTACTGGTCTCCTCATCGAGCTGGCCGGTGATCGGCAAGCCGTTACGTATTTGATAGCGCCCGAGCGCAGCAGCCAATTCGCTACTGTATGCGCCATCGATTTCCCCGAAATATAAACCGCTTTCGCGCAACTTCTTTTGCACCGTACGCACGTTCTCCTCGGCCCAGCCGGCACGCGGGTTCTCGTCTGCCGTAACCGATCCGGTAAACGCAATCCCAATCGCAGCTACGAAGACAACAAAACGCATCATATGATTGAATCGAACCCCGCGCGGCACCTGCTCTTGGGAAGAGATGAATCAAGGATCCATTGGACGCTGGAATGATTGCAATCTGGAAGCCGCGAATCCTGGAAATATGATCCATTGAACTCATGAATTCCTGGATTCCAGATTACATTTCTGTCGTTTCCGGTATTGCCGTTCCTACTTCTTAATTCTTCCTTTTTCCCGTGCCGATTATCGTTTTTGCGCTGCTGCTTTTTGTTCTGCTCGCCCTGATCGGTGTGGTTTTGCTTTCGCTTGCTTTGCGCTACCGCGCCGGCACTGCACGCCGGCAAGCACGACGTTGGGTCGCGAGTCTAAATGTCTGGATGACCAGCTTCTCCGTCGTTTTCTTTCTCTCCTTCACCTTGCTACTTTCATTTTGGGTCGGATCAGCGTTTCGATTTGCCCTGATCGGAATGGGCATTGGAGCCATTCTTGGGTTGCTTGGCTTGGCGCTGACTCGTTGGGAAAGCCGATCCGACGGGCTGTTCTACACTCCGAACCGCTGGCTGGCATTCATCATTGTATTCGCGATCGCAGCACGCGTTCTCTACGGTTGGTGGCACGCTACGCACCCCGGCGCCAGCATGGGCAATCAGCATTGGTTGACCACGGCCTCCGGCACGCAGCTTTCTCTGGCAGTCGCTGCCGGATTGATAGCGTATTATCTGGCGTACTCGATTGGCGTACGCCTGCGAGTCAGGCGGTACGAGCAACGCCGGTACGGTTAAGCGCGGGCGAATGACCTGCTTTTCCTAAAGAGAGGTCGGTAACGATTTCGCCACGCGTCGCAAATCATCGAGCAGAATCTCCATGTCGCGCAACGTTGTCCGATAGTTCAATACGCAACCACGCAAGGTGAAGCGACCGCCAAGCGTGGTATTAGAGAGATACGAACTACCGTCTCGCTGCAGAGCGACCAGCAACTGTTCATTGAAAGCATCGATTACGTCAGGCGATTGATTTCTCAGCTGCACAGGCACATGACGAAAACAAAAGATCGACAACTCGACCGGTGCGACCATCTCAAAGTCGTCGCTGGCTTGTATCATCGATTCGAGATGGCGCGCACACGCGAGATTGCTTTCGATCGCCTCGCTCAAACGATCAAGGCCCACACCTTTCAATAGCATCCAAACTTTGAGCGCCCGGAACCGCCTGGATAATTCCGGTCCGTAGTCCCAGCATACAAAGGCTTCATCTGCTTCCTCCCCAAACATCCGGGTGTATTCGGCTTCATGAGCAAAAGTGGCGTGAGCAGCCTCAGGGTCCCGGTAAATCACGCAGCCAACATCGACCGGCAGATAAAGCCATTTGTGAGGATCCAGCGCGATCGAATCCGCCTCCTCCATGCCCGCGAACAATTTTCTCACGGAATCCGCCAGAATAGCGAACGCACCATAACTTCCATCCACGTGCATCCAGAGATGGTACCGGTTCGCGACCTCTCGAATCTCGTGTAACGGGTCCACGGCGCCGGTGTCCACGGTTCCCGCGTTACCAACTACGCAGAACGGAACGTAACCCGCTTCCACATCTGCATTGATTTTTGCAACGAGATCGTCCACCCGCATTCTGAAGCGTTCGTCGATTCCGACGTGCTGCACATTCTCCCGGCCGATTCCCAAAAGTGCTGCGGCCTTCACGATCGAGAAATGTGCCGCCTTGGACGCATACAGGCGCAGGCGACCTAACGAGTCGTATTTCGTCTGCCGCGCCGCAGCGAGCGCGGCGAGGTTGGCCATCGATCCGCCGCTCACAAAAAGGCCGCCGGCTTCAGCAGGAAATCCGAGAATTTGGCGAATCCAATCGATCGTCAGGCGCTCAAGTTCCACTGGCGCAGGTGCCGAACGCCAGATGGTGAGATTGGCGTTCAATGTCGAAGCAAGCAGATCAGCGAACGCACCGATTGGCGTCCCCGGCGACTGCACATACCCAAACATGCGCGGATGCGCGTTCTGACGGCTAAACGGAACGATCGTGTCGCGAAAGACTTTCAGCAGCGAATCAAAATCGGTTCCTTTGATCGGAAGCCTCGAGTCCAGGCCGCTTCGAATCTCGCCTGAAGAGGTGTGACGATATACCGGCCGATCGCGGAGCTCGCCGAAATACTCAATCATGAATTGGGTGACGGCATTTTCCCATTCACGTATCTCGTCAGCCAACGGCTCAAGCATGCTCACGTATTTACACGCGTAATACTCATCACTAAATAATCATTTCCGCAGACGCATCAGGATCCATCAGTCGAGTAATGGTTATCCGGATGTCGTCGAAATTTCTGAAAGATTTTCGACTACGGTTACGAACTACTCTCAATGCGCCGCCGATATTGGCAGTGGTTCCGGTTCGTAATCTTTATTTTCTCTTTTTCGTGTGACGAGTGAACCGACAGCGCCGCTTCAGGTTAATCTCGATCCGCGGTTCCAGGATCGACAGCGCCAGCCCGGGCTCGATCTTCTCCGGGCGCTGGCCATCATCGTGGTCGTCCTTTATCACGCGGCGCTTTTCGGATTCAAGTTGCCCGGGCGAGTGGACCGTTTCGGCTGGATCGGCGTAGATCTTTTTTTTGTTCTCAGCGGTTATCTGATCGGTGGACAGTTGCTCGCGCCGCTTGCGCGCGATCAGCCCATCAAACTCGGCCGGTTCTTCACCCGCCGCGCGTTGCGAATCATGCCCGCTTACTTTGTCGTCCTCGCCGTTTATTTTTTGTTGCCGTCATGGCGCGAATATCCCGATATGGCGCAACCGCTCTGGAAATTCCTGTTGTCGGTGCAAAACATCGCGCTCCATGGCGGCACTGCGTTCTCACATGCCTGGTCGCTCGCGGTGGAGGACCAGTTCTATCTCGCGCTACCTTTTCTTTTGCTCTTTCTCTATCGCCGTCCGCGTGCGGCCATAATCATTCCGTGTGTGATCGTCCTTGGCGCGGTCGCGTTACGCGCTTTTTTGGCTTCACAAAATCCATCAGTTCATGGCGGCGTGTCGTTCCGCGGGTTTCAAGCGTGGATCTATTATCCAACATGGACCCGGCTTGATCCGCTCGTCTACGGCGTTGCGCTGGCGGCGATCGAGAAATTTCGCCCGACATGGTGGCGACGCATCATCAACTGCGCCGCCTGGCTTTGGCTGCCGGCGCTCGCACTAATCGCTTACGCGTTGTATCTGGGCGAAACGGAAAACCTCACCATCACTGCCTGCGTCTGGCAATTCCCGCTCATCGCTATCGGCATGGCGGCGCTTCTCGTTTGCGCGGTTAGTCCGCGGCTTCCGCTCTGTCGAGTTGCGATTCCCGGCGCGGCGTTCATCGCCAGCATCGCCTACAGCACTTACCTGATTCAGAAACTCGTCATCCACGGCGCATCCGAATTCTGCAGGGCGCACGGTATCGATAGTCAATCCGCGCCCGCGCTCATCGCCGTGGAACTTTGCGTTTATGCCGCTGCGACAATTCTGTTCTTCATCGTAGAGCGACCGTTCCTGCATCTGCGTCACCGAATCGCGCCGCGGAAACCCGCCGCGACCTGATTGCTCCTCCGCGCTTGCGAGCGTACGCGGTTTTCGAAAACCGTCGGTTTACCGCAAAACAGCTAATGGCCCGCGTGTTGCGGCTCCGGCAAATAGAAAAACAAAATTCCCAGAATCACATAGAGCGAGAGAAGTTGAATGCCTTCAATCCAGTTCGTCTCGCCGTCCTGGCAGATCTGGAACAGGACGTAAACCGAAACCACGACCGCGACGACTTCCGGCATCGTGAATTCCAGATCCATCGGTCGCCCGAAAAGGTAGGAGAGGAAAATCAGGAACGGCGCGACAAAAAGCGCGATTTGCAGGCTGGATCCGACGGCGATGTTAACAGTCAAGTCCATCTTGTTTTTCATCGCCATGAGGATGGCGGTCGAGTGCTCGGCGGCGTTCCCTACAATCGCCACGACGATCACGCCGACAAACACTTCGGTCAGCCCGACTGAGTCGCGGACGTTTTCGATCGTGCCGACCAGAAATTCTGAGAGCACGGCGATGAAGACGGTAGCGATGAGCAGGATGCCAATCGCTTTGCCGCGTGACCATTGGTGGACACTTTCTTCGGCGTGTCGGTGAGCGCCTTGGAAGAAATGTTTGTGCGTCCAGAGGGAGAAACCGAGCATACAAAAATAGGTAAGGAACAAAACCACGGCGATTGCCAGGGAGAGCTTCTGTTCAACCAGGGCGCTCCAGCCGCCGGCGGTGCGATCGGCGGCACGATGAAAGACCGTCGGGATAACCAGACCGATCGCGGCCAGTGAGAGCGAGGACACCGAAGTCGTCACTGCGGTGCGGTTGAAACGCTGTTCTTTATATTTGGTGCCCCCCAATAAAATCGAAAGGCCGAGAACCAGCAGCACGTTACCGATGATCGATCCGGTGATGGAGGCTTTCACCACATTGGTCAGACCTTTGGAGAGGGCGATGCCGCCGATGATCAGTTCCGCGGCATTTCCAAACGTGGCGTTGAGCAATCCGCCCAGACCTTCGCCGACGCGTGACGCAAGCGCTTCGGTCGCGCGCCCAATCCAGCCTGCGACGGGAACGATGCCGAGAGCAGAGCAAACGAAGAGAGCAGTGGGACTGATCCCTCCGGGCCAAAACCGCAGAAGGATCGCGATCGGAACAAAGATAAGAAGCCAGTCGAGCGACGGTTTAAGTTTCAAAAGTCTGGAAACTTCGCGACTTGCATCAGCTAATCAACCCGTCCGTCTTCAGCAGTTTAACCACACGATTCACAACGGGCCTGCTGAGTACAAATGAATCAGGAACCCAGGAACGCAGGGCGATGACTCCTGGATTATCTGGTCGATCCATTTTTTACATAAGTTGCGCTGCAGTGGCAGGCGTGGCGCCGGCGAAATCATTCGACACAATTGTGAGTCGCTGCCCTCGTTATTCGGTGGAAAATTAAATCTAGAGCGGCTGGTCGGCACCGCCTAAGCTCATGCCCCGATGGTGGACGAACAGAAATCGAAACTCCGACTGGAAATCGCCCACGTTCTTTTCATCGACCTTGTTGGCTATTCCAAGCTGCGGACTAACGAACAGAGCGCTCAGATTGAGAAGTTGCGCGAGATCGTACGCGCCACCGAGCAATTCCGCACTGCTGAAGCCGAAGGTAAACTGATCCGGTTACCAACCGGAGACGGCGGCGCCCTTGCTTTCCGCAACAATCCGGAAGCCCCCGTGCTCTGCGCCGAGGAAATCGCCAAAGCGCTAAAGAGTCACCCTGAGATCCGCGTTCGTATGGGAATCCACAGTGGTCCGGTGAACGAAGTCACGGACTTAAACGAGCAGGCCAACATTGCCGGCGCGGAATCAACATCGCGCAGCGAGTGATGGATTGTGGGGACGCCGGCCATATTTTGCTTTCAAGACACGTTGCCGAAGACCTGGAACATTATCCGCGCTGGCAGCCGTATTTGCATCCGTTAGGCGATTTCGAAGCGAAGCACGGACAAGTCATCTCAGTAGTAAACTTCTACAACCACGAAATCGGGAATTCCGCCGTCCCGGAAACATTCAGCAAAAACGCGCCCGCTGGGAAGACGGCGTCAGCGAACCGACGTCATTACCTCATCGCAGCAATGACGATCGGTGCACTCATTCTCCTGGGTGCGATCGCATTCTTGTTCAGGTCCGGACGAAATGAAACCGGCAGCGCGACATCTCTGGCGTCGATTTCGGAAAAGAGCATTGCGGTCTTACCGTTTGAGAATCTGAGTGACGACAAGTCGAACGCGTATTTCACCGACGGTATCCAGGACGAAATTCTGACCCGTCTGTCGAAAATCGCCGCGCTTAAGGTAATCTCGCGCACATCCACCACGAAATATAAGAGCGCGCCCGAGAGTTTGCGTGACATCGGCAAACAGTTAGGTGTCGCGAACATTCTTGAAGGGAGCGTGCAAAAAATCGCCAATGCCGTGCACATCAATGTACAGCTGATTCGCGCCGCGACGGACGAACACCTTTGGGCGGAAAGCTACAATCGCAAGCTCGACGACGTCTTTGGAGTGGAAGGTGAAGTGGCAACCGCCATCGCTGATCAATTGAATACGAAGCTTTCCGGCGCGGAGCAGAAAGCCGTTGCCGAGAAGCCGACACAAAACGCCGCGGCCTACGACGCTTATCTTCGTGGCCTGAATATTGAGCATAACAATTACAACTACGAAGCTTATGTGCAGGCCGAACATAATTACCGGCGTGCCGTTGAATTGGATCCAAATTTTGCTTTGGCCTGGGCTCGATTGGCCATCCTGCGCAGTTTTCTCAACTTCAATGCCATCGACGTGAACACGTACACGGCCGATTCGGTCAAGCAGGCGGCTGATCGCGCCATGGCGCTTGCCCCCGATGCCGGTGAATCTTGGATCGCACAGGGTTCGTATCGCTATCGCATACTCCGCGACTTCAACAGCGCGCTTGCGGCTTACGAGGAAGCGCGAAAACGAATGCCGGCCAACGCGCTGGTATACGAGTATCTCGGATTTATTCTGCGGCGGCTTGGTCGGTGGCAGGAAGCCGAAACGAACTACAAAAAAGCAATTGAGCTCGATCCGCGCGACGTCCAGTTGCTGAGTGCGGTGGGCAACGAGTTTTATATGTATTTGCGGCGGTTCGACGAAGCCCTGGCCACTAATGATCGTGCCTTGCAAATCGCACCCGATGCCGCAGGCGTGCACGCTAACAAAGCGGTCGTGTTGCAAACCGCGGGCCGGCTCGATGAAGCGCGTCAGGAACTTGCGTTAGTTCCGGATGAGGTGCTTTATGACTGGGTTGTCGCGGCCCAAATTACCCAGGCCATGTATGAACGCCGTTTCAACGACGTGATCAATATCATCGAGCGGAAATTAAATTCGCTCCCGCCGAATCAACCGCTTGATTCGTTTGGAAAAGCATTCCTCGTGCAAATGGGGCAGTGCCAGGAGTGGTTAGGCCAGCACGAGGCAGCGCGACAGACGTTCGAACGCGCAGTGCGCGAGATCAAACCGACACCGGACACTGTTGTGAGACCCGATGCGAACGGCACACCGAGCATTCTCGCTCAGGCCTACGCCGGTCTTAACGAAAAAGAGAACGCTTTGCAGCAGGCCGGGCAGGCGGTGAAAGATTATGAGGGAGACGCGATCAATCAGCCGCAGGCTGAAGTGCCACTTGCTCAGATCCAGGCGCGCTTTGGCGATATCGATTCAGCCGTGGCGGCGTTACCGCATCTTCTCGAAGTTCCGGCCGGACTCACAGTCGCGGATCTGAAATTCAATCCGCTTTGGGACCCGTTGCGCAAAGATCCGCGGTTCCAGAAGCTTTGCGAAAGTCCTAACAAATGAGTGAAATCTTCTATCCGACGGCGCTCACTTGCCGCTTCGACCAACCATTTATCAAGACTGTCATTCTATTAAGTGTTGCAGCGATGGGGTGCGTCCCGTGTCTTGCCAAAGATCAAAGCGCCGATGCCCAGCTCCGAGCTGTTTACACAGAAGAATGGAAATGGCGCCTGGAACAATTTCCCGGCCTCGAAGGAGTAGAAAAACCGGTTCCCGATCGCCTGCCGAAAGTAGATCCGGCGACGCAGGAGATGCGGCTGCGTTACTGGCAGGATGTGTTGCACAAGCTCGCTGATATCCCTCGCGCGCAGCTCTCGCCGGAAGAGCAAATCAATTACGATGTTTATCGGCCGGAAATCGAGAATTTCGTCGCCGATCAGAAATTCCGTGATTACGAAATGCCAGCGAACTCGGATTCCGCGTTCTGGACCGATTTTAGTTACACAGCGCGGCGACCTTTCAAGACGCTGACGGATTACAACAACTGGATCGCGCAGATGCGCGACATCCCGCGCTATTTCCGCGAACAAATCGCAAACATGCGAGCGGGGCTCGCGCGCGGTCTTACGCCGCCGCAGCTTACTTTGAAGGGACGCGAGAAATCCATCAGCAGCATTGCGGAGGGCAAACCCGAAGACAACCTCCTCTACACCCCGTTCCGGGAACCGATGGTGGGAGTTCAGCAGTCCGACCAGGAGAAGCTTAAATCGGAAGCCGCAAAGGTGATTCGCGAAATCGTGCAGCCGGCTTATGCGGAGCTGCTCAAATTCTTCCGCGACGAATATGTGCCGAAGACCCGCACAACGCTTGCGGCCGAAGAGTTACCTGATGGGAAAACGTACTATCGCCAGAAAATTCGGGAGTTTACAACGCTTGATCTTCCACCCGATGAAATTCACCAGACCGGCCTCGCGGAGGTTGCCAAATTGCATCAGCAGATGGTCGACGCGATGCACGAATCCGGATTTAAGGGCGAGTTTCCGGAATTCCTGAAATTCCTTCGTGACGATCCGCAGTTTTACGCCAAAACAGCGCAGGACCTGCTGAATCGCGCCGCCTGGATTGCGAAAGTATTCGATAGCAAATCGTCGCAATACTTTGGCTATCTGCCTCGGATGCGCTTTGCCATCAAACCGGTGCCGGCCGATCTCGCTCCTTTTTATACTTCAGGCCGTGGCGGTGCGGGCATTTATCTTCTGAACACATACGATCTGCCGCATCGCCCGCTCTACAATTTGCCTGCGCTGACCTTGCACGAGTCCGCGCCGGGACACGCTTTCCAGATTCCGATCGCACTCGAACATAAGAACCAGCCGGACTTTCGGCGATTCGATTACATTTCTGCGTACGGCGAAGGTTGGGCGCTTTATTGCGAAAAGCTTGGCGAGGAAATGGGAATGTACGAGACGCCGTACGAGCGCTTTGGCATGCTCGGTTATCAGATCTGGCGCGCGACACGGCTGGTGGTCGACACCGGCGTCCATTCGAAAGGTTGGACACGCGAACAAGCGCTCAAGTACATGCACGATTACACTGCGCTACCCGAGCATGAGATCGAGACCGAAGTGGACCGTTACATCGCCTGGCCCGCGCAAGCTCTCTCCTATTACATGGGCGAGCTCGCGATTGTGCGTGCGCGTGAAAAGGCTGAGAAAGCGCTCGGACCGAAATTCAATATCCGCGCCTTCCACGATGCGGTGCTCGAGCTCGGCTCGGTACCGCTGCCGGTGGTCACCGCGCGCATCGACCGCTTCATCGCCGAAGGCGGTAAAGGTCCTTACCCTGATATGGAGTGAGCCGGTCTTTGACGTCTCTGGACAGGCTGCGTGCCGCATCGATCGAAATTCCAGGTAGTCGGTCGCTATTTTCCGGATCTGTGCGACAGTCGTGAATGTCTAAACGATCTGCTTTCTCTTTTACACGTCGGGCGCCAGACTGCATTACCGAGGAGCTGATCGCTGTGCTTTCGTCAAAGGCCTCCTTCGAATTCAAGCCCTTGTTCGAAACTATGCTCCTCAATCTGCGGGAGCGAAATGCCGCTAGTGGCGGCGAAGAGATGCTGCGTTTGCGTGCGTATGAAAAGCTTCAGGGCCTTGTCCACCAGGGCGCGGTCCACCGGGAAGTCAAAGGAACCACGAAGAAATACAAAGGCGTCGCTTCGCGAATCGCCGAGCTGCGCGTTGAGATAAAAGCTTTGCGTGCTGCCTGCAACCGGCGCGCTCGCGACAAGGCTGCCGCCGCCGCGTAGCCACCAGTTCGAGTCCCGAACATCATGCCAGGGATAACGGCCCACAGGGCCGTGGCTACAGGATTGATGGACTTTTGCCTTTGGCCTTAGCCGGCGGCCATGACGCTTGAGAACTTCGTTTAGTCAGCGCAATTTGTAGTGATCCAAAAACTTACCGACGTAATTGCCTTCCTCGCTGCCGTCCGGTCGCACGATGACCCAGTTGTCGATTTCGCTCTCTTTGACGCTGATGACTTGACCAGTTTTGTAATTACGGAGCAATGAGACCGTTCCAAGCTCGCCGGTAATTTTATCGCCACTAATTTTCGTAACAGTCAAAAAAGAGTCTTCGCGTCGCCCGCTTGAATCCCCAAGCCGGACACGAACTGAAAAACTATAGCCGGGCGGCAGACCAGCCAAGAAACGCTTCTTTGCCGCCGGATACGTTGCGCGAGCCTTAGCCACGTGCGGCGCAATCGCTTTGTCATATTCAACAAGCTGCTCCTTTGTTGCGTGGAATGGTTTATCGACCGGCGCGTTTTTCTCCGCCTGGCTGTGATTAGCAACACCTACGCCGTCCACCCAATTATCCTCAGGTGGCCGAGGCAAAGTCGTGATCGAGCGGAGTTTCTCCCCGACACACCGCGCCATCGGAATCTCCGCTGACCAAATTAAACGTTTTACGTGCCCGTCCGCACCAATAACAAATGCAATGGATCCCGGTTTTACCGTGTCCGGCGTTTTGCCTGTGCAAGCCCCTATGGCGGGGAGCAGGGCTGGATCGATCGCTTTCAGAAACCGATCCTCATATTGGCGCGCTTGTTTATTGTTTCGTTTGCCGCGCGATTGCATCAGCAGCGCCTCCACCTCTTTTGCCGGCGCAGGCCCAACGGACACCGCCGCCCGTAGTTCACTTGAAGTGGAAATTGCGCCCAGCAAAACTGAGAGCGCTGCGATTCTGGTCGTCCGCATTAACCACCGCTTTTAGCCAGGATTCGAGGATGATAGAAGCACAGAAAATCGGGTGATGCGCGGTTACGCGGCGTACCCGCATTCATTCCTTCGTGCGTCGCTGACTACCCCTGCTAACTTTGCGAATGCGACATGTTATTTGCGGGTTTGTTCTGGCCCTGGCGTCTCCCGCGTTTGGGCAAATGGCGTCACCGGCCGATCGCGTGGCACAGCAGAATGCGTTATTCGAGGAATTTTATGAGACAGGGCTGAAGAATTCGCCGGAGCGGGCGACGTCGTACGGCGATTACCGTTACAACGCGCTGCTTGATCAGTATTCGCTGGAGGAAATCGCGCGCCAACATGCTGAAGCCAATGATTTCCTGAAACGCCTTCAGGCGATTCCCACCGAAGGGATGAGCGAGAAGGACGTCTTGAGCCACCGAATTATGGAGCGGCAGATCCAGCGGGAGGACGTGAACTACAGCCTCAAGAATTATGAGATGCCCGTGAATCAGCAGAATGGCGTCCACACGCGGCTGGCCGATTTGCCGTTGCGCGTGCCGTTGGATTCCGTGCAGCACTACGACGATTACATTTCCCGCCTTCGCCAGATTCCGCGCGTGCTCGAGCAAACGACTGAGGTGATGCGCCAGGGCGAAAAGGACGGACTGATGCCGCCCAAGCTCGTGCTCGATAAATTGCCCGGCCAATGCGACGGCATCATCTCGGCAAATCCCTTTCTCATTCCGACGAAAAAATTCCCGGCGGAATTTTCCGAAGAGGACAAAAAGCGGCTGACCGCGGAGATAACGAAGGCGATCAACGACGATGTAATGCCGGCGTTTCGAAAGTTTGCGGAATTTCTCCGCAGCGAATACGCCCCCAAGGGGCGCACCGATCTCTCGGTGGAAAGCCTGCCCGACGGCAAACGGCGCTATGCCGAAGCCGTGAAGTTCATGACCACAATCAACATCACGCCCGCCGAGGTGCATGAGATCGGGCTGAAAGAAGTGGAACGCATCACGGCGGAGATGACCAAGCTGGCCAAGGCTCAGGGATACAAGGATCTGGCTGAGTTCCGTGAAGCGATTAACAAAGACCCGAAATGGAAGCCGCAAAGCGAGCAGCAGATCGTGGAAGATTTTGCAAAATACATTCATCAAATGCAGCCGAAGCTACCGGAACTGTTCGGTCTGCTGCCGAAGGCGCCGGTCACCGTTGAACCGATCCCGGACTTCGCGAAGGCCGAGTCGACCCACTACGTTTTAGGCACGCCCGATGGGAAGCGGCCAGGACGTGTGGTGGTGGCTGTGGCTGATCCGACCAAACGCACGTTGATAACGGACGAAGCTGTCGCGTACCACGAAGGCGTTCCGGGGCATCATATGCAGATCAGCATCGCCCAGACGTTGCAGGACCTGCCAAAGTTTCGGCTGCACGGTTTTTACTCCGCCTATGCCGAAGGTTGGGCGCTGTATGCGGAGGAATTGGGCAAGGAGATCGGCTTCTACCAGGATCCTGTGTCCGACTATGGCCGGTTGAATTCGGAGCTCTTTCGCGCCGTTCGATTGGTGGTCGACACTGGCATCCATGACAAGAACTGGAGCCGGCAGCAGGTGATCGATTATATGCACGCGAACGACGCCATCGACGCGCTGGCGCAGACCGAGGCCGACCGGTACATCGCGTGGCCGGGACAGGCGCTGGCTTATAAAATGGGGCAGCTGACCATTCGCAAACTGCGCGATGAAGCGAAGGCGGAGCTCGGAGCGAAGTTCGACATCAAGGCGTTCCACGATGAAGTGCTGAACGGCGGATCGATGCCACTGGACCTGCTACAGGAGCGGGTCAAACAATGGATCAAAACGCAGAAGGCGACCACGAAGAAGTAATCAGGAATCGGGTGTAGCGGCGGCCGTGTCGGCCGCAAAGAGAAAACTAATCAGGAAAGCAGGAAATCAAGGCGTTGCCTGAATGGATTCGAGTTCGCGAATGTACTCTGCGGGAAGGTTCCAGTGTTTGGCACCTTCGACGATAAGCCTTTTGTAATCGTGACTTGGCAAAGGCGGATCGAGCTGCGGATGGCCATGATAAAGCGCGACGAGGATCGCTCGTTTCACATCACCCTCCGGCCACACATAATGATTTTCGCGGGTGTAATTGTTCTGGTCATCAGGTCGTCCCGGTCGAAAGCTTTCGTCTTTGTCGAGCTCTCTCAATTCGCCCTCCGGGAGTTCATAAACGACGCCCCAGACCTCTCTCCGTTCATCATACAACACGTCCGCGACACCACATCCGCGCAAGACAGACTTAAGCGTAAACGCGAGACGGTGTGCCGGCAGTTTTGCCCGGCAAACGAACGTTGCCTCTGGGCATCGTCCCTTCATCTGTGCCGAGTGCAGATTCGAACCGTACGCGAAGTACAACATGAGCGTTCAACGGCAAATGTGGCACCAGTGCGTAGCGAAGCTAACGCAGTTCGCAGGTGTTGCAGGGCGTCTGCCTGCTCGCGAACACTTTCGGAGTGTCAGACGCCAATTAGAAAATTGAGAGTTCTCAGCGGAACAACTCGGAATTAGCTCCTACGTGGTTGCTTTAACCGTCTTCCGCTTCGTCGCGGCTCTTTTGCGCGTACGCGGCTGTTTTTGCGTGGTGCTCGTTTTACTCGCGGCTGATCCAGCTTGTTGTTCAGCCGACGGGGACGCCGGCTTCTTTCGTCGTGCCTTGCTTTCTTTCTTCGACTGCCTGTCGCGCAAGTAGGATCTGAATTTCTTGTATGCCATCCCACCGCCGAATCCGGCAGCGGCGATCGCGATTGCCGCCGCAATTTTCACTGGTCCCTTACCGGGCGCCAGATGCCACGGGCATTTGTCTAACGGATATTTATCAGGCAGCGAGAATGCGCAGCCGGGCGACGAACATTTGCGGGCCATAAATCGTTGTGATCCTAACGAATTCGCGGTGTAATTACAACAAAGTATCGTGTTTGCGGCTAGCTGCGGTTGCCTAACCGCCTACCGGCAATCTTCGCGAGCGACTAAGGGAATGGAGTGAGCTCCAATCTGCGGACGTAGTTATTTCGTCGCGAATGGCGGCCGTTTCATTCGCTCTACGCAGCTCACATCAAGATTTTCCGCATCGCCTTTATCCAGAAATTCGATGGCGATCCGATCGAAACAGCCCGGGTCACTCAACCCGAATGGACCGTGACCGCCCTCTGGAATAATGATGTGCCTGCTGTTCGGCAAAAACCTGGCGACGTCTTCGCCGTACTTCGGCGGCGTGACGGGATCCAGGTTGCCGGAAAAAATCAGCACTGGCGCGGTTGAGCGAACGGGTTCGAGAAAACCGGCTGGAATCTCACCGCGCGGCCACATTCCGCAGGCCCGCGTTTGTTGAATGACGCGGTAATCACCGAACGGATTGTTCGCATTCAGTGCCGCCGCTTCCTCCGGGTTGATGAATGGGACGTCTTCCGAGCATGTAATCGACAAATACAATCCATCGGCCAGGAAATCTGGAATCGACGGCGCAATCGCCTGTTGAAGAAACGGCGCGAAATCGTCTTCTGCTGCATGATGAATAATCAATGGGATTCGCGACGCTTTATCCCGATCGTACATCCATGTCCGAATCTTCTCCGCAAATACACCGCGCTGTATTTCGACTGTCATCGGCGCGGGCTTGCCGGGCGTAGAATATTCCGCGCGCGCGGGCTCTTTCTCCAACTTCGCCAACGCTTCCTTCCAATCATCCCGGATTTGCGGGAAAGCGGCGTGACAAGCCGCATCCTGCTCGCATTCGCCTAACAACAGGTCCATTGCGCGCGCTGCCGACTCAGAATGGTGCAGCGGCATTTTCAAATCAGTCGGCGCGACGCCCATCAATATCACGCTGCGCACGTGCTCCGGATGCTGCCGCATGTAAACCAGCGCCGCTCGCGTTCCATACGACAATCCAAAAAGATTGATCCTGTCGTAACCGAGCCATGCTCGCACGTCATCCAGGTCATCCATCGCGATAGACGTTGTGTATTTCGTGAGGTCCGCGCTCTGGTCCAGCGCGGTGCGCATTTTCCGGACATAATCGACTGGATACATCTCTCTCAGGTAATGCTGCGGCGTTTTATCCTGCGGAATCGAAAGCCGATTCGATTGTCCGGTGCCGCGCTGATCGATTAACACCACGTCGTGCCGGCGACGGTACTCTTTGCCCGGCCCGGCGTAGAACGTCGCAGCTCCTGTTGATGCTTCGCCTGGACCGCCCGCCAGATCGAACAACGGTTCTGCTTTCTTCTTTTGATCGAATGCCGGCAGGACGACGATATTTAGATCGATGGTTCGACCAGTGCGCGTCTCCCGGTTTTCAAAAACCGTCAATTTTCCGCACAACAATTCCTCATCGACTCCCTCTATGCGACACGGCTTGAGTTTTGACAGACCACCCGTTGGAACTTGTTTAGCGCAACCGCCGACATCGAGCACAAACAAGATCGCACCGGTTGTGATCAGCACAGTCGAACACACCCATCGAAATCCGCACACACCGCCTGCCTTCATGAAACGCGGCGTTGCTGAACCGGAAGCAGCCCAGCCAGATCGACGGCAGATGTCGGCGATGCCGTTTTATCGACCAGTTCTTTGGCGGCCGCTTTCAGTTCCGTCCATCGCGATAACGGATAAGCGGGCGCAAGGACGATGTGGCGAAGTATGCTGCGCCATTCCACCAACGCGCGTTCGATATCGCCGTGACGCAACAGTTCGTTGGTGAACTTGTGCTTGGAGCGCGGCTCCGCTACCACCGCGCGCACCACTTCCGATGCACCGGCGCCATAATTCACCGGCACGCCCATGGTGAGGTAACCGGGATAATCGGCGCGGCGGTACACTCGCTGACACAAAATGCCGAGCCGCCCGCCCATCGGCGCGTCCTCGCCGGCGAACCGCGGACCGGCGCGAATATTGGCCAGATCGAAAACCAATTCGTCGATCGGATAGGTTTCGTCTTCGAGCGCGACCGCCACCGCCAGGCCTTCGCCGCCGTGGAAAAATGAGAAGATCATTCCCCGGCTCGTTGGGGTGCCGTCCGGTTCAACCAGTCCAAGGTATCGCCACGCGTATGTTGGCGAGTTCACGATCGCGACAGTTTTATCGTGCTCCAACTGATCGCACGCTCGACAAACGTCCGGCAGGTTCTCGCGCTCCGCGGGATCGATCAACGCGTTGCCGGCCGAATCGATGTGCGCGTTGACCGGCACATTGGCGTAATCGAGCCGGACCGAGATCAGATTTCCGCGCATGATCCAGTCCACGACGATGCCCGGCTTCACCAAATCTGGAATGTGTGGTCGAACCTCGTTGTCGAAATCATTTGGCGCGACGACGCGTCTGCCGATTGCTTTCTTCAGCCATTTCGCCAACGCCGCCTTTCCGGAAGGCAGCACCGCCGCGACCGGCAACTCGCGCCCATAATAGTTTTGCTCACGCAGGCGGCAGAGATTTCCCGTGCCGACTCCATCGAGTATGCGCGGCACGGTCAGCGCCCGTCGCCACCGATCGTTTTCGCGCACAAAAGCGCGACCGAGTGTCACACTTTCTGCAGCCGGTTTGGCTTCCCATTCTTCGAGAAAGTTCAGCATCTCGATCATTCCGCGCCGGACGAACCGCGCGCGCTCATCGGTCACCCAAAGCCCACATGGCCGCGGGCCGGTTTCGAGTGAGTGTTCGACGCCGAGCGGCACGCGTTGCACGCTGAACAATGACTGGGTCAGTTCCACCGCCGCCGCGAACGGTTGTTCGCCGCGCTGTTTGGCCGCATGCATCACGCTGATCAGGCTGGGCCAATCAACCTGGGATGCGCGTCGCAGTTGGCGCGCTTTTGTGTCGCTCAATCGCGGTAGATCGTTCGTGTAAAGCGCGTGACCGACTTCATCAAGACCGCGGCGGCCGGCGCGGCCAAACATCTGGAGAAGCTCGTCCGCTTCGACCTGCCGCTCGAAATTTCCAGCGAAATACCGTCGATCGGTCACGATCACCGAGCGCATCGAAAAATTAATCCCGGCGGCAAGTCCCATCGTCGCCACGACGACGTTGAGTTGTCCCGATTTAGCGAGCGATTCCACCACGCCGGCGCGCGCGGCATAACTGAGTCCGCTGTGATGATATGCAACACGATTCCGCAAAAGTTTCGTCAGACTCTTCCCCGCGGTTGCTTCCTGGGCCTGGGTCAGTCGCAGCGGGTCGCGCACTGGTAGGGCGGACGCGATGGTTTGCGCGATTTGTTCGGCAGCGGCGCGACGCGGCGCGAACACCAGAACCGGAGCGAGATCCGCGCGCATGGCGCGGCCAATCATACGCGGCCAGAAAGAACGCGACTGAACAAATTGGGAATCCGGCAAATTTCCAAGATCAGTTTCCTCCAACGGCACCGGTCGTGTCTTATGTTCGATGAGGACGGCATCACGCCCGATCCGTTGCAGCCAGGCAACCACGTCGCGCGGGTTGGCCACGCTCCCGCTCAAAAAGAGCAACTGTGTTGCTTTCGGTGCGAGGGCGACGGCGAGCTCGTAATGCACGCCCCGCATCGGATCGCCCAGCATTTGAAATTCATCCATGACCAGGAGACCCGGACCTTCGCCGCGGAGAAACCGCCCGCGCTGTGTCTCGAGCGTCGCGACCACAACCTTCGCGTCGAGATTTAGCGCGACGTCACCGGTGGATATGCCGACGTCCCAGCCGCGCGCGCGCCATTCCGATAATTTATCGTTCGCGAGTGCGCGGGTCGGGACGGTGAACACCGCCTGAGTTTTCAGGTTCGGATAAAGCAGCTCGAAGATGTAAGTCTTTCCCGATCCTGTCGGCGCCTGCACCACCACATCTTTTCCCTGTTGCAACGCGCGTACTGCCTCCTGTTGCCACAGATCGGGAATAACCAACCCCGGCCGAATCGAGCTCATGGGACCAGCGAGATAGAAGGTAAAGTCGCGAGGGTAGCGACGAGTAAGTTGGGAGACGAGCGAGTTTCAAGCCCTGAAATCATTCCTGAAAGATGTTTGCACTGTGGCCTGCTTGCAACGGAGCCCATGGGATTAGCAACATGAACACGTCGCGATTGGGGGAATGGAGCGTTTGGGACTGTATCGGTCGCTATTTCCCGGATGGGTGCGATACTTTTAGATGTCTAAACAATCTGCTATGACTTTCGCACGTCGCGCGCCTGACAACCTTACGGAAGAGCTGGTCGCTGTGCTTTCGTCGAAGGACTCTTTCGAATTCAAGCCTTTATTCGAAATTATTTTTCTCAATCTGCGGGAGCGAAACGCAGCCAATGGCGGCGAAGAGCTGCTGCGCTTGCGTACTTATGAAAAGCTTCAGGGTCTTGTTCACCAGGGTGCGGTCAACCGTACCGTCACAGGCACCACGAAGAAATACAAAGGCGTCGCGACGCGAATGATTGGGTTGCGCGCTGAGATGAAAGCTTTGCGCGCCGCCTGCGACCAGCGCGCTCTCGCCAAGGCTGCCGCGAGTAACTAATCGCTGACTTCTGGCATCGGCGCGTTCGCCGCTGCAACGGACGCCCGCCACGGCAGGTAAACTGAGCGACGGCCAGGCTTTCAAACGAATCAGTAGCTCGATTGGACGTGCGGCGCCTGCCGCGCCGTCGCCTTGCGGAGGCGGGTCGCGCATTCGACGTTCGAGATTCCCATGGCAGAGACATCAGCCGCAGTCATCGCGAGCGCGAACAACCTTTCCGTCAAATACGGCACCCAGGTTGTGCTCGACGCCGCGACGATCGCCTTCACCGAGGGCGAACACATCGGGCTCGTCGGCCGCAACGGCTCGGGCAAATCGACATTCCTCCAGATCGCGGCTGGCGTGGCCCAACCCGATTCAGGCGAATTCACATGGCGGCGCGATCTCGTCACCGGCTACATGCCACAAGTTTCAGGCTTGGACGACACGACCACCGTACATACGAACATTCTCAGCGGCGCACAGCGGATTCTCGATCTCATCACCGAATACGAACGCGTCCCGGGAGATAGCCCGCTCAGCGCTACGCTCCTGGACCAAATTAGTGAGGCTGACGGTTGGAATCTGGAACACCGGATCAAGTCCCTGATCACCAATCTGCACGCGCCGGAATCCGATCGCGTGGTAGGCACGCTTTCCGGCGGAGAAAAACGCCGCGTCGCGCTTTGCCGGGCGCTGCTGGCGCGCCCCGATTTTCTCATTCTCGACGAACCGACCAACCATCTCGATACCGGCTCGATCGAATGGCTGGAGGGTTTTCTCGAGAAATATGCCGGCACCTGTTTGTTCGTTACGCACGATCGCTATTTTCTCGATCGAGTGGCGACCCGGATCGTCGAGTTGTCGCGTGGCCAGTTCGTCAGCTACGACGGCAACTACACCGATTACCTGCTCGCGCGCGCGCAGCGACAAGCGGTCGAGGAGGCGCAGGAACATCAACGCCAGAAGTTTTTGAAACGCGAACTGCAATGGGTAAGAAAAGCGCCGCGCGCACGCCGGACGAAATCGGTCGACCGCGTGGAACGTTATTTCGAGATGGCCGCGCAGGAGGCACCTGAGGCGGAGCTCGACGTCGAATTGATCATCCCCACGCCGCCGAAGCTCGCAAATCGCATCATTGAATTGCGCGACGTGAGTGTGGAGTTGGGCGGCCGCACACTCTTTCGAGATGTGAATCTCAATCTCGTGGCCGGCGAACGCCTCGGGGTGGTCGGCCGGAACGGCCTCGGCAAATCCTCGCTCCTCAAAGTCATTCTGCAGGAACTGTCCGCCGCGAGCGGTGTTGTGGAGATTGGCACGCGGACCCAGATCAATTACGTCGATCAAAATCGGCTCCTCCTCGACGATGAGAAAACAGTTTGGGAAGAAGTCGGAAGTGGGGGAGAGAGCGTCACCCTCGGCGATCAGAGCATTACCTTGCGCGCTTATCTGCGGCGATTCCTTTTCAGCGAAGACCGGATCAACACGAAGATTTCGCAGCTCAGCGGCGGCGAACGCAGCCGGGTGCTGCTCGCTAAGATCCTAAAGCGCGGCGGCAACGTTTTGATGCTCGACGAACCGACGAACGATCTCGATCTCGGAACGTTGCGCCTGCTCGAGGAAGCGCTCGTCGCCTTCGCCGGCTGCGTCATCGTCGTGAGTCATGACCGCTATTTTTTGAACCGTGTTTGTACCTCGATTCTCGCTTTCGAAGGCGAAGGCCGCGTCGCTTATAGCGTCGGGAACTATGATTACTACCTGGAAAAACGAAACGTAACCGGTTCGGTTCGCGATTCATCCGCGACGCCGGCTGGAGCAGCCGTCGGGCAAACGAAAAGCAAAGACAAACCGCGAAAGCTTAAGTGGAAAGAAGAACGCGAATGGGAGTCGATGGAAGCGAACATCCTCGCGGCAGAAAACGAGGTGTCTGATCTGGAGGCCACGTTTGCCGCGCCCGATTTTTACGCGAAACCACGGTCAGAGATTTTCCAGTTGGAGACGCAATTGAAAACGGCACGCGACAAAGTCGCGCACCTCTACGCACGCTGGCAGGAACTCGAGCGCCTGCAGAGCGTCCAGTCTCCCTAACTCTCCAAGTGGTCGGCCAGTCCCTTGGGCGATGCCAATCAGAGTGGCGAGCTTGTCTCGTCGCGTTAAACAAAAAGAGCGGGATCATTTCTTATCCCGCTGTCAAAGCTGACGGAAGGGAACGTTAGGTTTAAGTATTGTAAATCACGCCCGAGCTTTGACTACTGTTTACCAACAGATGTGCCAACACTAGTTATAGGTCGCGCGCTTCACGCGACATCTTTGGGATCACTTACCCCGCTTCGGATTAATACCGGATTGTTTCGCGGCTACGGCCTGTTGTTTTTGTTGGTTGGCCGCCTTATTTTTCGCCTGCTTCTGCATCGCCTGTTTCTGCACTGATTTCGGAGATCTATCACCCATAGCCCAACCTAGCATGGTTGCGTCCTTATACTCCCTAAAGTTTTAAGGATACGAAACCGCGCTCGGAGATTTTCGAGTTAGAAACGCCTTTGAAAACGGCACGCGACAAAGTCGCGCACCTTTACGCACGGTGGCAGGAACTCGAGTTCCTGCAGAGCGTCCCGTCTCCCTAGATAACGCGTGATCCAGTTCGGCGCCGAGAGAGCGAGGGCAGCGATCGAGTTTCACGGGAGCTAATCGATTAGCCACGGCGGCGCCGCAGTCGGCGCACCAACCGAAGCACTCCCCACACGATAAGAATCAATACCCCAACCGCGAGAACCGCCATCGCTACAAGGTTGCGAATGGGATTGCTAAGAATGTAGTTCGGGTATCGCGCATAGAAGCCGTTGAAGCGTTCAAATGCAGCTGGCAACGCCGTTAAATCTTCTGTGGTCAATTCGAGCCGGCGCTCATCAGGATGGTGCTGAGATCCGAATCGGTAGGCGCGTCCCGCGGTGTTCAACTCGATGTGCCCGCCCAGGATATGGGTAAGCGGACGCGTCTTCAGGAAGTCAACGACTCGCAGGGCGCTTTCGCGGTAAGCGGTGGCATCTTCAATCAGTAATCGGCCAGACATCAGAAAATCTCCCGAAAACAGAATCCCGGTTTTGTCATCGTAAAAAGCCAGGTGCGTCTCGTTATGTCCGGGCGTCGGGATTACGTCCACGGTTCGGCCACCCAAATCGAGATGGGCAATTCCGTTTGGCCAGTTAGTGAAACCGAAGAACGCGCGAACTCCGTCCAAATCGAAGGGCACGACCTGGACCGATGGCAGAGACGCGAACTGCGCATCGCCAGCGCGATGATCCGAATGTCTGTGGGTATGCGCCACTAGGAGTGGAA
Source organism: uncultured Verrucomicrobiae bacterium (assembly GCA_963804875.1). Classification (GTDB taxonomy): domain Bacteria; phylum Verrucomicrobiota; class Verrucomicrobiia; order Chthoniobacterales; family UBA10450; genus Udaeobacter. The sequence goes on from CAWDRX010000001.1 coordinate 703,143, forward strand.
GCTTCTTGCCATCCTTATCCGGCAAAAGTTCCAGGATCGTTTTCGCCAGTGGCATCTTTTCAGGATCGGCGATCGCGCCTGTGTCGATTAAGAGCGCCTTATCTGACCCGACGAGGAGATAGATAAAGTTACCTTCAAAACTCGCGCAGAGACTCTGACGTAGGATGAAAGTCTGCGGCTCATAGGCGTGGACCTGCAAAGGAGGTTCCGACGTCGCGGCGCAATCCTCGGCACCGTTGTTCCATTGCGCCGGTAGGGAACCTTGCACAGGCTCGGACGCTGCGGACGCGACGCACGACAGCACGATCGCGAGCGACAACAGCGCCCTGGTCGATGCTGACTGGAAACCTTCACGGATGCGCGAGGACATGGTGGTATCAGTTGGATGCAGGCAGCAATTCGTTTGGATTTACTATTCAACTCACCACGGCAACTGCTCTGCGCAGATGCTTACAATACCGTCGAGGAGTTCATGCGGATCAATCAGTTGAAATCAGTTGATTGATACCGTGAGGCATTGCAGATGAGGAGCCCCTTCTTCATTTCATCTCTCGACGGAGTGAAATGAGGCCACTCGGATGTTCTTGATCTATGAATCATCTCGGCAACTAGGCGGTCGCCACGTCAATCGTTGACCGTTGAAACGGAAAAACATTCGCACGTTCGATCGCGCAATGCCGGCCCCAACTTTGCCTCGCGCCTGATCCGCATACGAAAGTAAAAAGTTAGAAGGAAAAATTATGAAGGTTTTGAAACTCACTCGCGTCCCCGCTCTCTCGCTGCTACCCTCGCAGCTTTACCTTCGATGTCGCTGAACCCTCAGCTCCATTTGCATGTCGCCTCTTTAATTAAAATCAGCAAAGACTTCGCGACGCTCTTCACGACGATCAATCCGATCGCGACCCTGGCGCTTTTCGCCGGGCTGACCGCTTCGCTCAGCCGGGCAGAGCGACATTTGACGGCGCTGCGTGCTTGCATTTACGCCACGATCATCCTCGTGGTCGCCATGACTGCCGGCCAGGTCATTGAAACTCGTTCGCTGCCCACGCTCACTCGCTCCTACCCTCGTCGCTTTACCTTCTATGTCGCTGATCCCTCAGCTCCATTCTCGACGCGGTGGGCGATGCCGCGCGTGACAAATTTGCTCGTGCTTGATCAGTCGTTCGTATCAGGCTAAAAGCACGCTCCGAAATATGTCGCCGCTGCTCATCAAGATTAGCAAGGATTTTGCGACGCTCTTCACGACGATCAACCCGATCGCGACCCTGGCGCTTTTCGCCGGGCTGACCGCTTCGCTCAGCCGGGCAGACCGGCATTTGACGGCGCTGCGTGCTTGCATTTACGCCACCATCATCCTCTGGTCGCCATGACCGTCGGCCAGGTCATTCTCGACGCGATCGGCATTCACATGCACTCGCTCAAGGTGGCCGGCGGCATCATTCTGTTCCTGTTCGGTTCGCAGATGCTTTTCGGAAAAATGGACGAGAAACCGGGAAGATCGCCAGAGGAAGGACGCGATCTCGCGGTGTTTCCGCTGGCGGTGCCTTCCATCGCCGGGGGAGGCGCGATCATGGCGGCGATCGTCCTGACCGATAACGATGTTTATACGGTGCCGGAGCGGATCGAAACCGGCGTTGTCATGGTGGTGGTGCTCTTTATCACCTATCTTCTGCTGCTTTTTTCGGATGCGATTCTGCGGGTGATCGGAAAACAGGGCGCGTCCGTTCTGGTGCGTGTGATGGGACTCATCCTTTGCTCTCTGGCAGTGGAAATCGTGCTGACTGCGCTCGGTGTCGGCCCCTGGACAGCGGCCCCGCGCTAGCGCGCGAAAGAGTAAGAAGTAAGAAGGAAGAAGGAAATCAGGAACGATTTTCGCTGAAGTGACGAGCGACAGGTGAGAGCGTAAAGCTCCGTGCGAGCCACGCTCCTTTACGGAATGGATCCGCCCTCGCCTGACTTCGACGTGACCTGGCTTCGGCGGAATACTCCAAAAGCGTTCGCGAGCAGGCGCGGCAAGCAGGTTGTTGAGAGGCAGAGGCATCGGCGGTTGATTCTGTTTTACGGTCGGAACAGCCGCGAATACCGTTTGGTAATTGGAGACTGCGTGATTTGCCTCGGATCCAAAATCGAGTTCAGCCGCGGGTGTGCGATCGCGTTTGTTCTCGCTTTGACCAGCCCAGCGTTTGGGCAGGACGCAATTCCGATTTCGCGCACGAACCGCTCGATCCTTCAGCCGGAGGAGGAGGCGCAAATCGAGCAGCCGAGCGGATTCACTGCCGCCGATCATATGACGGGTGACTGGGGCGGATGGCGCGAACGGCTGTTCGCGGCCGGCGTGGAGGTGTTCGCGTTCGACAATAGCATCTACAACGGCAACGTGAGCGGCGGAATTCATCCCGGTAACGCGACGATCGTGAATGACGCGTTCGCGGGGTTGAAATTCAATCTCGAGAAGCTTGTCGGTTGGAAGGGCGGGCTGTTCGTGATCAGCGGGATCGATCGCGCCGGCGAGGATCTGACCAGTAAATATGTCGGAAGCATTTACTCAGTGCAGCAAATGGTCGGCGGACAGCGGCCATTCCTGTATCAGGTTTTTCTGGAGCAGAAGCTCGCGGACAAAAAAGTGACGCTGAAGCTCGGCCGCTTCAGCGCGTCGGACGACTTCAACGCATCGCCGTTCTACGGCTACTCGCTGAACAACGGCATCGATGGCGATATCCGGAATGTTCTCTTCGATACACGTTTTTCCGCCTATCCTTTTCCGGTCTGGGCAGCGGCGCTCTTCTACAATCCGTCGGCCGAGTTCAATGTGAAGCTCGGGCTGTTTCAGACATCGAAGGACATGTTCGACAACACCGACCACGGGCTGGACTGGAGCATCAGCGGCGAGGACGGTTACACCGCGATTGCGCAATTCGGCTGGACGCCGCAGTTCTTCAAACAACCGGTTACGTCAGGCGCAAGCGACGGGAAAGGCACGGCGGCGCCGGTGTTGAAGGGAATGCCCGGGCATTACCACATTGGGGTTACTTTCTCGCAGTGGGATTTCTACCCGCGTTTCAGTGGCGGCTTTGAGGATCATTCCTACGGCTTCTATGTTCACGGCGACCAAATGGTTTATCAGGAGACGCCGGGCAGCGACCAGGGGCTGTACGTGTTTGTCGCTTCCGGATATTATCCGCAGAAGGAGATATCGATCGTGCCATTCCAGGTGAACGCCGGCCTCCATTACAAAGGCCTGTTTCCCGGGCGCGATGACGACCGGACGGTGCTGCATTTTATCTACGGTCATCTTAGCGATGATTACGCGCGCAGTGTTCACGTCCCCGGGAGCCACTTCGCGGATTCCGAGAAGGTGCTGGAAGTCGGGCATCGATTTCAGGTGACCAAGTGGAGTTACATCCAACCGGACCTGCAATATGTGATCGATCCCGGCGGCACCGGTGATATTCCTAATGCGATCGTGATCGGTGCGCAGATGGGCGTGACGCTCTAACCAGAGGAGACTAACGAATGGCTACCGGAACCTCTCCCTCCGCCGCGCCGGCCGCGCGGATGGATCCGAATACCGCCCGGCGTGGGATGTTCGTGCTCAAAGACGGCCGCAATGTGCTCTTCACATTCCTGCTTCTCATCTTCCTCTTTGCGCTGTGGGGATTTTGCAACGGAATGATCGACGTGATGGACAAGCACTTTCAGGAAGTGCTGCACTTAAACCTCTCGCAATCGGCCTGGGTGCAATTCGCACATTATCTCGGCTACTTCCTGATGGCGATGCCTGCGGGTTGGCTGGCGACGAAGCTCGGCTACAAAGGCGGGATCATCACTGGTCTGCTGATGACTGCAGTCGGCGGGTTTTGGTTTATTCCGGCGACGCATATCTCGCAGTTCTGGGCTTTTCTGATGGGCGTCTGCATCATCGCGGCCGGGCTTACGTTTCTGGAAACGATCGCAAATCCGTATACGACGGTATTGGGCCCACCGCAGTACCGCCGCGACGCGCATCAACCTTGCGCAGTCAACCAATGGCATCGGCCTGCTCTGCGGACCGATCGCGGGCGGGGCATTCTTCTATTCGAAGAACGCAGCAGGTTTGAGCACCGGCAGCGAACGGCTTTGGATTCCGTACGCTTCGTCGGCGTGATCGTGATCGTTCTCGCGATCGTTTTCTACTTCGCGCCCATGCCCGACATCGAGATGGAGGACGATTACCACCTCGATGACTCATCGCCGGAAGTGCGCCGATCGATCTGGTCGCATCCGCATTTCTGGATGGCGGTGCTCGCGCAATTCCTCTACGTCGCCGCGCAGGCAGGAGGATGTTCAGTTTTTTTATCAACTACATGACGTCGCAGGTGCCGCCGGTGCCCGCGTCATGGCAGGCGCACGGTGTTTCGAGTACCGGTTTCTTCAGCGGCTGGATTGAGACGCATCCGAGTGGCGCGCTCGGTTTTAGCAACAAGGCGGCCTATAATCTTGCTTCGTTA
>CAWDRX010000002.1:0-231887 GCA_963804875.1 uncultured Verrucomicrobiae bacterium
GCGTCTGGTTCTGCTGGTCCGTGAGGATGACGTTGGCGAAGATGTACTCGTTCCAGCTCGTGATGAACACGAAGACCGACGTCGCCACGAGCCCCGGAGCGACGAGCGGAAGCAAGATTCGCGTGAACGCACCGAGCCGGCTCGAGCCGTCGACCATCGCCGCCTCCTCGAGCTCCTTCGGGATGCCCATGATGAAGCCGCGCAGAGTCCACACGGCGAAGGGCAGCAGGATCACGAGGTGGGTGAAGACGAGGCCCAGGAGGTGGTTCGTCAGGTGGTACTTGGCGAGCACGACAAACAGCGGGATCACGAGCCCCGCCTGCGGGAGCATGAGAATGCCGATGACGAGTACGACGAAGAGCTTGTTACCGGTGAAGCGATACTTGGCCAGCGCCACGGCTGCCAGGAACGCGACCACCATCGCGAGCGCGACGACGGCGCCGACGACGACGAGGCTGTTCTTCACGGTGTCCCAGAAGTAGGGCCGCGCGATCGCGTCACGGAAGTGCTGCAGCGTCGGATCGCTCGGGAACCACGTCGGCGTGAAGCTGTTGATCTCGGTGTCCGGCTTGAATGCGGTGGAGATCATCCAGAACACCGGGAAGACGAGGACGACGAACACCGCCAGCCCGACGACATTCCAGGCGGCCCGGCGAAGTCGGCGCCGACGCTCCCGCCGGATCGAGGCAGCGCGAGGCGCGGCGCGCGTCGCAGGTTGCGCAGCGGCCTCGGTCAAGGCACTCATCGCGCCTCTCCCATCTTCACCATCCGACGGACGTAGAACACGCTCATCACCGCCACCATGAGCAGCATCAGCAGCGAGATGGCCGCGCCCCGACCGAAGTCGGAGTGGGCGTAGCCCTCGATGAACACGTAGACGCCCATCAGGTAGTTCGAGGAGTCGACGTGAGACGAGCCGATAAGCAGATACGGCTGCGTGAAGACGCCGAAGTCCCAGATGATGGAGAGGCTCGTGAGGATGAGGAAGATCGGCTTCAGGATCGGGAAGGTCACGTCGCGGAACACCCGCAACGGGCCGGCGCCGTCGATCTCCGCGGCCTCGACGAGCTCCCGAGGAACCTGGGCGAGGCCCGCGTACACGGTGATCGTCACGAACGGGATCGCGCCCCAGACGATCAGGAGCGTGACCATCGCGAGCTTCGAGAACGTGGTGGCGTACCAGTCGTGCTGCGAGAAGTCGCCGATTCCGAGCTCGGTCAGCGCGTAGTTGAGGATCCCGTTCTGGAAGTTCGTCATCCAGTACCAGACCTGGACCGCGACGACCGCGGGCATCGACCAGGCGAGGACGAGCCCGGCGGTGAGCATGACTCGCACCCAGGCGGAGACGCGGATCAGGAGGAACGCGATCATCGTGCCGAGCCCGATCGTGAGCGCGACGTTCGCGACGGTGAAGATCGCGGTTCGAAGCAGCGTCCGCCAGAAGATCTCGTCATGCAGGACGGACGAGTAGTTGTCGAGCCCGATCCAAGCGCCCTTGCGCTGGATGAGCTCGGCCAGTCCGTACTGCTGGAACGAGAGGGTGACGAGCTTGTAGAGCGGATAGCCCAGGATCGCCGTGATGACGACGATCGCCGGAAGGATCAGCAGGTACGGAACCGAGGCGTGGAGCCCGCGACGAGCGAGAGACGATCGCCGCCGAGGCCGGTGGGCATGGGCCTCGGCGGCGATCGTCATCGCGATCGACCTTACTGATTCAGCGTGTAGGTGATGTTGTCGCTCGCGATCTCAGCGGCCTGCTTGATGGTGGACTTGCCGGTGAGGATTCGCTGGAGCATCGTGCGGAGGACGTTCCCGTTCTCGACGTTGACCCAGTTCTTCGCCGTCGGGACGAACCAGCTCTTCGCGGCCGCGCGCTCGTTGACGCTGGTGCCGAGCAGGCTGGTCGTGTTCGGGATGTTGCCCTTCGCGCGGAGCGCGGTCATGGACGCGTTGTCCGTGAAGGCGCTGATCCACGCTGCTCCCTTGTCCTTGTTCGCGCCGATCGGAACTGCGAGGTCGGAGCCGCCGAGGAAGCCCGGGATCGGCTGACCCTTGGTGTGGCTCGGCATGACGAACTGCTTCACCTTGGACTTATAGTCGCCGACGCAGCATGTGAACCATGCAGCCCCGTACGTCGAGGCGGCGTTGCCCTGGGCCATGACGTCGTACGGCTGCGGGTGCGCTTCGTCGGTCGTCTTCTGCGCCCGCGAGGAAGCATCGAAGAAGCGCTTGTAGGCAGCGAGGCCCGCGAGAGCGGCCGGCTTGTCGAGCTGGCCGACCCACTTGCCCTTGCGCGTGATCGCGATCTTGCCGCCGTAGTCGTAGACGAAGCTCATTGCGACGTACCAGTCGGTCCCGGCGATGTACACGGGCGAGAATGCCTTGTCCTTATTCTTCGCGCCGAGCTTCTTCGCCAGCACCATGAACTCGGCCTGGCTCGTCGGGATCTTGGCCTTCACCTGGTTGAACAGGTCGGTGCGGTAGGTGACGACCCGCGAGCCCGCGTAATACGGAACGCCGTAGATCTTGCCGCCGAACCGGCCGGAGGCTGCAAGCCCACCGAGCCACGTGCTCTTGTTCGGGAACGAGTTCCCCGTCACGTCCTGGAACGCGCCGGCCGCCATGTACTTCGTCATCTCGGTGTTCCCCATCTCGATGACGTCCGGCGCGCTGTTCCCTGCGAGCGTCGCGTCGAACTTCGCGAGGTGGGTGCCCCAGGTCTGGTACTGGACGTCGACGTCCCAGCCCGGGTTTTGGGACTTGAACTGAGCGTTTGCAGCAGCCACGACTTCGGGCCAGCCGGACTGTGCATCCACCTGGAGCCAGACGGTCAGGGTGTTGGCCGCGCTGCCACCTGAGGCTCCAGAGGCACCGACCGCCACTACCGCCAGCGACGCGACGAGCGCGGCGGCGGCGAAAACACGTACGTTCATTCGCATCTCCCGCGGCATTCGGGCGTTCGAGTGAACCGTGTGGATGGGTGTGGCAAAACACGGCCGGAACGCCCAAGTGGTTTGTACCAATCTGCCACGGGCGGGAGACTTCCACATCTTTGCCCGTCTGTCAAGCCCCCGCCCACCACGAAGTACGCACGAATTGCCTGCGTGTGGGGGCAAGCACCCAGCGGGCCATGCGCGAGCGGTTGGTACTAACCACGCCCGGCGGAGACACGTCGGCCGTCTCCGTCAGCACCCGCGGATCGCGTCCGTCTGCGTTCCTGCGGAATCGACAGCGAGGTCACGAGACGGTATCGGTCGCCGCGATAGATCGATTCGACGAACTCGACGATCTCGCCCGCGTCGGAGTGTGTGATCCTCTCGAAGCGAAAAGCCGGAGAGTGGAGAGGCACGCCCAGTGCGTTCGACTCGTCCTCGTCGGTCACGGTCGGCTCGATGGTCTGCTCACCACCGACGACGACGATGCCGTAGCGGTCGCGAAGCAGTTCGTAGAACGACATCTCCTCCAGGTCGTGTGCCGTGACGGCGTTCGAGTGGCGCCCGGTCCAGGGCGACGCGGGCGGCCCCCGCGACGTGACCATCCACCTCACCTGAGGCACCCCCGACCCGACCCCAACCCCCCCGGGCCTACCCGACTTCGTCTGTCAGCCTGTCGCCGACACGCCGTTCAGGCGGCGTCGCGGGTGCGATCCGACAGACAGAGTCGGCGAGCGCAGAGGCAGTGGTCGAGGTCCTGCTGGCAGGGTCCGCACCTGAATGTCGCGCGAAGCGGCGTCCCCGACGGGGCTGCCCGACGGACCCGGGCAGCGAGGATCTCGGGTCGGTGCAGGTCACGTGTTCCCCACCTCACCACCCCAACGCCGGTCTCCGCAGGCGTCCGGCCCGCACCTCGGCGCTGATGAGCCGGTCGGCCACGGCCCGCTCCGAGGTGTCCCGGTCGAACTCGCCGCGGAACTTGCCCCTCCCGTCGGCCTCGCCGACCACCCGGAGTCCGCGCCAGAAGAGGTCGACGCGCCCGATGAGGTCCCCGAGCTCGTCGCGCACCTCGACCTGTGGCGACGGGTGCGGAAGGCCCCACCCGTCGAGCCCGGCCACCGACGCGGACTCCAGCCACGACTCGCGGCGGCCGTCGACGAGGCCGATCCCCCGCCGAGCCGACCGGATGCCGGGCCACCGCGCCTGCTCCTTGCGCACCTCGACGAGCTCACCCGGCGTCAGGCCCCGCCGCACCGCCGCATCCGCGATCGCCAACGCGTCGGCCAGCGGCAGGGAGCGGAAGCAGTCGACCACCGTGCGAGCCGGCGACGTGACGCGCACGGTCCCCGCTGTGACGACATGCCGTTCGGGGAGCTCGCACCGGAGGACCCTGACCCAGTCCGAGTCGTGGCTCGGCCGCGTGGTCCGGTGCACGGTGAGAGCCGGCTCAGGAAGGACGACGCGCGGGACGGCAACCCCCACCAGAGCGCCGCGCTCACGTGGCTCAGCGCCGACTGCCCGAATGCCGTGCACGCGGCGGTCGCCAGGGCCAGGTGCCGCTCACCGGCATCCGACGTCGCCCAGCGCACCGCGTCGGCGAAGTGAGCGGGTGACACGACGGCGAGCTCGCCGTTGCTCACCAGTCGTTCGAACCGGGCCCGCCTGAGGCCGACGCTCAGCGCGCCGGACCGAGTGAAGACGAGAGGGAGCGCATCGAGGTCCACCATGACGCGACTGTGGCCGCCCGGGCGGCCCCGCGGCATACCTCACCGGTGGCTGTGGACGAGGCTCCAGCGGCACGGCGCCTGTGGGCACTGCCCGACCTTGTCTGTCAGATCGCCGTTCCGCTCGCTCAGGACGGCGTGTCGGCGACACGCGCACAGACAAAGTCGGGGAGCACGGGCGGTGGCGGGGCGAGGTCGGGTCGGGTCAGCGGTTGGCCAGGTCGATGTAGCTGCGCTCGGCCTCGCCGACGTAGAGCTGGCGGGGGCGGCCGATCTTCGTCGTGGGGTCCTCGATCATCTCGCGCCACTGGGCGATCCAGCCCGGGAGGCGGCCGAGCGCGAAGAGGACGGGGAACATGCGCGTCGGGAAGCCCATGGCCTTGTAGATGAGGCCCGTGTAGAAGTCGACGTTGGGGTAGAGCCGGCGCTCCACGAAGTAGTCGTCATCGAGGGCGATCTCCTCGAGCCGCTTGGCCAGGTCGAGCAGCGGGTCGTCGACCCCGAGCGTGCCGAGGATCTGGTCGGCGGTGGACTTGATGATCGCGGCTCGGGGGTCGTAGTTCTTGTAGACCCGGTGGCCGAAGCCCATGAGGCGGATCTTCGCCGTCTTGTCCTTGACCTTCATCATGAAGTCGTAGGGGTCCTCGCCGCTCTCCTGGAGCGAGGTGAGCATCTCGAGCACGGCCTGGTTGGCGCCGCCGTGGAGGGGACCGAAGAGGGCGTTGATGCCCGCCGACACCGACGCGAAGAGGTTGGCCTGCGAGGAGCCGACGAGCCGCACGGTGGAGGTCGAGCAGTTCTGCTCGTGGTCGGCGTGCAGGACGAAGAGGAGGTCGAGCGCCTTGACCATGGCCGGGTCGAGCTCGAAGTCGGTCGCGGGCACGCCGAACGTCATCCGAAGGAAGTTCTCGACGAGGCTGAGGTTGTTGTCGGGGTAGAGGAACGGCTGCCCGATCGACTTCTTGAACGCGTACGCCGCGATGGTCGGCAGCTTCGCCAGCAGGCGGATCGTCGAGATCTCGACCTGCTGGTGGTCGAAGGGGTCGAGGCTGTCCTGGTAGAAGGTCGAGAGCGCCGAGACCGCCGAGGACAGCACCGGCATCGGGTGGGCGTCGCGCGGGAAGCCCTGGAAGAAGCCCTTGAGGTCCTCGTGGAGCATCGTGTGCTGGCGCACCCGCTCCTCGAAGTCGGTGAGCTCGGCGGCCGAGGGGAGGTCGCCGTAGATGAGGAGGTAGGAGGTCTCGAGGAACGTCGAGTGCTCCGCGAGCTGCTCGATGGGGTATCCCCGGTAGCGCAGGATCCCCTGGTCGCCGTCGATGTAGGTGATCGCGCTCGTGCAGCTCGCCGTGTTGACGAAGCCACCGTCGAGGGTGACGTTGCCGGTCTCCTTGAGCAGGGCCGAGATGTCGTAGCCGTTGTTGCCCTCGGTGGCCTTCACGAGGGGGAGGTCCAGCTGCTTGTCCGCAGCGGACAGGGTGGCACCGTCGGTCATGTCAACGTCCTTCTCGTCGGGCACTTCGTCGATTCGACCCTATCGTCCGTGCTCGGCGCCGAGGAAAACGAGGGAGCACCGGTCCGCCTGAGGTCACCCGAGGCGGCGAACGGCCGCGGCGACGCCTTCGTCGGTCGCCGTGAGCGCGATGCGCACGTGCTGTGCCCCCGCCGGTCCGTAGAAGTCGCCGGGGGCTGCGAGGATGCCGCGCGCGGCCAGCCGCTCGATCGTCACCCGGCCCGCCTCCCCCGCTGTCGCCCAGAGGTAGAGCCCGGCCTCGGAGTCGTCCACGCGCAGGCCGAAGCGCTCGACGGCCGGAAGGAGCGCGGCCCGGCGCGCGGCATACCGCGCCTTCTGGTCCTCGACGTGAGCCGCGTCGGAGAGGGCCGCGAGCACGGCGCGCTGCACCGGCCAGGGCACCATCATCCCCGCGTGCTTGCGCACTTCGAGGAGGCGTCCGACGAGCGCCGGGTCGCCCGCCACGAAGGCGCCGCGGTAGCCCGCGAGGTTCGACTGCTTGGAGAGGGAGTAGACGCAGAGGAGCCCCTCGTGCGACCCACCCGTGACCCGGGGGTCGAGGATCGACGGCGTCGTGGGCGGCTCGCGGGAGCCGGCCGCGCGCGGCCGCCAGTCGAGCTCGGCATAGCACTCGTCGGACGCCACGACCACCCCGTGCTGGCGGGCCCAGCCGACGACCTTTGCCAGGTGCTCGATGCCGAGCACCTTTCCGGTCGGGTTGCCAGGAGTGTTGAGCCACAACAGCTTCGGCGTCGTCGACGGGGTGAGTGGACCGAGCGCGGTGAGCGCGTCGACCGCCCTCGGGGTGGCACCCGAGAGCCGGGCGCCGACGTCGTACGTCGGGTACGCCACGCGTGGGTAGGCGACGACGTCATCCGGGCCCAGGCCCATGAGGATCGGCAGCCATGCGACGAGCTCCTTGGAGCCGATGGTGGGGAGCACACCTGCGGGGTCGACGTCGGGCACCCCGCGCCGCGCCGCGAACCACGCCGACACCGCCTCGCGCAGGTCGGCAGTGCCCCACGTCAGGGGGTAGCCGTGCGCGTCGGAGGCCGCCGCGAGGGCCTCGCGCACGACGCGGGGCGTGGGGTCGACGGGAGTGCCCACGGAGAGGTCGACGAGCCCCGTGCCGGCGGGTCCGAGGGAGGGGTCGGAGAAGGCGCTCGCCCGCTCCTTGACCGGAGCGAGCGAGTCCCAGGGGAAGTCGGGGAAGCGGCGCACCCGGCGGGGACCTCGTCCCCTACTCGTCGTGCTCCTGCGGGGGCAGGTCGGCGATGATCGGGTGGTCCTTGTGGATGAGGCCCAGCTTGGCCGCGCCCCCCGGGCTGCCCAGGTCGTCGAAGAACTCGACGTTGGCCCGGTAGTACTCCGCCCACTGCTCGGGCACGTCGTCCTCGTAGTAGATCGCCTCGACCGGGCAGACGGGCTCGCACGCACCGCAGTCGACGCACTCGTCGGGGTGGATGTAGAGGCTGCGCTCGCCCTCGTAGATGCAGTCGACGGGGCACTCCTCGATGCAGGCCTTGTCCTTGAGGTCCACACAGGGCTGCGCGATCACGTACGTCATAGCGGACATACTATGCGGGCCATGGAGCTGTCGACGCCCGCGCCGGATCGTGACCTGCGGGTCGGGTCGAGGGTCGTCGTGCGGCACCGACTGGAGGCCCCGGACCCGTTCTCGGGGGCGACGCTGACCGATGTCGTGGGCGAGCTCGTGGCCGCCGACGAGGACACCCTCGTCGTCGCGACGCGGCACGGCGAGGTGCGGGTCCTGCGCCCGTCGGTGACCGCCGCCAAGGCGATTCCCCCCAGGCCGTCACGGCGCGGCGCGCCACACCGGGCGCTGTCGGTCGAGGACCTCCAACGGGTCATGGTCGGGGCGTGGCCGGCGATGGAGCCGGCCCGGCTCGGGGACTGGGTGCTTCGGGCCTCTCGGGGCTTCACGCGGCGTGCGAACTCCGTCGTGACGGCCGGGAGCCCCGGGCTGCCGGTGTCCGCGGCCCTCGACCACGTAGAGCGCTGGTATGCCGGGCGCGGCCTCCCGGCGAACCTCACCGTCGCCGGACCGGTGGGTGCCGACCCGGCGGAGGACCCGGTGGGTGCCGAGGCGCTCGGGCGAGGGTACGCCGCGCGCGTGCCGACGCTGACCCTGACGGCCGCCACGCGCGGGGTTGCGCAGGGGCCCTCCCTCGACCGGTCCGGGCCCGACGAGCCCGTCGTCGAGGTCGGTGAGGTGCTCACCGACCGGTGGTTCACGGCATACCGCGCCTACCGCGAGGTCGACGAGGTCGCGGCCCGCGCGATCCTCACCGGCTCACCCGCCCAGGCCTTCGTCACGGCGAGCGACGCCCGGGGCGAGGTCGTCGGCATCGGGCGGCTCGGGCTGTGCAGCGCCTGGGGCGGGGTCGCCGCGATGTGGGTGGCGCCGTCGGCCCGCCGTCGCGGGCTGGGCTCCCGCCTCCTCGTCGCCCTGGCGCGCGCGGCCGACGCCCGGGGAGCGGCCTCGATGCACCTGCAGACCGACACGGACAACGCGGGGGCGCTGGCGCTCTACCAAGGGCACGGCTTCGAGGCCCACCACGCCTACGTCAACCTCAGCCGGCGGTGACGACCTCCCGGGTGACGACCTCCGAGGCGACGGCCTCCCGGGTGACGACGTCCCGGACCTGGCGGAGCGTCAGCCGGGCTTCCGGTTGGTGCACGTGACGTCGTCCTCGGGGCGGTAGGTCGTCGTGTACTTCTCGGTCTTGACGACCTTGCCGCCCTGCCTGAGGATCCGCCCGACGTCCACCGTGAAGCCGGGGACCGGGGACTGCGGGATGCACTCGGGGTCGTCGTCGGTGATCTTCTTGGGCTGGACGATGTTGCGCCGCGCACTCTTCGTCGCCGCGACGTCGTACTTCTTCGTGCCGTAGAAGCTGACCGTGATCGAGGTGTCGGTCGCCCGGATCTGGACCAGCACGCCACCGTCGGTCGTGTTGGTGAACTTGTTGTGGAGGTCGGGCCACGAGATCGTCGCCTCGCGCCCCTCGGGGTAGCGCGAGATGTAGTAGTAGTGCGGGGTCCAGGCGTCGAGCTTCATCCCGGAGAAGAACGCGGCGTTGAAGATCGTCGTCGACACCTGTGAGATGCCGCCTCCGTAGTTCTCCGCGGCCCGGCCGTCGCGGATGATCCCCGCCTTGATGTAGCCCTTCTCGGGCGTGCGCTGGCCGAGGATGGCGTTCATGCTGAACTGCTCGCCCGGGGGGATGTAGGTGCCGTTGATGATCCGGGAGGCCAGCTTGATGTTCGAGACCCGGGGCATGCCGGCCGGGTAGTGCGTCGTGAACGAGGAGATCCGCTCCTTGGGGAGCGTCGCCTTGGCCACCGCCGTCGTGAAGGCGGGCTCGGTCCTCGTCGTCATGACGGTCGCGGTGCGGGTCGTCCCGGCGATCGCCGCCCAGACCTCCGACCGCAGCGACGCGTCGTCGAGCTCGGTGCCGGAGACGTGCGGCTTGACCGTCGGGGTGCGGCCCGAGAACGTCACGGTGGCGTCCTTGGCCTTGACCTCGGCCCCGGCCTTCTCCGCCGCGTCGTGCACGAGGGCGCTCAGCTTCTTGTCGTCGGCCCGCGGGGTGATGCGACCCTGGTCGTCCGCCTCGAGGACGATGGCGCCGGCGAAGGCCTTGGGCGCGAGCGTGAAGGACGTGTCCCCCGCCGTCACGGTGACCGGGCCCGAGACCGCGACGTCGGCGAACTCCCGCCGCACCCGGACCAGCTCCTCGGCAGAGACCTTCGTGGGGAGCGCCTGCGCGGCGACGGCGACCCTGCTCTCCTGCGGCCACCAGCGGCGGACCGCGTCCGCGGTGCCTCGGACGTCGGTGCGGGTGCCGGTGACGGGCTCGGTCAGCGTGACCTTGCCCCCTGCCACCGAGATGGAACCCTCGACCGGGGCCGCGTCGAGCTCGCCGCGCCCCCTCTCCACGGCCGCCGCGAAGGTCCTGTCGTCGACGGTGACCACGGCGGGCTCGGCCGAGCCACCGGCGACGTGGCGCCACATCCGAGCCGGGGACAGCGAGAACCCGACGAGGCCGTCGACGGTCGCGTCGACGTCGACGCCGAGACCGAGGTCCTCGGCGGTGCCCTCGACCTTCCCCGCCGAGGACGTCAGCACGACCGGGGCGGCCACCTTCGCACGCAGCTGCCTTCCGAGGGTCGCGCGAGCCTCGTCACCGCCCTGGCCGCCCACGGCCACGCCGGCCACCGTCGTGCCGCGGGGAACCCGGTCGCCGAGCCACACGGCGGCCACGGTGTAGAGAGCCAGCACCGCGAGGAGCAGGCCACCAAGGAGGAGGGGCAGGTGCCCCCACCGCTCGCGGACATGGGGCTCCTTCCACTCGACCTCGTCGTCGCAGGCTCTTCGAGGGTCATGCGATGCTCCCGTAGCGTCCTCTGTAGTGCACCAGGGCCGGTCCCACGGTGTCGGGCAGGTCGATGGCGAGGACCTCGGCCACCACGATCGCATGGTCCCCGGCCTCGTGAACGGCCGTCGTCCGGCACTCGAGATGCATGAGCGACCCGTCGAGCAGCGCCACGCCCGTGTGATCGCCCCGTCGGTGGGGAGCCCGGTCGAGCTGTCCGTGGAGGGGCCGGCCGCGAGTGGCGAACCAGGCCGACAGCGGTCGCTGGTCCGCCGCGAGGACGCTCACCCCGAAGACGCCCGCCTCGAGCACCGCCTCGTGCCACCTCGTGTCGAGCTCGACGCACACCAGGACGAGGAGCGGGTCGAGAGAGACGGACGTGAGGGTGTCGGCGGTCATCGCGTGGTCGTGACCGGAGGAGAACGTCGTGAGCACGCTGACCCCGGCGACGAGTCGGCCCATCGCCTGGCGGAAGCGCGCCGGGTCGAGGAGGTCGTCGCTCACGCTGCTCCTCCCTGGCCCTCGGGTC
Organism: uncultured Verrucomicrobiae bacterium; assembly: GCA_963804875.1. Lineage (GTDB taxonomy): Bacteria > Verrucomicrobiota > Verrucomicrobiia > Chthoniobacterales > UBA10450 > Udaeobacter. Next base: position 11,097 of record CAWDRX010000002.1, read on the forward strand.
GGCCGCTCGCCGGGTCGAGGCGGGCGAAGCCCTCCCGCCCGGCCAGCCGGGAGGCGACGTGGTTGGACAAGGCATACCACCCGTCGCCCACGACCACCTGGGTCTCGTGGAACCGCAGGGCCCGCACCTGCACCGGCACGACGGACGGGTCGACGACGCGGTGGGTCACGACCTCGTCGGGCACGACCGACGCGGGGAACGGCTCGGACTCGCCGCGGACGACGAGGCCACGCCCGGCCGGGAGGTGCTCCCGCAGCCACGAGCGGTCCTCGACGGCCCACGACAGGGGGGTCAGCACGGCATACAGCACCGGCACGTCAGCCGACGCGGCCACCGCACGGCAGGTCGCCTCGTGGGTGCGGACGTGGTCCGGGTGCCCGTAGCCACCGCCGGCGTCGTAGGTCACGACGACGTCGGGCCGCAGGTCGTCGATCACGGTCCGCACCGAGGCGGCAGCGTCGGCGAGGTCGGCCGCGGCCCAGGCTCGCGGGTGCCGGGCCGCGTCGGAGCCGGCCATACCGGAGTCCCGGTATGCCGTGGGCTCGCCGTCCGCGGTCGCCGCGAGGAGGTGGGGGTCGCCCCGAGCGCCTCCATCGCGCCGCGGAGCTCCTCCCGGCGGTGGTCGGCGAGCGGGTCGCCCGGTGCGCCCTCGAGGTGGCCGAGCTGCTCGGGGATGACCTCGCCCTCCTCGCCGAGGGTGCAGGTCAGGACGTGCACGTCGTCGCCGCGGGCGACGTGGTGGGCGATGGCGACGCCGGTCGCGAGCGTCTCGTCGTCGGGGTGGGCGTGGACGAACAGCAGCCGGGGCACCGGGCCGCGGGCCTCGACCCCGTCGAGGAGCCCCGTCACCGGACGACCGCGATGTCGCCGAACTCGACGACGCCGCCGTTGACGCTGTTGGCGGAGAGGTTGCGCACGTCGGAGCCGGCGATGTAGAGGGCTCGCCGCTCCGCGAGGCCGATGTAGGCCCCCCGGGAGAGGAGGGAGGTGTCGACATCGGTCCAGGCCCTCTCGCGGGCCGCCCGGTCGGCGATCGTCTGCACCTTCGCCATCTGGGCGTCGAGCTTCTTGTCGGCCCAGTAGCCGTAGTCGCGCCCCGGACCGGCGCTCGTGAGGTTGATCGAGCTGTCGAAGAGCGGCTGCAGGACCGTGGACGCGGAGGCCCAGGCCGGGGCCCAGTTCGACCAGAAGAGGTCGACCTGCGCGCCGATCTTGGGGTCGCTGATGGCCGTGAAGTAGTCGTCGGTGAGCGGCTTGGTCGTCGGGTCGAACCCGGCGAGCCGCCAGGTCCTAGGCTCAGCCAGCCGGATAAACCCGTCGTTTTGCGCCCGCACGCGCACTACAAACGCGGGTTCGATCCGCACGGTGCCATAAATGGCCGAGATGGCTGTTCCCCGCAGAACTGTCGCCACTTCAGCGACCGGCATCAGAAAGAAATACGTGAGCGCAAAAAGGACAACGATCGCCCCTGCGCCGATCCACAAAATGGTTTTTGATACCGGGAATCTCAATCTTGGAGAGCTAGTGTGATGTTCACGGCGGTTGTTTGCAACACGCTCGTGCCCCGCAGTATCCGTTCTTGTACCGGCTTGTTCGTAGACCTTCGAGACCATTATTGCCAAGACACTGCGGCCGAGATATCCGTTCGATCAGTAAGCTTCAAGGAGCGGCAGCTTCCCGGTTGCTGAAGCTGTCGATTCCTTGCGAAGTCCTTGGAGATACTACTACTTATCCACTCTCGAACTGGGTTTGCCCGCTCCGTACGAAAATTGAAAATACCGTCCCGTTGCACGGTCCCATTCTGCGACTGCGACGTTGTATTGATAAACAGCGTCTAGCTGCCCGCTCTTGGTCCTCAAAAAAGCGGTTTGACTGACTCGGTACTCGAGCGGTGAGACCAGACCAGTTGCAACATTTTCCCGAACAGCGCGAGCACTCTCCTCCGCAGCCGCCGACGCGGATGCCAGCGATTTTTCGCGGGCGGCAATTCCCTGAATGTCGTTGGCGATCCGCGCAAGCTCGCGAGCCACGTTCGATTCTAACTTCTTGCATGTTAGTTCGTTTTCCTCCCGCGCTGCTCGTGCCCTCAGCACTGCCCCTCCGACTTTTCCGTTATCAATCACTCGCCACGTGTATGCCGCCTTTTCACGAATTTCTGAACCAATGAAATCCTGTGTCTTGCTTGTCGACTCCTGCCGATGAATTCCGGAGACTGGGACCCATTCCCCATGGAAACTTCCATCAATACGAGGATAATAGTCGGCTGCAATAATGCGTTGATCTTCATTTGCAGAGCGCACAAGCAATCGGGCGAGTTTGAGATCGGCCCTGCGCTCTAAAGCCGCTGCTGTTTCGCCAGCAACATCGAGTCCTGCCGGGTTAAACTGCAATTCGCCATCCGGTTCAGGCAGAGATGATTTTGCAGGATCGATCCCCATCGCTTGCGCCAAATTCAACTGCGCTTCCCGATAAGCCCGGTGAGCGCCTTCTACTTGTGGAATCAATTCGTCAGTTTGAAGAGTTGCGCTCGTGAAGGCGCTTCGATCGGCTAATCCGGCGTCGAACCGGTTTTTCTGAGTAGCAACATTTTCCTCTAATTTTTGTAGTTGTTCATCTCGAATCGATTGCAGCGACCGGTTGTAAAGCGCCGCGTAAAATGCGAGCCGCGCGGCGTGCAACTGTTCCACCACCGCGACATTTAGTTGCTGTTGGGCGATTAGAACTCCAGTGTCTCCACGTCGAAGCGAAGGCGGCACAGCCATGTTGAATAACGTCTGTTCCAAATTGCCGCGACCCACGGCAAATCCTTTCACCCCGCTCTCACCGGACCGGTGGCCATACTGAAGACCTGCGGGGACGAGCACGTCGATATCAGGCCATACAATAGAACGAAAGACCAGGCGCTGCCCCGCGGTCTGGTCGAGGCCTGCTTTGGCCTCGAGTATGGCCGGATTGTTGTCGAGCGTTGTCCGGAGCACCTCTCGCAGAGTCACCCCACTGGTCGGGTGAGCCCACGACGCGAGGAGACCCAGAACGAGAATGAGAATGCTCGTGGCTGGCTGCAGCAGCTTTCCTGTGGAAAGCGCACGTCCGCAGCCCGTCGCCCACGGGGCCACGGCGTCAGATCGCGCCGATCGTAATAATACCTTCATCGCTGACTCATTTTTTGCGGCGGCTTAGCCACATCGGCCGCATGCGCTGCGTTGCGAGTTTCGTTTTTTACATCTTTGAAGTCGGATCCGAAATTCAGCTCTTCGGTGGTACTGGCGCAGGCGTGCGCGAGGCGAGCGAGCGCCACGTTATGCAGATAGATCGCGCTCAATCGGGTTGTGCGCGTCCGGGTGACGTCTGCGGCTGCTTGCAGCACGTCAAGTTGTGTTCCCAATCCGGCAGCAAAATTCCCTCTGGCCATGTCGAGCCCTTCATCAGCCGACTGAAGGTTCTTGGTTTCACTCTCGAGCACGCGATTCGCTTGTTGAAGATCGAAAAATGCGCTGCGCACCTCCGAGGCGACGCTGCGACGTGCCGCTGCCAAAGCTTGCATCGCTGCGTCCCGCCGGGCACGCGTCGCCTGCATGCGCCCTTTGGTCGCCAGTCCATCGAAAATGTTCCATGTGGCGTTTATGCCGACTACGCCGCCGTAGTTAAATTCCGGGCCAACGTCCGGATCTCGCTCGCTGTAAACTTCGTAGCCTGAGAAAGCGCGCACGTGTGGACGCGTCGCGCTGCGGTCCAAGAACGTACTGGCGATCTTCGATCTCGATGTCTTTCGCTTTGGATTTGATGATCCCACGATTCCCATCGGCGCGCGCGAGGCACTCGTTAAGGTCTGGATTGTTGGGCCTATATTGCAATTGACCCGAAATTTCGAACGGAGGCGCCTGCGCGCCGGGGGCGAGATCGGTCCCAAGAAGTTCTGCCATTCGCAAATACGAATTTTTCAAGTCCGTCTGCGCGTTGAATAATTCCGGGCGCTCGTTAGCGAGTGCTACTTCGGCTCGTTGCACATTGAGTTTGCCGACGATCCCGGCGCTGAAATTTTCCTGCTCACCTTTGAGTTCCTGTTCAAACACCCCCACGGAATCTTCGTGCACCCGGACCTTTGCCCGGTTCAGCAGCAGTTCGTGAAAGGCAATTCTTACATCCATGATGACGCGGCTGATCGTCTCCTGAAGGTCGTAATTTGCCTTGGCGATGTTCAGGTGCGCGATTGCCACCTGACTACCGACCGCTCCGCCCGTGTAAATGTTCTGTTCGAGCTTTATTATCGCGTTGTAATCTTCCTGCCGAAGGTTTGTCTCGCTCTGGGTCTGTCGTTTATCGTACAGCCCGCTGGAGCTCAGCGACGGGAGATATCCCGAGCGGGCTTCAATGAAACCACCCCGCGCCGCCGTCACCTTCTTGTGGGCGATGAGGATCTCAGGGTTGCGTTCCTGGGCCAGGGCAACGGCCTCTTCGATTCCATAAACCGGCTGGGCCCCCAACCATCGTGAGGATACGGCCAAAGCGAAGGCGATAATCACGCTGATGGCCGCGAATTTCGAACACATGTGGTTTTATCTCCCTGCCGAGGTTCTCCCTGGCTTAGGAACGACTTGACTCTTGCCCTTATATCAGGCCTTGCAAGCTGGCGCGACTTCAGACACATTCAGGGCTTCGCGGCCTGGTTTCGGGGAGCCCTAACTAGGCAGGACGCGGCAGCGAACCAACCTAATTTATCGCTTGCTCCGAATCATTTAAGTCAGGTAGCTTTCAGTTTTTAGAAATGAGAAAAATCAGAATCGCAATCGTAGGCGTTGGGAACTGCGCCAGCTCGCTGGTCCAGGGAATCAATTTTTATGATGGTCCCTCTGTCAACGGCACCAGTATCGGCCTGATGCACCGTCAAATCGGGGGGTATCGCCCGGCTGACATAGAAGTTGTGGCTGCTTTCGATATTGACCGGCGGAAGGTCGGCCTGGACGTGAGCAAGGCAATTTTTTCGCCGCCCAATTGCACAAAGGTGTTCTGTGAAAAGGTCAAGCTCACTGGCGCGATCGTAAAAATGGGCTGCGTAATGGATGGCTACCCGCCACATATGCAGGACCAGGATCCGCTGCGGACATTCCTACCGCTGGAGAAAGAAACCACTCGCGAAGACATTATCGCCGAATTGAAAAATTCCTCTGCGGAACTGATGGTCAATTATCTTCCTGTCGGGTCGGAGCAAGCCACCCGATTTTATGCCGGCTGCGCGCTGGAAGCCGGACTCGGCTTTGTCAATAACATCCCAGTCTTTATCGCAAGCGATCCGGCTTGGGCGAAACGATTCGCCGATAAAAATCTGCCGCTTATTGGGGACGATATTAAGGCCCAAGTAGGCGCCACCATCGTGCATCGGGCATTAGTCGATCTCTTTCGCAAACGTGGGGTGAAAGTTGTGCGCACTTATCAGTTGAACACAGGCGGCAACACCGATTTCCTAAACATGCTGAATCGCACCAGGCTGGCGTCTAAGAAAACTTCGAAGACGGAGGCGGTACAGTCCGTGATGGGAGATCGCCTGGCCGACGAAAACATTCATATCGGCCCGAGCGATTACGTGCCATGGCAACTCGACAACAAGATCGCCTTCATTCGCGTGGAAGGTCGCCTCTTTGGCGATGTACCGATGGAAATTGACTTGAAACTATCAGTTGAAGATTCGCCCAACTCAGCCGGGGTCGCCATCGACGCAATTCGCTGCTGCAAGGTTGCGCTCGACCGCGGCATCGGTGGCGTGTTGCATTCTCCTTCCGCCTATTTTTCCAAGCATCCGCCCGTGCAGATGACCGACGACGAAGCCTTTCGCTGCGTCGAGCAATTCATCCGGGGGGACCGGGAGAACTGATCAGCTCGTCCTGACGGATTTCATTTTCCAATTGCGCGGGCGGAAGTTGTTCCAGCCGCCGCCACTCCATTTGCAGTTCCTCGGTGGAATAGAGCAGCGCACGGCCAAGCGCAGTCGAGAACAAGCCGGCTTGTGCATTGAGCCCGGTAATCTCCGTGACTGCCTTCCAATAGGCAGCCAACTGTGGCCGGTAAGTTTCGCGAAGGATTTCCACATCGCTTCGGGAAACATCATTCGTTTTCCAATCAAGCAGAAGACATTTGCCCGCTTTGCGGTCAATCATGACGGAATCAATCAGGCCTTCAAGTACGCTGCGATCGTTCCTGCACCAGGAAAATGGAAATTCCGCGTGAAACAACGTTCCATCACTCGCAAGAAAACCAGCGATGGTGACGTCGCTGAACAAATTCCGGCGCGTAGCCTTCCAGTCCTTTAATGCCGCTTTCGCGTCAGGAGAAGTCGGCAATTGTTTTTCGAACAACTTTTGAGCGGAATCGATTCCACCTTTCCAATCCAGACGTTGGAAGAATCCGTGCCACCAGCGCCCGTAGAGGATGGGCAAAGTATCGAGTCGCGAGTGTGCTCTCAGGTCCACCGGAACTTTCCGAATCGAGCGCGCTCGGGGTGATTTTTCGCACAAATTCCGAAGCGCGTTTCGCAGCGCGCTTGAGTTCGTCGTTGGTTAATGGCTCGATTTGAGAGCCGTTTTGCTGTGACGCATGCTCTACGATCGGCGAAGGTTCGTGGACTTCATCGATCATGCTGCTGTGGCGATCGAATTCGTCTGAGTAAAAATCCTTGTTGCGAATTAGTCGTCGAAGTTGTGCTGTCTTCAGCAGTTTGCCCTCGCTACTGGAGAAGATTTCCTGATCGAGCACAACTACGAGCGTGTGGCGCGCCCGTGTTGTTGCGACGTACAGAAGACGCTCAAGTTGCTGTTGTTCCGCGCGTTCGATCGCGTCTCTCAGCTCCTTTGATTTGTCTTCTCTGCGGAACGCGATAATCAGTTCGCCATCCACGGGCGATTTTACTAAGTCCGGATAACGCGGCGATGGCGGCCGCAGATCACGCGCGAGGAACGGCACGATCACTGCCTGCCATTCGGACCCTTTTGCCTTATGCGAAGTAATGAGCTGGATCGCGTCGTCGTCAGCGGAAAAGCGGACGGCCCGTTGCGATGCGAAATCGTTGCGTAGCTGTTCGGCGAACCCGGCCAGGATCATTCCGTTCGCTTCTGCTTCCGCCGCTTGTGCGACCAAGGCATCAAGTTCGCGTGCGAGATCGCCAAACTCCGTCGCGGGCAATAGGAGCAAACGCTCGCGCAATTGCGTTTTCTCGATGATCAAAGTAACAGCGTCAAATAACGCGAGACCGCCTGTACGTTGACGAATTTCCGCGAGTATGTGCAAAGTCGAGGAAATCTTACCACTCGCCGATACGATCTCGTCGATGCGAAATCCCGCTTTCTGTCCTTCGGAAAAAACGGCAAGATCATGATCGGAGGCGCCGAAGATCTCGCGGAGTACGCCGACGATTTCGTAAGCGTTGAGTGGGTCGGTCATGATCGTGAGGAGCGCAGTCAGCCACGCATAAGCCGGGCTGTCGCCTTTGACATCGCTTTCAGATTGGATCGACACGGGTAAACCGACGCGCCGTAACGCTGCGGCCATCGTCTGCAGCCAGGCTTTGCGCGGACAAAGGATCGCTACCTGCCTCCACAAATCGGCCGAAAGTTTTCTCACCCCTGCGTTCTTGATCCATTCTGCAAGGTAATCAGCTTCGATACGTGCCTTTTGGTAGTCTTTGAGTTTTTTTCCGTCCGGCAACAGTTTCTTCGCGATAAGCGGCACGCGAATGACTTTCCCGGGAAGGATGTTCGGGCGCGGTTGCAATTCGACGAAGGGCACCTGTCCGTCCCTGTTATCTAAAATATCGCGGAAAGTTTCGTTCACGAAATCGAGCTGTTTCTGGTCCAGCCGAAACGTGACGGCGAATTCCAGAGCTTCACCGTTCTTGTCGGAAACGAGCGCTTCATGAACTGCTCGGTAATAATTCAAGTCCGCGCGTTGCCAGTAAATCGATTGCTGGAAATCACCGACCATGCAGAAGTGCCCCGCTCGCGGGCCTAAATGTCGATTTTGCAACCAAAGGCCCTTCGCTTCGGGTGGCCGGGTCGCTTCCAACAGCACGGAAAATTGGAATGGTTCAGTGTCCTGTGCCTCATCGAGGATGACACGAAAGTTTTCTTCCCGAATTCTTTGCGCGGCGACGGGCTGTTGCAGCAACTCTTCCGCTAGCGCGATTTGGTCTGCATAAGTGACGAGTCCGTGATCGAGGCGAAAGTTGAGGTAATCACGCTGCACCTCCGCCGCGACACACGCGGCTGCGTCGCAGATCCAGCGACGTAGCGGGGCAAATTTTTCTTGCCAAAGCTGAGTAAACCTAGCGTTCCCCGCTGTGAAACAAACGGGCCACCGCAGATATTCCCAATCGCCGTCAAAACGCTTTTCCCATTCGCGCAATTCCGCCTGAGATTTGGCGATGTTGTCGCGGCCCCCTTTTTCTGTTTGTTGATAGATCTCACCAAAATTGAGCGGCGGACATGGCGACATTTCTGCCACCTGCAAAACAGCGGAGCGTGCGCGTCGAGCCAGCTCCATGAGGTCGCGCGCCTGCACGAAACGTAAAAGCATGGCCCGGTCCTTTTCCCCTAACGACCTGCCGATTCGAGTTTGGGTCTGCGCAAACTCCTGCCACAGATCCTCATCGTCTTCGGCTAACTCAAGCGGAGCAGGCAGGCCAAGATAATGACCGAAGTCGGTCAGGAGTTTCATGCAAAACGAATGGATTGTGCCAAAGAAGGCGCGGTTGAATGCCGTCTGCACTTCGGGTCGCAAATTTTCCTGGAGCAGAGCGTGCCGGGTGCGCTGTTGCATTTCGTCGGCCGCACGATTGGTGAAGGTTACGACAACCAGACGCGGCAAAATTGTGACCGCGTTCGGCGAACGAGCGATCGACAAAATGCGTTCGGTGATCGCAGTGGTTTTACCCGAACCGGCCGATGCGACTACAGAAAAATTGCGGTCCAACTCGCTGGCAAAACGAGCGCGTGCAGATTCGTCGTGCGGCTTCACCATATTTCCCACTCCTCTTTCTCAAGGACAAGCGCGGGATGCGTCACCGCCCATTTATCTTCCAAAATGTCGTTGTCGATCGGCAGCGTCGCGAGCGGATAGGGTGCGCTGTAACCGAATGCCGGACGGATTTCGCCTTTCATCCCGAAAATCCCAGTGCGCTGCATTTTCGCGAGATCGGCAAAGATGTCCGTGTGCGGTGCAAGATCGACAACCGACAATTGTGGCGCGACGTTTTTAACCGCCAGTGAAATAATGCTCACGCTCACTTCGGCCGCACCGAGTTCGCGCATGGCTAGCGCGTAAAGGCCAAGCTGCAGGGTTGTTCCTTTGACCAGACTATCGTGCAGATCCGAGGTCTTCAGTTCCTTGGCTGAACCGGTTTTGTAATCGACGATCCAGATCTTTCCTCCCACGAAACTGGGTGCGTCATCTTCCGCGAGCACCACATCGATCTGGCCGTGCAGCTTAAGTTCCACGCCTTCCGCAATTTTCACGGCCCCTAAACGACCGACAGCCTGCTCCGTTGCCATCCAATTCCACCCTTTTGCCGCTCCGATCTTAGCGCCGAGGTGCCGCGCGAAATAGCGCGCGTTCAACCAACCTGAGGTCCACCAATCAGGAACGACTTTGCTTACCAAGCCGCAAAGGCGCTGAACTGCGGCACGCTCTTCGTCCGCGGTAACGCAAATACGCTCGTCAATCTTCGTCAGGCTCGGAAAGGCAGAGAAAATCTTTCCTTCCCGCATTTCGATAATATTCGCGAGCCAGTGATGCACCCATTTACCGGTTGTCGCCGTCCAGGGATTCGCGGTGTCCTCTGGTGCTTCCACGCCGAGGTACCGTTTCATCCAAACAATCGCTGGCGACGAAACCATTCGTTCGATATCGGTCACACTCAGCGTCGGCACGGGTCGATACGATCCGTTAGGTCGCAAAGCGAAATCATATTCTCCGGCGGGTTTAGAAGAGTCGCGGCGCGCGTCGAACGCGATCAGGGTTTGCTGGACATCCGTCGCCGAACTAGTTGGCCTCGGCAAAAGCGCAGTGTCGCGCTGAAGATTTTTCAACGTCGTTTGGGCGAGCGGCCCACCCCGCGTTTTGAGATAAAGCTCGGTGAAACATTCGCTCGGATTCCAGAAGCGTTCCGGCTCATCTTCGTGCACCAGACTGGCCGTCAGGGTCACGCCTTCACTTGCCGATTCGAGTAGCGCATCGAATTGGCGCAACGCGATCGCACGCTGCTCGCTGGGCCCCAGATAAAGCGAATGATTTTCGCTCACACTCGTGTGGCCCTCGCCCTGGCTTCCTTGACGCGCTGCGCGTTGGTTTAGCCGTTGCACACTGTGATTGAAAGCGTGAATCTCTTCAGCGCGTGCGAACTCTGCACCTGCCGGGGGCGGCCACGCTCCTTCGTTCCATCCAGCAAGAATCAGGTGCGACCATTCCTGATTTTGCGCACGTGCCACTGTGAGCAATTGCACGCGCGCATATGGATGATCGCCTGCGGCTGAGCGCTCGGCATCTGACGTCGCAGCAGTTTCTTCCAGCCAGCGCAAAAAAAGTGCGCGTGAAACTTTTACATCGAGACGCTGCGACCAATTATCGACAGCGTTGGAAAGTTCGAGCGCGTGTTGTTTCCAGCCAAGATGCGAAAGCGCGATATGAGTTTGTTCGAGAAACTGCGCGAAAGTGGCGTGCGCAGGAAGAAAAGGCAACACACGCAGAGCTTCGGCCGTTGCTTGAGATTTTTCGTTCGCGGAGGTCGCACAGAATTCGCGCAGCAGTTCGAGGTCGTCCAGCAATACCTCCTTGTAACTTTCGCGCAGAATCTTTTCGACAACTTGCCGGCTGACTCTGGGCGATAGGACCGTCGGGTCGGGTAACGCATTTAGAAAGCGTAGAAAAGAATTCAGTCGCGGCGCGCGTTGCAATTCGATCCAGGCCTGCCACTCTGCCGACTCGAAAATGCCGGGCACAATGTGGCCGAGTCCATCGTTATGCGGAATTTCAAGCCGCTCCAGCGAGCTGGCGACTAGCCGCGGCAAGGCCCCGCTGCCCGGAAAAATCACGCCCAGCCGCGTGCATTTCTCATCTGCCAAATAACGCACGCATTGTCGCGTGATCGCTTCTGCTTGTTCGGAAAAGTTTGTGCCGATCAAAAAATCGAAACGCTTTGGGGCTTTTGTACCTCCACGCATTTCCATTTCGCTGAAAAGCGAATCGCCGAGCACACTGCTCGCTGTCGGTCTCGACATGCGTTGGGCTTCGCCACAGACCTCTTCCCAGGAGCCGATCCAGCAAAGATCGATATCGGAAAAGTTTCCGCGGGGTTCTTCGAGCACGATCGTGGCGCTTTTCGCCAGTTCGACCGCGGTGCGCAGGACAAACCATTCTGCCCAATGGGCTCCGTCGAATCCGCTGATAAGCACATGGGAAAATTCTTGTTTCCCATGTGTGTGCTTGTTGCAATCGACTTCGGTCGCTTTCGCCGCGGAGTGCAAAACCGCATTTTTTTAGCAGCGCGTTAAAGCGGTGAACCACTGGCGCAAACGATGGCAACCCAAGTTCTTCGAATTTCCAACCGGCAGTTTCGACGCGATCCAATGCCCGCATTAGTAGCGCAGGGGCACGAGCAACAGCCTTGGCAGCAAGTGCTTCAGATTCGTCGGGTCGATTTTCGATTTCAGTGGCCGCGATTGCGAGGAGCAAACGCAGAAGTTCAGGCTGGGCATTCGGAGTCGCATCATCCCGCTCGAGCACCGCACGTAAACTGGAGGGCGTTACAAACTGCAAACCCAGGTGCGACCGGCCACTTGCGATTAAGCGCGCCTTAAAATCATCAGCCTGTCCCCGCGTTGGGACTACCACCATCGAAGGCAACTCGCGTTGCCACGCTCCGGGTACAACTTGATCGAACCATGGAGCGATCACGTCTTCCCACGCTTCCTGCAGGGATGGGACAACGAGCAGAACCGGCGGGGATCGTTTCACAGGTTACGGATCCTGCACAGCGTCCTTTTGTCACCAACGCGTCGAGTAACACCGTCTCGGTCCAGCCGTTCGAGCAACGGCACCATGATACGTCGCGAACTTCCCAGTGCTTGACGCAGTTCGCTCACTGTTGCGGGTCCCTTTTTGGAAATGAATTCGGCCACCTGCGACTTCATGCGCTCAAAGCTCTCACGCAACAACACAACGTCGACAGCAAGTTCGGTTATCTCCTCGTTCTCGATCAAAAAACGCACCACTTGCCGAGCCTGCGAATCGGACTCGATCGTCTTGCGCGAGGGTGGATCGAATGGCTGGGCTGTGAGCAATTCACGAATTCGTTTCTCCATCGGTTGAACGTGGAGCTGCAGCGTTGGACGATGGGAATTGCGCGCAATCACAGATCCCTTGCGGACGAACTCGTCCTCACAAAGATCCGTCGCTAGCGATTCAAACACTGCTGGCTCTTGAATTCGCAGGACTGATCGCAGCTCACCCAAATCGATACCGCCGCGCTCGGGATTTTCTCGGTGCGCTGCATCGATCAAGCCAATCGCCTGGGCACGAAGTTTCTCCCAGAATTCACGATCGGCCGCGATGTGCTGGCACAAAACGATCCCGCCGTTTTTCTCCAAATTTTTCAGAGCGTCAGAGATTTCATCGGCGCTGAATCGTGATTTGCTTAAAAGAGTTTCTCGGCGCGCAAATCCCGTGTCGCGCGAGGGTTGCTCGCAGCAACGAATCGACTTTGTCCAGTGCGACAGTGCCGGCCAGTGATTCCTTTTCGCCATCTGGATCGAGGACAGTCCCCCGGCGATCGTATGTCGCTCCGAGGGATCGCGAATGACAAAACGATCACGGATGAAAGCAAAGATAGGTGAGGCAAGCTGTAAATGAGCAATTTTTTGTCTGTCTGCCTCGAGCGATCCATTTTCACGGAACCTGATTCTAGCGGCTACGCGCGAGGCACCGTGGTGAAGATATATCGACGATCCATTCTTCAGGGGATGGTCAATGCTCTTGTCGGTGTTGAGGTGCGACGACTTTTCCACCAGAACAATCAGGGTCGAAGATGGTGCCCCTTGATCAGGAAGCGTCACTACCTCGCCACGCTTAACCTGATCGACGCGAAGATCCGGTAGAGTGATAGCGGTGCGCATACCGGGCTGTGCGATTTCGAGTTCGTTGCCGTGGCTCTGAATCGAACGAATACGTGTTTCGAGATTGGTCGGGTAAACAATGATTTTCTGGCCACGGTGCAAAGATCCGCCGGTGAGCGTCCCTGTCACAACTGTCCCGATGCCGCGGAGCGTGAACACCCGATCGATAAACAACCGCGGCTTGCGGATGTTGCGTTGGGGTTCCGTTCTCGCAAGTTGGCTTCCTATTGTGTTTGCCAGGTTTTCAATGCCCGATCCTGTCCGGACGGAAGTGGGAACAATCGGCGAATCTGCAAATACTGTATCAGAGAGCCGTTCGCGAATTTGATTAGTAACAACATCGATTCGGCCGAGATCGCTCTTCGTGAGCGCAATCACAGCACGTTGCACACCGAGGTAATTGAGGATTTGCAAATGCTCTTCGCTTTGCGGCATCCAGCCGTCATCTGCGGCGACGACAAACAGGGCCAGGTCGATTGAGCCAACTCCGGCGATCATGTTGCGCACGAAATCTTCGTGGCCGGGGACATCGACGATCCCCACGTGAATTTTGTCGCCATTTGGCATGGTTAGATTCAGTGCGGCGAAACCCAGATCGATTGTGATCTGCCTTTTCTTTTCCTCCGGCAGGCGGTCGGGATCGGTGCCGGTTAACGCTTTGACCAGCGCACTCTTTCCATGATCAACATGGCCAGCCGTGGCGATGATGAAATGACGCGTCGTCACTTCCTGCAGGCTGCGCGAACTGCGCTAATCACACTATCATCCTGTTGAGGAAAAATTGTGCGCAGATCGAGTTTGAATCGGTTATCTGCGATGTAGCCAATCACAGGCGGATTCGACGCCTGAAGACTCGCCGCGAATTCGGCCAATGACGAACGTTTGGGAAGGAAATCGATCGTAACGGATGGCACATTCGACTTTGGCAATGTGCCACCGCCTGTTTTTGCCTTGCCGCGACCGATTGCGATCTCCATCGGCAAATCGGTTAAATTCGAAGCAATCGCTGCGGCACGGGCGCTCAAAACGTCCTCTGAAGTTTGTAGAAGAGCCAATGTTGAGATTTCGTCGATTTTCTTATCGAGATGAAGATCCACAGTCGCTTGCAAGGCGGCAAGACAGAGTTTGTCGCACCGCAGAGCCCGAAACAGCGGTTCGGATTTGAGCGCGGTGACAAATCGTTTTTTCCCAACGATAATTCCCGCCTGCGGACCGCCGAAGAGTTTATCGCCACTAAAGCAAACGAGATCGGCGCCTGCTTTTAATACCTCGTTAGGCGTCGGCTCACGCTCCGCAATTCCCAATGATTCAGTGGCGACCAGCGCGCCGCTGCCGAGATCTTCGACAAACGGAATCTTTTTCTTCTTCGCCAGCGTTCCGATTTCATTCGAGGAAGGCGATTCTACAAAGCCGCTCATGAAAAAGTTACTGCGATGGACTTTCAGAATCATCGCGGTCTTTGATCCAACGGCGCGCGCGTAATCCTCGACAGTGGTCTTGTTCGTTGCGCCGATTTCGCGCAATTCCGCGCCGCTCGCCTTGAGAATTTCGGTGATGCGAAACCCGCCGCCGATTTGCACCAGTTCGCCGCGTGAAATAACAACTTCGGGCGCCCCCGAGCCCGCGCCCTGCCTGTTTTTCGTGTGAAGTGTTGAACGATCAGGACCAGTGCCGCTGCACAATTGTTCACTACGGTTGCCGCCTCGGCCTCACAAAGCAGGGCCAGCGCAGTCTCGACATATACGCCGCGCCCACCGCGTCCGCCTTTCGCAAGATTGTATTCGAGATTCGAGTAACCTGCGCCAATTTCGTTCAGTGCATGCATCGCTTCGCTCGGAAGCGGGGCGCGTCCGAAATTTGTGTGAATGACAATTCCAGTTCCGTTGATGACTGGTTGAAGTCTACTTGTGCGGAATGCATCCAGCGCGCGACGGACATGAGCCACGATGGCATCGAATTCGGAGAACGCGCTGCTTGCGCGAATCTGTGACAATTCGCGGCGGACAATCTCGACGACGAAAGGCCGCGGCAAATCAGAATGGCCGAGCGCATCCAGGATCTTCGATACCGCCGGAATTCGGCGTCGCATGTCAGACCTCATTCGGTCATGCATATCAACGGTCGGCGACGTCGGCGCGGTACGATGCGTCCTATCACCGCGGCGGCAGGGGTCCAGGCTTTTCGGAGCACCTTGAGCGCCTTTTCAAGATTGGCTTCGGCGACGCACAGCAGTAAACCGCCACTAGTCTGTGCGTCGGTTAATAGGATCTGGCCCGTCTCATCCGTGCGCGCCCAATCGACGAGAACCGTTGCTCCATTGAGATTGTCCCGGGTTCCTTGCGGAACGCAGCCAAGTTCGACGAGCTCGTGAATTTCATAGCTAATGATCGGCACAGCGCCAGGATTGATATCCGCGGAAACATCACTCGCCCGGCACAACGAGATCAGATGTCCTATCAGCCCGTAGCCGGTGATATCAGTGGCGGCGCGTACGAGGCCCAGTTCGGCCAACTCGGCGCCGACAGTATTGATCTGCGACATGAGGTTAATCACGGTTTTTTGCAGCACGCGCGAAGCCATTCCGCGTTTCATCGCGGTAGTAGCAATGCCAGTGCCCAACGGCTTGGTCAGAACGAGCACGTCGCCGGGACGCGCATTTGCGTTTGTGGTGATGTGTCTGTCATCGACAAGCCCTGTAACCGCGAGTCCGTAGATCGGTTCTGGATTGCGAATGGAATGGCCGCCAATGATGACGCATCCGACTTCGGCTGCCTTGGCAAGGCCCCCGCGCAAAATCGACGAAACTGTTCTTGGCCTAACAAGATCTTCGGGAAAACCGATGATGTTTAGCGCCGTCACTGGACGTCCACCCATGGCATAGATGTCTGAGAGCGAATTGGCGGCTGCGATCTGGCCATAAGAAAACGGGTCGTCCACAATGGGTGTGAAAAAATCAACGGTTTGCACCAGTGCGCGATGGCCGTCCAACCGGTACACACCCGCGTCATCGAACGTTTTCGAACTGACGAGCACGTTCCGGCTTAACGAAATGGGAAGCTGCGGCAAAACTTGTCGCAGGGCCTGTTGGCTCAATTTTGACGCTCACCCGGCGCAGGATGAAAGCGACGTTAGCTTGCGGATTTGCTCACGCGACATGCGATTCACCTCCTTCGGGGTTGTTGTACCGCCCACAGGGCGGTGGCTACAGTGCAAATCGTGCAATCGAAAATCGAAAATCGAAAATCAAATGGCGGAGAGGATAGGAATCGAACCTACCTCGCCACTTGCGTGGCAACGACGGTTTTGAAGACCGCGAGGGCCACCAGGCACCCTTCACTCTCCAGATTGCAGATCGAATTTTTCGCGCGCCTGGCGCGCTTTGGAATGCGGACGTCTCGACGCCGCTTTTCAATGCCAAACTCCGAGCGATGAATTACAGAAACGGAAGCGCGCGGCCGGCTATTTCGCCTTCTTGATCGCTTTAACGATATCGTCGAAATCCGGCCATTCACCGGACTCAAGTTTGGAATGGAGCAGTGTGCCATTAGCGCGAATTTCGAAGGCGCCGCCACTCGACGGAATCAGGGCAAGCGATTTTATGCGCTCGCCGAGTTCGAGAATTTTGGTCGCCAAACTGACGGCCTTCGGCGTGTAGTTTCAAACGACGCAGTATTCGATTGAGACTTCGGTCTTCACCGCAACAAGCTCCTTTCCGCAGCCAAGCTATCGACCTGCGTAGAACGGGTCAAGAGCGTAGCGGCGGCTGTGCCAGCCGCCATCCGGAACAGCCCGGCGTTTGGCACAAGCGCCTCTACAATATTAAAAAAAGTGTGCCGCAGCCCGCTCCACCAGGCTGCGGCATCTCCACTTCAGGACCGCGGAAACAGCCGCGGTTTTCAGCCTGAGGGCGTTAACCCTCAGAATGTTTAAAAGGCGAAATTCAGGCCGCTTCGGACCATTCCGAAATTATTCCTGGGACCGTCGATTATTCCGAAACTCAGGTCGTTAGTCCAACCCACGTGGCGGGCGAATCGGATTTCCAGACCTGCTCCGAATTGGGTGAGCACTTTGGTCTCGCTGCCGAAATGGTCGGTCTGCGCATTGACGAGGAAGGCGTCTGGCGGCCCCTGTGTGTGAAGTTGGTCTCTTTCGCCGCCGCCGAAAATTGCGCCCACGCCGCCCCAGGCGTAAGGCGCTAAACGCGTGCACGGAATCGGATAACGCAACGTAAGTGTGCCAAGGACAGCGCCGATCGTATGAGTATGATTGATTCTTTGCTTGATAAGTATCGGGACAGACTGGTCCTCGAAGATATTGAAGCCGGGCTTGTTGGCGTCGAGTGCGAATCCTTCAACACCGACACCGGCATAGCGGCAGAAGAAATATTTTACGTCGCCGCCGCCGCCCCATGCGTGATCGCCCCCAATATATCGGTCGTACGTGCCAAGCACGGGACCGCCTTCACTGGTGCTTTGTACAATGTCAATCAACGACGGATTAGGAGCGAATTCGGTATTGGTGAATGCATATGTACCCCATAGGTTCACATTCCATTCGCGATCCCCGTACCAGTCGGGACACGGCGGCACGTAGGCCACCTGCTTCATTTCTTTTCCCGAATCCTTGCCTCTACGGGCGTAAGCCGCATCGGTGAAGTAACGGAATCTCGATGACACTGGAGCCTCGGCTGCTTCGGCACCTTCACCGCCGAATAGCCACGAAAAGGCAACAAAGACATCAGCCACCGGCGAGTCGTCGGTGGTGCCGAACAACGGCGAAATATCAAGACGAGTGTGCGCCGACGGTTTCCACGCCAGCGTTGGGCCGATCACGAAAATGTTTTCCGGATCGCCGCGAGTGTCTTTGACGGTTAAGTTTTTATATAACATTTCTACACCGATCTTCAGACGCTCGTTAGGGAGCAGAATTGGAGTCATTAATGCCTGTGAAAAACCCCATTCCCGTCCGCGATCGCCCGTATTTTCTTTTTCAAAAAACCAGTTCATGGCCCATTCAAATCGTCCGCCAAATTCCTGAGCGAGAAGCAAACGAAATTCGTAGGCGTCGGGAACCTTGGGCGGTCCGCCTTCTTCCTCCTCCTCTTCTTCTCCTCCTCCTCCTTCACCCATAGGAGGTAGAACTTCTTCGTGTCGAATTGTGCCAACTCCGAATTTGTATTCTGCGAAAAGCGTTGGATTGAGTGGGATTTTGTTCCAATCGGCTAACGCCCATCGTGCTTCCAGGCTTACTGATCGCGCGCCGCCACCGCCATTGAACCGTTCGAATTGGGCTTCTGCCGCTACGTTAAAACGCCAGGGAAGACCCATTTCTATCTCCTGGGTAAACAGATAATCAGGCGGTCCGTGGCGGAATCCCTGGCCCTCGAAAAGTTCGCCAAAGAAGAATGCCCATGGCGGTAACACGTAGGCATTTACTGCGTTGGAGAAACGGCTGCGCGAAAACTCGGGAGGCGCTCCGTACGCGCTGGGCACTTCCTCGTACGCGCCGGGCGTTCCCGGGGCTGTGACGACGACTGGCTGCTCGTGTTGTCGCTTGTGCCAAAGCGGATTGGTTCACGCCAAAAAAAGTCAGAGCCGCGCACCCAATCGACAGAATCAACCGCACCCCAACTCCAGAAAAGAAGAACGTTTTCATAAAACGGAGGCCATGATTACAAGATTGTAATTAATGGCAAGACATTTTTTAAGGGGTCTATTTAACGATGAACCGGCGAGGAGCCTCGCTCGCCACGACATCGGTCCTATGGTGTTCATGTCGGCGCCGAACCGAGAGAAGCACGCTTTGGGAAAGACCTCCAAGCGATTTAGAAATCCGTTTGCGTTGGCCGGTTAAAATACTGAGGCAGCTGATACCCAAATCGGAATTACTTATCAAAAGTGCCGTGAAACAGGGAGATGAAGATCGTCCTGGGTTCGCCAGTGCCATTGCATGCCCCAAAATTTCTTCTTGCCAAATATTACAATACTGTAATGTTTGACTCGCTGCGGTTGATTACCGTGGCTTCATTAAAGTGGATGAAGTGGATGGCCGCAGCCTGGTGGAGCGGGCTGCGGCTACTTCTGTACCTTAATCCCAATAGATTACAATAATGTAATCTATGGATAGTCAGTGAGACAGGGAATTCGAAGGTTTTCAGAACGAGTTGCTTTAAGAGCCTGTGGGGAATCTAAGCACGACTGTTGTGCCGCGATTGAGTTCGCTCTGAATCGTGGCCGATCCGCCGTGCAGCTCCACAATCGACTTCACCAGCGCGAGACCGAGGCCGGCTCCGTCGGAACTACGCGACGATTCAGCACGGTAAAAGCGATCGAAAACACGTGACAAATGTTCGGCGGCGATGCCGCTGCCGTTGTCACTGACTATCACCTGGAAATCGCTGTTGTGCTTCGAAACTGCAATACTTATCGCCCCGTGCTTCGCTGTGAATCGCAGCGCGTTCTCCAGCAGATTTCCCACAACACGTTCAAACAGATCCGGGTCGGCATAAATTTGCCCGTCGCCGCTGCAATTGATCGTAACGTCGTGATCGTCTGCGACCATCTGGTAGAACGCTGCGATTTTTTCAACGGCCGCGCGAGCATCGAACCATTTCCGCGTGATCGGTTCACTCGCCGCATCCACGCGCGCGACAAAAAGCAAATTGTCCACGATTCTGGAAAGCCGTTCGCATTCGGCAACGGTGGATTCGATGATCTCGCGATATTCGGCAGCGTTGCGATCTCGCGTGAGGGCAACCTGCGCTTCGCCCATCATGTTGGCGATCGGCGTTCGAAGCTCGTGTGCAAGATCGGCCGAGAACTGCGAGAGCCTCGTAAACGAATCGTCGAGACGTTTTAGCATTTCATCGAAAGCGATCGCGAGCGGTTGCAGTTCGCGTGGCCACCCAGTGGAACCGATCCGCTCTTTCAGTTGGTCTGGCCCGATTCGGCTCAGTGATTCCGTCATTTTTCGGAGCGGCGTCAACCCGCGTCGGGTAACGATGATCGCAATCAAACCCGAGGCCACAACTCCGCCGAAGAGAACTCCGATGAATAGCAGAGCAAAGTTCCTTTCAACTTGCTCGTCGCTTGAACGGTCCTGTGCCAACTGAAGTGTGTAGGTCTCGCTTCCGGAATGGTCATTGAAGGACACCAGGGAAAAAAGCTTTCCTGCGCTGCGATAGTCCTTGCGTGTGTGGATCGCTTCCGTCGGTCCTCGCGCTACTGGAAAGATTTGTGTCGGGATTAATCGATCCATCTCCGGTGTTTCGGCAATGGCGCGGCCCTGTGAGTCGAGAATTCTGATCCAGTAAGGGGTGTGCTGGCCGGCACGGTGAGCGGTGACCTCTTCGCCAAAAACTTCCGGCCCGTTCTCGCGCAGATCCGCGCTTAAGGCGAAGACTTTATCCGCCAGAACTGTGTTGTCTTCGGCGAACGCGTGGTGCGCGACAATCGAATAAACAACGCCAAGTCCGCATGCGAGCAAGAGAGCAGCCGCAAGCGTAAAGAGTAGAATAAGCTGGAAGGCGATCGACCGTGGCTTATTCAAGGACAATAATAGAGACGCACTACCGTCCCTTTAGAACATAGCCAACGCCACGAATCGTATGGATCAGCTTCGTTTTGAACGGGTCGTCTACTTTGGCGCGCAAACGGCGTACAACCACATCTACGACGTTCGTGTCGGTCGTGAATCCGACGTCCCAAACGTGTTCTGCAATCTCCGCGCGCGACACGACGGCGCCCGTTGAACGAACCAGATGCGCAAGCAGAAGGAATTCCTTTGGCGTCAGGTTCAGCTGAACGCCGGAGCGCGTTGCCTTGTGACGCTCGGTGTCGAGTTCCAAATCCTCGATGCGCAAGAGTTCCGGCTGCTGTTGGGGAGCGCGCCGCAACACCGAACGGATACGGGCAAGCAATTCCGTAAACGCGAACGGCTTCACCAGATAATCGTCTGCACCCAGCTCGAGTCCTTTCACTCGATCGCGTACGCTGTCGCGAGCGGTAAGAAATAAAATGGGTGTGCGGACTTGGTCGCGCCGCAGTTCCGCGACAACATCCCAGCCATCCTTGTGTGGCAGCATGATGTCGACGATCAAAAGATCAAATTTGGTCGCACGCGCTTGTTTCAATCCGGTTTCGCCATCAATTGCGACGTCGACAGCAAAGCCCGCTTCGCGCAAGCCTTTGGCTAAAAACGCCGCGGTCTTCTTTTCGTCCTCGATCACCAAGATGCGCATAGGGCTCATTGCCTATACGAGGATGCGGCTCATCGGCCAGCTCGGCGTGCTGAGGGCGGTACAGCGATCAGCAGTCCGGCGATGAGAAACGTGATTGCCGCTGAGAACAAACAATATCGGCAGTAGGCGTGCAGCAGAAACGCCTGAACGTAAAGCAGCCAAAGTGTTCCCAGAAACATCGCACCGGCGGTCAAAACAAGGAATTTGGGCGCACGTGCATAACCGAACGCTGCGAATGTGGCGAAAGTGAACACCGTGAAATAAGCGAGCTGCGCCAAGCATGGCAACGGGAATTCCGCCCAACCTGGCATACGAACTGCCCAATACCCGAAAACAATCCGGCGAACCTCCACAGCTTAGAGTCTCGCCAGTCAGCGCCTGCACGGTCAGATAAGTTGCGTCTGCCAGACCGACTACGGCCACAATGGCGACTGCCGTGTAAAGAATGGCGCGAAATCGCGATATCGTCATAATCGGAATGACGACTGGCTTCGGTTCGTTAGACCGCGAATTAACGTTGTAATCATATGACGAATCATGCAGGAGCCAACATTTGACCGAAGTTACGATTGCGATTTTCCATTTAGCGCCGCATTGATGGCGGCGCGGACCCCCTCCGGGTTTTTCTCGTTCGGCTCCAGAGCGCGTTTGTTGATGAACATCGTTGGAGTGACCTTTATTCCGAGAGAATCGCCAAGCGCGTGGTCGGAATCGATCCGTTCTTTCGCTTTGTCGCCATCCATATCTTTCTTAAACTCTTCCATGTTGAGACCCAGCGTGCCTGCATACGATTCGAACAATTCCCGCGTGTTCGGGGCCTTGCTCCAGGTTGCTTGCTCCTTGTAAAGCGTGTCGTGCATCTCCCAAAATTTCCCTTGGAAACCGGCAGCTTCCGCAGCCGACGCAGCCTCGCGAGCGTGTTCGTGGCCGGGCAGCGGAAAGTTTCGGAAAACGACGCGCAGCCGTGAATCATATTCCTTCAGCAATTCCTCAGCAAAAGTGGCGAATTGTCCGCATGGCGGGCACTGAAAATCGCCGAACTCTTCGAGCGTAACCGGAGCGTCAGGGTTGCCTCGAATGTGGGCGGAAGCATCGCTTTTCCCGGAGACACTCTGGCCTTCGGAAATGTTCTTAACCTGCGGAAGCTTTGCTCGATACAAAAGCGCGCCGCATCCAAACGTGATCAAGGCGACACCAATCACAATTATGAACGGCAGGTAGCGTTTCATGCGCGAGAGAAGCGGAGAATTTCGATGCCACAATTCCTTCGTCAAGTACGAGACCGTTGAGATTCGCTTTCTCTTGCGAATCGTTGGCCATCGTGAGGCTGCGCGAATATAGTGCACAGTGAGATTTCGCAGTTTACTCAGCACGTTTGGGTTTATTCTCATGGCTGTGTGCGCTGCCGCTGGGCAAACTCGTTCCGGAGTAGAATCTGGAATAGAAGGGATTATCACCGTTAGCCCGGCTCAACCGGGACCGACCCGAATCGATGCACCTGGTTCGGTGCCGCTGGCGAATGCCGCGTTTGTCGTGGAAAACAACAATGCCGAGGTGGCGTCATTTAGCACCGATGAGAAGGGGCGTTTTCGGCTGACGTTACCGCCCGGTCATTACAAAGCGTCGCTCAAGGGAAGGAAAACCAGCATTGGCCGCTTCGGTCCTTTCGAATTCGACGTTGCGCTCAGGGAAAATGACAAATGTCCAATGGGAATGCGACTCAGGTATTCGATAACCCGAATCGGATTGTCTCCGCCTGAGCGGCGATAGTGCCGCTAGAACAGGACGCAATAGGCGGGCGCTCGCCGGAAACACAGAGAGCTATCAAATGCAACTAGCTTCTCTTAGCCGACGTTTACGGTCGCGGCGGCGGAGTCGGACGAGGCCTTGGCGTGGGTTCTCGTCTCGGCGTAGGCGTAGGTCTTGGCGTCGGAGTAGCGGTAGCAGTTGGCGTTGCTGTCGCAGTCGCCGTAGCTGTAGCTGTAGCTGTCGCCGTAGCTGTAGCTGTAGCTGTAGCTGTCGCCGTTGGCGTGGCAGTTGACGTTGCGTGTCGCGGTAGCTGTCGCCGTTGGCGTGGCAGTTGCCGTTGCAGTGTCGCAGTGGCTGTTGCCGTTGCGGTAGCAGTCGCTGTTGCGGTTGCGGTCGCATGTAGCCGTTGGTGTTGCTGTTGCGGTTGGTGTTGCCGTCGCAGTGGCCGTTGGCGTAACACTTGGGCTAGCCGTGGGAGTCGGACTAGGAGTTCCCACCAGTTCCCTGTCGGTGAAAGCATTCTGCTGGGAGGCGTTGTTAATCGGCGTACGCGTCCGTCCACCCACGAAGTGACGTGCTTGGTGAGGTAGCCGACCCGTAGTCGTAGTCGCCGACGTATGTTGGCTGGATGCCAGGATCGGGTTGCGCGGCAGACGGGCTGGCTACATCCGACAGCGTATCGGGAGGCAACCACGTCACGACCGTTATCGTTGGATTTACGCGAGTACATCTGGTAACAGGGCGTGTTGGGTTGTGGCTGGCAGCTAGCTACTACTCGCGGCGTCTCGTCATACCAGGTCGGTGAAGAGGGTGCCTGCCTCACTGACCGAAAGGTTCGGCATCCATTGCGCCTTGGTTGATCGGTGTCGGTGTTCAACTGGAACGGCGCGCAAAGGTGACGCCGCTGTCGGTGGAGCGGATGTAAAAGACGTCGCCAGGGTCACCGTTGCCGGTGTTTCGTGCGGCATAGACGAGGCTAACCACGCCGTTGTAGGCAGCCGGCTGACCCCAGCCCTGTGTCGCCAGTAAGCGGGGTCGGCATACATCGTGGCGAAGAAACCGGCACGCGCTGCGCGCCGGGGCCAGCAAATGTGGGACCTGTGTAGGTGTTGGTCCAGGTGTTACCGCCGTCGGTGGAACGATAGATTTTGTTAGCTCGATTGCGAAGGCCGCCACCCTTTCGTCCATGCCGGCGATGTAGACGTTGCCCGTCACCTTGTCGCCGGTGATCTGCACGTCACGGATGAAGCTGGCGGTGACCGCTATCGGAGCATGCCAGGTAGCTGCCGTTATCACTGGAGTAGGTGACGCGAAGAGCCCCACCGCCAACATTAAAATCGTTATAGGAGATGTACATCCGGTTCGCGAAGGGAGACGACGAGTTGTTATCGACCCAGCCAGAATTCCGGTCATCGTTCGAGTTGTTGTGAACGCAAAAATGAGTCCAGCTATTAGGGTCCGAGGGAGTGGCGGACTTGTAGCCGCCCAACCCCTGACCGCCGCAGTCCGTGTCGAGCCAGATGGTGAACCAGGTGCTGTCGGACGGTTGTAGAAAACAACGGGGTCGCCCAGAGTAGCGGCGAAGGGACTCTGGCCGGTCACCAGGTAAAGTATTGTTTGCGCAGGTGACACGGGTAAAGGTAGTTCCGCCGTCAGTGGAAATCGACGCACCGGAAATGTTGATCGGATTGGCGATTACGGCCTCGCGAATCGTTGTAGGCGACGACGACCTGATTGGGGTTGTCCGGATTAGCCCAGTGAATGTCTCCGACTGGGTAATGTTGGGAGAGGTCTCGGCATCGGTGATCAGGTTTACGTCCGCTGCGCCGTAATGCCAGGGGCATCAACAGTTCTTTAATGAAATGGCCAATGGGACCCAGAGTGGACGTCGTATAGCTCGCAACACCAGGTGTTTCACCGCAGGCGACCATGACTGCGCCCGGCGCGGAAATTTTCCTGTTTGTCGATGCCGAGCTCTTCGATTTTGGAACAGTCGAATCCAACCGGTACAAGAGGATCTGTCGAGTAAGTAATGATTCTACCTCTGGTCATCGTTTGGATGACGTTCTGAGCGGCTAGCGAGAACACGCCCGAGCTTGCCAGCGCCAGGAAGATACCGACGAGGAGTATGAATACTCCGACTAAGACACGGATGTTGAAGAAGGCTGATTGCGAAACGGATTTCTTTTTCATTAGTGATTAACGATCGAAATGGAATTTGAGTGGACAGAAGTTGTCCCTCAGCCCGTGCTTTTACCTAAAACGACGTGCCCGTGTCAACATTTTTCCATTGCGTGAGCCAGCGCGGGATCGGTCAGGTAATAAAACTTGGCGAGCTTCTTATGAATGGGCGCGACCCGAGCTTACCGCGATCGCCAGAGCGCGGTGGGATGTGTTGATCGGCGACAATATCGATAACGCGCCGGTGGGTCGCTATCCTGCTTATGATCGGGCCTGCGGTAACCCTATTGTGGGGGAACTCGCGAGGTTTGGCTCGCGAGTTCCCAACCAGTAATTAGTTATTAGCAACAATTACGGCCGAGGTGGAGGCGTCGGACGAGGCCTCGGAGTCGGCGCTATCCTTGGCGTAGGCGTCGGCCTGGGCGTCGGAGTAGTGCTGGGTGTTGCAGTTGCAGTAGGTGTAGCAGTCGCAGTTGCTGTTGGGCTGGCGGTCGGCGTTGGGGACGGAGTGCAGGCTTGCAGGATATAGCTTTGTCCGCCGGTTGCCGCACCGCCTGAACCGTCGCAGAAGTACTGGTCAAACGCGCTATCGTTCTGCTGCACTCCAGCTGTAGCTGATGAGTTACCAAGAGCTACGCTACCATAGATCACGTCGAAGTGCGTCTGGCCTTCGTACAAACGCAGCTCATAGTTAGCCGCCGAAGTGGGGGCGGAGAAGTAAACAGTGCGCCATTCGATGTTGAAGATTCGGTCTGGCGCGCTCCCGCTAATCGACGTGAAGATACCGCACGTTGCACCAGGGAAACCTGAGCAGCCACCGTTTGCGTCAGTTCGCTGATCGTCCCAATACGGCATGATCGTGTAGTCGTGAGTGTTCCACGGCAGACATTGGTTGGTAAAGTCCGCGTCCGCCGTTGTGAACTGAGCATTACCGTTAGACGAGACCGTGATGCTGTTGAAGGTCTGGTCGTAGATCGTGTAGGAGAATGGGAGTGGGATCGTTGTCGTTTGATCATCTCCATGGTTCCCCGTGTCCGTGCTACCTGGCACGATGCTGCCACCGATCTGGGCGATATCGTAGTGGTTTGCAGGCGGACAGCCATCTACGGTGTAATTGCCGGTGAATGCCGCAATAGGATTGCACCCCACAGCGGTGATCGACCCGGCTCCAATGCTCGCGGTCACGCTGCCTCCGAAACTGAAATGCAGTGTGAAACGCGCGGTATTGTTGCCGTTGACGAGCTCGACATTGGTCACGCTACCTCCAACATTGCCGGTCAGAGTCAGATCGCTTGTTTGAACTGACGCTGGATCAACAGCCTGGTTGAAGTTCACGTCGTATTGGTAGTCGCCTGGCGCTGCCGGCGAGAATGTGCCCCCATCAGGTGGGTTAGTGTTAGTTACCTGTAACGGCGTTACGGCGTAACAGAACGAACAATTGAATTCGAAGTTCCCCTGATTGTCCGAAGCGCGGTTAAACGCGTTGGCAGGAATATGCATCGTCTGCACACCTTGTGTGACGACAGGCGAGCTATTGAAATGGAACACGATAGTGGCGTTGCCATTCTGTAACTGGAACGAATTCGCCGGCGTTCCGTTCACCGTGAAATCGGTTGCCTGGACTGTATTGGGATCCACCGGATCGCTCAGGTTGATCGTAAAATCAGTCGGCTGCGTATTTATGACGCTATTGCAGGTGGGACTACTTGTTGTCACGGCGAAACCCAACCAGTTCTCTGTCGGTGAAGGCATTTTGCTGCGACTGGTTATTGATTGGCACTCGTCCATCGGCCCATGTCGTGACGTGCTTGGTGAGTATCGCCGAGCCGTAGTCGTAATCGCCTACGTATACCGACACAATGTTTGGGTCGGGTTGCGCTGGGAGAGGGCTGACCACGTCCGAGAGCGTGTCGTCAGGCAGCCACGTTGCACCGTTATCGTTGGACTTACGTGACCACATCCGGTAACAGGGAACACCGGTGTTGCCAACCGTGCAGGTGGCGCTCTCACGGGCGTCATACCATGTTGCAAGACAGGGTTCCAGCGGAGCTAACCGAGAGATTGGGCTGCCACTGAGGACGAGTCGTGGCGTCTGTGTTCAACTTGAATGGCGCGCGAAGGTCACTCCGCTGTCGGTGGAGCGAATATAATATACGTCGCCGGGGTCACTGCCAGCACCATGCTGGGCATAGACCAGGTGAACGGTGCTGCCGAAGGCAGCCGGTTCACCCCAGCCTTCGTGCCGCCAATAGGCACCCAGATCAGGGAACATGCAGGCAAAATAGCCAGATGAGGTCACACCCGGGCCGGGGAAGGCAGGGCCGGTGTAGGTGTTACTCCAAGTGGCGCCGCCGTCGGTGGACCTGAATATCAGGTTGTTGTCGTCGTGAGGGAAGCCACCACCACCTTCATCCATACCGGCGATGTATAGAGCGCCGCCGCCTGCCATGTCACCGGTGATCTGCACGTTGCGGATGAAGGTAGTCTGAGTGCTCACCATGACCGGGCTGTGCCATGTGGCGCCGTGATCACTGGAGAAGGTAACGAAGATGTTCGCGTTGGGTTGATTAAAGTCGTTCCACGATACATACATCCGCCCGAAGAAGGGAGACGATGGGTTGTTGTCCGCCCAACCAGACTCGCGGTCGTCACCCCCGCCGTTGTTGTGAACGCAACCATAGTGAGTCCAGCTATTCGGATCCCACGGAGTGCTCGACTTGTATCCACCGAGACCACCGCCGCACTGCGCATCGACGATCCAAACGGTAAACCATTCGCCGCTTTGGCTGTTGTAGAGAACAACCGGGTCACCCAGGGTATTGTCGAATGGGCTTTGACCACTGGCCTTGGTCAGACGGGTAAAGGTCAGGCCGCCGTCGGTAGAGACCGATGCGCCCGAGATGTTGATGGGATTGGCATTAACGCCTCGTGAGTCGTTGTAGGCCACCACGATCTGGTCGGGGTTATCTGGATTGGCTGAAGTGAACGTCTCTGACTGAGTAATATTGGGAGAGTTCTCGTTCCCGGTAATCAGATCTACGTCTGTAGCACCAAAGGACACCGGCGACGTAAGCTTATGGACAAGCTTGGAAAACGCAGTGACATTTCCACCTTCATCGGGTTCTGCGCCACCCTTGGCTTCGCCGCAGAAAATCATTATCGCGCCCGCCCGGAAGTTCTCCATCTTGTCGATGCCCAGCTCGCGAATCTTGGCGCAATCGAATCCGGGAGGAACAAGCGGGCTAACGTAACCCGAATTTACGCGAACCTTAGCCTTTGGCTGTGCAGGAGCGTGGCCGACAACAGGACGCGCGCCAAAGCCAACCAGCGCCAAAAAGGCGCCGCCCAGCACAACGAAGAGTCCAATTAAGACACGGATGTTAAAGAAAGCAGATTGTGAAGCGGATTTTTTTTTCATGAGTAGATGTTGAGGTGGATGGAATTCTGGTGCGGAGCATAGCTGGTAGCGAAACCGCCACTAGCCCGTCCACAGTTTTTCCAGATTTAGTGTGATGCCCTAGGGGTTTATTGGACCTCGCAACTTTTGGCAAGCTTTTTTTCGGATTTTTGTGCAATAGCGGATTTCGCTGAAACGCCGTGTTTCAGCGGCCCAAATTTCAGCCTAATCGAAGCTTAGGACGGCGTTCTGGAGCATTTGAAAGGTAACAATACTGTTACTTTTCTTTCTCTGCCGTGGCGTTCCAAAGGGTACAGGATCAGGCTCTGCTGCATCCGCTCGCTACAGAGCAGGTACCTCACACACAAAAGGGCGGACCTCGTTTATTTCGCAGCGCGACTAGCTTTGAAGCTGCCCAGCTTCGATGGACGTTCTCCGACTAGCGGTGAAAAGTCTGCCTCGCCGGTGATCAAATCGGGAGTTTCGAACTTGCCGGTGCACGTTAACGTTCCCGCGTCGCGCCCCACGTTGCCGATCAAGAACTCCACGGCGCCGGAGAACGTTATCGAGTCGTGATCGCCTCGACTCCATTGTGCTTCGGAAGACTTGGACCCATCCCAAACCTTGGATCGCGGGTCCGCAATGGCCAAACTACCTTTGCCATCAGCTCTAGCCTCAAAACGCACCGCACGGTGCTCGTTATTTGCGAACGTAATCTCCACGTTCCAAATGCCAATAACGTTGGGAGATTGTGTTTCACTCATAGCGACGGCTTGGATGATCAAAATCAAAATCGGTACGAACGCTACTCTCATATTGTTTCGTAATCCGCATCGCGGGCTTCGGCAAGGTACCAAAGCACTCTCCGCAAACGGGGAAGTGCATCCAGCAAAATGCTGGACGCCGCAAGCGAAGCGCTCGCGTCCCCCGATTACAGCTCCGCGCTACTATCGCGGACCCGGCGTTGGGCGAGGTCTCGGTGTTGGAGTAGCTCGTGGCGCCGCGGTTGCGGTAGGTGTAGCGGTCGCAGTAGCCGTAGCGGTGGCCGTAGGTGTTGCGGTGGCCGTGGGTGTTGGTGTTGGTGTAGGCGTTCCACCGCACGTCCCGCCAAATTGCAGATCGTACAACACCGGATTGTTATTGCTAGGATTGATAACGACGGTGTGCGCCGGACCTGGCAGGTCCGTGTATGAGACGTGACTGGCAGAGTTACCCAGCATGGGATTGGGGATGTCGATCATCATTGGGCTGGCTGGATCGAGGACATTGTCGCTTTCACTAAAATCGCCTCCGTTCCCCTGGCCTCCAAAGGGCATCGGGAAGTTGTCACCTGGGCTACCTTGGATAGCAGCCTGCACCCACACCACGCCGCCAGCGCCGGCATATGCTTCCAAGGCAGGAATAGCTGCCGCGTACGGAGTGATAAAGTCGGCGAGGAACGTGTCGTCCCAGTTAAGAATGACCACGCGATAATCGCTGAAGCTAATGGTCGCCAGGTCTGCGGGTGTAAATTCAGTATAAGTGTGCCCGTTAGCGGTGATGGCATCCTTAATAAAAGTAGATCCCCACGGATCGTGGGTCTCGAACAACGCGAACTCGTTCGCCGCGGGCTGGCTGAGAGCAAACGTGTATTGAACGGTGTTGTTGGCAAGCTGTGCGCTCCAGGTGTTCCCAGGCCAACCCTGTGTTAACCCTGATCCAATAAGCAATCCGCAGCCCTTCGGGGCGGTACCCACGTATTCGTAATTTCCCGTGAAGGATGCGTTGCCATTGCCAAACTGATCGGTAATTGCGCCAGCCGGCAGATTCACTGTCAACGTGCCTGAGAAGATACTGGTGATATGGATCGTGAACTCCGCAGTATCCGAGTCGAGCATTTGAACATTGGTCACAGTCGAACCAGGGACGCCGCTGAGATGCAGGTCGCTGGTTTGCACTGAGGCTGGATCGACATCCTCGTTGAAGTTCAGGTCAAGCGTGTAGGTGGCCGGCCCTGGTGGTTGGAGCGTGGCACCAACCGGCGGAATCGTGTCAACAACCGAAAGCAGCGTGGCGTCGTAACGGAATGTGCAGGTAAACTCAAATACGCCCTGGTTATCCGACTGGCGGGTAAATGCATCAGCCGGAATATGCATGGTCTGCGAGCCTTGCGTCGTAACCGGTGAAGTATTGAAAGTGAAGGTAATGCTGAGGAAATCTCCGCTGACCTGAGCCGAATTCGCCGGGGTTCCGTTCACCGTGAAATCGCTGGCCGCGACGGTGCCCGAGTTCACTGCGTCACTCAGGTGAACAATGAACT
The DNA here is from genome assembly GCA_963804875.1 of uncultured Verrucomicrobiae bacterium. Classification (GTDB taxonomy): domain Bacteria; phylum Verrucomicrobiota; class Verrucomicrobiia; order Chthoniobacterales; family UBA10450; genus Udaeobacter. The sequence continues at coordinate 42,116 of CAWDRX010000002.1, forward strand.
GTGTCGGCTGGGTCGTTACTACGCTGCCGCAGGCCGGATCAGTGGTGGTCACGGCGAAACCGACCAGTTCTCTGTCGGTGAAGGCATTTTGCTGGGACTGGTTATTGATTGGCACTCGTCCATCGGCCCATGTAGTGACGTGCTTGGTGAGTATCGCCGAGCCGTAGTCGTAATCGCCTACGTATACCGAGACAATGTTTGGGTCGGGTTGCGCTGGGAGAGGGCTGACCACGTCCGAGAGCGTGTCGTCAGGCAGCCACGTTGCACCGTTATCGTTGGACTTACGTGACCACATCCGGTAACAGGGAACACCGGTGTTGCCAACCGTGCAGGTGGCGCTCTCACGGGCGTCATACCATGTTGCAAACAGGGTTCCAGCGGAGCTAACCGAGAGATTGGGCTGCCACTGAGGACGAGTCGTGGCGTCTGTGTTCAACTTGAATGGCGCAGCGAAGGTCACTCCGCTGTCGGTGGAGCGAATATAATATACGTCGCCGGGGTCACTGCCAGCACCATGCTGGGCATAGACCAGGTGAACGGTGCTGCCGAAGGCAGCCGGTTCACCCCAGCCTTCGTGCCGCCAATAGGCACCCAGATCAGGGAACATGCAGGCAAAATAGCCAGATGAGGTCACACCCGGGCCGGGGAAGGCAGGGCCGGTGTAGGTGTTACTCCAAGTGGCGCCGCCGTCGGTGGACCTGAACATCAGGTTGTTGTCGTCGGTGAGGGAAGCCACCACCACCTTCATCCATACCGGCGATGTATAGAGCGCCGCCGCCTGCCATGTCACCGGTGATCTGCACGTTGCGGATGAAGGTGCCGTGAGTGCTCACCATGACCGGGCTGTGCCATGTGGCGCCGTGATCACTGGAGAAGGTAACGAAGATGTTCGCGTTGGGTTGATTAAAGTCGTTCCACGATACATACATCCGCCCGAAGAAGGGAGACGATGGGTTGTTGTCCGCCCAACCAGACTCGCGGTCGTCACCCCCGCCGTTGTTGTGAACGCAACCATAGTGAGTCCAGCTATTCGGATCCCACGGGTATCGGACTTGTATCCACCGAGACCACCGCCGCACTGCGCATCGACGATCCAAACGGTGAACCATTCGCCGCTTTGGCTGTTGTAAAGAACAACCGGATCGCCCAGGGTATTGTCGAAGGGGCTTTGACCACTGGCTTTGGTCAGACGGGTAAAGGTCAGGCCACCGTCGGTGAAACCGATGCGCCTGAGATGTTGATGGGATTGGCATTAACGCCTCGTGAGTCGTTGTAGGCCACCACGATCTGGTCGGGGTTATCGGGGTTGGCTGAAGTGAACGTCTCTGACTGAGTAATGTTGGGAGAGTTCTCGGTTCCCGGTAATCAGATCCACGTCTGTGCCGCCATACGAAAGGGGCGCGGTCAGATTTCGCACAAGCTTGGAAAACGCAGTGACATTTCCTCCTTCATCGGGTTCTGCGCCACCTTTGGCTTCGCCGCAGAAAATCATTATCGCGCCCGCCCGGAAGTTCTCCATCTTGTCGATCCCTAATTTGCGAATGCTGGAACAATCGAATCCTGGAGGAACAAGCGGACTAATGTATTGGCCTCTGGTAATAATCTGATGTTTCTGCTGCGCTTGCGTGCTGCGCGCGTGTGAGGACGCACTAAAAGCCAGCCCGAGGGCTCTTAGCTTTAGCGAACTGGGCTAGGGCCAACAAAGAAACGCCGGCTAGTGCTAAGAAGAGGCCAATTAAAACACGGACATTAAAAAATGCGGAGTGCGAAGTGGATGTCTTTTTCATTTGGAGTATTCAACTGGATCGAATTTTGAGCTAACCGATGGGTTTTATTTGGATAGCGAAGGATCTGTCAACACTTTTGAGGATGGTCTCTTTCCGCTGTCGCGAAATTGGTTAGTGTCCATTTGTCATGACCAGAGGCAAAGTACGAGATATCGGACTTGTCTAGCGGTGAGGTGCGTTTTGCGGTAAATTCGCCCACCTTGTGAAAAGTGGTTGCGTAAGCCGGGAATTGAAAGCAGCGGGAGCGATTCCGGGACGAGCCAATGCTGGGATCAATCTTCCCGGCTACAGCAAGACCGGCGTTCGCAAATCAAAAACCAGCCGGTGGCGCGCGGCGGCATTGATTGCTCTGAATCTGTTCATGATCGCGCACATCATCCAGTGGCGGCTAATGGGCAAAACGGTTTCGCCCATTGAGCCTTCGGAAACGATGTACACACTGCAAAATGGCTTCGTAAACGCCGGTTTCATCTTTTTTAGCCTGGCAATTTTGGCGACACTCATCTTCGGGCGTTTTGTTTGTGGCTGGGGTTGTCACATACTTGCGTTGCAGGATTTCTGCGGGTGGCTGCTCAAGAAAATGGGCCTTCATCCGAAGCCGTTTCGCTCGCGGCTTTTGGTATACGTCCCGCTCGGCGCCGCGCTGTACATGTTCGTCTGGCCCGTTGTCTATCGATTATTTTCGAAGCCCGCGCACGAACCAATTATCCCGAAATTCACCAATCATTTGGTGACCACAAATTTTTGGCAGACGTTTCCTTCTGTCGCAGTGGCCATTCCGTTTCTGTTTATTTGCGGCTTTGTCACGGTTTATTTTTTGGGACAGAAGGGTTTTTGCACCTATGCCTGTCCGTATGGCGGGTTCTTTGGTCTTGCTGACAAATTCTCGCCTGGAAAAATCCGCGTCACGCCTGCGTGCAATCAGTGCGGGCATTGTACCGCGACGTGCACTTCGAACGTATTGGTGCATGCGGAAGTGAAACAGTACCGGGATGGTGGTCGATCCAGGTTGCATGAAATGCATGGATTGCATCAGCGTATGTCCAAACGACGCGCTCTATTTTGGCTTTGGAAAGCCGACCCTCCTGGCTCCGAAATCAAATGTCATCAAGAGACATTATTCGCTGAGCTGGCCTGAAGAAATCGTCGCCGTCCTGGTTTTTCTGGGAAGCTTTTTTGCTGTTCGCGGTGTTTACGCGCTCGTTCCATTTCTGATGGCGCTTGGTTGCGCCGCGATCACAACGTTTCTCACTCTGAAAACGTGGCGATTGTTCCGGGCGAGGGAGTTGTCGTTTTACCGGTTCAATCTGAAATCGTCAGGAAAAATGCACAAAACCGGCTGGACCTTTGTGATGTTCGCGTGTGCGTGGATCGGATTAAATGTGCACTGCGGCTGGGTGCGCTATCATGAGTTCCTCGGCAACATCGCGTTCAACAAGATTCATCTGCCCGACGAACTGGCGTTGGCGCAGCTCGATCCAGCACGTTGGCTCAGCCCGGTGGATCGGGAAAACATTACTCAAGGAAGAGGCCATTACCTGACGGCTTCGAGAGCAGGATTCTTTGTAAACAATGAAACTTTACCGAAGCTAGGCTGGTTTGAATATTTGCTAGGCAATCCCGAGCAATCCGTACAAACGCTTCGCATAGCCGCAGCTCACCAGAAGGATGAAAGTAAAGCTTTGAGCCTCTATTATCGCGGCGCGATCCTTAATCGTCTCGGCCGCTATGAGGAAGCGCGAGCCACTTTGGATGAAGCGCTTGCGGAACGCGGTGATTTGATTCTTGCGCGCCAGGAAAAAGGCGAATCACTTTGGCAAATCGGTCGAAGGGATGAAGCTGTTTCGGTTTGGACCGACGCCGTGCAACGCAACCCGCAGCTTGGCACTGGTGAACAACGAGCTCGCCGGGGCGGCTATTGCTTCAGGCAAGCCCGAAGAAGCCGATGTGTACGAAAAACAAGCCGACAAATCCACTCCCAACAATCCGCTTTACCATTGGGTGATCGCCCAGCGGCTTCAGCACCTTGGGATGACTCAATTGGCCGAAAAACATTTCGGACAAGCCGGGCAAGTCGGCTCCGGCACTGGGACGCCTAACGAACCCTGATTGCTACAAAGCAGGACGGGGCACCGGTGTCGGGCGAGGCCGTGGAACTGGGGATGGTCGCACTGCTGGCATAACGTTAACCACTCCGGTCATCCCAGCGAAGCAGTGCAAGGCGCAGAAATATTGGTAGGTGCCAGGCTGCGTAAAAGTGAACTCGTACACAAACCCTGTGTCGTTAAGGATTCCTGCGTCACAGTTTAAGTTAGCTGGTGAACAAAATTGCCCGTCCGCCACGCAGGACGTGCCACTGGTAACACTGTGAAAATCGCTCGCCCAGGTCCAGCGCACCGTATCACCTACTCTGATAGTGGCGGTATCCGGGTCAAAGGTAAATTCGTTTCCTATCGGACCCACAGTTACGTCAAAAATCTGATTCCCCACGTCCCGTTTTCCACTCACAGCCTGGCGCCCATGCTCATCCACGATGCGGATCGCTGCAATCTTCCGATATTGTGGTGTTGCGTCAGCACCCTTCGTATCATCGGCCCTGGCAGGACACAGATATACGATCGCCAGTAGCAATGTTAGCCAACTTACCTGGCGCGAAACTGAGTTTGATTGTCTGATCGTTTTCATAGGCTGTGCTACTGCGTTGGCCGAGGGGGTGGGGTAGGCCGCGGCCTTGGCGTTGGATTGGCGCGGACCACTTCAAATTGAGTCATCATCCCATCGTCCTCGTGCTCCATCATATGGCAATGGAGCATGTACATCCCCACATGGTCGGTGAACTTCAGCTTCACCTCAAGCACTTCGCCAGGTGCGAGGTACCAGGTTTCCTTCATCGTCTCGTACGGATAACACGCTCCGCCGTCGCGACTCATGCATTGCTGCGAAACGTCATGGATATGCACCGTGTGTGCCTGTCCGGTAGGATTTGTGAATACCCATTTTTCGGTCGCCCCTAGCTCTGGCTTGGCATCGACCCGACTGGGATCAAATCTGAGTCCATTGATTGTCCAGTGACCTGCTGTCTGGTCAAAGCTCCAATTTCGTGTCACTGAAGGCTCGCCGATGTCAGGAAGTGTGCTGAGCGTTGCGGGTACAGAGCTATCATCTTTAACGTGCTGAGTTATCCGGAACTCGAGCAATTGTGTGCCGGTCAGAGTATCCACGAGATAAATGTTTTGTCCTAGTCCACCCGCGAAATTCACCACCACGTCCAGACGTTCAGCCGGCCCTATGCGCATCCCGGTGCGCGTGACAGGTGCAGGGAGCAGACCGCTCTCGGTGCCAATTTGGATGAAGGAGCCGCCATTGCTTAGCTCAAGGAAATAGGTGCGGAAGTTGGATGCATTCAGGATGCGGAAGCGGTATTTGCGATCGCCAACCTCCAGATATGGCTGGTAAACGCCGTTAACCAGGAACTTGTCGCCAGTTACACCGTTAGGATTGAACACATAAGGAATCTGGTTCTGCGCATCGAACTGGCGGTCAGCGATCGCCAGGGGCAAATCGAACTTGCCGGAGGGAAGTGTCGACGGATCGGCGGGATCATCTACAATGTACATTCCAGTCAGACCCATCCACACGTTGCGACCGGTAACATCCATGCGGTGGTCGTGGTAAAACTGCATCTTACCTCGCTGGTTGTTACCTTCTTCAGTCCCTTCGTAGGTATAGGTGCGCGATCCTCCCGTCGGAATGAGCAAAGTGTCTGGTTGCCCGTCGTTATCGGCAGTGGAATGATTCCCGTGATTATGGACAGTCATCTCGCCGACGCCTGAATCGAGATTATTCGTAAACGTGACGTACGTTCTTTGCCCGGTAGGCCTACGGATTGTTAATCCAGGGTAGGTCCCGCCATAAGTCCACATGTTCGTGCAAGGCCCATCCAGGATTTGGACGCAGCCTTCGTCGATATCGACCGAAACATTCGCGTTCGTGTTTACGGGTGGAAAAAGCAGGGGATGCGAGAAAACCCGCAGGTATGGTGTTTGGTATCAACGGTAGAGTTGCGGTGGCCACCGACGTGTTCGGAGCATTCCCTAAGTGGATGCCGATCGCAGTAAGGGTGGCGGCCAGCAGAAGCGGGAATAAAATTTTGAAACTCATCTCGGTTAACAAATCACACTGAATCCAGAATTCAGTGTAGGCGCGGGGCTGGCGTGGGGCGAGGCCGCGGCGATGGCAGAACTCTGGGTCCTGGTATGTATTGAATAGTCAGCACAGGCGGGCTGGCGCTCTCCCGAGTGTCGAACCGCTTGGACGTTAACGTGGGCTTCTCGTCTCCCAATACCAGCCAGCCGAAGTTGCCTGCTGGGTTATCCAGCCAATCCTGCACATCCACCACCATTTGCGGTGAGCTCCACGTGTAGGGCCCAACGACACTGACCGACTGGCTTGCGCTCACGGTAGCCGAAAAATCACCACCTTCCGCAGCCCAAAAAATCGTGTCGAAGAAGCGATGCCGCCATGTTGCATCGTTGCTCGTGGCCGGTGCTCCATCGCCCTCCTCTCCGGGTGCCTGCGAAGTTCCTTCACCCCAGTCGGCAAGCAGCTTGTGCAGCTCGACCGGATACGCAACGCTAATAGGTGCTCTGGACATATTCATACTGAGGCTAACGCCTGTTATCGTCGAGCCGGTCGGAATACTTCCAACGATATCGAATGCCAGCACCCCGCGGCGAAGTTCACCCATACCCGTCTTGCCGGCGAAGAAGTGAAAACCAGCACCGTTACTGTGATCGCCTTCAGCCGGATCGTATTCGTACAGAGTATTGTCTTTGCTTGGGTTGATAACGGAGATGGCCGCGTTTGTGGCCGTGATGCCGGCGTACTCAAGCGCGCTAATCAGTATTACTGCGAGTAGATTCTTTGAAGTCTTCATCGGGTGATGGCGTAGAGATTAATAGTTGAAAACGGTTATTCAAACACCTGTGACCTACATAGTTGCTAAGTGAGAACCCATCATTTACTAACCGGTTCCGCGCGATTCGACTTACGGTCTCGGCAGCGGAGTCGGACGAATCCTTGGTGATGGGCTACTTCTTGGTGTCAGGGTTGGTCGTGGTGTCGGCGTGCCGAACGGCGGTGTTGGCGTCGGAGTAACCGTAGCTGTCGGTGTTGCAGTTGCCGTGGCTGTGGGAGTAGGCGTTTGTGTCGTTGTTGGGGTAGGCGTAGGACTGGGCGGCAGAGTAGCTGTTGGTGTCGCAGTCGCCGTCGCAGTTGGCGTTGGGCTTGGCGTACCTGTTGGACCTAAGGCCCACCCGCCCGTAGGCGGTCCACCTGAACCGTTGCAGAAGGTACTCAGCAAAACAGTTATCGTTGCTCTGCACTCCCGCCGTGGCGCTCCCATTGCCGTCTACCACGGTGCCGTAGATCACATCGAACCGATTCTGTCCTTCATACAACCTCAGCTCGAAATTGGCCGTGTCTCCCGAATTGGAGAAATAAACAGCGCGCCATTCGATATTGAAGATGCGGTTGGGAGTACTACCAGTAACAGAGGTATAGACACCGCAGGTGCCGCCCGGGAAGCTGGAGCAGCCGCTGTTTGAATCTGTTCGTAGATCATCCCAGTAAGGGAAAATCGTGCAATCGTGGCCGCTCCACGGGAGACAAACGTTAGTAAAGTCGGTATCGCTTGTATTGAACTGAGCATTGCCGTTAGAGGACACATTGATGCTGTTGTAAGTCCCCCCGCAGGCAGTGTACGGGAAAGGAAGAGGAACGTTAGTTACCTGGTCATCCCCGTGGTTGCCGGTGTCAGTTGAACCTGGCACGATGCTGCCGCCTATCTGAGTTATGTTGAGGCCGGCGCAGGCTGTCGGCGTTGGGGTTACAGTTGGCGTAGGTGTCGGGCTGGCCGTCGGCGTTGGCGTAGGCGACGGTGTCGGCACACTCCCAGGAGCCTCGATCAGAGCCAGCATGGGTCCGCCGGTTTTAAAGAACCCGACGGTGGCATCAGTAGGATTTGGAGGCTGGTCCGCATCAAAGCGGAAGTTGTACAGCGTGGCAAAGCGAATCGCGTTCGCGTTCTGATTCTGTGCAAAGGTTTCCGTGTTCCAGGTGATGGAACTTGCGTTCTGAGTTACGTTCCAAGGCGTGCTGCTGTATCCAGCGTTGTTTTGGGTGCCATCATTTGCCCAGCCCGGATGCTGAATCGGCGCATGAAATCCGATGTTCGAGACGTTCACTCCGGGACCAAGGGGGACACTGAAAGACTGGATCGCGCGGTCGAGGTTCTGGTTGTAGAGCGCGTATTCATAGTGCCAGACACCGGCACTTGGATTTGTTACTCTAAAGCCCATAAACCAAATACCGTCGTTTCCCGGGTCCGGCTCATACTGAATCACGGTTGCGCTGGTCCAAGCCCTGATTGCTGGCTGCTCTCGCACGGTCGCACCAGCGGCGTTAAAGCTGAAGTTCGTAGGGCCGCCGCTCACGTTATACCTCTGGTAGGAGGCGTTGTTGTACATGTTGCACTGGCCCGGATGACTTTGGCACCACGCGTATTCGTGCGGGACGATGTATTCCGCCTCGGCAAAATAGGTGGCGCCCGGGTTCTGGGCAGGGATCAAGTCACTCGTCTCCACCAGAATTCGATGAGACGTTACGTCATGAACATGACCATTGTGATTGTTCGCTGTGGTGCCGCCCGGGAAAACTCCGGTGAAGGGATTGACCCAGGCGCGCGAACCGATGCCACCCTGGCTGCCGTTCAAACCGGCTCCGTATGCATCAGAGCAACCAGACCCAAGGTGGGCGCCGCCTACACCATTGCACCCAAAACCGCATGTGTTTGAAGATGCCGCGGTGAATGCGTGCTTACCCCAGGACTGGCCAAGCTGCTCGAACCGCTCAGTGTTATCTGCGCCGCCACTCATTCGATAAACATTTTGCGGAATGAAGGGATGGTCGCTGTTCGGCAAGGCAAGCCAATCCACGTCGATCGTCCCTTTGTTGCAGGCATCAGTTCCCAAAGAGATCCCGACCCGGCCATTGATTGCACCAGGGTCCAATTGCGACAAGCCGATCAATTCGCCGATGATCACGTCCGGGCCTGGGACAGTCCCCACGCCGGGTTGATTCATCGCTGGCAATGCCGCGGATTTTACATCGCCGTTTTCGTCTAGGTGCATGATCTCGACGGGTTGCATCGCTGTGCCAATAGAAATTTCGCCCGCAACCGCCCCAGCCTCCGACGGGCGGCCCAGCGACCGGGCGAATTCCTCTGTGACCACCAGCCGCCCGCCCGTGATGCTAAGAAACCGCGCGTTAGCTTGGTAATCGTACTGGTGTCCTTCGATCTTAAAAAACGTGAATCCCGTCTTAGCATCACGCACAGCAAAATCGAACGGCGCATCGGGGGAAAATTTTTCGACCACAAGCTGCTTAACAGATGCGGCGAACGCCGCGGGAAGCAAAGGAGCTGGTTGAGCTTCAGCGACGAGCGAGATTGAGCCTGGCTCGGGACCACGCAACTGGTCGTTAAAAACTAGAATGGTGAAAAATGAATTGGCTGCGGTCGCGAAATGGAGTGTGGCTGGCGTTGCAACGGAACTGACTCCGTTCAACCGACTGAGATCGAGTCGCATGGTCACGTTACCAGTTTCGACAATCATTTTTTGCAATGTTCCCGTCGAAGCAGCCGAACTTTTCTGTTTGGATTGGGCTGCATAATTTCCGGAGCTATTCCCGAGAAGGAGGAGTAGCAGCAGGGCAAAACCGATACGGGCCATGTGTGACATAAGTGGATTCCTTTCGTTGTGAAGTGCCTAACCCCGAGAGAGCTAAGTCTTCTCACGTGGTTGCAGCAAAAGTAAAGACGATTTTTGAAAAAAGTTTCTCGCGAAGCCCCAAAAAAGACGGGAAGACACTTCGGTGATTCGGAAACAATATCAGCTCACAGGGACTGATCACGAATGGGCCTTTGCCCTCGGCGGCCGCGCAGTTGCCGTAGGCGCGCGTGCTCCCCGAAAACTAATCAGCAATCACGGGAACGGTGTTCTAAGGGCGAGGCAAGGGAGTAGGACGCGGACGCGGTGGCGGGTTTAATCTTGGCGTAGGTGTAGGCCGCGGTGTCGCAGTGGGAGTTGCTGTTGATATCGGCGTGGCCGTAGGTGTAGCTGTCGCTGTCGCAGTAGCTGTCGGTGTTGGGGTAAACGTAGCAGTAGCTGTCGCTGTGGCTGTGGCTGTAGCTGTCGGTGTTGGGGTAAACGTAGCAGTAGCTGTCGCTGTGGCTGTAGCTGTAGCTGTTGCCGTCGGCGTCGGAGTGAATGTTGCCGTCGCTGTAGCCGTTGCCGTGGATGTTGGCGTCGGACTAGCTGTCGCGGATGCGGTTGGTGTCGGGCTGGCTGTAGGTGTGGGACTTGGTGTACCGGCGCCCATCGGCGCCTGAATGCGAACAGCCATCGGTGAACCTGTTTTGAAAAAGCCGACCATGGCGCTGAAAGCTATGGGTCCGGGTGGCTGATCGGCATCGAACCGGAAGTTATACAATGTGCCGAAGCGAATCGCGTTGGCGTTCTGGTTCTGGGCAAACGTTTCGCTACTCCAGGTTATGGAGGTTGCGTCCTGAGTAACAGTCCAGGGCATGCTGCTATACCCCAGGTTATTAAACGTACCGTCGTTAGCCCAGCCAGGTTCCTGAGGCGGCGCGTGAAAACCGATGTTACTGAGGTTGGTTCCATTGCCAATCGCCACATTGAAGGATTGGATAGCTCGGTCGAGGTTTAGATTTTCCAAGGCGTATTCATAGTGCCAGACACCGCTGGAAGGGTGAGTTACCTTGAAACCCATGAACCAGATACCATCATTACCCGGATCAGGCTCGACCTGGTTCACTGTAGCGCCTCCAAGCGTTTGCCAAGCCTCAATGGCAGGCTGCATGCGCACGGTCGATCCAGAGCCTGAAAATGTATAGCTGTCGCCGCTGCCGCTGACGTTAAACCGACGATAAGAGGCGTTGTTGTACATGTTGCATTGCCCGGGATGACTCTGGCACCAAGCGTATTCATGTGGAGTTACGTATTGGCCTTCGGCAAAATAAGTCGCGCCAGAGTTTTGCGCAGGGTTTAGATCGCTGCTAGCTACCGTCACCCGGTGCGATGTTCCGGTGTGACTGTGTTGAGGATTGTTGTGATTGTTTGCAGTCGATGGGAAGACGCCTGTAAATGGGTTCACCCACGCCCGTGAGCCGATCCCGTTTTGGCCCGCATTTAGGCTGGAGCCGTAAGGATCGGAGCAACCCGGACATAGATGGGTGCCCGTAGCGCAACCGCTGGTGTTACAGGTACCGCAGACGCTGCCCTCCAACGCCGTAAATGCGTGCTTTAGCCAGGACTGGCCGATCTGCTCGAACCGCTCATCATTGGTAGCGCCACCGCTCATTCGATAGAAATTTTGCGGGATAACCGGGTGGTCGGTTTGCGGGAGCGCAAACCAATTGAACGGCTGATCGCCGTTATTACAAGAAGTTGTTCCCACCCCCAGCCCGACAAGGTGATTTACGGTGTCGTTTCCGTACTGCGCCATCTCCGGCAAGTCGCCCACAATGACATCGGGGCCGGGCACCAAAGTTGGTCTTTCCAAACCCACACCATGTTGCAGGGCTGGCATGGCCATCGATTTGGGTTGGCCGTTAACGAGCTGGTCGATCTCGATCGGTTGCATCGCCGCGCCTATTGAAATCCTTCCAACTGCCGCGCTGACGTCTGCCGGTCGGCCGAGCGCGCTGGCAAATTCTTTTGAAATCAGGAGTCTTCCCCCGGTTATGCTGAGCAACTGGCCTGTGACATCGTAATCGTATTGGTGCCCCTCGATGTTGAAAAACGTGAAGCCGGTTTTGGCATCACGCACTGCAAGGTCGAAAGATTGATCCGATGAAAGTTTTTCGATTACCAGTTGCTTGAGCGATGCGTCTAGCGTCACGGGCAGGCTGTAGCTGGGGGCATTGACCCCGCCCGCCGGGACGAGCGCAATGGAGCCCGGCTCTGGGCCGCGCAACTGGTCGTTGAAAACCAGAACAGAGAAGAAAGAATTGGCTGCGGCGACGAAACGCATTGTGGTGGGTCTTTCCGCTGAGGAGCTGATTCCGTTCAAGCGGTTGAGGTCGAGCTGCATCGTGACACTGCCACTTTCGACGATCATTCTTTGAAGCGTACCAGTCTCGGCGTCAGCCTGCGCTGTTCTGAGCCCAATCGCTTCGGCTGCATAGTTTCTCGAGTTATTCACGAGAAACAAAAGTAATAGCAGCGCGAAACCTGGCAGAATTATTTTCAAGATTGGATGTTTCATCATTGCGGTGAGGTGGTTAAGTTAAGCGAACTAGCTTGTGTCATGCGCCGCCGGCAGAAGCAAAGAACATTTCAAAATATCTTACGGACGAGGCAGAGGAGTGGGACGAGGTCTTGCCGGTGGACTAGATCGAGGTGTTGGAGTAGGCCGCGGAGTCGCAGTCGCTGTTGTGCTCGCAGTCGCTGTTGGAGTGGCCGTAGGAGTCGGAGGAGGGAGTTGGAGTAACGCCGGCAACAGGTGCCTGAATTGCAACGGTCATTGGCGAACCAGTCTTAAAGTAGCCAATCGTTGCGTCGCCAGTTTGCGGCGGTTGATCGGAATCGAACCGGAAGTTATACAATGTTCCCCAGCGAATCGCGTTCGCGTTTTGGTTCTGCGCGAAGGTTTCGCTGTTCCATGTTATCGAATCGGCGGTTTGAGTAACAGTCCATGGTGTGCTGGCGTAACCCTGATTATTTTCCGTGCCGTCGTTTGACCAACCAGGTTCCTGTGGCGGCGCGTGAAAGCCGATGTTAATAATGTTCGCACTGACGTTCAGCGGGACACTAAAGGACTGAATGCCACGATCCAGGTTTTCATTGTACAAAGCATACTCGTAGTGCCAGACTCCTGGAGTTGGATTTGTAACTTTGTAGCCCATAAACCAGATTCCGTCGTTTCCCGGGTCAGGCTCGATTTGGCTCAGAAACGCGCCGGTGCCGGACCACACCGAGATGGCAGGGCGCCTCCAAATGGTGTTACCGACTGCGGAAAAATTGAAGTTCGTTGTCCCAGTCACCGTGAACTGGCGGTAGGAAACGTTGTTATACATGTTGCATTGGCCGGGATGATCCTGGCACCAGGCGTATTCATGCGGCGTAACATATTGGGCCTCCGCAATGTAGGTCGCGCCTTGATTGAGGTTCTGATTCAAGTCATCGATCTCGACCCGAACCCGGTGCGAGACGCCGTCGTGCGCATGGCCATTATGGTTGTTGGCGGTAGATGGATAAGCGCCGGTAAATGGATTGACCCAGCCGCGCGACCCAATCCCGCTTTGGGTACCATTCAGGCTGGCAGAATATGGGTCGGAGCACCCTGAGCCGAGATGGGGACCGCCCACACCGTTGCACCCGAAGCCGCAGGCGTCTTGAGTTAACGCTGTGAAAGCATGCTTCAGCCAGGATTGACCAATCTGTTCGAATCGCTCGTCATTATTCGCGCCACCGCTCATTCGATACAGATTTTGTGGAATAACTGGATGATCGGTTTGCGGTAATGCGAACCAATTCAAGTCTTCGGTTCCGGCGTTGCACGAAGTCGTTGCAATCGCGAGGCCAACTTGTGTTCCAGCGCTGCCGAACTGTTGCATATTTGGTAGATCGCCAACAATCACATCGGGACCGGGACTCGTTCCAGGTCGCGGCTGGTGCAACGATGGGATGACCGCCGATCTGGTTTCTCCGTTGACAAGCGTCTGGACCTCGATCGGTTGCATCGCTACACCAATCGCGATTTTTCCAACGTTCGCGCCAGCGTCTGACGGCCGGCCCATCGCTCTGGCAAATTCATCTGAGATCAAAAGCCGTCCACCTTCGATCGTTAGCAATTGTGCAGCGGAATCGTATTTGTATTCATTTCCTTCGACGTTGAAGTAGGTCACACCGCTCCTGAGATCCTTTATGGCAAGGTCGAACGCTGCGCCGGCAGGAAGTTTCTCGACCGCAAGCTGCTTAAGAGCTGCAGCAAGCATTGCGGGAAGGAGCGGAGCCGGCCGACCTTGCGGGACCAGTGTGATTGAGCCCTGGTTCGGGGCCACGTAACCGGTCGTTGAAAACGATAATCGGAAAGAACGAGTTCGTTCCCGCGGCGAACAGTAGCGCCACCGGCCTTGAAGTTAGATCGTTGCTTCCGTTCAACCCATTGACATCGACATTCATCGTCACGCTCCCATTTTCGACGATCATTTTTTGAAGCGTTCCGCTCAGCGTGTCTGAACTCTTTTGTTTGAGTTGATCTGCATAGAAGGTTTTTCCGAGGAACAAAACCGACACCAGTCCGAAGCATGTAGCCGTTGTCTTTAACATATGTGGGTCCTCCCGGTTAGGATGCGCGAGATGGAGTGGTAATTTCTCTCACGTCCTTGCGGTGGACGCAAAGAAACATTTCCACCAGACTCTTCTCAACCGTACAGCGAAACGAAACTACGGCCGAGGTAGCGGTGTAGGGCGAGGTCTTGGTGATGGGTTGGACCTTGGGGTTGGCGTGGGCCGCGGAGTGCCAGTTGCCGTTGCAGTTGCTGTTGCAGTGGCGGTAGCAGTAGCAGTCGGCGTTGGCGTAGGTGTTGGCGTTGGCGTCGCGTCTGACATGAAAGGAGCGACGACATTAACAGTTACTGGCGAGCCGGTCTTAAAGAAGCCGATGTTCGCAGTGGTAGCGGCCGGTGATGCGCTAGAATCAAACCGAAAATTGTACAACGTCCCCCAGCGGATCGCGTTCGCGTTCGGATTCTGCGCAAAGGTTTCGCAATTCCACACGGCAGAGTTCGCAAAAGGTGGAGGCGGATTCACAGTGAAAACCCAGGGATTACTGCTGTATCCGGTGTCGCCCTGGGTCCCGTCATGTGCCCATCCGGGATGCTGAGGCGGCGCGTGAAATCCGACATTGCTCAGATCCGGCGGAAAACCTGGAAAAACAACTTCGAAGGACTGAATTGCACGATCCAGGTTCATGTTAAAGACGGCATAGTCATAGTGCCACACTCCGGCGTTTGGGCCTGTTACCTTGTAAGCGACAAAGCATACACCATCGTTTCCCGGATCAGGCTCAACCTGCTGTATCGTTGCGCCTGTAGCTACCCAAGCCTGGATAGCAGGTTCCATTCGGATGGTCGAACCGACAGCCGGAAAATTAAAGAATGTCGGGCCGCCGGTGACTGAGAACTTACGGTAGGAGTAATTGTTGAACATGTTGCACTGCCCGGGATGCGACTGACACCATGTGTATTCATGCGGGCTAAGGTAGGCGGCTTCGCCAAAATAGGTCGCACCCGGATTGTTACCCGGGATCAGATCACTCGTATCAACCAGGATCCGGTGCGATACACCGTTGTGGACATGACCATTGTGGTCGTTGGCTGTATTGCCCGAAGGGAAATTTCCAGTGAATGGGTTGACCCAAGCGCGTGAGCCGATGCTGTTCTGGTCTCCATTCAGGCCCGACACATACGGGTCGGAACAAGCCGGACAGAGATGGGAGCCTGGTTTGGCAGCCGCTGGTGTTACAGTTGCCGCAGACAAAATCTTCCAATGCCAGGAACGTGTGTTTCATCCATGACTGACCGATTTGTTCAAAGCGGGCATCGTTGTTCACGCCGCCGCTCATGCGGTACAGGTTTTGCGGAACGAGCGGATGATCGTTGTCCGGCAGTGCAAACCAATTGATCGGCTGGTCGCCATTGTTGCAGGAATCTGTTCCGATGGCCAATCCAACCTGCGTCCCGACGGGAGGCATCAAATTGTGCCACGTCCTCGACGTCTCCAACAATAACATCCGGGCCGGGTACAAGATTTGGAACTGCTGAACCAACTGCATGTTGCATCGGTGGCATCGCCATTGACTTCGTTTCACCCCTAACAATCTGATCGATCTGGATCGGTTGCATCGCCGCACCGATGGAAATTGTTCCTGCCAACGAGCCTGCTTCTGATGGGATACCGAGTGTATTGGCAAACTGTTTTGATATGGAAAGCCGGCCTCCGGTGATGGTAAACGACCGGGCTGCGGCATCATAGTTGTACTGGTGTCCTTCAATATTGAAAAACGTGAATCCCGTGTTGCTATCTCGAACTGCAAGATCGAAGCCCTGACCGGAGGGAAGTTTTTCCACGGCCAGCCGCTTAACAGACAAACGTAATGCGGCAGGCAGATTGCCGTAGCCGGGGACGTCGCCTGAGCTGACGAGCCGTTTTGCAAGGACAGTGGCATCGAACCAGGCTGGAGCCCGCGTAGCAGGTCATTAAAGACAAGAACCGGGAAGAAAGAATTCGGCGCCGCAGCGAAGTGCAACGTGACTGGCCGCGTCACAAGAGAATTGCTTCCATTCAATCCGTTGAGGTCGAGCTGCATTGTTATGCTGGCGTTTTCGACAATCATCTTTTGAAGCGTTCCAGTCGGCGTTTCGAGAGCAGGTTGTTTTGATTGGCTTGCTTCGTTTCGCGAAGCATTCGCGAAAAGCAGGACCGACAGCAGGGCGAAGCCGGTAACGAGTATTTTTGACATTGTAGTGGATCGTTTTGTTAGGGTTGGGCTTGGTGGAGCTTAAATGGTCATCTTCTCATGTGCTCTGGCTACAAACAAAAAAACATTCGTAACAAACTATTTACCGTTTTTGCCCGGTGCGCCCAACGCTGAGCTAGGGGCGCGGCAAGGGCGTTGGACGAGGCCTTGGCGACGGAATCGATCGCGGTGACGGAGTAGGCCTCGGTGTAGCGGTTGGTGTTGCAGTCGGAGTGGCCGTGGCAGTTGGCGTTGGGGTCGGAGTGGCCGTGGCGGTTGGTGTCGGAGTCGGAGTGGCCGTGGCGGTCGGTGTCGGTGTAGGAGTTGCGCCCGCTGCAGGTCCCTGGATTGCAACCATCATGGGCGAGCCAGTCTTGAAAAATCCCACAGTCGCGTTGGCAGCCTCCGGCGGTTGATCGGCGTCAAATCTAAAGTTGTACAGTGTGGCGAAGCGAATCGCATTTGCATTTTGATTAGTCGCGAAAGTTTCCGTGCTCCAGGTGATGGAGCTCGCGCCCTGAGCAACATTCCACGGCGTGCTACTATAGCCAGCATCTCCTACAGTGCCGTCATGCGGCCAGCCGGGTTGCTGAGGCGGAGCATGGAAACCAACGTTGGTGATGTTAGCTCCAAGTCCTAACGGCACGGTGAAGGATTGGATGGCACGATCGAGATTTTGGTTATAGACCGCGTATTCATAGTGCCAGATACCGGCAGACGGATTTGTTACCTTATAGCCCATAAACCAGATACCGTCGTTCCCATGGTCCGGCTCGACTTGATTTATCGTCGCGCCAGTCCACGCCATAATAGCTGGCTGCTCTCGTACAGTCGAACCCGCTGGGTTAAAACTAAAGGGCTGGTTAACTCCGAATACGCTGTATTGACGGTAGGAAGCGTTGTTATACATGTTGCACTCAGTTGGATGACTTTGGCACCAGATGCCTTCGTCCGGCACGATGTAATTCGCTTCAGCGAAATAGGTTGCCCCAGCATTTAACGACGTGTTCAAGTCGTCCACCTTAACAAGCATCCGGTGAGACGTTACATCGTGATTGTGACCGGTGTGATCGTTCGATGTATTACCTGAAGGGTAATTCCCGGTGAAAGGATTGACCCAACCACGCGAGCCAATGCCGTCCTGCCACCCATTTAAACCGGCGCCATATGCGTCAGAACAGCCAGAACCAAGGTGATCGCCGCCGACGCCGTTACATCCGAAGCCGCACGTATTTGATGATGCGGCCGCAAACGCATGTTTGCCCCAGGATTGGCCGAGTTGTTCGAATCGCTCGTTATTAGTAGCGCCACCACTCATTCGGTAAAGATTTTGCGGAATAAACGGATGGTTGTTGCTCGGCAAGGCAATCCAAGCCGCATTCTGAATTCCTTTGTTACAAGCGTCGGTCCCCAAAGCGAGGCCAACGAAGCCGTTCACCTCACCAGTTTCATATTGGATGAAATCAAGCAGCTCGCCCACGATGACATCGGGGCCAGGAACGGTCCCAACTGCAGGCAGCACTCCCGACTGCGGTTCCCCATTAACGACCCGGTCGATCTCGATCGGTTGCATCGCTGCTCCGACGGAAATTTTTCCTATGATCGAGCCTGCGTCTGATGGGCGACCCAGTGCATTGGCAAACTGTTTTGACATGAGAAGTCTGCCTCCGGTAATGCTAAACGACTTGGCGGAGGCGCCGTACTCGTAATTGCCGCCTTCAACCTTAAAAAAGGTGAACCGGGTGTTGCTGTCGCGCACGACAAGATCGAAACCCTGGTTCGAAGGAAGTTTTTCGATTACGAGGTGCTTGAGAGATGCGCCAAAATGTGACGGGAGTGACGGAACCTTTTGCGGGATCAAGGAGATCCAGCCCGGCTCAGCTGCACGCAGCTGGTCATTAAAAACGAGAATAGGAAAAAAGGAATTGGCCGCGACGGAGAATTGCAAAGTGACCGGCCTTGTTACGAGAGAATTGCTTCCGTTCAATCCATTCAAGTCGAGTTGGATCGTTACGCTCCCGTTCTGAACAATCATTTTTTGAAACGTTCCACTCTGGGCGTAGCCGGGATTACGTGACTCCACGTGGGGCGAGCCAAAAAGAAGAGTCAACGGGAGCATGAAACCGATAAGTGTTACATTGAGCTTTGACATGGTGCGATGAACTCCTGCCTAGCCCACGGTTTTACCGAATTTCATGGGGCAATGTCAAAACTTTTCTCTTCAAGCACTTGCAGCGGCGATGCCGACCGCCGACGGACTCAGATGTTTTTGCAGCCAGGCAGCGTGCGAGAGGCTAGTCTGCGCCTGTTATTTTCGGCCTTCGACTAGAACTGCTGCATCTTGATCGAGCGCGCGCGCGTCTATTTTGCGGGGTTGCAAATAAAATTCGTCAATGACGATTTGCACCAGCGCAGCAGCAGGAACTGCAAGAAACAAACCCAACAGGCCAAACAATTCGGCAGTGGCCAGTGTAAAAAACAGAATGTTTACTGGGTGCAATCGCATTTCTTTGCCCAGAACGCCGGGCACAAGGACGTTCAATTCGATCTGGTAGACCAGAACGATCACACCTAATGCGAGCCAGAATTTTGTGGCGCCCATGCTCAAAGCGACCAACAGAATGGGAATTGAGACGAGAAAGGCGCCGATGTTTGGCAAGAACTCACCAAAAAAGGCGAACACGCCGAATATCAATGCCGGTTGCACGCCAACCAACCAAAGCAGCGAACCGATAGATACGCCGGTGATAACGCCATTGATTGCAACGCCTTTCGCCCAGGCAATCATTTGTCGCATCATGCGTTCGAGCGTGCGACGCGCCTGTTCGCGGTAGCGATCGGGCGCGAGTGCCAGGTAGGCAGTTACGAGTGGACGTGGGCTCGCGAGCACGAACACAAGCAACAAAATCGCCAAAAGCACGCTGGCCAAACCGCCCACCAAACCGAGCGTCGATTGCAGCAGGAAATTTCCAACGGTAGCCGCCGCTGCCCCGACTTTACTGGCCATTTCATCCGTCCGTGGTAACGCTTCGCGAACTTCAGGATAATCTTTCGTCAGGGACTCGATCCGGGTGCGAATGCCTTGCCACATGTTTGGCGTGCTGTGCACGAGTTCCTGCAGTTGCCGGCTCAGCGGCGGAATGGCAAACAGGATGATCGTCGTCGTGACAGCGATTAGCGCCAGGATCACCAGGATAACACCTAGGAACCGTGGTACACGGAATTTCTGTAGCCAAACGACGATCGGGTTTAGAACCATCGCGAGAAGAAAGACCAGCGCGAACAGCAGGATTACAGGTTGTAGCGCCCGCAATATCAGCCAGAGGATAAATACGAAAAAGACCAACCAGACGATGCGTCGCGCGCCATAATAACTCAGCGGGGCGTGCGGATCCTCGCGATGCGTTTCGTTCATAGCCCTGGCCTTTGTAACCACGAATGGACACTAATGGACACTAATTTTTTCGTGCCCGCGATGCTGCTGCTTGATGTAGCGGCAGCCGTGCCGGTGCTAAGGTAAATTCAAGCAGGCGACACGCCTGCTTCTACAGTTCCAACTATGGTCGGGGTCGCGGAGTGGGGCGTGCCCTTGGTGTAGGAGTAACTCTTGGCGCAGGTGTCGGAGTCGCGGTAGGCGTGGCAGTTGGAGTTGGGGTTGCGGTAGGCGTAGCAGTTGGACTCGGCGTCGGTGTAGGACTAGGCGCGACGGGCACCATCGCATACGCGTGAGTCTCGCCGTTGTGCACACCTGTGCCGACGATGACGTCGTCCTCGCTAATGCCGTCTGCCGATGAGAAAGTGTTCATCGACAAATCCCAGCCGGAGTTTAGGGGAATAAGATCGGCAAGGCGATAAGTGTTTGTTCCGTCATAAAGAAAAGGAATCGAGAAAGCTGACGAATCGTTTCCCACCACCCAGCCGACCGAATTGACCGCGCGCGCGGAACCCTCGCTCGTCCCTGTAGCGAGTGGGATGGCAACCATTCCGCCTTGATCCGACCAGATGAATGGCATACCTGAGCCCTGATTCAGCATGCTAGAGCCGACCACAAACCCGGTGTTACTCACACCAAACGCGAGCGCGCCATTTAAGCCAGGTAATGCGCCGACCTCGAACGCGCCGTTTTGACCGATGTCATAGACGATCCCAACATTGCGCGCGGCATTATTCGGATCGATGCCCTGGCCCACAACTCGGCCTGAATCATTAATTCCGAATGCAGTAACGAAAAAGCATCCAGTCGCCGTGGTTTGCGTAATAATCGCACCGCCGCCGCCGGTGTAGATTGCGCCGCGCTGGTTACTTCCACCATCCACAGAGCCGACCGCAACACCTGAAGCGTTCACCGAGTTGGCGTCACCGAGCGTCTCACCCGCGGGTAACGGCAACTGCGAAACCGCGCCGTTTAGCCACATAACCGGCAACCGGCTGGTGCCGAAAAGTGTAGTGGCTGCAGTCCCTACGACAATCTGCGGCGCCGCGCTGTTCGCCACGGCATGATTGCGCCCCGCTAGATTCGGCAGCCCAACGATGCCGCCCTGCAGTGTCCAAGTGAATGCCTGACTCGCATTCGTGCGTATCGAACGCCCCACCGCAATTCCATCGTGCGACATCCCAAATCCTTGCGAAGCATCGTCGCCGGCATCAATCACACCAATGTCATAGATCTGATATTGCGGGGTACCCGCAGTAGCTGCGGGCACCGTTGCGCCGGCTAAGAGCGCAGCGATAATCGGTGTAAAAAGGACATTCCATGGAGCGTTGGTTTTCATCGGCTTTCTACTAACTACGAATCTACACGAATGAACACCAATTTTTGACTGCACTTCGGCGTCGTAGCATCCAGCCCGTCCGCTGCACTCTTAGGCGAAAGAGTATGTCCTTTTGGAGTACCTGCGTTAGATCATACCTCGGTTAATCGCGCAAACGATGAGAACGACGAGCGCTCGAGGACTAGCGGATTCGGAATTAAGAGGTGACTTCTTCTGCATTGGAGGGTTGAATTAGAGCCGCCCCCTTTACGCTACATAACGACTGCGTGTCAACGTTTTTGTCCGGAGAGAGCGATGCTCTGGCGGAGTTGTCCGCTGATGACGGCAGGCGGTACAACGGCGCCTGTCTGACCTACAAGTTTGTTAGGCCAGAATGCAGAGCTGAGCAGCCGAAAATCTTGTAAACAAGTGCACTTCATTCCCGCCGACTCGTCGTGTTGTGAACTAACTGGCCGGGCTGGCCATTCAAAACAAGGAGCTCGCGAATTTCTTCGCGAGCTCCCGGAATTTAGATCGGTAGCGATGCCGCAATCAACGCGGCCTTTGCGCCGGGTTGGGGCGCACTCGTCGTGCCATCGGAGTTGTAGTTGGGGAAGGATTGGCTCCGCAAGCTGGCGCGCACATGTCGCCTTCGTTGAACTGCCCAAGAATTCCTGCCAAAGGCGCCGCTTCTCGGGGTGCAAGGTATCCGTTACCTACTGGTGGAACCACCAGATCGCCGATCAGGGCATCAGCTTCTGTTATTGTTTCCTGGATACAACTTGGGTCTGCGCCGGCGGCGATGTTCAGTTTCGCGGCGATTAATTGATGGGCCAGGATCAATAGTCCATTTCCACGCACGGGTTCATGGAGAATATCGAGCAGTTGCTGCTGGTTGTAAGTGACGTTGCCAAGCTGCAACTCAGTGACTGGCCACGCTTCGGGATGGTTTTTCCAATAGCCTTGTCCTCGAACACAACCCGCTGGTGTTGCGCTGGGCGTGGCAGTTGCGCTAGGAGTAACAGTTGGAGTTATTGTCGGTGTTGGGCTAGGACTGCCTGTCGCGGTTGGAGTTGCGCTCGGTGTTAGCGTCGGAGTTGCAGTAGTACTTGGAGTCGCGCTTGGGGTGGCCGTGGGACTTTGCGTGCCACTTGGTGTCGCCGTTGGGGATGTAGTACCGCTCGGCGTTGCTGTAGGTGAAGAGGTCGGCGTTGGAGTGGCTCCACTCGTTGTTCCGTTCAAGCGGAAGACTTGATCCGGCGCACCGGGAACGGGAATGCAGGTTGTTCTCGGCGCCCACGTTAGGCAGATTCCAAACCCGCCGCCGGGATTTTGCCACGCCGCGCCCTGGTTTGATTGCACAGTGCGATCCGTCCACAGCCAGACGCCATTGGGGACAAATGTCATATTAGCCTGGATCTCAACCCAGTATGTCCCCTCAGTGAGGATTGCCATCGTAGGCAGGTTGACTGTGAAAGTGCTGCCCACTACCGAGAAAGGCTGATTCATCGCGCTGTAGACTTGAGCGCCAGGCAGGCCCGCGTTATCGGCGTAAAAGATGACATTGAAACTGGCGGCCGGGCCGTCAGGGATTAAGTACGACCCATCAGCGTCTACCGATTGGACATTCCACGTCTGGCCAGTGGGAACAACGAAATCATCAGCGGCATCGGTATTGAATGCCGGGAAGTCACTGATAGTTGAAGACAGAGTAGCGGTGACCGCAGCATTGTCATACTGATCGTAGAGAATTACCTGTGGCGCCTGCGGATGCGGCGGAATCGCGACCGATCTAGAGCGAACTGCGTCGCCAGCCCTTGCATTAGTGAGAGGAGGCGCGGCGCCTCCGTTTGTGGCGGGTCGCTGCGCCAGCGCGAATGGAATCACGCAGACGGCCACAAGCAGTAACACATACACCGCGCTGCGAATAAGATGTGCTTTGATGCTCTGGTTGTTTTGTTTTTTCATTTAGTTTGTCCTGGTTGAAGTGTGTTTTTTCGTTAGTCCAAAGGATTGAGAAATTTGTGCTACAAACCGGTAGGTTTGCTTGCCTGGAGAGACTTGCCGCCATCGGCGTAATTCGCTGTTACAGCTGGCAACAGCTTGGTTCCCTTGCCCATCTTTCCCTTTCCCCTTGTCTTGATCCTTATCGCAGCCCAGACCTCCCTGGCCGTAATTTTTCTAGATTCTTTTCATTTAGTTTTAAAGCCGATCTGAAAAGGACCACGAAGTTTTGAATGATCCGCCCTTCTCGAGCTATTCGATTTGTGTTAATTCATCGTTTTCTGCCTACATTAAAGGCATGTCATTCAATCGTTTCGGGCTTTCGCCCGGAGTTGTGCGGGGAACGCAGGCCATGGGATTCGCCGAGCCGACGCCCATCCAGCTTCGCGCGTTTCCAATTATTCTCGCTGGCAAGGATTTGATCGGCACCGCACAAACCGGCACGGGCAAGACCGCGGCTTTTGCTCTTCCTATTCTAACATTGCTGGAAAAGCACGCGGGCTTCCGTTGTCTTGTGCTCGAGCCCACGCGGGAATTGGCCGCGCAAGTGGAAACGGCATTTCGTGATTATGGGCGCTTCACGGATTTACAAGTCGCGCTCGTGCATGGGGGTGTCGGTTACGGAAAACAACGGGAAGAACTTAAGCGCGGCGTTGATATTCTCGTCGCCACACCTGGACGCCTGCTCGATCTGCTGGAGCAGCGTACGATGAGCCTAAAAGAGATAAAAATTCTCGTGCTCGATGAAGTGGACCGGATGCTGGATATGGGTTTTTTGCCCGATGTGCGCCGGATCGTTGAGAAAACCTCAACAAAGCGGCAGACTTTGTTGTTTTCGGCCACATTGCCTCCGGAGATCGAACGTCTGGCGGCATGGGTGCTGCGCGATCCTGAGTTAGTGGAAATTGGTATACGCCGTTCGCCTGCGGAAACAGTCACCCACGCGGTTTATCCCGTTGCCGCTGAACAAAAATTTGATCTGCTGATGGCTTTGCTCGAACGAACGAATTTCGACAGCGCATTGATTTTCTGCAGAACCAAGTACGGCGCAGATCGCATCGCGCACCAATTAAAGCAGGGTAAGCATGCGGTCGCAGTGTTGCATTCCAATCGTACACAGCGGGAACGCATCGAAGCGCTCGAAGGTTTCAAAAGCGGCAAATACGAAGTGATGGTGGCGACGGATATTGCGTCGCGAGGACTCGACATCGCGGGTGTGAGTCACGTGATCAATTACGATGTACCCGAGCATCCCGAAGATTATGTCCATCGGATCGGGCGCACGGGACGGGCGCAGAATGTCGGCGACGCCTTCACGCTTCTGAGCGGCCAGGAGTTGCCCGCGTTACAAGCGATCGAACATTTCATCGGCCGGAAAATTCTTCGCTTGAAGCTTGAGAATTTTCCCTACCTATACACGGCACTCTTCGAGTCGGAATCAGCCACAAGCGGCCGGCGCACAATAGGTGGCGGAAGAACTCATCGCGGATACTCGTTCGGCCGTAGGCGGTAACTCGTTAAACCCGCGATTATCGATCTGGGTTATCACGCTCCGTCCAAACCGCTCGATTTGTTTTTGAGATAAGCTTTAATAGCCCGCTTATGTTAGAGGCAGAACTGTCGAAGGCATCGTCCGCCGGGTTTGATCAGCTCCAGAAGAAGCTGGTGCCCTTATGGAAATCGATTGAGCGGTTTAACCAGGATCCGCAAACGATCGTGGTGGTCCCTTCGATGTCGATCGACGCAATTGATTCGGGAGCGGTGATTCAGGCGTACGAGGAACGTTTCTTATTTCTCCTACTGCTGCTGCGCCAGCCGCGGGCGCGCCTGATCTATGTGACGTCGCGGACGATTCTGCCGAGCATCATTGATTATTACCTCGATCTTCTTCCGGGCGTCATTCCAAGTCATGCGCGGCAGCGACTTTTCCTGCCTTCACCGATGGACGGTTCGGCGCGCCCGCTCAGTGAGAAATTGTTAGAGCGCCCGCGACTGATCGAGCGCATTCGCTCGCTGATCATCGATCCCAATCGCGCGCATCTTGTTCCGTTTAATACAACGAACCGGGAGAAAGAGCTGGCGTTGCAGCTCGGTATTCCGATGTACGGGGCCGATCCGAAATTTTTCCCACTGGGAACAAAGAGTGGGTGCCGCAAAATTTTCATGGACGAAAATGTGCCATTTCCCCTGGGTCGCGAGGACATCGCCAGTAAGGAAGACCTCATCCAGGCGATCGCCCAAATTCGGCTGACCAAACCTTCGATCAGACAGGTGATGGTAAAGCTGAATGAAGGCGTCTCCGGTGAGGGCAATGCTGTGATTGACCTGGCAGGGCTTCCCAAGCCCGGTGACTCTAAGGAGGTAGCCATGTTAGAGGAACGCCTTCGGGCGATGACGTTCGAGTTAGAGGGCGCTACTTACGACAGTTACATGGAGAAGTTGCAGGAACGAAAAGGGGTCGTGGAAGAACGGATCATGGGAGAAGAGTTCAGAAGCCCGAGCGTCCAACTTCGCGTCACTCCACTCGGTAAAGTTGAACTGTTATCAACGCATGACCAGCTCCTGGGCGGGCCGACCGGACAAAGCTACCTCGGGTGCGTCTTCCCTTCTGACACGTCCTACGCCACCCTGATTACTCGGGAAGCTGCAAAGGTAGGCAAACGTCTCGCCAAAGAAGGTGTTATCGGCCGCTTCGCCCTGGATTTTGTGGTGGTGCGCGCGAAAAATGGCAAATGGGAGCCGTACGCGATTGAGATTAACCTAAGAAAAGGTGGCACCACTCACCCGTTTTTGACTCTTCAGTTTCTTACCGATGGAACTTACGACACGGAGACTGGCATCTTCACCGCTCCGAATGGTCAGCAGAAATTTTTCGTGGCCAGCGATCATGTGGAATCTCCGCGCTATCGCACTCTTACTCCTGACGATCTGTTCGACATTGTGGTCCGGCACAACCTGCATTTCGATCAAACCCGCCAGACAGGTGTAGTGTTTCACATGATGAGCGCCTTGGGTGAGCTGGGAAGAACAGGCCTCACTGCCGTGGGCAACTCACATGAGGACGCAAAGGCGCTGTATGACCGTGCGGTGGCGGTGCTTGGATGAGGAAACGCGGGATGGCACGCCCCAATGACAAAATCCAAATGACGAAGGCCGAATCAAAGGTGAATTGACGCAGCTTTACAGGTGCCATTTGGCAATTTTGGCTTCGGTATTCGTTGGTCATTCGACATTTGACCCCCCTGCCGCCGTATCCGCGTTCGATTTTTTCATCAGGAAAATTTCTTAAGAAAAGTCTTGACCTTTCTTTGTGCGGATGACTAGAACTGGTGTTCCAGTTGCGATGTATACATCTGCAATTTCAAAAATCAGCTAGGACAACCCCACATGAAAAAACAAATTAATCCCACCATTAAAGCGCATCTTATCAGGGGCGCTTTTTATCTGCTTCTGCTTGTCGCTGTATGCGCGATTCCATTCGCGCTCGCGCAGCGAAACAAACCAGGTTTAGCCCGAGCGCAGGCAACTAAAGCGCAGCCAACCAAAGCGCCGCCAACGAAGGCGCAAATAGCTGCCGCCTCCGGGAAAGTCTTTCAATCTGGCGCGCCGGCCTCACTAGCTGGGCAGCGATCACAGAGGCAGGCGCGGGTGTACAACGGTCCGGCATTTCCTTTGTCGAGCGTGCGCACGCAAGTCACGGCTTCGCAGGTGAAGGTGCCGAAGCTACCGCTTACGTCGCAGATTCCCTTGCGCAACATTAGCAGTCCTAACGCGCATGTAATCAACGCTCCGCCACGGCCGAAAGCGCCGCAGGTGGTTCTTTACGATCAATATGACAATGCGACAGGCGTAGCCACCGGATCGCAGGAGTTCCCGGATTTTCCAGACTTTGATGATTTTACCGCGGATGATTTTGTTGTGCCCGCTGGTGAGACTTGGAACGTCCAGTCGATCGACGCTGATGGTCAGCCTTTTAATTGCAGCGGAAGCTGCGTTCCCGACAATTTCAATGTCTTCATCTATACCGATAGCGGGAGCCTTCCTGGTACGCAGGTCTATTCGGCCACGGCACAGTCCTTCTCAATTGCGGGTAGTACTTACACCATAACCCTGGCAGTCCCGGCAGTTCTCACTGAGGGGACGTATTGGGTTTCGGTCCAAGCGCACGAAGTCTTTACCGGCGGTGGCCAGTGGGGTTGGACCGACCGCTCAACGCAGTCAAATTCTGCTGCAGCCTGGCAAAACCCGGGCGGCGGCTTCGGGGTTTGTCCGACGTGGGCCCCGAAGTTGGCGGTCTGCATCCCTACCGCGGGCGGACCCGATAACGTTTACCGACTTAACGGAACGACAGGCGGCGGGGGCTCACCAACGCCGACCGCGACGGGAACGCCTGCCGGTTGCACTACCTATACGACAAGCACCGGCCAAGGCTCGATCACGCCTGGCGACACTGACACTGGCAGTCACTGCGATGATTGCGCAACGTTCATTTCCTTCCCATTCCCGGTCAGCGTTTACGGGCAAACCTTCAACGGCGCGAACCTCAGCTCCAATGGCGCTTTAGACCTTATAGGCAGTACAGCTTTCTTCACCCATGGCTGTCTCGCGTTACCGGATCCGAATTGGGACATGACCATTTTCCCGTATCAGGATGACCTCCGGACCGATGCTAATCCAGGATGTTCCGGTTTCCCTGGCGGAAACTGCGGTATCTTCACCTCAGTCACTGGCAGCGCGCCTAACCGGCAGTTTAATGTTGAATGGCGCGCGGTGCACTTTGCCGACACTGCTGCGGCAGCGAACTTCTCAGTGGTGTTTTACGAGAACAGTTCAAGCTTCTTTGACGTCTTCTATGGCGCAACGTCTGACAGCGGCCTTGATGAAACCAGCGGCGCGCAAGCAGGCCCCTCGGGTCCGGCTACGACCTTCTCGTGCGGCACGGCCACACTCACTAGCGGCTTGAAAGTCACCTACACCTGCGCTGGAGGTGGAGGCACGCCAACGCCAACACCAACATGCACTCCGGGCGCTGGGGGATTGTTGGTCGGCTCTGGGATGACAACCGGCTTCCTGCCAAACGGGTGGGAACCGACTCTGGCTAGCAACACGGTTAGTTACACCTTTTCCAATAGCCAGTCAGCGCCGAACGAGTTCGCGCTCTTTGAGACGCACGATCCATGGGGCTTTACCATTATTAAGGATGCCATCACTGCCGCTGGGCACACTTATACCGAGTTTGCGCCCGCAGACTTGGGCACGGTCAACTTCAGCGATTATAGCGTAGTAATCCTCAACTGGGACGACACAAACGCTCCTGACTTCCTTGCAGACTACACGGCGGCCATCCCTGCCTTGGAAACCTATATCAACGCTGGTGGCGTCGTCTGGATAACAGCGGCTATTCAAACCTGCGACAGTATCCCCATGCCCTTTGGCGGTACGGGGACTGGTTGTGACTTCGGTAGTAACGATCCCGTGGTTGATCCTGCCAGCCCGATGATGGTCGGTATGCCAAACCCAATTCCGGGAAGCGCTGCCAATCACCTTTCCTTTACCGCATTGCCAGCGGCAGCACACATCGTCGTCATAACGGACACGACGGGATTTCCAGCGCTCTACGACTTACGACCTGGCGGCGGTTGCGGAGGCACACCGACGCCTACGCCGACGGCAACGGCGACACCAACCTGCCCACCGGGCGGGCCAGCGGGAGCCGGAGCGTGGACCGCGGCCAGCCCGTATCCACTGAACCTTGTGCGCTATGGGTTCGCACAAACGGCTACGCACTTCTATGTGTTTGGCGGTGTGGCTGACGGGACACGCGTTAACAACGTCAATCGCTACAACCTCGCCACAGGAATGTGGGAACCACGTGCATCGATGCCCTTTGCTAGTGAAGCGCCTACCTGCGCGCTCATGGAATCGACGGGGATCGTATACTGCGCAGAAGGAGATACTGGCAACGGCTTCGCTTCCTACAATATTGCCACAGATACCTGGACGCCGTTGGCTGCTGATCCGTTTGTTACGGATCACTACGGCTCGGCATCGGGCGCTTTCAACGGCAAGGTATTTGTCGTTGGTGGCACCACCGGCTTCAGTGCTGGCAACTGGGTATATGACGTAGGCACTAACACGTGGGCACTCGGAACCTCGGCGCCAGATAACTTCCTATTGGCAGGATATCAGCAAGTGGGCAACTTCCTGTATCTGGCCGGCGGCTGGACGGGTGGTGCGCCTACGGGATTAACCACCACGCGGCGTCTGGACATGACTTCAGCCCCTGGGGCATGGGAAAATGGACCAGCGTTCCCTATGGGTAGGTCAGACTTCGGCATGCCATACGACCCAAGTACCAACAAGTTGTATGCGAATGGGGGAGACACCCAGGGCAACGCGTTCTTCGATTCTACCGATGAAGTAGATGAGGTCGATCTGGGAGCGTGGCCGGGTGGGACCTGGGTCACATCACCTCCGAACCTGCCGCAGCCTCCCCGCCAGGCTGCCGGAGCCGGGGTCTTCGGGAACGGAGATATCTGGAGTGTGGGCGGCATTAACGGAGCGACCTTCCAGTTCCTTAATGAGGTATGGCATCGGAACAACGGAGGCGGCGGTTGCGCCAGCCCGACACCGACGGCCACAGCCACACCTACAGCTACAGCTACACCTACGGCTACAGCTACACCCACGGCTACAGCTACGCCGACGGCAACCTTCACGCCTACGGCAACGGCAACGCCCACAGCTACGGCGACGCCTACTGCTACCGCGTCGCCAAGGGCCACGCCAACGCCAAGGCCGCGTCCCACGCCATTCCCACGATAAAACTACAGCGCTTAGTTGGTTAGATTCGGGAACTCGCGAGCAAACCTCGCGAGTTCCTGGGGTAATTCAGGCTGTCAGCGAGTGCCCCGCCCCAGATGCTACCCCGGACCTTTTCCGTACGTCTCTCCGACGCTAGCAGACGAAACCGCCAAAAAATTACGATCGGCAAAAAATTCGTATAAAAAAAGTCTTGACGTTTTTCCGCGCTCTCCACTAAAACGGTGGTCCGCTCAAAATCTAATTTGGCGATTCAAGAACAAGTCAAAAGGACAATACCAAATGAAAAAACAAATTAACCCCACCATCAAAGCGCATCTTATCAGAGGCGCTTTTTATCTGCTTCTGCTTGTGGCTGTGTGTGCGATTCCATTCGCGCTGGCGCAGCGAAACAAGCCAACTTTAGCGAAAGCGCACGCCACCAAAGCGCCGCCAACGAAGGCGCAGGTAGCCGCTGCGAATGGAAAAGTTTTCCAGTCTGGCGCGCCAGCTGCCATGGCTGGACATGTCCCTGCGGCAAAGCCAGCTGCCAGGCAGAACATGCTACCGTATGATGTTCGCAGCGTGCCCAACCTACCGCTTACGTCGCAGATTCCCTTGCGCAACATTAGCAGTCCTAACGCGCATGTAATCAACGCTCCGCCACGGCCGAAAGCGCCGCAGGTGGTTCTTTACGATCAATATGACAATGCGACAGGCGTAGCCACCGGATCGCAGGAGTTCCCGGATTTTCCAGACTTTGATGATTTTACCGCGGATGATTTTGTTGTGCCCGCTGGTGAGACTTGGAATGTGCAGTCGATCGACGCTGATGGTCAGCCTTTTAATTGCAGCGGAAGCTGCGTTCCCGACAATTTCAATGTCTTCATCTATACCGATAGCGGGAGCCTTCCTGGTACGCAGGTCTATTCGGCCACGGCACAGTCCTTCTCAATTGCGGGTAGTACTTACACCATAACCCTGGCAGTCCCGGCAGTTCTCACTGAGGGGACGTATTGGGTTTCGGTCCAAGCGCACGAAGTCTTTACCGGCGGTGGCCAGTGGGGTTGGACTGACCGCTCAGTGCAGTCAAATTCTCCTGCAGCCTGGCAAAACCCGGGTGGCGGCTTCGGGGTTTGCCCGACATGGGCCCCGAAGTTGGCGGTCTGCATACCTACTGCGGGCGGGCCCGACAACGTATTCCGACTCAACGGAACGACAGGCGGCGGGGGCACGCCAACTCCGACGCCAACGGGGACACCTGCCGGGTGCAGTACCTATACTACTTCGACTGGGCAGGGCTCGATCACGCCTGGCGACACTGACACTGGCAGTCACTGCGATGATTGCGCAACGTTCATTTCCTTCCCATTCCCGGTCAGCGTTTACGGGCAAACCTTCAACGGCGCGAACCTCAGCTCCAATGGCGCTTTAGACCTTATAGGCAGTACAGCTTTCTTCACCCATGGCTGTCTCGCGTTACCGGATCCGAATTGGGACATGACCATTTTCCCGTATCAGGATGACCTCCGGACCGATGCTAATCCAGGATGTTCCGGTTTCCCTGGCGGAAACTGCGGTATCTTCACCTCAGTCACTGGCAGCGCGCCTAACCGGCAGTTTAATGTTGAATGGCGCGCGGTGCACTTTGCCGACACTGCTGCGGCAGCGAACTTCTCAGTGGTGTTTTACGAGAACAGTTCAAGCTTCTTTGACGTCTTCTATGGCGCAACGTCTGACAGCGGCCTTGATGAAACCAGCGGCGCGCAAGCAGGCCCCTCGGGTCCGGCTACGACCTTCTCGTGCGGCACGGCCACACTCACTAGCGGTTTGAAAGTCACCTACACCTGCGCTGGCGGCGGCGGGAGCCCGACGCCAACACCAACGGCTACGGGCACTCCGGGTGGTTGCCAAATCAACGGAAGCCTCGATGGGAACGATCCGACCCAAACTGACCGACTCTTCCGCAGCGGTATCCCGCAAACGTGCCCGGCGAGCACGACGTGCGCTATCTTTGGTGATCCAACTCCGCGTCATTACGATTCGTACACGTTCACCAACACAACGGGCGCACCCCAATGCGTAACGGTGACAACTACGACCGATTGCACAGGTACCAACTTCACCTTCACCGCCGCTTACCTGGGCAGCTTTGATCCAAACAACCTCTGCAATAACTGGATCGGAGATGGAGGTAGCAGCCCGGATATTGGCGTGCCAATCTCGTTCTCATTCGACGTCGCTGATGGCGACACGTTTGTGGTTGTGATAAGCGAGGTTACTCCAAATTCTGGGTGTCCTGCCTACACCATTGATATCACGCCGCAGTCAATATGCGGCGGCGGCGCCTCACCAACGCCGACAGCAACCTGCGTCCCAGCTGGTCCAGGAGCGGGAGCCGGAGCGTGGACCGCGGCCAGCCCGTATCCACTGAACCTTGTGCGCTATGGGTTCGCACAAACGGCTACGCACTTCTATGTGTTTGGCGGTGTGGCTGACGGGACACGCGTTAACAACGTCAATCGCTACAACCTCGCCACAGGAATGTGGGAACCACGTGCATCGATGCCCTTTGCTAGTGAAGCGCCTACCTGCGCGCTCATGGAATCGACGGGGATCGTATACTGCGCAGAAGGAGATACTGGCAACGGCTTCGCTTCCTACAATATTGCCACAGATACCTGGACGCCGTTGGCTGCTGATCCGTTTGTTACGGATCACTACGGCTCGGCATCGGGCGCTTTCAACGGCAAGGTATTTGTCGTTGGTGGCACCACCGGCTTCAGTGCTGGCAACTGGGTATATGACGTAGGCACTAACACGTGGGCACTCGGAACCTCGGCGCCAGATAACTTCCTATTGGCAGGATATCAGCAAGTGGGCAACTTCCTGTATCTGGCCGGCGGCTGGACGGGTGGTGCGCCTACGGGATTAACCACCACGCGGCGTCTGGACATGACTTCAGCCCCTGGGGCATGGGAAAATGGACCAGCGTTCCCTATGGGTAGGTCAGACTTCGGCATGCCATACGACCCAAGTACCAACAAGTTGTATGCGAATGGGGGAGACACCCAGGGCAACGCGTTCTTCGATTCTACCGATGAAGTAGATGAGGTCGATCTGGGAGCGTGGCCGGGTGGGACCTGGGTCACATCACCTCCGAACCTGCCGCAGCCTCCCCGCCAGGCTGCCGGAGCCGGGGTCTTCGGGAACGGAGATATCTGGAGTGTGGGCGGCATTAACGGAGCGACCTTCCAGTTCCTTAATGAGGTATGGCATCGGAACAACGGAGGCGGCGGTTGCGCCAGCCCGACACCGACGGCCACAGCCACACCTACAGCTACAGCTACACCTACGGCTACAGCTACACCCACGGCTACAGCTACGCCGACGGCAACCTTCACGCCTACGGCAACGGCAACGCCCACAGCTACGGCGACGCCTACTGCTACCGCGTCGCCAAGGGCCACGCCAACGCCAAGGCCGCGTCCCACGCCATTCCCACGATAAAACTACAGCGCTTAGTTGGTTAGATTCGGGAACTCGCGAGTGAAAGCTCGCGAGTTCCTGTTTATGGACGTCGAGCTCCGGCGGCTTTCCAGCCTGCTAAACACTAATCTGCCAATGCGGCAGTGCAGCAGGTCAGACTTCGCGCGACCCGGGTAGAGCGTGAAAAGGTTTGACAATACGCCGCCTTTCAGGTTAAAACTCAGTCCAGTTTGGCTCGCAACTGACCAACTCAAACTCCCGTAATCCTATGATCACAAATCTAAATCGTAATTCTACATTCACGCCGGCACGCTGGCGGCGGATTGTTTCTTCACTGTTTCTTTTGACAGCCTTTCTCGTTGCAATAGGAGCTATCGCCCTATCACGTCAGCCAGCCGTAGCCGCGCCCGGCGCGACTGGTTCAATGCAATCGAACAAAATCGCGCCGTGGGTTATGGAACACACTGCCAATGGTCAACAGGCG
Organism: uncultured Verrucomicrobiae bacterium; assembly: GCA_963804875.1. Lineage (GTDB taxonomy): Bacteria > Verrucomicrobiota > Verrucomicrobiia > Chthoniobacterales > UBA10450 > Udaeobacter. The sequence goes on from CAWDRX010000002.1 coordinate 76,036, forward strand.
GAATTTTTCGTTGTGCTGGCCGACCAGGCCAATCTCGGTCCGGCCGCGAACTTGCCGACGAAAGTAGAAAAGGGTCGGTTTGTGTTTCAAACCCTTTCCAACAAGGCACAGACGACTCAGGGATCAATCCTGCAGTGGATCCGTGAACACGGACTTGAGCACCAATCGTTCTACATCGTTAACGGAATCCTGGTGAAGGGAACCCGTGAGAACGCCGAAGCATTAGCAGCGCGTTCCGACGTGGCGCGCGTGGAAGGTAATCCGCGCATCGATAATCACCTTCCCAAACCGGACTCTTATGTCGATGCTCCTTCAAGCATCCAACGGCCGGCAACGATTGAACCGGGCATCAATTACACGCATGCGCCGCAGGTATGGTCGCTCGGGTTCACGGGACAGGGAATCGTCGTGGCCGACGCTGATACCGGTCAACGCTGGACGCATAACGCGCTTAAACCGCATTACCGCGGCTGGGACGGACAAAACGCCGATCACGATTATAACTGGCACGATTCCATTCATGATAGCGTCGGCAACGTTTGCGGAAACGATTCCCCTTTCCCCTGCGACGACCATGCTCACGGAACGCACACCACGGGCACCATGGTCGGTGATGACGGACAGGGTAACCAGATCGGGATGGCGCCCGGCGCAAAATGGATCGGTTGCCGCAATATGGACGCAAACTTTGGCACGCCCGCCCGGTATATCGAGTGCATGCAATGGTTCATTGCTCCGACGCGGATCAATGGCAATGATCCCGATCCCACCAAGGCGCCGGACATCACAAATAACTCCTGGGAGTGCCCCGCTTCCGAAGGATGTTCGGCTAACACATTGCAAGCGGCTGTGGAAGCACAAGCTGCTGCTGGTATCATGATGGTATCGGCCGCACAGAACTCGGGCCCGGGTTGCTCGACAGTGCAAAATCCACCTGGAATCTATGCGGCGACCTACACCGCTGGTGCGCTAACCACAGGGACCGACACAATTGCCGGATTTAGCAGCCGTGGTCCGGTGACATCTGATGGAAGTAACCGCATCAAGCCTGACATCTCTGCTCCTGGCACAAACACGCGTTCGTGCGTAAACACCAGCGATAGTTCATACGCGAATTTCAGCGGCACATCTATGGCCACGCCGCACATTGCAGGCGCAATGGCGCTGCTGTGGTCGGCTGTTCCCAGCCTGCGACACCAGCTTTCCGCGAGCCGGGATGCCTTAAATAACTCGGCTGTTCACATCGATTCGACGCAATGCGGAACTGCGGGTCCTCCAAACAACGTGTATGGATGGGGGCGGGTCGATATTCTTGCCGCGGTGGGAGGAGGTACGCCGACGCCCACACCGACAGCGACACCTACTGCTACTCCGACACCAACGGCTAGCCCCACAGCAAGCGCTACATCCACTCCACGACCCACGCCAACACCGAGGTCGGAACCATCACCGAGGCCGCGTCCCACGCCTCCGCCCAGGCCCTAGATCTCTCCATATCGTAATTCCAGTTACGGATTACCGGGCAGGTTATCGGTTGTACCCGGAGGATCAATTGTGCGGTGAAGAGAGCTACGGTGTATCGAGCCGTGGCGTGTTCTGCTCACTTTTCGAAGTATGTACCTCAAGGAAGAGCGGATGCGTCGTCAAAAGCTTAAAATAGTGTTGACACGTTTAAAGGAAATCAGGTAAAAGGATGCTCCACTCTTGGAACCGAGGGACGTTAATATCACGGGCAGGAAGCGAATTCGTGTCGTTACACCTCGAAGCCGTTTAACAACCATCATGATTATCCAATGAAAAAGAAATCCGCATTCCATTCTTTCCGCCGCACCTTTGACCAGGGCGGGTTCTTCAAACTCCGTGTTCTGTCCGGCGTCCTGCTGTGTTTCGCGGGAGTGACGCTTGTGCTTGCGCTGGGCAAAGCCTCCGCACAACCACGGACACCGGCAGGTCAAACCAAAATGCTATTGGGCCAATTCGCTGCGGCGAATAAGGTCGCGCCCTGGGTGATGGAACACACTGCGAATGGGCAGCAGGCCGAATTTTTCGTTGTGCTTAGGGATCAAGCAGACTTAAGCCTGGCTGAAAGTCTTCCAACCAAGGCTGAAAAGGGGCGATTCGTAAATCAAGCTCTGCAGAACAAGGCCCAAACAACACAAGGTTCGATTTTGCAATGGCTGCGCGAACGTGGGCTCGAGCATCGCTCGTTCTATATAGTTAATGCGATTTTGGTGAAGGGAACCCTGGAGGTAGCAGAAGCGTTAGCGGCCCGGCCGGACGTGGCGCGGGTAGAAGGCAATCCGCATATCCAAAACCAGTTTCCTCAACCCGGCCCTTCCGTCGACGCGCCTTTGTACCTCCAGCGTCCGGAAACGATCGAGCCGGGCATCAATTACACGCACGCGCCGCAGGTGTGGGCCTTGGGGTTCACCGGACAGAACATCGTTGTTGCAGGCGCGGATACCGGTATTCGCTGGACGCATAACGCGCTGAAACCTCACTACCGCGGCTGGGACGGACAGAACGCCGACCACGATTACAACTGGCACGACTCTATCCACGACAGCGTCGGCAACCCGTGCGGCAACGATTCGCCATTTCCTTGCGATGATTTCTTTCACGGAACCCACACCATTGGCACCGCGATCGGTGACGACGGCGCCGGCAATCAGATCGGGATGGCGCCTGGCGCACAGTGGATTGGTTGCCGTAACATGGACCAAGGCAATGGCACTCCGGCCAGATATATCGAGTGCATGGAATTTTTCCTCGCGCCGTACCCAATAGGCGGCGGTCAAGGCGACCCGACCAAAGCTCCCGACATTACAAACAACTCCTGGGGTTGTCCGCCTTCTGAAGGCTGTTCGGCTAACACGTTGCAAGCTGCTGTTGCAGCTCAAGGCGCTGCTGGTATCATGATGGTAGTCTCAGCGGGTAACGGCGGCTCAGCCTGTTCGACCGTATCAGATCCGCCAGGTATCTATGCGGAATCTTACAGTGTCGGCGCATTGACTACGGGCACCGATACAATTGCTGGATTTAGCAGCCGCGGACCGGTGATCGTTGATCAAAGCAACCGCATCAAACCCGATATCTCCGCTCCGGGTACTAACACGCGCTCGGCTGATAACACCTGTGACACTTGTTATACCACCGCCAGCGGCACGTCGATGGCCAGTCCGCACATCGCTGGCGCAATGGCATTGTTGTGGTCGGCGATTCCGAGCCTGCAAAATCAGATCGACGCGAGTCGCACAGCTTTGAATAACTCAGCAGTATTTATCTCTTCGACGCAGTGTGGAACAGCAGGCCCCCCAAACAACGTGTATGGATGGGGCCGGGTCGACATATTGGAGGCTGTGAGCGGAGGATCACCCACGCCAACGCCTACTGCCACAGCGACGCCCACAGCTACACCGACCGCCACGGCTACAGCGACAGCTACCGCTACAGCTTCAGGTACACCGACGCCGAGACCGACGCCTACGCCCAGGTTTGAGCCAACACCGAGACCTCGTCCTACACCTCCACCGAGACCGTAAGGGTTATCGCTCACGCAAGAGCATCGTCGCACTCGGCGACTCATTAGCCGTCGATTAGAACGCGTTGGCACCGTTACGCGTTCGCGCTGATGTCTCACGCCGCGTAACGGTTCGGGAGGTCGAATCTAGCGTGGGCTGTGCAGCGACGAAATGGTCAAAATAGTGTTGACACTTTCATGCGTTTTCCGCTAGAAGGGTGTTTCACCACTGCCACTCTGTTAATTAATCGGAGGAAAAACAAAATGAATACACGAGGGTTACTTGCTATCGTTTTTGCGGTAGCGCTCAGCGCAGCTCCACAACTCGTAACTACTGCAAGCGCGGGAGGAACATATTCTGCGAGGCTGATTTCGCCGAGGGTTGGGCAGGTTCTCTACCCTGGGCAGCATATCAGGGTTGAATGGAGATCAGTGCTTCCCAACTTGAAAGGCCTGGCGGGCTGCGAAATGGAAGTGTGGCTGTCGGTGGACGGTGGGAGAACATTCTCGATGTGTATTAGTCCCTGGCTCAACCCGCAGACCAAATTTTTCGATTGGACTGTTCCAAATATGCCTACGAACGCCGCTGTCCTGGACGTTCGCTTCGGGTGTGAAGTGTTCTACCCCGAAACCTTCGCTCCACAGCCGGCATCGACCTTCGTGATTGCGCAGGCGCCGGCCACCTAAGCAGTAGAGAGCGACAGGGACCGCATCTCCGCGCTCTAAGTAGTTGGGCATTCGCTCATCCAATATTCCTGTAAATGGTCTTCCGACCTTCGTCCTATTTTTGAGGTCGACAGCGTCGGCGACGCTGCGCGCGAGTGCTGTGTCTCGCGCCGCCAGTGGTTCCAGACGTCGGATCTCAGGGTGGGGTGCGCAGCGACATAAATCGGTCAGAATAGTGTTGACACTTTCCGGCGCATTCAGATAAAACAACCTTCCACCATTGCAACTTGGGTAAAATGATCAAGCCCGGAGCAATTCACGTTGATCCGCCCTCTGGCGAATCGGCAAAGCATTACCACACATCATCCAATGAAAAAGAAATCCGCTTCCCAATCTGCCTTCTTTAAATTCCGCATAGTTCTCGGCGTTCTGCTTTGCTTCGGCGCGATGACACTTATCCTGTTGGCGCTTGGCAAAGTTTCAGCGCAGCCTCAAACCTCTTTGAGACAGTCCGGGAATTCGCAGCAACAAATCTACACCCCGAAGGTGCAGCGCCAGAATCCCTATTCCGATGCCTGGTTGGCCGTCAACCACGGCAAGTACGACAACATCTGGACTGCCGAATATGAAACCCGGTTGCAACAGGCCATTCCGTTCTCGAGCGCCCTGCTGGGTGGCCTGATGAACCCGCTATACGGACCGGACGTGCGCATGAGCAACGGCAACGTGCTCGGTAACGGGCAGAACGAATTCCAGATCGACGTCAACCCGCTCGATCACCTGAACGCCATCGGCACCTCCAATGACGGCCAGAGCGCTGGTGTCGGTATCTTCCGTACCACCGACGGCGGCGCCACCTGGACTTCGCGCGACGCCTCCTTCTACGGCGTGCAGGCCGCCTGCTGCGACCCCGGCGTGGCTTATGGCCCCGATGGCAGTGTCTACGCGATCATCCTCGACACCAGCCCGGAAGCCACTTACATCATCAAGTCCACCGACGGCGGTGGCACCTGGCGAGCCCCTACCTCCGTCTCCACCCCAGACCGGCCGAACGTTGCGGTGGACCCAAGCAACGCGAACATCGTTTACGTTACCTACACCGACTTCAACCAGCCGGCGGGCCGCATTGCCGGCTACAAGTCCACCGACGGCGGCGCGACCTGGGGCTCGGAGTTCCTGATCGGCGACCCGATCGCGGCCCCTGGCTACCAGCAATCGTCCCAGCCGCGCGTGGCCTCGAATGGCTGGATTTACGTCGGCTACCAGGAGTACAACGACCAGAACGCCGGCTGCTCGGCGGGCGTCCGCAACGAAGTAGCTCGCTCGACCGACGGCGGGGCCACTTGGACGGTCACCGCCGAACTGAATATCGTCCAGGGCGGGGCCTGTTCGAGCGCCCAGGCTGGGCGCGGCATCTTCTGCATCAACGCCGGCGGCTCATCCTTCCGCTCGCGCAGTCACCCGATCATGGGCATCAGCCCGACCGACCCCAACCACGTCTACATGGTCTACTCCGGCGGCGACCTGGAAAGCGCCTACACCTGTGCCGGCTCGACCGGCTTCCACGGCGACACTCTCTTCCGCCGCTCCACCGACGGCGGCGTCACCTGGACCTCCCCTACCAAGATCAACACCGACCCACAAGGCAAGGACCAGTATTACCCTTGGATGAGTGTACTGCCCAACGGCCAGATTTGGGTCGGATGGAACGACCGCCGCGATGACGCCAACAACTTCCTTAGCAAGTGGTATCAGGCCCACTCGAGCGACGAGGGCACCACTTGGCTCGACATCAACAACGCCCCTGGTAACGACGTCGTCGCCGATGTCCAGACCCAGCCCTCCACCTTCATCGGCGACTACCACGGCCTGGGAACCAGCGGCAACGGCCCGGGTAACGTCCTCGGTATGTGGTTCGACAGCCGCAATAGCGCCGCCGGCAACGCTTACACCGATCCCCAGGCGCTGTCGCAGGGTACACCAACGCCCACGCCAACAGGCTCACCCTCGGCCACAGCAACGCCGACAGCGACGGCTACACCTACTAGTACGCCCATCGGCTGCCAGTACAACTTTACAACCGGGAGTGATCCGATTGTTCCGGGGACGACGGACACAGGTAACCACACTGATGACGGCGACACGTTTGTGTCCCTCCCATTCTCGTTCTCGTTATACGATCAGAGCTTCAACGGCGTGAATGTTAACTCCAATGGGCGGTTGGACTTTGTGTGTATCAACGAGCCGAACGGGTACCTATCAGCCTGTCTGCCCGCTCCGGCAAATGTATGTCCTTTTGATTACACGATATTTAGTCCCTGGAGCGATTTTCGCACGGACGCACAGGCAGGGTGCGCCAGTTTCCCTGGTGGAACCTGCGGTATCTTTACCTCCGTGTCCGGCACCGCGCCCAACCGAGTCTTCAATATTGAGTGGCGCACCGTGTATTTTGCTACTCCTACGGCAACGGCGAATTTCGAGGTACGCTTGTACGAGAATAACCCGAACAAGCGCTTTGATATTATCTTTGGTACGATTCAGGTGGGAAGTGATCAACCGTATGTTTCGGGTGTGCAGGGACCGAACAATGCCTTTACGCAGGACTTCTGTAGTCAGGGACCGCCGGTGTCAGGTTCGCGGACGTATACGTGTCCTTCGGGAACACCTACACCTACGCCAACAGCTACACCAACAGCTACAGCTACACCAACAGCTACAGCTACTCCGACGCCCAGACCGACGCCTACGCCTAGGATTGCGCCAACGCCGAGGCCTCGTCCCACACCTCCGCCAAGACCGTAGAGTGTAACATGGTTTGGGAGCGAGCGTTGTGCTCGCTCCGTCCGGCATTTGCCGGACGATCCCTGGCCGGCTGGACCTTCGATGATGATGGAACAACGTCATATGAGCGGTTCAAATTCTTCGCGTCTGATGTTCAGTTGCAGTCACGGCGCTGAATCGAAGGATTACGTAGCTGCGCGGCGGAACCGACTCAATAGAGCGAGAGAGCTACAGGGATTGATTTGGGTTGGATTGTTTGCAGTTGCTGCAACGGCAGAAGCGCAAACGTGGAAGCCGACTTCCAAAGAGCCACTGGAAAGGTACGATATGCCGCCTGCGTACATCTATAGGCTTGGTAGTTCGCCCCGGATGATCTCGCCGCACGGCGCGTTTACCAGCTATCAGGTAAACGTAGACGCGGCCGGCAATAACATTGTCGGCGATGCCGCCAACGAGCCTTCGATCACCATGGATCCAAATAACCCGATTAACATGGCAATCGGCTGGCGGCAATTCGACACCTGGCAATCCAACTTCCGACAGGGCGGCGTTGGCTATACGACTGACGGCGGCCTGACCTGGACGTTCCCCGGTGTGTTGCAACCCGGCGTTTTCCGCAGCGATCCCGTCGTTGCTTCTGATGACGTGGGAATCTTCTTCTACCTGAGTCTGCGATCGGACGGTTTCTCGTTCTTCTGCGATGACGTGTGGCAGTCTATCAATGGTGGCGAAAACTGGTCGTTGATCTCCGGCAAGCAGGGTGCAATTGGAGGCGATAAGCAATGGTTCACGATTGATAAGACTTGTGGCCCCGGCCGCCACTTTCAATACCAGTCTTGGGACACCGCCGGTTGTGACTTTGGAATGTTCAACCGCGCAACTGACGCTGGCGTCACGTGGGAAACACCGGTCAACATTCCTAACAACGTCCAATTTGGAACGCTGGACGTGGACAGCAGCGGAAATGTATATGTTGGCGGTGAAAACGCATTCGCCGGCGGGCAGTGGTGCGCACGTTCGAGCAACGCGCAGATTGGCAATCAAACGCCCGCCTTCGACCAAAACACGTCGGTTAATCTCGGCGGCGAGTTATCTGGAGGTGGGATAAATCCGGGCGGCCTTACTGGCCAGTTGTTTCTGGGGATCGATCATTCGGGCACGGCTACGAACGATAACGTCTACATGCTGGCAAGTGTGCAGCCGCCTGGCGGCTCTTTTACCGAAGTGATGTTTGTTCGCAGCACTGATGGCGGACTAAGTTTTAGCACGCCCGTCCGAGTCAACGATGATGTTAATCATCAAAACAAATGGCATTGGTTCGGCACATTTGCCGTGTCGCCCGATGGGCGGCTCGACGCGGTTTGGTACGACACGCGCAACGATGCAGGCAATTTGCTTACCCAACTGTTTTATTCGTATAGCACAGATGCCGGTGTTACCTGGTCTCCAAATGTATCGGTAAGCGATGCCTTCAATCCGCAGGAAGGATGGCCGAATCAGAATAAGATAGGCGATTACATCACCATCGTTTCCGACCTGACTGGCGGCAACGTCGCATATTCGGCTACGTTCAACTTTAATTCGACGAGAGGTCAGCACGAGCAGGACGTCTATTACGTCCGCGTTTGCCCAAATCCGCCGTGCGCCGAGCCGACACCGGCTACGGTCGTTCGTTGCGGAAGTCCAACGCCCACGGCCACTCCAACTGCTACTGCTACGCCGACCGCAACTCCCACGGCCACGGCAACATCAACACCTACAGCTACTCCCACTCCCCGGCCCACGCCGACACCAAGATCTGAGCCAACACCGAGGCCACGGCCGACGCCGCACCCCCGGTAGTAATCTTCTATACTTCGGACCCCTCTAGCCGTGCTGCGCAATCGGTCGTCCTTCGGTAGAGCGACGGGAGGAAATAAGAATTTCCGACGCGTCGGCTGTGCAAATTTTCAATTTTCGTCTTCGTTACCAATTAATCGGTACATAATTCTCGACAAGATAGTTCTTCTGGATTAGGGAAGCGCGCCAGCGCAGCGATTCGGGATTACGAATCGGAAATCAAGGAGTCGTGCGCGCTTTAACCACTTCGATGCTTCAACCACTTCCATATGATGAAATGCTCCACGATATTCGCTAAGACCCTTTCGATTTTACTCGTCTCGGTCGCGTCAATCTCCGCCGGTCCGGTCGAGACGCGGCCAATGAGCCCAAAGGAACACTCGGAGACGTACGACATGCCGCCCGCATACGTTTTCCGATTGGAAAAATCGACGCGAATGATTTCGCGCTTCGGTCCGTTTACAAGCTACCAGGCGAATGTTGACGCGCAGGGCAACAACATCGTCGGCGACGCGGCAAATGAACCCTCAATTGCGGTTGACCCGACTGACAGCAACAAAATTACGATTGGATGGAGACAGTTTGACAGCGTGAACTCCAACTTCCGGCAAGGCGGCTGGGGTTACACAGCGGACGGAGGGGCTCACTGGACGTTTCCCGGTGTGTTGCAACCCGGTGTTTTCCGCAGCGATCCTGTTCTGGGTGCGAACGAAGTGGGAACGTTTTTTTATAACTCCCTTCTGCAAACATTTTGCGACAACGATTGGCAGTCCACTAACGGCGGCCAATCATATACCAGTTTTCCGGGAACAAGCGGAGGCGATAAGCAGTGGTTTACGATTGATAGAACCGCTGGGCCAGGCCACGGGTTTCAATACCAGTTTTGGACCGACTTCTTTCCTTGCTCGTCGGGAGAATTTAGCCGTTCCACAGACGGAGGCATGAATTGGGAGAACCCGATTAATATTCCCCATGGTGTCATACACGGAACGGCTGACGTGGATGCCAATGGCAATCTGTTTATCGGCGGAGAAGATCTAAACGATGTTACTTTTTGGTGCATACGTTCCAGTAACGCGCAGATTAGTAATCAGACTCCCGTATTTGAACAGGTTACTCAGGTTAATCTGGGTGGCGTGCGGGTCGGCGGGAATGTAAATCCAGGAGGACTGACTGCGCAGATATTTCTGGCAGCGGACCGCTCGGGCGGCCCCACGAATAACAATGTTTACATGCTGTGCAGTGTTCAGCCACCGAACTACACCGACGGCACAGACGTGATGTTCGCGCGCAGCACCGATGGCGGCGCGACTTTTGCCACGCCGGTGAAAATCAATGACGATGCCACCACTAACAAATGGCATTGGTTTGGCACGTTTTCGGTAGCGCCGAATGGCCGCCTCGATGCTGTTTGGTATGATACGCGCAATGCAGCTGACAATCTTCAGTCTCAGCTGTTTTATTCCTACAGCACAGACGCAGGCTCGACATGGGCGCCGAACGTGCCTGTTAGCTCTTCATTTAATCCAACCGAAGGCTGGCCACAACAGAGCAAGATAGGCGACTACATTACGATTGTTTCAGATAACAGCGGCGGCAACGTGGCCTATTCGGCAACGTTTAACTTCAACCCGACCCGCGGACAGCACGAACAGGATGTTTACTACGTTCGCGTGTTTCCTGGGGGTGGCGGCGGCACGCCAACTCCGACACCGACAGCAACGCCGACAGCTACCGCGACGGCAACACCAACGGCTACAGCAACACCAACACCAACGGCGACAGGAACGCCTACAGCAACTCCCACGCCCAGGCCTACCCCAACGCCAAGGTCTGAGCCGACGCCGAGACCACGTCCTACTCCGGGGCCGCGTCCGTAGGCGAGTTGCTTTGATCCGAACGGCTCAACTTTGATTTGCGCGGACATGAAATTACCTAAAGCCACTACTGTAATGCCAGTGGTGTTACTTGTTTCCCTGGCTGCTGTTTCCAGCTCTTTAGCTCAGCTTGCGCCGGTGCACGAGCCGCCTCTGAATGAGGCACTTGAAAAATACGATAACCCGCCTGCGCCTCCTCGAAAGATGGAGACTTCGCCCCGAATGATCTCGCAGTTTGGCGTGTTCACAAGCTACCAGGTGAACGTCGATGCAAATCACCAGAACATTCTCGGCGATGCTGCGAACGAGTGTTCTATTTCAGTTGACCCCACAGACGGCAACAAGATGACAATCGCCTGGAGGCAGTTTAATGATGTTACGTCCAACTTCCGGCAGGGCGGTTGGGGTTATACAACCGACGCCGGCATTACCTGGACGTTTCCGGGTGTTCTGCAAAACAATGTCTTCCGCAGTGATCCTGTGACGCAATCCAATGAAGTTGGACAATTTTTTTATCTCAGTCTTCAATCGGACGTGCAGCAGTCATTTTTTTGCGACGACCTGTGGCGCTCGACCAACGGTGGTCAGACTTGGACGGAGCAGTCACCCGACAGAAGCGCGGGCGGCGATAAGCAATGGCTTACGATTGACAAGACTAACGGACCTGGGCACGGGTTCCAATACCAGGTAAACGATAGCGCTAACTGCGCTTTCACCAGCGCGGCGCTTCAACGCTCCACAAACGGCGGCGTTACGTGGCAAAGCCCCGTCACTCTTCCGAACTCGCCTATATACGGATCGCTTGATGTCGATACCAACGGTAACCTTTTTATTGGTGGTTGGAGCGGCGGAGCAGCATTCCGCTGCCTTCGCTCGAGCAATGCGCAGATCGCCGGGGAGACACCGAGTTTTGACCGAAACACCGCCGTCAGCCTGGGTGGCAGCCTCCTCCAGGGCGGGATTAATGGAATAGGCCTTTGTGGAATGGTGTTCCTCGCCATTGACCACTCCGGCGGCGCGACCAACAACAATATTTACATGCTGGTCAGTGTGCAGCCGGCCGGCCGAAGCACCACCGATGTGATGTTCGTACGTAGTACCGACGGGGGATTAACTTTTAGCGCACCACACAAAGTTAATGACGATCCAGTCAATCCTAGCAAATGGCATTGGTTTGGCACATTTGCGGTGGCGCCGAATGGACGGCTCGACGCCGTCTGGTACGACTCGCGAAACGCTCCGAACAATACGGACTCGCAGCTATTCTATTCTTATAGCACCGATGCCGGTGTTACCTGGTCGGCTAACGTAGCTGTCAGCAACCTGTTTAACCCTTTCGAAGGTTATCCGAACCAGAGTAAGATTGGCGACTATATTACCATCGTTTCCGATGACACGGGCGGTAACGTTGCCTATTCGGCGACGTTCAACTTCAATGCCATCCGTGGACAGCACGAGGAAGACGTTTACTACGTGCGCGTGTTTCCAGCGGGCGGAGGGACGCCGACTCCAACACCTACGGCCTCGCCTACACCTACTGCGACAGCAACGGTGTCGCCCACGGCAACACAAACGCCTACAGCGACCGCCACAGCTACACCGACGGCCAGCGCTACAGCCACTCCTACGGCGACGGCGACAGTAACACCAACAGCAACGGCCACGCCGAGACCCACGCCGACGCCCAGATTTGCGCCAACACCGAGGCCACGGCCCACACCTCCGCCGAGACCATAGAATTGCCACTTCGCATCACTGGTTTTACACTTCAAACTTAACCACTCCAACTATGATAATGAGAAGTTCTACCGCTTCAGCTAACCTCCTCTTCATTCTTATCGCGTCGATGTTCGCGATCTCGACGGTTTCAGGCCAAACGGCGCCCCCGGGACGTTTCCCGGAGCCGCTGGAAAAATATCAGATGGCACCGGCCCCCCGCTTTTACCGGCTCGAGACCTCGCCGCGAATGATCTCGCGGTTTGGCCCATTCGTTAGCTATCAAGCGAACGTAGACGCGCAAGGGAATAACATCGTTGGCGACGCTGCGAACGAGCCTTCGATTTCGGTTGACCCAACAGACGGCAACAAGATCGCGATCGGCTGGAGGCAGTTCGACACCATTAACTCCGACTTCCGGCAGTCAGGCTACGGCTACAGTTCTGATGCCGGTCTCACATGGCATTTCCCCGGCACCTTGCAACCCGGCGTCTTTCGCAGCGATCCGGTCACGAACTCCGATGACACCGGAAATTTTTTCTACCTTAGCCTGTTGGTGAACAGCTTTTGTGCTGACATCTGGCGCTCCGCAAATGGCGGCCAGACATGGACGGAGCAGTCACCCGACGGAGGCGCGCACAGCGGCGACAAGGAATGGTTCACGATTGACAGGACACCGACAAGCATGGGTCACGGTTTCCAATATCAATTCTGGACCGAGTTTGCCGCTTGCGAGTTCGGCGGATTCAGCCGCTCGACAAATGGCGGAGGCACCTGGCAGACGCCGATCAGCATTCCTAATGCTCCTCAGTGGGGGACCCTCGACGTTGCCAGCAATGGTAATCTTTTCATCGGCGGCGGGGATTCCGGTAGCAGCTTCTGGTGCGTTCGGTCGAGTAACGCACAGAACCCAGCTGTTACGCCGACATTTGACCAGATCGCAACAGTCAATATGGGTGGTAGCCTGGTTTTTGGAGGCGCTGTCAATCCAGGCGGACTCGCGGGCCAAATCTTCATTGCGGTCGACCGCTCCGGCGGCGCCACTAACAACAACGTTTATATGGTAGCCAGCGTTAGTCCTTTCGGCGGCAATGGAACGGACGTGATGTTTTCGCGCAGCACCGACGGTGGGGCAATGTTCAGCGCCCCGCATCGGATTAACGACGATCCTGTGAACCCCAACAAATGGCATTGGTTCGGAACCATCGGAGTCGCGCCCAACGGTCGGATTGATTCTGTGTGGCTGGATTCACGAAACGCTGCGAATAACATCGACTCTCAGCTATTTTATTCCTATAGCACCGACGGCGGTGTTACATGGGCGCCCAACGTAGCTGTCAGTCAACCGTTCACTCCTCTAGAAGGCTGGCCGATTCAAACCAAGATAGGCGATTACATCACCATCGTGTCGGATAACAGCGGAGGCGACGTCGCCTACTCAGCTACGTTCAATTTCAACCCGAGCAGGGGACAACACGAGCAAGACGTCTATTTCGTTCGTGTATCGCCAAGTGGTGGCCCGACACCAACCCCCACTGCTACGCCTACACCGACTGCTACAGCTACGCCAACACCCACGGCAACCATTACACCAAGCCCTACTCCTACCCCTACGCCAAGACCGACCCCCACGCCACGATTCGTGCCCACGCCAAGGCCGCGTCCAACGCCCGGCCCGAGGCTGTGATCAGGCAAAGCCGTCGTTGAATCGATCTGCGACATTCACACCCACAGCAACCGCTACTCCGACGGCAACCGCGACGCAATCGCCGCTGCCTACACCCACGCCACGGCCTCGACGAGCGTTGTCCGGAATTGAGGGAACTCGCGACAACGCCTCGCGAGGTTCCCAGTTTCCTTTTATTCAAAAAGCTTGACCAATATAGCCCGAGTCCTTTACAAGGGAGGCGGTTTGCATCTTCAGGTTTTTTGAAACAAAGCACCCGTGGACGGGCGGGCAGCCGCCGATTCATGGCAGCGGCGTCTCGACTCCGAAAGAAGCGCGTCCGGAAATCCACCACTACAAATATGAAGAAATTTGTTTTTTCTCACTCCATGTCTAATCGCCGTCTTTCTTACAAATCGTCACGAAGTGCCTTTGCCCACCGCCAGGGTGGTTTCTTGAACCTTCGCGGGCTGCTCGGAGTAACCCTCGTGTTATCCGGAGTAGCGCTCGCCATAATTGCCGGCAAAGATGGCGTGCGACGCCCTTCTGTGCCCGAACGCTATATGCCTGTGCCGGGCGGCGATTCTCGGGACGAAAGTGCTGGTCTTGGCGAGCTGGAACAGTACTGGCGTGATCGTTTGACGTTTCCTACCGGCCGTTTCGATCCCGCATGGGTGCGAGCCGCGGCAGTGCAACATGTACGCATGGCCACAGGCGTCCCGGCGGGACTACATCTGAAACTTGATCTCGCCAATCCGAACGCGCTGAGTACGACCAATTTCACCGCGCTAGGTCCGCAACCGGAAAGAATGACCGGCTGTTCGGGCTGTTACGATTACACTACGACGGAAGGACGAGTTAACTCGATAGCTGTCGACCCGACGACGACGGTCAATGGCACCATCGTAGCCTATGCGGGCGCCGTCGGCGGCGGTGTTTGGAAGACGACTAACTGCTGTAGCGCTTCGACTACCTGGACAGTCGTGACAGATGATCCGCTCATTTCAACCACAGCCATAGACACCATCGTGATCGATCCGAATGATCATAACACTGTGTACGCCGGGACCGGCGATCTCAATTACGGTTCCTTCTCCATGGGTAGCCAGGGTATCCTTAAGTCCACTGATGCCGGAGCTACCTGGACGGTTCTCGGCGCCGACGTTTTTGGTATGCCTTACCCCGTCCCTGCGGGTCAATTCCCACAGTATAATGCCGTCGGCAAAGTTCGTGTCGATCCTAATGATAGGTACTAAGGTCGCTGCTGGTGCTAAAACGGGTCTCTACCTCTCTTATGACGGCGGAGTGACATGGGCCGGCCCATGCCCAACTAACGGCTTTGGCACTCAGCGTCAGGATATAACAGGCTTGGAATTAACTGACATTGGCGGGGGCGTAACCCGCATCCTGGCGGCGGTAGGTGTAAGAGGTTTTGCTACGACGGTGCAATTCGATCTGGGTAACAATGGGGCTAACGGTCTCTACAGCGCGACGATGGGCTCCAGCGGTTGTCCAAGTTTTACTTCGATAGCAAGCAACGCAAACGGGTTCGTCTATGGCAACGCCGTGGCGGGCAGCCCCTATTCGACCGGCGCGAACATGAACGCCGGTAGCGGCGTGATGTACGCCAGCCCGACGACGGGCGACCAGCTTGGACGGATTGACATCGCTGTCGCGCCGAGCGACTCGAACGTCATCTACGCGCAGGCGCAGTCGATCGCCGCAAACACGGCAGGCAACTGCGGCGCTCCCGGTTGCCAACTCGGCGTCTGGGCAACCACGAACGGCGGCACCTCTTGGTTGTTCATGGCTGGCTCGCAGGGCCCGTCGCTGGGCGACTGCGGCTTCGACTACCCGCAGAACTGGTACGACCAGGGTCTCGCGGTTGATCCGAACAACCCCGACCGCTTGTTCGTCGACACTTACGACATCTGGTTCGCGACGCGCACAGGAACCGTCTGGAACGATATCACCTGTGGTTATTCCGGCGCCAATCCCAGGCCCGTGCACGTAGACCAGCATGCGCTCGCTTTCCTCCCCGGGTCATCCAGCATTTTGGTAGTCGGCAATGATGGCGGCGTCCACGGAACCACAAACGCGGACGCTGTGACACAGAGTACCGATCCAACTTGGTTTAATATGGACACGGGTATCAACACGATTGAGTTCTACTCCGGCGACATCAGCGGCAACTTCGCCAATGCTGCTTCTCCACAAGCGAATGGGGGCGCGCAGGACAACGGCTCTAGCTCTGTCACGTTTGCCGGTACGCCGACGGGTCCTGTGTTATGGCAACTGGGAGTGGGTGGTGATGGATTCTATGCGCGCATTGATCCCGTGGGGACAGGAAATAGTCTGCGTTTCTGGCAGGGAAATAACAGCGGCGCGCTTCATCGCTGTGTCAGTAACTGCACGAATCAGAATGCTCCCTGGAGCGGGAGGGTGTCCGGCGCGTGGAGCGGGGACACACAGTCATTCGTACTGCCATATGACCTTTTCCATGGCGGTATTACCGGCGGTGATGACTGCCCAGCAGCAGGCGTTCCCGGCGGCTGCGGTAATCTTGTTGCCGGCACGACGCGGGTATGGGAGACCATTCATGGCGGCAATGCCTCGTTCGCCTCCGGAGATTGGTATGTTACAAACAACCCTGCTACCCAGAACATGACCAAGCAGACTCTGGGCAATCGCTCGTTCATTAACCAGGTCAAGTACTCGCCCAAGTATTCGAGCGTCGCAATGGTCGGCACCAACGATGCCAACGTTTGGATCGGGTTTAATCTCGGCACCGGCACGGCGTCACAGGCCAACTGGATTTGCCTGACCGGTGATTGCACTTCAATGGGAAACCAAGGGATTGTGCCTCTGCGCCCGGTTCTCGGTATCGCACTCGATCCAACTGTATCTGCTGCAAACTTACCCGTCGGGTACGCAGCAGTAGGCGGATTTAATCCTAATACGCCAAGCACGCCGGGTCATGTTTTTCAAGTGACCTGCACCGCCGACTGTGGTTCGTTCACATGGGCAGATAAGACCGGAAATCTTCCAGATATCCCCGTCGATTCGATCATCGTGAATCCAAATAACGCGCATCAGGTTTATGCCGGGACTGATTGGGGTGTTTACTACACCGATGATGTAAGCGTTGCGTCGCCAACATGGCAGCGCTTCGAGAACGGCATTCCGCACGCGATGGTGTGGGACATGCAGGTCGACCGCGGTTCAACAACGCTTTCAGTCTGGACGCGCAGTCGCGGGGCGTATGTTTATCCCTTGCCGACCGGCGTTACTCCGACCCCAACGCCAACACCGACATCAACACCGACCGCGACGCCGACTCCAACTGCCACTGCAACAGCAACTGGAACAGTAACGCCAACGCCAACGCCTAGGCCGACTCCCACTCCAAGGCATGCTCCCACGCCAAGGCCGCGTCCTACGCCTCCACCGCGGCCATAGTACTCAACTAACAAAACTTACTAGTTAGATACGGTGTGAACCTGTGCCGTGGCGCACTGGTCTGCTTCTGCCTGGTTGCTTCGATTGCAAACGGTTGTTTTGCGCAATCCGCAGATGGAATGGCGTCGTCGGGCATTCTACACGTAACCGCGAAAAACATTGACTTCGTTTTGCGCTCCTCTGTAGGATAAGAGCGCAATGAAAACAAAAATTTTTCATCTAGACGCATTTGCTAATCGCCACTTTTCAATCAGCCTGTCTGTTTTCGCGGCCGGAATTATTTTGGCTGCCTTTGTATCGAGCGGATTTTCCAATTCAGCCGGCCGACCGCCGGCGAGGAAATCCACCGCAGGCGTTGCGCGATTGCATACCGAAACGCGTGCGCTCCGGACCAATGGTCAAAATTTTTGGATACAAACGAACGGACCTCAAGGTGGCGACGGCATTGCTTTGGCGAGAAACTCGATGGGCCACATCTTTGTAGGGACGCAGGGAGGCGGAGTTTTCCGATCGACGGATAACGCAGAAACGTGGACGGGAATCAACGATGGATTAACGGCGACTAACGTCCGTGCGTTGGCAATTAGTGCTACGGATCACATCTTTGCGGGGACGTTTGGCGGTGTGTTTCGGTCTACCGATAATGGTGATCACTGGATAGCGGTTAATAACGGTTTGGAGTTTCCGTTTGTGATTTCACTGGCAGTGAATTCGGATGGAGACATCTTTGCGGGCACATTCGAAGGAGGCGGTGTTTACCGCTCCACCGACGACGGTGAGAACTGGACACTTGTTGACAATGGTTTGACGAATACTTACGTCACTGCTTTAGCGGTCAATGGCAACGGGCACATCTTTGCTGCAACGTTTGGCGGAGGAGCGTTTCGTTCGACCGACAGCGGCGACAGCTGGTCTCAACTCAACACAGGAGTCCCGAACGCTACGTTTCTTTCCCTGGCCATTAACGCGAGCGGTTACATTTTCGCTGGCGGCGATCCTCTTGGTGGCCCTGTGGGTGTGATTCGTTCGACCGACAATGGTGAGAGCTGGCAACCGGTCAATAATGGACTGACTACAAGCAACGGCATCAACGCGCTGATTGCTACTCCGAATGGCTATCTTTTTGCCGGCACTTATGGAGACGGCATATTTCGTTCGAGCGATAATGGCGACAACTGGATTCAGGTGAATAACGGGTTACCAGCTCTTTTCGTGCTTTCGTTTGCGACTAACGCGAGTGGAGACATTTTTGCGGGGACTTATTTCGGTAACGGCGTTTTCCGATCGACTGATAATGGAGACAGTTGGAACGAAAAGAACAATGGGCTAGTGGCGACCGACGTTCGGACCATCATAACACAAGCAGTTCCGCGTCTTCACGATCCAAACGTCAGTACGGTTAATTTCATTTTCGCCGGCACCTACGGGCGAGGCATGTTTCGCTCGATCGATGGCGGACAGAATTGGCAGCAGATTAATAATGGCCTGGGTGCGCTTTATGAAAGCGCGCTAGCTTTCAACAATGGTTACATTTTCGTCGGAGCCGATTTTGTAGGTGGTGCCGGCGGCGTCTATCGCTCTAGCGATTCCGGAGAAAGCTGGATAGAAGTTAATCACGACGTGATCCAAACTGATGTTCGCGCTTTGGCAATCAATTCCAATGGCCACATTTTTGCGGGTACGTATTTTGGCGGCGGCGTTTTCCGATCGACTGATAATGGCGACAGCTGGACAGCGGTAAACAATGGTTTGGATTGCGGCAACATTTGGTCTCTCACGATCAATCCGGTCGGAACTATTTTTGCCGGAACAGCAGGATGCGGAACTGGCGTGTATCGCTCCACGGATAACGGCGACAGTTGGACGCTCGCTAACACCGGTCTAACATCGACTGATGTAGCCGGGCTGGGGGTCAACAATAATGGCCATATCTTTGCTGGCACTCGTTCCATCATGGGGGAGGGCGGTGGCATGTTCCGATCGACGAATAATGGCGATTCGTGGACAGAACAGAATAACGGTTTCACACCATTCGACGCTAACGCAGTAACATTTAACTCAGCTGGTCACGTTTTCGCAGCCGCCGCCGGCGGAGTTTTCCGGTCGACGAACGACGGTGCGTCCTGGACTGACATTAGCGGCGGCCTCATTCCGGTCGGTGGAAACGTTTGGGCAGTGGCAATGGATTCCGGAAATTATGCTTTTGCTGGAACGGCTGGCGGCGGAGTATTTCGTAGCGTCGCATCCACCGTAGCGTCGCGCGTCATTCCCACACCGAGAGATCGACCAACCCCAGCCCCGCGTCCCTGAGAGTTTGCTGATTAAGCCAAACGCACCATAAGTGGGTCGCGTTCATTCAATGTCGGCGAGGTTTCGTCTCGTCAGCAATTTGTTCAAGAGCCGTACGCGATACGGGGACTCGCGATCACTCACGAGTCCCCGTAGAAACAAACCGTTAAACGCAGGCCTTACTACCGAGGCCCCGGCGTCGGCCTCGGCCGCGGTGTAGGCGTAGCCCTTGGCGCCGGAGTACCAGTAGGCGTCGCCGTTGCAGTCGCAGTCGCCGTTGCAGTAGGCGTTGGTGTTGGCGACGGCGAGCCACAAGGGCTCACCGGGCAATTAAAGATTTCCATCGAAGCGATTATCGCTAGGCCAGCGTCGTAGCCTCCTGCTTTCCAGATGTTATTAGTGCCATCAGTGTCGGCTGCGAAGTTACGCCCAGCAATTGCGAATGGACTACCTATCGACCACATATTACTGACTGGATCGTAGATCTGCACCTCGTTAGTTGGGGCGTTAAAATTCCCACCCAAGACATACATCAGCCCACAGAGGTTCACCGCCCGGGTGTTGCTTGTGGCGTCGGGTATGTCAGGAAGCGTGCTGATGGAATCAGCCACCGGGTCATAGACAAATGCGTGGTTCGTGTCGGTGAGTGTGCCGGGCGGGGGAGGCTGGATATCAACCCCACCACCTGTGTAGATTAGATTCCCGATAGTTGTCGTTGGTATATAGCCAAGCGCAAACGGCAGGACCGCATTTTTCTGCACCCAGCCAGCAGGGTTAGGCGTAAACTCCCAGATCTGGTTGCTCGCGGTGCCATCGATAATGTCGAACCCGCCCAGAACATAAAGCTTGTTATTGAAAACAGTGAACCCACCCGGCAGAGTGTTCACCCCAGATGGCCAGGGAGCTGCGACAGCTGTGATCGCATCGGCAACAGGGTCATAACGGAAGACGCGATCGGTCGTGGTCTGGGTGGCGAAATTGGAACCACCCACGCAGTAGATGTAGTCCGTTCCGCTGTCGTTAAGTACGCTGCAACCCATGTTGTTGGTAAACCCGTCGGGGTAAGTGGCTGACTTGGTTGTCCAGCTGTTAGTCGTGGGATTATACTCAAATGGATTAAGGAACTCGACGTTATTGACGTCACGGCCGCCCATGGAGTAAAAGTTCCCGTTAGCCGGGAAAAAGACTCCAACCGAGCGGGTGTCGGCCTGCGGCATATCAGGGCCGGCCGCCCAGCTGCAAGAAGCCGGGGTAGCAGTCGGTGTTGGCGTTGGGGTTGCGCCGCCGCCGGCGAAGCTGAACTTACCGATGCGAGTGTGCCAATTGAAACTGCCGCTATTCGCCTGGTATTCGCCTACGTGCCAGAAGCTCGTGCCATCGGAGGGATCAATGGTGGTCATACTATAATCGCCCCAGCGGCTAAGACCCGTCTGGTTCGCTGGACCGCTGATCAGGGTAGCTTCGCCTTGACCCAGGTTGCCAGGGGGATCACTAACAAGACGCCCCGCATAACGAATCCCTGGGAATGAGCTGGTACTGGACACAGCATAACCGATGGCAACGTTGCCGCTTTGATCGGCGGCTATGCTAGGCATAAAACGCCATAATCCATCGCCGCCGTTGGTCCAATCCTGTTGTTGCACAGGACTGGCGGGAAATGTACCGCCCGTGACATCAAATTGATACCACCTAACGGCACTCGGTCCGCTCGGGAAATTCGGAACTATGGTGTGACTAGCCCACAAAGACTCAGTGCCGCCAATATTTTGGTAAACCAGCGGCGTCATAATCTTATCGCCCAAGGTATCGAGCTTCTGGGCCGTTCCCTGCTGTGGCACCATGGTAAAGCCCGTCGCGTTTGTGAACCCGTCGACGAACGGATTCACTGTGATCAGGTTATTCTGGGTGTGATTGGCGCCACTGCCGAGAGTCGAATTCGCCGGTGTGACAAAATCCACATGAAAAAGCCACGCCTTCACCTGAGTCAAAGCCACGTTTTCAACGGCCGGGCTGTCTATGGCGAGAAGCATTTCATCTCTGCCCGCAGGCGGCGCACTACCGGTGCGAAACCCGGCCGGCACAAGGCTGTAGGAATCGCCTAACCCAGCGGGGGGGATCAAAAATGAAATGGCGGTGGCAGGAGCGCCGGTTAACATCGCCCCGCGATCGAGCGCGAAAGCTTTCACCCCGTTGAAGGGCCCCGATGGGCTGGCGAACAGGTTGAACGTGAAGTGATAGGCGCCGCCGGGGGCCGGATTATTCCATATCGCCGCCTTCGGGTAGTCGTTCGCGTTGGTGGCATCTATTGGGACGGCATACAAGAACCAACTGCCTGCCGACGGGTCAGGGGTTTGAGATATGGCAACGCATTCAAAGGAGGGGCTGCCGCCAAACGAGGCAAAGGCAAAGTCGCTTATAAGCCAGCGGTCAGCCGCCGGATCGTACATGACGAATGGGTCACCGTGATTTTGGGCACTGCATGGAGTGCCGGTGAGGGGAGAAAACAACGTATTGTATGTAATTGGGCCAGCTAGAAGGGTACCGGTTTTGTTGTAAACCGCGTATGCAGAGTTGATCGCTTCTACGTAATGATTAGGGCCAACATCGCCATCGCTATCCGGTGGCGCGCATGCGCAAAACTGGGCTGCTGCACCGCCCTCAAACGTTAGGATCGGAGCCGGCATTGTTGGGGTCGGACGCCAGAGATTTTTTAGCAACCGCTGCACATATGTCAGACCGGAGACCCCTTTTCCTGGTTGCGCTCCGGGTTCGCCGTGGCCATGCGGATATCGCATCATTGCTTCTGTCTCAAGCTCAGGCTCGGGCGCGATGTAAGGGAGGCTGCGTACGTCCGCGAGATGGACCGGGCCGATGAGCGCCACGACCTCCGGCTTTTGGGTGCCGGGTGCATCCTGCGCGCCGCTGGAGCGACCGGGTTGTTGAGTTTGTTTGGCGTTTTTTCCTTGAGCGAATAACGCCACGGCAATGCCGAAGACGCAGAGAACACAGGCAATTAAGACGCGAAGGTTAAAGAAGGCGGATTTTGACGTGGATTTTTTTTTCATAGGTGGAAGCGGAGTTGTTTCCCTCTCCGGTAAAACCGAGATGGAGTCGAAATCCTATGTGAGATGGTACAAGCGTGTCAACACTTCTTTTGGAATTTTTTAATCTGATCGCGGATTATGCTGAGCCTCGCCGGACTTAGAGCACCACAAAGACTGTTTCGCCCGGCAGGAGCCGGATTTTTGAAGTGCGATGCGTCTTTGCATCGCTTTTTGGGAAGCGCGATTCTGCACTGAGCGGGAAATCAACCCCGGCGCTGTAATGTGCGCTGTCCCTAACGCATTGCGAGCGCTCCGCTGAGGACAGCGGACTTTTTAGAAGGAAAACAATTCAATGAACGTCGATCAGTGATCGCGGATCACCATGCGCCCGAAGGAAGACCGCCGGATCGCCAAACGTCAGAACGTCACCGTTACTTGATTCGAACAGGTCTGAGTGCCGGCTTGGCACACTTTATACGTATAGGTGGCATGGCCACGGCCACCTGGTGAGTCGGTGTAGAACCCGTCGTTTCCCGTTGTACCGACCACCACGCCATTGCGATAAATGTCCACATTGCTCCCGGCCGCTCCGCCCCATGAGAGATCCACCGTCTGTCGTCCTTGCACCTTGTAACCACGCGCACTCAGCGTGATCTGTCCTGGGGTTGGCGTCGCCGTAGGAGTAACCGTAGCTGTCGGTGTTGGGCTTGGAACGGGGGTAGATGTGGGAGTCGAGGTTGCGGTCGCTGTCGCCGTCGCGGTGGCGGTTGCCGTCGCAGTCGCAGTAGGTGTGGGGGTCGCTGTGGGCAGCTTAAAGGCATAAACCTTATTATCTGCCGCAAAATAAATCCGGCCTCGAGCGACGATCCCGGTATTCCACTGGCGTGTGCCAGCCATTAACTCGTTTGTGCCACCACCTGTGTACACAACCGCACCGGTATCTGCATTGTAACCGTGGAGCCGCTGGTCGCCTGCTACGCCAGCCACCCAGACAATTGTGTTGTTGGTGCCGTCCGTTGTCGTGATCCATGGCGAACCTCGACCGCCCTGGCCCATGCTCCACGCGCTCACAATGCCCGGCGGATTTGCTGCGGTGATCCTGTAAGCGGTAATTGCGTTGCCGTCGTCGTGGAAGGCGAAATACGTTCCCTGGCCGGTACGATACGTAACCGCCGATGTACCTCTTAGCGTTGTGCCCGAGACATTTGCCTGCGTCACAGGCGCGGTAATTCCGCCAAGATTGTTCCGATTTAAGAGGTACGCGTTCCGATCCTTTCCAAGCGCCAGGACCAGCTGTGAAGGCGTGGCGCCAGGCACATCGATCATGGTGGCGCTAACACCACCAAGATCGGTGTCACCATTGTCGAGGCTTAACCAATTTGTCGGCGCCCAGTAGTCGGTAGGCTGCCCGGTCCAAGACGGCCCATCTTGCAACCGGATGATTGCTTCGCCCCCCATCCAGTTACCGCCGGTGTTGAACGTGTTGCCAGTGACCACAAACATGTTGGTGCCATCACTGGCGACGCCGCCATGTCCCCAAATTCCACCGCCAATCGCCGTCGTGGCCCAAGCTTTGACGGTAGAGGGATTATTAATTTTCATGCCAACAACCCAGCCACGATAGGTACCGCAGTCGCCGGCATATCCGGAGTAGGCGACATACACGGTCCCGTTGACGACAGTCAGGCCACCTCGCTCTTCCTGCACCAAAGAAGTGAAGGTGATGCCGTTGTAAGTGGCGACAGCGTTCAAATCCACGGGCCAGCCCGCATTCGTGGCGCCTGTGTCCACATTCAACGAATAGATGAAATGCTTTTTCGTCGCGCCGTCGATTAACGCATCAAAGAAAAGTGCTCGCGAAGCGAGATCGACAACGGGCGTGCCGGTAATGCCAACAGGATTAATGTTTCCGCATGGAAGACCGGAAGTAACCGCGGGCCCAACATTGCGCTGCCAAATGACGGTACCGGTCGTCGCATTAAGCGCGTAAACGTTGTTGGATTCGGTTACGGCGATGACGATCGGCCCACTTGGGCCGCCTTCGATATAAAGCGGCTGCGCGTACATGTTCCCGACGATCGTGCCGTCGAAGTTCAGGTCGCGCGTCAAGTTTGCGGCCGCCGAAGGCGTAAATGCAGCGTCAACGTAAACGCCATTCCGGGAAAGATTGTTGTGCTCCTGTGTAACGTTCACCTGCGCGTGCGCTTGGCCGGCACTTAGCAGGGCAACGCCGAAAATCGCAATAACAGATCTCAGTCGTGTGAGATTTCCAGGCATCCAGGAATGCGAGTTAGAAGTTCACCGTATCGTCATTCGAACACGTTTGAGTGCCTTGGTTGCATACGCGGTACGTGAAACTGCCAGGTCCGCGGCCGCCGATGCGATCGGTGTACGAACCATCATTCGCGGTGGTGACGATCAACGCGCCGTTACGGTAAATATCAACATTGCTCGAAGTAGCCCCGTTCCACGTGAGATCCGCTCTGCGCTGCTTCCCCTGCAGGTAGCCGGTCGCACTGAGTGTGATTTGGCCCGGAGTAGCCGTAGCTGTAGCTGTAGCTGTAGGAGTTGGACTCGGAGCTACGGTCGCCGTTGGGGTAGTAGTTGCGGTCGCGGTGGCCGTTGCTGTTGCGGTTGCTGTAGCCGTAGCTGTCGGGCTCGGTGCTACGGTAGCAGTTGCAGTAGCAGTTGCCGTTGGCGTCGGCGATGCACCGCTCGTCGACTGTCTGTCATGGAAGGCATCCTGCTGAGAGCTGCCGGCGATCGCAACGCGCCCATCCACCCACGAACGCAGGTGCTGATTTGGCGAGGAGCTGCCATAATCGTAGTCGCCGGCATAGGTTGCCTGGATGCCAGGATCAGGTTGAGCAGGTAGCGGACTAACCACATCCGAGAAGGTCTGGTCAGACAACCAACTGACACCATTGTCTATGGATCTACGCGCCCACATCCTGTAACACGGCACGGCTGAGTTACCGCGGGTGCAACTCGCGCTTTCGCGCGCGTCATACCATGCCGTGAAGACACTACCATTGGAGCCTACCGAAAGGTTCGGCTCCCACTGAGGTCGTGTAGTGGCATCGCTATTCAACTTGAGCGGTGCACCAAAAGTTTGGCCACGATCTGTGGAGCGGATGTAATAGACGTCGCCAGGGTCGCTACCAGCTCCATGCTGGGCATAAACGTAATGCACGACGCCATTGAGCGCGGCGGGCTCACCCCAGCCCTCATGTCGCCAGTAGCCACCGCCATCGGTAAACATGCACGCGAAGTAGCCCACGGCCGTTACGCCCGGACCGGGAAAGGCGGGGCCGCTGTAGGTGTTGGTCCAAGTGTTGCCGCCGTCGGTTGATCTGAAGAAAAGATTGGAGTCGTTGTGAGGAAAACCGCCGCCACCTTCGTTCATGCCGGCGATGTAAACATCGCCCGTGGCAAGGTCTCCAGTAATCTGGACGTCGCGGATAAATGGAGTGCCGCTGGTGATCTGCCGCGCGTTAGCCCAAGTGAGGCCATTGTCTGTGGAATAGCGAACGAAGAGCGCACCACCGCCGACATTGAAGTCGTTCCAGGAAACATACATCCGCCCGTAGAAGGGGGAGGTCGGGTTAGTATCCGCCCAGCCAGATTCGCGGTCGTCCTGGGAATTACTGTGAATGCAAAAGTGAGTCCAGCTGTTCGCGCTCGATGGATTCGTGGATTTATAGCCGCCGAGGCCTTGAGCACCGCAGCTCGCGTCAAGCCAGATGGTGAACCAGGTGCCTGTCGGACGGTTGTAAAGAATGACAGGATCGCCCAGAGTGTTGGAGAAGGGGCTTTGGCCGCTGGCGTTGGTGAGACGAGCAAACGTGTTGCCGCCGTCGGTGGAAACCGATGCGCCCGAAATGTTGATAGGGCTGGCGTTGCGGCCGCGTGAATCGTTGTAAGCGACCACAATCTCATTGGGATTATCCGGATTGCTCGCAGTGAATGTCTCCGACTGCGTAACATTCGGAGATGTCTCGGTGCCTGTAATTAGATCGACGTCACTGGCACCATAGGCCAGGGGAGCTAACGCGCTTTTAATTGCTTCGAACAATGCGCTCGAAGCGGAAGGTTTCCCTCCCTGCGCTTCGCCGCATGCAATCATGATTGCTCCGGCTCGCAAGTTCTCTTGTTTGTCGATTCCCAGCTCACTGATTCGGGAACAATCAAATCCGACAGGCACAAGCGGATCGGTGGATTGCATGATGACTCGCTGCTTTAGCTGGGCTTGAGCGGAGAATGTGCCAAAGGCAAGCAGCGTGATGACCACGCTGGTAGCACAAAAAACCGAGGCGACTAGGAGACGGACAGTGAAGGCGGATTGCGAAGTGGATTTCGTTTTCATGAGTGGAGTGTGGGTTTGTGGAGTTGTGGAGCTTGTTAGGCTGCCGCGATTCTTAGGTAAAAATTCCCTAGGAATCAAATCTTTTTTTGTTCAGAAATCCTTTTTAGGACGAACGATTGTCAGAAATCATCCGGGGCGACGGCCCGTCATATCCATGGTTCACCGGATCGATTCGGCGCATCGGTTTTTCGCGAGTTTGTTCTTCGATGACATGCGCGATGAGTCCTGGTGTGCGCGCGACCATGAATATGCCGTTAAATGCCGCGGGACCCATTCCCAAGTCAGCGAGGATGGCGCCGATCGCTCCGTCTACATTGATCGGGAGGGATTTTTTCGCGTCGGCAAATGCTTTTTCAACTGCGCGCGCCGCCTGCATATGCGCGCCGTCCACGCCGGCTTCGCGGGCAAGTTCGAACAAACGCGCAGTGCGCGGATCTTTTGTGTGCACGCGATGACCAAATCCAGACATGCGTTCACCCGCTTCGCTCATGGTCCGAAGCGTACGCGTCGCGGCCTCGTCTAACGAGATAGATTCGTTCGCTGCACGATCAGCGATCGCTTTCAGTTGCCGCGCACAATCTTCAATTGCGCCGCCGTGATGGCGATTGATCGACATGATACCCGCAGCGACCGACGCACTTAATGTCGCGCCAGTCGACGCAACATTACGTGCGCTCAATGCGCTGGGAGGTGTGGCCCCGTGATCAATGGATGAGACCAGAATTCCGTCCATCAGACGCGCAATTGCCGGCGATGGCATTTCGCCGGTTAAGATTAAATAAACCGCGGCGCCAAAGGAAACGCGCCCCATTAGTTCCGCGATGTCGTATCCCCGCACAGCAACCTTGTTAGGCTGAATCCGCGTGATTGCGCTGTGCCACACCGCCTTCTTGTCAGCTTCGCTCATGAGACTTTGTCCCTTGATCTGTTTCAGGATGGTCACGACCGCGTCGGGCAATTCGCCAAAGCCGTCAACCACGGTCGCACCTGCTTCGCGCAGCGCTTTTACTTTGCCGGCGTGCGTTCCACGGCCGCCCTCGATTATCGCGCCTGCATGGCTGAAGCGCGTACCTTCTCGCGCGGCTTTACCACCAATGTAAGCGACGACCGGCTTGGTGATTTTTCTATCGGCGATGAGTTGCGCCAACTCTTCCTCCTGCGACGAACCAATCTCGCCGAATATCACGATCGCTTCGGTGAGCGGATCGGCTTCGAACATCGCCGCCGCATCGGGTAAACGAATTCCAATTACCGCGTCGCCGCCAATGTGCACAATGGTCGAAAGCCGCACGCCGGCTTGCCCGAGGTAATAGCCGGTGCTCGATGCCATACCGCCGGAGCGACTGATCACGCCGACGCCTTTCGGCACACCGGGCTTAAACCATTGCCGCGCACTTTCCGCGCGACCGCCGATCATGCCCACCACCGCCTTGCCGGGACTCAACGCCCCCAGCGTGTTCGGTCCGAGAAACATTGCGTTATTCGCTTTCGCCGCCGAGGAGATCTCCATCGCGTCCCACACCGGAACGCGATCGGGCACGAGCACGGCAAGTTTGATCCCTGCTTCAATCGCTGAGATCGCAGCGTCTTTTACGCCGGCTGCCGGGACAAAAACAACTGAAACATCGATATTGCCTAACGATTTCACGGCCTCCTCCGGTGTGTTGAACACCGGGACACCGAGAACATTCTGTCCGCCTTTGCCTGGCGTGACTCCTCCCACCACATTCGTCCCGTACTCGCGCATTAAGCGCGTGCGCGCCCGGCCTTCGCGTCCCGTGATTCCCTGCACCAGCACGCGTTTTTTCTCGTCAATTAAAATTGCCATTTAACGATCGCCTCCGATCAATTCATTCAAGCCGGGGATATCAAGCTCCAGATAGAAGCCTTCGATGCCAGCGAGACGGCATTCGACATCGCAGCCGAGCAATTCGGAATCTTTGGTAGCGAACTCTTCCTTGGACAACGACGCGACGGGCGCGCCATCGCGATCGACGATTAATCCGGCTGAATGCGATTCAACCGCGGCGCGCATCTCGGGCCAACGCGCAGTGTCGATCCAGACACGGCCATTTTTCACCGCGAGCTTTGTTGCGGATGCATCTTTGACAAATTTTGGCAATCGAGGCGTGACTGGTCTCCATTTTTTTCCGCCAGCGCCCTCAACAAGTTCCGCAAAACGCGCGGCAATAAACGAAGGCGTGTCGGTTTTGCGGTATCCTTCGACTGGCACACGCAAGAGCTTCGACATGCGATGCAAAATCTCCACAGCACGATCTTCGGTATTGCCGCCGAGGCGAATCACCGCGGGAATGTCGAGATCGAGTTCCCAAAACGCCTTCGCCAACCCGTACGCGGACCAGTATTGTTCCTGACTCGCGACTCCTGAGCCGGAACCGAAATAACCGACCAAATCGGGTTGGGCCAGGATGATTCGCGCGGCGCGATAGACTTTCGATGCGGATGGATTGCCGCTCGTATCGGTGAAATTGGCGATCGTAAATCCGGCATTCACGATCGCATCCATCGACATCATCGAGCCGCCGCCACCTGCTCCGTGAAATCCCGCCAATCCTTTTGATCCTTTCGCAGCCGACGTTGCCAGCTGAGCAAAATAAAATGTGCCGCGATGATCGTTTTGTTCGACGGCGTACGCCACGCGCTCGAGGGCCGTCGGCGGATGATCGAACTCGCGTGCAATCTCGATCGCGAGCTCCGGATGCCGTCCAACGGCATAATCATCAATCGTGATGCGGCAATCGGCCGCGACGAACTCGCCGCTTTTGGTCAGTACCAGTGGATTGATTTCCAGCGAACGAGCTTCAACGCTGCGTGCCGAATCGAACAATTTTCGGATCGACTCACTTAGTTGCTTCGCATTGTTCGCTGAGAGTCCGCAGGACGCCACGGCTTCATCGACTGCTGCATCCAACGGTCCGCGATTCACATCGCACGGGATTCTGTGCGTTGAAGCAGCGCGTTCTTCGATTCCAGACCCGCCGCCTGCGGCGAAAATGATCATCGGCGCGCGGGCACCGTCATCGATGGCGAACGACAGAAAAAACTCGCGATCGATATCGATCTTTTCTTCCACCAGAACAGTTTCGACCGGAAACTGCCCCACTTTCATCGCCAACATTCGCTTAGCGTGCGCGCATACCTCTTCGGGCTTTTTGGCGAAAGCGACTCCCCCAATCCCTGCACGTCCTGTAGTCCAGGCTTGGATCTTAACCACAACCTCGCTGCCCAGTTTCTTCGCAGCCGCGACGGCTTCGTCCGCATTCGATGCGGCCCGGCCGCGTGGGACTTTGAATCCATTCGCGGCGAGAATTGCTTTGCCTTGGTACTCGTGAAGACGCGCCATGGGTGCGTCCTATGTCCGATGAAAATGCCTAAGGTTCAACCCCCTCTCGCGTGACGCACCTCGCCAGCTTTATCCTCGACATAGCCTCGCAGCGGGTTTATGAAAGATTTTGTCGTTAGGTGGCTCCACATGTCCCCCGAGGCTCAAGAAGAGATTGAGCGGAAGATCGGGCAATCGTTGCCTCGGTCTGGTCTAATCGCTTAGCCCAAACAAATGCAACCCTCTTCGCAGCACATTCTGACGTGTCCGACCTGCGGCGCGACGCTCGAGGAAACATTCGAAGGCGAAGGCGGCTGCATGTCGTGTCTATTGCTGGCGGGAATCGGCAGCGAAAAAGAAGTGTCGCAAGATTCAACCCCGGATGCTCGCAGGGGCAGCACGCGCTTTGGTATTTATGAAATCGATTGTAACGCGGATGGAAGTCTCTGCGAGCTTGGCCGTGGCGCGATGGGCGTCACCTATCGCGCCACCGATACGTCGCTCCAGCGCAAAGTCGCCTTAAAGATTATTAAAAGCGATATCGCTGAACGAAGCGCTGACGCAAGCGAACGTTTTGTCCGCGAAGCGCGCGCGGCTGCAGCGCTGCGACACGAACACATCGCTACCGTCTATCAATTCGGGATGCGCGTTGAGACAGGCCAATATTTTTATGCGATGGAATTGATCGAGGGCGAGACCCTTGATGAACGCGTTCACCGCACCGGGCCGCTCGGTGCCCGTACCACCATCGGAATTGCAGAGCAAGTCACCTCGGCCCTGGCCGCCGCAGAAAAACACGGGCTAGTCCACCGCGATTTAAAGCCAGCAAATCTGATGCTCATAAATGCGGACGACTCGGAAGTGATGAAAACCGATCAAGCCCGGTCCGAGCGAAGTAGAGTACGCGCGCTCCGCAAGAGCGGGATTCCGGTGGTGAAAATAATCGATTTCGGTTTGGCCAAAGCTTTTCACACGGCAACCGATCCGAAGTCGCTGACCCATGACAGATTTGTCGGTACGCCAGCATTCGCCAGCCCGGAACAGTTTGAACATTCTGCGCTCGATGTGCGCTCCGACATTTACTCGCTAGGCGAAACGCTCTGGTTCGCGCTTACTGGAAAAACCCCATTTGCTGGCCGTACTGTTGAGGAGATTCACTGCGCCCAAAAATCAAATGCGCTTCCCGTCGAACAACTCAAAGCAGCGCACGTCCCGCATCGCCTGAAATCGCTGCTCGAATCGATGCTCGCATTCGAACCGGCCTCGCGGCCCGGCACCAGTGAGTTAGCAACGCAGCTGCAAACGTTGCTCCCCAGAGGCACGTAGCAGGCGACGCACGCGCGTCGCTCTCGTAGCGGCAGCTCTCCTAGTCCTCGCGATGTCTGGACTTTTCGTCTTTCAACCACTGCGAATCCAAAATGCGCCTTTGGATCCTGACAAAAGCATTGCCGTGCTTCCATTTGAAAACCGGAGCCCTGATCCGGACAATGTCTACTTCGCCGACGGCGTGCAGGACGAAATTCTCACCAACCTCGCCAGGATCGCCGATCTAAAAGTTATCGGCCGCACTTCGGTGATGCAATACAAGAGCGGCGTCGCGCGCGATTTGCGCAAGATCGGCCAGCAACTCGGGATTGCCTCTGTTGTGGAAGGAAGTGTGCAGCGCTCTGGCAATCGCGTACGGGTCAACGCGCAGTTAGTCGATGCGCGCACTCAACGGCAGTTATGGGGGCACACCTATGACGGAGATCTGGCGGACTTTTTTGGAATACAAAGCCGGATGGCAATGGCGATTGCCGAGGAGCTTCATGCAAAACTCTCGCCCAATGAGAGGAGCGAAATCGAGCGTCCCGCAACAATCGACATTGTCGCCTTCGATTTCTACACACGCGCCAGGAATCTTTTCGTAACGCCGAGCTTTTACGTTAGCTCGAAACCTAATTTGTTGCAGGCGGTGGATCTGCTTAACCAGGCGGTCGCGCGTGATTCATCATTTTTCCGAGCATTTTGCCAACTCGCCTTTGTTCATGACGCGCTTTATTTCTTTGGTCACGACCATACACCAGCACGTCTGGCCCTCGCGGAAGCAGCCCTTGAGTCGGCCTCTCGCCTTCGTCCGGACGCAGGCGAAACGCATCTCGCGCGTGCATGGAATCTTTACTGGGGACACCTGGATTACGACGGTGCTCTGGCTGAGCTGGGTGGTGCCCGGCAAGCTTTGCCGAATGATCCCCAGACATTATTTGTTGCCGGTTTAATCCAGAGGCGTCAGGGGTACTGGGAAGAATCCACCCAATCCTTTGAGCGCGCCGCTGATCTCGATCCCCGCAATTTTGCCGTACTGCAAAACATTGCAGGAAATTACGCGACCCTTGGGCGCTATGCTGAACAAGAACTGTGGTTACGCCGCGTACTGTCTTTCGCACCGAACGACACGGATACGAGAGTAATAGTCGCAACCATCGAATTTGAGTCCAAAGCCAATACTCAGCCGCTGCATCAAATAATCGATTCAGTTCGGGGTACATATCCTGGGGGCGCTAGAATTCTGAATATCGTTCAGTGGTGGCTCGAATGCGCATTAGCCGAACGCGACGTCGCCTCGGCAAAAGATGTCTTGATCGCAGCCGGCGAGAATCCAATCGATCTGGGAAACGATGTTTTTCCTAATCGTTCATTTCTTGAAGGTATAATCGCCCGCATGGCGAAGGATGATGACAAAGCGAGATCGGCCTTCGTTGCGGCGCGTGCCGAGCACGAAAGAATCATCCATGCTCAACCAGATTTCGCCCCGGCGTGGTGTGTGCTGGGTCTAATAGATGCTGCTCTTGGGCGCAAGGAAGAGGCGCTGCGCGAAGGGCGGCACGCAGTTGAGCTTATGCCCGTGGAAAAAGATGCGGTCAGAGGTCCGGCGATGATCAAGTATCTGGCGATGATCGCTGCCTGGGCTGGCGACAAAGATCTGGCGTGCGAACAGCTGGCCATCGTCGTCCGTCCTCCAAGCCCCGTCAGCTATGGTCAGTTGAAACTACTCCCGTTTTGGGATCCTTTGCGCGGCGATCCGCGCTTTGAAAAAATCGTCGCCTCGCTCGCACCGAAAGATGCGAAGCACTGATGTAACAATCAGAAAATCGAAAAGTTCTCGGCGACTATCCCCCCACAGCCTGGTAATGGCCGAGGCCGCGTTGCCACATGAAGCGAGCCCACATCCACGTTAGCAGAAGCCAGCCAGTTTGGATGGCCAGCGCTTGAACAAGGTCAGATCCCTTTAATCGCCCGAGAAAGATAGCAACCGGACAAAACAGCTCGTAATAAAACGGCAGCCATTTCATCACCGCTTGGACTGCCGGCGGCATGATATCGATCGGAAACATCTGACCGCCGAGGAAATATTCGAATGAATAAACGATGAACACGATGGTGGAGATTTCTAAAATCCAGAACGCGAACATCGCCAGGCTGTAGGTGATGAAGAATTGAATGAACGCCGCCATCACGATCGAGATCACTGTCAACACGTACACCAACGGATCGGCTGGCAGCACGACGTACTCGCGGAAATAAATGAAGATCAACGCGATTGGCGGCAGCGTCACGAAGCTGTACACCAGGCGCGCACTAAAAAAAATGCTGGTCCGGTACGCGAGATAACTCATCGGCTTTGTGAGCAGCGCATTGATTTGGCCTTCGCGAATGTCCGCTGCAATTTGAAATTCATCCTCAGTCGGCACAACCAGGTTGCTGACCAAAAGAGTGAGCAGATAATAATAAATCATCGAGCCGTAGTCGTAGCCGTGCAGGCCGCCGCCGCGTTCCTTGAAAACTGCGGACCAGAGAAACACGGTCCCGGCAAGCGGAATCAGCCCGAACAATGCGCGCAGGAAGTAATTCCAGCGGTACACGAATGTGTTCTGGAGTCCGATGTTAAAAACGGAACCGTACCTGGCGATGTTCACGGGAGAGAAACTAATCAGAAAACTAGGAATCGAGGAAATGGGATTTCTGAGATAGAAGGCAAAGGCGCGACGGGCAGCGCCGAGCGAGTTGGGAAACGAGCGAGTTTCAAAACAGGAAAAGAAGATTCGAGTTTAATCATTCTGGATTCTTGGCTTCCAGGTTGCATGTCTTCGGTTTTGTTTTCGTCAGCTCCGTCGCGAGATTAATTGCGGCGATCATGCTGTCGGGTCGCGCGATACCTTTGCCGGCGATTTCAAATGCAGTGCCATGGTCCGGACTGGTGCGCGGGAATGGCAGCCCGAGCGTTACGTTCACGCCGCTGTGAAATGCGTGCAGCTTCAATGGAATCAATCCCTGATCGTGGTACATGCAAAGCACCGCATCGAATTCACCTTCAATGGCACGGTTGAAAACGGTGTCCGGTGAAACCGGCCCGGTGAAAACGAATGAGGAGTCACGAGTGACGGGTGACGAGTTCAAATCTTCGATAGCGGGGCCGATAATTTCAATTTCTTCGGAGCCGAGTTTGCCTGATTCGCCGGCATGCGGATTAAATCCCGCAACGGCAATGCGCGGCGCGGTTTTGCCGCGGGACCGCAAAAATTTCGCGAGCAACAGCCCGACGCGCGCTATCTCTGACTGCTTGAGCGCACGAGCGATCTTGCGTAACGGAATGTGCGCGGTGACGAGTGCAACCGTGAGTTTTTCACTCGTCAAACACATTGCGAAATTTTCCACGCCGCAACGCTCCGCAAAAAATTCGGTTTGGCCCGGGAATCTGAATCCAACTTCGTACATCCGCGCTTTGTGGACAGGCCCGGTCACGATCGCCTCGAGCTCGCCGCGACGGGCGAGTGTCACAGCTTCTTCGAGCGCCGCTGCGGCGGCACGCGCAGTCTCTGGCGTCGGTTGTCCGAACTTACAATTTGGTTGTCGGCCAAGGACGACGTATTTAGTCGAGTCGGGGATGCGGCCCGATTTCAGAGCGCGCTCGACAATCTCCGGCCCGATTCCGGCGCAGTCTCCAAGCGTGATCCCAATGCGCTTCGGGGTGCTCCCGCTCATGCTTGTGAGCCTAATCGATTTTGCTCACTCGGCACGAACAGGATTGGACGATGGAGAAGAGGAAGAGGAAGAGAGGAAGAAAATCGAAATGCCTTAGTACATCTTGATGTAGGCTTTCTGTCTAAGGCCGGCGATCCAGCGCTCCTGAAGTTGCTGGGCTTCTTGCTGCACCAGTTTTTTCTCGATCTCAGCCCGCACTTCGGTGAGCGATTTCGTGCTGCCGCCGTGCTTATCCTCAACCTTCAGGATGTAATAATTACCGGCGTAATCGATGATGTTGCTGATTCTGCCGATAGGCATGTTGAAGGCGAACTTCTCCAGCGGTTCGGCCAGAGTTTTGCGCTCGATCCATCCCCAATCGCCGCCGTTGTCTTTTGTGCTGTCTTCGGAATAGGTCTGCGCCATCTGCTCGAACTCCCCGCCACTGGCGAGCTTGCCAAGCACTTCCTCGGCTAGTTCTTTTTGCGCCGGCGCGCTGGCGGTGTCCTTATGCCCGGAAATCATGATCATTCGCAATTTGATCTGCTCCTTGGACGTAAATTCATCGCGATGTTTCCGGTAGTAGTCGTCGATCTTGTTAGGCGGAATAACGGAGTTTGTCTTTACGTTCTTGGTGCGCATCGCTCCCACAATGATCTTTTCCATCTCCTTTTCTTTGAACTCGCCTAACGTGTAGTTCTGCGCTTCGAGCGTTTTGACAAACGTGTTGCGGTCGCCACCAAACGCTTCTCGAATGATCTCATGTATTCGCTGGTCCACGATGTGATCAGGAATTTCGTATGTTTCTTTCTTGAATGCTTGAATAATGAGCCGCCGATCAATCAGGTCTTTTACTGCGGCTTGCCGCAATTCCGTCATTTTCTTCTCCAGATCCGGCCCGGTGTACTGCTGGCGCAACAATCTCTCCTGCGGCGCAGATAAGGCACGCACCTGAGAATACGTGATCACTTCGCCATTTACGATCGCAGCGATGCCGTCCACAACTGTGGCTTCGTTTTCCGCAGATGCAGCGTTCTGGATCGGCACTTGAACAAGTGCACCGACCGCCAGTAAAACGGCCACAAATGGACGAATGAAATTACTCATAATTTCTTGATCAGTTCGACAACTTCCGGGAGGTGTTGATCGATTTTCGATCCAACTAAACGAGGGAATTTGCCCGCGACAAGTATAAAATCCCCGTGCCGCGTCAGCATCACTTTGCGCTCGCGCACTTCCACGCGGTTCACGGCTGACTCCGCCGCGGCAAGCTTGATTTCGACCAGCGCGAACAAATTGTCAACGGCAGGCGGAAACGCTCCGAAACGATCGCGCCAATCGCGGCGCAGCCGGTCAAATTGCTCGCGCGACGTAATTTCCGCAATGTCACGGTACGATCGTATGCGCATGGCCGGGTCGCTTACGAACGAAACTGGAATGAACGCGGGAATCCGCTCGGGGAACGGCTCTTTTCCAACCCCGAAAGCATTCGGGGGTGGAAAACCGTTTTCTGTTGTCGATGGCGTGATGAACTCCGCTTCGTTTGTCACTACAAAATCAAGGCGAACGTCAACGTCCAACCGCAACCGTGGTTTTTGTCCTTTCAGTTGCGCCACCGCTTGCTTGAGCAACTGGCAATATAAATCGAACCCTACCGCCATGATGTGCCCGCTCTGGGCGGTGCCGAGAATACTGCCCGCGCCGCGAATCTCCAGGTCGCGCATGGCGATGCGAAAACCGGCGCCCAGGGAACTGTATTGCTTGATCGCGCTGATTCGCTTGCGCGCGGCGCCGACTGTCATCATTTCGCGCGGGAGAAGCAGATAGGCATATGCCTTGTGCTCAGCGCGACCGACGCGCCCGCGCAATTGATACAAATCAGCGAGGCCGAATTGATCCGCGCGATCGATGATGATTGTGTTCGCATTCGGAATATCGAGACCGCTTTCGATAATTGTCGTGCAAACCAGCACGTCTGTTTTCCCGGCGACAAATCGCGCCATCACCGCTTCCAGCTCGTCGGCGTCCATCTGGCCGTGTCCGATTTCGATTCTGGCCTGCGGACAAAGATGCGCGATTCGCTCACGCACCCGCTCGATCGAGGCAACGCGGTTGTGCAAAAAGAACACCTGTCCCTGCCGTTCAAGTTCGCGATCGATCGCGGCACGAATGATCCGTTCATCGTACGCCGACACGACTGTTTCAACTGGCAAACGATTGAGCGGGGGAGTCTCGATGGTGGACATATCTTTCACGCCCACCAGTGAAAGATAGAGCGTGCGCGGAATCGGTGTGGCGGAAAGTGTCAACACATCGACAAGCTTGAAGAGCTCTTTGAATTTCTCCTTGTGCAGAACCCCGAATCGCTGTTCCTCATCAATGACAACCAGGCCGAGGTCCTTGAAGACGACGTCTCCGGAAATGAGCCGGTGCGTGCCGATGACGATATCGACGCCGCCTTCGCGCAGCAATTTCAGCACTTTCTTCTGTTCGGATTGCGAACGAAAACGGCTAAGCATTTCGATCCGCACCGGATACTCGAGCATGCGTTGCCGGAACACTTCGAAATGTTGCTGAGCGAGAACAGTGGTCGGCGCGAGCACGACCACTTGTTTCCCCTCCATCACCGCCTTAAATGCCGCGCGGACCGCGACTTCCGTCTTGCCAAAGCCCACGTCGCCACAAATCAGGCGATCCATCGGTCGTGGCCGTTCCATGTCGATTTTCGTGTCGATGATCGCCTTCATTTGGTCGGGCGTTTCGCGGAACGGGAATGAACGTTCAAACTCGGCCTGCCATTTTGTGTCTGGAGTAAATGCGTAACCGGACTGCATTTGTCGCTCTGCCTGGATCGCCAGCATTTTGCCCGCATAATCGAAAATAGAAGCAGCGGCTTTGATTTTTGCGCGGCCCCATTTTCCGTCGCCGATTGAGCTCAGTTGCGGCGATTTTTTTCCTGCGCCGACGTAGCGCGAAACGAGATAAGCTTGCTCGAGCGGAACGTATAACTTCGCTTCATCGGCGAACTCAAGGACCAGTACCTCTTGCGGTTGCGTCGGTTGTTGTAGGGCAACGCCGAAACCTTTCGGGGTTGCCTGCGATGTCTGACCGGTGTCAGGGAGGCGGTGCGCCTGCCCTACAGGAAATTTCTCCAGACCCAGGAATCTTCCGATGCCGTGCTCGAGATGGACGACAAAATCGCCTTCGCCAAGTTCGCTGAAATCGATTTGGGCGCGATGACGTTCGGCGCGTCGGAGCCGCAAAAGCCTTCGAGGATGCACTGCGAATCGTCCGAACAATTCCGCAGCCGAAAGGACGACTAGATTGGCCGCCGGAAAACAAAATCCGCGCGCAAGCGAACCCTCTACGAAATCAACCCCATCAACCGCGCCCTCCATGATTTCGCGAAACCGCTCGATCTCGCCTTCAGTCTGAAAGTAGATTGCGATTCTGGCATTGTTCGTGCCCCATTCTTTCAAGCGTCCAAGGAATTGGGCGCGTTTGGCCTCGGCGAGCACGAGATCGCCAGCGCCGAACTCTCCAATCTCGCAATCCTGAAACGCGCCGCTGAAATCTTCCGGGCCATTTTCAATCCAGCCTTCGCTGATTTCGATGTGTGGAGGCTTGATCTCCTGCGAGTCCGGCATCGCCAGAGCTCCGCCCTCCGTTGGGGGCTCGATATCGACGATCAAATCGCGCTCGCGAACGTAACCACGAACCGATCCGCTCTGGTCTGCCTCTCCTTGACTCAGCAGAATATCGATCGACCGCAAATCGCGAAGCGACGTTTGCGTATCGATATCGAACTCACGCAGCGATTCGATTTGATCGCCGAAGAATTCCAACCGAAACGGTGATGGGGTTTGCCATGAATAAAGATCGATAATCCCACCGCGGACGGCGAACTGTCCACGCACGGTGACTTGCGAAACGCGTTCGTAGCCGCTGTTTAAGAGTTGTTCGAGAAATTCTTCCATCCTTGTGGCCACTCCGGGTCGGAGTTGAACCACCGTGGATTCGAGACTTCCGCGTTTCGGCGCAGATTGATCGAGACCTGCGCGCGTCGCTACGATGATCCTTGGGCCAGTGTTACGCTCGAGCTGCAAAAACAACGCCAGCCGTTCCGCTGCAATTTCCGGATCCGGCAAGACATTTTCGATTCCGGTCAGCTCCGCTTCCGGCAGGAAAAGCGCATCCGGCTGCCAGTTCAACAAGCTTTCGTAAAACATTTCCTGTGAATGAACGCTGGGGCACAGGATCCAAATTGTGCAATCGGCAGCGTGGCGTTTCGCGACCTCGCGGCCGTGATAGGCATTTGCGATTACGGCGGCTAGAAATGGCTGTGCCGGCGGGATGACATGGGAAAATCGAGCGGGCCATTCAGCCCGTTGTATCTCATTGAGCTTGCGCGCGATCGGTTCGCTTGCAGCGACGCGCTCCAGAAACTCCGCTGATTTTTCCACCGCAAACTTTACGCCAAATCATGCAAAGTTGTAGCCGCGTCTCTGTGAGACGCGTCCGTGGGTGAGTTGTAAATACAGCAGTCTACGCTTCGCGTAGCGAAGTGGCTACAGCGCACGCCCGATCGCTGCGGCGACAGCGCGCAGGCGGGGAACAAGCTCGGCGAAAATTTCGGGAGTGAGCGCCTGGTTACCGTCGCTCTTGGCCTGCTCCGGAGAATCGTGCACTTCAATCATGAGGGCGTCTGCGCCCGCAGCAACCGCAGCAAGAGACATCTGCGGCACAAACTCGCGAAGGCCCAGCGCATGCGTCGGATCCACGATCACTGGCAAATGCGTTTTCGATTTCAAAATCGGAACAGCGCTCAAATCGAGCGTGTAACGCGCCGCGTTATCAAATGTGCGGATGCCGCGCTCGCAAAGGATCACGTTGGAATTGCCCTCATTCAGGATGTATTCCGCGCTCATGATCAAATCATAAATCGTGGCGCTGAATCCCCGCTTTAACAGCACGGGAAGCGTGCTGCGTCCCACTTCTTTCAGCAGCGAAAAGTTATGCATGTTACGCGTGCCGACCTGGAGGCAGTCCGCATATTTTTCGATCATCGGTAGATCGCGCGGGTCCATCACTTCGGTCACCACCGGGAGGCCGGTCTGCCCGCGCGCTTCCGCGAGAAAACGAAGGCCCTCTTCGCGCAAGCCCTGAAAGCTATATGGCGACGTTCGTGGTTTAAACGCCCCGCCGCGCAAAACTCTTGCGCCGGATTCTTTTACAATCGTTGCGATGGAGAGGATCTGCTCTTTGCTTTCAACAGAGCACGGCCCGCAAATAAGGACCATGTCCTCGTTTTCGCCGAGCCGAACGTCGCCGATCGCCACGGATGAAGCGCCACGTGAATCGCGAGCCGCGAGCTTGTATGGCTTCAGCACAGGCACGATCGCTTCCACGCCGCGCATTGCCGCGATGGCCTTTTCGCGAAGCAGCGCTTCAGGTCCAATGACGCCGATGATTACGCGCGATGCGCCCCGGCTGATTTGTGCTTCGAGGCCAAATTCGCGAACGCGAGTAACGATCTTTTGGATCTGTTCCTCAGTGGCGTTTGGTTGCGCAATTACGATCATATTCCTCTCGCGGGACGATCAGAATGGCGTGAGCAGGAATTTTCTGCAAGCATAGATACAAACGGCGTTCGCAACAGGCAGCCGCGCTGGATGTGAGTAATCTGCAGGGGGAAACTGACAGCTTTCCGCCAAACAACGCAGGGTCCCACCGCCGGGCTAATTAGTAATCGTGACCGGCGTTCCGACCGAAACGGATCTGAAGAAATTTTCCGCCATGAATTCGGGCATCCGGATGCAGCCGTGCGACGCCGGATAGCCCGGCAAATAGCCTGCATGCAATCCTGTCCCCGAAACTATGCGCATGAAGTACGGCATCGGGGTGCCTTGGAAATGCGTTCCCGGCGGTTTCGGATCTTTTTTTATCTCGATGTTGGCAACGACTACTTTGCCGGAAGAGTCCACATAATCTCCGAATAAACTGGAGGCGTGGTCCTTGTCCTTCTGAATAATCTTATAATTGCCAGCGGGAGTGTTAAGTCCTTCGCGGCCCGTCGATAATTGCGAAACGCCCACGAGGACGCCGCCCTTGTAAAAGTAGGCGCGCTGTTCTCCAAGGCTGATCTTAATGGAAGGACTACCGCTCGCGTGGTCACCGTCCCAGTAGGAGACAGTGTCCCGCGGCCCAGTAGCCGGGCTGCCCCCGTAAGTTCCGCCCACGTACTGCGTATTCGCGGAAAAGCGTGGGTCTTCACCGCAAGCAGTGACGAATAGAACCAGACCAGCCGAGAGAAGTGCCTGTGATAAATAACGAAAGGAATGTTCCATAGATTTCCGAAGCGTTTTAATGCGCAACTCGCGCAAAAAGTCAAGGGGTGAGCAGTATTTCGCGCGCGCAAATACGTGATAACACCGACGATGTTGTGGGGGCGTTTGTGTCAAACGCCCAGGCGCTTGGCACAGGTGCCTCTACAAGCGCGGGGTTTCGGGCGCGTCATTACTTGCACCATTGGTCCACCCAGTCGTTTACGGTCTTGTACCAAAGCCGCGAGTTCTGCGGCTTAAGCACCCAATGGCCTTCGTCGGGGAAATACAGCATCTTGGACGGAATCCCCAATCGCTGCAGTGTCGTGAAGAGTTGAAATCCTTCGCTCACGTCGAGCCGATAATCGTTTTGGCCGTGGATCACCAGCGTAGGCGTTTTGAATTTGTCAGCGAACAAGTGCGGTGAAAATTTGCGGTAGCATCTCGCGGTTCTTCCACGGCGGCCCTTTGAATTCCCATTCCGGAAACCAAAGTTCTTCCGTCGTGCCGTACACGGACTCTGTATTAAACGTCCCATCGTGCGACACGATGCATTTGAACCGGTTCGTGTGACCGAGGATCCAGTTCGCCATGTAACCGCCGTAGCTGGCACCCAGCGCCGCCTCGCGATTCTTATCGATAAACGGATACGTTTTCTCCACGTAATCGAGCCCCTTCATCAGATCGACATATGGTTTGCCGCCCCAATCGCCGCTGATCGAGTCGGTAAATTTCTGCCCATAACCGGTCGAACCGTGGAAATTGACCATTACCACAACGTAATTTCCGGTCGCCGCAAACAACTCCGCGTTCCATCGATATGTCCACGAATTTCCCCACGCGCCCTGCGGCCCGCCGTGGATCAGAAATTTCAGCGGATACTTTTTGTTCGGATCGAACCCTGGTGGTTTCACCATAAAACCCTGCACCTCTTCGTCATTCGCGCCTTTGAACGTGAAGGACTCCAAGGGCTGCATGTCAATCTGCGACAACAGCGCGTCGTTCATGTGGGTGACTGGCTTTAGAAAGCTATCCAAGCTGTACGTTCCGATCTCGTCTTTTGAAGCGGGGTCTTCTCGCCAAATCTCATTCGGCGCACGCGCCGACATTCGCGTGAAGAACAGTACATCGCCCGAAAAAACCAGATCGTCGGCGTGCAGGGCATCAGCGCCGCCGCCAGCTGGTTTCGTTTCCATTCCGACGCTCACGGCGAAAACTGGCGCGCCGCCGTGATCCTCGGCTGCAAACGCCAACCGCTTCGAATTGGGTTCCCACGCAAAGCTTCCCACCGAGCGATCAAAATTCTCTGTCAGATCACGCGTCTGGTCCGATTGTCGATCCTGAACGAAGAGCCGCCATTTGTCGGCTTCGAAGCCGGCGCGCGCTT
This sequence comes from uncultured Verrucomicrobiae bacterium, assembly GCA_963804875.1. GTDB lineage: Bacteria > Verrucomicrobiota > Verrucomicrobiia > Chthoniobacterales > UBA10450 > Udaeobacter. The sequence goes on from CAWDRX010000002.1 coordinate 119,313, forward strand.
GCGAACGCCAGGCGAGATATTTTCCGTCCGGCGAATAAAGCGGCGTCGTGTCGGCGCCGGGACTGGTGGAAATTTTTTTGGCGTTGCCTCCGTTAATTGGAACGACGAAAATTTCGTTGTTCGTACTGGTCGCTTCGACCTCATCGATGTTGCTCGTGTAGGCGACCTCCTGGCTGTCAGGCGAAATCGCGTACATGTCCTGGCCACCGAGATTGAACGGCGGCACATCGTGATCGCCCGGCGTAAGATCTCTTGGTTGTAGCCGCGGCCCCGTGGGCCGCTCTTCCTGTCGCGGCGTCCCGCTCGGGACGGGCCACAGGCCCGTGGCTACAGCATCCGCGTCTACAACAAACAAATGGCTGCGCTTGAATTCGGTGAACGCGCTCCAGTGGCGATAGAATAATCGCGAAAAGATTTTCGCTTTCACCTTGCTCTTCTTCAGCTCTTCGTCGCGTTGCTTGTTACACGCGTCATCTTTGCAATCGGGATAAACGGCCGACACGAACACAATGCTCTTGCCATCGGGTGACCAGATCCCGCCGTCAGCGCCGGTTGAAATCTCGGTCACCTGATGCAGTTTGCCGACGAGCGCCCCGCTTCCCGGATCAAAATCACACATCCAGATTTGCGTCGGATCAGTCGCTTTCGAGGTCCAGATCAAACGTTTGCCGTCCGGCGAAAACCGCGGGCGCTCCTCGTGGTTTGCCGTCTGGTTCAAGCGCCGCGATTCCCCTCCGTTCGCCGGCACAATCCACAAATGCGAAATCTTCGTGTTCGCTTCCAGATCGACGTCTACGCAATCGAAAACAACCCATTTGCCATCTGGCGACGGCACCGGCGCGCCGACGCGCTTGAGTTTCATCATATCTTCGAAGGTGAATGGATGCTTCGCGTTTGCGCTCGGCGATGGCGTCTGAGCGGAAACAGCAACCACGAGGAAAAATAATGGAATCAAAATTCTAACGCTCATGCTTATGCGATATTGGCGTTGTAGAGGCGCTTGTGCCAAGCGCCTATTACTTGATTCGGCGTTTGCCACCAATCCCGCTACAACGTTTTCAGATTACTCTAATTCAGTTAGTGTGCGCCATGGCTCACGTAAAAATCGAAACAATCAAGCACGGTCCGTACATCGTGACGGGCGAAGTGGAATTGATCGACGCGGATGGGAACAAATTCCCTGCCGAAAAACGAATGGCGCTTTGTCGCTGCGGCGCTTCTACCGAGAAACCGTTTTGCGACGGCACGCATTCGAAAATCGGCTTCAATGCTGCAGAGAAAGCGGTGCCGGAATCGGAGGAATAGCGGATGTTTGACGTAAGATGTTTGAGGTTTGATGTGACGCTATGAACGCGCGCCTATCTTTCACTCTTTGTCTCCTTTTGATCGCGACCGCGACGCACGCGGAAAAGATTTCGCTCGTCGGCGCGACGGTGATCAATCCCGCCGATGGCAAAGTGCTGCCGAATGCCTCGGTCGTTATCAACGGCGACAAGATTGAGCGCGTCGCGATGGGTAGACAGGACGCCGCCACGCTCGGCAAACAGGTCAGTTGCGTCGGCAAATTTATTTTGCCCGGCTATATCGACACGCACGTGCACTTTTTTCAATCGGCTGATTTGTTCACGCGGCCGGACGGCGCCGATTTCAATAGCGTTCGCCCGTACAAAGACGAAGTCGCATGGATCAAATCGCATCTTGACGATGACTTTGCGCGCTACATTCGCAGTGGCATAACCAGCGTGGTTGATGTCGGCGGACCGATGTGGAACTTCGAGGTCCGCAAGAAAGCCAACGCAACCGCAAAAGCGCCTCGCGTAGCCGTGGCGGGTCCGCTCATTTCAAGCGTCTCGCGCGAGAAACTCGATCTCGGCGATCCGCCAATCGTGAAGATCGACACGCCCGATCAAGCGCGCGAGTTCGTGCGCAAACTGTCGGAACAAAAGCCCGATCTGGTAAAGATCTGGTACATCGTCGACAAAGATCATCCCGTCGATGCTTTCCGTCCTATCGTCCGCGCGACAATCGAAGAGAGTCACGCACACAACATCCGTGTCGCCGTGCACGCAACCGAGCTCGAAACTTCGCGCGCAGCAGTGGAAGAAGGCGCGGACGTGCTAGTCCACAGCGTGATCGATAAATCCGTCGATGACGCGTTTGTGAAGCTACTGAAGGATCGCCACACGATTTTGTGTCCGACGCTGGTGGTGTTTGAACGGTACGGCCGGACGTTTTCGCACCAATTAAATCTCACTCCGGAGGAACAAAAGTGGGGCAACCCGGAAGTGATCGCATCACTCGACGTGACAAAGATTCCGCAAGATAAATTGCCGCAAAGAGTGAAGGACGCCTTGGCTGATCAGAAAGGCGCGCTCGATCGGATTAAGAAGACGTATGACGTCGCGCTCCCGAATTTGAAGAAGCTCGAAGATGCGGGTGTGACTATCGCCGCCGGGACGGATGCGGGAAACATCGGGACCATTCATGGGCCCGCGCTCTTCCGTGAATTTCAGTTGATGAAAGAAGGAGGGCTCACCCCGATGCAGATACTGCAATGCGCTACGGCGAATGCAGCGAAGCTTTTCGGCGGCGAAACCGGCGCACATATCGGCAAACTCGAAAACGGTTATTTCGCCGACCTGGTCATTCTCAATTCAAATCCGTTGGACGACATCAAGAACGCCTCAGATATCGATTCCGTCGTGAAAAACGGCGTGACGTATCCGGCGGATTCGATTTTACGTTAACGAGCACGATTCCAAACGAAAGCGACGCGAGGACGCCTCGCACTCCAAAGGCGCTTCGCGCGAAATCCAAAAAGGTGCCGCTTCTTTTCATGGTAGGTTTGGAGTGCGCACGCGTCCTCGCGTCGCTTAGAAACCTGCGGTGACGGCGAATCTTGTTGCGACTGTATGAAAGCGGCCGCAAATTTTCTTCCCATGGCTACGCATCCAATTGAATACGCGCATCCGAAAGCGCTGGTGGAGACTGATTGGCTGGAAAAACATCTCAAGGATGACGGGATCCGAATCATCGAATCGAATGAGGACATCTTGCTTTATGACACCGGTCATATTCCCGGCGCGGTGCACATTGATTGGCGAGCCGATCTACAGGATCCGCTGATTCGCGATTACATTTCACCGGAAAAATTTGCGCGGCTTTGCAGCCGTCACGGCATTACGCCGGACACCACTTGCATTTTCTACGGCGACAAGGCGAACTGGTGGGCGTGCTACGCGCTCTGGGCGTTCAGGTTGTTTGGCCATGAGAAAGTAAAAATCCTCAACGGCGGTCGCGACAAATGGAAAGCCGAAAGCCGCGCGATGACGCGTGAGACTCCCAAATACGCGGAGACAAGTTATCCGGTGCCGAAGAAGCGCTTCGATAAAGAGATCCGCGCATTTTTCGATGAAGCGTTGGCGCAGAGCAAAAGCGGTAAGCCGCTCATCGATGTGCGTTCGCCCGGTGAATACCGAGGTGAGATCACGCACATGCCGGAGTATCCTCAAGAAGGCGTGCTGCGCGGTGGCCATATTCCCGGGGCAAAGAGTGTGCCGTGGAAGACGGCGACGAATGATGATGCCACATTCAAGTCCGCTCCAGAACTGGCAAAGATCTATTTCGAGCAATGCGGCGTCAGTCCCGACAAAGACACAGTCGTGTATTGCCGAATTGGCGAACGTTCCAGTCACACATGGTTTGTTCTGACTTACTTGTTAGGCCTGAATAACGTAAGAAACTACGACGGTTCGTGGACGGAATGGGGCAACAAAGTCGGCGCACCGATTGAGAAGAGCGGGTAGCTGTAGTGTCCGCTGTCCTCAGCGGAGTTCGATAGTGATGCCCGGAGGTGTCCTGATGCGTGGAGGACAGCGCATTCCATATTAGCGTTCGCGTGGACGCGAAAGTGGCAGCGTAATTATAGGTCAGACCCTACCGGTTTTCACTACCAACTCTTGAATCAACTGCATTCGCTTTCGTTCTTTTCGGCTGGAACGGAGCTTGGCGATCGGGCGCCGTATTCTTCGTGTCCAATTCTGGTTTGCCTTTGTCCCCGGGACGTTAAAGCGGTATTCGCGGGCGAGCAGGTCAGTGATCATGATGATTGCGATCCAGGAGTTACATTTGAAAAGTGCGTCCATCACTGCGGGATAAAAATCTTTCTCGTAATCGGGTCGGTCGATTTTGGAATTCAATCCGGAAAAGAGAGCGATCTTCTCGAGTGTTGCGCGCGCTTGTTGTCCTGTCTCGGAGTTCGAATCCTTAAAGGCGTCGTCCCACAAAGCGCGAATGGGTTCGTGATCGTGTGTTGCGTAGGTTGCGACCGATAGTCGGTCGTACATCTCACCAGGAATGATCAGCCCGTCGCGCACCTCCCACTGTGGGATCTTGAACCCGGCGATACCAAGATTTTGCAAATTCGGCCGCACATAATCGGGCACGACGCCGAGATCTTCGCCGGCCACACGCGCTGCGCCGGCTTCTTCGAGTACCACGCGCAGGTATTCTTCACCTTCGCGCTTATTGGCTTCGCGATTCTCCGGCGTGTCGTCGTTGCGAGGAACGAAGTGTGGCGCGCGCCCCCCGGTGTGTTCGAGCATCTGTTGTTGATCGAGTGGGAGAAATTCTTTGTTCCTCTCGGGCCGCCACGGAAAAGAATAAATGCGATAAAATCCCATGACGTGATCGATCCGGAACAGATGAAAGATCCGCCGGGTTCCGCGCACCCGTTCCCGCCACCATCGAAAATTATTCGCTCGCATAGCGTTCCAGCGATAAAGCGGAATTCCCCAATTTTGTCCCCATTTTTGGGTGAACGCATCGTCCTTAAAGACCGGCTCGGGAGGCGCGCCGCCGAACCAATCGAGCACGAATTCATTAGGGCGCGAGAAGACGTCTGCGCTGTAGTAACTGACACCGAACGGAATGTCCCCCATTAGCGCCACGCCGCGTTGCTCCGCATGCGCTTTAATGTCCCGCCATTGCTGGTGAGCAATCCATTGCACGTAACAAAAGAAGTCTCCGCGTCTTGTGAGAGTTGCCTGTTTCTCGGGGGAGAGACTGCGTATCCACTTGCTCGCGCTCTCGCTGCTTTGATGCTGCGAGGGCCACTGGTTCCATGCGGCACTGCCGTTGTTTTCCTCGATTAGAACGCGGAAGAGAGCGTAGTCGTGCAACCACGAAGATTGTTCTTCACAGAATCTTTTGAATTCTGATTGTCGCTTTTCATCGGCGCGAGCGGAGAAATTAGCAAAAGCCTTCTCGAGAATGCGCTGTTTGAGTTCTTTGACTCGTTGATAGTTTACGCGGCCGCGGCGGAGGTTTGGAAGATCGACTTGTGCAAGTACAGCCTCAAAGTCCTGGCGCGTTAAGTCCTCAGGTGAACCTGGTGCGAGATGCAGAGTGGTCGGCTCGATCGCCATTGCACTAATAGCATTGTATGGGCTGTTATCCGCTCCGGTTTCGTTGATTGGCAGAAGCTGAACAAGCGTGAATCCGATTTCTGAAACCCAATCAATGAACTCTCGCAACGCGCCGAGATCTCCGATTCCCAGATCGTTCTCCCCGCGCAATGCAAAAAGCGGCACAAGAACTCCGGCAATCTTCTTTTCCAGCGATAAGTTCATTTAGCCACGGATTAACACGGATGAAACACGGATTTAGAAGACGAGGCGTTTGTACTCCACTTTCGTTCGGCCGAAATTCACGAGTATCCCGACCTTCAGACCCGTGGCTTTTAGTTCGTTCAATAACTGGGCTTCATCGCGCTTGTCATATTGCGGCGCGACTTTGACTTCGACGGCGACACAACTGTCGACCAGAACGTCGATATCGTAATCGCAAACCACGGCTCCTTTGTAGTGCACCTGAATACGCTTCTCGAGTTCTGCCGTTGCGCCGCGGCGAAGCAACTCCACTTGTAGTGCGCGTTGGTAAACGCGCTCGAGAAATCCGTACCCGAGCTGATCATGCACTTCGAACGCAGTGCCAATGATTTTGCTGGTGGTCTCTTCGTGCAGAAGCTTCCGCTTTTCCGAATCATCAACCTCGAGCATCTCTTATCCGTGTTTCATCCGTGTTGATCCGTGGCTCAAGAGATCAGCCTCTTTTTACCCGCCAGTCTTCGACCAGGCCATTTGGAATTTCTTGCAGAAAACGTGACGGCCTCTGGAACACATCGCCGTACCCGCCACTCAGACGCATGTGTGGATAGGTGAGATAAAGCTCGTCGCGCGCACGTGTGATCGCCACGTAAAACAAGCGGCGTTCTTCCTCTAGCGCATCGAGAGTGTCGAGCGAACGGCTGCTCGGGAACATGCCGTCGGTCAGCCAAATCACGAAGACGGTATGGAACTCGAGACCTTTAGCCTGATGCACGCTGGAGAGATTGACCGCTTCTTTCTCGTTGGTCTGAGCCGGCGCGGCTTCCGCGTCGACGTTACTGATCAACGCCAACTGCGAGAGAAACTCGTGAACGTCTTTGAATTGTCGAGCGAATGCTGCGAGCTGATCGAGGTCTTCCCGGCGCAGTTGGTAATTCGCGAAGTTCACTTTTGCGTAATCATCGTAAATCGCTTCCACAACTGAAGTAATCATTTCCGATGGCGGATTCGCTTCGCCGCCCGGCGCAATTTCATCAAGCGTATGCGCAAGTTGCGTCCACATTTTCTTTGATTTTGCCGGAACGCTCATTCCAAGAAGGCGCTCTCCAAAATTGTAGCCGGGGGCGTTGACCCCGCCGGAGGAAGCCGCGTCGTCGGAACCGCGCTCAACGCCCGCGGCTGCAATCCTCGTCTCCCATGTCCGCCAAAGATTTTCCGCGGTGCGGTTGCCGATTCCCGGAAGCAGTTTCACCATGCGATTAAAGGCGACTTCATCGCGTGGATTGGCCACGAACCGGATAAACGACGTTACATCTTTAATGTGCGCTTGTTCGAAGAAACGTATGCCGCTGGTGATTTGGTACGGGATGCCGCGGCGCGAAAGCTCCAATTGCAGCTCGAGGGCGTGATAATGCGCGCGGTAAAGCACGGCGATGTCGTTTAGATCAACATTTTCATCGCGCAACTCGAGAATCCGCTGAGCAACAAACTGCGCCTGTTCCGAGCTATCATTGAGCGCGACCAACGCCGGCCTGAGCGTCTTTGATTCGCGCGTCGCGGTTAAGTGTTTCCGGAATTGCCGAACATTCGCGGCGATCGCCGCGTTCGCCACCTCCAAAACTTCCGGCACACTACGGTAGTTCATTTCGATCTTGAACACCTGCGCATCCGGATAGCGCTTCGGAAATTCGAGAATGTTTTGAAAGTTCGCGCCCCGCCAGGAGTAAATCGATTGCGCGTCGTCGCCTACTACCATCAGGTTGCGATGATCGCGCGCGAGCATGTCCACGAGATCAGCCTGGATTTTGTTCGTGTCCTGGTATTCGTCGACCAGGATGAATTGGAACTGGCGCCGGTAGATTTCCGCTATCCGCTCGTGCTGCTGAACCATCAATAGCGTCTTTTGCAGGAGGTCATCGAAATCCACCGAGTTCGTGGCTTTCTTCTTTTTTTCGTATCGGTCCCGAACGTCTTGAATCTTGTCGAGCAACGGCAGGAAGTACGGAAACTTTTCCGCAAGCAATGCTTCCAACGGCATCTCTGTATTCACGACGAAACTGAAGATTTCCGCGAGTACGTCGCTTTTCGGAAACCGGATTTCCTTGGGGTCAATTCCCGCGCTCGCCACTACCGTGTTGATCAAATCCTTTTGATCTTCGCGGTCCATGATGCTGAAACCGCTCGAATAACCGAGTGCTGTGCCGTGTCTGCGCAGAATCCGGTTCCCTACTGAATGGAATGTCCCACCCCAGAGCCCGCTCGCATCGACTGGCAACAAATTGGCGACGCGATTCAACATTTCGCGGGCTGCCTTGTTCGTGAACGTGAGCAACAGGATATTTCGCGGATCGATCCCGTTCTCGAGCAGGTACGCTACACGATAGGTGAGGGTGCGCGTTTTTCCCGAGCCCGCGCCGGCAATCACAAGGATGGGTCCCGGCGGAGCGGTCACTGCCGCGAGCTGCTGTTCGTTGAGTTCAGCGGCGTAATCAATGTGGACCGACGTGGATACTGGCGCGCGTTGCAGTGTGTATTCGCGAGACATGTGCTAGTTGCCCATTCGGATCTGGATTACAGACCCAAAGAACTGCAGCAACCAGCCGTTCGCAAATCGCATGATGACGACAAAGAATTGCCGTACAGGCGTGTGAATCCCGTCGGCAACATGTCGAAAAATTTGGGATCGCCCGAAACGGACGATCCCAAACCTTTTTTTGCAGCCCTGTTGTGGGCTCTACGCTTGCCGTGTGGTTATCGCTAGTTGCAACCAGGCAACTTGAAGCTTCCGATGCGCGTCTGCCAGCCCGCTGTCGATGTCCCTTGGCCGGCCAACGTGTAGTATTCGTTCGCGTACCAGAACGTGCAGTCATCACTAGGGTCGATGTTCATCGAGGTGTAGTCTCCCCAGCGCGAGTTTGTGGTCGTCTGCACGCCACTACCATTGATGATCGTACCCTCACCCAGAGTCATCATACCCAGCGGATCGCCGGCGAGTCTTCCCGTATAGCGAATGCCAGGAAAGACATCTACTCCGTTCACTACGCTATAGCCGAGAGCCATGTTCCCCTTCTTATCCTGTGCGATGCTGCCCATCCAACGATGGACGCCATCTCCCGGAGCGTACAGTTCCCTGCTGGAAGATGCTGTAGGTGCCACCTGCCCTCCGGATCTCATACCACCGGGCGCCGGCAACGCCGGGCGTGGCCTCGACGGACTGGTTTGTGACCAGCGACTCGTACCTCCCGAAATTCCGATAAGCAAGCCGCCACGTCGGCCGCTGTCGATATGACAGGATGTCGAGATATTGTGCAGGGTTCACGATTCCGGGCTCGGGCAGGCAGTCGCGGGCCGTTGGCGTACAGGGATAGATCGAGTCGAAAGGCGCAGTTTCCAGTTGTGCCGCGAGACCTATGGAAGCTGTCGGGTTCGCGCTCCACTTAATGCTCAGTTCCCAAATATTGATTGCGTCGAATGTCGCACCATAATCGGCACTATCGTCCTGCGTACCTACAATCGGGGCTGAATCATGGTCTCTCGGACGCCGATTGCCATCCATATCGGGCGGGAGGAGACCGTCACCGACGAGCGCTAATGGCACGGTGCCGTTGGGGGTCACGTCGGTTTCGAGGAAGAACTGGACCGCGCGTGCGTTCGGCTCGCCGTTCACCATCTTGTTCTTTTCGAGCGCGTACACACTGATCCCGTACCTGTCGATCAGCCCAAAGTCGCGTGTCGTTAGGATATACGAATTCGACCACACGCCGTACTTCGGATAATCAGGAAAGAAATAGCCGCCATCGACGTCGTCAGCTTGAGTGATGAAAGCATACCGGTAGTAAGCGCCAGTCGGGTCGCCGGTCTGCGAAACAGCGACACAGTTGTAAAAGGGTAGCGATGGATCGTCGAGTCCGCGCGTCGTGAACTGACTTAGGATCCAGCGGTCGGTAGTCTGATCGTACAGTACGACAGGGTCGCCTGACGGATCAGTGCAGTCTTCGATTGGGAACCCTGCCCAGAGTGAACCGGTATCAACGGGACCCATCAATAAATTGCCTGACTTGTCCCAAATCGCGTAAACAAGGTTGATCATTTCCACGTAATGATTTGGGCCAACATCGCCTATCGTGTCCGGCGGATTTACCCGGCCGCCGAAAATGTTGAAATTATCCTGGTTCGACATTCCCTCGAAAGTAAGCAACGGATCGGGAATAGTTGGAGTCAGGTTGAACCGCTGAAGTGCGCCGTCAGGACGGTGAGCACGGATTCGGTTCGCTCGCAGACTTTCTGATCTGCGCCCTTCGGGCCGAACCTCTAATATTGTCCCGGGTGGAACGAGCAAAGGTCTCGCAGAATGCGGCAAACTGCGGAGAGCAGGCGAGACATCAAACGCGACGGCTGTGAAGAACCTTGGAGTGAGCGGTTTCGGTCGACTCGCTTGCCGTGCGGCGGGCGCCGATGTTGCGATGAACATCAATGCTACTGCGCTTAACACAAGCAGGACAGCAGCCAGAGCACGCACGTGTGTAAACGCACGATTTTTGGTAATGCGATGGAGTGTTTTCATATGTTTTTAGCTGAAGTTGGAGTTGGAGTTGATTGTTCTCTACACTTTCCCGGTAAAACGTAGTGTGGTGACCTAACGAAAATTCGGTCAAGCCTTTTAGCCTTACATTTTTGTAATGCAGGCACTTCCCTGATGCTGGCAAAGCATCAGCAGACGTCGCGCTCGGGCAATCAAAAACTATACCCGATCTACTATGGCAGATTGGTTAGGCTACGCTTGTTAAGCAGGTTCGAGCGCGGCTGTTTGATGAGCCGGATCAATCCATTTGCCATGCTCGCGAATCAAGTCTTTGAGTCGATCAACAGCTTCGGCTTCGGGGATGTTGAACTTCACGGCTGTTTTGCCGACGTAAAGATTCACTTTGCCAGGCGCGCCGCCGACGTAACCGAAATCCGCATCGGCCATTTCGCCGGGGCCGTTTACGATGCATCCCATTATGGCGATCTTTACGCCTTTGAGGTGCAAGGTGGCCGCTTTGATTTTCGCCGTCGTGGTTTGCAGATTGAATAGTGTCCGTCCGCAGGACGGACAGGCGACATAATCAGTTTTGAAAATTCGCGAGCCGGCTGCCTGCAAGGTGTTGTAAGACAAACGGAGCGCTTGTCCCGGCGCTTCCTCGCCTTGCACCAAAATCGCGTCGCCGATTCCGTCGCATAGCAGTGAGCCGATGTTGGTGGACGCGGTGAGAAGAGTCTGGAGAAAATCATTGCTGTCCTCCTGAGCGGAGCCTGGCGGAGTCGAAGGATCCCGTTGATTCACCCTAACGTCCTGCGACGGGATTCCTCGACTTCGCTCGGAATGACGGAAAATATCTTTGAGCAAAATCGGATGGCGCGGTTGCAGCTTTGCTGCCAATAAACGGAACGCAGCGATTACTGAAAGATCAACATCGTCACGCACAGTTACGAATTTTGGTGTTGAGCTTTGATTGATTTGCGCAACTGCGCTCTCGTCACGCGGGTCAATTTCCTGAATTTCAGCATTCTCATAAACGATCTCCGGCTTGTAATCGCCCATTCGATCAATCTTGTGCGCGATTTTGTCGAAGCTCGCCTGTCGTACCACGACGCGAATCAATTCGTCCCCGCCGAGTTTGAATCCATCGCGCTCGACCTTTTCGGTCGCCCTTCGCTGATAGGAGAACGGATCAAAGGACAGTTCGACGTTTTGTGTTTGATGTTCGGCGGTTGAGGTGTTGGGAATGTTCTCCACGAGTGCCTTCGCCACGGGAATCTCGTGAGGACTATCTTCAGTGAGCGAAACGCGGATGGTATCGCCAATTCCATCTGCCAGCAGCGACCCGATTCCGATCGCGCTCTTAATGCGTGCATCTTCGCCTTCGCCGGCCTCAGTCACTCCGAGGTGCAATGGATAATTCCAATCCGGGCCGAGTTGGTTTAATCGAGCGACAAGCAGTCGATAGGCAGCAATCATCACCTTTGGGTTGCTCGCCTTCATGGAGAAAACGAAATCGTGATAATCGAGGTCGCGAGCGATCCGCGCGAACTCGAGCGCGCTTTCTACCATGCCGAGCGGCGTATCGCCGTAACGATTCAGGATGCGATCCGAAAGCGACCCGTGATTTGTGCCAATGCGCATGGCGACTCCGCGCATCTTGCACAACGCGACAAGCGGAGAAAACCGCTCACGGATCCGATTCAACTCAGCCGCGTATTGCTCGTCACTGTATTCGCGAATGACGAATTTTTTCGAATCCGCATAGTTGCCTGGATTGATGCGCACCTTCTCTACCCATTTGGCTGCTTCCATTGCTGCCTCGGGTTTGAAATGGATATCGGCGACGATCGGCACGTTGCAGTCGCGCTGACGCAGACCTTTAACGATGTGCTCGAGATTGCGCGAATCCTTCACCGTAGGCGCGGTGATCCGGACAATCTCACAGCCGGCGTCCGCCAGCTCTATTGTTTGTTGAATCGACGCCTCGGTGTCCATCGTGTCGCAGGTGATCATCGACTGAACACGGATCGGGTTGTCTCCGCCGATGCCGACGTTTCCAACCTTCACCTCGCGTGTGGCGCGGCGATGGTACTGAAGGGGATTACTGCAATAGTTCACGAGAACTGGAATGTACGAAGACTCGAGCCACCTCGCAATCGCGCTGCCGTTCTATGGCGATTGCGAGTTTTTCCCGGACGATTGCGCTTCGAACTGGTCGAGCTTTTTGCGAACAAACGGCAAATCCTGCACGTCGAAGAACGTGATGTAGAGCATGTAACCGATAATAAGTACAGCACAGCCGGTTTGAATCACTTCCAGCACGCGCATGTTCACCGGTTTGCGCCGCGCCGATTCAATGAGCGCCAACACGATGTGGCCTCCATCAAGCACCGGAATGGGCAGCAAATTCAGGATCGCCAGGTTCACGTTGAGTATGACGCTGAACCAAAGTGCCAGCTGCCAGCCGCGTTCGCTTTGGAAAAGCAGATAGTAGATGCGACCGATTCCCACCGGTCCGCTTAGATGTTGCAACTTTACGTCCGACTTCGGCGAGGCGACGGCGCCGATCGTCTTCAAAGTGCTGGTGACGCTGTTGTAAACTTGTTCAATCGGATTTGGATGCTGGATCGACACAATCCCGCTCGTGTCCCATTGAATTCCGATTCGCGGCTTCATCTCGCCGGCTGTGGGCAGGAGCGTTGGTTTTACTGGAATATCGAGCTTCGAGCCGTTGCGCTCGACGTGCAGCACAAGCTCTTCATTTGGATGTTTGCTGATGTATTCCAGCAACGCGATCGGATTGTAGATCGGTGTTTGGTTAAACCCACGGATGATGTCTCCGGGGCGCAGTCCGGCTGCTGCTGCAGGGCTTTTTGGTTCTACTTTCTCGATAATCGGCGTTTCTGCCGGATAGATGAGCAGCTGCCGCACACTTTTCCTCCGCCAACCGCGGGTCTCCGCCTTGTAAGGTTCGACCGACACTGTTTCCACCTTGCCGTCTCGCTGGAATTTCACCGCAATCTTGTCGCCCTCGCTCCGCACGACGTCCCAGCTGATGCTGTCGTTCATTCCCATGAAACGCCTGACCGGCTTGCCATCCACGGACAAAATTTTATCGCCCGGTTGCAGGCCGGCCTTCTCCGCTGGCGAGCCCGGCATAACGTAGCCAATTACAGTCGTTGAATCGCCTTCGCTCACTGGATGACCAACAGCCCAGACGATTCCGGCAAAAAACAAGGCCAGCAGCAAGCTGAACACGGGACCGGCGACGGCTACAATGATTTTGTCGAGCGCGGAAATCTTCGGCAGCTTCGCGCGGTCCAAGTCGGCCTTGCCCTCGATGATGTCCATCGGAGCAAGTTGCGGCAGCGCTACGAAACCTCCGAACGGTAGTGACCCGAGCGAGTATTGGACGCCGTTAACGGTTTTCTTCCAAAGCGGTTTGCCAAACCAGACGCCGAATTTCTCGATATAGAGACCTCGCCACCGCGCCGCGAGAAAATGCCCGAGCTCGTGCACCACGATGAGCAGGTTAAACAGGATGAGAACCTCGAGCAGGATGAAGATGACGCGAGCGATATGCAGGATCATGTGGTCAGCGGGTAATCAGTGAAATCGTTGGACACGCCATTCTGTCTGCCGTTGTAAATCTCTTAACCTTTTGCCGATGGCAGGCATCCCTGCGCTTGCGCTCGCGCCCACTGATCGGCTCCCAATATTGCATCGAGATCGGGGTGTGCAACGGGCGTGTGGCGGTTCATCACATCTTCGACAATCCCCCAGATTTCTGGAAACCGGACCTTGCGATCTAAAAACGCCGCGACCGCGATTTCATTGGAGGCATTCATCACCGCCGGCAACGTGCCGCCAATCTCGCCGGCGCGACGCGCCAGATTCAAAGCTGGAAAGTCTTCGTAACGCGGAGTGGAAAACTCCAGCTTCGATAGCTTCGAAAAATCGAGAGGCGGCAATGAGTTCGGGACCCGATCTGGCCAGGTCACGGCATATTGAATCGGGAAGCACATGTTCGAATAACTCAATTGCGCGAGCGTGGAACCATCTGTGAACTCCACCATCGAATGGACGATGCTTTGCGGATGGATAACGACCTCGACCCGCTCCATCTCCACGCCAAAAAGCCAGTGCGCCTCGATCATCTCGAGCCCCTTGTTGAACAACGTCGCGGAATCGATGGTGATCTTCGGTCCCATGTTCCAGGTGGGATGCTTTAAGGCCTGCTCCGGCGTAATCGAATCGAATCCCGCACGCAGCGCTTCTCGGAACGGGCCACCAGATGCCGTAAGGATGATCCTTCTGACATCTGCTGGCGGTTTGCCTTCAAGGCATTGAAAAATCGCGTTGTGCTCGGAGTCCACGGGCAAAACGTGCACGCTTTTGTCACGCGCTTCGCGCATCACAATCTCCCCCGCCATTACCAAAATCTCCTTGCTCGCCACGGCGAGATCCTTGCCCGCTTTAATCGCCGCCAGCGCGGGCCGCAAACCCCCGGTGCCGACGATTGCCACGAGCACCATCTCCGCATTTGTCAGGCAGGCGATCTCGAGCAAACCCGCTTCACCGGAGAAAATCCGTGGCTTGTAATCGAGTGTTTTCCGAAGAACATCGATCTGGGTTTCATCAACCAAACAAACTGCTTCCGGCCGGATTTCATTCGCAGCGGCGGCCAGCTTTTGTGCATTGCTTTTCGCTGCGAGCCCAACGATTTCCATCCGCTCCGGAATATCCCGCGCCACTGTCAACGCGCTCTCACCGATGGACCCCGTCGCGCCCAGAATAACAACACGTTTACGATTCACCTCGTTAAATCACTCCTCGTGTTTATGCGACGTGGATCACGAGTCGCATGTAAAAAAACATTAGCGGTGCGGTGAAAAGCAGACTGTCCACGAGATCGAGCGCGCCACCAATTCCTGGAAGCAGATTACCGGAGTCTTTTACGTCGGTGCTGCGCTTGATAATGGATTCGGCCAAATCGCCGAGGATTGCGGCAAACCCCAACAGCACTCCGAGCACGGTCGCGTGTGTCCAGTTGAGGACCGATAGATGGCCCGGCATGAGCTTGTAAAGCCCCAGACTGCAAAGCAACGCAAAGATAATAGCGCCGAAAAAACCTTCCCAGGTTTTCTTCGCGCTGATGTGCGGCACCATCAAATGCCGCCCAATCACGCTGCCCGTCAGATAGGCACCCATGTCCGAGAATTTGGTGACGGCGATCATATACAACACGTAGAACTGGCCGGTGACCTGGCCGCTGCTGGAGCGTGGAGTGAGATAAACAATTTTGGTAATGAAATTGAAAAGCCAAAGGACGTAGAGCAAACCGAACAGGGTGTAGGCCATCGTTTGCAACGGCTCGTCATTACGCAACCGCGCGAACATCTGCCGTCCGAATACCGTAAGCAGAAAAAAAAGCAGGACTGCGACTTCGAAATCGTAGGAGCCTGCCGGGCCGATTTTGGAGAAGTAATAAAAACTGCCGGCGAGCAACACGGCGCCGCAAATCATGCCGGTGATTTTGAAGTTCGGCAGGCCCTTGTGATCGAGCATCCGGTAAAACTCCCAAAGGCCAATCATTCCAAAACCGCTGATCAATACCCAGAACAGGATCTCGTAACCGGAGAACATGATCAGCAACGCGACCGACCATAAGGCGACGGTGCTGATGAATCGCAGAATGAACACGGAGCGCCGCGTCACTACGTTTGGTCCGGTTCCTTCCAGCGTCGCAGACATGGCTCTGCATCATCCCGAAGGAAGGCACGGTGCGCAAGCGGCGAGCGCATTTCGGCTGGCAACCAATGCGTGACGTTCTCCCAGGTGTCATCTGGTCATCGCTAATCAACCCTGCTATGGATTGCGTCCGCGATGAACGAATCATCCGTGAACGCGATCGATCGTCGGCCCATTGCCACCCGAAATCGGAAATGGGCACAGTCTGCGACGACGTGGCTTGCTTCACGAAATGTGTCGCCGAACGCAATTTCTATTGTCGGCATGTCCGCGTGTATCGCGGCGGGCCTGGCGTTATGGCTGACTTCCGTTGAATACAATCGAGTCTTCTGGCTCGTCGCCGCCGTTGGCGCGCAACTGCGACTAACGGCGAACATGCTGGACGGGATGGTCGCACTTGTGTCAAAGCGCGCTTCAAAAGTAGGCGAGCTTTACAACGAGGTTCCCGATCGCGTCTCGGATGCGGCAGTTTTCATCGGCGCCGGCTACGCTTGGGGTGGAAACAGTACGCTTGGTTATATCGCAACGATTCTCGCAATCTTCACTGCTTACGTTCGTGCGGCGGGAAAAATCGCGGGCGCGCCTAACGAGTTTTGCGGGCCGATGGCCAAACAACACCGGATGTTGATTATTACCGTTGCCTGTTTGTATTCCGTGATCGTTCCGCGATCATGGCAGATCCTTCAATTCGATCATCTCGACATTGGCGTCATGGCCATTGCTCTTAGCGTAATAATCGCTGGTTGCCTGGTCACGGTGGTTCGGAGGCTACAGCGAATTGTGTGCGCTTTGAAATGAACGACACGACCTGGCAGCGGCTATTCGGATTCCGCCACGCGTTCGATCATCCCGTGACCGTTGTCATAACGGTGACAGCTATTGTTTTGCTCGTCCTGGCACCGCTTCTAATTTTCATCACAACGCGAGCGGCAGGAAGCACTGCCGAAAAGCGAAAGGAACTCTGGGATCGTTATCGCTCCTGGATTTGGCTGGTCCTCTGCATTCTCATTCCCATTCTGGCCGGCGCCTTTTGGACGATCCTGGCTGTGGGCACGCTGAGTCTGCTTTGTTATCGGGAATACGCGCGCATCACAGGGCTCTTCCGCGAACGCACCATCAGTTTTATCGTAGTTATCGGAGTTCTCCTGATCACGTTCGCCGAACTGGACAACTGGTACCGGCTGTTTGTTGCGTTGTTTCCCTTGACCGTCGCCCTGATCGCCATTGGCGGGTTAATTCCTGATCAACCGAAAGGCTACATCCAACGTGTCGGTCTGGGTGTGCTCGGATTCGCTCTTTTCGGAAGCGCGCTCGGTAACCTCGGCTACATGGCAAATGCGTGGAATTATCGGCCGATGTTGTTGTTGATCATCTTTGCCGTGGAATTGAATGACATTTTCGCATACATCTGCGGTCATCTGTTCGGTCATCGAAAATTTGTTCCGAACACGAGTCCAAATAAAACAGTTGGCGGGGCGCTCGGCGCGATCATTTTAACCACGCCGCTGGTGGCAGTGATCGCTCATTTCATTTGGACTAACACCCGATTGGATAATCCAATCGCCTTGGTCGGCTTGGGGATCATCATTAGCATAGTCGGCCAGTTCGGGGACTTAATGCTCTCTTCAATCAAGCGTGATCTGGGTCTCAAAGACACAGCAAAGCTAATTCCAGGTCACGGCGGATTGTTGGATCGCTTCGATAGCCTGATCCTCGTCGCGCCGGCCGTCTTTCACTACGTTAGCTACTTTGTCGATCTCACTGCGGCACAGCCGCAGCGGATTTTTTCCGGAGGGTGATGCGAGTGGAACCGTGGCAACTCCAACCAGCGCGTGATACCGGGCTCACTCCGGCCGAGCGGTTTCGCAGTGTGCGGCGCGAGAGCGGTCTACTCGAAAGCGTGGCCCAGCAAGCATGCTTTTCCGCATTGCGGATTTATTTTGCTATCGCTCATCGGCTCAGAATCGCGGGCCGGGAGAAACTGCCGGCACACGGTCCGTTCGTGCTCGCGGCAAATCATTGCAGTCACCTGGATGCGCTAATTCTGGGGGCGGCGCTGAGGCCGCGTCATCGCGAACGCGCTTTCCCGATCGCCGCAGGCGACGTCTTTTTTCAAACGACCGCAGTCAGTGTGTTCTCTGCGATCATGCTCAACGCCTTGCCGATGTGGCGGAAAAACTGTGGTCCGCATGCTCTAGCAGAGTTGCGTCGCAAATTACAGGAGGAAAAAGCAATTTTTATCATTTTCCCTGAGGGCGGACGCACGCGCACCGGCTCGATGATGCCTTTCAAACACGGACTCGGGATGCTGGTCGCGGAAACAACTGTGCCGGTTGTGCCTTGTGGTCTTATTGGAAGCTTTGAAGCTCTGCCGCCAAACCAAAAGGTTCCGCGACCCGTCAGGATCAAATTGATTGTCGGAGAACCTCTGACCTTTGCGACGACTGCAAACAATCGTGAAGGCTGGTCACAGATCGCGCGAAGCCTCGAATCGAGCATCCGGAATCTGGCCGCACAATAAAATCTACGGTTCCGCGTATCGCTCCAGCTTTTGCGCCAGATCAGGAGGAACGTGCGCGACGATCAGTGCATCGTTGCCCTCGTATCGCAGTTCCAGAACATGACCGACCCGGTGGATCTCCGCAATCAACGCGCTTTCGGTCGCAGGAATTCGAAACTGCGAGCGCAATCGCCACGAGCTGAGTGCGTCCTCGAGAGCCTTCACGAGTTGGTTTACTCCTTCTCCGGTGCGCGCGGAAATCGCCACGCTACCGGGAACACGCTTGAGGTAGGAATCAACCACTTCGCGGTTTGGCAGATTATCAATCTTATTGAAGACGATCAGCGTTTGCTTGCCGTAAGCGTCGAGTTCTTTGATTACCCGATCGACGGCTTCCATCTGCTCGTCCAGACGTGGATGACTTAGATCTGCGATGTGAATGAGCAAATCGGCTTCGCTGACTTCTTCCAGTGTCGCTTTGAACGATTCAATTAGCGTGTGCGGAAGTTTTCGTAGAAACCCGACAGTGTCCGTGAGAAGGACCCGCTGTTTGTTAGGCAAAACAAAGCTGCGCGTCGTCGGATCCAGCGTGGCGAAAAGTTTGTCCTCTGCTACCACGTCCGCGCCCGTTAGCAGATTCAGCAAAGTCGATTTACCCGCGTTCGTATAACCGACTACTGCAGCCACGGGCCATTGGTGGCGTTTGCGTCCTTGCCGTTGGATGGCGCGCGTCTTTCGGACCGATTCCAGCTCGCGCTCGAGCCGTGCAATGCGTTCCTGGACTCGCCGGCGATCGACTTCCAATTGCGTTTCACCCGGGCCGCGTGTGCCGATGCCGCCTGTTTGACGCGACAAGTGATGCCACATCCGAGTGAGTCGCGGCAGAAGGTATTGCAACTGTGCCAGTTCGATTTGCAACCGGCCTTCGCGGCTACGGGCGCGCTGCGCAAAAATATCGAGGATCAATTGCGTTCGATCGAGCACTTTACGCGCGAGTAAGTTTTCCAGGTTTCGGCCCTGCGCGGGGGAGAGTTCATCGTCAAAGATGACGGACGTCACCTGTTGGTCCTGACACGATTCTTTAATCAATTCCGCCTTGCCCCGGCCGATGTAGTATGGCGCAGTCGGCCTCGACAATTTTTGGGTCACCGTATCGACCACTTCGGCTCCCGCCGAATTCGCTAATTCCCGCAACTCATCGAGTGAGTCGTGCAAGTCCCACTTGGAAACGCCTTCCTTTTCCAATCCGATCAGCAGGGCGCGCTCCCGTGATTTTTGCGGACGCGTTTCAATCATCTCTTGTGCTGGCCTCCGAAAGTATTCGGAGTGAAATCCATTTCACAGCTTCGTTGTGAGTGAGAAACGACAAGTTCAGCGGCGGAAAATTAGTTTGCCGCCGAAACCAGGTCAACTGCCTTTTAGCATAGCGGCGAGTCGCCTGCTGAATTTCTGCGACACACTGCGTGCATGATTTTCTTCCAGCCAAAAGTTCCCGGATTTCGCACAAGCCGATCATCTGCGATGCGGTCGCACTCGTTGCCCCCGCGGCGCGCACCTCTTCGATCACGCCACCCTCAAAGATAGTTTCCACCCGCTGATTGATTCGTTGGTAAAGCTCTTGTCGGTCGCGAAAGACAAAGACGCCTGCAGCATGGATCCATGATCCTAGTGCTGTAGCCGCTTCGCTGCGCGAAGTGTTCATTGGGATTTCGTTAGCACGTGCCGTTTGCGCCTCGCACAGCGAGGCCGCTACAGAAGATTGCCGGCGTTGAGCGGATGCCGGTTTGCCAGTAAGTACGCAAATCTCTAAGGCCCGCATAACGCGACGACGGTTTTTGAGATCGATTCTTTCGGCGGTTTCTGGATCGAGTTCGGAAAGTTGCACGCGCAAATTATCCAAACTCATCTCATTTAGTTTCTCGCGCAGCTTTGGATCAGACTCGGGCAGGGGTGCCAACCCATGAGTCAGCGCCTTGATGTAAAGCCCGCTTCCACCAACGACGATTGCGAGCTTGCCGCGCGAATTAATTTCTTCAATCGCGCGCCCGGCCAAGCGCCGATATTTTTCCGCGTTCATCTGTTCAGTTAGCGGCAATGTTCCGATCAGGTGATGCGGCGCTTTCGCCAGCGTTGAAAGATGCGGCTTTGCGCTCAACAGATCGAGCCCGCGATAGATTTGAAAAGCATCCGCACTGACAATTTCCGCGCCGATTTCGTGCGCCACGTCCCCCGCTAACTCAGACTTCCCAGTTGCAGTTGGACCTACGATATAGAAAGTGCGTCTCATTGATTCAGACGGACCTCGCCTTTTCGACATTTCTCCTAACAGCGGAAACTGAGAAAAGTAACCGAAGGAAGAGAAGAGAAATGTGGCTAATCAATATAACCATTTCTTTATCTTCGTTTGTCCTCGAAAGCTATCGAGTTGCCATCTGTTAAAGATTTGCGAAATCTTTGTAGGCCTCGGGCAGAATTTTTGAAAGAAGAGATGAAGCAACATCCATTAAAATTTAAAGTCCCGGCGATCGCTCGGTTATTTTCGCTTAGGGCGAAGTTGTTTGCGCCGTGATCGCGCGCTCGGACACATTCACGTCGTCGCCGTTACGACGTTTGTTTTGTTCTTTATTGTTTGTTGCAGCTGGAATATTAGCGGCCATCGGCTCCTCGCGGGCCACGGGGCAGGCGGTCCCGAGAGCCATGACGAGTAAGATTGAGCCGTGGGTGATCGAGCATACTGCGAACGACCAACAGGCTGAACTGATGGTCGTTCTTGTTGATCAGGCCGACCTGCGCCAGGCTGCGGATTTGGCGACAAAGAATGAAAAAAGCCGTTACGTGCACGATGCGCTGTGGAACAAAAGCCAGGCAACGCAAGCGCCGATTGTTCAATGGCTTCGTGAACGCAGTCTTGAATATCATTCTTTCTACATCATCAACGCCATTCTAGTGAAAGGCAGCCGGGAGGTTGCCGAGGCGTTGGCAGCACGGCCGGATGTGGCGCGCGTAGAGGGCAACCCGCAAATCCAGAATATCCTTCCTCAGCCGCTCACTGCAGTTGAAGCGCCTTCAGGGTCGGACATTCCCAATGCCGTTCAGCCGAACATCAATTATACGCACGCACCTCAAGTCTGGGCGCGCGGATTTACCGGCCTGGGAATCGTGATCGGAACCGCTGACACCGGCGTTCGCTGGACGCATAACGCGCTTAAGAGTCACTATCGCGGCTGGAACGGAACACTGGCTAACCACAATTACAACTGGCACGATTCTGTTCACAACGGCGCTGGCAACCCCTGCGGTAACAACGCGCAAGCGCCTTGCGATGACAATGGACATGGGTCCCATACGATAGGCACGGCAATCGGCAATGATGGTATGGGCAACCAAATCGGAATGGCGCCAGGCGCGAAGTGGATCGGCTGCCGCAACATGGATCAGGGCAACGGCACACCGGCCAGATACATCGAGTGCATGGAATTTTTTCTCGCGCCTTATCCGGTAGGCGGCA
Organism: uncultured Verrucomicrobiae bacterium; assembly: GCA_963804875.1. GTDB lineage: Bacteria > Verrucomicrobiota > Verrucomicrobiia > Chthoniobacterales > UBA10450 > Udaeobacter. The sequence continues at coordinate 141,200 of CAWDRX010000002.1, forward strand.
CGCCAGCCCAGGGCGATCCAACATTAGCACCCGATATTACGACCAACTCTTGGACTTGTCCGTCTTCGGAAGGTTGTTCGGTTAACACATTGCGGGCCGCTGTCGAGGCTCAACAGGCTGCTGGTATCATGATGGTAGTGGCAGCAGGCAATCAGGGCCCGGGCTGTTCCACCGTGTTGTCTCCTCCATCTTTTTACCAGGCATCTTATACCGTTGGAGCCCTGACCACCGGTACAGACACCATCGCTCCCTTTAGCAACCGCGGTTCAGTTACTATCGATGGAAGCCACCGATTAAAGCCCGATATCACTGCTCCGGGAACGGACATCCGCTCGAGCCTCAACACCTCCGACAGTGCGTATGGAACCATGACGGGGACATCGATGGCGACTCCGCATATCGCTGGTGCTGTGGCGTTGCTCTGGTCGGCCCGGCCTGAGTGGCGGCACAATATCGATATCAGTCGAACAGCCGTAAATGATGCGGCTGTTCATATTCTGAGTGGGGCGTGCGATGGTGGCCGCTTGGTGACGCCTAACAACACCTACGGTCACGGGCGGGTCGATATCCTTGCTGCGGTTACCCGGCCCGGGCCAATGCCTAAGCCATACGATTTTAACAACGATGCGTATTCAGATCTGCTTCTTTTTAACGCAGGCACGCGGCAGACGGCAATTTGGTATATGAACAACAATGTTCGGATCGGTAGTGCTAACGGTCCAACTCTCCCCGGAGGCTGGAGCGTCGCGAGCGTGGCGGATTTTAATCGCGACGATCACCCGGATTACCTGCTCTTCAACACGGCGACTCGCGCGACATGGATTTGGTACATGAACAACCACGTTCGCACCGGCAACGCTTTTGGTCCGACTCTTCCTGTCGGCTGGACAGTGGTGGCTCTGGGAGATTTCAACAGCGATGGATATCCCGATTATGTGCTGTTCAATGCGAACACAGGCGGAACAGTTGTTTGGTACATGCGCAACAACGTGCGCATCGGCTCAGCAACCGGCCCGACCCTTCCAGCTGGGCGCACTGTGGCTGGAGTGGACGATTTCAATGGCGATACGCATCCCGACTTTCTCGTGTTCAATGCGGCCACGCGCGGCACAGTGATCTGGTATATGTCTGGATTGACCCGCACCGGCAGCAGAAATGGACCAACAATTCCGGCGGGCTTTGAGGTCGCAGGACTAACCGATTTCGATGGCAACGGCGGACCCGACTATCTGCTTTACAATTCGAGCACACGGCAAACAGCAGTTTGGTACCTGAACAATTATCTACTCATTGGTGATGCCGCCGGTCCGACCATCTGGGCCGGCTGGAACGTCGTCGCGCCTTGACCGATCTTTAATGGCGACGTTCGCTGGCTGCGCTATCACCCAGTGAGCGATTTGCAGGCTTGATTTCCTTAAGGGTTTTTACTTAAATTACGGCGTGAGCGCCATTGATCATTCTCAAAGCTCACGGCAAAGCGAATTCCTGCCGCAGCGTGAACCGGATTTGCTGGAATCGACCACGAAGAACTCGGCAATCGCCGGGCAAAAATTGGCGATGCCATTTACTACCACACATTGGAGTGTGGTCTTGGAAGCGCAAACTGAGTCGCCGGCGGCACACGAAGCGCTCGAAAAACTCTGCCAGAGTTACTGGCTTCCGATCTATAGTTTCGTGCAAAGAAAAGGTATTGATTCAGAAGAAGCAAAGGACGTAACCCAGGAATTTTTTGCAGACTTGTTACAACACAGGAGCCTGACTGCCGTTCGCAAAGAAAAGGGACGATTTCGTTCTTACCTCCTCGGAGCGTTAAAATATTTTCTCGCCGACGAGCACCGTCGCGCGATGGCGATCAAGCGGGGAAAAGGACAACGGCTTCTCCCGCTAGAAGAACTAACCGTAAACGAACGGACCGAGGCGGAACGGGCCGATTCAATTACTGCGGAGCAAATTTACGAGCGTCGATGGGCCTCTACGTTGTTAGAACGGGTGCTTGGGCTTTTAAAGAATGAATACGTCGCGGCAGGCAATACCACGTTGTTTGATCGCTTGAAGCAACTACTACCGGACGAACCGGGCTCTCCGTCGCAAGCGGACATTGCCGGACAACTGGGCATGACCCCCAATGCAGTCAGGCAGGCGTTTCATCGATTTCGACAGCGTTATCAATCGTTATTACGGGAAGAGATTGCTCATACCGTCGCTACGCCTGGCGATGTCGAAGATGAGCTTAGGCATTTGATCGCTGCAGTCCGGGCTTAAAGGCGTGACCTTTCGTGAGAAGGGCGACTGTAATTAGAGCTTGTCGCAAGTGTGGCGCGAAAATCTTTTCCGACGCACCGGAAGGCCTTTGCACCGGTTGCATGCTCGAATCAGCCCTTGGGACATTTCCCGGCGCCGTCGCCGAGGACGAGGACCGCGGCCCCGTCGAGTTTCCGCGAACCGATAGCACAGACGCTGAACCGCACTTAAAGACGACTCCTCATTTAGCAAAGGTACTCGGCGAACTGGGTGACTACGAGTTACTTGAGGAGGTTGGCCGCGGCGGACAAGGAGTCGTTTTTCGTGCTCGGCAGAAGAGCCTCAACCGCATCGTTGCACTAAAAGTCATCGGCCTCGGCCAGTGGGCAACGCCAGCGCATCTCAAGCGCTTTCGTCTGGAAGCCGAAGCCGCTGCGAGCCTTGACCATCCATGCATCGTCCCCATCTACGAGATAGGCGAACGGGATGGCCAGTGCTATTTCAGCATGAAGTTTGTTGAAGGCGGCCAGCTTGACGAAGTAGTCAAACACGCGCCGATGTCGATCCGGCAGGCGGTGGAACTCGTCATTAAGGTTGCGCGTACTGTGCACTACGCGCATGAACACGGTATTCTGCATCGAGACATCAAACCGGGAAACATCCTCCTCGACAAAGAAGGCGAACCACATCTGACTGACTTTGGTCTCGCCCGGTTAGTTGAATCTGAGAGCACCGTTACCCGCACCGTTGAGGTGCTAGGTACACCGAGTTATATGGCGCCTGAACAAGCAGCCGGCAATAACAGCAAACCAACCAAAGCAACGGACGTGTATGGGATTGGCGCAGTTCTTTACCAGCTTCTAACCGGTCATCCTCCTTTTGCGGGAGGAACCACTTACGAAACGATCAAGTTACTGCTGGAAACAGAACCACGAGCACCGCGCTTGTGGAACCCGAAATTAGATCGCGATCTTTCTACAGTTTGCTTGAAGTGTCTCGAGAAAGACCCGAAGCGCCGTTACGTTTCCGCTCTCGCTCTCGCGGAGGACTTGCAACACTGGCTAAAACACGAGCCAATCCAAGCCAGATACACCGGAGTCATAGGTCGGGGGAGGAAATGGTTGCAGCGAAATCCAACTGCTGCCACTGCAGTGGGATTATCGCTCGCTTTGGCAGCAGCGCTTGGCGTGATCCTTTGGAAAAGTGAACTATTTCGCCCCGCCGCAACGGGCATCGCGGTCCTGCCATTTGAAAACCTGAGTAACGATAGAGAAGACGCCTCCTTTGCAGATGGTGTCCAGGACGACCTGCTTACCAAGCTGGCGAAAATTGCTTCTCTCAAAGTGATTAGCCGCACGAGCGTGATGAAATATCGCGACCAGCATAACACTCGTCGGATTGGACAAGAACTGGGCGTATCTCATGTGCTGGAAGGGAGCGTACGTAAGACTGGTGCGTGGCTCCATGTAAACGCGCAGTTGATCGACACTCGCACGGACGGGCATATCTGGGCGGAAGGATACGATCGTGATTTGAAAGACCTGTTTGCCGTCCAAAGCGAAATCGCACAAAAAGCGGCCGGGTACCTTGGAGCCAAAATCTCAGCTGCTGAAAAAGCGGCTATTGAACGTCCTCCAACTGCCGATCTCACCGCATTCGATCTTTATAGCCGCGCGAAGAGTCTTGTACTCGCCTGGAGTTACGCTCTTGAAAGAGAAGGCAACCTGGTCAAGGCGGCGGACCTGCTTGAATCAGGCTGTTGCACACGATCCAACATTTTTCCAGGCGTATTGCCAACTCGTGTGGGTTCACGATGAGCTTTACCGCCGTCGTGTCGACCGTACGCCTGCGCGCTTGGCGCTGGGGGAGGCGGCTATCGAATCGGCGTTCCGCTTGCGCCCGGATGCAGGTGAAGCGCACCTGGCTCGTGCCGGTCATCTTTATCGGGGGTACCTTGATTATGACGGCGCACTGGCTGAATTGGAAATCGCCCGCCAGACTCTGCCGAATGACGCTCGGTTATTTGAGCTCAAGGGTTATGTTGAGCGTCGCCGCCCGGGTGGTAGCGAGCAAGAGGCATTGCGCAATTTCGAAAGGGCGCTTGAACTCGACCCACGCAACGTTCTCATCTTAAACCAGACTGCGCAGAGCTGTGACCACCTTCGGCGCTACGCCCAGGAAGAAGCTTTGCTAGATCGCCTGCTGGCCATCGAGCCGGATGACGCCGACACGAAAGTCTGGCGCGCGTTCGTGGAATTCGACTGGAAAGCGGATACCCGCTCCCTACATCACGTGATCGATGAAATACGTGTAAAGAATCCTGCTGCACTCCAAAAGGTTTCTGACAGCTGGTTTTACTGCGCGCTCGCAGAGCGCGACCCTGCTGCTGCTGCTAATGCTATAGCGGTGTTAGGCGAAAACAGAATTGGTAATGACGTAGCAAAATACAGTCCTCGTTTTCTGGAGGGCCTTATTGCTCGGATGACAAAGGACGATGCTAAGGCGACGGAGCCGCTTTTACTGCTGCGCGCGCCGAGCAGGAAAGCCAGGTTCAGGCCCATCCAGATGATGCGGGTGCCTTATGCTGTCCTTGGTTTAATCGACGCCGCGTTGGGACGCAAAGAGGAAGCATTGAGAGAAGGGCGGCGTGCGATTGAGCTGCTCCCTGTGGAAAAGGATACAATGAATGGCGGGCGCATAGTTGTGTATATGGCGATGATCGCTGCATGGCTTGGCGATAAAGATCTCGCGTGCGAAAAACTTGACGCTGGCATTCGGTATCCGACCGGTCCCAGCTACGGCCAGTTGAAACTCCTGCCCACTTGGGACCCGTTGCGCGGCGACCCGCGCTTTGAAAAAATCGTCGCTTCCCTCGCTCCCAAGTGATCCAACCGCGGATTACACCGACGAGTGGGTAGACGACATTCTCTGCTTTCGTTCCCTTCTCGTCTTTTCTTGTCTGCCTATCCGTGACATCCACGTAATCCGCAGCTCGTCTGTATCTTTCGCGTAACGCGTCGGAAAATTTTACGAAGTACATCAATGGATGGCTAGAGGCCAAAAACAACAGGGGGAAACACATCATGAACGGTTCAAACATTGACCGCAGGAATTCGATTCGCTGCTCGCCTCTTCGGGGAGCGTATCTACTAATCGCTGGGTTGCTCGGCGGTTTTGGGCTTTTCATCGCCCTGGCGCTTGCCGGCTTTGGCGTGTTATCGAGAGCGCAAGCCACTAACGCCGCACCGCCTCCGGATCCAGCGTTGACGGGACATTTTGGTCGGATGTTCCATTTGCCACCGTTCGCGCCGCCAACGAATGCCGTTCGCGACGCTCTCATGGAGCTTGGTAGACCGGGCGGGATTATGGATGCGAACGACGATCTGGCAGCAGGCCCTGTGGCGCTGATCGTGGATCCCAATCTCAGTCTGGTCAACCGGAACAATCCGACCCATACCGCTGGAGTGACGTTCTTCGGCCAGTTCCTTGACCACGATATGACGTTTGACCAGAGGTCCCGGCTCGGATTCCCAACGCAGCCCATCATTTCACAAAACGCTCGCACTTGCTTCTTTGACCTGGACTCTGTTTACGCTGGCGGACCGGGCGATAATCCGGAGTTATTCGATCCAGCTGATCCGGTCAAATTCCTGGTTGAAAGCGATGGACAGTTCGAGGACTTGCCGCGAGATCCGGTTAACCACGTGGCGATTATCGGCGACCCACGGAACGATGAGAACATGGTGATCGCCGGTCTGCACGCGGCCTTTCTTTTGTTTCATAACCATGCGGTGGATCTCATTCGAACAGAGTATCCGGGCATCCCTGACAATGACGCCTACTTGCAAGCCCAGCGCCTGACGGTGTGGCACTACGAGTGGATGATCCTTCACGAGTTCCTACCACATATTATCCCACAGTCAGTGATAGATGATGTTTTAACAAATGGTCGCCATTTCTATAACCCGCTGCAGAACCGGGCGTTTATTCCGGTAGAGTTCCAGATCACCTATCGCTTCGGGCACAGTATGGTGCGGCCCTCATACCGCGGCAACCTTCACGGGGATAATGGACAGCCATTCTTTGGTATGATTTTCGATCCTGCGGGGGAAGGCAGCCCTGACCCCGTGGACTTGCGTGGCGGTGCGAGAGCTCCGAGGCGCTTTATCGGCTGGCAGACTTTCTTCGACTTCGGCGGCGCTTTCAGTGCCGATGCTCGCCCGAACAAAAGGATCGACACGATAGTTTCGACGCCACTCTTCCACCTTCCGTTGGGGACGATATTCAATGGGATGCCGCCAGATTCGCTGATGCAACGTAATTTATTAAGGTGTTTGACGTGGTCGCTACCCTCCGGTCAGCGCATCGCCAGTGAAATGGGAATTCCGTCACTCAGTAACGCGGAGTTAGCTGAGCTACAGCCCATCCGACCTTCGTTTGTCACCGCCACACCGCTTTTCTATTACATCTTGAAGGAGGCTCAGCTAAGAGAAGACGGACTACGTCTCGGCCCTGTGGGGGCGCGTATCATCGCCGAGGTATTCATTGGATTGCTTCAGCTAGACCCTGACTCTTACCTTAGCGTGCAGCCCGGTTGGTTACCTACGTTGCCAACCCACGATGGAACGCCGCAAAGCTTTCGCATGATCGACTTTTTGACGTTTGCCGGCGTAGATCCGACCAGCCGTGGTCAATAGCCTTCGGTTAGCGGCTATGTCAATTGTGTGAAGCACGCCGTGCGGAATCCCATTGTAAAAGGAAAGGAATCAACTCTATGAAAAATCGATATATCATGCTGCATCTCTTTGCGCTTGGCTGCCTTCTTTGCCCAGTCGCGCGCGCAGTTGTCCCGCCACCGGACGGCGGCTATCCGGGAAACAACACCGCCGAAGGGCAAAATGCACTGTTAAGCCTCACCACAGGCACCTTCAACACGGCTGTTGGTTCCCTTTCGCTAAAGAGCGATACAACCGGCAGCGGCAATACGGCTGTCGGCGCGGGAACGCTTTTTGCCAACGTTGCAGACCAAAACACGGCCACCGGGGTAGCGGCGCTCTTAAGCAATACGACCGGGACGCAAAACACGGCCGACGGTGCACTGACGCTTTTGAACAACAGGACCGGATCGAATAACACCGCCAATGGCGCGTTCGCCCTGTTTGACAACACGACTGGTCAGTCCAATACGGCTGTCGGTGAGCTTGCCTTGAATCAGAATCAGACTGGCAACTTCAACACCGCTGTAGGTGTTGCTGCGCTTGCTCTCGCCGCCGGCAACAGCAACACGGCCGTGGGTTCCGGTGCTGGCGGAAACGTTCTGTCAGCCAGTAATGTGATCTGTATCGGCCAGGGCGTTATAGGGACCAACACGGACAACAGTTGTTACATCGGGAGCATCTGGAATCAACCGGGTGGGTCGCAAGCTGTTTATGTGAATTCAGATGGCAAGCTCGGAGCTTTGGTCTCTTCGCGACGCTTTAAAGATAACATCGAATCAATGGACAAAATTAGTAACGCGCTTTTCTCGCTCCACCCCGTCAGCTTTCGATACAAAAGAGAAATCGATCCAGAGGGCATGTCGCAATGCGGTCTTGTAGCTGAAGACGTCGAAAAGGTGGATCCTGACTTAGTTCTGCATGACAAAGAAGGAAAGCCATACAGCGTCCGCTACGACCAGGTGAATGCAATGGTGCTGAACGAATTCCTAAAGGAGCACCGAAAAGTCCAGGAACTGGAAGCAGCCATGGTAAGGCAAGCGAAGAAAATGGATGCCCTTGCGGATCAAATCAAAGAGCAGAACGCATACATCCAAAGGGTAGGCGCTCAAGTGCAAGTAAACCATGTCCCGAAAACCGTTCTTTTCAGTAGTCACTAAACGCAAGATGAATGTAGCAACGCCAGAACGATCGAGCTGGCTCAGCTATGAAAAACAGTAATGAAAACGAAAGAGATTTTAACAGTTCTTGTGAGTTTCGTAATCTGCCAGATTGCAGGAGCGGTCGAATCCAGCGCCCGATGGCGACTATCCCGGAGATGAATACCGCTGAGGGCCGAAATGCGCTTTTCAGCCTGACGACGGGAACGTTCAATACCGGTATTGGTTGGCTTCGCTTGAGAGCGATATGCACCGGCAAGTTTCAACACCGCGAGCTGGAGCGGGCAGCTTTGTTTTCAACACGCGGCAGACGAAAATACCGCCATTGGCGCTGGAGCGCTCTTTAGTAACACAGAAGGCGACGGGGAACACGGCCAATGGTACGTTCGCCTTGTTTAACAATCGGGACCACCAGCGGTATCAATACCGCTGATGGATTTCAGGGCGCTTTTTACAAACAGCGACGGGGCAGAACAACACAGCCAACGGTGCGCGCAAGCGCTCTTCTCCAATGACGGCGGATCCGACTAACAATGAAGCCATCCAGCAAGTGCAGCTTTTGAAAACTACCGCATTGCGCTCAGCATACGGCCACTGGCTACGCGAACAGCGCATTTGGGTGGGGCGCAATGCTACGGGGAACACAAGCGGCATCGGATTTCAATACCGCCGTCGGTTTTCAGGCACATCGGCAGCCAAAGCATAGCCGCCGGATGGTCGGCGCTCGCGCATAACACGCCGGCGAGTTCAACACAGCTAACGGCTTTGATGCCCGTCGTAACAAGAGACGGATTCCAGAATGTGCGTGGCGTTAGCAGGCGGTGCTAACAATACTGCGAGCTTCGGATGCGGCAAGCGGTATCAGGCGCAGATCAACAACAGGGACGGCGGTAACGCTGATTTGGGTTATCTGGGTGCGGTGGAGCCTACCGTCGGAGATCGCCAGTGTCTGCATCGGCAGTGAAGGGGTTGCAGGTGACACCGGCGTCATTCGCATCGGCGAATTTCTACAATCGGCGCCGGTATGATCGCCGGAACTAGCGGACAAACCGCTTCCGGATTGCGCTGCGGTGTTCGATTAATTCCGATGGTAAGCTCGGCACGAACACTTCCTCGGCGCGATTCAAGGAGGAATTAACCGAGGGGCGACGCCAGCGAAGCGATTTTGGCGCTTACGCCCGTGAGCTTTCGCGACAGAAACACTTGATCCGCGCGGCACATCTCAGTTCGGATTGGTGGCTGAGGACGTCGAAAAGGTGAATCCCGAACTAATAATTCGCGATCAGGATGGTGAGCCGCACATGGTCCGCTATGAGCAGATCAACGCAATGTTGCTCAATGAGTTTCTGAAAGAACACGAAAGAGTGCAGCTTGGAAACCAATGTGTCGCAGCAGCGCCGAGACTTCGACGCAACCATCACTGAGCTAAAGCAGCAAATGAAGGACGTTGTCGCTCGCTCTAAAGAGCAGGATGCAACAATTCAGAAGATTAGTATGCAAGTGGAGTTGAACGATTCAGTTCGCGGATGGCAGCGAACAAACCGTAGGAGCAGGGCCGTTCAAGTTGACGAAAACCACAGGCTCGAAGCCTTGCCGTTGAACTCGCGCGACCTATTCGGCGTGCGCGGCCTTTACGATTTGAGCGAAGCTGCGCGGATCGAGGCTGGCACCGCCGACCAGCGCGCCATCAATGTCGGGCTGACTCATGAGTTCGCGCGCGTTCTCTGGTTTTACGCTGCCGCCGTACTGAATCCGCACTCGCTCAGCTGTCGTATCATCGGACATATCGCGCAGGATGTGTCGAATGAACGCGTGCGCTTCCTGCGCCTGCTGCGGTGTTGCGTTGCGCCCGGTACCGATCGCCCACACCGGTTCGTACGCGATCACGCACTCCTGCAATTCTTTCGGCTTCAGCCCGGCCAGACTGCCTCGCAATTGGATCGACAAGATCTTTTCCACATTGCCTTTGTCGCGCTGATCGAGTGTTTCGCCGACGCAAACGATTGGACGCAACTTTGCATCAAGCGCGGCGCGCACCTTGCGATTTACCATTTCGTCAGTCTCACCGAACAACATGCGACGTTCGCTGTGGCCAAGCACGACGTAGTGCACAAACAGGTCGCGCAAAAGGGGAGCGCTGATCTCGCCGGTAAACGCGCCGCTGTTCTCCCAGTACATATTTTGCGCGCCGACGTTGATGTTGTTCGCTCTGCCTAAGGCTTCGCTTACTTTCGCAATGGCGGTAAACGGTGGAATGATCACGACGTCGACATCGGTTATTTCGGCAACGTCACGCAGAAACGAGTCCACAAACCGCTCGGATTCGGCCTGTGTCATGTTCATCTTCCAATTGGCGGCAACGATCTTTTTGCGCATCTGATTTGCTTCCTAACTAGAGACTCAGAACTGAAAATAAATGAAGGGAGTATAGTGGGGCGGAACAAATAAGAGGACCACCGCGAAAGTGCAACCGTAAGCTGCCGCGAAAGCCGGGGCAGGCCACCGCCGCCATGATTCTCCAAACCATCGGCGAGAATTGAGCCAATGGATGAAGACAAGCGCCACAATCACCAAGAGAAACCATCGGTGAAAATGTTCGTCGCCACCACCACGAAACAGGATGAATTGCTTTAGTATTGTTCCTGCGCCGCTGAGGTCATGCGCACGAAAAAAGATCCAGGCCACGCACACCGCGTAAATCGTAATCGGCCACGCCAACCAGCGCATCGCGTGAGCGGCCCATTTGAGGCCTTCGGTAAGCCGCGTCCACTGGCGATGGACAAGGAGCGCTGTTCCGTGTAACGCCCCCCAGATGACGAATGTCCATGCAGCGCCGTGCCATAGACCGCCCAGCAGCATTGTGATCATGACGTTGCGGTAAGCAAGTGCTCGAGAACCGCGATTTCCACCAAGTGGAATGTAGAGGTAATCGCGTAGCCAACTTGAGAGACTAATGTGCCAGCGCCGCCAGAAATCGGAGACGTTCCGGGCAAAGTAGGGGAATTGGAAGTTATTGGGCAATTGGTATCCCAGTAGCCGGGCAGAAGCGATCGCCATGTCCGTGTAGCCAGAGAAATCGCAGTAAATCTGGATTGCGTAGAACAGCACGCCAATCCACGCGCTCATTGCCGTGAAACTTGCCGGATGAGCGAAGTAGCGGTCGACAATCGGCGCGACTCCATCGGCGATGCACGCCTTTTTTATGAAGCCCGCGAGGAATAACATTACTGCGCCGCGCACATCAACATTTGAGAACTTGTGGACCGAAACTAGCTGCGGCAAAAAGTACACCGCACGAACAATGGGCCCGGCTACCAATGGCGGGAAAAAACTGACGAACAACGCAAGATCGACAAAATTCGAGATGGGAGACAGCTTTCGACGGTACACGTCGATCGTGTAACTCATCGAGTGAAACGTGTAGAAGCTGATGCCCACCGGCAGAATAATGTTGAGCGTGTTCACGCTCGCTGGTAAGCCGAGCCACGCCAGAAACCCGGACGCCGAAGAGATAAAAAAATTAAAGTATTTGAAAAAGCCCAGGGCGCCGAGATTCACGCACACACTGGTGGCAATCCAGAAGCGCCGCCATGCTGGATTTTCAGTACGTCCGAGGGTTTGACCGACGATGTAATCCACCGTCGTGGACCCGAGAAGTAAGAACGCAAATTTCCAATTCCAGGCTGCGTAAAAACCATAGCTACAGAGGAGAAGCCACACCTTTCGCGCGGTGTTTTCGCGCATCGTCCAGTAGACGATGAACACCAGTAGAAAAAACCAGAGGAAACGAAACTCAACGAAAGACATTCGATTAGGAAATGGGATTCGAAATTAAAACTGCAGTCCTTGCTTGTTGATCACTTGAATCCGCCTGCCCGCGCAAGTTCTACAAAATTCGCTGCCACAATACGCGTGAATTCTCCCGCTCCCGATTTGGTCAGATGTTGTCCATCGCGACGCACGTTGTTGCGAAAGAGGTTCGGATAGGTTCGAGGGTTATTAAAAGCCATCACAACGCCTGGCAGCCCGTCATTTTTGGGCGTGATGTCAATTTGGCTGATGCTTGGCGTGATCAAAAAGATTGGAATTGCTCCAGTATCCCTGACGTCTTGCGCGCACTGTGTGTAAGCCTCCACCGAATAAGGTGAAAGAGGGCGTGCCTCGGCTTGCGCCATTGCGGCCGCAAGCCCGCGCTCATAGGTTGCCGCCTGGCTGGGAGACATTCGATTCGGTCTCGCAACGTAGCCATCGCTGGCTCCACCAAGGTACCTCGCGCGACGTTCCTTTGTGTCGCGTCCCCCAAAATAATTCAGAACATCAGCCGCTCTTGAGACGTTCGTATAATTTCTTTCAAACTGCGTTACATAAAACGTCAGCAGGCTACGCGTATTTTTTTCGTCTTTTTGACGCAGAACAATGTCGCGGAGTTTTGCAGGGTTCAGAAGCCAAGGCGGATCCGTACCGGCATCGGTAAGTTTTCGCAACAGGAGCGATACCCGCTTCCAGTCAGCCCAATAAAGAGCGCGCCGACTGGTCTGGTTCTCGGGGGACCACTTTGTTTGCAGTTCATCGTACTCAATGAAAACCCATCTCAATTTGCGCGGCTTCAGTTTTAAAATCTGTTCGAGCAGGTACCCGGTTTCAGGCAAATACATGCCACCAATGCCGAAGTTGAAGCTATGCGTCGGCATCCCGCTCTCGCGGGTGACGCGATCAAAAACAGCGGGTGAGATCTGAAAGTAGATGCGGCTCGATCCAATAAAGAGTGTGTCGAATTCGTCTTTGTGGGCCGCGAAAAACCGGAATTTTTGCGAGACTCCGCCATCGATTTCGGGAAACGGCAGGACTGCGCGCAGAACGATGCAGGTTACAAGGAAGGCAACTACACAAATCGTCGAATTAATCAGCGCCCAGGTGAGAGTTTTGCGACGCGTTGCTTGGTGCGGCCCTGGAGGTTCGATCTGAACCTTCGAAACGACCTCGCGACCTGGCACAGCTTATTCCCTGTCGCTTAACGCGGCCACGCCTGGTAATTCTTTGCCTTCCAATAATTCTAGAGACGCACCGCCGCCGGTGGAAATAAACGTCATTTTCCCGGCGAGCCCTGCCTGTTTGACCGCCGTCACCGAGTCGCCGCCTCCGATAATGGTTTTCGCGCCTGATTGCGCCATTGCTTCGGCGATTGCGATTGTGCCTTCGCCGAATTCAGGAATTTCGAAGACGCCCATCGGTCCGTTCCACAAAATTGTTTCTCCCTTGACGATCTCTTCTTGATAAAGCGCGATTGTTGCCGCGCCGATATCCACTGCCTGCCATCCATCCGCGATGCCATGCTGGGGAGAAAGACGGCTGGTGTTTCGCATGTTCGCGCCGGACAGAATTTCATCCGCCTCGACGACATCAATCGGAATGAGAAATTTTACTCCGCGTTGCTTCGCCAGCTCCAAGAGTTCGCGCGCGAGACCAACCTTATCGGATTCAACGCGGCTTGCGCCGACTGGGATTCCTTCGGCTTTCAAAAACGTGTTGGCCATAGCGCCGCCGATGAGAATGGTGTTGGCCTTTTCCATCAACGTTTTCAGGACACCGATTTTGTCCGACACCTTTGCGCCGCCCAGAATCACGACGAACGGCTTGGCGGGATTCTGAACTCCATCTCGCAGATGCTTTAGTTCTTTCTCCATCAAAAGCCCCATGGCCGATTTCGACACGAACTTTGTGATACCTGCTGTTGACGCATGTGCGCGATGCGCAGCGCCGAAAGCATCGTCCACATAAAAATCGCCCAACTCGGCAAGAGCCTTGGCGAACTCCGGGTCGTTCGCTTCCTCACCTGGTTGAAAGCGAACATTCTCGAGCAGCGCGACATCGCCGTTCTCCATGTGATCAACGATTTTCTTGGGCACGTCACCAATGCTGTCGTGACTAAAAATGACGGGCTGATGAATCAGCGAATGCAAATATTCACCGATCGGCCGAAGGGAATATTTCTCCGCCGGTTTGCCCTTGGGCCGGCCAAAATGCGACATCAAAATGATTTTCGCGCCATGTTCGCGCAGGTAATTGATGGTCGGCAGGCTTTCCCGGATTCGAGTGTCATCGGTGATGCGAACCTTGCCGCCGCGAACTTCGGTCGGCACGTTGAAATCCACGCGCACCAGCACGCGTTTCCCGCGGACATCGAGATCACGGACAGAAACCTTCATTCTTCAATTGAAAACGAGCACGAGCAGGAGCACGAGCACGATTATGACTGCGTTAGTCCGCCAGCATTTCCATCAACTCGACACAACGATTGCTGTAGCCCCACTCGTTATCATACCAGCCGACCACTTTTACGAAGCGATTGCCCATCGTCAGCGTGAGCTTGCTATCGAAGATGCAGGAGTGCGGATTGCCGACGATGTCCTCGGAAACGAGCGGTTCATCGCTGAATTCGAGCACGCCTTTGTAGCTTTTATCTGCCGCGGCTTCCTTGAACGCAGCATTGACCGTGTCCACCGTCGCATCTTTCTCCAGCACGACGGTGAAATCCGTAACGGAACCATCCGGTGTCGGTACCCGGAACGCGCCGCCATTTAGTTTTCCTTTGAGCGCTGGAATTACTTCTCCAATCGCTTTTGCTGCGCCAGTCGTGGACGGGATGATGTTGATTGCTGCGGAGCGCGCTCGTCTCAGGTCACTATGCGGAAAATCGAGAATGCGCTGGTCGTTGGTGTAACTGTGAATCGTGCTCATGAATCCATGCGAGATCGTGAATTTGTCATTCAACGTCTTCGCCATGGGCGCGAGACAGTTCGTCGTGCAACTGGCGTTGGAGACGATTTTGTCCTTCTTCGGATCGTAAGCGCCATCGTTCACGCCGATGCAAATCGTCACGTCCGGATCTTTGGCTGGCGCGCTGATCAACACGCGTTTGGCTCCGGCCTTTAAGTGCAGCTCGGCCTTGTCTCGATTGGTGAACAAGCCCGTCGATTCAAGCACCACATCGATTTCCAGTTTTTTCCAGGGGAGATTCGCTGGATCGCGATCCTTCAAAACCCTGATTTTGTGACCACGTACGATGATATTTTCGTCGTCGTAACCAATTTCTCCGTCGAATTTACCGTGCACCGAATCCCACTTGAGCAGATGGGCGAGCGTGTGCGTGTCGGTGAGATCGTTCACCGCTACAACACGGTCGACCTGTTTTTGTGACATGGCGCGAAGGACATTGCGCCCAATGCGCCCGAAACCGTTGATAGCAAAATTAGCCATAAGAAAAGTTGAAGATTGAAGAGTTAAACCGTTACGCTGAAAAACTTCAACGTCCAACTGCGAAGAGAGGGCGTTAGGTAGTCGATTGGTTTCCCCCGGAGGGCTTTGGCAACCGGAGCCGGTTGCCGTGAAACAGCCCGTAGCGTTGTATATTTCTAAATGAAATACGCTGTCGCAGCGTTTCTCGTCATGATGTCCCTGGCTTTGGCCGAACATACGCCTGCTGCCGAACCGAAAGCTATCCTCGTGTTCGGCGACAGTTTGTCAGAGGGGTTCATGCTCAAACACAGCGAAGCTTATCCAGCTTTACTTGCAAAAAAGCTGCGTGCCGCGGGGCTGAACTTCCTGGTCACTAACGCGAGCGCCTCTGGCGGAACGACTGACGGCGGCTTGGAACGCTTACCGCCGCATTTAAAGCGCAAAATCGACATCCTTATTCTGGAGCTCGGGATAAACGACGCCTTTCGCGGCGTGCCCGTTGAGCAAATCCAAAAGAATCTGCAAGAAATCATCGACAAGGTGAAGGCGAAAAACCCCAATGGCCGCGTGGTGATCACAGGAATGCAACTACCCGGTCATACGGGCGACGATTATGTTTCCGCATTTGGCCAAATGTTTGCTGACTTGGCAGCGAAAAATGGAGCGGCGCTGGTGCCTTATTTACTCAAAGGCGTGGCTGGCGATCCGTCTTTGAATGGGCCCGACGGTATTCATCCGAATGCATCGGGCCAAAAGATGCTTGCTGAAAACGTCTGGCGTGTGCTGGAACCTGTGGCTCGGGAAGTGACGGAACTGTAGCCGCCGCCCTGTGGGCGGCGTAGGAGGAAAAGTTGTCACATCGACTTCGCTTCCCACAGGGAAGCGGCTACAATGCCAGGCGACCACAGCGCGTGCGTGACACGTTAGATAAACAGACAATCAAGCACAATGGACCCTGCACGACCGACTGATCCCGACCCGGCGGATCCGTTTACCCCGGAAAGCGCGGACCACGCTGTTTTGGAAACGATCGAGATCGCCACGGAAGGCGAAGATTGCGATGAGTGCGTACGCAAACTGCAACCGGTGCTGAAGAGAATTCCAGGCGTGCAAGACGTAAAAGTCGATCTCCCGCACGAGCGCGTGATCGTTACGTTCGATCCGCGCAAAACGCATCCACCCGATCTGCACGATGCAATCTTGAAGAGCGGCTATAAGCCAGCGCCGGTGGCCGATTGAGAGACGTCATCCCGAGCGAAGCGGAGCGAAGTCGAGGGAACCCGTGGCGAAATGTTGAGGTAATACACCGGGATTCCTCGACTCCGCTCGGAATGACCATCAAACAGCCGGCTGCTGCTGCGTAAGGCAATGAAACGTACCGAGACCCCAGATCAACTCACGGCAATCGATGCCGATCACGCGCCGATCCGGAAAGCATTCGCGCAAAACGGCTAACGCAATTTCATCGCTCGGATCGGCAAATGTGGGCGCGAGCACGCACGTATTTGCGATATAAAAATTCGCGTAGCTCGCCGGGAGTCGCAAGCCCTCGCGTACGATCTTCTTCGGCATTGGAAGCGTGACGATGTCGAGGTTGCGACCTTCGATTTTCATCTCGCGTAGAAGAGCGAGATTCTTTTGAAGCGGTTCGTAATTTTCGTCATCCCGATTCTCTTCAACGACAGTTACGACAGTTCGCTCAGATACAAAACGGGTGAGATCATCGATATGACCGTCGGTATCGTCCCCGGCTATGCCATCGCCGAGCCAGAGGATGTCGCTAACGCCAAGATAATCACGCAGACGTTGCTCGATCTCATTGCGTGAAAGCTTGGGATTGCGATTCTTGTTCAAAAGGCACGATTCACTCGTGAGTAATGCGCCGGTGCCGTTCACGTCGATCGAGCCACCCTCGAGGATCATGTGGGGATAGAAAACGGGCAGGTTCAGGATTTCGGCGAGGCGTGTCGGTACGACTTCATCTAAGTCAAACGGCGGATATTTGTTTCCCCATGCGTTGTAATCCCAGTCCACCACAGCAAGTTGCGGTTCGCGATCGCGCGTGAGAAAAATCGGGCCGTGGTCGCGGCACCAGGGCTCGTTCGTCGGGACCCGATAAAACGTGATCCGTTCCATGGGAAGGCCGTGTAAAACCGAGCGGGCTTCCGCTTCATGCGCGCCGTTGGAAACGTTGATGCGGACCTCCTCGGATTCGATCAATGCTTCAACCATGGCGCGCAAGGCAGGCAGAACCCGATCGAACGACTCGGGAAAACTAATGCCCTCACGTCGCGGCCATGAAAGCCATGTTGCCGTGTGCGGTTTCCATTCCGCCGGCATGCGATAACCGAGCGCGCCTGGAGTTTGTGAGCTCATCATGTCAACGTCGAACGCGCGATACTCAACATCCAACGCGCAACTCAGAAATTAAATCGGCGCGAGCAGGTCCACGCAAGCCGGTCAGCGCGACCGCTCCTTTACGTACATAACGTGCTCGGTCGCTGGTCTGTAGAGGGAGCCAACGATTGCGCCTGCGATTGTGAATTGGATCACCGCGCCAGCGATCCAACCGAAAAGGATTTTGAAAGTTAATGGTTGGACTGCGAACGAAATTAAATGTGGCCCTGCGTACACTAACCCCACCAGAAGCCCCAGCATCGCTCCGGCGCCTGCGCGTCCGTTTGGAATGTAACGAGCACAGAGGAGGGTGAAAAAGAAGGCCATGACGAACTGACCGAGAGCAAGCCATCCAAAATAACCCTTTAGGTCGGCTTCCGGCCGCAAGAGCGTCGGTACTTCCCGATGTGCGTCATGCATTAGAGTTGCGTACCAAAGGAAGCCGAACACGAAGAGGAAAACGAACGCCCCAAGGAACGCTAAAAAGAATCTTTTCCAATTCATAACTTCTTTCTATTGAGGTTTCTGTGGCTTTCCCAGCCCGCGTACTGTCATGGCAAGGGCGTCGGCGAATGTCGATCTCAAATTTCCCGACGCGGAATGACTTCTGTTTCGCATGATCTGGAAGAGAGAAAGCGGTTGAAACCGCTGGCGCGAATTCGGTCGGCAACCACCGGCCTGAAGGCCGGTATTAATGTCAGCAGAAGCGGGGCGTGGCAATTTTGCCGGAATACCGCTGGCGGGGAGCGTGGTAGTCGGTCGGCAATCGCCAATCGAAGATTAGTTAACCCACCTGCCGTCTTCCGAACAGAGGACCGGCAGTTCTTCCATCATGAATTGGGTCTTACCGATGGCGCCGATCATGTGTGTCCCTGTCGCGACGTACCATTTCTTGGACATGCTTTCCCCAGTGTGGCAACCCCAGCTCTTGGCGTATGCGCCACGGGCGAAGGCGCGTCGACTAATCTGCTTCAAATCGTTTTCGTGCAGCCACGATTTACACGCACTGTCGATGTTGTTGCTGTAATCGAACATGAAACATGCCCGGTTCGAATGCCCGAAATATTCGAAGTCCGCAATCTTCACTTGGTCTCGCGGCTGCCCGTTGTTGATGTAATCGATGACTTCCTTCCCCGGGCCGAACCAAACAAGATTGATGTTAAACTTCTCGCGAACCGTATTAATTAAACTGACCAGATCCTGGTGCTCTTGCTTCGCGCGGTCTTCGTAGCCTTGCTTGTAAATGAGCCAGGTAATCTTCGCGTCTGGCCCGGCCTGGCTGCGAATTTGCTCAGTGCGCAAACGGGCTGCTCGCACAAAGTTCGCCCACCAATGGTCGTGGGGGACAGCCTTGTATTTTTCCCATTGATACATCGACGGCCCGCCAACGAGGAGTATGTATTCACCCCCTGCAGGCGGCGCGGCGCGGACACCGAGCGCGACCATCGACAAACAGCATACGAGCAATAGACGTTTCATCTTTTCTGGCGAGGAAGACTATTTATGCGGACCACGAAATTCCGCAAGTGGTCGCTACCATTCTGGATCCACTTCGCCCCGCACGAGGTCATTCCATGTTTGCCGATTTCGAATCAGCGTAAACTCACCGTCGCGAACGAGCGCTTCTGCCGGGAGCGGACGCGAATTATAATTCGACGCCATAGCAAATCCATATGCGCCCGCGCTCATGATTGCGAGCAAATCGCCTTCGCGCAGTTCAGACATTTCCCGGTTGAGGGCAAAAAAATCTCCGGACTCACACACTGGGCCGACGACATCAACCTTACTGATCTTCCTCTCTCTCTGGTTCTTACTCTCCTCAACCAGCACGATTTCGTGATAACTTTGGTATAGTGCCGGTCGGATAAGATCATTCATGCCGGCATCAACAATCGCGAATCTCTTACACCCAGTTTGCTTGATGTAACGAACGCGCGTGAGCAAAACGCCGGCGTTTCCGACCAGAAAACGCCCGGGCTCGGCAAGAATCCGAATACCCAAGTCGCGTAACGACGCCACAATTGCGTCAGCGTAATCGCCCAAACTGAAAGCGGAAGGTTCGCCGCCGTGATCGTGCCACCATTTGCCGGAGCCGCTCTCCAGCGCGCGCCGATAAATGATTCCCATGCCGCCTCCGATGCTGAAAAACCTGATGGCGTATTTCGATTGCAGGTCGCGCACCAGCGGCACCACTTTTTCAATTGCGCTCGCAAAAGGCTTAGCGTCGGTGATTTGAGAACCGATGTGCATCTGCACACCGACAATCTCAATGT
Source organism: uncultured Verrucomicrobiae bacterium (assembly GCA_963804875.1). Taxonomy (GTDB): domain Bacteria; phylum Verrucomicrobiota; class Verrucomicrobiia; order Chthoniobacterales; family UBA10450; genus Udaeobacter. Next base: position 161,222 of record CAWDRX010000002.1, read on the forward strand.
TGCTCATTTTTGCCGAGCGTTCGTAAACCGCATGGACTTGGTCTAGTGCGATGCCGAACTTGTTCTCTTGCGAGCCGGTTGAGATGTACTGATGCGTGTGTGGGTCCACATCAGGGTTGACGCGCAATGCGATTGGCGCGCGCTTTTTCTTCGCGCGGGCGATGCGCTGAATCGCCTCCAGTTCAGCTTCACTCTCGACGTTGAAGCCATAGACGCCTTGCTCCAGTGCGTACTCGATTTCGCCATCGGATTTGCCTACGCCCGCGAACGTGCACTTGGCGGGGTCGCCGCCCGCCACTAGCACACGAAACAACTCGCCACCGGAAACGATATCGAAGCCAGCGCCCGCCCGAACGAGCAACTTCAGGATAGCGCGATTCGAGTTCGCTTTTACTGCATAACAAATGAGGTGATCCAGCGGGGCGAGCGCGGCATCGAGACGTCTGTAGTGATCGAGAATTGTGCCCGCGCTGTAAACGTAAGTCGGCGTGCCGAATTCCTGGGCAACGCGCGTTAGATCGACGTCCTCACAACAGAGATGGCCATCATGATAATGAAAGGAGTGCATGTTTATCGTTAGCGAAACAGTCGCAACCCAACATTGAGAATTGCGATTAGAGCGATCCCCAGCGCAAAGCTCGTCAAAACGAGTTTCTTTCCGTGCTTCAACATTTCTCCGACTACTGCGTGTGTTGCCAAATAGATAAACCCGCCGCCGACGTGTGCCATGATCAGGGCCAGCCACAAGATCGAGACGTTCGTCAGAAAAAAATATCCGATGACACCGCCGAGAAGCGTTGTGGCTTCGACCGCTGCCACCCATCCAACCGCGGATGTGCGGTGCAGTCCTGCGCCGATTAAAAGGCTGCCGAGCGCGAGACCTTCAGGGACCTTGTGGATGCAGAGAGCAGAGAAGAACGACCATTTTGCTGCATCGGTTGCCGGTGTTTCGCCTTGAATTCCCAAAGCCAAACCGTCTGTGGTACTGTGAATCGCCAAGGCGACGATCAATGCGCTAGCGATTTCGCCAAAATGCCGCGTGGCATCAGCGTCGAAGTGACTGGCCGCGCAAGCAGGACAAACATGATGAACATGTTTGCTGATGAAAAAGAAAAGCGCGTAGCCGGTAATTAGCGCCAGTAACACCGCCCACCACGGGCACGCGCCAAAACTCTCGGGGAAGATCGCAAACAATGTTACGCCGAGAAGCGTTCCTGCTGCGAAACTGATGAGCGCGCAAAGCGTCTTATGCTCAAGGCGCAGTGACGCGCTGATCGATCCCCCGGCGACAGCGAAAATGTAAGCGGCGAGGACCTGCCAGAGCGTGTTAGCCATTCAAGCGCTTTCGATCGACACGTGGTCTTCGAGGCAACGATGCGTCTCGTGTCGCTTTCGAAAACGTAAGTGATCGGCGCGAGACATATAGAGTCAAAATAGCGCGATCAAACGGGGATGGCCAACGCGCTGCATAATTTAGAAATCATAAGCGACGGTTCCATAAAACCCACGGCGTTGTCCAAATTGTGGCGCGCCGACCCCAATGCCGCTGCCGTCGCGTAGCTCATAAATTTTGTCGAAGATGTTCACTACATCGAAACGAATTTTGAGCGCAGTCTTTTGCGTGAGCTGGATCGTTCGCGACAAGCTGGCGTTGAACGTCTCGTACGGATGATTCTTTTGCGTGTTGGCAAATCCGCCGCGCAAACCGTTCCCGTACAATCCATCCATCCCCAGCCTCCAGTCGTTCCACGTATAGGAAATGCCGGCGGAGCCGGTGAAACGCTGATCGTGGTCGAGGAAGACCCAGTTGTGCCGGATGTAGTCGAGCTCGTCGCGATCGAAAAGAAATTGCGCGGAGCTGACATTTGTCCCGCGTGCCCAGCCGTAAGCCGCATTCAAATACGCCGACCACGGTCCGTGGTCGTAGTTTGCCGTAAGTTCTCCCCCATAAAGCTCCCCTCGCTTGTAATTGAATGATGAAAGAATTAGCGCTTGGCCAAACTGGCCCTCGTCCAACACTGAGTGCGCGCTTTTGTAATAGCCATCAATCCCGAGCGTGAGGCCTTCGACAATTTTCTGCTGCACGCCTGCATCGAAATAGTGGGCGCGCTCGGTTTTCACCGGCGAATCTTTCGTGATTTGAGATTCGTTAGTCGTGCCCGCGAACTTATCGATGGTGCTTTGCGGAACGGCCTCCAACGGCGGCGGAGTGAAATAGCGCGCGTACCCAGCGTGAAACGCCGTTCCTTTCCATGGCTCATACACAACATTGATCCGCGGGCTCAGCTGGTTCTCATCAGCAAACGAGTTCACAAAGTCGAGCCTTCCGCCAAAGTTAATCGTGAGCTGTTCGAACGGTTTCCATTCATCCTGCAAATAAAAGCCGTAGAAATATCCGTACTTATCGTGATCATCGACGATTCGCAGTGGGATTGTGCTGGTCTGATTGCCACTTCCATCGACGGGGAACACTAGCGTGGCTGTGCCGGTATTTGCGTACCCTTCGGTGAACATGAAACCGCCCCGAAGCGTGTGTTGATCGGTGAGTTTGTAGCTCGAATCGAATTCAACGCCGTTTGAAAGAATGCTGCGATCGACGCGCGAAGCGACTCCGTTAAAGATGAGATCGCCAATGTCATCCGGGCGGAAAAGCACGGCGCTGTAGCGATTGAAAACCGACGCCTGAAACCCGAAATCTCCAACGTGTTTCTGATACGTTATAATTTCATACGCAGAATCTTCCGTCTGGTTTTCATCTAGCTTCGCTGAATCAAATGTGGATCTGGTCCCAACCCTGAAAGCTGGAGGCAACCCGGGAGTATTAGGAATTTCGAAATCGCTATGGGTGCCACTAACAAGAAGTGTCAGCCGGCTCGTCGGATCAAAAATGTACGACAGGTAACCGAAGACCCTGTACTGGTCGGTATCGTCGTGAATTGGATCGCTACTGCGAGTGGGATTTTCAATCCCGATGCCATCGTGCAGGAAGCTTTCCGTGGCGTACAAGCTCAGTTTTCCAAACAAGCCGCCGTACTCCACGCTTTCCTTGATCGTATCGAAACTTCCCACATAAAACGATGCTTCGCCTTGCTGGAATAGCGCGCCGTTCTTGGTGTGAATGTCGACTACGCCTGTGGTCCGAAAACCAAATTGGGCTGGCAGCGCGCCGGTGATCAGCGAGACACTATCAGCAAAACGCGTGTCGAGTTCCTGACCGAATCCCACAACGCCTTCGGGCAGGAGCACGTCGTCGATGCGGTATTGCAGGTTCGCGTGTTCCCCGCGCACATGAAGCTGGCTAAATGAGTCCTGCACCACGCCCGGCAAACGTAAGAGCGTCTCGTTGAACTGCGCGTTTTCACCTCGCGCTTGCGAATTGAGCCGGTCCGGGCCGATGGTGTACCGCGTGGCGCCGAGACTCGGCACGATCGCTTCTCGCGAGGCGTCTAGTTCTTCGCTTTGGACAACGACCGTCGATACTTCAGCCTGTTCTGACGGCGACGCACCGGGGTTGGCGGACTCGGTGGCGGAGGTTTGGGGGAAAACGATGCTTTGCATCGCCAACAAGGCGATGAATGTGATTGAGATGTTTTTAGTGAAATTCAATTGTCGATAAAAATTCGGGTTGAAGGTGGCCCTCTCGATTTTGCGAGAAGGCGTTACCGCTTCGCGACCTGAGCCAAAGGCGATTCAGCTGTGCGAAGCGCCGGATGTTTGTAGGGCGTTTGTGTCAAACGCCTGCCCGTAGCTCTGCAACATTGCAGGCGGGCGGATTTGTTAGGCGAGTCTGAAAGACGCCCTACGATACTACCGCAGGAGGCGCATTCGCGAAGATATGCGTGTTAAGAAAGAGTGGCTTAACCCAGGTAGCGCCACGCAATGCGGTTGAAGCGAAGCAAACATTAAATCGCGGTGCACTGATAAGTGCTGGCTGCCCCGCGTGCTCATAACTACCTGACGCAATCAGCGTAATCGCGCAGACGTGGTCACTACGATTCGCGTCATCGTGAATGGCTCCGTGCAATTGAGGCGAGAAGCTGACGAGAAGTGTCCAGGAAAACGCCGCAAATAGAACGCTCGCAACGAGAACACGCGCGTAAGTTTGTGAGCGCCCCGAACTGTTCATCGCCTTTGGAGCTTGTGATAACGGTTTGGTTTGCGCAAGCAACTTTATGGAAGCACGTGCGTTCCCAGAAGCAGCTGTCTTGGAAAATATGCTAATCACCGGCTTTCGGCCCTGGTGCGACTCTCGTTTGAAATGCCACACCATGATTGGCACTGGACGTTTTCGACGCCGCGCGTGCGCGGACTTTTTCGGCCCATTCTGTGTTCTCGTAATATGGGTCCTGATCTGACGGCACCAGATTCCAACGGAGATGTCCAAAATGACGCCAGCACTCGAGAATCATCCCGCGATCAAAGGATTGTCCTTTCGCCGTGACAACCAGGCAATTGTTCTCGCGCCATGTGTCCCGGTAGGTGTCAGCCCAGTGAAGTTCAATCGTCTTGAGTTTTAGCTTGTCCAACGCAAGGAGCAGGTCCTCCGTCCATTGATAGCAATAACCGCGTTTCCTCCAGCCATGATACACGAGGAAATTGTTGAAAATCGGCGTCCCAAACGGCCGATACTCCTGCCTTAATCGCGCCACCGTTGCATAAGCGCATTCTGACAGCAGTTTCGCTTCGTTTGGATCCACTCGTCGTGAAAGGTTAGCCAGCTGGTTCGACAATTCTTCAGCCTTCGGGGAATCCTTTGCCGGCACTTCGAAATGCGGCCGTTCCTGTTCAGCGCCAAGGACCGCGCTCCAAGCGGCAAACGCGGCCATCAAGCCGGCGACAAGTTTCGTACACATTACAAAATCCTTCGAGAAAACAGCATTCGTCGCGGGTATGCGGCGCAAACTGCCACGCAATTTTTAGCAAAGCAAAACCCACCAGACTTACAATCGTCCGAGAGGTTCGAGCCTCATCGGTTAACCTGGCAGTTTCTCGAGCGGCTGATTGTTTTCGAACCGCGTGATGTTGTCGATGGTCTTAGCCGCAATATTCAATAAGGCTTCTCGCGTAAAGAAAGCCTGGTGACCGGTGATGATCACATTTGGAAAGGTCAGCAGCCGCGCGAACACGTCGTCGCCTAGAATCAATCCCGAGCGATCTTCAAAAAAGATTTCTTCTTCCTCCTCGTAAACGTCCAGACCGAGGTAACCGATCTTGCCGCCTTTTAGCCCGCCGATAATCGCAACGGTATCCAGGAGCGCGCCGCGACTGGTGTTGATCAGCATGACGCCGTTTTTCATCCTGGCGATGGCGGCGTCATTAATGATGTGTTTGTTCTGCGGAGTGAGCGGGCAATGCAAGCTGATGACGTCTGATTGTGCTAATAATTCGTTCAGCTCGACGTACCGCACGCCGAGCGAATGACAGGTCGGATTTGGAATGGGGTCAAAGGCAAGAGTCGGACAACCGAATCCGGTAAGAATTTGCGCCACCACAATGCCAATTTGTCCCGTGCCGATCACTCCGACTGTTTTGCCGTGCATGTCGAATCCGACCAAGCCGTCGAGAGCGAAATTGCCTTCCCGGACACGATTATACGCACGATGCACTTTCCGGTTGAGCGTCAGCATAAGAGCGATGGCGTGCTCGGCTACCGCGTAAGGCGAGTACGCCGGAACGCGCACCACTGTGATGCCATGTTTCGTCGCGGCGGCGAGATCGACATTATTGTAACCGGCACAGCGCAACGCGATAAGTCGAACGCCTAACGAACGCAGCTTCGCAATCACCGAAGCGGTGACCTGATCGTTCACAAACACGCACACCGCCTCAAATTCGGTTGCGAGGTTTACAGTTTCCTCATTCAAGTGCGGTTCGAAAAAACGCAATTTATGAAGCGTGGAATTTGCCGCGCTCAGAAATTCGCGGTCGTATTTTTTTGCGCTGAAGATCGCGACATTCACTGAGCAATCTCGGCGATTGGCATTGCGTTCACAACAGAGGTTAGGCCTGGGTGCGATCGCGAATGAGCGCTCATTTTTTTATCGCGCGCTTGCCGATTCGTCCCGCAAAGACGAACACTTTTTAAACCGGCGCGGCCGTCTGATGAAAAACAAGGCTAGGAGCAAGAGGGTTCATTTGATTCTCAATGGGAACGTCGCCGGGAATGACGCCCTCCGCCTGGCCGTTGCCCGGCAACGAGCAGCCGGACATCGCATCGAAGTGCGAGTGACGTGGGAAAAGGGAGACGCGCGGCGATTTGTATCTGAGGCAGGCGAGGTGGATTTAGTAATTGCTGCCGGCGGTGACGGCACATTGAACGAGGTCGTCCATGGTTTGATGGATCTTTCGGAGGCTGTGCGGCCCGTTTTGGGAATAGTGTCGCTCGGGACCGCAAATGATTTTGCCACCGGATGCGGTATCCCGCGTGATCCGGAGAAAGCACTGGCGCTTTGTATGCGAGCTGAGGGGGTGCGAATCGACGTGGGCAACGCCAATGGCCACTGGTTTATCAATGCAGCCAGCTCTGGCTTCGGTGCCGAGATCACCGCAACCACATCACCAGAACTCAAACGGCTGCTTGGTCCTACCGCGTACGCCGTGATGGGTGCAATTCTTGCAATCAATCTTTACCATTTTCAGGGGAGGCTCATTTTGCCGGGCCGCGAAATTTCCGGCAGCGGGCCGGTGGCAATTGTCGGGAACGGACGGCAGACGGGTGGCGGCATCCAGGTCACTCCCCGCGCGTGCATCGACGACGGTTTACTCGATGTACTTGTGGTTCGTCAGATCTCGCCAACGGCTTTACTCGCAGCCGCGCGAGAATTGCAACAGCTTCCACCCGATGGCGAATATATCTCCTACTGGCAAACGCCCTGGCTGGAGGTGCATTCGGAAGAAACAATTCCCGTAAACCTGGACGGTGAACCGTTACGTTTTTCAACGGTGCGGTATGAAGTCGTACCAAAGGCGATTCAGCTGATTGTTCCGAAAAACTGCCAATTGCTGTCGCAACCAATCAAACTCAAGACCTAACGTCTATCAGGCAATTTAGTTATGCCCGGGCCGTAGCGGCGCCGATGCCCGCGGTTGTGATTCAGGCAGCGTGTTCGGTTGAGTTTGCGTGCTCGTGTCCGTGGTGCTGCAACCAAAAAACAGTGCGGCGACGAGTAAAACAAGCAGCAGATGTTTTTTCACGTTGACCCTTAATAGTTCGGATAATTCGGCATGATACGAGAGTCAAGCTTGCGATTTCCTTGTGTTTGCATCGTGGGTCGGCAGACTACGCGGCGTATGGCGAGGTCGCTCCGAACCCGGTCGATTTCTGGCTACGGGAATAGCGGGCGAGATCATACATGCACGAATTAATCCGCGATATCACCTATTGCACAGTCGCCGCGTGGCTGCTCGGTCTCGCTGCGCAATTTGCCCGGCAACCATTGCTCCTCGCTTACTTGGCCGGCGGCTTCGCACTCGGTCCCATGGGATTCGGCTTTATTCGGTCGGCCGAATCGATCTCGGCAATTGCGGAATTGGGACTGATTTTTCTGCTCTTCATGATCGGACTCGAGATCGATCTGAAGAAAATCGCCAGTGCCGGGCGCTCCATAACCCTTACCGCGCTGGTGCAGATCCTCGGCGGAATTGCGCTCGGCATGGTTTTTTTCCGTTTCTGCGGATTCGCTCTCGGTGGCGGAAAATGGGACGCGCTTTATCTGGCCGTTGCAGCTGCGCTCAGCAGCACAGTGATCGTCGTCAAAATGCTCTACGACAAGGAGGAGCTCGACACCTTGACCGGACGGATCACGCTTGGTGTGCTGGTGCTTCAGGATCTGGCGGTCATCCTCTTTCTCGCGATCCAGCCAAATCTTGGAAACCTCGCCCCGGGACTTCTGTTCCTCTCGCTAGTGCGTGTGACCGTTCTGGTGGCCGCGACGTTTGCGGTGAGCCGTTACGTCTTGCCCGCTATCTTTCGCGGCGTCGCGCGCGTGCCAGAACTGATGCAGGTCGGCGCGATCGCGTGGTGTTTTCTCATTGGCGAGTTTGCCGAACAGCTGCATCTCTCCCGTGAGATGGGTGCGCTCGTGGCAGGCGTGGCGCTCTCCACCTTCCCGTATGCCCTTGATGTAACGGCGAAAGTGATCAGTCTGCGCGACTTTTTCGTGACTCTGTTTTTCGTTGCGATCGGCATGCAAATTCCGTTGCCGACTGGCAGCCTCGTAGGGTGGGTACTGACGTTCGCGGCGTTTGTTGTCATTACTCGAGCGGCGACTGTGTTCACGCCGCTTTACCTTATGCGTCAGGGTTTGCGGACGAGCATTATCCCGGCTGTAAATCTTTGCCAGGTCAGCGAATTCTCGCTTGTGGTTCTCGCCATCGGCGCTCAGGCAGCTCATCTTGCCAGCCCGGCCACTCGCGGCATCGTCGCGCTCGCATTCACTCTGCTTGCGGTTGTTTCGACCTTTGGTATCGCGAAATCCGATAATCTGGCGCGGAAGCTGATTCCGTGGTTGAAGAGGTTTGGTTTTCGTGATCTCGACCACGTGCCAGCTGATGCCGATGCAGCCGGCGCCGCTGCCCACGATCATGGCGGTCGCATTGTCTTCATTGGTTTTTTCCGGGCCGCCAGTTCGCTGCTGGAAGAGCTCCAGCGTCGTTATCCTGAAATGGTCGCGGAGGTCGCGGTGGTTGACTTCAGCCCCGTGGCACGCGACGGCCTTCTCAAGCGACACGTACCAGTAATTTATGGTGACGTATCGCACCGGGAGACGCTTGTACATGCTGGTGTGGATAAAGCCAGGGTCCTCATCTCCACTGTTCCAGATTCGCTGCTCAAAGGTACAACAAATGCCCGTCTGGTTCGCCTTCTGCGCGAACTGAACCCGACTGCGAGAATCATTGCTACCGTCGATGTGCTGGCACAAGCGAAGGAGCTTCTCGACGCAGGCGCTGATTACGTAAACGTTCCGCGTCTGCACCAGGCTGGTGATCTGCTCGAAGCCGTGTGCGCCGCCAAAAAGGGGCTGCTTGAGGAAAAGCGCAAGGCTCTGCGCGAAATCCTGCTCAATCGCCGCGAAGTGCTAGCGTAAACGAGCCAGGGCAATTTTACCTCACGCGCTAATTTGCTAGCTATGCAGCTAGCTTCGAGATCACTAACCAAACGCTAATTAACAAATTTCCGGGCCTTTGGCGGGGAAACCACGCTCGCCAAGCCATGGGAAGTGGCGGCGCATGTGTGCTACGCGTTTAAGCCCAAATCGCTCAATTGCTTTGCTGCGAATGTGCGCGATGGCTTCCTCAACCGAATCCGTCGCATAAATCAGGTCCAAATCCTCGGAGCTGATCTTCCCGCGCTGCGCCATTTCCTGGATAAAATCGATCAGATGCCTCCAGTAGTCGGTTCCCATGATCACAATCGGAAAATTTTTGATCTTCCCGTTCTGAATTAGAGTGAGCGCCTCAAAAAGTTCGTCCAGGGTGCCGACGCCACCGGGCATGACAACGAAGGCGTAGGAATATTTTATCAGCAGCGCTTTGCGAACGAAAAAATAATGCAACCTGACACAACGATCGAGATAGATGTTGGATGATTGCTCGAATGGCAGCTCGATGTTGCAGCCAACGGAGCGGCCGCCGACTTCTTTTGCGCCGCGATTAGCCGCCTCCATAATGCCCGGGCCGCCGCCGGTCATGACCGTGAAGCCGAGCCGGGCAATCGCCGCGCCCATCTTGAGGGCCAGCTCGTAATGCGGGTCGTCGGGTTTGATTCGAGCCGAGCCAAACACGGTAACGCACGGTCCAACAAAATGAAGCGCGCGATATCCCCGCAGGAAATCGCGCATAACTCGCAGCAGTGTGCAAAACTCTGCGATTCGCGAGTTCGGACCTTCAAGGAATATTTCATCAGCGCGCTCGGCCGGCGTAACTACTGACGCCCCCGCTGAATCCGGCGTCGGATCGATCGGAGTTTCAGTTGCCATTAATCCTTAACGGCCGGTCAAAGCGCTTTAATATTTCCGCCGCATATGGCTGGGCAGAATGTTTAGCTCGCTGCGGTACTTTGCGACGGTGCGTCGCGCGATCGGAATGCCGCGTTCGCTCAAAATCTCCACGATCTCCTGATCGCTCAACGGCGCACTGCCGCTTTCATGCTTCACAAGTTCGAGAACGGCTTGTTTCACGCTGGTATTGCTGAGCGATTCGCCGGTCGCAGTTTGATAGCCCCCTGTGAAAAAATATTTCATCTCGAAAACGCCCTGAGGTGTTGCCATGTACTTGCCAGACACGGCGCGGCTAACCGTCGTCTCATGGACCCCCACGGTTTCGGCGATTTCCGCCATGGTCATTGGCTTCAAATGCGATGGGCCGTGCTCAAGGAAGTCGAGCTGCCGTGAAACGATCTGCTGCGCAATGTTCATGATCGTTTGCTGTCGTTGATGGATAGAACGGATCAAAAATTTGCCGCTGCGGATTTTGTCCCGGATGTAGTCTTTGACGTCGCTGCTCTGCGCGTCGCCAGACCCAATGATGTCCTTGTACAGGTTACTGATTCGCAAATGGGGAATCTGATCGTTGTTGAAGGAAATCTGATATTCGCCGTCCACCTTTTCCACGATTACGTCCGGCAGAACGTAATTTTGCGGCGCGACAGCAAAAACCTGTCCAGGGCGGGGATTCAAGCGCGCGATGTTGTCGGCGGCTTTTTGCACGTCTTCAGCGCTGATTGCCATTCGACGTGCAATCTCCACAAAGCGATGCCTTGCCAGGTCGTCCATGTGCTCGGACACGATCCTGTGCTCGAGGCTGTGTTCCTTTCCCTGCCGCCGCAATTGGATTAGCAGGCACTCGCGTAAATCACGTGCGCTAACTCCCGCAGGATAGAAAGTTTGGATTAATCCAAGCATTCTTTCGAAATCGTCCTGTGGAATTCCGGAGTTCAGCGCCATTTCCTCCGGTGTACTTTGGAGAAATCCGTCGTCGTCGATGTTTCCTACGATCAGCTCGGCAGTTTTCCGGTCATCAGCGCTGAGGACGGTCTGGTTCAGTTGTGCGATGAGATTTTGCTGAAGCGTTTCCTGGACTGGAATGGAATCGAACAAGAACTGGCGTTTTTCGTCTGCTTCCTTCGAACCGCGCCGGCCATCGGAGGTCGAGCTGGCTGACTGCGCCATGTAATCGCGCCATTCCTCATCGAGGCTCGCCAGTTTTTCGAATTCTTCCCTGAAATTTTCGTCAGCTGATGCTTCAGTCTCGCTGCGCTCGCTATCGCCTGAATCCTCGGGCAGCTCTTCCAGCACAGGATTTGTTTCCATTTCCTGTTGAACCAGGTTGCGCAGCTCCAGCAGCGGCGTCTGAAGAATGAGCAGGCTCTGTTGCAACTGCGGCGACAGGACTTGCTGCAACGCGAGACTTTGCCTCTGCTGCATTCCCTGTGTCGCCATACGCCGAGTTTACGGGCACAGACACTGGCCGGCAACCTCAAGGGACAGAAGAAACAGGACACCGCGCGTGAAGGGACTCAAATTCGACAGCGCGGAAGCCTGCGTCGGAGTGGAGTTTGTGCCTTGGTGTGAGTTGCTCGTGATTCCCAACGCCATCGCTTACTGGACTCGACCGGCCACCATCATCCATGGCTCTCCGGTAAACGCGACAATTTCTTCGAAAAAATCGCCGTTTTTGAACGGTACGGCTATGAGATCGGCAAAGGCGCCGCCGCGGATTTTCCCCAGCGCATTTTCCTGTCGCAATGCGCGCGCGGGATTTACGGTCACCATTTGCAAAATTTCATCTGGTGAAACCCGCGGAAAGTTCTTTTGAAAAGCACGCATCTCATCGAACAAGCTCAAGCTCTCGTTGCTGGCAAGACTATCGGTACCGAGGCAAACATTGATTCCCAGCGAGCACAGGCGATCAAATGCGAATGGGTGGTGACCGAAATAGCTGTGACTTCGTGGACAATGGACGACGTGAAATTTTGAGTTCAATTGCGTGAGCAAATCGAAATCGCTCTCCGTCAATTCGTTCAAATGCCCCACGATCCAATGCGATCGGGCGGAACCGCAGCCTGTCCCGAGAAAAAGTTCCAGCGCTGTTTTATTCCCACAATCATTCATCGATCGGCCGATGCTCTGCATGAACTCGTAGAGCGCTCCCGAACCATTGAGGAACATCTCCATTTCTTCTCGCGACTCGGCCAAATGCGTCGTGAGTAAATTGTGTTCCCGTTGCGAGTGTTCTTCGCACCGCCGAAAAAGATCATTCGACGCAGTGAACAAGGCGTGCGGCGCTAGGCCCCACCTCGCGCCTCCTTCGACGTCGCTCAGGACAGGGTCAAATCGCGCCCTACTAAGTGATTCGATTGCAGAGTCGACAATTTCATTTGCGCGCTCCGGCGCGCGGACGTCGATCAGTTCCGCAAACCACCAGGTGCGAATCGACGGTTGGATGTGTCCAACTAATTCAGGAAACGCGGTCAGATTTGCAATCGTCGTTGTGCCAAACCTCTTCGCCTCCTCGAAACCTTCGTTAATCGAGGCGATATAATCCTTTGGTGAGAGTTCGGACTTTTGGGCGTTAATCGCGCGGATCCAATCGGTGAAGGACTTCTGTGGCGGGATCTTTCCGCGCAAACAGGTGTAATCGAGGTGGCAATGCGCATTGATCAGCCCCGGCAATAATACTTGTTCCCCAAGATCGACAGCATGACCGGCGTTGCGCGCCTTGATGTCATCAAATCTGCCAACATCAACGATCCGATTCTCCGAAACAGCGACCGCACCGTTCTCGATGGGCGCTCTGTCCATCGTCACAACAATGCGCGCGCGAATGATCATCTGTGTTTGCTGTAGCGGCGGTCTGTGGCCGCCGTCAACTGTCGCTGGTAAACAGCTCGGCGCTCATGGAGCGCCGCTACAGAGAGGCACTCTCGCTTTTCACGACTTTGCGACACTCGGCCACCAAAAGATTGCATGCTTCCTGGCAAAGCAACGGAACTGTAGCCGCTTCGCTGTGCGAAGCGCAGGCGTCGCCCGTGGGTCGACGGTTACAATCGTCCACCACTTGATCACATACGGGATCAAATTTCTCTTTCGGCAGTTTCGTCGACGCGATTGCGCCGTTCCGATCGCGCTTCCATAAAATAGTTCTGAGACATCCTCCATCAGACCGACAAAAGTCCGCCACAAGATCGTTTATCTGTGGATCCGAAATTTTTGCGGCAACGCGATACATTCCTGACTGACGGTCGAGTGTTTCGCGCAACGCCGTCGTTTTGAGGTCGCCGCTATTCCACGCCGTAAAAGCCACGAGCCGCCCTGGGTAAAAATAATCGAGCGCGCGTCTCAATTCTTCGACGGTAGCGAGCTCCAGCCGCCAGCCATGCCGCAAGTTCGGCGCCGTTTTGAGCTGACGATAATTCCCTGCGTCATCGGTACTTTGCGATTTCGATCGCGTCTTCCGCCTCTCGATACATCTGCAACTTATCGAATGATGCGTCATCGCGATGCCACAGTACAAAACCAGCGCCGTTTCGCCTTTGAACTACAATTTGACCGAAGGAAAACGGCGCACCAAGGCTGTGAAAAATCTCCTCAATCAAATCCCGCATTGGTAGGGCACGACCAGCGGGCGCGCCGGTGCATCCGTTAGTGCAAACAATGAGCTATCAAGCCGCCCGCCCGTTCGAGAAACTGCAGATCTTCTTCATCGAAGGCATTCAATTTTTCGCTATCGGCATCGAGCATACCGAGAACGTGCCGGTGGTCGTTACGCATTGGCACAATAATCTCGGAATGAGTTGTATGGAACGCAGGTAGATAGCGGCCATCCTTGCTCACATCGCCCACGATGATTGGTTTGCCGGATTCCAGCGCTGCACCACATAGCCCCTGGGTGATTGGGAAACGTGCATATGCCGGTGGCTCGGTACCGGTCTCGGCCATTATCACGAATTCGTCCTTAACAATCTTGTAAACTGCGACCCATCGATAATCCCGGGCAGCGCGAATCATCTCCACCAGTTGCTTCATTCGCTTCCGCGTGCACCCACCGGCCAACGCAAAGGCGCCGATCTCCTGAAGCTTTTTGCACGTGGTTTCCTTCATTCGCGGGAAAGCAATCTGCCGTAAAACAAACCGAGCGCGAGCACGAATTCAACTTTTTGCTGACGACGCCTGCTCGATGATGATGTCTGCAAAACCGGGGTCGGTGCCGATGGACGGTGCATAGAACAACGAGCGATCGTCGATCTTGTAAGGAGTGCGCCGGAAAACCTCACCTGGAGCCGCACTTGAACCGGTTCTCGATTTGGCGTTGGCAATCCCAAGCAAAACCGGAATGTCCTCATAACTGTGTAGGCCGTCAGAAATGAAAAACGGAACGACGACGACGTTGTGAGTTTTCGCCAATTTCTGCCAGTCCGACACCAGGGGCTCCTCTTCCATGTAAACGTTGAGCACTGCGGCATATTTTCCGAGTGAGCGGATCTTTTCCACCTCGCGCTTCGCCGCCACGGCACTGTTTTCATTCAAATCAGTTCCGTGAGCAACGATCAGCAAACTCGTCTCGGCCGGATTGACATCAGGTGCGACATCTCTCGCGCGCTTGAGCAGCAGCTCCGTCATCAGTGGATGATTTCCGACCGGGTCGCAATATCTCCAGACCTGTCCGTTTGATCTTTTCGTGATCCGCCCCGTAAGCGCAAGCTCGCGCGGGACCACTGCCTGCGTGAAGTAACCCTCACTGATGAAATTTGGCACCACGCAGACTTCACGAATCGACCCGGGATCGAACAAAAACAACCCGTCGCGCAAGCTCGGCTCCTCTTTCCAGAACGCGCATTGCACATCCGCAAAAACTTTCCGACGCCGAATCTCCACCGCATGCGCGAGCGTGGGCGCGCTCGAATCCGCGTTCACAGTCGAGCCGTGGGCGACGATGAGTAGCGCCGCATCAGACGTTCGATTCACAATTGAATTCTACCATGGAGAGCACCGGGGTTACAGAAGAGGGAAATTCTCCCGTGACCTCCACGTTCTCTGTGGTTAAGTACGTTCAATGCGCTTCCGGACTTACAAAAATACCGACCTGACAGTCAGCGAGGTTGGCTTCGGCTTGTGGACGATTTCGACTGGCTGGTGGGGGAATTTCACCGAGGGCGAAGCGATTGCGCTCATGCACAAGGCGTTTGACCTCGGTATCACGCTCTTCGACGCAGCTGACACGTATGGAAATGGATTAAGCGAAGAATTCATCGCGAAAGCTTTCCCGAATCAGCGGGATGAAATCGTGATCGCGACAAAGGTTGGCTACGATTTTGTACAACACGGTGAGGCACGCGGGCGCGGGCAGCGGGAAATTCCGCAGGATTTTTCGCCGGAAGCAATCACATGCGCGACCGATGCCGCGCTCAAACGATTGAAAACGGACCGGATCGATCTGCTTCAACTCCATAATATCCGGATGGAGCAGGTATATGATGATGCGCTCTGGAAGACGCTCGAAAAATTGAAGAGCGAAGGAAAAGTTCGATACTACGGCATTGCGCTGGGGCCGGCGATCGGCTGGCTCTATGAGGCCGTGAATTGTATTCGGGAGCGCGATCTCACGAGCGTCCAGCACATTTACAACATGCTCGAGCAACATCCCGGGCGCACGTTTCACGATGCAGCCACGGAAACCGGCAAAGACACGATGTTTCTCATTCGGGTGACGCATTCATCCGGAATGCTGGAAGGCAAGTACACGGCTGAAACCAAGTTCCCGCCGACTGACCATCGCAGCCATCGGCCGCGGAGCTGGCTGCTGAACGGGGTCAAGAAAGTCGACCAATTACGATTTCTCGAAAACTCGCAGCGCACACTTGGGCAAGCAGCCCTGCAATGGTTGCTGGCAGATGACCGTGTCGCTTCGACGCTCCCCAATATTTACGACGAAGAACAGCTGGTTGAATTTGCAAAAGCTCCTGACACTGCGCCACTGACATCGGATGACATAGCCAAAATCGAAGAGCTCCATTCCGAAAATTTCGGCATCGAAGAAGAACCGCCGAAATTCAAAGGTACCATGGAACAGCCGCAGGAGACCGCGGTCGTCTGATCTGTAGCCGCTTCGCTACGCGAAGCGCGACGACAATGTCGCAAGGACACGCGCACCCACGCCGCCCACAGGGCGGCGGCTACAGTTAATCTGATTCGTCTTGTTCCTCGACCGGTTCGGCGCGACGAATCTCGGGTTGATCTTGAGCGCGGCGACGCGCATGACCGGCGATCATCTGGCCTTTGTAAACATCTTTGAAGACCTCCGCGATCATGGGAGCCGCATGCGAACCGCCGTGCACGTTCTTGCCAACATCACCTTCGTAAACAACTGCAAATGCGTATCGCGGTTGATCGGCAGGCAAGAATCCGGCGAACCATGCTGCTGTGCGCTCTTTGTGTTTGGGTCCCCATTGCGCGGTTCCGGTTTTACCCGCGACTTCGACATTTTCGAGACTCGCCTGATGCGCGGTACCGTTGCCGCCGTTCACGACATCGATCATTCCTGTGCGTACTTCCTCCAAGGTCTCTGGTGAGATATCAAGCGTTCGTTTGGCGCGGACCTGGTAGGCGGTCACGATTTGATTGTCGAACGTCTGCACCTGCTGGACCAATCGCGTTTGGTAAAACGTTCCGCCGTTGGCGACAACCCCCATGGCCTGCGCCATCTGCAATGGCGTGACCTGAACGTCGCCCTGGCCGATCGACATGTTTGCGATATCGCCGTTTAGAATTTTGCGATCGTGCGTCGCTTTCATGAATTCGTCATTCGGAATGCGGCCTTCTACTTCGCCGCGGAGCGGAATTCCGCATTTGGCGCCGAAGCCGAGCTTTAATGCCCAGTCAATGATTGGAGCCGAGCCGGTCTTTATGCCGGCCTGATAAAACCATGTGTCGCACGATTCCGTGAGCGCTTGAACGAAGTTTAGCGCGCCCCGATCGCTCTTTTTCCAGTTGTGGAACGTAACGTTGCCGATCTGAATCGCAGGCACGCATTGATATTGGTCCTGTGGATAGACGGCATGGCTTTCCAGCGCCGCGATGCCCACGGGCACTTTGAAGGTCGATCCCGGCGGATAGGACGAACGATACGCGCGCGGTAAAAGTGGAATGTCCGGATCCGCCTGCAAGGCTTTGAGCTGATCGGGCGAAATGGACGGAACGAACACGTTCGGATCGAATGTAGGCCACGACGCCAGCGCGAGAACATCGCCGGTGTTTGGGTCGGTAATTACCATGGCACCGCGTTTTGCTTTTGCTGCCAGCGCTTTTTCGGCCAGCTGTTGCAGGTGCAAATCAAGCGTGGTCACTACGTTGTATCCTGGCTCCGGTGGGGTAACGAGTTTCTCCGATGTTTTCCGCCCGTCCTTGTCGAAGGTCAGTTTGTATTCGCCGTTTTTCCCGGTAAGCATTTCGTTGAACGTCTGTTCGAGCCCTTCACGTCCCTCCGTTTGCGGCCAGATCGTTTCGTGGTTGTCCACGATGCCGTCTGGATTTCGGCCTGTTTTGCCGGTGTAACCAACAATCTGACCAGCAACCTTCCCGTTTGGATAAATCCGGACGTAAACAGGACGCACCATCATTCCGGGTGGCAGCTTCTCCTTGATCCCGTCGTATTCCTGCGGCGTGAGATTGGGTGCGATCTCGAACGGCATGATCCCGCGGTTGCGGTAATGCCGAAGGATCGCCTCATCGGAAATCCGGAACCTGCGTCCTATTAACTTTCCGGCCTCATCTATTTTTTCTCTAGTGTAGCTGAGCGCCTGCGCATCGGAAAAATTGAGCGGTGTTGGAAAAGTTATGACCAAGTTGTAACTGAGCCGGTTCTGGGCCAGCGGCACGCCGTTACGGTCCGTGATCTGTCCGCGCGGCGCCGGGATATCGAGCATGAAAGTCCGGGCCAGCTTTTGAGTTTCGAACGTGGGGACAATCGTCTCCTCTTCCGGCGAACCGTTCGGACTCGGCGCGGGCGTCGGCATGAGCGTCTGCGCGTGGATTGCCGCCGCTAGCGCAAATAGCGATGTGATCGACAGGCGGCCTGCATTTCTCATGAATGTCATTCTGAGCGAAGCGAAGAATCTCTGATTAATTTCCTTGTCCGAAATATACGATAGCCCGAGATGTTTCGCTTCGCTCAACATGACAGATTCGTCAACGCCGCTGCAAAAACAGATGCACGTCTTCCGCTAATTTTCGACCGATCCCTTCTGTAGCTGCGATCTCCTCGATGCTTGCGTTGCGGAGGCGATTCACGGAACCGAACCGCCGCAGCAGCAGATTTTTCCGGTTCTGACTCACCCCGGGACAATCGTCGAGAATGCTCTCCTCGATACGCTTTTTCATGAGCAACTGATGATATGCGTTAGCGAATCGATGCGCTTCATCCCGGATGCGCTGAAGCAACCGCAGGGCAGGGGAATCCATTGGAAGCCGGACCGGCAATGCCCGGCCGGGTCGATAAATCTCCTCGTGTTCTTTCGCCAGCCCGATGATCGGAAGATCATGCAAACCGAGTCGCTGCAATTCACGGCAAGCTGATGAGAGCTGGCCCTTTCCCCCATCGACGATGATCAGGTTGGGTAAGCGAACTGCGACAAAACTTTCGTCATTCCGAGCAGAGCGCGGCGTCGTCGAGGAATCCCGAGACGTTACCTCTGCCGTTTGCGACGGGCTCCCTCGACTTCGCTCGGGATGACTCAAAATTCGCGCCATCGCATCTGCCGCGTTTTCCTGCGAAAATTCCGCTGCGTCAGAATTTGCGGCCCGGGCTTCAAGCAGAATCCGCGAATACCGCCTTCTCACGACCTCGGCCATGCTGGCAAAATCATCCTGGCCTTCCACAGTGCGCACGCGATAGCGCCGGTAATTGTTTTTGTCCGGAACCCCATCACGAAAACAAACCATCGAGGCGACCACGTGTGTGGTGGAGATGTTCGAAATGTCGAAGCACTCCATGACACGAGGCGCATCGGAAAGATGCAAAGCGTCGGCCAACGACTGCACGTCTGCCGTCGGGTCGATGGTGCTGGGCAAACTGCCGCGCGTGAATCGGCGGGTCGGTCGTGTCGTGCTGCGCAGGTCCGCAACCATGTTGCGAAGCTCGGCAGCCTTCTCGAAATCCATTTTTTCCGCCGCCTTGTGCATTTCCTCTTCGAGTGTGGCGATCATCTCTCGCGATCTGCCTTCCAAAAAGTCGCACGCTTGCTCGACGCGCTCGCGATATTGCTCGGCGCTGATCTCGCTCAAGCGAAAGGGCACCTGATATGTCGAAGACTTCAATTCGCGCTCTGTCGGTGCCCCGCGACCAAACGTGAGCACGCCAAATTTTTTGCGCATGAAATTCAGGGTTTGCCGCAACGCACCGGCATGCGCGTATGGGCCGAAGTAACGGCTGCCGTCATCCTTCTTGAATCGGGCAAGACGAAACCGCGGCCACTCTTCTGTGAGATCGACCCTGACCACCAGGAACCGCTTGTCGTCACGGAACGAAATGTTGTAACGCGGACGGTATTCCTTAATCAGTTTGCCTTCCAGTAGAACCGATTCCGCTTCGCTGCGGACCGTGTGCGTTTCAAAGTCCCATGTCGCATCGAGCATGGCGCGCGTTTTCAAATCGGCCTGGGCCAATTTCGAAGGCAGAAAATACGAGCTCACGCGTTTGCGCAGGTCGCGCGCTTTGCCGACGTAGATCACGCGATTGAACCGGTCGCGCATCAAGTACACACCCGGTTTGTGTGGGACCTCGTGCACTTTCTTCTGCAGATCAGGCTTTTCTTTTTTCGATGCAACCACAGGGCTGTGAAGGTACGCGTAAATTGTGTGTCCGTCATTCTGAGCGGAGCGGAGCGGAGTCGAAGAAGCCCGTGAAATTACCTGAAGGTTCCTCCGCGGGACCTCGACTTCGCTCGGGATGACAATCAAGTGCCGCAAAAAAAAGCGCCCGCGAGATTTTCGCGGGCGCTTACGCTTCTGTCGAAGCCAACTCTATCGCTACGGTCTTGTCGTAGTGGTCGTAGTCGTTTCCTCGCGTTTGATAACGGCAGCAGGTTGCGCTGGTTGCGCCAAGACGACTTTTCGCACCACAACTCGATCGCCTACTGTTGAATAGTAAACAGTGGCTGGCATGTCAGGGCGAACCGCCGACAAACTTACGACACGACCTGCGGGATCGACCACGGTCGTATCCTTCGTGTAGTAATACCGTACGGGCGCCGCAGCCGACGTCGTTCGGAACATGAAGTAATCCGAGTCCGGGGTGTAGGTCACAATGTTTCCTGCAGAACTGGTGGTAGTCTGTTGGGTTGTCGTCGTGCCCGTCACTGGGTCTGTGGTCGTTGTAGTTGTTGACGTCTGCGCCAACGTTACGCTGAGCGACGCCGCGCAAGCCAAGCCTGCCGCCAATATTTTGGTTAATCTGATTTGTTTCATATTTCTCCCTCTGCTTTGATTCAATGGATGTCCTCCATTGTGTATCTTCCCGGTCCATCGACACGGGAGCGTTTTTACGTTCGCCATCATATCGTAAATTCCATGGCCGGTGGTTGTGTCCGCGGCAATGAACTAAGGACCTCTGCCCGAAAGACGTAACACTCTGCCTATGCAAGCTTTACCCGGTTTCCGCGATTTCCTGCCCGAACAATGCTCGGTGCGGAATTACGTCTTTGCCTGCTGGCGTGCGGTCGCCCGCCGCTATGGCTTCGCCGAATGGGAAGGCCCGCCGCTGGAAGCGACCGAGCTGTACAAGAGAAAAAGCGGTGTGGAAATTGTCGAGCAGCTTTTCAATTTCACCGATAAAGGCGAACGCGAAGTCGCGCTGCGCCCTGAACTCACGCCCACGCTCGCTCGGGTGGTTGCGGCGCACGAACGAGAATTCAAGAAACCGCTCAAATGGTTTTCGATCGGACAATTTTTCCGATACGAGAAGCAACAGCGCGGGCGGTTACGCGAACATTTTCAGCTCAATTGCGACGTCATCGGCGAGACGGATCTGGCTGCCGACATCGAACTGATCGCGCTTTGCATCGATATGATGCGCGCGTTTGGATTTAGCGAAAAAGATTTCGTGGTCCGGATCAGCGACCGCGAATTCTGGACTGATTTTTTCCGCGACAAGAAGGTGTCGGCTGAGCGGTGGGACGCTTTACTGCAAGCGATTGATAAATCCGCGCGCGAACCGCGTGAAAAAACTGCAGAAAAACTCGGGGACCTTTCCGATCCCGTCTTTGAGACGCTGAAAAGCGGCAGTAAAAGCTCAAAACTGGAGCAACTCGTTGAGGGGCTGCGCGCTCGCGGCCTCGCCGATTTTGTGGCGATCGACGTGGGTATCGTTCGCGGGCTTGCCTATTACACCGGAATCGTGTTCGAGGTATTCGATCGCGCCGGGAAGTTTCGGGCAATTGCCGGCGGCGGCCGCTACGACAACTTGATCGCGCAACTCAGCGACGGTGCGGTTTCGATGCCTGCGCTTGGTTTTGCAATGGGCGACGTCGTTCTCGGCGAATTGATCAACGAAATCCCGACAGCACGCGAGTCGATGCGAAAAGCAATAGCGGACGACGCGAAGATTGATGTCTACATCGTGATCGCGAAAGAAGAACGACGGGCTGATGCGGTAAAACAAATACAGCAACTGCGCGACAGCGGCTACCGCATCGATTACCCGCTCACGCCAACCAAAGTCGCCCGGCAGTTCCAAGCCGCCGAAGAATTGGGCGCGCGGGTCGCGCTTCTTTATGGAGATGAATGGCCCCAGGTGAAAATGAAGAATATGGAAACGGGCGAGCAAGAACTGGTGGCGCATGATCGTATGCTTGCGCACTTGCAAGCGCACTCCAGCTTGTCATCCTGAGCGGAGCGTAGCGGAGTCGAAGAATCCCGCCAGTTAACCTTGCATTCAGCAACGGGGTTCCTCGGCTTCGCTCCGAATCACGAAAAACATGTTTCGTACACATAACTGCAATTCACTTCGCAAGGCCGATATCGGCAGGCAAGTTACGCTGGCGGGATGGGTGAATGTCACCCGCGACCACGGCGGCGTGATCTTCATCGATTTGCGCGACCGCGAAGGACTGACGCAGGTAGTTTTTCGCCCGGAAGAAAATGCCGAGCTCGCAAGGCAGGCGCACACATTGCGCGGCGAAGACGTTATTGCTGTTTCGGGCACGGTCGCCGCGCGCCTGCCTGGAACGGAAAATCCAAATCTTGCGACCGGCGACGTTGAAATCATTCCGAACGAGCTCCGCATTTTAAGTCGCGCCGAGCCTCTGCCATTCCCGTTAGACGGTGAGCCACAGAATGAAGATCTGCGGATGACGCATCGTTATTTGGATCTACGGCGACCACGGCTTGCGCGCAATTTGCGGATTCGTCATCGGGCCGCAAAAGCAACGCGCGACTATCTCGATCGCCAGGGGTTCGTCGAAGTTGAAACGCCTATTCTGTCCAAGAGCACGCCGGAAGGTGCGCGTGATTTTCTGGTGCCGAGCCGAACCATGCCCGGAAAATTCTACGCGCTGCCCCAGGCGCCGCAGCAATACAAGCAGCTGCTCATGGTTGCGGGCGTCGAGAAATATTTTCAAATCGCAAAATGCTTTCGTGACGAAGATTTGCGCGCTGACCGGCAACCGGAGTTTACTCAAATCGACATCGAAGCGTCGTTCGTCACGCCTGACGATATCTTCGCGCTCACCGAAGGCATGCTCGCCGCGATTTTTAAGGGAACGCGCAATGTTGAAATCATAACGCCATTCGACCGGCTCACATACCGTGAAGCGCTCGATCGTTACGGCAGCGACAAACCTGATCGCCGGTTTGGAATGGAGCTGGTCGATCTTGGTGAAACCTTTCGTGAAAGCGGTTTCAAAGTTTTTCGCGGCGCCCTCGACGCCGGCGGCGTCGTCAAAGCGATCAACGCAAAAGGCTTTGCTGGAATCACCATCGGGCAGGCCGATGAGCTTACTGAAATTGCAAAGCTGTACGGCGCCAAAGGCCTCGCGTTCATCAAGATTGAGAACGGCGAATGGAAATCGCCGATCGTGAAGTTCTTCAGCGACACCGAGAAGACGGGGTTGCAATCAAAGCTGAACATCGAAGAGGGTGACTGCGTTTTCTTCGCAGCTGATAAGTGGGAAATTGCCTGCGAGGTCCTGGGTCGATTACGCCTGCGCATCGCAGAAGTGCAGGATCTGCTTGGCAGGACGCGACGCAAACCTGTTCTGAGTGAAGTCGAAGGAGGCGTGCAGGACTGGAATTTTCTCTGGGTTACAGACTTTCCACTCTTCGAATGGAGTGCTCAGGACAACAAATGGAACGCCATGCATCATCCATTCACTCGACCGAAAGCCGAGGACATGCACCTGTTTGAGGCGAAGAAATTTTCGGAGGTTCGCGCTGAGGCTTACGACGTTGTTTTGAACGGGGTTGAGATTGGCGGCGGCAGCATCCGAATTTATGAACCGGAGCTGCAGGAGAAGATGTTCGCCGCCCTTGGGATCAGTCCGGAAGCCCAGGAATTACAGTTCGGCCATTTACTGCGCGCTTTCCGGCTCGGCACGCCGCCACATGGCGGGATCGCGTTTGGATTCGATCGGTTGGTGATGCTGATCTGCGGCGAACAGAGCATCCGCGACGTGATGGCTTTCCCGAAAAACAACCGCGCCATGGATCTCATGTCGCAGTCGCCTTCGGAAGTCGATTCGAGGCAGCTACGCGACTTGGGAATTCGAGTCGCGGGAGAAAAGCCAGAGAGACGCGCGCCTTTGCCTCCCAAATAATTCACCTACAGCTTCGAAATACTGGCGGCGGCCGCGCGTCCGTTGAGCCGTGTATCAAGGCAGATCTGAATCAGGAAAGCCGGAGCTCAGGAAAGCACGGCCAGAAGATGGTTTGCGATAGGCGCGATACACCATTACGCCGGAAATGTGCTTAGCGAACTGTGGCCGTATTACCGTTCGCTGATCGGCAGTTGCAGCCGTATTGTAGTTCCCTAAGAATCGCAGCGTCAATCGATCGCGCAGGTGTGCGGCCCCTTCCCTCTGCACACAAAACCGCATCATGAATCCTCTCGCTGCTCATAAAGATGAGCTTAAAAAATTGCTCGAGAACTTATCGGGAGACACTGCCGTTTCAGGGATAGGTCTCGTGGCGTCTCTGGATGCTTATATCACGCGCCTCGACACGAATTGCTCAGACATCAGGGCCCGGGTCAATCCAATCCGCCGCCAGCATAAACAAAGGGAGAATTAACATGGAGCCAACATTGACTCAGAACTGCGCGCTCTACTACGCGCAACATAAAACTTCAAAACGTCGTGCGACACTTTTCAAGAAGTTTCGCGCCGCGGCCCGTAAGCAGGGCCCGGATGTTCGCCAGCAGATGACCTTCGGCGACTTATGCGTTGTACCACGACTTCATCGAGACAATGGGCGTTGACCCGCTTCATTGGTTGCCATCATGGATTCCATGACTTTCGCAAGTTCACAAAAGCAAGAAAGGCGATTGTGCCGCGCAGAACGACGGTGGGAAAACGAAGGGGGAAATCCGGGGCAACTTCAACGGTTACCCTGTGATGATCAAAAGGAAGACGCCACAACCGGTCCGGCGCAAGGCGCGTTTAAGGCATTGCGCTACAAGATTAATCGTACATGCACCTAATCCAATTCCACGAAATAATGCGAGATGCTGAAGTCGCATATGCAATTAATCCTATCGTGCGCAGGTACCTCTTAAGTGTAAAGGACACGACCAAAGCCCTAATGGCATGCGGCGTGCCGCGGGCTGCTTACGTAGCGCAGATTGCGAGCGCGCTGAAATGACTGCGGGTACTTTAACAGAGCGCAAGAGTCTCGCTGGAGGACAGCGTTCCGACTGTCGAAACGGCAATCCCGTTAGAAAACCGGTGTCGAAATTGACCCCAATGAGACGCTCAAAAAGAAGCGGCCTGATCCGTAACGCCGGTGGACGGCCGGCGACAGCCCGATCCTCTGATCAGGAAGTGATGGTACATCTGTCGCGTTCTCAGATTTTCAAAGATTACGAACGGGCTTTCAGCGAAGCGATGGGTTTACCACTTAATATTCGAGCACATCATTCATGGTCGCCTGCACACCACGGCAAAACAGATCACGATTCATTCGCGGCGATTCTGGCTCGTTTCAACCAGGCCCGCGCCGCATGCTTAAAGGCCCAAACCGATGCGTCCCAGGAACCGAGCTCGACAACGCGCACCGTTACTTGGTTTGCGGGACTCTCGGAAAGCGCAGTGCCAGTGTACGTGGGGGACCACATTCTCGGTTTCCTCGAGACGGGCGAAGTAATGCTCAAGAATCCGACAAAGAAACACTTTGCGAGCATTACTCGGCAGCTCCGCGCGTGGGGCTACAAGACAGATTGGAAGCAACTTGAGCGGGCCTATTTTCGCTCGTGCGTTTTATCGCCTGTCCGGTACCGCGCCATGTTGCGGCTCCTGAGTCTTTTTGCGGAACACCTTTCGATCTTGTCGAATCAACTGGCCGTACGGCGCGAAAAGGATGAGTCCACAAATATGACGCGAGCGCGAAAATACATCGAGGACCATCAAGCGGAGCCGCTGTCGCTCGGGCGGATCGCCCAAGTGGCCCATATAAGCAGGCATTACTTTTGCAAGATGTTCAAAAAAGCGACCGGGATGAATTTCATCGACTACCTTTCGAGAGTTCGAGTGGAGAAATCGAAAGCGCTTTTGCTCAATCCCAACTCGCGAATTAGCGAAGCTGCCTTCGCATGCGGATTTCAATCCATGACGAATTTCAATCGCGAATTTAAGCGAATCGTAGGTCGCTCTCCCACACAATTTCGCGAAGCCCTTCCGAAGCTGCGACGCTCAGGATAGCGCTGTTCGTTAGGTGAGAAGCCGGACGTCGTTGGTTACCGTGCCGAGTCGGGATTCGCAAGACAAGAAACGGTGAGTCTTTCGGAAAATACGGCCAGACCGTACTCAGAGACGACGTAAATTACAGAGTCCTTCGCACAAGAAAACATAGAAAGATTACGTAATGAGAAAATTAACCCCGACCCTTACACAAAGCGGGCTTCTGGCCGTTTTGCTGCAACGCCAGCGCGCCAAAATAAGCCAGCTGGCCGCGCGTCGTGCACAACGCACGCACATGCGTGTTACCCTTTGGAGTACCCTCACCTGGCCGTGGCGAGCGCTTATGGCACCCGGGCCCGTACGCCATTCGCGACGCGCACTTCGTCGGGCAGCTCTCGCGCCGATCTTAAATCTTTTACCGAGGCCGATTGCCATGTCTCATCGAATCCACACGTACACCGAACTCCAGCAACAGATTCATGACGATCTGCGGATCCAACATCCCGAATGGGTCAAGCCAAATGGCGAATCCCCCAAGTGTGATTCTTACGACGCGTGCCTCACGGAAATGGTCGACACTTTGACGCGAAGAGGATCCAGCAGACCGATCCTTCCTTCTCATCGCGCACTGCAACCGGCAGTAATTGGAAGATAAAGATATTAGTTAGATTTGTTGCACTGCGTCTAGAGAACAAATCACCAGGACCCACGGCAGCCTGTGACAAGGCTGAGATTGAAAGTCGGGAATTCTTCCCATGCATCTATCTTAGGCCGCTTAAGATGCATTCGAGTCAAGCGGCGTAAGCGAATTTTGGGGCACAAGCGCTGCGAATTGCCGACGGACTGACCTCTTTTCCTAAAACGGGCTTCGTGCAGATGCTATCTTCGGGCAAGTCCGAGACACCGCCGTGCAAGTCTGGGCAGTTGGAGAAGGATTTGGGATTGCAAGCGAGTTCTCTCAGGCATGCGGCGCGACTGATAATTTTCGAGATCATGAGGTTCTTGTTCCTTGGTTCAAAGCGAGCAGGCGACCAAGTTCGCCGCCTTACACTGGGGCAAACGCACGGACCGTTCCGCACGCTCACCGTCAGTGTTGGAGCATTACGTCACTTTAACTTGCGTAGCTTTTGATTTTGCTACCGGTGTCGTCGGGAGGTGCACCTTTAGCACTCCGTCGCGGAACTCTGCCGTGACTTTCGTGCTATCGGCATCCTCGGGCAGCGTGAAGCTGCGTCGGAAAGTGCCAAAGGATCGCTCGATGCGATGGAATTTCTTTTTCTGATCTTCCTTCTGGCATTTGCGTTCTCCGGAAACGCTAAGAATGCCGTCTTCGACTGTTACCCTAACGTCATCTTTTTTCATTTCAGGCAGGTCAGCTTTGAGGAGGTACCCTTGATCGTCCTCACTGATATCAACCTCCGGTGACCAATCTGCGACCGCCAGGCTGTGGATCTCGCCACTGCTCATTCTGCTGGGAAAGCCGCCCACGAAGATTCGATTTAAGCGATTTTGCGCTTCGTCCATCTCTCTAAGCGGATTCCATGTAGTTACTTTATTCAATGTATTCATTTGTTTTAATCTTCCTGGATTGAGTTAAAGCGGTGTCGGTACATCGCGCCAACCGCTTATTGTCAGGCTCGACCCTGATCTTGTGCACGTTGACGACGAGGCCCGGTGGAAGCAAACGCCCGGCGACTTCACCGGAGGCCATTCGTTGATCAACGAATGCTCCGGCCCACGTGCTCAACGATTTCCACGTAGGTTTTCAGAGCAGCGGACGGATTTTCGCCCTTCCACGCAACACAAGCTTCGGTCGCCACGGCCGGTATGACCGGGCGAAACACCACATTTTTGTGCGGGAGTTTTTTTAGCTGCTCAGGGACGAGGGCGACACCCAAACCAGCGGAGATGGCGTGGATCATCGTTCGTTCAAGATCGACATCCTGCAAAACCTTCGGGGTAAAACCGGCGCGGCGACAGGTCTTGCTCAACCATTCGTGATAGTAGGGATAGCTCTCTTCTGACATTCCGATGAAAAACATCGGGGCAAGAGCCTTCAGCGCGACCTTCGTTTTGCCCGCCAGCGGATTGTCTTTGGGCAAGGCGGCGACGGTTTTGTAGGACGCAATGGTCCGGAATTCCAATCCGCGCAGCGCAATTGGCTCGTGTAATCCAACGAAACCCAGATCGAGCTTGCCACCTTCAAGCGCGCGAAATTGTTCACCGCACGACATGTCGAAGAGGTTCACCGAAACAGTGGGAAACAATTGACGGAACGAAGCGAGAGTCCTCGGCAGCAAATCGTAAAAGAGATTGCTGACGTAACCGATATTGAGCGCACGAACCTCGCCGCTGTGCAATCGCCGGACGGACTCGACCGTTTCGGCTGCCAGCGCAAGAAGGCGTTTGGCATCGGCGAGAAAGGAGCGGCCCTCTTCTGTCAGCGTGATCAGTTGCTTTGTGCGATTGAGAAGCCGGACGCCAAGCTCTTCTTCAAGATCCTTAACCTGCCGCGAAAGTGAAGGCTGCGCGGTGTGCAGCTTTTTGGCGGCTTTCGTAAAGCTCAGCGCTTCCGCAACGCCGACGAAGTAGCGCAGATGACGAAGTTCCATTGGGGTAAAAGACTCATCGTAAACCGACTCGGCGCGTTAGTGCAAAGAAGGAATTGCGAATTATGACAGACCGGTCGGCCACAGGCAGACGGGTCATACTTAAAAAGTATGACCTGCTACCAAGAACATATTGGCCGGGCAACGAGAGGAGGGGTAACGATTTTGCTATTTATGATCCGAAACGCTTCAGCTCTTTGGAACGGAAACCTTCATGAGGGCGAAGGGACTTTAACCACCGAGAGCGGCGTTCTTTCTAAAACGCAATATTCTTTTCGGACGCGATTCGCGGAAGGCCCGGGCACCAATCCGGACGAACTGATCGCGGCTTCGTTAGGCGGGTGTTTTTCGATGGCCCTGTCCAATGAGCTTGGTCTTTGCGGCTTCCACCCGCAGCGCATTGAAACTACCGCAACCGCAACGCTGGAAGATTTAGCCGCGGGCTGGACGGTCACGCACATCCAGCTCGACGTCCATGCGAACGTTCCAGACGCCTCTCAAGCGGGTTTCATGGATGCGGCGATCGCGGCGAAAACAAACTGTCCCATCTCCCGCCTGCTTAAAACAAATATCTCAATGACAGCGAGTCTCGAACGATGATATTAAATGCGTCGATTTGGTCTCCGGCTCTGGAAGATCGGCCAGTTTCAAAGACACTGCAGAGAATCAGGCCGCTTTAGAAACCCTTGAAACAAACAATTATGGAACTAACTATCACACAAAATGCCGCCCTGTTTGCAGTGCAACACAGACCGGTAAAAAGAAATTGTTCCCAGCATCATCACCGCCATATCGCAAGCCCCAATAAAACGATCTCCACTTTACGAACGTCTGTCGGAGAATTTGTCTTTCGCCAAACTCCGCTCGGCTGTTTTCTCGAGCTCGTCATCGGCAATGGTCGTTGGGCACTCGGATTATATGGGACCAACGAAGCGGCCATCCGCGCGCTGAAAAACGGCAGGACGGGTTTCCGTACGTGGGATGCGCTAGGACGCAAGACGGCTGTTAATCAAATCGGCACGCCGAGTCGCTGGAACAAACCCGAGCAGACGTCATGAACGACAGCTCCTTTATCGCCAACGGAGGGAACTTCACGTTTCCCGATAAAGCGAACGTGGGGCCGAAGCGCCTGTTTTTCAGGTTGCCACTCGATCGTATCAATTGGTTAACCAGTTCCTTTCTCATTGGCACGCTGGCTCTCGCATTGACCGCCGTCCCGCTCTATCTTTGGTTTTTCGGGCTTGATTGGTTTCAGGTCTGTACTGTTCTTTGCGATGCTTGCCGCTTGCGGCCTTAGCATCAGCTTAGGTTATCACCGGCTTTTCTCGCACATTACCTTCCAGGCAAGCTGGCCGATCCGGCTCTTCACACTTATTTTTGGCGCCGGCGCGTTTGAAAACTCGGTTTTGATGTGGGCGAGCGAACATCGGCGTCATCATAAGCATGTGGATCACGACGATGATCCGTACTGTATTTCAAAAGGATTTTTTTACGCGCATATCGGATGGCTGCTTTTCAAGCTGGACTCCGATGAACCGTACGACAACGTAGCCGACCTGCAGAAAGACAAGCTTGTTTGCTGGCAAGATCGACACGTCCAGTGGATCGCCGTCGCGGTCAGTTTCGGTCTCCCGGCCATTCTCGGCTTTCTGTGGAATGGATGGCAGGGAGCGCTCGGAGCTTTCTTGATCGCGGGGGTTGCGCGAATCGTTGTGCTGCAGCATTGCACATTTCTGATCAACAGCGCGTGTCACACGATCGGACGACAGCCCTATTCAACCAGGTGCAGTGCGCGAGACTCTTTCTTCCTCGCCCTTTTCACCATGGGCGAAGGCTATCACAACTACCACCACGAATTTCAGCATGATTACCGTAACGGAGTGAAGCCATGGCAATTCGACCCGACCAAGTGGCTCATCTGGACACTGTCGAAACTAAGACTTGTTCGGAATCTGCGCCGCGTTCCGGCAGATAAGATTGAGTCCGCGCAAAGACAAACCCGAAACACGAGTTGCTAATGTGTCAAAACACGCTCTCGAATCGCTCGCCCCGCTCGATTTTATGAGCACCCCGAATCCGCGCCACAACCAGGCCGAGCTTTGCCAACTCAAGAAGTTTTGTTTATCGTCTGAATAAGATCATGTTTTTCGACAATTTACCGCTGGAAATTACGTGCTCTAAATGTGGCAAGCAGATTAACGAGACTGTCAACTGGCTTAAGGCTGAGAGTCGGAAATGTCCCTATTGCGGGACGCTCATCGATACGACAGAGTTTCGACGTGGAATTGATGAGGCTACAAAGCGTACTCATGAAATGCTCCAGAACCTTCAAGCGAGCCTTCGGAGCATCAAGATAAACATTAAGCTCTGATCGCCATAGTCGAGCGGCACCGACTCAGAAGCGATCATGGGGCCGTCAGAAATACGGAGGCACGTACTACAGTGGCATCGGGCCCGCGCTTGCGAATTCAAGTATCTGGTCGCATTCTCTGGATAGATCAAATCGGTCCTCAGAAAGGCTAAAGTTATGTTGCTAAGCCTTAGGCAGCTTTACGGAAAAAAGCTCGGCGCCGCTGATGGCGACATCGGCCATGTGAAGGACTTCTATTTTAACGATCAGCAATGGGCTATCCGCTATGTTGTCGCGGACACAGGTTCATGGCTATCGGGACGCTTGGTGCTGATTCCTTCCCGTGCTTTCGGAAACCTGCGTCAAGACGGCGACTGCCTGCTCGTGAATCTGACTCGGCAGCAGATTGAAAAGAGTCCCGCGATTGAGTCGCACAAGCCTGTCTCGCTACAATATCAAGCATACTGGGACGGAGTCGAAACGTGGGGCGCGGGCGGTTTTCCCGAGGCTCCGCCGCCGGCGCATCTTATGCCCAGTAAGCAGACAAGCGACGATCTTCATCTGCAAAGCACACAGGCTCTTAACGGCTACCCTATCCAAACCAGCGAAGGAGCGATCGGCCACGTCGTTGATTTTATCATCGACGACAAGAGTTGGGCGATTTGTCACCTGGTTGTGCAGACCGGCCATTGGTATTCGAGCAACGAGATTGTGATTTCACCGAAGCATATCGACCGGATCAGTTACGAGGAATCAAAGGTATTTGTGAACGTGGCAAAGGAAGCCATCCTGGAAGCACCGCAATACCATGTTTCTCCCCTCGGCGAGGAATATGGCGATACCCGGAATTTCGACTAATCAATTATAACAAACACAGTGTTCTGTTATTCCTGTATAGGTTTGAACGCGGCCCAGTTTTCACGCTTCCTTGCGATTCCATTTTGGCAATCGAATCTTAGGCCACAACCAGTGTTGGGTTCCCAACACTGATTAGCATTCCGTAGGGTGTGCCAATGGCTTTGGTGTTCCAGTATTTTGATAGCGCACTATTGATTTCTCTCCCCATTTGCATGCTGCGGATCGCATTAGCGGATGGATAAAGCATCCAATGAATCATCCCAGGTGCGATACTGTCCACTCCAACAACTTCGCGTCATCTTAAGCGGAAACGACGTTGCTTCTTCTTTCTGTGCATTAGCACAGCAAACCTGAAAGCGTCCTAAGCGCATTTTTTCTTCCTTTACCCATTTTTCAATTGTCATAGTCAGTTTGAAATAGATTTATTTGAAGTAATAAAGCCATCTTGGTGTATTGCACCCACCGCTTATTGTCAGGCTCGACCCTGATCTTGCGCACGTTGATGACGAGGCCCGGCTAAAAGCAAACGCTTGGCGATTTCGCAAGATTGCGCTCGTGGCCAGGCAGGCTTAGAAGTCCGCGCGGTGCAGGACCAGATGCCCTGTTTCGGCATTAAACGCCGAACAAACAATCTTACTTGCCACAGGGGCGGGGATTACGCATGATGAAGTCCCGATGGTCAGGGCGAATTGTCGGGCGCGGTTTACCGCCGCCGATTTCGACTTCATCGTGCGCACGCTGGCGCGTTCGCAAACCGACCAGGTTTCTCTGGTCGATCTGTTGTGCGATGTCGAGACGCGCGATTCCATTCTGGATCATCCGCGGTTAGTCGACGCGATTCTAAACCAGTGCGGGCATCTTCGAATCTCGTCTCAGTTTTACTTTTATGTGCTCGCTCGCCACGTCCTGCAGCAGGGCGGAATCGGGGATCGAAAGCTTTGCGATTACGTTGCATCGTTGCTGGAAACATTTTCACGGGCGAGCAGGCTGCAGATTTCCGACGAGACACATCATCTGGCCGAACAATACATTTCCGATATCCTGATCGCTCTAAACCGCGCCACTCCGGAGCAGGCGTTTTTGCTGCGGGCACACATTGGCAATTACTCGCTGTTCATTAGTGGAATTTTTCACGAGAACACGCAGCGGCGCAGTCTACGTGGTGGACCGGACATCGAGTTTTACGAGCAAGTCGGCCGGACGAATTATCAACTTGTTTCCTCGCATGTGGTGGCTCGCCGCTGCGATCTGGATGACGTGTTCGAAGGATTGGCGGATCGATTTCGAGAAGTCCGGCTCGCGCTGAATCAGCTTTCCGATCAGTTGCTGAATCTGGACGAAGACGCGCGTCCCCCGCTTACTTTGTGAACGAGACGCTCTTCAGCCAAATCCAGCGACTATTCGAACGCACATACGCGCAGGTCGGAATTAATCTGGAAGATTGTCTGATTGATCGGACGCGCAGCGCGCAGTTGTCGATGCTGGCAGGGACATCAGCCCGGGAACTAAGCGAACTCGCCCGCACGTTTTTACGGCGAACCGGCGATCAACTTCACGTCGGAATTTATTATTCCCGCTGGCTGATTGAACAACTCGAACAACACGATCCGCGTGCTGGTTTGGGGGACCGGAATATCCGATCTCTAATCATGTTTGTTGAAGAATTGAATCATGCATTGCACGCCGCGCTCCAGTTTAAACGCGGAGTGCGCGAGATCACATCGGAAGACTTTGCGCGCAATCTTGAGCTTCAGGCGCAGGTAGACACTTACCTGGTTCTTCTCCTGTTCGTTGCCTTTTTCCGGAAAACGCAACGCGTCTCGGCGACCGACCGCCGCTGGTTGCGTTTTCACCTTTTCGCGCGGCAATGTCCCGAGGCATTTCGCGACGCAAACTTGCGTGGCCGTTATCTCGAGACGAGCAGGCTCGCCGCCAGCTACACAAATTTTCTCGACACGCTGAATGCCGTTCGACGTCTCGATGAAATCCGGCGCTTTCATTCGCTCGATTACGGCGGGAAAAAGGCGCAAATTCTGGCGCTCACGAGCGGCGCGAGCTAAACACTGGAACTGCGTTGGCGATAGCGCGCTGTGAGTCAGCGTTTGTTTCGAGACAAATTCGGCGGTGTGCGACGTCTTGTATTGACGAATGATGCTGCCAAACGTCCCGCTGATCTGCATCGTTACCGCGCTCGGTTGCGCTTTGAACGGATGTGGACCCGATTCCTTGACCGTCGATGAAATTATTCAACGGAATACAAAAGCCACGGGCGGTCGACCGGTAATCGAAGCGGTAAAGTCGATCGAGGTGGATTTGCACATTGTTGACCCCGATTTTGAAGTGGATGGAAAATATCGAGCCGCTCGCCCAGGCCGAATGCGAATCGATATTCTGGCCGAAGGTAAACATGTTTACACAGAAGCATTCGATGGCGACCGAGGCTGGAAATGGAAAGGCAAAGGCAGCGATGTTGAGGAAGAATCGCCGAAAGCGACTGCGACGTTGCGGCACGGTGTGGAATTGCCGGGAAAACTGTTTGGCCTGCATGAGCTACGTCAGCGCGGTCATCTCGTTGATCTGGCAAAACGCGAGTTAATCGACGGGACGAACTATTATGTGCTGCGCATCACGCTGACTGATGGATATACAACAAGTCTCTACGTCGATCCGAACAGCTGGCTGATCACGCGACGCAGAGATTTTCGACCGCTCCATGTCGATGTCGATCCGACGCCGACCACGATCGAATCGCGTTATTCTGATTTCCGGAAAACCGATGGGGTGATGTTTGCCTTTGTCGGCATCGATGTCGACCTGCCGACAGGGAAGATCTTGGAAACAACACGCGTGCGCTCGATCAAATTCAATCAACAATTTGACCCCACGATCTTTGGCAGGCTTTAGGCGATCAGGTTTTATTGCGCTGAGAGTGATCATGCGATTGACTTTCGGCTGATGAGGGATTTGAAAAGCCCGAGGGAAATGACAGGCACCTATTCCTGACCAATTCGACCATGGCAGAAGAAACGGCACAGCAGATTGCAGATCGCGAAATGCTGTTGCGGGTGGGTCATGGAGATCAAGCGGGCTTCAGCGCCTTGTATGACCGGCTCAGTGGTCCGCTGTATTCGCTTGCCTTGAAGATGTTGGGAGATCCCTCAGAAGCGCAGGACGCGCTTCAGGAAGTTTTTGTCCAGATTTGGTCACGCGCTAAAACGTATGATTCCGAGAAGAGCAGCGTGTTCAGCTGGGCTGTTCTAATGACCCGAAGCAGGGCGATCGATCGATTACGTGCACGAGCGCGGCGATTGCGCGTCGTGGGGTCCACAGCGGATGAGGTCACACA
Organism: uncultured Verrucomicrobiae bacterium; assembly: GCA_963804875.1. Taxonomy (GTDB): domain Bacteria; phylum Verrucomicrobiota; class Verrucomicrobiia; order Chthoniobacterales; family UBA10450; genus Udaeobacter. The sequence goes on from CAWDRX010000002.1 coordinate 196,264, forward strand.
TCCTGAGGCAACTGATGCATCCACTGTTGAGAGCGCAGCGGATACCGTAAACAAGAACGATGAAGCAGCGCATGTGCGATCTTTGTTGAACAACTTGCCCGAGGAGCAACGCCAGGCGATCGATTTGGCGTTTTTTGGGCATCTTTCACATCACGACATTGCGGCGCGACTGGGACAGCCGCTCGGCACGATTAAAGCCCGCATCCGACGCGGTCTTCTCAAACTTCGAGAACAAATTCGCACATGAGCTAATCATTTATGATTTCGGAAGAACAACAGGATCAGGCAGCACTTTACGCGCTGGGATTGCTCGGTGCGGACGAGGACGCTGCGTTCGAATCCGAGTTGAGAGCGAACGCTGAATTGCGCGATCTCGTTCGCGAACTGCGCGAAGCGGCCGGTGACCTTGCACTAACCGCTCCATCGCTATTGCCGCCTGAATCGTTAAAGGAGCGCGTCATGGGTGAGATAGCGATGGAAACGAAACGGGTCGCTCCAACGCCGACGCAACGCGCTTCGTTTGGCTGGGTACCGTGGGCCATAGCGGCGGCTTTGGCAGTGTTTTGCGGTCTGCTGGCTATTGATCGGGTACGGCTGGAGCGCCAGCTTGCCGAAACACGTGCGTCCGATTCGCTGATGCAGACGACGTTTCACACTCTCGCGCCATCCGCGCCTGCTCCAGCGGATGCCAAAGCAACGGTTGCGTGGCAACCCGGACGTCAGAGCGGCGTGATTCGCATCAGCAATCTTCCTGCACCGCAACCGGGGAAGGATTATCAATTGTGGGCGGTCGATGCCGAACACAAGGATCCAATTAGTGCAGGGGTGGTGCGGGTAGATAAGAATGGTATTGCGCAAATTCGCTTCAAGCCGGTGGAGAAAGCGGAGCATGTGAAAGCTTTTGCTATCAGCCTGGAACGCGAAGGTGGTGTCCCGAAAAAAGAAGGACCGATTTTGCTCGTCGGTTCTACGTGACATAATTCGTATCTTCTCGCCTAACGACTCAAGCTATCGCTACCGGGCGGTGAGAGAAAGCATCCAAGCGAATGACCGCGACGTATTACCGGTCATTTGAAACTACGAATCTTTATTTTCATACTGAGCATGCTTGCCTCCGGATTGATTTCTGCGGAGGAAAGCGATGCATTCTCCTCAGGGACGTCCAGGACAACGGAGGCTGGTTTCAATCTCGATTATAGCAACGATCGGATGGCTGCGCGCGCCATTGGCGAACGCACCGTTGATTTACTTGGAATGTTCGACGCCTCCGACAGTGGCCAGTCGAGTCGTTACAACGTATCGCTCGATCTGGAGAATGAAGACAGCGACTGGAGTTTCGAAGTTAGCGTTACGGTCGAGTTTTGATTCGCACAGGCGATAGCGCGGATAAGCCTGATGCGAGCACTTGCCGGTAATGCGTTAGGGCAATTTCTGCCTCTATCGAAAATTTTTCGTTGTTACTGCATCCAGTCGCTGCGTTGCGGCGTAATGCTCGCCGAACACAAAAAATGGAAACTCGCAATCAACGTGTCGGTAGAACGCTTGGAAAATGCGGCGGAAACACCTTCTTTTCTCTCGTCGCGTTGCTCCTGGTGACGGCGTTTCTACTCTTCTTCTTGCATTCACAAAAAGGCAGGGAGATATCGAACAAGGCGCCAGCGGCAGCAGGAATTTTCGATAATCCGCTGGGCTTAGTGCTAATGCCGCAGGCTGGCGAAAGCAGCACCGACAAGGAAATTTTCCAACTCCAGCAGCGAGTTCGTGAAGGCAGAAATGTTGAACTTTGGCTCGACCGATTAGGCTGGGCGTTTGTCGGAAAGGCGCGCGAAAGTTTCGACTCGGGCTTCTACAAAATAGCGGAGCAATGCGCCCTCGGTATCGAAAAGCGAAATCCGCAAAGCCAGGAAGCGATGCTGTTGCGTGCGCATGTGCTGCAGAACCTGCATCGCTTCAAAGAATCCGAAACCCTGGCGCGGCTTCTCGTCGAGCAACGTGGACTCAGCTTTGATTACGGGCTTCTCGGTGATGCGTTGATGGAGCAGGGGAAGTTCGGCGGCGCAGTTGAGGCTTATCAGCGGATGATGAATTTGAAGCCCGATCTTCGCGCATATGCCCGCGCAGCGCATATGCGCTGGCTCAAAGGCGATCTCGAGGGAGCGATCGAGGCGATGCAACTGGCTGTGAGCGCTGCCAGCCCGAGCGATGCCGAATCCGCCGCATGGGTGAACACGCGACTGGCGTTCTACGAGTTTCAAGCCGGCCGTGTTAATGAAGCAGAACAACGATGCGCTCTCGCATTCTCGCTACAGAATAATTATCCCCCAGCGCTGTTGTTGCAGGGCAGAATCCTGCTCAGTCAAAACCGGTTTGGCGAAGCTGTGGACGTTTTGCAGAGCGCCGTGAAGCGAAATCCGCTTCCGGAATATCAGTGGACGCTAGCCGAAGCGCTACGCGTCAGTGGCCAGGAGAATGAAGCATTTGAGATCGAAGCACAACTTTCCCAACGCGGCGCGAGCAACGATCCGCGTACGCTAGCGCTCTATCTCGCAACGCGACAGGAGTCTCCTGAGACGGCGCTTCGACTCGCGCGACTAGAACTTGACTCACGCGGTGATGTCTTCACTCACGACGCGTTGGCTTGGTCGCTGGCTGCGGCAGGCAAGTGGACTGAAGCGCACAGGGAGATGCAGCGCGCATTAGCAGAAGGCACTCAGGACGCACGCCTGTTTTTCCACGCTGGCATCATCGCTTCACAATCTGGTCAGTCAGCCGATGCAGAGCGCTGGTTGCGGAAAGCCAATGACCTCTCGCACCTGCTTTTGCCGTCTGAGCGCAATGAACTTCAAAACGTAGCGGCGCGTATTGCGAAAAAGAAAACTGCCGTTGCCTCGAACCCACAAAAACCTTTTTCGCTCGGGCCAAGTACCGCGCGGAAAACTCAACCCAAAACCTAAAAACAAATGAAAAAACTAACGTACCTTCTGTCGCGCGGTGCCATGGCACTGGTCGCGGCACATTTAATCGGAGCGGCGCAAGCCTCCAGTCATATGGACGCGCCGCTGATCACTCGCGATCCGGCAGCCAACACCACGGACGTTTACGCCTTCGTGCAAAATGAGAACGGAACGAAGAGCCTTGTCACCGCGCTCGGCGTGTACCCCCACGAAGAGCCTGGCATCGGCCCTAACAAGTACAACTTTGACGACAACGTGCTCTACCAAATCCACGTTGCGACCGGAAACGACGTAGCTGCGGGCAGAGCCACGTTGAGTTACGAATTCAAATTCAGTACGACGTTCAGAAACCAGAACACGATCCTGCAGTCTTACCTTGGTGTCATTAACGACGTCGGGGACGCGAATCAGAACCTCGTGCAGACCTACACGGTCACGAAAGTGGACCATCATCAGGGCAACCATCGTACGGTGCTCGGAACCGGTACCGTTCCGCCCAACAATCAGGGCATCGCTACTCCGTTTTATAATCAGGGCAACGATGGAAATAATCCCGCAAAGGACGGTGTCGCGACGGAGGCTGGGTTGGATCGTTACACAACACAAACGATCAAGAATCTCGGCGGGGGTTACTTCTCATTCGCAGGTCAACGTGACGATGGTTTCTATGCCGATATCAATGCCGTCTTCGATCTGTTGCAACTTCGTTCGCCGGGCAAGGATTCACAGGGCGGCTTCAACATTCACCTGATGACGCTCGTCATTCCGGTGAGTGAATTGGGCGGTGACCAGCAAATGGTCGGTGTTTACGCAACCACCAGTCGCCGGCAAATACAAATACTGCGCGATGAAACGAATCGTTCGGTAAGAAACGGTGACCCTCAGCTACGCGGACCCTGGGTGCAGGTCGCCCGGCAGGGCAATCCACTCTTCAACGAGGGTTTGGTTGCCATCGCCGATAAGGATCGCTACAGCCGTACCAGTCCCGAGTCTGATAACGAGCTGTTCCGCCAATATGCAGTAACTCCCGAACTGGCAAGACTGATCAACCAAATCATCTTCAATGGACAGTTACCCGACGTTGAGACAGGCCGGACTGACATCGCAGGAATCTTTATTCCTGATTTGATCAAAGTTGATTTGTCCACAGATCCCTGCCGCCTGGCAGGCAATGGGACCCAACAAGGTCCCAACCCAGATGACCCTGGATTTTCCCGGCTGGGCATCTTCGGTGGCGACACTCTGATCAGCCAAATTCAACCAGGCTTTGGCGATGGCGTTATTCCTGGAGGCTGGCCGAATGGTCGCCGTTTTGGCGACGACGTAGTGGACATCGCGGTGACTGCTCTAATCAGCAATCTTCGCGTGAACCCACCAATCATCCGTGGTCCAGCAGGCGACAATCTGGATTTCAACGACGTGGCCTACAACAAGGTCTTCCCGTACGAATCGACGCCGCAGAACGGCCGCAACCACTCTCACCCATAACGCCCTAACGCGTCGCGATCCGCCACTGTCCTATGGACTCTCGGAATCCCGGCCAGGCAGCGCTGTCGCGCCTGGCCGGGTCGCGCGTTGTTCCAGGCGCGATTCTTGTAGTTCTGTTTTCGCTGTTGCCGCTTCAATACGCGAAAGCTCACGATCCTGGGCTTAGTAGCCTAACGATACGACAGCGCACGAACAGTTTGGAGGCAACATTGACGCTGGCGGTCAAGGACGCAGCGCAGGTTGCCGAGATCGACAAGGATCAAGACGGGATTGTGACGGAATCCGAGTTCGCCCGAAGCCGATCTCAACTTGAAGCGGTCGTAGGAAAACAAGTCGTCATCACAGCTGCTGGAAAAGTCGTCGAAAACAAATCCCTTCAGAGCCGTCTCGATGAGAATAAAAACGTCGAAGTCCGTCTAGATTTAAGCGTCCCCATCTTTTCCGATCTGGAAATTCAATCCAAACTCATCTCGTCCCTCCCACTTGGGCATCGCCAATATCTCCAGGTACAAAACTCACGCGGGGAAATCATTTTCGAGCAGTTGCTAAGTGCAGCCGCAGATCGTGTGACGGTGGAAATGTCCGATGCACACTCGATTACTGCTGTGTACGAAGTCGCTCGTTCGTTTGCAAATTTCCTTTGCCTGGGTGTGAAACATATTTTGACCGGCTACGATCACTTGCTGTTTCTTTTCGGACTGCTGCTCGTGGTACGTGGCTTTTTCTCCTCGTTAGGCATCATCACCTCATTTACGGTCGCACACTCGATCACACTGGCACTGGCGACACTGCACCTGGTACAAATTCCAAGTCGAATCGTGGAACCACTGATCGCCGCGTCCATCGTTTTTGTTGGCATCGAGAACCTTTTGCACGGCGACATTCCAACCGCGCGGCGAGTGGTGGCTTTCGGCTTCGGTTTGATACATGGCTTTGGCTTTGCTTCCGCTTTGCGTGAGGCCGGCATCGGGTCGGGCACCGGGGGCATCGTGCTGCCGCTATTCTCTTTCAATCTCGGCGTCGAGCTAGGGCAGATCATGGTCGCCGCTTTAGCACTGCCGATCATTTGGAAACTGCGGGAGAATCCGATGTTCATTGCGCGATGGGCACCGGCGTGTTCCGCAGCCGTTGTGCTGCTGGGCAGTTTTTGGTTCGTTCAGCGCGTCTGGACGGATTGAGCGTTGTCCGAGTGGTTCTACGCAAGTAGTCGGCCGATATTGCACCGCCACGAGATGATGCGATTCATTTGCCCATGGCTACCTATCCAAAGAGTCCCAAAGAAACGACACGCGGCATGATGTATTTCCCGCGCATGCTGGACAAGATCCGACTGCATCTGCGCGGCGATTTGCACGAAGATTATCAGGAAAACTTCGGCGCACCGAAAGCAGCGGACGGTGTGTGCTGCAATTTTCTACGAGTAGATCATGGCGATCTGATTGAGCGTATGAAACAGGACGGGACGGACGACGAAATTCTGGAATGGTGTTTCGAAAAGGGTCGCCGTTTGAACGACGGCGATCTTTTTGTCTGGAACGGGTTCGCATCGAAGCTCGGGTGGCGCGATTCAATCTCGCCGCGTCTAGAGCAACGAAAGCTGGAGGCGGGAATCTCAGATCGCGATGACATCGTCACAATTCCAGACCTAATCGATTTCGACGAAGGTCGATTCCCGGAGGCGAGAAAGACTTCGTGAGTTCATTAAACGTCGTCTGGGTGCGAGTGGCGGTCGTAGTGATTGGTCTTTGCGTTCTGGCTTTCACTGCTTGCCAATATGAAGTCCCAATTACCTCGACTCCGACTCAAAAAGTGCAGGAACAACTGCTTGGCAACTGGAGGTCGACCGACGGCAAGGAAGAACTGAAACTGCGGAGACTCGATGACGGCGTGTACATCGTTTACTACGATGGCGATATTTTTCGCGCTTACCATTCCGACGTCGCTGGAACGCCTTTAGTGACCGTTCAGGACCTTAACTCGAGCGATCGCAAATATGCCTACGTCATTTGGAAATTGTCGGACAATGGCAAGGATCTGAGATTGCGGAGCGTCAACGACAAGGTTGTCCCAAAGGAAACCAGGGACTCGGCGACGGTCGTTGAACTTTTGACGAAAAACGCCCGTAATCCTGAGCTCTTCGGCGAGGAGATCGAGTTTAGGAAAGAGAAATAGCAGCAGTTTTGCTTTTTCGAGGCTGGCGAATCCTGCCAAGATGTTGTAGCGAGATTCGAAATGCCTGAAGATCGCTTTCGCCAGGTTGCGCTTCTCTCACTCGTCTTACTCCTCTATGCTCAGCGAGTTGTTGCGCAACAGACGCCCACGGTTGTAACAAGTCCGAACGGATCGCCGTCGCCGACTCCGGCCGTGTTTTCGCAGCAGACACTGTCGGAATTGAAGCAATTGCAGAAGGCAGCTTTAGAAAGCGATTACGCTTACCGGCAGGTCGCGCATCTGGCCAACAACATTGGGCAACGTTTGAGCGGATCGGCGCAGGCGGGAAAAGCAGTCGAGTACGTCGCCGCCGAATTGAAAGCGCTCGGGTGCGAAGTTCGCCTTGAAAAAGTGATGGTGCCCCATTGGGTGCGCGGCGAAGAGACAGCGGCGCTGGTTCAATTTCCCGGGCAGGCACCGAACACGACGCAGAAGATTGTTCTGTGCGCACTGGGCGGTAGTGTTGCCACACCAAAAGAGGGGATCGAAGCCGAAGTCCTCGTGGTGAAAAACTTTGATGAATTGAAATCGATACCTCGCGAGAAAGTCGCGGGAAAAATCGTGCTGTTTAATTACCCGTTCGATAAACAAATGGCCGCGCAGGGGCGTGGCTTCCAAGCCTATGGCGAAGCAGTTGTCTACCGCAGTCAGGGACCCATCGCAGCCGCAAGGCAAGGCGCTGTCGCATGTTTGATCCGGTCAGTCGGCGCAGCCGACTATCGGCTTCCACATACCGGAATGACAAATTACGCAAAAGATGCGACGAAAATTCCCGCCGGCGCTGTGACCGCCGAAGATGCGGATTTAATTGCTAATCTGGTTCCGCAGGGAGTGGTGAAAATGAAATTGATTCTGACGCCGCAAACTCTGCCCGATGTGGAAAGTGCAAACGTGATTGGCGACATCAAAGGCAGCGAGCACCCTGAACAGGTCGTCATCGTTTCCGGTCATTTGGATTCATGGGATTTGGGCACGGGCGCGATCGATGACGGCGCAGGCGTCGCAGTTTCGATGGAAGCGGCGAACCTGATCCAGAAACTTGGTCTTAAACCGAAGCGCACCATTCGTGTGATCGCATGGATGAATGAGGAGAACGGTGAGGAAGGATCAAAGCAGTACGCAAAGGATCACGCAAAAGAGATACCGAATCATTTCGCTGCAATGGAAACAGACGCCGGCGCGGGTCATCCGATTGGCGTTAACATCAAGGCAAACCCGGAAGCGAAGAAAATGTTCGGGCCGGTGTCGGAGATTCTGCAGGAATCAGGGGCGGGCATCCTCGAGTTGGTTGAGCATTGCGGGGCCGACATTGAGCCGCTCGAGAAAGCGGGTGTGCCTGCGTTTAGTCCGATTCAAGACAGCCGCCTTTACTTCAACTATCACCACACAGCAGCTGACACCCTCGACAAAATTGTGCCGAAAGAACTGGCGGAAAATTCCGCTGTGGTGGCAGTAGTCGCGTACGCGGTGGCCAACATGGAGAGGCCATTGCCGCGGTAAGTGTTCTGCTTAGCGCCAAAGGTGCGCATTCAGCTTGGCCGGGGAAACCCGGGACGTTGCCCCAGGCTGAGGTGATGCCGCGCCGTTGGCGTTAGTGCTTTAGATTACGCGTCTCGTTAAGCACAAAATTTGCCAACCGACGCCCGCGATTTCGAACAAATCGCCACGGTCCGGCATCGACGAAATAGGTAAGCAGAATGCTGTCACGTGTTTTCACCTCCGGCCCAACGGGGTCAGCGGAATGCCACGTGTCGTCGGCTACGGCGAACGCGTAACCACTATTCGGCGAAAACGGCATCTTTGCCTTCATCGGTTTGCGTCCGTTAGGCAGCACCTCGTGAAAGATTGTGCCGATGTGTGGCGTGGAATTGTCCGCCGGCAGGTAAAATTGGACGGTGATCCCTTTCCACAAACTGTCGGTATGTTTGAAGATGCGGTATCCGGGAATGTCGCGTGTCAGGATCGGTACCGGATACATATTCACCTTCGCAAAATTTTCTCCGAACCGGCCTTTCAATCCCGGCGCCAACCGTTGGACGAAAGCAGATTGCAACTCTTTCGAACGCAGCACGCGACCCGTCGCATCCCAGACTGCACGTTTCTTCAGTGGCAAATGCCGGATGTACTCGGGGAACAGATCGATCTTCGCGCGCGTCGGTTTTCCATCGGGTCTGCTGCTGCCCGTCTTGCTTTTGCCAGACATCGCCCGGTAATCCTCAGCCACCGGCATCGCTTCGACCATCTGCGCGTAGAAGTCATCGGGGAAAATGCGGTGAAATTGCAAATGATGGAACGGTGCATCATCTGCAGGGGCCTGTTGCACCGAGTCGACCACGAACTGAATAAGATTTGCAAGTGACTCGGATTTCTCCATCGATTGTCCTTTTGGCCGGCTAATTTAAGAATGTCATCCTGTTACGCAATGGATAACGCTGCTGCGGTGAGCCAGTATTGTGCCTAAATATTCAGGTAAAGGATGAGTGCAATGACTGAAAAGCGTTCGCTTCTCTCGCGCATTGGACGGTGGATCGCGGAACTGGTCCTTGTGTTTGTAGGCGTTTACGCGGCGTTTTGGCTGAACAACTACCAGGAGCACCGCGAGGATGCGGGACGTCGCGATCAGATTCTGGCTTCACTTGAGCGGCAATTACAGGAAGGCATCAAAAGCGGAAAAACTAACCGCGCGGAAGAAGAACAGGAAGCGGCAGAGTTTCGGCGTGCACTCGATGCCGGTGAAATGCCGCCGCTGCAGCCGTTTGTTTTCACCACCGACTACAGCCCAACCGATTGGGCTACGATGCTGCAATCCGGTGGCGTCCAACTACTCGACGTGCAGACGCTCATGGCTGTGCGCAACGATGAATCAGTTATCCGCTGGGGATTGAGCCGCATGGAGTGGTATCAAAAACTGAGTGACGAACTGATCGTGCCGAACCTGGACCAGGACATTTCTTTTTTTTACGATCCAGCCACAAAGAAACTGCGAAAACGATTCGAGATTTATCCCGCTGCTCTGAAGGCAAGGGTGAAATTTGCCAACGAGCTCGAAGGAACGCACATCAAACTGCTCGAACGAATTCAAGCCGAACGACAACGAAACCATTAATATGAATTACGTGATCCGAATTTTCGCAATTTTGTCATCCTTCTTCGTTGCGAGTGTGACCTATGCCGCAGATTACCCCGCGCCGACTGAAGCCGATTTCACGATTCGCGATTTCAAATTTCAATCTGGCGAGACACTGCCGGAGTTGCGCATCCATTACCGGACGATCGGGAAGCCGGAGAAAGACGCTGAAGGGAAAACGACTAACGCCGTTCTGATCATGCACGGGACGACCGGCAGCGGCGCGCAGTTCATTCGCCCGGAATTTGCCGGTGAACTGTTTGGAAAAGATCAGCCGCTCGACGCGACAAAATTTTTCATCGTGTTGCCGGACGGGATCGGTCACGGCAAATCGAGCAAACCGAGCGACGGCATGCACGCCAAATTCCCGCGGTACGGTTATCTCGACATGATCGACGCGGATTATCGATTGCTGACCGAGGGCCTCGGCGTAAATCACGCGCGATTGGTGATGGGAACGTCAATGGGTGGAATGCATACCTGGCTCTGGGGCGAGCTGCATCCCGACTTCATGGACGCGCTGATGCCGCTGGCGAGTTTGCCGACCCAAATTTCCGGGCGGAACCGGGGCTGGCGCCGCATGGTCATCGATGCCATCCGCAATGATCCATCATGGGAGGGTGGCGAGTACAAAACGCAACCATCCAGCCTGCGCACCGCTGCGGAGATGCTTTGGTTCATGAGCAGCAATCCAGTCCTGCGTCAGAAGGACGCGCCTTCGCTTGCGAAAACAGACGAAGTTCTGGACAAATTCGTTGAGCAAATCGTCAAGACTGACGATGCCAACAACGTTCTCTATGCGCTCGAAGCTTCACACGATTACGATCCCGGACCTAATCTTGAAAAAATCCAGGCACAGCTTCTGGCAATCAACTCTGCCGATGATCTGATTAATCCGCCCGAGCTCGGGATTCTGGAGCGCGAGATCAAGCGCGTTCCGCACGGCCGCGCAATCGTAATTCCACTCAGCGACATGACGCGTGGCCACGGCAGCCACACACTTGCAGGATTGTGGAAAGATGAATTGGTGAAGCTGCTGAAGGAAACTGAACAGACTCAATAATCGCGAGCATTTGAAGTTGCTCAGCGTCTTCATATGGGATCAAGCGGCGGAAACGGTTCTGGTCGGCCTGCTCAGTCTCGATAAATGCTGGCCACCACACTCTCACTTTGATATGAGTCACGCATGAACAGAAACATCTTCTACATCATCGGAGTAATTGTCGTTATCGTGATCGTTCTCAAATTGCTCGGCCTGTTCTAGAAGTCGGCCCTGCTGGCGAATCGCCACCGAGGAAGATTCCTCATTGCTTACGGCACGACGCCACGAAAACGCTTCGTTGTGCGAGCCGATAAAACGCTTAGGGGCGTTCCTGGAAATCAAGCAGGACTCGGAAAAAAACGCTTCGGCAAGCCGGGCAGCGTGTACACGCCAAGTGTTTTACGCTATCGGTTGACGAGGATCTGAATGTGATGAGTTGCTGCGGCTCTACCCAGGAAGTCGAATCAAGTCACTAGTCCCTAGGTGATAACCCTGATCCTTTTGGCAACTCCGTATTTGGCAGCTTCGAGAACTTGGCTTCCATTCCGCGTTCAATCCTTTGCTGCTTGATGCTTGCCTTTTCGTTCTTGAGGGTCACGAGCATCTTTGTAAGGCCTTCGTTCAGTCCTTTATTTCCCGCCTCCCATTCGGCATTCGGCTTAAACGCCACACGAGGATAAATCTTTGCCAGATCGGGCACGGTTAGCCCTTCTTTCTGTACTCTTTCAATGATCGGGACCAATTGATCGATATCGCCGAAGGCATATCCGTTAATGTACGGGCCTACGAGCTGTTGGAATGCATTCTGCGCTTGATACAATTCGAACCCCGGATCGCCCATGCTGCCCATCTTGTTGCGATCGATTAGACTCGCAAAAAGACGTCCGCGATATTGCGCCGAATAAAACCAGTAAATTGACTCCCTTCTGAAACCAAAATCGTAGAGGCGAATCGCGGCGACGTACATCTCTGCGAAATTGAGTGTGTCCCATGACTTTTTCATTTTCTCGATCGTCGCGACAAACTCGGGTTCGTTTTTCGCAGCCAAACCGCTGCTGAATGTACCGACCTCGATAGCCGGGCCTTTGGAATTGTAGTACGGCGTTATGTAAACGTCGATGTGAGCAGGATCGGTGATGGTTTGGGCGGCGGCGAGCCCGGTAAAACCAATAAAGATGAATAGAGCGATTGGATTGAGCTTCATTTTTGGCTAAGCAGGCGCAAGCTCAACCACCAGTTCACTTAGCGCAAGCGATCGCGCATTCCTCGAGTTCGTAACAACAAGTGTAATCCTCCAGGAAATTTGATAGAGAGAAGCGTGATGAAGTCCCTCTGGCGCAAACATCTGATTATTTGTCTTGTTCTTGGGTTGCTGGCGATTCCGATCTATTTCCTGGATCGGGCATTGCTCGGTGGCGGCGGCGGCGGCAACTGGATCAACTTGGATTTTCGGGGCCTGCTCTTTTGGACTTACGTCACGTTGGTCGGTATCCAGGTCGTGGTAAGTTCCATTGCTCTCCTTTTATTTCCGAAGGCAGGAGCATTGTGGATTCACTTGGGATCAATGGTGCTTGCCGTGGTTCTGTTCATCACGGGTTTCGCCGTTTACGGAAAACTACGGCGAGTGGCGATCTCGAACGAATACCGAAAGATGATGGCCGATCGCAGACCTCTGATGAACGTGATTGAACTCAAGCGATGGTGGTATGTCCCCGACGAGAATCACCCAACGGAGATCCGTGCGAACGTGGTTACCCATCAACCGGGGCGGTTTGCGGGCAACGTGACTGGCGAACAAACGGACGCGTCAGGTTCCTCCACAACCATTTTTGAAGCCAGCAACGGGCCAGAGAGTCAGCGTCAGGTGCGGAACGAAGAGGCCTTCACATATTCATTCCCGCTAAAATTCCTGAGCGCAGGCCGCCGGCCGATGATGTGCGCATTACCTTATATCTTTTCAAGGCTCCGGATGGACCGGCCGCTGGCGATATTACGAAAGTATTTATGAAGTCGCCGCAACGCGACGATGACGGCGAGTACTTCTACGGAGTACTACCATCGCCTTCTCAACCGGAGAACGGACCGAGTGCGACTCCTGACGGCGGCTAAACAAGCCACTCATCTAAGGCGATCGCATTCGTAAGCGATACTCGGGCGTTGCCGTGTTAAGACAGCGAGTGTTGCCATGAGGCGCGCCTCGTAACAATCACACATAGGAGACTCGCCATTTGGCTGGATCCACTCGGGATGTTGGATCCGCAGGTCGTCATGAATCTGCTTCCGCAGGTCTGCGTATGTACGGAGTTGGTGGAACATAACCACTGATTTCTTTAGTTATTTTAGTGCCACGGCCATCGCGTGCGCGGCCAAAATAATTGGCCAGACGGCTACGAAGACAATCGTTCCAAAGGCAGCGAGCTCGGATAAGTAATCAGGTTGTACCCTGTAGGCATATCGATCACTGAAGAAGCGGGAAACGCGAACCAACATCGAGTTTGTAGTTTCGGTGTTCATGCCAGCAATAGACACCGTTTGAGTCCGCGCGTTTAACGGCAAAAGTAACGCTGCTGTCACCTTGGCGATCGACATTTCTACGGTCGGGGACACGGCGCCTGCAAAGCCGAGTCCGGCGATCCGCGGTGTCCCGAATTGGCTTGCCTACCGAATCTAATTTTCGCCAGACTCGGCGTAGTTAAATGGGTCTGAATCAGGCCGAGGAGCTTGCCCCCGCTGGGTTCTTCATCTCCTTCCAGACTCGCCACTGAAAAATTCATCTAGCGGGGCAAGAAAAGAAAGAACCATGAATTCATTGATTCAGTGTAACAGGACAATTCTGCCGCTTCTTATCGCTAGTGTGCTCGCCTGCGTTGGACTTTCGCCAAAAGCGCGAGCAGTCATTCCGCCGCCGGACGGCGGTTATCCCGGCGGTAGCACGGCGGAAGGGCAGGAGGCCTTATTGAGCCTCACCACGGGTGTGCAAAACACTGCGGTTGGTTTTCTTTCACTGAAAACCGATACCACTGGCAGCTACAACACCGCGATTGGATCCGGCACGCTGCGCTGGAACAATGCAGATGGAAATACCGCCACCGGCACATTCGCATTATTAAACAATACCAATGGCTTTTTGAATACGGCCAATGGAGCGCTCGCCCTCTTCAGCAACACCATCGGCATCGGCAACACCGCCGTCGGTTATTATGCGCTCTTTAGCAACATCCGCGGCGGCGGTAACACGGCCTTCGGTTCCTGGGCGCTCCAGGGCAACACCGGCAACAGTAACACGGCCATCGGCGTTCAAGCGCTCGAACGCAACACCACTGGCGACGTTAACACGGCTATTGGTGCCTATGCGCTCCAACGTAACGAAGGCGGCGACAGCAATAACGTTGCCTTGGGTTATTTTGCTGGCGGAAATGTGGTTAACGGCATCAATGATATTTTCATCGGTAATATAGGTTTGGACACTGATCAGAACACGATTCGCATTGGAACCGAAGTTAAGGCCACCGACTTCCATGGCATCACCCACAATCCCCACGTCGCTACGTATATTGCAGGCATTAGCGAGACGGGCGTCATCGGCGCGCCAGTCTTGGTAAGTGCTGACGGTCAACTGGGCATTGCTCTGTCCGGAGTCCGATTCAAGGAGGCTATCAAACCGATAGACACGGCAAGTGAAGCCATATTCGCGCTTAACCCCGTCACCTTTCGTTACAAAGAACAGTTCGATCCGACGCAGGGTCCCGCAGTTTGGCCTGGTTGCTGAGGAGGTAGAAAAAGTAAATCCCGATCTGGTGAGACGCGATCGCGATGGGAAATTGCAAACCGTTCGCTACGACGCAGTAAACGCGATGTTGCTCAACGAGTTTCTCAAAGAGCACAAGAATGTGCAGGAGCTAAAAGCCGCTCTCGCTCAGCAACAGAAAGAAATCGCCGCTCTGATCGCGCACATCAAAGAGCAGGACGCCAAAATCCAAAAAGTCGGCGATCAACTGGAGATGAGCAACGCCACACCACGGGTGGCGAGTGTCAAGTGACGGGAACGCCTCTCACAGAGAGGCGGGTACAGTCGAAAGACGGAAAGACAAATCGACGACTTACTCGCCGTAATAGTACGCGCCACCGTAGTACGCGTCCCAGGGATAGTACGGATAATAATGCGGCGCGTAATAGGTGTCGTATTTCGCCTCAGGCGAGCGAACCTCGTTGTTCGCGTAGGGAACATCGGCGCAGCCGCCGAGCAGAAGTGCAAAGGTCACGGTGCCGACCAGCGAAAAGATCGTTACAAGCTGCCGATTGTTTTTCCGTTTAGCTATCACTCGTTTGGGGCGCTCATTTGACGGGAGGGCCCTCGCAAACGCAAGCTAAAAATAAAACGCACCGGCACATCCGCCGATTTACGACGATGCACCGATGCGTTAACCAACCGCGCGTCGCGAATTAGTACCAGTCGCCGTAGACAGTCCTGGTGCGATAGTAGCGTGGACCATAGGCATCATTATAACGAACGCCCGAGCGCACGATGGTAGTATCGGCCGGCCCGTAATAGGAATACGGGTAGGCGTCATAGTACGAATACGCCGAGTATGGTGCGGCATAATAACCGCCATCATACGCCGTCATGTACGGCCCCTCTGCACATCCGCCAAGAAATGCTGTGACGAGTCCTGCGCAAAGTATCGACAGTAACACTGGAATGCGACGCTTGGATTTCATCTTGGTTTTCATCAGATATCCCCTTTCTTCATTTTCCCTCATTGTTACGAAGCTACTTTCGCAGCTTCGCCCGGCTGCTGGTCCGCCAGAAACGACGGTTTTTAATCAGCAAGCCGTGTATGTACGATTCGAATCCGACAATTCGATCGGTCGCCGGTCTGGTTAATTCCGCGCGCAACCTTTTGGAACGAGGCAATATCGACCCGCCCCCTTCAGAGCATTTTGCATCAGGAGCGGTGTTCGCTACCGTCAGCCTCCCGATGAAACGAAATATCTTTTGGTTCGGTGCCTTCCTGACGATCGTGTTCACCATGTCTGCAAAGCAGCCCTCTTCAACGACTGCCGAGGGAAATTTTGATGTGATCATCCGCAACGGAACTGTTTACGACGGCACTGGCGCCGACCCCCGAAAGGCCGATGTCGCAATTCGAGGTGATCGAATCGCAAGCGTCGGCGATTTGAAATCAACGAAAGCGAATACGGTCATCGATGCCAAGGGCCTCGCTGTCGCGCCGGGCTTCATCAACATGCTTTCGTGGTCAACGGAGTCGCTGATTCAGGATGGCCGTTCACAAAGCGAAATTCGGCAGGGCGTCACAACCGAAATCATGGGCGAAGGAGACTCGATGGGGCCGGTGAACGACCGTGTACGTGAGCACAAGATTAGTGAGCAAACCGACATCAAATACGACATCTCCTGGAACACGCTTGCGGAATATCTGCAGTATCTCGAAAAGCGCGGGATCTCGTGCAACGTGGCGTCATTCATCGGCGCGACGACCATTCGCGAATACGTGGTGGGCTACGAAGACAAACCGCCGACGCCCGAACAACTCGACGAAATGCGCGAGCTCGTGCGAAAAGAAATGGAAGCCGGCGCACTTGGGATTGGCACATCACTGATTTATCCCCCTGCGTTTTATGCGAAAACCGAAGAGCTGATCGAACTGTGCAAGGTCGCGGCGAAATACCAGGGCAAATACATTTCGCACATGCGCAGTGAAGGAAATCAACTGTTTGAAGCGCTTGACGAGCTGCTGCGGATCGCGCGGGAAGCGAACATTCCGGCCGAGCTTTATCACATCAAAGCGGCTGGCAAAAAAAATTGGCCAAAAGAAGACGAACTACTCGCGCGAATTGAACGCGCACAACGAGATGGACTGAAGATCACCGCGGACATGTATACCTACATCGCTGCCGGCACTGGGCTCGACGCGTGTCTGCCGCCGTGGACGGAAGACGGCGGGTATCCGGCGTTATTTAAACGGCTGCGAGACCCGGCGACGCGCGAGAAAATCAAAGCAGAAGTGCAGGTCGACAGCGACAAATGGGAAAACCTTTATCTTACGGCCGGTTCGCCGGACAAGATTTTGCTTGTGGGATTTAAGTCGGAAAAACTGAAACCGCTAACGGGCAAGACGCTTGCTGAAGTCGCGAAAATGCGCGGAAAAGATCCTATCGACACGGCCATGGATTTGATTGCGGAAGACGAATCACGCATAAGCACCGTCTATTACGTGATGTCTGAAGAGAACGTGAAAAAGGAATTACAGAAGCCGTGGATTTCCTTCGGCTCGGATGAAGCGTCACAAGCGCCGGACCCGCCGTTCACAAAATCGAATCCGCATCCGCGCGCATACGGGAATTTCGCGCGAGTCCTTGGCAAATATGTGCGCGACGAAAAGGTGCTTCCAATGAGCGACGCGATTCATCGCTTGAGTGGGCAGCCGGCGACAAATCTTGGGCTCGATCATCGCGGATTTCTCAAGGAAGGAATGTTCGCCGACGTAGTAGTGTTCGATCCGGCGACGATCACAGATCATGCAACCTTTGAAAAACCGCATCAGTACGCAACCGGGGTGAAACATGTGTTTGTGAACGGTGTACAGGTGATCAAAAACGGCGAACACACTGGAGCGAAACCGGGTCGGGCGTTGTGGGGTCCAGGCAAAGTGAAATAAGCTGACGGACTGGCTGATTGCGGCACTCTTCTGTAGCCGCCGCCCTGTGGGCGGCGCCTCGGGCGTTTATTTGAATCGCATGCAATGACCGCGTAGCGAAGCGGTCTTAAGCGTCGCCCACGGGGCGACGGCTACAGCGGCAAGTGTGCGTTGAAACTATGCGGCAGAGAGTGGAAGTTTAGTTTCCGATGGATCCGATCAAGAGCATCAAATTACGCTGGCTTCAGGATGCATTGCACGATGTCAGCTACGAACTGTCGCGCTCGCAATTTTCCAGATTTGCACCGCAGGCGTGGCGACCTGCCATCAACGCGTATCGCTGCGACACGTGTATTCGAATTTGTGTTGATCTCGCCGGAGTCGATCGTTCGCGGATCGATCTAACCGTCGAGCCGCGCCATTTAGTGATTCGTGGCACGCGCCAATTGCCGGAGCCTACCGGCGAGGAGGGATGCGCGCAGCAATTACTGGCGATGGAAATCGATTACGGGCCGTTCGAACGCGAGATTACTTTCCCCGTCGAAGTAGAAGTCGATAAAGCGCACGCCGAACAACGTAACGGCTTACTCTGGATTTCTCTTCCCGTAAGAAAAGAGTCATGAGCACAGAAAAGCTGGATGCGTTGCAAACGAGCATGGATTCCAAGCCAACAGGCCCGGGCACCGTCGCGCTCGGCGTGGACGAAACCCGCACGCCGCAGATTCCCGAAGAACTGTCGATTCTGCCAGTGCGCAGCTTTGTGGTCTTTCCGGGCACGGTTCTTCCACTGAACGTTCAACGGGCTGCATCGCTCAAGCTGCTCGATGACACTTTGCCGCGCACAAAGGTGATCGGGCTGCTGACTCAACGTGACGAGACGAAAGAAGACCCGTCGTCGCAAGACCTGTATTCCGTCGGCACGGCCGCGCTCGTGCTCAAACTTGTTCGACAATCAGAAGACAACGTGCTGGTGATTGTACAGGGATTGCGTCGTTTTTCGTTGCGCAAAATCGTCGCGGCGGATCCATTTCTGCGCGCCGAAGTCGATCTACCGGAATCGGTTGTGCCGCCGCCGAGCAAGGAATGGGAGGCCACGTTCCGAAATCTGCGTGATTCAGCGACGCGGTTATTCGAATTGACGCCGGACGCGCCGGAACAGGCGCGCATGATGATCTTGAATATCGAGAGTCCCGAGCAGCTCGCAGATTTTCTGGCGCCGAACCTCAACATAGATATCGCGCAAAAGCAGGCGTTGCTCGAAGAACTCGACGTCGAAAAACGGGTCCATGCCGTGCAGCAACACATTTCAGCGCAGCTTGAGATCGCACAGATCCAACAACGGCTGCAAAAAGATGTCGCGTCGCAATTTTCCGACGCACAACGACGCGCATATCTTCGTTCGCAGCTTAAAGCGATTCAGCATGAGCTGGGCGAGACGGAGGGCGGCGGTGAGGAACAAGCGGAGCAACTGCGCACACGCCTCCAGGAAGCGAAACCTCCGGAAGAAGTGATGAAACAGGCCGAGCGCGAATTGAAGCGACTCGACTTCATTCCGCCGGCAAGTCCCGAGTTTTCAGTAATCGTGAGTTACGTCGAGATCCTCACCGATCTGCCATGGAGCAAATTGAGCGATGATAATCTCGATCTCGAACAAGCGCAGCAAGTGCTTGATCGCGATCACTACGATCTGGAAAAAGTTAAGAAGCGGCTGATCGAATATTTGGCCGTGCGAAAACTCAATCCGCAAGGACATGGCGCGATCCTCTGTTTTCTCGGGCCGCCCGGGGTAGGCAAAACCAGTCTGGGCCAATCGATCGCCGACGCGCTGGGCCGAAAATTTGTGCGGGTCAGTCTCGGCGGAATGCGCGATGAAGCGGAAATTCGCGGTCACCGCCGCACCTATATTGGTTCGATGCCGGGCCGCATCATTCAGGAACTGCGCCGCTGTGGCACGCGCAATCCGGTGTTTATGCTCGACGAGATCGACAAAATTGGTGCCGATTTTCGCGGCGATCCGGCCAGCGCATTGCTTGAAGTGCTCGATCCGCGGCAGAACAACGCATTTGTCGATCGTTATTTGGATGTGCCGTTTGATCTGTCGCAAATCATTTTCATTGGCACGGCAAACTACATCGAGGGCATACCGGAACCATTGCGCGACCGGATAGAAGTGATCTCGCTTCCCGGTTATACCGAGCGCGAGAAACTCGAGATTGCGAAGCGTTATCTTGTTCCGCGACAACTGGAGGAGAACGGCCTTAAACCCGGGCAGTGTGAATTCGAGGAGGACGCGCTTCGTCGCATCATCAGTGATTACACACATGAAGCGGGCGTTCGCGAGCTCGAGCGTCAGATCGGGGCAGTTTGCCGGGGAATTGCGGCGCAGGTCGCGCGCGGCAAAATCGAACGCGCAACGGTCACGCCGCAGTTGATTGCGGAAATGCTTGGCCCCGCCAAATACGTTCGGGAAACAAAGCTCAAGACCAGTAAACCTGGCGTGGTCACTGGCCTGGCTTACACACCGGCAGGGGGCGAAGTCTTACACATCGAAGCGACGCGTTATCCGGGCAAAGGGAACATCACCCTTACCGGACAGATCGGAAATGTGATGAAAGAATCCGTACAGGCGGCGTTCAGTTTAGTACGCAGCCGAGACGGCGAGATCGGTATTAAGGCTGACGATTTTCGAAAGATGGACGTTCACGTGCATGTCCCCGCCGGCGCCGTGCCAAAAGACGGACCGTCAGCTGGTATCGCAATGTTTACTGCGCTTGCTTCGCTTTTCACCGATAGACCGGTTCGTTCCGACGTTGCGATGACAGGCGAGATTACATTGCGCGGTCTGATTCTGCCGATCGGTGGCTTGAAAGAAAAAAGTCTGGCTGCGATGCGCGCCGGCATTTCCACTGTCATCATTCCAAAGCTCAATGAAAAAGATCTCGTCGATGTTCCCGAGGAAGCGAAACAGAAACTCAAATTCGTTCCGGTGGAAAACGTCGATGAAGTTTTGGCCGTAGCCCTGGAAAAGAACAGTGTCGCTCGGTCAGTTTCGAAGAAGAAAACTACCTGAGTCGCGGCAGACTTGCGGACCGCACGAGAAAAGAACCCGCGACGCCTTTGCCTTAGTTATTCTTTTGCCGTTGCCAGACCTGGAGGATCTGGCCACTGCCGGGCTCGGAACTGAAGTTGGCGGGACGTGGCTTGCCGGCCGGAGCGAAACACACCTTATAGCTGTCTGATTCGAGTTCGTAGATGCCAGGCGAGATTTCTTTCTCGTCGGAGGTGGAGTCCATTTCCTTTGGATTTTTCGTTGCGTCGAGCTTGAATGTTCCCGCCTTCGCGGTGGCGTCCTCTGCCGGGCCGGGGAAACGAAAAGTGTTACCTTTAACGACGATCGTCGTTTGTTTCACCTGGTCTTCGGACAAAGCCTTCCCGTCTTCCATCGCAGAAACGAGATTCCAGGTTCCCTGCATTTTATCCAGGTCAGTCATCGTGCCTTGAAAAGAGTGAACTCCATAGTCACCGAACGCAATCTGGAAACGCAGAACTGAACGCTACTTCCATTCCCAGTATTCGGAATGCATATTGCCCTCTGCGTCTACTTCGTACTCGAAGAGCACTGCGACCTTGCTAAGGCGGGACCACTTTTTGGGCATGGTTTGGAAATACAGGGCGCCGCAGTAAGTAGCAGTACCGTCTTTTTTCGTTGTGCCAACTCCATGGCCCGTCCACGTAGCCGTTTCGCCGTTCTTCGTTACCATGATGCCTTGACCCTCGCCATATTGCGTTCCGTCAGGACGAAAAAGGGTCCAGTAAGTGCCTGTGTCTTTTACGTTCGTGCCGAGCACTGAACCGGTTGCCTGAAACGATGTTTCCATCTTTGGGTCGCCGCCCAAGCTCGGTAACACCCGCTGCATCGTAATCTTGCCTGATATTTCGCCGATTTTCTCGCCTAACATATATGTCCTCGTGGTGAGTTACTGGATTGTAACAGAAATCCTGGCGTCACGGCGCGACGACGCTCCATCCAGGGAGCAGAGTCGGGCCGGAAGCTGTACCAATGAGTTGATAATTGTTCAGGTACCAAATCGCAGTTTGGCGTGTGCTCGAATTATAAAGCAAGTAGTCGGGCTTGCCGTTGCCATCAAAATCGGATAGCCCTGCGACCGCAAAGCCTGCCGGGATTGTCAGTCCATTTCTGCTGCCGATGCGGGTCACCCCAGACATATACCAAATCACTGTTTGATGCGTGTTTGTATTGAACAGCAGATAATCAGGATTCGCATCCCCGTTGAAATCGGCAACTCCGGCCACACTTAGAGCAGCTGGAAGAGTCGGGCCGGATGCTGCGCCGATACGCACATTGTTGCGCATGTACCAAACAACTGTTCCACCTGTGTTCGCATTGAACAGCAGATAATCGGGATACCCATCGCTGTTAAAATCTCCCAGAGCCGCCACAGTCCAGCCGGCGAGGAGAGTCGGACCAAAAGCGTTGCCGATACGAAGATTGTCGTTCATGTACCAGATCCATGTCGCGCGAGTCGCCGTGTTGAAGAGCAGATAATCCGGATGATCGTCGCGATTAAAATCCGCCACGCTCGCGACGCTCCAGCCCCCGGGAAGAGTTGGACCGCTCGCACTGCCGATCCGAACATTGTTGTTTAGATACCAAACTGCCGTTTGACGCGTACTTGCGTTAAACAGCAGGAGATCGGGCCTCGCGTCACTATTGAAATCTGTAAGTGGTACTGCCGGACGGATACGGACATAATAAATGTCTTCTTCGCCATTGAATGTTGCCGAATACGCAACATTGGCGCCCGCATCTTCAGAAACGACTGTGATGTAATCGCCGATCTTAGACTGATTCGGATAACCAATGAATGGATTGAACGGATTGCTCACCGGAAGATTTGGCGACCAGTTGTTTCCGCCATCAATGCTGTAGGAATAAAAGAGTTGCGAAGTGACATTGTTCGGAGAGTTACGCGTATCGTACCAGACTACATCGATTCGACCGCTCGGCGCGACGGCCAGCGTGCCGAACCAATGCCATTTCGCGTGGTTAACTGGATCATCATTGATCCGATGCGGCGCGCTAAATGTCCTGCCTCCATTTGTGCTGCGCACAAACATCACGTCGCTGCCGCTGGTAAAACCGGAACGCTGAACACTCGCGAGCATATAGACATTGTCGTTTGTGTTCGTGCCTGAGCGGTCGACAGCAAGAAAAACCTGGCCCACCAACCCTTCCGGATTAATCGGCTCGGCAAAAACAATATCGCCGCCAAGATTCACCCGTGCGCTTTGGTCGAAGGTCGGGGGGACAGCGCCATTCTTCGCATTGGTCGAGCGAACACACCAAATCCCGCCAGTTTCCAGGTTCACGCCACCAATAAAAAGGTTGCCCGCCGAATCAACGTCCAGCGTGCCCCACGCAGGGGAATTCGGAATGTTGATCGGATCCATCCAAGTCGATCCGCCATCGGTTGATCGAGTGAATTGTCTACCGCCGTAGTTATTCCCATCGGTGCTCCAGCTTTGATATTGGAAGCCATGCCCGGAGCTGTTGGTGTTGTCGATTGTGAACCACTGTTTATCACCGCCATCCGCAGGTCCGACAAGAGCCCAAGATTGACCGCCGTTGATTGATCGCCATAAGTCATCAAAGAAGTTCTGTACAAGGCTCAGATAAAAAAAACGGCCGGCTGTATCGGTGTTCAGAACGGGGTCGCTGCGGAAAACATTGTTTTGCAAAACGCCGGGAGCAATCCATCTGGTGCCTCCGTTTGTGGTATATGCAAAACCTGCCTCCCGGAAATTCGATGCAACGTTGTTGAACTGTCGCCACCCGATGCTCATCCGGTTTGGATTGTGACGGTCGACGCAAATGGACGGCTCGTTAGCAGCGTCGCCGACTCTGTTATTGCCGCTCGCGTCGACGTTGACTTGATAACTTGCGTACGGACCAAACCGGGAGACTAATGCCGGCGAAATCTCCAGCACCGGCGCGGCACGCGCTGGTGCATGGTCATATTTTTCCAGCGGTTCTCTGGGCAGCGGCTTGCGCGAAGCTATTTGACCCGAAACCGCTGTGATTAACAGCAGAGAAGTGACAGAGCCGAGCAAGCCCGTGCGCAACATCTCAAAGGGATAATACGGAATAATCTGGCCCAAGTTACCAAAAACGACGACCGGCGGTCCGCCCCCGTTTCTCCCTTGCGGAACCGCCGGCCAATCAACCAAAAGATTATTGCAGTGTCTTAACCAGTCTGCGCAACGGGAATGCGTGGTTTAACCTACGTCACCGTGTTCCTGCTCGTATGCCCGGATTGCAGCGCGCGTCCGCGGCCCCAGGACTCCGTCGATGGAGCCACGATAATAGCCAGCGCGTGATAGCCGCCGTTGCAACTCGGCGACTCTGGATTGGCTGCTGTTTCCGTACCTTCCGGACTGACCTCCGTACTGATTTCCGTACTGAAACTCGGCGCCGTATCCGTTGCCGTAGCCATATCCGTTGCCATAGCCCTGATAGGGATAGCCGTTGCCGCCGCCGTAGGTACGGATCACCGTAGCCATAGTAACCGTAACCGTAGCCGTACGGGTAGCCGTAGCCTCCGCCTGCCCAAGGACCCCAGCCCCAGCCCCACCACCACGGGAAGCCAAAACCGCCGATGAACACGACGTTATTCCTGGGATAACACCACCTATTACCATTCCACCAACCCCATCTACCGTTCGAATTTCTCCAATTATTATTCCAATTACCTCCGTGCCAATTCTTGCCACCGTGCCAATTGTTACCGTTCCAATTGCGGCCACTGACGTTGCGACCGTTGAAGTTACGACCGTTGAAGTTGTTACGACCGTTGAAATTGCCACGATTCCAATTACCACCGCTCCAGCGAGCACCGCCCGGGGCCATTCCGCCACGGGAGAAGCCGCCACCCCCGCGTGACATTCCTCCGCCGAAGTGGCCGCCGCCACCGCCGCCGCGACCGCCACCGCCACCGCCACGCTGAGCCTCGCTGGTCAATGGCGCGGCAAGCGTTAAAACAAGAAGACAAATTCCAGAAAAGAAGAGCTTTGATTTATTCATACTGAGTAGGGTTCTGTCGGATTAGACACCGTAGATCGTCCAAAGTCGCAATATTTTTTTTGCGACATGAGAAAAAATACCCGTTGTCTTATCCATCTGCGCTTGTTATGGAAAAAACGACCGGCGGTTCGCCCCTTTCGGGCGCGACGCCGCCGGTCGAAAACCTGATAATTGTTCCAGTTTAACCTAGCCCCAAACTGTCGAGCAGCTGTCGGCTAATCGTTCCGTCCACCGCCAAGCCATTTCTGCTTTCAAAAGCAGCGATGGCCCCGCGGGTCTGCGGTCCAATAACTCCGTCGACTCCGCCGCGGTAGTAACCGAGCCGGCCGAGGCGCTGCTGCACAGCTGCGACGGTTGAACCGTTATAGCCGTAGCTTGGCGTGTGCGTACCAGTAGCGGTTGTACCCACCGTAGGGATAACCGCTATTATATGAGTAGTAGGTGTTGTTGTACCCACTGTACGGATAACCGCCATAATACGAGTACGGGGAATATCCCCCGGATATGCCGTAGCCCCAGTTCGAGGACGGGTAACCCGAGTAATAGCCGGAGTACGGGTAACCACCGCCATAGTAGTAGCGCGTGCCGCCTCCATAATAGTTTCCGTTGCCGTAATAACCGGTGTTACCGTAGTACCGCGTGCCGCTGTACTGGCGACCAGCATAATACTGGCGGCCCGCGTAAGAGCGGGTCCCCGTGTAGCGGGTTCCGCCGGAATACCGGGTGTTGCCCATGCGAGGGCTAATGTTTTGGTTATGACGGGTCACGTGTGTCGTTTGCGGAGCCATTGCTCTTGATTTGGACCCCGAAGATTTCTTTGCCGGCTTTCCCATCGCTGGCGACGCCATCAACGCGCCTGCAGCCAAGCAACTTACGAAAATTAGACCTTTGGGTTTCATCTTTTCCTCCTGTTGTGATTTCCTTCTGAGATTCGTGGCTGCATGGGATCACGGATGCGTCACCGCGAGCGTGGTAAGAGCTAATAATTACAACCAATGAGAATGGACGCGAACCGACGGAATTGCTGCTCGTCACCGCGTAGCTTGTCATTATCATGCCGCTATAGATGAAGCGTGTCGCAAGTGTTCTGTTCGCTCTCGCCACCTGGCAACTGGTTTACGGCGCACCAACCGAACACAGTACGAGTCCTTCGAGGGAATTCGTGGTCTACGGCGCGGACGCAAAGATACGCGGTGCGATATCGGGCCTGGCCGAGCAGACCAAGAGCAATCTTCTCGCATTGTTAAGGCAGCGTGACGACTGGAAGACGCCTGTCGTGATCAACTTGCAACCGAAACAGTCGAATCTTCCCGAAATTCCACCGGCTGATCTGCGATTCAGTCAAACCGGTTTCGGCATCAAACTGCAACTCGATCTCACCATCTCGAAAACCGTCGATGTCTCACTGGTCGAACGGGAACTGCTTCGCGCAATTTTGCTAGAAATGGTTTATCGACAACAAACGCACATCACTGCAGGCGCGGTGCTGGTTGAGCCCCCAGATTGGTTGATTGATGGAGCTCTTGCGCTTGCGCCCGGTCGTGATCGTGGTCCGCTGATCGAAGCGCTCGTCAGCACAGAGAAGCCTTTGTCGTTGGAGAAATTTCTAGCTCAACGTCCCGGCTTTTTTGGTTCGACCGGTCGCACGATTTATCGGGCATATTCTTTTGCCCTTCTGCAAATGCTGCTGGACGAAAAGAATGGCGGAGCCCAACTGGCGAGATACATCGATCGTCTGTCCGGATCTTCAAACGATCGGTTGGCTGATCTGAAGGAACAATTTCCATTGCTCACCAATGATGCGGAGAAAGTGTGGCAGCTGGCATTGAATCGGCTGAGAAGCCAACAGACGTTTCGTTTACTCACGTTCGCCGAAAGCGAGCAGCGCCTCGATGAATTATTGAGCGTGAAGATTTCCGAACCGAACAAACCTGTGAAGTCGGTGACGTTGGAAGAAATCGCCCAACACAAACCTTCGGCCAGTGAAAAGATGGCGCTCGATCAATTGAAACGCGATTTGATGTTCCTTGTTCCCCAAACCAATCCCGTGCTGCGACCGATTGGGCATGAATACCAGGCAATCGCCGAGCTGCTTGCTCGCGGCAAGCGCAGGGGAGTATCGAAGCGGCTGTCCCGCCTTGAGCTGACCCGGCAGAAAATCGCCGCCAGGATGAGCGAGATCGACGATTACATGAACTGGTTTGAGGCAACCCAGATGAATACCGGCAGCGGCAATTTCACCGGTTACCTTAAAGCTGTAGATCAATCGCAAGTCCCCGCGCCACGACGGCACGATCCGCTTTCCGTGTACGTGGACGCGTTGGAGGATCAGTTCGAAAATTAGAAACCTTTGAGACCATTGAAAGCCTGGCCTCATGCTTCGCCGCGTATATGCCATCCTTTGGGTGGCGGAAATCACCTCGTTTACGCGGCTTCGCATTTCGTTGCGGCGTTTCGCCCTACATCACAACGGTCCAATGTTGAGGGGCATTTGCTCGTTTTGCGTCACCGTTTATCTTAGGCGGCGCGTTTGAGATGCGCATTTTCTATCAATGCAAAAAATTGGATTCGCCGAGGCCCTCGAGTCGGTTGTCGCCAACGACCCCCGCTATCCACGGGACGGGTATATCTTTTTGCGTGACGCGCTCGACTTCACGACGAAGCAACAAAAGAAAGTCAAGGGCGTCAGCGTGCGTCACGTCTCCGGCCCGGAGTTGCTCGATGGCGTCCGGCAGTATGCGCTCAAGGAATTCGGCCCGATGGTGATGACGGTGTTCGATAACTGGGGCATCCATTCCTGCGAAGACGTCGGACATATGGTTTTTAATCTGATTGCAGCCGGCGTTTTCGGAAAAACTGAGCAGGATTCGATCAAGGATTTCAAAAACGTCTACGATTTTGAAGAGGCGTTTGTCAGGCCGTTCGCACCGGCGAAACCGGAAAGCGCGCAAGTGTCGGCGCCAAAGCCAGCGACATCCAGCAAGTAAATTCTGTCAGGGTGAATTGAACGAAAATTTCACCTTGGCTGTCGGTCATCAGTTGTCCGATTAACGCCTGGTTATCGCGCAACGACGCTTAGTAATCGAATGTTCCAATAATGTATCGCATCACAGTAGCGAGTTCTCTCACAGCGGCTCTATTATTTGTTATGGTCAATTTGAAGGCTGCGCCACCTGAAACCTCGGCCGCAATTTCGTTTCCGCCGAGCACGGCGCAAAAATGGATTTTGCCCAACGGCCTGACCGTTATCGTGCAGGAAGACCGCAGCGCACCGGTGGCGAGTGTGCAGGCGTGGTGCGCCACAGGAAGCATCGACGAAGACCAGCACCTCGGAGCTGGGTTGTCCCACATTCTCGAACACATGCTGTTCAAAGGGACCAAAACGCAGTCTGCCAATCAGATTGCGCAGAGCATCCAAAACGTTGGCGGTTACATTAACGCATATACTTCCTTCGATCGGACGGTTTTTTGGATCGACGTGCCGAAGGACGGCGTCGGCACGGCGCTGGAGGTGTTAAGCGACGCGATGATGAATTCCACCCTGCCTCCGGAGGAATACAACAAAGAGCAGGAAGTTATCAGGCGCGAGTTCGCGATGGGCATGGACGATCCTGATCGCATGGCCAGCCTCCTCCTGTTCGGGACCGCATATCAGCGGCATCCTTACCGCTTTCCGGTCATCGGCGAGCTGGAGATCTACAACCAACTCGCGCAAGAGCAGGTGATGCAGTATTACAAAACGCGTTACGTGCCGAACAATCTGACCTTCGTGGTTGTTGGCGATGTGGACGCGGAGAAAGTGCGGCAACAACTGGGCGACTTATTCAAATCATATCCCGCGAAGTCGCTGAAACCGGTATTCATTCCTTCAGAACCGCCACAACTTGGCCGGCGAGAAGTGCACAGGGAGTTTTCCACGGAGTTGGCGCATCTGGCGATGGCCTGGCACATCCCGGAAGTCACCAGTCCCGACGTTCCCGCGTTGGATCTCCTTTCAACAATCCTCGGGGATGGGCGCAGCTCCCGGTTGTATCGGCGCGTGCGCGAGGAAGCTGGTCTCGCGTTCGGTATATCGGCGTTTTCTTACACGCCGGGCGATACCGGGTTGTTTGGCATAGACGCGACTCTCGATCCGAAGAAGCGCGAAGCTGCTGAGAAGTTGGCGCTGCAAATCCTTGATGAGGTAAAACAGAATGGCGTGACTGCGGACGAATTGGAAAAAGCGAAGAAGATCACGCTCGGTCAGCATCTCGGTGCGCTGACCACGATGCGCGGTCAGGCTTCGGACATCGGGTCGAACTGGTTGCTCACGCGCGATTTGAATTTTAGTCGCGAATACCTGGATGCGGTCCAGAAAGTGACGCTCGACGACGTCAAGCGCGTTGCCAGAACATATTTGACCGAGAACAACCTGACCGTGGTCTCGTTGAATCCGAAAGGCTCTCTGAGCGGCAAAGCTGAGCCTGTAAAACCGGTTGTCGCGGGCGAGATTCAGAAATTTGACCTCTCAAACGGATTGCGCCTGCTGGTGCGCGAAGATCATCGGTTGCCGCTGGTGGGGATGGGCGCGGTATTTCGTGGTGGTTTGCTCGCCGAAAATCCAGAGGATAACGGCGTCACCCGTTTGATGGCCAAAGTGCTGTTGAAGGGAACGAAAACGCGGACTGCCGAGCAAATTGCGAACGAGCTTGAATCCGTCGGCGGTTCCATTTCGAGTGACGCCGGCAACAATTCATTCAGCGTGTCGGTCGATGTGATGAAGCCCGATGTGAAATTGGGCGTGGACCTGCTGTCGGACGTGTTGCTCAATGCCACGTTCCCCGAGAAAGCGGTCGCGCGAGAGAAGGAAATCCAGATCGCGGCCATCCAGCAGGAAGAAGAACAATTGACCAGTGTCGCGCGCAACATTATGCGAGAGGCGCTTTTCCCACAGCACCCATACGCTTTGCGTGCGAACGGGTCTCTCGAAGCTGTGCAGCACCTGACGCAAAAGGATTTGATCGATTTTCGTAATCGTTACGTAGCCGGGAAGAACGGTGTGATCTATGTCTTTGGCGACGTAAAAGCAGCGGAGGTAAAGCAACTCATCGAGCAAACGCTCGGAACGATGCAACCCGGCGCTCTTGCTCTGACAGATGCAAAGCCATCCATGCCTCTGAGCAAATCGGAGACTGTCGAAAGCCACAAGGACAAGGCGCAAGGGGTATTAATGGTCGGTTTCCGTGGCGCGAGTCTGTCCAGTCCAGACCGGTACGCTCTGGAATTAATCGATGAGGCGAGCAGCGATCTCGGATCGCGTTTCTTCATTCGGATTCGCGAGCAAATGGGCCTGGCCTATTATGTCGGTGCCAGCGAAATGCAGGGGCTCGTGCCGGGGCTGTTTGCGTTCTATCTCGGAACCGATCCGCAGAAGATTGAACAAGTGAAAACCGCGTTCCTCGACGAGATTCACAAGCTCGCGAACGAAGGCCTGACTGCTGTGGAGTTACAACGCGCGAAAAAGAAATTGATCGGCCAACAAGAAATCGCCAATCAAAGCAACGACGCTTTCGGTTATCACTGCGCGTTAGACGAACTTTACGGTCTCGGGTTCGATTATTACAAGCAGCTTGAGCATAATGTGAATGCGGTGACGCTGGAAGACACCAAGAACGTGGCTGCGAAATATTTCCGCGATCAACCGTACGTGCTGGCAACCGTGCGCCCGGCCGACTCTGCCAAGGCTACGGCGGGCAAGCCCGGGAAAAAGTGACTGGTGACAGGTGATGAGTGACCAGCAAAAGCATGCTATCTTGAGACTCGTTCGTCGTCACTTTTCACTCATTACTTTCCTATATGCCTGAAGTCCAAAAAACTGTTCAAACTGGTGAAATGACCCAGCGCTTTATCGAATTTGTGATGATGCACGCGCAAAACGCTGCTCTGTTCCTCGGTCAGATTCCAAATCCAAAAACGGGCGAAGCTGAAATCAATTTGGATCTCGCACGGCTGTTCATCGATCAACTTGAGATGATTCAGGAAAAAACGCGCGGCAATCTGACAAACGAAGAAGCAATGGTCCTGCGCAATGCCGTTTCGAATTTGCAGATGGCGTACGTTGAAGCTTCAGGTGCTGCCGGACAGCAACGCTCTACACAATCCGAGGCGCCTCAGCCACCACCACCCGCACAATCGCCGGAACAACCGGGATCAGACGTTCCCGAGCAATCTCCATCTGTCGCATCTTCTGAGCCTGAGGCAGAATCGCGAAAGAAATTCAGCAAAAGCTACGGTCCTTAGCGGGTTTGCGAAGGGGTCGTGCTGTAGCGGCAAAACCCGTAGTTAATGGCGGGGTTTTCCGGTCCACTTCTCATTAGATGATGCACATCCTCCCGTTTGGCACCGCGCTGTCGGACGCGCTCGTTGAAGCGATTCGCAAAATGGCTGAACATTGCCGCCGTGATCATCTTGATTTCGTCCCGCACGTCGGCCGCAGTACATCCGATCGTGGAGAACATTGGGAGTTGATGGCTGGTCCGCGAAGCTACATGGGAACGGAAAACATCTTCACACTTGGCGACATTTCAGTTCATATTACTGCGCTGGATCAGACTAAGTGCGCCGGTAAAGTTCTCGATTGGAAAGATGGTGTAGGAGTGTTCGAGGGCGGGACGCCCATTGTCTAACCAATCGATGAAGCCAACTCCGAAAGTGTTCGCGAGCAGGCTTGCCCCATCTCGAAATAAGTTGACTCGTTCACTCCCGCTCACTCGGCCTTCGGCTTGCCCATCTATGTCGCTCTGCTTCCCGCAGGCTCCATCCAGCGTGTTTGCTACGACACCCTGCCGTGGCTTATCTCCCTCTCGTTAGACCTATGAAACGTTTTTCGTTCAAGGCGTTTGTTGCGGTTGCCTTTTTACACATCGCAGGCACCGCGTGGCTGATTTCGGCGACCATTTCTCCCATGCACGCCTCCGATCATGGCGATACATTCCCGTGGCTCACCAGTCTGTCGTGGATCTGGATGCCGGTTCCTATGTTGGTGAGCCGTCATTTCCATTGTGTGCCGGCGCATTATTTCTACTATCTTGCGCTACCGTGGTCGCTCTTCGTTGCACTTTGTTGCGGATTCATTATCCCATACTTTTCGCGCTGGCGACACCCTGGCCTAACCAATCGATGAAGCCAACAGCTCCATTGCGTGGCTCGCTCAGAGTGCTTGCCACGACACCCTGCCATAGCTTATCTCACTCTCGTTAGACGTATCCCACCCAGCATGAAATCAGACGAGCCCGAGCAGACCGATTTCGTGCCGCTCGGAAGGTACGCTCCGCGAGAAGCCGCGAAGTTACTGGCGCGTTTTGAAGAAGCTGGCATTCCGTTCCGGATGCAGCCCAGAAAGCCTGCTCCACAGCCCGGGCCGACGGCTGCGATCGACATTAGCGTCGACGCAGCGCGAGGAACCGAAGTCGCTCAGATTCACCGCGATCTTTTTGGCGACGGGCTGCCAAACTATCACTCGTCTTTCTTTCGTGACCATCATAACGTCTAACCGATCGATGAAGCCAACTCCGAAAGAGTTCGCGAGCAGGCTGCCCCATTCCGGTACAAGTCCAGTGTGTTTGCCACCGCACCCTGCCGTGGCTTATCTCTCTCTCGTTAGGCGATAATGTCTCGTCGAATGACGATCGTCCTCAAGCAGCTATCGGAGTGCCCAGAGCACCTCGAGACCGTTGGGCGCTGGATCTACGAAGAGTGGTGGAGCAAGCGATGCGACTCGCCCGAGGTTGTTTTCGACTGGCTCCGTAGCCACACGAAACTGGATACTGTGCCGTATAGCGTGATCGCTCTGGCCGATGGCGAACCAGTTGGAAGTTGCTGCGTCATCGAAAACGACTGTATTCATCGCCCCCAATATGCGCCCTGGGTCGCTGCAGTTTATGTCAGGCCGGACTTTCGCCGGCGAGGGATTGCCTCGATGATCCTTCATGAAGCCGCTTCTATCGCTGCACGAGCACGCGTCAAAGGCCTTTTCATCGACTGCCTCGCTGTGACCGCTCCAGTTTATGAAAAAAATGCATGGGCGATATATGAGCGCGAGGTCGGCGACAAAGAATCCGTCGTCATGCTTCGGAAAATTGAATTCGCTTAACCAAGCGCTGCAGCTGACCGTTGGCTGCTGCGCAGCAAGTATGAAGGAAAATTATGAAGGATGAAATGAAAGCAAAGCTCGCCGCCAGCGTGGTGGCCCAGCTCCGTCTCGTTAGGCCGATGAAATTTGTGCTACACTTTACGTTCGCCGCGACGATTTTCGCGACGATGTTGCTTTCATCCGGATGTGAGGAGAAGACTGTCGCGACAGATCCCCCTGCTCAAAGCACACCTGGAAGCACAAAAATTCTGGAGGCAGCGGATCTCGTTGGGTACGATGGAAAAGCGCTCAGAAGAAGCGTGGATCGCATCAAGGACGCCAACGAGAAGCGTGGCCAGCAAATGGAAAAGACGGCGGAAAGCGGGCCAGACCAATAACCGTCGCCCCTAGGAACTTCAGCGACCTTGCTCCAGCCCTGCCTTGGCGTGACTCTTGCGAAGCGTGCTATCGCCTGCTCGTACGGGATGTGGGAGTAGCTCGCGGTTTTGCTTTCGCGGTTTTGCGCACGGTGATTGTTCCCTCGCGAGCAATCGCGGGCGTAGGTGATGCTTCCGGATATTTCTTCGTTGTTGGCCAAATCAAACGCCACGGCTGAGTTTTTATCGTTTCACTGAATTGCTTAATGTTTTCGCCGGCCGGCCCGAGATCGGCAATGGCGACTTTCAATTTGTCGGACGAATTCCGCAGGTTCCGCAAAGTCACCTCGATGTTGTCGTTCTCTGTCAGGCTGGTGCTGATTTTTTCGATGTTCGTCAACGAATTGGAGAGCGCGCTATCAGGCTTCGTAAGATCGGAGAGGTGTTCGCCAAATGTCTTGAATTGCGTGAGAGCGAGACTGAGTTCGGAGTTTTTCTCGGTGAGTTTGTTGAGATTTTGGGCGGTGTTCTGAAGGTCTTTCATCGTGTTGGTCGCCTCGTTCGCGACCGGCTTTATGACCTCCAGCATTTTCGCCGCGGCTTCGCCCAAATCAGGGTTGCGTTCGCCCGCGAATCTGTCGCCATCTTTTGCACGGCCCGATTCCTTCGTGCCCTGGGTAAAATCGATGGCCATGTCGCCTAACAAACCAAGTTGTATCATTTGGGCTTTGGTGTCGCGATAAACCTTGGCGCTCTTGTCCACCTGCACATCAACGCGGGCTTCGAATCGCGGTGCCGGGGAGGGGCTCGCGTTCGGTTCGGGCGAATGAATCGCTGCCGCCGCCTGCTGCGCCTGCTTCTCCTCCGTAGCCGTTAGCGGTGAATACAATTTCTGGACCTGCCCAATTTTGCGGCCTGCGAGCATCACCACCGCGCCGGGTTTAATTCCGGCGGCGTTATCGAAATACACTCCGTAATTGACAAGCGGCCGAAACAATCCCGGTGCGCCGAGCAAGACCAGAAGAAAGGCGATCACGCCGATCGTGCCGATCACCAGCAAGCCTGTTAGGATTTCATTTCTTTGTAATTGCATCGAGTGAGCCTTCCAGAATCGGGCCTTCCGTGCTGCCGCTCAAGAACTGTGCGACCACCGGATTCTTAGATTGTTTAAATTTTTCTGGTTCACCTGCTTCAATGATCTTTCCCTCGTATAGCATAGCCATGCGCGTGGCGATGCGAAAGGCGCTCTCCATTTCGTGCGTCACCGTAATAGAGGTCGCCTTCGATTTCTGCGTAAGGCTGATAATCAATTCGTCGACAACCGTGGCAATGACCGGGTCGAGTCCCGCTGAAGGTTCGTCGAGGAGGATTAACTCTGGGTTAAGCACCAAGCCGCGCGCGAGGGCCACGCGTTTGCGCATACCGCCACTGAGTTCGTCCGGTAGCAGGTCCTTTGTATCCAGCATCCCTACAAGGTCGAGTTTTTCATCAACGATTTTGTCAATCTCGCCCGGCGATTTTTCGGTAAGCTCTTCCAGCGGCAGGGCCACATTCTGGCGGACGGTAAGGGAGCTCAACAGGGCCGAATATTGATAGACCATGCCCATCTGCTGTCGCACTTGTTGAAGCTTCCGGCGCTTCAGTCGGTTGATCTCAAAATGTTTAAAAAAAACTGAGCCGGTATCGGGTCGAAGTATGCCAAGAATCAGGCGCAAAATAGTGCTTTTGCCGCTGCCGCTCTGTCCCATGATTACCAGGCGCTCCTGCGGCTGCACGTCAAGTGACACGCCTTCGAGGACTTTTTTTCCCTCGAACTGCATTTGCACGTCGCGTAACTGAACAATTTGCGACGGCGTGCTCACGTTGGGTAGAAGTTCGTGTAAATCACATTGTAAACCGTGTCGCAGCCGATCACGGTTGTGATAGCGGTGACCACGCTGGAAGTCGTGTTGGTCCCGACTCCAGCTGCGCCGCCCTTCACGGTGAGCCCTCGGTAACAGGCGATCGAGGCGATGAGCAGGCCGAACATGAAGCTCTTCAATATGCCAGTGACGATATCGCGAATGAGCAGGGAATCTTTTACCAGATCGAGAAAATACGGAAACGCGATGCTGAAATACGCTTTACAAACCAGACTGCTTGCAAATACGGCTGCAAGGTTCGCAATTGTAGAGAGACACGGCGTCAGAAGAAACAGCGCGAGCATTCGGGGCGCCGCCAGAAACCGCAGCGGGCCGATGCCCATGGCCTCAATCGCTTCGACTTCCTCGTTGACCTGCATCGTGCCCAGTTCCGCCGTAAACGCGGCGCCGATGCGTGCAGCGACCATGATCCCAGTGATTAGCGGACCAAGTTCACGGGTGAAAGCAATCGCCACCAGGCCCGGAATCAGCCGCTCCGTTCCGAAGCGTTGCAGTTGGTAGCCCGTCAATAACGCCATTGTCAGACCGAGAAAGAAGCAGACCATCCCGACCAGCGGCACCGAATCCACACCTGCCCGTACGCTTCTCGCGGAAAAAACTGGCTGCGCGGAACGGAGCCCGCAACGCGGGAG
>CAWDRX010000003.1:0-203837 GCA_963804875.1 uncultured Verrucomicrobiae bacterium
CCCGAAGTTCATCCTTTTCAGAAGGGCAATTTCACCAGCCCGGTCCCGGATTCCATCAGGGTGAACGGATTGAAAACCTTCGGCGATTCTCGCTTCAACGGCTTTCCAGTTTTTTGTCTGGATGTCACTGGCGATTCTGTCGCTCTAACTTTTCGCCCTCTGATGTTTCGGATCCAGTGACCGTCGCCTGTGCCTGGAGCCGAGCCGCCGAGAGATTCAGGCAGATAGCAACAGCAAACACCAACCGAAACGTTTTTCGTTGATCAATCATCCGTTTCATCGTGAGACGACGCTAGTGCGACTCGCTAGAGCGTCAAACTCAAAAGCGCGGCGATTCTCTCTGTGGCGAATTGTCTTTACAAGCAGGGCAGAGTTTTCCAAAACTCGCGGTCGGTAAACGGATCTGACTGAGGTGGAGGCTTATGCCCCGCGAGAGTTCTTCTCCTCCTCCAGAGCCGCAGCGAACCGAATCAAGAGAGCGGGGAAAGGAAGGGGAAAAATCACATGTATTTGATTGGAAGACTGACTCCACTGTTTATTGTCACCCTTGCATTGGCGTGGCTTGGACTCTCACCATCAGCGCAAGCAGTCGTCCCAAAGCCGGACGGCGGCTATGGTTCGCCACTTTATGGTGCGGGGAACACTGCAGAAGGGGACGACGCGATGTTCAGACTCGCCGCCGGTGGATACAACACTGGCCTAGGGTGGGTAGCCCTCTATAGCAATATTTTCGGTAGTTTTAACACAGCAGTCGGCTCCGCTGCGCTGCTTGCCAACACCGCGAGCGAAAACACGGCTACTGGCGCGGGGGCGCTGTTATTCAACAGCACTGGTTCACAAAACACAGCTAACGGAGCGTTCGCACTGATTCACAACACCACTGGGATAACCAACACGGCTGTCGGTGATGCTGCGCTTGAAGCAAATACTACAGGCGTTAGCAACACCGCCGTCGGTGCTTTTGCCTTGCAGGCAAGCAATTCAACCTTCAACACGGCGGTCGGTGTTGGTGCGCTTATGGCCAATCAGTTCAGCGAGAACACGGCCGTTGGGCATCTGGCCCTGGCAGCAAACCTGTTGGGCGGCAGCAATACAGCGGTCGGTTTTCAGTCGCTCTTTACCGAGACAGACGGTCTCGGAAACTCAGCGTTTGGTGATAACGCCATGAGCAGCTTTGTCAACGGGGACGAGAATACAGGCATTGGTTTAGGCGCACTCGGTCAGCTCACAGGCGGTAACAAGAATACAGCCGTTGGTTCGAGCGCTGGTTCCGGTGCAACAACCGGTTCCGGCAACGTTTATATCGGCGCGCAAGTTGCAGCTAGCGACGGCGAAACGGACCACACTTATATTCGCAACATTAACACTACTAGCGTGAGTGGTGGAGGGACGGATGCGGTTACCATCAATTTGTCTACAGGTTTGCTTGGTCACCTCAGTTCCTCGCGACGTCACAAGGAGCAAATTCAATCAATGAACAATGCGAGTGAGACATTGTATCAGCTAAAACCGGTTACCTATCGTTATAAAAAAGAAATCGATGTAATCCAGAGCCTCGACTATGGACTGGTAGCTGAAGAGGTCGCCAAGATCGATCCTAACCTGGTCATCTGCGATAAGGATGGGCAAATCGAAACTGTACGCTACACAGCGGTGAATGCCATGTTACTCAACGAGTTCTTAAAAGAGCACGAGGCATTCGTCGAGGAACAACATAGGGTCTCTAGTTTGCAAGCTACGGTTGCGCAGCAGCAAAAACAGATCGAGGAGCTCACCGCCGGATTACAAAAAGTGAGCGCGCAAGTTGAAATGAGCAAGCCGGCACCGCAAACGGTTGTCAATAATCAGTAGGAACGCGGGCAAAGCTTGCGCAGAACGACCTTTCCGTGTGCACAGATGGAATGCTTACGATTGGTCGAAGAACCAATCGCTGTGAAATGCGGGACCGTGGTTGATAGTCGGAACCAGCGGTTCAGCAATGTCTTTTATTACAAGATTGTAGCTTACAGGGCGCACTCAAGCTGAGTTGTCTTGAGAATCAAACGCGATGTTTCGGTAATTCGCGGCGCGGCTGTCCGACAAAGATCTGGCGAGGTCGGGCGATTTTTTGCTCCGGGTCGGTGATCATTTCCTGCCATTGCGCCAGCCAGCCTACGGTGCGCGGGATGGCGAACATCACCGGGAACATTGCCTCCGGCAGGCCCATGGCCTGATAGATGATGCCGGAATAAAAATCGACGTTCGGGTAAAGTTTGCGCGAGATAAAATATTCGTCTTCCAGCGCAATGCGTTCGAGTTCCAGCGCGATGTCGAGCAACCGATTGCGCCCAGTGACCTCGAATACTTCGTCCGCTACGCGTTTAATGATGCGCGCGCGGGGATCATAATTTTTGTAAACGCGATGCCCGAAACCCATCAATTTGCCTTCGCCCTTTTTAACGCGTTCGATGAATTCGGGAATGTTGCGTGCGTCGTCAATGCGCGCGAGCATCTTCAGCACTTCTTCATTGGCACCGCCGTGTAGCGGACCATAGAGCGCCGCTGCCGCGCCTGCCATGGCGCTATAGGGATCGACGCAGCTTGAGCCAATGGCGCGCATGGCGTTCGTACTGCAATTCTGTTCGTGGTCTGCGTGCAGAATGAAAAGCACGTCGAGCGCGTGTTCGAGAGTCGCGTTCGGCGTGTACTTGGCGTCCATCATCTTGAACATCATGTGCAGGAAATTGCCGGTATAGCTCAGATCGTTGTCGGGATAGATATAACGCAGGCCACGATTGTGGCGATAAGTGTACGCGGCGATTGTTGGCACCTTGGCGATGAGACGCTTGATTTGTGCCAGTCGATTGTCGGCGTCGCTGACCTTGTTAGCGTCGGGATAAAACGTTGAAAGCGCAGCGACAGTGCTTATGAACATCCCCATGGGATGCGCGTCGTAGCGGAACGCCTGCATCAGCGTCTTGATATTTTCGTGAACGAACGTGTGATGCGTAATGTCGTAGGTCCACGTGGCCAACTGTTTGTCGTTAGGCAGATCGCCAAAAAGAATCAGGTACGCG
The DNA here is from genome assembly GCA_963804875.1 of uncultured Verrucomicrobiae bacterium. Classification (GTDB taxonomy): domain Bacteria; phylum Verrucomicrobiota; class Verrucomicrobiia; order Chthoniobacterales; family UBA10450; genus Udaeobacter. The sequence goes on from CAWDRX010000003.1 coordinate 3,057, forward strand.
ACCTCTAAAAAGGTGCATCTTTTCGCCAGTTGATCGACCGGGTAACCGCGGTATTCAAGAATTCCCTTGTCGCCATCAATAAACGTGATCGCACTTTTGGTGGACGCAGTGTTCATTAACGCCGGGTCGTAGGTCATTAGCCCGAAATCGTCCGCGTCCGTTTTGATTTGGCGCAAGTCCATTGCGCGCACTGTCCCGTTCTCAATTGGCAACGTGTACGATTTGCCGGTGCGATCGTCCCTAATCGTTAAGCTTTGCTCAGACATATCGTCTTCCTATCAGTGAATTAATACCCTTGAGCAAACGATGTCACGGATTGAACTATGTCGCGTGTTGTTTGACGCCATTCGCTTTGACAAAACTGATGTCTCCGCTGCGTTCGAGTCGCGCAACCTGTATTTTTGACAGGTCCTCCGTTTTCATGTCGAGACGCATATCTTCTTCCAGGTCATGTCGCGAAATGTGTTCCCAGAGCATGTTACGCTGCATCAATTTGCCGTCCTGCACGAGCACGACTGGTCTTCCCTTAACCAGGATTCCAAAAGTATGTGAATAGTATGCGGCAATACCGATAAGCCGATGCAAAAGCACTAAGACAAATCCAGTGCCTAGCGTTGGAAAAAAGGCCTCTGATCCATTAATGGCGCGTGCCAGCATGGAGCCGATGATAACTATAAATACAGCGTCGAATGCGGTCTTCTCGGCAAGCGAACGTTTACTGCCCAGTCTCACCATGATCAGGGTCGCGATGAAAACAATTACCCCGCGTACTGAAACTTGCAGGAATGTTAGGTTCCTTGGTTCAGTGCCGATTCCAAGAAACGTGTGACACAATTGTGAGAACGTATTCATGTCTGAACGTTCCATTAGCAGGCCAAGACGTTCAAACAGGCATGTTGATCCAGCGAAGTAATCAAATCCGATCGTTCGGCGAAATGCGTTAATTCTACCGAATAATTCACAGGGAGGATCCATGGCACAAGGAAGCAAAAAGAAATACACTTCGAAGCAAAAGCGCAAAGCCCATGACATCGAAAAGGGCTATAAAAAGCGCGGAGTCAGCAGCAAAGAAGCGGAACGCCGAGCATGGGCGACGGTAAACAAATCAGATAAAGGTGGCAGGAAGAAGGGCGGAGGAGGTCGCGGGAAAAAGCGAAGCAAATCAAGCGCCCGCAAAGGCGGAAGAAAAGGTGGCCGAAAGTAGAACGGACCGAAGCGTCAGCGATCGAATACGGGACGATCCTCCCGGATCGTGATCACGCCAGTTGGAAACGGGTAGGGAACTTCACTTTGATCTTGCCCGTTTCTTTCGTGCAAATTTGGCTCCCTGTTTGCCGAGAGCGGTGCGTGTCTTCTTGGGTAGGTGCGCGATCGTCTTCTTCCTTCGTGCAGCTCGTTCTGCTTTCTTAATATTCCGCTGTGCAGCGTTTCGTTGTTTTCTACTTGTCACGATTTTCCCCGAGGCAAAGTCTGCGCGGCCCGCTTTCGTGTGCGCTGCGATCCAGGCTACTCCTCAGCGGCGACGCTTTCTTGTGCGCGCCGCTTTTTTCGCGGCGGCCGAGCGCGAATGTGCAGATCGTGTTCTCGCCACTCGCTTCGCGTGCATGGACAATGCCCGCCTCGATGCTGAGCGACGGCTCTCGCGCTGTAGTGCGCGTTTCGTTGCGCGGGAGCGTTTCGCGGAAGGTTTCCTGCGGCGGGCGGTCCGGCCTTTTGTCAGATCGCGCTTGGCCTGACGTTTCGTTCGTTGCTTGCCGCGTTTTGGAGGCGGCAATTTTACTCCGGCCCGCCGCGCCTTCGAGAGACCAATAGCGATCGCCTGTTCCGGCGATCGGGCGCCGTGCTCGCCTTCTCGAATGTGTTCCATTTCTTCACGCACAAACTCTCCAGCCTGAGTGCTGGGAGACTTGCCTTCGCGCTCATCTTCGCGCGCGCGTTCGATCGTTTCTTCTTCTGGCATAACAAAATGGTTTCGCCTTTAGAAAGATGTTTGGACGTAAATAAAAAAGCGGCGGGAGTTTCCTCCCGCCGCTCGCTTGTTCCAAGGGAGCAGGCAGTCTTATCGTCCGCCTTGCTGACCGCCGCCCTTTTGACCACCACCTTGTTTTTCCTGCTCGCGCCGCTGACGTTCGCGTTCCTCTCTATCGCGATCTTGCTGACCGCCCTGTCCCGGAGAGTTTGGTTTGTTCGGTTGATTTGGATTTCGCTGTGTGTCCATGATGCCTTTCCTTGTTGTTTGAATATGTGTTTAGGTCGTTCGTACTTCGCGACTCGCCCTTTTTACTCAAATCGATATAGGAAGTGATTTGGACTGAAACACACAGTCAGAGTCACGGATGGTTGTGTTATCAGTCAAAAACCTATCATCCCTTGTAGTTAGTTCTTCGTAGCGTCGCGGAGATCTCTGATGCGGTCGTGGGTCGCTTTGATCTCGGTGTATTGGCGCGATACAATTTCCCGGACAGGTGCAGAAAGACCGTCATTTAGCGCCTTTTGATATTGGTCTACCGCGGAATCTTCGCCGCGCTCGCATTCCGCGAGAATGGAATGATCATCACCTCCGCTGAGAGCGGATTTGAGATTAATCCAACCGCGATGCAGTGCGCCCGCAGCGCTACCGCTGGCCTGGGGTTCTCGTTCATCCGGATTCTGAGCCTTACTGCGGAGCTCAATCAAAAAGCGCGAACGCTGCTGCGAATACTCACTGAACAGTGATTTTAATTGCGGGTCCTTCACGCTTTCAGCAGCTTCTTTAAAACCCTGCTGGCCGTCTTGGAGCGTTTCTATAAGATCGTCGATTACGTCGTTTTCTTTTTTCATAAAAAAAGAGTCGAATTTCACATCGTATTCGCGCGTCTCCTGCCAGTTGTTCACCGGTGTGAGGAAATGAGTCGGAGCACTATGCGTAACGAATGAAACAACGTGAGGGCACGGCTAAAACGCACACGCGCAGCGAACAATGGAAGATGAAGAATGTCCCGGTGTGGATTGACGACACGGAAATTCGAAAATTTCCGAAGCTACACAGCAACGTCAGCGTGGACGTTCTTGTGGTGGGAGCCGGCGTCACTGGGATCACGACCGCCCACCTGCTCAAAAAGGCTGGATTAACAGTCGCATTAGTCGAGCGCGAACGGGTTGCCTCCATCGACACCGGCCATACAACTGCTCACCTTACTTACGTCACCGATGTCCAGCTCCAAGAGCTTGTTCGCAATTTTGGCGAGGATCACGCGCAAGCCGCTTGGGATGCAGGTGCAGCCGCAATCGATGAAATTGAGAGGATTGTCGGAGAGGAAGGTATCGCGTGTGAATTCGCGCGCGTACCGGCTTATCTGCATGCACCCGTGGGTGATTCTTCGAAAAAACAAGCTTCGAATCTCAAGAAAGAAGCTGACGTCGCTGCGAAGCTTGCATTTGACGCAGCGTACCTAAACTCGGCCCCATACTTTAATTTGCCGGCGGTGCGCTTTGCCAATCAGGCCAAGTTTCACCCCAGAAAATATCTTCGATCTTTGGTCGCTAAAATTCCTGGGAGCGGTTCGAACGTTTTTGAAAAAAGCCCGGCCATTGACTTCGACGCGAAAAGGCGCCGCGTGAAGGTTAACCGCCACTGGATCAGTTTCGATCGCATGGTAATGGCGACTAACAATCCGCTTGTCGGATTTACGGGCATAATAGCTGCCACGCTCTTTCAGACGAAACTCTCTCTGTATACCAGCTACGTCATCGGCGCCCGAATACCAAGCGGGACAATTCCGGAAGCCCTCTTTTGGGATACGCGAGAGCCTTACGATTATCTGAGAATCGATAAACGCGACGGGTTCGATTACGCAGTGTTCGGCGGCGAAGACCACAAGACGGGCCAGAAAAGAAATACGAACAGAGTTTATGCGCGCTTGCTCGCTCGTATGGAAAAAATAATCCCAGAGGCGCGCATTGATCATCGTTGGTCTGGGCAGGTTATCTGTAGTCCGGATGGCTTGCCTTACATCGGGGAGAACGCTGAAGGTCAATTTGTGGCGACGGCCTATTGCGGTAACGGCATCACATTTGGGACGGTGGCGGCAATGATGGCGCGCGACTGGACTTCGGGGCAAAAAAATCCATGGACCAAGCTGTTTGCTGTAGACCGCAAGAAAATTAAAGGCGCTGCATGGAATTATTTGCGGGAAAACAAGGATTATCCCTACTACATGATCAAAGATCGGATTGCTCGTGCCGAAGCGGAATCAGTGCGCGAGCTAAAACGGGGAGATGGAATGATTATCGGCTCGCGTGGGAAGAAAGTTGCAGCTTTCCGCGATGCTAAAGGGAACATTCACCGCCTCTCGCCTGTGTGTACACATCTAGGCTGTCTTGTTAGATGGAATCCTGCGGAATCGACTTGGGATTGTCCGTGTCACGGCTCGCGTTTCAAAGCTACCGGCGAAGTAATCGCTGGTCCGGCCGAACAACCGCTGTCTCCGATCTGACTCTGCGAACGCAATTCTCACTATGAAAGACTTGGAGTCATACCTAAATGATCATCTCGCCGGTTCTGTTAGCGCGTTGGAACTGATTGCCCACTGGGCGGAGGTCCACAAAGGCGACCTACTTGGCGGTTTCTTCCTGGAAATCGAAAAGGAGATTAAGGCAGATCAAGAAATGTTACGCGACCTGATGCGGACGCTTGGAGTTGAAGAAAGTAAAGTGCGCAAAGTCGCTGCGTGGGCAGCCGAAAAGGTGGGCCGCGCACGATTGGTAGTTGCTGGCGATGAGCCCAACGGTTTGGGATTGGTGCTCACGTTGGAAGGATTAATCATGGGAGTTACTGGAAAGAAAATGCTCTGGAGGACGCTGGCCGCTGCAAAATTGCCACAGTTAAACAGCTATGACTTCGAGGAGTTACAGCGTCGAGCAGAACAACAAGTAGAGCATATCGAAGCCGAACGGATGTTGGCGATCCGCCAGGCATTTGCAGAAGCTAATCGTTCGAAGTGATTGTTTGCCAAATGGGAGCTCGTGGGACAAACAATCGGAACGGGAAAGCAACCGAACCCGGCGTCGCGGCGGATTCGGCGGAGGCTGCGGAGGAAGCCGGTCTGCGATATGTCAGTGACGAGCGACCGGGATACAGTCGCAGATCCAAAGGCAAGAACTTTGAGTATTTGGACACGGAAGGAAAAACAATCCGTGACGAGCAGCGGTTGCTTCGTATCAAGCGTCTCGCCATTCCACCAGCGTGGACCGAGGTTTGGATTTGTCCGTCAGCGAACGGCCACATTCAGGCAACGGGGCGCGATGCGCGTAGCCGTAAACAGTATCGTTATCACGAACGCTGGCGCGAAGCGCGCGATGAAAACAAGTTCGACCGGCTCACTCAATTTGCAAAAGCCTTGCCGAGTATTCGCCGCCGAGTTGCTCAGGACATGAAATCGCCGGGTCTGCCGCGGCAAAAAGTGCTCGCGACAATTGTCCGGCTGCTGGAGCGAACGTTCATACGGATAGGGAATGAGGAGTATGCACGCGAGAATAAGTCATTTGGTTTGACGACTTTGAAAAATCGTCATGTGAAGGTCAAAGGCGGGCGGATGGTCTTTCGATTTCGGGGTAAGAGCGGACGCCAACACGAAGTTGATGTCACCGATCGCAAGGTTGCGAAAGTTATCGCGAAGTGTCAGGACTTGCCCGGTCAAGATCTATTCCAATACCTCGATGAGAATGGCGAAGCACGAGATGTCACCTCGCAAGACGTAAACGAGTATTTGCGCGAAATTGCAGGTGAAGATTTTACCGCAAAAGATTTCCGCACCTGGGGCGGCACGGTGTTGGCCGCAATCGCACTTAGCAAACAGGAAGAATTTCAAACGAAGACAGAGGCAAAGTCGAACATCAAAACGGCGATTTGCGCGGTCGCGGAGCTTCTTGGCAACACACCGGCGGTTTGCCGCAAGTGTTACATTCATCCTGTAATCGTGGAAGCTTATCTGAACCGAACGCGCATCGGAGGTCTTAACGGCACCAAAACGTTGGAGCCTCCCAATCTCCGGCGAGCGGAACAATCGGTTTTAAGATTTTTGCACGCGCGCGGAACGTAGAGAACTACAGGAGTGCCATCGCCTTTCCTTCGCGATGCTCAACCTGGTCCATCGTGCACTGGCGGGGAGCTTTGTCCGGTCGCCAGCGCAGAAATCTAGTGCCATGTCGAAATCGGCCGCCGGTGAAATGATCATACGCGACTTCCACGACGGTCTTTGGCTCGACTGGTTCCCATTCGCTAGTGCGCTCTGTGCTCCAGCGGCTAGGTCCTCCGGGCGCGTTGCCTGTAAATCCAGGTGGTTTCTTTAGGGCCTCAAATTTTTTTGTTAACTCGCGGCGGTCGGAAGCTTTGAACCCAGAAATAAATCCAACGTGGTGCAGCAAACCATCTTCGCCGTAAAGTCCTAGCAAAAGAGAACCGATCAGGCGTGCGCCGGTCCCGTAACGAAAGCCGCCTACAACACAATCGGCTGTGCGGATTTTCTTGACCTTCACCGCTGCAGTGCGTTCGCCCGATGCGTACGCCGCGTCGAGACGTTTAGCCATAATGCCGTCAAGATCGCGCCCGGTTTTGCGGAACCAATTGTTCGCAACGGTGCAATCCGTGGTGGCGGGCGAAAGTCTTATGTCCTTTGCCGATCGCAGACTCGAACGCGCGAATTTTTCGAGAAGTCGCCTTCGCTCACGGAGATTCAGCTTCAGATCTGATTTTCCATTCTCGGCGAGCAGATCGAACACGATATAAACCGCCGGATGAGCAGCAGCTAGTTTCTGAACTCGGCTCGCGGCAGGGTGCAGACGTAATTGCAATTCATCGAACGAAAGCGCGCCGTCAACGGGAATGACCAGTTCGCCGTCGAGAACGAACTGTTGCTGTGCCAGTTTCGCTAAATTGGCACCCACATCTGGAAAGTAACGCGCCAGCGGTTGGCCATTCTTTGATTGCAAAAAAATCTTGTCCCCATTGCGAAACGCAAGGCAGCGAAAACCATCCCATTTCGGCTCGTATTGCCACTCCTCACCAGTCGGAATCTCTTCGACCGAGCGTGCTTCCATCGGTGGTATGGGCGGCTTTAGTAACATTTCATAGCTCTTAACCAAAATGCGAGCTTCCTGACGGCATCACCGAGTTGAAACTCTCGAGCGCGCGCTGTTAGCGTTCAAGCGGTTGCGCTGCTCTCGTTTACCTTTTGAGTCGCGGAGCAAGATTCTGGAAGACCTGCGCGTGTCGGCTTTCAGGAATTTCTTCATTAACCTGAGTGCCGCGTTGTTTTCCTTCTTCGTGTTTGATACCGTACAATCCGCAGGCACCAATAAGTTAAAGTCGCGCATGTAGGCATCGTTCGCCGTGAAAAGCACGCAAAAGTTCCCGGCAATGCCGGTCAGAATCAAAGTTTGCGTTTCCAAATAACGAAGAAGTGTCTCAAGAGTTGTAGAAAAAAATCCTGAATGCTTTGGCTTCAGCACAAAGTAATCGCTTTCTTCTGGCCGCAGTAAGTTCACGACATCGCGGCCACGGCCTTGCGTTACACAGTGGTCGACCGTACGTCGAAAATCAGATCGCCATTGGCCGAAATTGTCGTTTACATAAATCACCGGTACGCCCGCTTTCTGCGCCCGTTGTTTCAAACGTAGGATGATTCGCGCCATTGGTCGTGCATGCTTCAGCAGCTGATCTGCCTCGGGAAAGTCAAAATCGTTTATCACGTCGATTAAGAGGAGGGCGAACCTGTGTTTGTGTGGTGCGCTGCCGTGCAAATCGATGTTTATTTCCGGCATCTGTAGTGTCTAGGGTCAGGATATTGGCAGGGCATGGTCTATTTTATGGTCTGGACGACAGACATATCTAAATCGTGGCTTACGCGCAAATTGCGCTGTTTTACATCAGTTAAGGCCATCCACATCGATCAGTTGCGATAGAATGTTGGTCATCGAACACCTAGAAGCATCTTCGACATCATCATAGTAATCGTTGTTATCGTAATCGTGCTCCGGGCAATCATCGCGGTGTCCATAGGCTTTTGTCCTACTAGACACTCAGCCCCCGGCCCTATTGTGCGTGCTCATTAATCAAAGCAGGTTACTGCGCACACGAAGAGTCCTGAAGCAGGAACTTCACAAAGGAAACTAAGATGCGGTTAACGAATAGAATAAAAGAAGCGGCTGCGACTGGATACATTTTACTTTGGCTTCTCGGAATTCCGATTCCGATTTTGCTGCTGATCTTTCTGTTGCGGGGCTGCACATAACGGATCCTGCGAGCGAGGGCGCTACTGCGAAGACAGGGATAACCTTAACAATATTAGATTTACACTTATGAAACTAGAAACACTTAAAGACCTATACATTCAAGAACTGAAAGACCTCTACAGCGCGGAAAAGCAGATCATCAAAGCGCTACCGAAAATGGTTAAAGCCGCTTCGAACAAACAGCTTGCGGAGGGGTTCGAAGAACATTTGAAGCAGACTAAGGAACACGCGAAGCGTCTCGAGAAGATTTTGACCAGCCACGAAGAGTCAACCCGCGGCCCGAAATGTGAGGGCATGGAGGGTGTGCTTAAAGAGGGCGACGAAATGATTAAGGAAGATGCGGAAGAGGAAGTGCGCGATGCCGGTCTAATTGCTGCAGCGCAGCGCGTTGAGCACTATGAGATGGCGGGTTACGGATGCGCTCGGACGTACGCCGAGTTACTAGGGGATCCGGATGGCGCGCAGTTACTTCAGACTACCTTGACCGAAGAATCCGATACGGACAAAAAGCTTACCAAGCTGGCCAATTCCGTAATCAACATCGCAGCTCAATAAGCAAACTAAATAGAACCAAGGGGGATAGCAGTTGCGATCAGTAGTGCCGACACCCCCGCAAAATTCAAACCAAAGGAACCCATGAAACGACTTATACTAGCTTTAACTTGTCTTAGCACAATTAGCCTTGCCTTGGCTGCCGACAATGAGAAGACGAAACCCGATAATACGGCAATAAACGAGCGCGATCGCTCCGCTGACAGCCAAACATCTGGCGACCAGTCAAACAGTCCGGCGGATCTGAAAATCACCCAGGCTATCCGCCAAGCACTAATGAAAGACAGCGAGCTTTCAATCACTGCGAAGAACATAAAAGTCATTACTACTAATGGCCAGGTTACGCTCCGCGGACCCGTTAAGACGGCTCAGGAAAAAGCAAAAATCGATCAGCTGGCAAAATCAGCGGCTGGCGGCGCCCATATTGACGATCAATTGGACGTTAAAGGATCAAACTAACTAACCAAATCAAACAAACGAAAGAAACTATTATGTCTAAATCAGTATTCGGTATTGCAACTACACACGGCCAGGCTGAGCGAATTGTCGAGCAGCTCCAGGCCCAAGGTTTCGCAGCCTCGGAAATCTCAGTGCTCATGCCTGACACAGGCGGCACGCGGGACGTTGGTCACGTGAAAGCGACAAAGGCGCCAGAGGGCGCAACGACTGGTGCGGCCACCGGCGGCGTCACGGGCGGCGTGATTGGATTGCTGGCAGGAATCGGCGCGTTGGCCATTCCCGGGGTCGGTCCGTTTATTGCGGCGGGTCCAATTATGGCGGCGCTTAGTGGCATGGCAGTCGGAGCGGCAACCGGCGGTGTCGTCGGCGGTTTGATCGGTCTCGGCATTCCGGAAATCGAGGCAAAGCGCTACGACGAGAAGTTAAAAAAAGGGAATTATCTAATCGCCGTTCATACGGATGAAAGCGAAGACGTTGATCGGGCGAAGCACATTTTCAAAACTGCCGGCGCTGAAGATATCAGCACCGTCAGCGAAGCATCGGCAGCGAAAGTTTAAATATGGCTAACGAAAATCAAATGGATCAAGGCCCCGCGGTCTCATCGCAGGCAAGACAAAAAGCAGAGCGTGGCGGGACGCACGCGCGCAAAGCGGCGGAAGATCTCGGCTCAGCGGCAGGCACGATGGCCAATAAATATCTCGATCGCGCGGAAGAGGTGATCGATGATTCTCTCGATCGTGTCCGCACTTTTCAGGACGACAGCAAGCAGTACATCCGCGAAAACCCGACGAAGGCAGTGTTTACCGCGCTCGGAGTCGGTCTCCTGCTCGGTTTTATATTCCGTCGTTAGGCTTTAGACGTGCTGGCACAGGCTGGCGGAGATGCTCTCCACAGTCCTTTGTCAGCACGTTATAAGCGCTGTCTGTGGTCGCGGTTGAGAAGTCGACAATAATGGGACAATGAAAACGCAGAAGAAGGCCAGGCCACAGGAAAAATCGCGCGATTTCTTTTGTGTAGCGAGCGATGTTTTTCGGATTTTTGCCAGGCGCTCGTCGGCGGTGCTCGGTAGCGCTTGGGCGTTTGGCATTGCTATCCTCGTTATTGTCGTTTGGGCACTAACTGGCCCTGCATTTCATTATTCCAACACCTGGCAGCTCATTATAAATACCGGGACGACCATTGTTACTTTCCTGATGGTCTTTCTCATTCAGAATACGCAAAATCGCGATTCCAAAGCGGCTCATTTGAAACTCGACGAAATAATTCGAGCGCTGGAGGGCGCTCGCAATGAACTCATCGATCTGGAAAAACTTGCCGACAAAGATCTGACTAGTCTCGAGAAACAGTTCGAGCGCGTTCGCAAAAAAGCAGAGCGGAACGGAACCAACCCTGGCGGCACGCCTCGAGCGGACCGCAGTGGGAGCGAGTCCAAAGGGAAGGGGACTTAGACGCGCCCCTAACGCGCACACGTGATTTGTGCCTAACGACATCCGTTTCTCAGAGTTGAAGGTGGGGGCCATAATCAACACCTCCAGCGGAGGCTGCGATTCGGAATCTGAGCAGAAAATCTTCAGTATCCTTACGCGTGCGGGGATTGTTGAGCCGAAGGTTTGGTGTAACGAGGCAAAAGAAATGGAGCGGTCGTTTGCGGAGGCGACCCGGCAGAAGCTGGAAGTGCTGATCGTGCTCGCTGGCGATGGCACCATCCGGACTGCTGCAGAACTATGCGCCGGAGAAGGACCCTATCTCATTCCGCTCCCCGGCGGAACGATGAATATGCTTTCTCGAGCATTGTATGGAGACATGGCCTGGGAAGAGTCGCTTGAAAATACGCTCGCTTCTCCCTCACTAAAAGTGCTCTCCGGAGGTCGGATCGCGGGCAAGCAGTTTCTTATTGCCGCCGTTGTGGGAGCGCCTGCGCTTTTGGTAGAGCCCCGCGAATCGATGCGCCAGGGTAATATAGTTGACGCTATCGAGAAGGGGAGTGTCGCCTTTCGGAAAATGTTCGAAACGAAGATTCAGTATCTTATCTCCGACGGAATGAAGGGCGAAGCCAAAGCCGTTGCGCTTATCTGCCCTCTTATATCGGAACAAATGTCCGATTCGGAGCAAGCGCTTGAAGTTGCCGTTGTTGATGTGGAAAGCGCCGCTGAAGTGGTCGGTCTTGCCACTACCGCAGCGTTTGGCAAATGGCGCGATGACAGAAATATACTTCTCACCAAAGCGAAACGGGTAGATGTGCAATCAAGCACAGACATCCCTGCGACGCTCGATGGCGAAAGAGTAAATTTAGGCAGGAGTGCAAAGATCGATTTTGTCTCCAGAGCACTCACTGTCCTGGTGCCTGCGAAGTAGCTGCCCCGGTACACTTTCGGAGCGAGCGCTCTTTCAAAATTGCGACCCCGCACTAAATTGCCGGGGAAAACAGGGTCGTTGCCTGTTCGACATCAATATTGTGAAGCGCACATCAATCCGGAAATCCGGCACAACTGTCTCACCGTGCTTTACCTACGAGCGCTGCCCCAGCGGAGTCGAGGGACTGGATGACATCCTTGCGGGCGGGTTGCCGCGCGAGTGCTTTTATTTAGTTCAAGGGGACCCGGGCTCTGGCAAGACGACGCTGGCGCTTCAGTTTCTGCTGGAGGGAGTAAGGCGAGGCGAGAAGGTCTTTTATATCACGCTTTCCGAGACCAAACAGGAGTTGCTCAAAGTGGCACGATCACACGGCTGGTCGCTCGACAAAATCCCGGTATTGGATTTGTCCGCTGTTGAGAATCTGCTGCGTCCTGAAGCGCAGACGACAGTGTTTCATCCGTCCGAAGTCGAGTTGACGAAAGTCAGCCAGCTATTGCTCGAAGAAGTGCGCAAGGCGCAGCCGGGGCGAGTCGCCTTCGATTCCCTTTCCGAATTCCGATTAATGGCCGAAACCGCTTTGCGCTACCGGCGCCAACTTCTCACGCTCAAACAGCAATTCGCAAAATTCAAGAGCACCGTTCTTTTGCTTGACGATAAGATGAGCAGGACAGGGGTGATCGACCCGCACGTGCTCAGCCTCACTCACGGTGTCATTGAGATGGAACAACTCTCGCCCGACTACGGAACATCGCGCCGCCGTTTGCGCGTTTCGAAACTACGAGCCGTAAAATTTAGGGAAGGCTATCATGACTACATCATCGCTACCGGCGGTTTGCGCGTTTTTCCGCGTATGATCGCCTCTGAGCATCGTATTGATTTTCAGCACGGGCCCGTTTCCAGCGGCATCAAGGAGCTGGACGCCTTGTGCGGTGGTGGGCTGGATCGAGGGACGACCACCCTCATGCTGGGCCCGGCGGGAACTGGCAAATCTACTCTGGCTTTGCAATACGCTGTCCAAATGGCCGATCAAAATGAACGCTCCATGATATTCACGTTTGACGAAACGCGCAGCGTGATGCTGAGCCGAGCCAAAGCGATGGGTTTCAAGTTAAAAAAAGCCATCAAAGCGGGCACGATTGCGGTGCAGCAGGTTGATCCAGCCGAACTTTCTCCCGGCGAGTTCGCCGTTCGTATTTTGCGCGGCGTGGAGGCAGGCTGCAAACTCGTCGCGATTGATAGTCTCAACGGTTACCTCAACGCCATGCCGGGCGAAAAGTATCTCAATAACCAGCTGCACGAACTCTGCACCTGTCTCAACCAGCAGGGTGTCGTCACGATCCTCGTTTTAGCCCAGCATGGATTGGCTGCCGCGGCCGAAGCGCCGATAGACCTTAGTTATCTTTCGGACACCGTGGTAAACTTGCGTTATTTCGAAGCCTACGGAGCAGTCAAACAAGCCATCACGGTTGTTAAGAAGCGTAGTGGAGGGCATGAGAAAAGCATTCGCGAATTCAAATTGATTTCCGGCAAAGGCATCATTGTCGGCGAGCCGCTAAAACAATTTCAAGGCGTGCTCACGGGCGTGCCCGTGTTCCGCGGCAGCGAAGAGCAAATATTGAAGGGTCGCTGAAAGCGCAATGCAATCGCGGCATTCTCGGGCGGCAGTGAAACGAGCCGTGTTGAATGTCACTCACGAAGCACGCGCACTGATGACGCGAATGCCCAACAAAGACGAGCGCGTGATCATCATTGCGCCTGTCGGACAGGATGCGGAAGCAATGGCGGCCTTGCTCAACGCCGAAGGTCTTGAAACACAAATTTGTAATGAGTCAGATGAATATCCCCGACAAATTACGGACAGGGCAGGCGCGTTACTGCTTACCGAAGAAGCGCTGGAATCACCACAAGGCTCGCTTCTTTTGGACGTCCTTAAAACGCAACCGCCCTGGTCCGAATTACCGCTCATCATTCTCACGAGCGGCGGGGAATCGCGGCGGGCAGGATTACTCAATTTGGCCGCTGCGGCTGCCGGATCTGTAACTTTGCTGGAGCGGCCTATCAGCACCCTGACGCTGACGCGGTCGGTGCAGGTTGCGTTACGTTCTCGCCGGCGGCAATATCAGGTGCGAGATCTCGTCACGCAGCTGGCGAATTTAAACGAGACGCTCGAACAGCGGGTCGCCAAGCGCACTGCGGAAGCGGTCGAACAGGCACAGAAACTCCGCCTCCTCTCAGCCCAATTGTCGCTCGCAGAGGAAGCAGAACGTCGGCGCATAGCGGAGATGTTGCATGAAGACCTACAGCAATTACTGGTCGCGGCGCGGATGCAACTTTCCGCGCTGTGTGGAACGCCAGACGCCGTCCAACGAGAACCGATTGCGCGTGAAATTGCGGATGTACTTGACCGTTCGTTTCAGTTAACAAGGTCTCTCAGCGTAGAGCTTGCGCCGCCAGTTTTGTACGAGCACGGCTTGGCGGCAGCACTGGAATGGCTCGCTACTGAAACACGTAAGAATTACAATATCGAAGTCACAGTCGAAGCCGACCATTCGGCGAACCCGAAAGCCGCCGATGTGCGTATTTTCCTGTTCAGATCCGTGCGCGAGCTGTTGCTGAATTCGGCGAAGCACGCTGGCGGCAGCGCCGTGCACATCATAATGCAGCATCGGCGGCCAGATAAGGTCCATATAATCGTCGCCGATGACGGTCCCGGTTTCGATCCTGACTCGCTTGACGATAAGCGAACTGGTTCCCAAACGGTTGGTCTTCATAATATTCGCGAACGTGTGAGTAATTTTGGCGGCGAGTTCCATATTAATAGCGGCCCCAAGCGCGGGACCCGAATAACCCTTTCGCTCCCTCGCGGCTCCGGCGCGTAGGTAAGTGTAGGTACACGCGCCGAGGTCGATTTTGTCTCCGCTGCCAAACAACGTGCTGAGATACGGGCGCGTTTATCCAGGCGCGCATTTTGCAGCGACCACGCGCGCTACCACGGGCGAATCCTAGATCAAAGGCCTTTCGTTGTGGTGAAACAAGATAGCTCGGGAACGTCAGAATCGTTTTTTGGAAATTTATTCACCTTACTAAAGCAAACATTTAACGAGTGGTTGCAGGACAAAGCGCCGCAGTTGGGCGCTGCGCTGGCGTATTACACAGTTTTCTCCCTGGCACCGCTGATTCTCGTCTTGCTTGCGATTGTCGGCGTGATTTTTCGAGACGATCCCGCTGGTGCATGGGACAAGATCACGCAGCAAATGAGTTATTTTCTCGATCCAAGCGCTCTCCAAGTCGTCCAAGGCATTGCACAAAAAGCCTCGCAACCAGGCAAGAGCACGATTGCCACCATCATCGGAATCGCTCTCGCGCTCTTCGGCGCAACCGGCGTGTTCGGCCAGCTGCAGGATGCGTTGAACACTATCTGGGGCGTGAAAGCGAAGCCGGCTCAGGGCATTTTTGGATTTTTACGAGCCCGTTTTCTCTCGTTTGCGATGGTCGCCGGCATTTGTTTTCTACTGCTTGTCTCACTGGCGATTGAAGCGTTGTTGAAAGGGTTTAGTCATTACGTTCAATCGATGCTGCCGGGCGGAATTGTCGTCGCGGTGGGCGTTTATTTAATTTTTGATTTCGCCGTGGTCGTCCTGCTTTTCGCGATGATTTTCAAGTTCCTGCCAGACGTGAGGATTCAATGGCGTGACGTCTGGATCGGCGCGGTGATGACTGCGATCCTGTTTTTGATAGGGAAATGGTTACTGGGCCTTTACCTTGGCAGCGGTGCGGCCGGTTCGGCTTACGGAGCAGCCAGTTCACTCATCACGTTGCTGCTTTGGATTTACTACTCGTCGCAAATTTTGCTATTCGGTGCAGAATTCACCCAGGTATATGCTCAGCGAGCGGGTCGTGAACTAGAGCCGAGCCATTACGCGGTCCGAGTTGAGACAAAGGAAGTCGAGCGTCCCTAAGCATCTTGCGTTCGTGACCTTGCCAAGCCAGCGGCTACAGACGCTGCCACTTTCGCTTCGACAGATAACTTCACTATTCCTTCCATCTCACGGTTTCGCTGCATTGTTTCGCTGACGCCTTTGACTTTGATAAACGGTTCGGATTCATTCGCGGCGCCGTTCGCCGTAAGCGTGCACAAGACTGACATTTCAGAATTTCACCTAATCCTGGACAGCAGGCTGCAACGTCCAAAACAGGTCGCGCTGACGAACTTACTCCAAGAAAGGAAAGTCATGGGCACGATTCTATTAATCATTCTGATTCTGTTGTTGATCGGAGCGCTGCCTGCCTGGCCCTATAGCTCTGGTTGGGGCTATTGGCCCAGCGGAGGACTTGGGTTAATTGTTTTAATCATAGTCATCCTTGCTTTAACAGGGCGTCTCTAAGTTGCAGCCCCGGTTCGTTCGCTCCAATCGTACCCAACCTGTTAGCGATGGCTGACCACCTGCCGGTTTAAATGGTTCAGGTCACCCGTCCTTAATTCTTCTCGGGCGAAACAACTTCTCTGACGTCTTGGACGTGTTCCTTGATTTCGCTAACTTGCGGGTGGACATCCTTGATCAAATCGTGTTGGACCTGCGAAAGCTTTTCAATTCGCGCAGTCACATCACGCAGTTCTTTCAAGGTCGCATCCTGCCGGGATGAAATCCGATGCATCCACCAGAAGCACACAGCCCAGCAAACCGTTCCTATGCAAGCAAGAACGAATGCCGTCGCCTGGAGATCTGGCATGTCGAGAAATCGCATCACGATAAAAGACTCAAAGTCCCTACGTGTCTGCTGCGCTGATCGGATGCGCCACTGAACCAACAACTTCTTTCAGTCCTCTCCGAACAGAAATTTCTTTGGAGTGGTTTCCAACACGGAAGCGACAAAACCAAAGCTGCCATCCAATTCGATTATGCTGCGAATGATCAGGTCAATGGAAGGGAAGGGGAGGGTAAATTGCGAATCGCGCAGGTTGCACCGCTAGTGGAAAGTGTGCCTCCGAAGCATTACGGAGGAACGGAACGCATCGTCGCATATCTGACTGAAGAGTTGGTTCGCTTGGGCCATAAAGTAACTCTCTTCGCCAGTGGCGACTCAGTCACAAGTGCCGAGCTCGTCCCTGTATGTCGTCGTTCTTTCCGGCAGAACAAGCGTGCCAAGGATTATTTGTCACGGGAAGTCCTACTCATGGACCACGTTATGCAGCGAGCCGGTGAATTCGACGTAATTCACTTCCATACCGGTTGTTTGCATTATCTCATTTCGCGTCACCTTAGGGTTCCCCACGTCACAACGTTGCACGGCCGGCTGGATACTCTCGAGTTGCTTCGGCTGTATGAGCGGTTTCGCGACATGCCAATGATTTCGATCTCGAATTCCCAGCGCACTCCGTGGCCGTGCGCAAATTGGCAAGCGACAATCTATCACGGATTGCCCCAGGATATGTTTCGGTTTCATTCTGAGCCAGGAAACTATCTGGCATTTCTGGGACGCGCTTCGCCCGAAAAACGAGTGGACCGGGCCATCGAAATAGCCAAGCAGGCAGGGATGCCGCTCAAGATTGCGGCGAAAGTCGATCCTGCTGATAGACGCTATTTCAAACGCGAGATCGAGCCGCTACTGAATGATCCGCACGTAGAATGGCTCGGAGAAATCAATGACAAGGACAAGGATCAATTTCTTGGTAACGCATACGCGTTGCTCTTTCCCATCGACTGGCCGGAGCCGTTTGGGCTGGTTATGATAGAATCCATGGCGTGCGGTACACCGGTTATTGCGTTTGCCAATGGGTCAGTTGCGGAAGTCATGGAGAGCGGCGTGACAGGCTTCGTGGTAGATGAGATTGAAGAGGCGGTCGACGCCGTACGTCGTGTTCGTGACTTGAGCCGCGCCCGATGTCGTTCAGTTTTTGAGAAACGGTTCACAGCGAACCGGATGGCAAGTGATTACGTAGACGTCTATAGCCGTTTGGCCGATTCCCGGATGAGAAGAATGGAGCAATCGTTGGAATCCTCAATGCGCTCTTTTCAGAGCACCTGGCCGGCTGACGAAAAGCTGCGAGGTCCTGCGAATCGCGAATTTCAAAAATTCTAGCGCGACAACACGCGCACTTCATTGGTTCGTCACGTTTCCTTTCTGTGGGCGGTACAGCGTACCGTGTTTACAACAACCGAAACTAAACCAGAAACAAACAGGGAAAGGAAAAGGGATTATGAATCTGGAGACATTAAAAGAACTTTACGTGAACGAACTTCGGGATTTGTACAATGCCGAGAACCAATTGGTCAAAGCATTGCCGAAGATGGCGAAAGGGGCTTCATCAGATGAATTGAAGGAAGCTTTCGAAAAGCATCTCGAACAGACCAAGGTTCACGTGCAGAGGCTTGAGGAAGTGTTCGAAGAACTGGGTGAGAAGACGAAGGGCAAAACCTGCCAGGCCATGAAAGGCCTGATCGAAGAGGGATCGGAAGTCCTCAAGGCAAACGGCGAAGATTCTGTTATCGACGCAGGCATCATCGTAGCTGCGCAAAAAGTTGAGCACTACGAGATGGCTGGTTACGGCAGTGTGCGGACCTTCGCGCAACTCCTAGGGCAGGACAAATCCGCGGACCTTCTCCAACAAACCCTGGATGAGGAGTCTGAGGCAAATGAGCTTTTGAACAAGCTGGCCGAGGATATCGTGAATCCAGAGGCTTTGATGGAGCCGGAACTGGCGTCGGCTCGTTAGTTTGCTTTTAGGTGATCATTGAGTGGGATGCATTACTTGCCTCATGCCGCTAATTCAGCGCTGAGTGCAAGTAATGCATGGGCCACTTCGGCATGAAGAGGGACTGACCGCCCAATCTATGCGCAGCGCGCATGTGCCGAAGGATTATTCTTCGCAGCGCTCGACAGGTTGTTTATCGAAAATCGCGCATAAACCGTCACGATAAAACCGCAAACGAAAGCCATGCTCCACAGCAAATCGTGCGACTTTTGATTCGCGCTGATCCCGGTCGTCGGGCCAAACGCGGCTGAGTTCTTCTTCGTAAACAGCGCAGTGGTTCGCCGTCTTTAGCTCGCGTTTGATTTGTTGCAATAGTCTTCGCATCTCGCACCTGCGCAATCATTTCCAAAGGACATGTATAATTCCGAAAAGTATCGGGGGAGCGGTTGTATGTTACTGCCCGAAAGATCACGACAATGAGTCAATATGCGGCGGGTCAAACCGTTTCGGTGGCGTGACTTGAATTTTGTTGCAGGGTTATTAACAAAGGAACCAAGACTATGAGAGCTAAGGCCCGATTACTCGGCCACCCGATTCATCCCATGTTAGTCGTGTTTCCGCTGGGCTTGCTCACAGTTGCGGCAATTTTCGACATTATCTACATATACACGCACAACGGTCACTGGGCCGACTTGTCATTTTGGATGATTGCAACGGGAATCATAGGCGGGCTGATCGCAGCGGTCTTTGGGGCAATCGATTGGCTTGGTATTCCGCAAGGCACGCGCGCGAAGTTCATCGGGTTGATCCACGGCCTCTCAAACGTCGTTGTAGTAATTTTGTTTATCATCAGCTGGTTTATGCGTTGGTCTAACCCGGCGGCGCCAGTGATGACAGCGATGATGTTGGGATGGATCGGCATCGTCGTCGCACTTTTTGCCGGTTGGCTGGGCGGTGAACTGGTTTATCGGTTGAATGTTGGCGTTGATCTCGGCGCGAATCTTGATGCTCCCAATTCGCTGTCTGGTCGATCGGCGCTAGGAGGCCTCGGTCGCCGTTCCAAACGTGGCGTCATCCGCGCGCCCTAGAGCGCTCAGTCACACGATCAGCCTCGTCGCGAGTAGGCTCTTTGGCCTTGGTCCGCCTGCGTTTGTTTTGTATCTACGAGTCTGACTCGTTGAGAGCGTTTTGCAGCTCCTGGAAGTTAATGGGTTTAACCAGGTGAAAATCGAATCCGGCTTCTTTAGAACGTTGCACATCTTGCTCGGTACCGAAGCCAGTGAGCGCTATTGCCTTGATGTGCCCTTTTGCTCGTGCGTGTGCTGCTACTTCGTAACCGCTGCCATCGGGCAGACCGATGTCACACAGCACAGCGTCGATGTTATTCGATCCCATGATTTCTATTGCTTTCTCTACGTTATCTGCAGTTACAACATTGTGACCAAAATGGGTAAGTAGACGTGACAATGTGCGCCGCGTATCCTGGTGATCTTCTACTAGTAATATCCGCAGAGATTTGGCTGTCTTGCCCCCGTTGCGATGATTCAGCCCGATCCCTGCGGATCCAACATCTACAGTGTCCAGCACAACCCTGAAGGTCGCGCCGAAACTGCGACCACGACTCTCCGCTTCAATCTTACCATTGTGGAGATCAACAAGACGTTTCGAAATTGCGAGTCCAAGACCAAGTCCGCCAAACTGTCGTGTCACAGAAGGATCAGCCTGCTCAAATGGTTGAAACAACGAAGTCAACCGTTGCGGCTCAATTCCAATTCCTGTGTCGGTAATCTCAAAATGAAAACGCCCAGCTTTGTCGTTGGACGTGCGGATCGTGATCTGTCCGCCTTGCGGGGTGAATTTCACTGCGTTGTTTATTAAGTTCCAAAACACTTGCTGAAGCCGGATGCAGTCAGCCAGGATATGGTGCTCTTTCGCCTTAAGCTCCGTCGCGATGTCTAATTGCTTTGCCGCGATGGCTGAGTGCGCAATCTCCACCGCATTTTTAATGATCTTGTGCGCGTCACAATCTTCTAGTTCGAGATGAATCTTCCCGCGAGCAATGCGGGTAAGATCAAGCAGGTCGTCAATCAATCGGGCCTGCAGTTGCACGTTGCGCTTTATGATATCAATATCCTCGGCGAATTCGGGCGGCAGTTTGTCCGCGTTGTCTTGGAGGTATGTTGCTGCTGCCAACGCAGGGGTTAGCGGCGTGCGAAGTTCATGGCTGAGCGCTGCCAGAAAATCGTCCTTTGCCTTGCTGGCCTTTTGCGCTGCGATTTTTTCCGCTTCAAACTCGCGGGCACGAATCTGATCGGTGATATCGCGTGTGACTTTGGAGAAACCGCGAACTTTCCCAGCGTCATCACTAAGCGCAGTAATAACTACTTCCGCTTCGAACGTCGATCCGTCCTTGCGAACGCGCAGACCCTGATCACGAATGTATCCTCGACGCGCGGCTTCGCGCAGGTTCCGTTGCGGTTTGCCAGCAGCAACATCGTCTGCTGTATAGAAGGAGGCGAAATTTTTGCCGATGATTTCCTCTGTCGAGTAACCTTTGATTTTCTCAGCACCGGTATTCCAGGTAATGATGTTTCCGTTGGGATCCAACAGGTAAATGGCGTACTCCTCGACACTATCCACTAGGATGTGGAATTGTTCGACGGTCTCGTCCAGTGCGGCGTTGCTTGACAGCTTCTTAAACATCGGCTGAGGCGCAAATTCTCTCATCCGATTCGGGTCTTCCCTCTGATCTGGTTCCCTCTGGAAAACAATTTTGTGGTAAAGTAATTCCTTAAGCAAGCCGCAGCCTGCAGTCTACCTAGGTGTCTGGGCTAATCGCTGTAGCCATGGCCCTAGGGGCCGTCTTTCCATAAAGGCTTACCACACTTAATCTTCCACTAGCTCCGTCCTCTCGACGACGATTTAGATTTAGAAGAAGAGGTAGCGGAAGATTTAGAGCGTCGTCGTTGACGGCGTTTAACCGGGACCTTCGTCGCCGGGGTATTTGAAAGGGCAAGAGCGCGAGCAAGATCTGCCTCATCTGTGAGATCGAGACGCAACGGGGTAATCGATACCCAACCGTGCTCGATGGCCCAACGGTCCGTACCTTCTGCGGCGCCTTCGAGCGGCGTGACCGTGAACCAAAAAATCGGACGGCCGGCTGGGTCTTTGTCGGGAACGACTTTGCCGTCGTAATGCCGCACAGACTGACGTGTCCAACGGATCCCTTTCGGCTTTTCCGGCAAATTTACGTTAACAAGGGAAAGTGTTTTAATCGGCAACAGCAACTCGAACACACGCATTACGTACGGTTCGAGCGCAGCAAAATCCGGTTCACGACTGTCGCTCACGTTTGTGCTGAACGCGATGCCGCGCGAACCGAGCAACGCTGCCTGCTTAGCTGCTGCGAGCGTCCCGGAATGCCAGCAGGAGTTGCCCAGGTTTAACCCGAGATTAATTCCCGAAAGAACAACATCAACGTGTCCCCAGCGATGCATGCCAAGTGCGACGCAATCGGCCGGAGTGCCGTTGACGCGAAATGTGTCGAAGCTGTCGAGGTGAACACGTTTAAGGCGCAGAGGTCGCGACGCCGTAATCGCATGTCCCATTGAAGATTGCTCTACATCGGGGGCGACGATGCGCACCTCGCCGAACCGCTTTGCCGCTTTCGCCAGGGCGGCAATTCCCGGGCTGTAAACACCGTCGTCGTTTGAAACCAGAATGCGCATTTTTACAAACAAAACGCGTATCGGATCTGTTTTGACCGAATACGTGTTACAAATGCTTCGATTGGCGAGGAAATCATGCGCGTCCTTTTAATCCATAATCCGAAAGCGGGAGACCGTAAACATGGCAAGAAGCAGTTGATTTGGAGCCTCAAACGGAACGGGCTTCAAGCGTTTTACCAATCGATCAAGGAGCCTGACTGGGAAAAAGCTTTGAAAAAGCCAGTGGAAGTTGTCATCGCAGCCGGAGGAGATGGCACGGTGCACAAAACTGCGTGGAAGATAATGGACAGCGGAATCCCACTGGCGATTTTGCCGCTTGGCACGGCGAATAATCTGGCGCGTACCCTTGGCTTCGCCGAATCTGTTGACGAAATTCTTCAATCGCTTCACTGCGGGAAAAGCCAACCGTTCGACATTGGCGTGACGCGCAATGGATCGCAGGCAGACTACTTTTTGGAAGCCGTGGGCGGTGGGCTGTTTGCCGACTACTTTCCCATCGCAAAGGCGAACGAAAAAGAAGGAGCTTCCCCGGAGGAACAGCTGAAAGCGCACCTATCGCTTCTGCGGAAGCTGGCGCTCGATTACCCTGCGCGCCCATGGAAAATGAGCATCGATGGAAGAGCCATTTCCGGTCGCTACATCCTTTGGGGGGCAATGAATGTTCGATCAGCTGGCCCGGCGTTACATCTCGCTCCAAAAGCAAAAACAGACGATGGCCGGCTCGACTTTGTCGCGGTGCGAGAGGATGAGCGGCAGGATTTCATTAAGCATGTCGATGCGCATCTCGCTGAACGAAAGAACCACGTTCCGTTACCGATGCGAAAATTTCGCGAACTAAAAATTACATCGCCGCCTGGTGCAATGCATCTCGATGGCGAACCGTGGCCCAGTAACAAGAAGAACGAAAGACCGCGTGGAAAAGTGGAAATTACAGTGAAACGGGCGGCACTCCTTATTTGGCAATCTCAGCGCCAACACAGTCGCAAAAAGAGAAAATGATGAAATTCCAAACTTCATTTTCTGGGCGTAGTGCGATTACGTAATCGTTGCGCCCACGTCTTGAGCTCAAGAATGGGCATGAAGTTGAGAATGCGATCCACCGGAATTTTTGCGCGGAGTGCTGCGGCCAATCCGAGATCAATAAACTCCAGCTGCCAGTCGTGGTGAGCATCTGTGCCGAGCGAAATTCGCGTTCCCTGATCGCGCGCGATTTTCAGCAGCTCAACGTTCAGGTCTTGCCGGTCCGGATAGCAGTCAATCTCCACCGCTTTATCAAGCCGGGCAGCTTCGACAAAGATGCGTGGCCAATCTGCCTTTAGACCAATGCGAAAATTGTAAATACGTCCACGCGGATGACCGAGGATGTGAACGTGGGGATTACGCAATGCGGCGAGGTAACGCTCGGTTTGATCTTCGGTGGTGCGTAAGGCGGAATGGAACGAGCCGAGAACAACATCTAACGATCGCAGCGAATCCGGCGACATATCGCCTTCGCCGCGTGGGTTCAAATTCATTTCGATCGAGCGAAGGACAGTTGGGTGTTTGGCCGATTTTGAAAGCGCCGCATTGACTTCTGCTATTTCGATTCCCTGGCGTTTCAACGCGCGTTCGTCGATTCCGCCCGCGATCTTCAACCCTTTAGAATGATCGGTGATTGCGATGTATTCGTAGGAGCGATTTGCCGCTGCATCAGCCATTTCTGCAATCGTGTCTGATCCGTCACTCCAACCGGTGTGCATCTGCAAATCGCCACGCAAATTGCTCCGCCACGCAGATCGTGATGCCAGAAGGCGCCGCGCTTGCGCGAGCGAAATGAAATCGCGGCGAATGGCCGGAACCGCTTTCGCTCGTCGCGGGGGCTTGTCGATCCAGCTTTGAATTTTCTTGCTGATAAATGGACCGACGCCGCGCAGCTCGGTTAATGGCCTGCCTTTGGCAACAAGATCCGACACTTCCTCTGGCCAGAGAAAGGCGCAGCGCGCGGCCCGACGAAACGCGCGCGTGAGAATGCCGGTCTCGCGCTCTGCCTGCTGAGCAAGCAGCTCCGCAATGTCGGTGTTCGATAACACACTTGAGATTCGTTTCGCGTCGCAAATGCAGCGGCTTTAAGATTGGGAAGTGCCTCGACGCGTGCGGCCTGTTTCTGCGCCGGCTTCGATTCCAATGATGATGGCCGAAACGACGGAGGACCTTTGTAAGCGGCCCGAAATTCGCAAAGAACTCGATCGGGCGACAGGGCAAAAACATCGAGAAAGCGTCAAAGCTGAGGGCGCGGGGAAGTTCTGGTTTGTCGGGTATTCTGCTGTTCTTGCGATCTGCGCCGCTATTTACTTCCTTATCGGCGCCAAACTCGTTCCGCTGCCGAATAATAGTGTTGTTATTGCCCAGCGAATCCTGCGCGGCACGGCGTTAATCACGATCGTGCTCGCGATTGCACAGGCGCTTGCAGTCTACGTGCTCGCGCGGATCGAGGATGCGTCGACTCGTTTCACGCTCGAACGAATCATGCGCCTTGCCCTTGGTCTGGCCATCGCGGTGATCGTCGTCTCGATAATTTTCGTGAACTGGTATGCCGCCATCGCTGCGTTCGGCGTCGGGTCGATCATTATCGGATTGGCAGTGCAAACGCCGATGAAAAGCTTCATCGCCTGGATCTACATTTTGGTTCGTCAACCTTTTCGGGTGGGCGACCGGATCAAAATAGCAGAAGCCACCGGTGACGTTATCGATGTCGGCTACCTCGACACCACGCTGTGGGAGTTCGGCGGCCAATATCTCTCTACCGATCATCCAAGTGGCCGGCTAATAAAATTCCCAAATGAAAAAGTACTCAATGAACTGATTTACAATTATTCGTGGCCTTTGTTTCCTTACATCTGGAACGAGGTGAAATTCCAGGTCGCGTTTAACGCTGACCTGGAGTTCATCGCCAATACGATGCAAAAAATCACCGAGGAGGAGCTGGGCCAGGAAATGATCAAACGCGTACAAACTTACCGCGACGTGCTAGCCCGCACGCCCGTGGACGAATTGGATGTGCACGAGCACCCGCGCGTTATTTTCCGGGTTGGCGAAAATACGTGGTTAGAGGCGATCGTTCGTTATCTCGTTGCGCCCCGTGAAGCAGGTCGTGTCAAAACTCGTTTGATCAAAAAACTCCTCGATGCCCTCAACGCTGCTCCGGACAAAGTGATGTTTCCAGCTGGGGCAAATCGTTAGGTTGTTCCAAGTTTAAACGGAACATCCAAACTGAGGCGCGCGTATCAATCTGCAGATACGATTCAGTCTCGGAGGAGGTAAAAATATGTTAGGTTGGGCTGTAGTATTTCTAATCATCGCGCTTGTGGCAGCGATCTTTGGATTTGGCGGTATCGCTGCGGCGTCAGCGGGCATCGCGAAACTTCTGTTTTTCATATTCCTTGTGCTGTTCGTAATCTCTTTGGTTTTCGGGTGGCGAGGCAGACGCGTGCCGTGAGCTAGACTAGAATTTTATCTTGATACGGTTTGCGGGTCCCGCTCTGAGAAGTAGTAGAAAGCAAAGTACCAGACGCAGGGGAGTTTGGGTCGCTTGTGTGCTTTGCTTTCTGCGTCTTTCGCATATTTCTATCATGCGATTTGCCTCTCCCCACCGGAGAAAGATCAAGGGTGAAGGGAGTTTTTTTGACTTAGCGAAATCCGGATTCGGTGCGTTAATTGGTTACGATGGATCGCATCGTGGGAATCGAGACCGAGTACGGTTGTCTTCTCAGCGAAGACGAGCCGCACGTAAATTCCGAGCTTTGGCCGGCCAAGGTTAAGAACTATCTGTTCCGCAAAGCTGACGCCGGCACGATCGATCTGCATTACCGCGACTACGAGGAACCGCCAGGCAATGGCGGTTTCCTACTAAACGGCGGACGACTTTATCTCGACATGGGACACATCGAGTACGCATCCCCGGAATGTTTGCATTTGCATGATCTCGTTACATACGAGCTCGCTGGTGACGATCTCTTGCAATCGGCGCTCATCGCTCTCGGTGCGGAAGATCGCGTCTCATTCATCAAGAACAACGTGGACCATCACACTGGGGCGACATTTGGCTGCCATGAGAATTATCTGATGCGACGCGAGGCTCAGTTCACGCCGCCCATTCTCGGGACGCTGCTGACGTTCTTAGCGACGCGTCAGGTATTTACCGGCGCGGGGCGCGTTGGTCAGTCTAATCCATTGGCCTTTGATTTCGAGCCGCCGCAACCGGAGGGCCAGGTGAATTTCCAATTGAGCCAACGCGCCGATCACATCGTCAACGACATTTATCAGTGGGTGCAATTCAATCGTGCCATCATCAATGCGCGCGACGAACCGCTGGCCGATTACCGGAAATATCGGCGACTGCATTTGCTCATCGGCGATTCGAACATGAGTCCGTACGCGACAGCCCTAAAGATTGGGACGACCGCTTGTGTTTTGGCGTTGCTTGAGGAAGGCCGATTGCCCCGAAACCTTGTTTTGGCCGACGCCGTGCAAAGCACGCGCGACATCTCTCGCGATGCGAGTGAGCAGTGGCTCGTCCGGCTCGAGAATGGCAAAACAGTAAGCGCACTGGACGTGCAATGGGAGTTTCATCATCTCGCGCAGAAACATTTGCGACATAGCAGCGCAGAAACCAATTGGTTACTGGAAAACTGGGGATTCGTCCTTGAAGCAATTCCGCAAAACCGTCAGGCGTTGATCGGCGGCGTTGACTGGATCACCAAGAAATGGTTGCTGGAAAGTTTTGTCGACGCCGAAGGACTGAGCTGGGACGATCCATGGCTCCAGAGCATCGACCTGGAATACCATAACATCGATCCGCGCCGCGGATTATTCTTCAGTATCACACCTGGCAAACGAATTTCAGACTGGAACAACGGTGTTCGCCGTGCCAGCGCGATGCATGTTCCTCCGGCCAACACGCGTGCGTCGGGCCGCGCGCGCGCCGTTACCTTCTTCCAGAACTGCAATTTCCCCTACGTGATCAATTGGGACTCCATCGCCTGCGACAGCCGCGATTTTCTCGTCATGGGCAATCCCTTCGAGACTTACAACGACGAAGTTGATCGCTTTCTGTCAAAGCCGCGGACTATAACCAGTGCGACGGAGCAACAGCTGTGAGGGCGCAGTAGCTGAGCTGTTTTCGTTAGGCGATTCAACCGATACTAACCAGCGCAATGATGTGACGACTGTTCAAACAACGGAGCAAAATGTTGGACCGACATCCGGCCCAGCGCAGGATGGGCCGCTCTGGGGCTATCATTTTGTTCCCAACCAACCAGCACGGTCAATCACCTCGGAGGCAGCGGGGGCTTTTTTAAGCGCGCCGGGTCCCTGTGCACCGAATGAATTCCTCTGGTTGCATTTTTCGCTTTCCAATGCGGTCTCTGAGCCTTGGCTGCATCGGTATCTGACGCTGCCCGATACTTTTTACGACTCGCTAAAGAGCGATGTAGACGCCACTCATCTGGAGCAGGAAGGAGATTCGCTAGTGGCGCGCATCCACGATGTGCTTTTCGATTTCACGTTTGATGTCCCGGTTGCGACCACCACTCTTTGCGTAAAGCCGAACGTGCTGGTAAGCGCTCATGCCCGCCCTTGGCGCTCGATTGACCAACTCAGGGCTGCCGTGCAAGGCGGCCAGATCTTTCGCTCGCCGATTGAAATTCTGGCGCGCCTACTGCGAGATCAGGCCAATGTGTTGGTTGACATAGTGCGGAAGGCCAAAAAGCGGGTAGGTCCCTTGGAAGAACAACTGCTGGCCAAGCGCGTTTTCGTCAATCGTAGCGAATTAGGTTCTCTGCGGCGGATGTTGGTTCGACTTCAACGGCTTTTGGCGCCGGAACCGGCTGCATTTTTTCGCCTTCTTAATCAGCCGCCCAGTTGGATCTCGCAAGAGGAGCTTCAGAACCTGCAACAAGCCGCCGAGAAGTTTTCCAGCGCGGTCAGCGACACAGCCTCCCTGGTTGAGCGCGTCAAACAGCTTCAGGAAGAATTGGCGGCACTCGTCAGTGAACAGACCAACCGTACGCTGTTTCTGTTAACGATGGTCACAGTGTTAGCCTTACCGATCAATCTTGTGGCAGGTTTGTTTGGCATGAATGTCGGCGGCATTCCTCTTTCTCAACACCCGTACGGCTTCTTTTTCGTCCTGAGTCCCCTGTTGCTATTGACCGCGCTTTTGGCGTATTGGGCGTTTGTCATGCGACGTTACTAGATAACAGAGCTGGTGTTTAAGGCCTTCGTCGCTCTGGATCTTTGATCAGTGAGTCACGAGTCGGCGGTCGCAGACCGCGGCTACAGAAGATTTAAGAGACGACTCTAGAGCTCACTGCAATCTTTGCAGTGATGATATGCCGTAGTTTTCCTGAAGAGCTGGGGCTTCGGCGGCGACTTGCGACGCGTCGAGCTCGATCTGTTTGGGATCTTCTTCGGTTTCGATTTTGATGAAGCCTTCGACAGGCTGCTTCACGGCTTCGGCGAGGTCGTCTAAGGATTTGATCTCCTTACCATTGACCTTCGTCACTGTCAGATACGCGAGATCGTCATAGCCGATTGTGCTATTGGCCGGAAGGACCTGGCTGAGAATGACGACGCGGCGATTTCTCTCCGGAAATAGCTCGGATTGGAAATGATCCATGTAAACCAGGCGCTGAGGCGCTTCGCGTTGCCAGTTCGGTCCCCATTCCTTGAGATACTGACGGGATAACTCCTGAAAAATCAGGCCACCGAGCACGTAGTACTTCGGAGGTTGATCGAGATAATACGGCGGGCTCACGTAATCTTTCGCATCGCGATGTTCCAGAGTCAGGTTGAGCTGCATCGGTTTGCTGTCCCGCTGAACGTGGAAAGGAATAACATCACCGGCGTACGCGTGCGCTGTCAGTAGATTCGTGAACTCGATCTTGCCGTATAGCGGATCCACGTAGTTACCGTTCTCATCAATGTCGTGATTTCCGACCGCGGTTACGATGTCGCCCACTTTTAGTCCTGCCTTATTCGCGGGCGTGCCTGCTTCGACATTGGTTATGTAAACCCCACGCTTGCCCTTATCCCCCGCGAACTCGCGCAGCGCCGGATCGCGCGTGGGAAAAAATGAGAAACCCGCCACTGGGAAACCGCGGTAAGTCTGACCTTCGGCTTCCTTTAGAAAATGCGTGATGATCGGTGCTGGGATGACGTCGAGCAATTGTGAACGCGAATCATAGCGCAGCAACAATCCGGCTAGCTTGTTGTTCTTGACGAGCGGCACCGTGTAGCTGTTCTCGCGATACTGCATTGGAATGCTGACGCGGTAAGTCAGGAATTGTCCGACATCGACAGGGTAGGGCATCATTTGTACCGTCGTCACCAAACCTTCTGTCGCCAGCAAGGCGCCCGTCGGTTCCAGTTGCCACGCCGCCAGCCGGTCGCCAACGACGGTGTCTGAAGTGATTTCGAGCGGTGTAATACCGTCCAGGAAACCTTTGTCAGTCGGTTCGAGCAGCGCCAGGTTCGCTTCGTAATCGATCACCCGAACATTCGCCGCTGTTTTTTCTCCTGATTCTGCGCGCTCCAGCTCGACGTAATTTTGGTTGGTGACCAGATCAGCAGTCACAAGAACGCGACCTTGGGGCAAAACTGCGCCGAGCGCGCGCTTCGAAAAGGGCGCTTTTTTTTGCCACGGCCGAAAATAATCATACCCCTGTCCGGTCACATTCACGCGCACAAGCGCGGCCTGTTTTGCCTTGCTAGCCGTTGTCGGAATGGCCGGTTCTTTCTTCGCCAGCGCGCCACTGACTGCGACGAGAACAATGCTCAAAGTAATAAAAGCGTATTTTTGCATCTCAATTTTTGTCCTCTGTGGCTGCGATGCGTGAAGCAGGCCGTTCCTCGAGGTTTTGTTCTTTCAAAACGTTGTAACGCGTCTTGATCCGTTCGCGCGCTCCTTCCACTTTGGCGCGGTCGAGCACCAAAGGAGGTCCGTCGCCGATCATCCGTATCACAAGGCGCTCAGGCGCCTGAGCGAAAGCTTCCGACAGTTCTTCGAGTGTCCGAATTTTTTTGCCGTTTACTTCATCCACAATCCCGCCGCGATACGGCACTAGATAACTGTTGATTGGGTCCGGCAAAATGTTGCTCAACACGATGACATCGGGATGATCGACATAGATTTGATCCAGGATGAAGTATTCGAAGAAATGCCGAAGACGAAGGTCCGACGTTCGATAAGCTTCGAGCATGTCCAGATTTAGCGGTTGAAACAACAGTCCTCCGTACAGGACATAACGTGGTCGGACATCGTAGCTGTGGCCTTGAATTGAGTACGGCCACGGTTTGAACAATTTGAGCGTCACCGTCATCGGCTGTTTCTCCCGGAGAATCTCGAGCTTAACCGAATCGCCTTTGAACTTGCGTTCCACGACTTCCTCAAATTGCGAGCGTTCGCCATCTATCTCGACATTTGCGTCGCTTGCGATCGGGTGACCGTCGATTGAAAGAAGAACGTCCCCTGATTTCAGAATACCGTTCGATGGACCTGCGGCCACAACCGAGCCTACGAGAACGCCGCGGTCGTCGTCTTTTAATCCGAGATATTTTCGTTGCGCCGGATTTTGCAGTTTCACGTACGTAATCGCCAGATCGGGATATTCGTCATAACGTCCGTTGCCGATATCCTTCAAAAACCGACCGATCACCGGTGTCGGAATCATGTAGGCGACGCCCTGAGCAACGTCGCCGCTGTAGCCTTGAAATGCCACGCCAACAACTTTGCCGTCCTGCATCACCGGCCCGCCGCTGTTGCCCGGATTGATCTGTGCGCTGATCTGAATCGCCAAATGCTGGTCAACGGACGAGTGCGTGTAGAGCTGAAAATCAATCCGCGACACGATGCCGGTTGTAACAGACATCCGTTCTCCGCCGATTGGATAACCATACGCTGATACCGTCGACTCCAAGGCCGGGATGCCACCTAGTTTTAGCGGGGGCATATTCTTGAAGAAATCCTTGGCCGAAACCGTTATAAGCGCCAGATCGCAATCGTTGGCGATAAATTGCACTTGCGCCGGGTATTTGTTGGGGTCGCCCTCGCGCTCCACCGTGATGTAGCGGCTGTTCGCGACAACGTGCGCATTTGTCATGATGCGGTTGCCACTGATCACAAATCCCGCTCCAACGCCGCGCTGGAGCGAACCAGCGTTCCACGGCGCTTTATAGTCGGGATCCACGGACGTGGCTGTGATTCGGACGAGACTTTTCTGGACTGGTCCGTTTGGTTTTGGCGGAACAACAGGCACCGGCACCGGAACCACCGCCTGGCTAGGAGGAGGGGTCGATCTCGACATGCCCGGAGGTTCGCCCGGGAGTTGCTGTTCAGCTGGAGGCGCGGCTGGTGTGCCTTCCTGGGCGTACACAACAGACGCGAACAGCAAAGTAACGTAACCGATTATCGAAATGCGCTTCATGGGGAAGAGGCCCGAAATTAAACAGCTCTGTTAAGAATCAAGATGCCGGATTTCAAATTGCAAGTGGCCTTTTGGGGACATTCTGACATGGCACAGCCTTCAGACGTTCAAATCAAGGAAGCTTCGGATCGAGCTACGCGTGCCGAAACAGACCATTCAACTCGGCGGATGGCGCGCTATCGGCCAGAAGGTTGAATCTGCCGTTCGTTTTGATGTCTTGCGCTGCCCGAAGGAAAGCGCCCCAGGCGGCCAGAGCCAGACCCGAACCGACGGAGATGCGGTGCACCCCGAGGTCGGCGAGCTCGGACAAAGTAAGTTGGTGATTGAATCCAGAGACGAGGACGTTGATCGGTTTCGGCGCGACTGCTTTTACGATCTGCGCGATCTCGTTCGGATTACTAACGCCCGGCGCGTATAGACAATCGGCGCCGGCTTCAGAGTACACGATGAGTCGGTCCAGTACCGTGCGCAACGGATCGGAATCACCGACCAGCCACGCTTCACAGCGGCCGGTTAATACTACGCCAGTATTCGAAGCATCGATTGCCGAACGCGCCGCTCGAATCCGTTCCGTCGCGAGTTTCTTCTCGTAAAGCGGAGAATCGCTACGCCCAGTACTGTCCTCGATGGACAAGCCGGCGACGCCCGTCTCGACGCAGAGTCGCACATTCTCGGTAACGTCTTCAGGTTCGTCTGCATAGCCGCCGTGGAAATCAGCGTTCACAGGCAACGACGTTGCTTCGACGATTTCACGGATGTGTCCGAGCATTTCGTCACGGGGAACGCCGCCGTCGGGTTTGCCGCGCGAAAACGCAAATCCTGCGGAGGTCGTGGCGAGCGCCTTGAACCCAAGGCCTTCGAGATAAATCGCGGTGCCAATGTCCCATGGGTTTGGAAGCACGAAGCAGCCCGATTCGTGCAGCGAGCGAAATTTTGCGGCGAGAGATTTTTGCGATGATCTCATCTTTGAAGAATAAGCCGCTCTGGCAAGATCGCGATTTTTTTGCGATTGCTATCGGCGGGCAGCAACTGTCCGCACAACTAATGCATTTTTGGTGCGGCGCGCGCCACTCCGTACGCGCCGACTCTTGACGTTAACCCCGCGCGGATTTCCAGATCTGTCGCAGTGGCCCGTCGGCACCGTAGACCGGATCGTAATCCGGAATTGGCAGAGCTTCGATTGTGCGATCAGATTTTGGACGTTCGCCTGGAAAACCGCGAAGCAAATCCCAGTTGCGTCCGTCGGGGTAAGCTCCCACAACATTAAAATCCGGGCTCGCATTGATGCTATGGTGCGCGACGCCTGCCGGAATGAGAATGACATCGCCGGCGCGGACATCAACCGTCTGACCATGTTCTCCGCCAAGGCGAAGTTTTGCAGTGCCATCATAGACACCGAGCACTTCGTGCGATGTGCTGTGATAATGAGCAAATGAATAGACGCCGTTTCGCCAGGAATTGCACCAATCGTTCTGAG
This sequence comes from uncultured Verrucomicrobiae bacterium, assembly GCA_963804875.1. Classification (GTDB taxonomy): domain Bacteria; phylum Verrucomicrobiota; class Verrucomicrobiia; order Chthoniobacterales; family UBA10450; genus Udaeobacter. The sequence continues at coordinate 36,054 of CAWDRX010000003.1, forward strand.
CGAAAGTACGCTCAAAAATGGAAGCGCGATCCTGCGCGTCCGTGATTGCCCCCCGATATAATAACAAGGGCAGAACGCTGCCCGGATAGACTCCGTCGTCCTTGAAATGCAATTGCTCCGGCTGGACGATCTGCTGTTTCTCAGCCACCGGGAAAACACTCATAGATTCATCGCAATATCGCGCGCGCAAAAGGCCGCGGTCGTATTTAATTAAATCTGTCGCAGACAATTGCGTGTTGTCTCTCCGAATGTCACTCATATTGCACGGTCGCCAATCTATTCTATGCAGAAGCCCGAGGGAGTGTCTCAATTGGTCGAACATCTTTTTCGCCATGAATCGGCGAAAATGGTGGCGACTCTGACTCGGATTTTCGGGATCGAGCATCTAAACCTGGCCGAAGATGTCGTGCAGGAAGCGCTGGGGCGCGCATTGCAGACGTGGCCGTATCGTGGGATTCCCGAGAATCCTTCCGCGTGGATCATGCGCGCGTCGCGGAATCTCGCACTTGATGTAATCCGGCGAGAGAAAGTTTTTCGTGGGAAGGAATCGGAAATTGCGCGCCTTATCGAGGCTGGGGGATCCTCAACACCTGAAGCCGTCATTTTTTCTGAAAGCGAAATCGCCGACGATCGACTGCGAATGATGTTTGTCTGCTGTCATCCGGTGATTCCGCTGGAAGCGCAGGTCGCGCTGGCGTTGAAAACGCTCTGCGGTTTCAGCGTCACGGAGATCAGTCGGGCTTTCTTAACGACAGAAGCGGCGATTTCCAAACGAGTGACTCGTGCAAAACAAAAGATCCAGGAGGCGCACGTTCCATTCGAAATTCCTATGGGCGACGAGTTGGCGCGGCGGCTGGAGAGCGTGCTGCAATCGCTCTACCTTGTGTTCAACGAGGGTTACAAAGCATCCGGTGGCGACAAGTTGGTTCGGGAAGACCTGTGTCACGAAGCAATTCGTCTAACGGAATTGCTGGCACGACATCGCGCTGGAAACCAGCCAAGGACGCATGCATTGCTGGCGTTGATGCTGCTGAATGCTGCCCGCACACCGGCGCGTGAAGACGATCAAGGCAACCTGCTTCGACTCGACGAACAGGACAGGACGCGTTGGGATCAGACGATGATCGCTCGTGGCATGTCACGCCTGAACGATTCGGCCGCAGGTGCCGAGATTAGCGAATATCACCTTCAAGCGGGGATCGCCGCGTGCCATGCCACAGCAGTCGATTATCAATCAACCGATTGGGAAAGGATTCTCTCGCTCTATGATCGGTTGGTGGAATTTGATGATTCGCCCGTGGTTGCGCTCAACCGTGCCGTAGCCGTCGCAAGTGTTCACGGACCACAGGAGGGACTGAAAGCCGTGCGCGCCATAAAGGACCGCGAAAAATTAGGTTCGTATTATTTGTTCTATTCAGTAATTGGCGAACTTGAGATGCGATTGAGCCATCGTGAAGCTGCAACCGAACAATTCCGCAAAGCATTTGAACTCGCGGAAACGAAATCGGAGCGCGCGTTCCTGTTGAAGCGACTACAGCAGTGCGCTGACGGTTCGATTGTTTGATTATCTAAAAATCTTGTCCCGAATCGCTTCGCTCGCTCGTCGTATCGCTGACAGAAGCAAAATCACATCAACAGAAAGGCAAACATGAGCAAGTCAGAGAAGAAACAGGATGCAAGCATCGTTTGGTTTGAAATCCCGGCAGACAATCCGGAACGCGCGAAGACGTTTTATGGCAATCTGTTTGGCTGGAAAATCAATCCATTTCCCGGCAACAGCGAATACTCGCACATTGACACGGGCGGCGCAGACAACAGCCCGGACGGCGCGCTAAAGAAACGCAAACATGACAGGAGAGCCAGTCGTCAACTACATCAGCGTGGATTCCGTCGACAAGTTTGCGGACAAGATTGCGAAACTCGGAGGGAAAATCTGCATGGCAAGAACCGCTGTGCCGCAGATGGGTTATTTCGCCGTATGCCAGGATACTGAGGGCAATGCCTTTGGACTTTGGGAGAGCGATCCGGCGGCAGCCTGACAAAAATAATTGTCCCAAACTGGGTTCCTTGTTCGTCGTAGCTTTGAAAGGGATAGAGAATTAACAAAAATCAATTACCAACCAAAATAAAATGAACACGCAAAATCATAGTGGGTACATGCTATTGTATCGAAGTGACGAATGGTACAACAAGCTGTCACAGGAAGAGCTCCAGAAGCTCATCAACCAGAACAAAGCCTGGTTCGAAAAATTGACGTCACAGGGCAAGGCCAAACCCGGTCGCGCGCTGGAACGGACGGCGGTGACCGTTTCTGGGAAAAATGGCCGGTTCGTTACGGACGGACCTCTTGCTGAGTCCAAGGAAGCCGTCGGCGGATATCTGGTGCTCGATGTCGAAACGATCGAAGAAGCAATTGCATTGCCCAGAGCAGCCCGGGTCTTGCTTATGGCGGTGCAATCGAAATACGGCCGGTGGCTGAGGAATGCCCTCTCGATATTCGCGCGCGTGAATTGGCTCGAGAAGAACAGCTTGTAAATATTTAGATTCAACAACAGTTAAACTCATCATCACTAACCAAAGAATATGAACACACAAAATCAGAACGGATACATGTTGCTGTTTCGCGGAAACGATTGGCTCAAGAGTCTTTCTTCAGAGGAAAAGCAGAAAGTCACCGATCAGTGGATGGCCTGGTTCAGGCGGCTGACGGACGAAGGCAAAGCCATCGCCGGGAACCCGCTCGAACGCGAAGGCAAAGTCGTATCGGGTAAAAATCGCGTGGTGTCGGACGGCCCGTTTGCGGAATCGAAGGAAGCAATCGGCGGCTATTTCCTGCTCGACGTTGCCAGCTTCGACGACGCAGTGGCGATCGCGCGTGAATGCCCTGGATTACCGTACGGCGTGCAGGTAGAAGTCAGGCCTGTTGCGGCCGAATGTCCGGTAGCGAGCGAACTTAAACATGAGGCGCAGCTAGCGAGCGCGTAACAGCAACGCATATCGGAAGTGCCATCGTCGCAGCGTAACGGTTTGATGGATTCGGTGCTGCCTAACGAGGAATATTGAGCTGCGTTCAAGGGAAGGAGCAAAGAAATGAATCGTATAACTCACTTTGAAATTTACACGGATGACCCACAAGCGGTACAGCCGTTTTACCAGGACGTCTTCGGCTGGAAGTTCAACAAATTCGAAGGCGGTCCGATGGAGTATTGGCTGGTTACAACCGGTGATGACAAAGAGCCGGGAATCAACGGCGGAATGACCCGGCCACGTGAAGGTCAAAGTCCTGGCACGTTAAACACCGTTGCGGTCAAGTCTCTTGATCAGACCATCAAAAAGATCGAGCAGCGCGGTGGAAAGATCTGCGTTCCGAAGATGGCGATCCCAAAAGTTGGCTGGCTTGCTTACGCGGCAGATCCGACCGGCAATGTCCTTGGAATTATCCAGCCGGATACGAACGCCAAATAGCAGACGAAGAGCACAGGGCACTCCTTCGGATTCGGTCAGCGGAGAAAGGCTTTATTCCGAAAATTCGCCCCCGAGTGTACTGAACAACACACAACACAAAAAACTGAACGGAAGTAAAAAGATTATGGCAACAAAAACGAACACGATCCGACTTCACCGCGTCCTCCGAACGACGCCGGAAAAAATTTACAAGGCATTTCTCGATCCCGACGCAATGGCTAAATGGCTTCCACCAAACGGATTCACCGGAAAGGTGCATCAGATGGACGCGAAAGTTGGCGGCACGCACAAGATGTCGTTTACAAACTTTACCACGGGGAATAGTCATTCCTTTGGCGGAACGTACGTTGAACTGGTTCCGCACGAACGGATTCGCTATACGGACAAATTCGACGATCCGAATCTGTCGGGCGAAATGCAAACGAGCATTACTTTGAAAAAGGTCTCCTGCGGAACTGAGTTGAACATCGTGCAGGAAGGCGTTCCCGCTGTTATTCCAGTCGAAGCGTGCTATCTCGGATGGCAGGAATCGCTGGCTCTGCTTGCGAAGCTAGTTGAGCCTGAGATTCCGGATTAAAACGGGACACTCCTTCACCATTCAATGACGGTGCTGGCCCAGGTGAGGCCGCCGCCGAACACAACCATCAGAACGTAATCACCGCGTTTGATTCGCCCTGTGCGGTTTGCTTCATCGAGCGCAATGGCCACCGCCGCAGCGGAGGTATTGCCGTATCGATCGAGGTTTACGAACATTTTATCGCGCGAAATGCCGAGCCGATCGGCGATCGCCTCCATGATTCGTAAGTTTGCCTGGTGCGGAATGACGCAGGCAATGTCGTCGATGGAAAGGTCCGCCTGTTGGAGTGCTTTTTTAGCTGCGTTCAACATCGCGATGACGGCCTGTTTGTACACTTCCTTGCCGGTCATATGGATGGTGGCGAGGTTCATGTCCGCATTCTCACGCGTGATTGCGCAACGCGATCCGCCGCCCGGCATGAACAAAATGTTGGTGTATTGGCCGTCGCTTCCGATGTGGGTGGTGATGATTCCATGAGGACTGCCACGATGGCGCAAAATGGCCGCGCCAGCCCCGTCGCCGAACAGCACGCAAGTATTTCGATCGGTCCAATTGGTGATTGAAGTCAACTTGTCCGCGCCGATTACGAGAACGGTGTCGTATGTGTGCGATGTGATGAATTGCTGGGCGATTTCCAAACCGAAAATAAAACCGGCGCAGGCCGCGGAGATGTCGAGGCAGGCAGCGTTCGTCGCGCCGATCTTTTTCTGAACGAAGCAGGCTGTGGCCGGGAACAGCATGTCGGGCGTGGCCGTCGCCACAAGGATGAGATCGATTTCCTTTGGCGAGATCTTTGCCTGCTCAATTGCGTTCACCGCTGCTTTCGCCGCCATGTCGCTCGTATATTCGTCCTTTGCGGCGATGCGACGTTCCTTAATACCAGTGCGAGTGGTGATCCACTCGTCTGTAGTATCCACAATGCGCGAGAGGTCCTCGTTAGTCAGGACCTTCTCGGGCACGTAACTTCCCGTGCCAATGATTGAGACAGTCCGAAGCGTTTTATGAGAGCGCGGGTTCGAGCGAGGCTGTCGTTTCATGATACCGGCGAATTTCCTCGACGATATGCGGGTTCACCTGCTGTTCAATCGACTCGGCGGCCACCCGCAATGCGTTCTTGACCGCCAGCGGCGTGCTTGCGCCGTGAGCGATGATGCAAATCCCGTTGACACCGAGAAGCGGACTGCCGCCATACTCTTCATAATTCGTCTTGTCCTTAATCGTCCCGATAGCATTTTTCGCGAGCAGGGCGCCGACTTTCCGCATGGGTGTGCGCATTAGCTCGTGTTTGAGCCATTTAAACATTGCCACTGCGATCGATTCGCATGTCTTCAAGATTACGTTGCCAACGAATCCGTCGCACACGACAACTTCAACCGGATCTTCAAAAAGATGACGGCCTTCTATGTTGCCAACGAAATTCAGCGAACTTGGTTTCAACATCTTGAACACTTCCTTGGTTAATTCGGTGCCCTTAACGTCCTCGTCGCCGAGCGAGACCAGACCAACGGTCGGATTCTTGTAATGGAGAACATGCCGTGAATAGACAGAACCCATGAATGCGTATTGAAGAAGATGTTCTGGGCGCGCGTCGATGTTCGCGCCTGCATCGATCAAAACGAAAACATTCGTTTCTGTCGGAAGCACGGCCGCAATTCCCGGCCGATCGATTCCTGGCAATGTGCGAAGCTTAATGGTGCTCGCGGCAACGGCTGCGCCGGTGTGTCCGGCACTCACTACTGCGTCCGCATCACCGTGCTTAATAAGATCGACAGCCCGGCTGATGGAGGAATCTTTCTTTCGCCGAACAGCGGTCCAGGCGCGATCGCTCATGTCAACGACCTGAGTGGACTGCACAATCTCGATGCGCGAATCGTTACACTGATGTTTGCGCAGCTCGTTTTCGATCTTGGCCGGGTCGCCGACCAGATAGAGTTTATTGATCTGTTTGTAATCGTTCAGCGCCATAACGGCGCCGGCAACGAGGTTAGGCGGGCCAAAATCACCGCCCATCGCGTCGAGGGCGATCTTCATCGGTGCGAAACTTTGCGAGGTAAAACGTTGGATTGCAAAGCGAAATTTGTAGCCGCTTCGCTGCGCGAAGCGTGGCTGAAGCCTACGTTGCCCACAGGGCAACGGCTACAGTTATTTAGCTTCCAAAGTCAATACCTGGCGGCCGCGGTAATAGCCGCACGATGGGCAGGCGATATGCGACGGCACGCTACTTCCGCACTGCGGACATTTGTTCAGTTGCGAGGCGTGCCATCGGTTTGCCGCTTTCCGAGTGCGTAATCGCATCTTTGATGTTTTGCGTTTTGGGACTCCCATGGCAGGCGCTTATCTAAGCATCATTCGTCGGATTTACAACCAGCTCCTGCATGATTCGTTGAATCGTTGGACCATTAAATCGGTGCCACTTCAACGTTTCAACTGTTCGCGCTTCAACGATTTAGCTTCAGTTTGTCCAACTCGCTCCAATCGGGCTTTCGCGTCGCCTGCTGTCCTTCTGTTTTGAGCTGTTTGGCCTTACAAACTCGATCACCGTCCCTGTCGCAATGCGGATGTGCCGGCAAGTTCAGCAACAGGTCTTCGCGCATGAAAGGCGTCAGGTCGACCGTTTCCGGGCCTGACAGCTCCGTGTGCACCGCGAACGCGGGCACTCGAATTTCATGCAGGAACTTTTCCAGGCACGATACACAACGCAGTTCGACCGGTTGTGACAATGAGCCGTTGGCCCACAACCCGCCGTCAGCAACGCCGACGTCTATGTCGTATCGAAGGGGACCGGCACATAGAATCTCCTCCGACGCCAACTCCTGGATGGGGCAATCTTCCTCTCCGCTCAGATGCAGACCCTGGGACGGAATTTGTTTCAGATGTACTTTCATGAGCTAACCCTCCAAATTTCATTGGCTAAATTTCCCGCCCAGCGCTTTGGCCACACAAGTCGGAACAAAGCTTGAAACATTTCCACCGAGCCTGGCGATCTCCCTTACGATACGCGAGCTGAGATAAGTATATTCCTCCTTGGGCATGAGGAATATCGTTTCTACCGCGGCATTCAGATTTCGATTCATTAACGCCATTTGAAATTCGAACTCAAAATCTGAAACTGCGCGCAAACCTCGGATCACAGCGCCCGCGTTTTGAGCACGGGCGAATTCGACCAGCAACCCGCTAAACTCTGCGATCCGGACGTTCTCGATTCGACCCGCGGTCTCCCGCAGCAAATCCAGGCGCTGCTCGAGTGAAAAAAGCGGTAGTTTTTCGTCGTTGTGCGCGACTGCCACTACAACCTCGTCGAATAATTTTCGCGCGCGATCAATCACATCCAGGTGGCCATTGGTCACCGGATCAAAGCTGCCGGGATAAATCGCGCGTCGCATGTGCGAAAATTCGCAGAGGAATCGGGAAATGAAAAGCCGAATGGCGGCTGACCGGCTGAGCGCGGCAAAGTCAGTCGCCATGTTTCCCGCGTTTGCTTAAGACTGATGAAACATCACATTGCGACTAATTCGATGCGCGATTCATCGCCTTACAAGACCATCGCTGTGGCGACAACCTTTTCGCCCCGGTTTAAGCGCGTTCTCGCCGAAGCGAAACGGATTCGCGACCGCTTTGAGGCGGAACTTCATCTGATCCACGTGGGAAAGCCAAATCAGGAAACGCCGAAGAAATTTAGCGACGTGCTTGCAGAACTGGAGCTTCCAACTGATTCACCGATCCATTATGAGGAGGGCGATCCAGCCGAGGCTATTCTGGCGGCGCTCGCAAGGGAAAATATCGATATGCTCGTGGCCGGCGCGCTCGAGAAGGAGATCGTGTTGCATCAGTTTCTCGGGAATGTTGCACGTCGCGTTGTGCGAGAGGCCAATTGCTCGGTGATGCTGTTCACCCAACCGCAAAAACATCCGAAACCGCTGCGCCGTATCGTTTTTATTGCAGATCGCTCGGAGCAGGGATTGGCAGCATTGAAAACGACCTTGATGCTGGCGGAAGCAGAATCGTGCGAGCGACTGTACGTGATTGGAATCATTACCGCGTTTGATGAAGCCAGAGCTTCGATCGCCGCTGATGCCTCCGGCAGCGGCACGCCTAAGCCGGACCACAGCGAGGAGGATCCGCTTGAAGAATTCGTTTTGTCAGCCGGGGCGACCGAAGTTCCAATCGAGACACGCTTTATCAGAGGCGCTACGGGTCTCGCGGCATCCGATTTTGTGCGATCGGTTGAAGCTGATTTGCTTGTCGTGGCGCTGCCGAAACATGGCGAAACCGTTCAGCAACTGCCGAGCAATATTGCCTGGGTTAGCGATGTGATTCCGTGTAATCTCTGGATCATTCGCTGAAGAACCGGCCTGTCATTCCGCGCGAAGCCGGGGCATTCCGCAGCGAACCTAAGAATGACTTCACGGGATCTTTCGACTCCGATTGGCTTCGCTCAAGATGAGTGGTGTAAATAAATCGATTAACGACACTGCATGAACGGCGCGCCTGAATTTCAACCTTACGGGTGGCCTCATCTCACGGTAATTTTTATCACCATCGTGTTGCCGTTTGCGCTTGCCGCGTTGGTACGCCGCACAAAATCGCAGCGAATCGAGCGAGTGATCATCGCTACGTTATCAGCGGTGCTCATCTTGAATTACCTGGCTTATCTAATTTTCATTCGGAGCCGGGGCGTGATGGATTGGCGACAGATGCTGCCAATGCAGATGTGCGACTGGGGTATGGCCGTCGTGATTGTGGCAATGTGGACAGGGCATCAGCGCTGGTTTGAGGTCGCGTATTTCTGGGGAATTGGCGGCACGCTGCAAGCCGTCCTTACCCCGAACCTGCCTTATGGTTTTCCGGACTGGCGGTTCATCAGTTTCTTTACCTCGCACTCTTGCATTATCGTCGGCGTAGTTTTCCTGATGTTAACGCGCGGTTATCGACCATACCCGATCTCCATCGTGCGTGTGTGGTTGTGGTCGGAGTTCTATTTCGTGGTCACGCTCGTTGTTGATCTTCTCACTGGCGTTAATTATGGATTTCTCCTGCATAAGCCCGAGGCATTTTCAATTTTGAGTTTTCTCTCTGATTCGTGGCCGCTGTATCTGTTGCAAATGCACGGAGTAGCACTGCTGTTCTTTCTCGTTCTCTACGCCCCGTTCGCTCTATTTGACGCTTTGAAACGAGGATTAGCCGCGAAATCGGGAAAGCAGGAAGCAACCCTTTAAAATTCCTGCGTTACTGCTTTCCTTAGAGATTCATGGCTAAACCAAAACCATTGCGTGTTGGAAAGGTTTCGATTGGCGGTAAACGTCCCGTCTTCATTCTCGGGCCGTGCGTCATTGAGTCGGAGAAATTTGTCCGCCGCATGGCGAAGAAGATTGCCGAGGCGTGCGCTTCCGAAAATGTTGATTTCATTTTCAAAGCTTCGTACGACAAGGCAAACCGTACTTCTGTCCGATCGTTTCGCGGCATTGGCGTGCGTGAAGGGTGCGATATTCTGGCGGCGATCGGGCGCGAACTGCACATTTCGGTGACAACCGATGTTCATTCCCCGGACGAGGCCGAAATCGCCGGTGAGAAGATCGATATGCTGCAGATTCCTGCGTTCCTTTGCCGGCAAACCGATCTCCTTCGCGCCGCTGCGGAAACCGGTCGCGCGATTAATGTGAAAAAAGGACAGTTTCTCGCGCCGTGGGACGTGCGAAACATCGCCGAGAAACTGATCGCCTTCGGCAATTCACAATTTTGTTTTACTGAGCGGGGCACGACCTTTGGATATAACAACCTCGTTGCGGATATGCGGTCACTCTACTGGATGCGTGACGCGGGTTATCGCGTCATTTTCGATGCGACACATTCCGTGCAGCGACCCGGAGGGGCTGGAGATTCAACATCCGGCGACGGCATTCTAGCCCCGGTACTGGCCCGAGCCGCAATGGCTGCAGGGTGCGACGGAATCTTCATGGAAGTGCACGAAAATCCGGCGCGCGCTCTTTCCGATGGGCCGAACCAGGTTCGGCTAAACGATTTGCCGAAGCACCTTCGCATGTTAAAGGCTATTCATGCTGTGGTTTCAAGCGCGCGCTAGCGACTTTGGTGAGGCAGATAACGAGCGGAGACAAGCGGAATTGCCGATTGTGAATTGCGCTTCCCGGTATTGGTTCCTCCCGATTTTGTTGTTGTCAGCGGTGCTGGGCCTCTCAAGTTTGGCGCCCCATGCCTCGGCTCAATCAAAGGGTCGCAAAGGAAAGCCTCGCGCGAAGGGGGGGGCGAATGCGTCTCCGGGGGAACAAAGCCTGACGAACATCCCACTGCCGATCGGGCACGAAGCCAAAGGCCTCGTGTTACCGGATTTCGATGGAGAAGGGCATTTGCGCGGAAAATTCGAAGCGGGCACGGCACACCGGATCGACGAGGGACACGTTGGCTTTGAACAGCTCAAAATTACAACCTTCACACCGGAAGATCAGCAGGACCTAAGAATCGATATGAGCACCTCAGTGCTTGATCTGAACACGCGCATTCTGAGCTCAAAAACGCGCACCACGATCCAGCGCGCGGATTTCAACATCGCTGGAGATTCAGTGGAGTTCGACACAAATAACAGAACCGGTCGATTGGTCGGGAATGTGAAAATGGTTATCACCGATAAATCTCATCTGACGGCGAAACCCGGGACGACCGAATGAAAAAATTAACAGCGCTGGCTCTAATTATCGCCTGCGCTTTCAGCGCCGGCTTGCATGCACAGACCGTTGTTGCGACGCCCAAAGCCACGCCGGACGTACCCAAAGCAGTCGCAGTAGCACCTAAAGCAGTTGCAGCTTCCCCGGCAGAGAAGACGAAAAAGGCGAAGAAGACGAAGAAAGAACCAGCGCAGAAGGAGAACACCCAGAAAGATAACAAATCGCCTGCCAATCAGTTGTTTGGCCAGAGCGCCACGGGTTTGAACACCAACGAACCGACAACGACGGAAATCTACGCTGACGAAGCGTTTTTTGATTCGACCAAGAACATGGGCATCTTTAGCGGCCGAGTGAAGGTGACTGATCCACGTTTCAATCTTCAATCTGACAAATTGACCGTGTTTATTACAAAGGGAGAAAATCAGGGTCTGGAGAAAGCGGTAGCCGAAGGGAATGTTGGCTTGGTGCGCGAGCGGCCGGATCCGAGCGGTGGCCCGCCAACGCGCGCAGTTGGGCGAGCGGACAAAGCGACTTACACGGCCGCGACCGGGGACGTAGAATTGCGAGGAACTCCGCGAGTCCAGGAAGGTGCGAATATGCACGTTGCGACCAGCCCTGATACCGTAATGATCATTAACCAGAACAGCCAACTGAGAACTCACGGCCCAAGCCGGACAGAAATTCGCCAGGAACCGAACGACGATCAGGCCAAGCAGAAGAAGCGCGAAGCCAAGAAGGCCGAAGCTCAAACCACGCCATCTCAGTCTGCACCTCCCGCAGCTCTGCCGACACCATGATTGGGCAAACTGCGCCAGTTTCCATTCCGAAACGACCTCCGGCAGCCGCGCCGAAGGTCGAAACTGTTCTTATGACCGACCAACTGGTGAAGATTTACGGCGGCCGGGCAGTTGTCGACGGAGTGAACCTGAACTGTACGGGCCGGAGAGATCGTTGGACTTCTCGGGCCAAATGGAGCGGGAAAGACCACCAGTTTTTACATGATTGTTGGCTTAGTCCGACCAAACAGCGGCCGGGTGATTTTTTCCAATACCGATGTGACGGACTACGCGATGTACAAGCGCGCCCGGTTAGGCATGGGTTATCTACCGCAAGAGGAATCGATCTTTCGCAAGATGACGGTTGAACAAAACATCATGGCCATTTTGGAAACGCTTTCGCTAAGCAAAGCAGAGCGACGGAACCGATGCGATCATTTGCTACACCAGTTCGGTATCGAGCGAATTGCGAAAAATACGGCGCTGACGTTGAGCGGCGGCGAAAAACGGCGTTTGACTATCGCCCGTTCGCTCGTGACGGAGCCGAAGTTGTTGATGCTAGACGAGCCGTTCAGCGGCGTCGATCCCATTGCCGTTTACGACGTGCAACAGATTATCGTTAACCTTCGTAAATCGGGATTGGCCATCATGATCACCGACCATAACGTGCGGGAGACTCTCTCCATCGTGGACCGCGCTTATCTGATTTTCGATGGGCGGGTCGAGAGCGAAGGCACCAAGGATTTCCTCATCAACGATCCTATCAGTCGACAGCTTTACCTGGGCGAACGCTTCAAAATGTGACGGTGACGCGCGCCGTCACCCCGAGCGAAATCGAGCGATATCCCGCGGCATCAGTGTCGGTCTAGCAAGGGGACGTCTCCAGCCTTCGCATAAGGTTACGCGCTTGGCAGGCGACTTCCCTCGACATGACAAAGCGGTTACGCTAGAGTCAGATCACGGCAATGGAGTTTGCCCTTTCCCGCGGGTGCGGGAAAAAACCGCGCTAGCTGATGACTCCTTCCAAGCAGGAAGGATTTTTTTATGCTCAGTTATATTTTCGTAATGCTCGGCGGCGCACTGGGGACTGGAGCGCGATTCTGGATGTCGGGATTTATTGCTGAACGCGCCGGTGAGTTTTTTCCCCTCGGCACGCTTGTCGTGAATGTCAGCGGTTCATTCGTCGTCGGGTTCTTCGCCGGGTTTACGGGTCCGGAAGGGCCGATTCTTGTGTCGCCGCGATTTCGGGAATTCTTCATGATCGGCGTCTGCGGCGGGTACACAACGTTTTCGTCGTTTAGCTTACAAACACTCGATCTCGCTCGTGATGGGGATTGGTTGAAAGCGTTGCTGAACACAGTCTTGTCGTTCGTTTGTTGTCTCGCGTCCGTATGGCTCGGGCGCGTTCTCGCTCTGACGCTTCTGCCAAAATAAAGGAAAAGTATGCAAATTCCCGAAGACGCGGTCCTACTACGGATTTTTATTGGTGAAAGCGATCGGCATCGGCATCAGCCGTTGTACGAGGCGATCGTTTTGAAGGCGCGCGAGATGCAGATGGCGGGCGCCACTGTGTTGAGGGGTCCCATGGGATTCGGCAAATCAAGCCAGGTACACACGGCAAAAATTCTTCGCCTGTCCATGGATCTCCCAATCGTAATTGAGATCGTGGACTCCGAAGAGAAGGTGAACGCGTTTCTGCCTCTGCTCGATGAAATGATGGGGGGCGGTTTAGTCACCCTCGAAAGGGCCAAAGTAATTCGGCATCGTAGTCAGGAAAAGGGCTAACAAATCGACCGGCAGGGGCTGAGCGGAAGAAGGCATGACCCCGATTGGAAATTGCGGGTATTCACGCTAGAAGTTACGTCTGATGGCGGAAGAACCCGGAACGCAAACGATCACGTCCTCAAGCGTTCAGCAGAAAAGCGTTCCCATTGTTACCGTCGAGAGCTTTTACAAAAGGCATGCCGAAAAGCTGCTGATGAAGCTCGAGGGCCCGTGCGTTGGGTTTCACCGAAAAATTCGAGAACCGACTATCAATAGACCCGGACTCGCGCTGTCAGGCTTCTACACATATTTCGCCGAGAAACGTGTGCAGGTGCTGGGCGCGGCAGAACATTCCTATTTGAAAAGTTTACCCGCCAGAGTTCGCGTCGAGCGGTTTCGCAATTTATGCGATCACAAAATTCCGTGCCTCGTAGTGTCACGTGGGTTTCATCTTGCGCCGGAGTTGCTTGGTGTCACCGGTGAGGCAAAAATCGCGGTGTTCCGAACTCCGATGATCACAATGAAGTTCATCAACGCGGCAACGATCGCTCTGGAAATGGATTTCTCGCCGACGGTGACGGAATTCGGAAGCATGGTGGATATTTTGGGGATTGGCGTGTTGATTCGCGGCGCAAGCGGCATTGGGAAAAGTGAATGCGTGCTGGGATTGATTGAGCGCGGCTACAGTCTTGTGGCCGATGACGTCACGCGTATTACGATGCTTGAGGGACGCGAGCTAATGGCCACAGCGCCCGAAATGACGCGCAATCACATGGAAGTGCGCGGGATTGGTATCATTGATGTGGCAAAAGTTTTCGGTATTGGAAGCATTCGAGTGGAAAAACGTCTCGACCTCGTTGTCACGTTAAAAGAATGGGCCGACGTGGAAGAGGTCGATCGAATCGGACTTGACCGGGAATTTTATGAAATTCTCGGACTCAAAGTACCGCACGTGACCATTCCGGTGCGACCCGGGCGCGACATGGCGCGGTTGATCGAGGTCGCCGCGATGGATGAAAAGTTGAAAGGTTTGGGACAGAACGCGGCCGTTGACTTCAACACAAGATTGCTTCGTGTGATGGAGCAGAAGAGGGCAACGTAATGGGATTGTTGTATCGAAAAGGCAATCGCACTGCAGCGGCGCAGAAGCTCGAAAAAGAGCTAACAGTCGTGAATCGGCTTGGGCTTCATGCGCGACCGGCTGCGATGTTTGTGCGCATTGCCAGCCGGCATCGCGCAGACATCTGGGTGTCGAAGGAAGGCGAAGAGGTAAACGGCAAAAGCATCATGGGACTGATGATGCTTGCGGCCGGGCAGGGGTCGAAGCTGCGTATCCGCTGCGACGGACCAGATGCCGACAAGGCGATGGAAGAGCTGGAAGAGCTTATCAAAGCGGGATTCAACGAAGAGTGATTGGTCCAATACGTGTCACACACCTGACACCGCGAAGAACTTTCGTGAGTTTGACATTGGCCTTACTCTCGGAGGCGCATGAGCGACAACCCGGAAATCCGGTTTGAGGGAATTGGCGTTTCGCCCGGAATCGCTTTCGGCCGGATTCACGTCGTCCGCGAGGACATGGATGAAGTGGTGCGTTACCAGATTGCGCCATCGCAGGTGACGGACGAAATCGGGCGGTTCGAGGCCGGGCTCATCCAAACGCGGATGCAGATCCTTGAGATGCAGCAGCGGATTGCCGAATCCATTGGCGCGAAAGACGCGGCGATTTTTGATGCGCACTTGCTCGTGGTCGAAGACCGCACGTTGATTGATGAAGTTCTGCGAAAACTTAAGACCGATCTTTGCAATGTGGAGTGGGCGTTCCAGGAAGTCGCCACGCGTTACGCTGAGACCTTAAGCAAAATCGATGATCCATATCTGCGGGAACGCGCACTCGATATCCAGGACGTCACGAAGCGAGTAATTCGCAATCTGCAGGGTAAAGCTCCGAAGGCATTTCTTTCCCTGGGCCAGCCGCACATTCTCGTTTCGCATGATTTTACTCCTTCGGACACGGCAAGCATGAGCCGCGACAATGTGCTCGGGATCGCCACCGATGTCGGCAGTCGCACTTCGCACGCCGCGATTCTATCGCGCTCTCTAAATATTCCGGCGGTGTTAGGTCTGCACGATATCACTGCAAAGGTCGAAACCGGTCAGCACGTTCTTGTCGATGGGAGCGATGGCTGGTTGATCGTCAATCCGAGTCCGGAAACGCTGGAGTACTACAAGCAAATTGAATCACGAAGGGCTAAAGTCACGGCGCAACTGAAGCAACTGCGCGAGACGACCTCCATCACGCGCGATGGGCGTCACATTGTTCTCTCGGCAAATATCGAACTTCCGGACGACGTCGATGCGGTTATAGCCAACGGAGCGGAGGGAATCGGACTTTATCGTACCGAGTTTCTTTATTTGAACCGCGAAACCCTGCCAAGCGAGGACGAGCAATACGAAACCTACCGCAAGGTTGCCGAGCGCGTACGTCCGAATCCGCTCATCATTCGAACTTTTGATTTGGGCGGCGATAAACTCGCTGCTGGTGCAGCAGACACCGGCGATGAGTTGAACCCTTTCCTTGGCTGGCGCGCTATCCGGTTTTGTCTTGAGCATCAGGACATTTTCAAAACGCAACTGCGCGCCATTCTCCGCGCCAGCACCGTGGGCAATGTAAAACTTATGTTTCCCATGATCTCCGGGTTGGATGAATTGCGCCGGGCCATGGCGGTTCTCAAGGAATGTAAACAAGAGATGCGCAGCTCAAAAATCGAGATGGCTGAAAGAGTCGAAGTCGGCGCAATGATCGAGATCCCAAGCGCTGCCATCTGTGCAAGCACGCTCGCACGCGAGGTCGATTTCTTCAGTATCGGAACGAACGACCTCATTCAGTATGCGCTTGCAGTGGACCGGGTAAACGAAAAGGTCGCCTATCTGTACGAACCAACGCATCCGGCAATACTGCGTTTGCTCAAGATGGTTGCCGACGCAGCGCACGCGAACAACATCTGGGTGGGTGTTTGCGGTGAGATGGCAGGTGATGTCGCGCTGGTGCCGCTCTTGTTAGGCCTCGGAATGGATGAACTCAGCGCAGCGGCGACCCTGGTTCCGCGGGTCAAGCGCGCCGTGCAAAGCCTGACGATTCCTGAATGCCGCGAGTTGGTCGAGGAGACCTTAAAGCTCAATACTGCGCCGGAAATTCTCGAGCGTTGCCTGCGCCTTGCAGAAAGTCACTATGGCGATCTCCTGGGCTGATACCGTACCGTTGCTCTGTGGGCGCCGGACCTCCTGAAAGATTTCGGCGGTCTCAGACCGCCGCTAGAACTTACTCGTCCCCTTCGGGATCAGTTTTTAGTCCCTCTTCCTCCATTTTGCGTAGGACATCGCTCATATCGTCCACTTCGTCCCACACATCCTGGCTGACGTAAATTGGGGCTTTTTGCTGAGTAGCCATGGCGATGCAATCGCTCGGTCGTCCATCCAGTTCGATGATCTTCTTTTGCTGCAACTCGTTTTCAACCTGAATGATGACGCGGGCGTAATACGTCGCGTTCTTCAAATCGTTAATGATCACGCGTTCGACTTTTGCGCCGAGCGCCGCGAGCAAATGGGCCATTAGATCATGAGTGAGCGGTCGCTCCTTGGTGATGTGACGCATGAACATGGTGATGGCGCTGCCGACAGTTTGATCGACGTAAATGATGAACACCTTCTCGTTGTTGCCCAGGAAAACAGCGCACCCGCCGCTCGTCGGTAAAACTGCCCGCACCTGCACCTCGATTACCGTTTTGTTCACGCGCAAACAGTACGTGTGCGAAGCGGAAATACAAGCTGTGCGCCGGGCGCTGCCCATGCGTCAAGTGCGTCGTACCGGTCAGACGAAGATTTTCGCGCAACGGGCTTGAATGTTCTGCGCGCTGAAGAATTGTGCGCATTGCGGTTCATACCGCGTTGCGTAACCCCAATGAAAACGGACTGGGATATCGAATCCGCCATCGCCACATACAACGTTGAAGGATGGGGCGAGGGCTATTTTACCGTCAACAGCTCAGGCAACGTCGAAGCGTGGCCACTGAAGAAAGATGGCGGTTCCATCGATCTGCTCGAAGTGGTCAATGAAGCGCGCGCCAGGAACCTCGGTTTTCCCTTGTTGATTCGGTTCCAGGATTTGCTCAGGCATCGCGTCGAAGCAATTAATCGCGCATTCCAAAGCGCGATTTCTGAGTTCGATTACCAAAATCACTATCGCGGTGTTTTCCCGATCAAGGTCAACCAGCTGCGCGAAGTCGTCGAAGAGATCGTCGACGCAGGCGAACAATTTCATTTTGGACTTGAGGCAGGCAGCAAGCCTGAACTCGTCGCTGCGCTTGCGATGCAGAAAGGCCCCAAGACTTTGATCATTTGTAACGGCTACAAAGATCCTGCGTTCATTCGCCTTGCGTTGCTCGGCCGCAAACTGGGCAAACCGGTTGTCATCGTGGCGGAAAAGCTGGAAGAGGTTGAGCAAATTATTCGCGCATCCAAGGAAGTTGGCGTTGAGCCCTGGATTGGCATTCGTGCTCGCTTACACAGCAAAGGTTCCGGTAAATGGTCGCCGAGCGGCGGCGAGAACGCCAAGTTCGGCCTCGACACGACGAATCTGGTCGCGGCGAGCCAGATGTTAAAGGATGCCGGCCTGGCGCATTGCCTCAAACTCGTTCATTTCCACGTCGGATCGCAAGTGCCCGACATTTCGGTGATCAAGCGCGCAGTCCGCGAAGGCGCGCGGTATTACGCGAAGTTGGCGAAACTTGGACACGAACTTGGCTATCTCGATGTCGGCGGCGGGCTCGGTGTCGATTACGATGGATCGCGCAGCGATTTCGACAGTTCGACAAATTATTCGCTTCAGGAATACGCGAACGACGTCGTCTGGAACATCATGGACGTTTGCGACTCCGAAGGTGTCGCGCATCCGACGATTGTAAGCGAGAGCGGGCGCGCTACCGTCGCGCATCATTCTGTGCTGGTGGTCGAGGCGTTTAGTTCGATCGAGAGAACTCCATCAAAGCTCAAAGTCGAAGCGAGCGAAAAAGACCACAAACTCGTGGCCGACATTCTTGACGTTAAACAGCGGTTGAAACGCGGAAATCGTCTGGAGAGTTTGCATGACATTCAGCAAATCAAAGAGGAAGCCCAACACACATTCGATCTCGGTCTGCTCGATCTTGAGTCGAAAGCCAAGATCGACACGGTTTACTGGCAGGTTGCGCACCAAATCGTCAACATGCACCGCGGCTTGCGTTATGTGCCGGACGAAGTGAAGCAGTTGGAAACGACGCTGGGCGACCAGTACATCTGCAATTTCTCCGTGTTCCAGTCACTGCTCGATCATTGGGCTCTCGGACAACTGTTTCCGATCATGCCGATCCATCGGCTCACCACGGCGCCTGATCGCAACGGCACCATCGTGGATATCACCTGCGATTCAGATGGAAGAGTCTGCAAGTTTGTGGATTTGCAGGACGTGAAAGAAACGCTGCCGCTGCATCGAATTCATGCCGGAGAAATTTATTATCTCGGCCTGTTCATGGTGGGCGCTTACCAGGACATCATGGGTGATCTGCACAATCTGTTTGGCCGCGTTACGGAGGTACACGTTTTCCTCGATCCGGATGAAGAATCCGGCTGGTACATTGAGGAAGTAATAGAGGGCAGCACGATCGGGGAAGTACTCGCAATGACGCAGTGGGACAAACTCGAGTTGATGCGTCGGCTCAAAGCCCAAGTAGATGAAGCGATCAAGACCGATCGGCTCAAGCCTAACGACGCGATGCGACTCCTCGATGATTACGAGCGTTTTCTGCAGGAATACACCTACCTGAGTTTCAATGGCGTGAAGGCGCCGGCGCAGCCGGGCAATTGGCTGCCGCTGAGTTAATTTCTCTCATGCCGCCGGTCGCTTATCTGAGCCTGAAGCGGCAAAAGGCACTAATCCTTGCCTCTCTCACTTCAGGTACTACTACTCTGCCCGCTCATCGCACACGCGAAGATAAACGTCGTTGCCACGCTTCCAGATCTCGGTTCACTTGCTCGCGAAATTGGAAAAGACAAAGTCGATGTCGTGGTGCTTGGGAAACCGAATGACGATCCGCACTTTGTCGAGCCGCATCCGGATTTCGTCGCGTCCTTGCACAATGCGGACGTTTTGATTGACGTCGGCGCTGGACTTGAGCAGAGCTGGCTGCCGCCGCTCTTGCAAAAGGCGCGCAATCCAAAGCTCGATGTCGGCAAGGCAGGGCGCGTCCAGGCTTCGCAGGCAATTCGTCTCATGGAAATTCCCACGGGTTTAATGCGCGGATCCAGTGATGCCCATCCCAATGGCAATCCGCATTTCACCGTCGATCCAGTCATCGCCAAGGCCGTCGCGCAACGGATTGCTAAATCCTTTGCGGCGGTGGATCCATCGAACGCCGCGTTCTACGATGCAAACTACAAAAGATTCGAAACTACAATAGACGCGAAATTACAGTGGTGGCGCGGCGCTCTGCAGCTGTTTCAAGACCAGCATGTCGCCGCTTATCATGATTCCTGGCCGTATTTTGCGCATCGGTTCGGTTTGAAGATCGACGTTTTTCTCGAGCCGCTCCCTGGAACTCCTCCCTCACCATCGCATTTGACGGAAGTTATTCAGAAAATGAAAAGGAATCACATCAAACTGATTCTTGTGGAGCCCTATCAGGATCGGCGGATCGCTGAGAAAGTGGCTCGAGCGGCTGATGCGAGTGTGATTGATTCCACGCAATTTCCAGGCGGCATTCCCGGAACGGATAATTACGTGAGTCTGATTAACCAACTCGTCAAACAGTTCGCCGATGCGATGAAATAACTGTTCACCGAAGAACGATGATTATTGTCACTCGGTGATGATCACCGGTCCCCCTTCCGCGGTTACTTGTCGCATCTCTGAAATCACGGAACCCAAGTGCCCGCGCTGTTCGTCTGAGAACGGACCTGCTTTCACCCAGGTGTCGGCTGCGTTTGGATCTGTCGCCGCCCAATTCCGAATGACGCTCTCAATCACATTGTTTCGCATTTGTTCATCTCCGATCGATAGGGCCACTGAAAGCGAGTCGCCTGGGGCTGCATTTTCTCGACGTGCAGCGACACTAAGCGCTCGGTCGCGAGCGTCGCCTGTTAGCGTCGCGATCCAACGGGAGGCCTCTGGCCAATTCGTTTCAACCCAATTCCTCGCGATCGTGCCTATGACGTTTGTCTGTTCACTTGGAGGCAGCGAAGCGACCCAGTTTGCTGCCGAGCGGGGGTCCTTTTGGGCCCACAAAGAAGCGAATGTCATTTCAGCCTGGTTGCGCGGTTCTCCGGCGGGTATGTGACCAATCCAATCTCTCGTCTCTTCAACGTTCTGGTCAAACATCGCTGTAACAACTGTATACGCGCTGTAGGCAATGTTCGGGTCATTCATGTGCTGCGCAACGTAAGCCGCTGCAGCAACTGTATCCTTGCGGCACCATCCTCTGATCACGCTGTCGTACAGATCATCGGCAGCATCGTTTGTTTTTTGCTTCGTAGCCCATTCGAGCGCTGCTGTCGGATCGAGTGTTGCCCAGTTATACGCGATGTCTGGTTTTGCTCTGTAACCCAAGGCGTAAAATAAACTCTTTTTGGCACCGGCCATCCCGTCGATAAACCTCGATGCTGCTTCGGGATCGAGTAACGACCAACTGGAGATGAGGGTTCCGAGGAACTCATTTTCAGACTCGTCAGCGAGATCCTTGTCTGGGTGCTCCCTGAGAAAAGAAATGACTTCCTCCGCGGACGAAGGCGACACAGAATTGACTACGGTTTGGGCGGCTAGTTTTCGCATCGCCACGTCATTAATCCGAAATGCTCCGATTAACGCAGCATTAGGATCGAGTTGTGCCCAAGCTTGAAAAAAAACGCCCATTCCACCAAATGTGCGGGCGTCGGTTGGCGCTTCGTTGAACTTGAGCGCCATAGCCGCCAATTGTGCGGGAGTCGCACGATGCATTAGCTCAGTAAGCGCTCCGACAGGCACTGCGCCCAAATCATCAACGCCGGCGTTTGCGAGATCGTCCGGAGACTCGATACGAATTTTTGGGCCCCGCTCGTCGCCCTTATCGTCTGCTGAACTCGATTGCGATGGAGGTTGGCGAGGCCGCTTCGGCGACCGCTCGGTCCGTGGTCGCGTGATGTCAAAGATTACCGCGCCAACTGTCACCAACGCAATTATCGCGTTGATTATGGTGAGGAGTCGCCAGTTCATTTGCGCACCGAGATTTAACACAAACTGGCGAAATGAAACAATGTAGCGATAATGACAACGCCATGATCGCTTTAGAGTCTCTCGATCAATGACCTGCTGGATGACGCACAAAAATCACGCTGCTCATTCGATGGCTGCGACCAGTGCACTCGTGCGGTTGATCGTGATCCTGATCGTCGCTAATGCGTTGGCCTGTCGAGCGGAAGAAGCAATTAGCGGACGGTGGGAGGGCACCGCTCGAATTCCTGACGACGAGATAACTGTCGTTGTCGATCTTGCGGAAGAAAATGGCGCATGGGTGGGATCGATCATCATTACAGGGCTCGGAGTGAAAGGCACACCGCTCACGGACATCAAGGTGGAAGCGCCCGACGTGAAGTTCACCGTGAAAGGTCCGCTCGGGATTCAAATGAACTTGCGGCTGCTCGGTCCTCCGGAGAGCAAGTTGGCCGGCAATTTCGAACAGGGCGGAAATCGCGCACCGGCAACGCTACAGAAAACGGGACCGCCGCAGGTTGAGTATCCGCTGCGAAGCACGTCAGTGGCGAAGGAACTCGAAGGCGAATGGAAAGGCGACTACGAAATGCTCGGTTACACTCGTCATGTGTCGATCAAGTTTGCGAATCACGCGGATGGCGCTACCGCGGACTTTGTGGTTGTCGGACGAAAGCACAATGTTCTGCCTGTGAATCTCGTCACGCAGGAAGGGGATCTGGTGACGGTTGATTCGCACGAAATGGGATTCAGTTTCGAAGGACGGCTGCGAGACGGGAAGCTCACGGGCGCAGTTCAGCAGGGAGCGATTGAAACCCCGCTGGTTTTGATGCGCGCAAAATGACGAATAACATCTCAGGGATTGCCGTTTTATTCGCTGCTTTTTGTGCGGCGTCGGCGATCGATGCGCAATCAATGTTTCGCGGCGATGCGATGCACTCCGGAACATTTGCTGGACCTGCCCCGCGGCAATTCCATCGCGTGAAATGGAAATTTCCAACCGGTGATCGCGTGATGTCGTCGCCGGTTTTCAAAGATAACGTGATCTACTTCGGCGGAGACGACGGGAATGTGTACGCCGTCGACGCCGCAACCGGTCATCAAATTTGGAAGCGAGCGACAAATGGACCGGTGCCTGCGACGCCAGCGGTCGCTGACGGCATAGTTTACATCGGAAGTTATGACGGAAAGTTTTACGCGTTCAACGCGCAGACTGGCGCCGTGAAATGGAAGTTTGCGACCGATGGTGAGCGCCGGTTCGAAGCAAAGGGTTTGCACGGAATGCAACCAAAGAACCAGACGATTGCTGACCCGTTTGATGTTTTCCTCTCCAGTCCAGTCGTCGCGAATGGCACTGTGTATTTCGGCAGCGGCGACGGAAATGTTTACGCGCTGGAATCGGCAACAGGCGATCTGCGGTGGAAATTTAAGACCGGCGATGTTGTGCACGCCTCACCCGCGCTCGCGGACGGCACTTTGTTTTTCGGAAGCTGGGATAGCTATTTCTACGCCGTGGACGCTGCGACTGGGAAAGAGAAATGGCGGTTCCATGGTGGCGAAGACCCTTTGATCCACAATCAGGTCGGGTTTCAGTCTTCGCCTGCGGTAGTGAACGGAACGGTTTACACCGGGTGTCGCGATTCCAATCTGTACGCGCTCGATGCGGCAACCGGCAAAGAGAAGTGGCGATTCTTTAACGAGCTGAGCTGGGTAATTACATCGCCGGCGGTTGCCGACGGGAAAGTGTTCTTTGCCACATCCGACTCGAGTTTGTATCACGTCGTGGATGCGAATAATGGCAAGCCCATTGTGCGCCAGCAGGGAAAAGCGTTCATGTTCTCGTCGCCGGTGGTCGGCAGCGATGTCGTTTTCATCGGCGTGCTGAACGGAACCCTGGAAGCACGTGATGCGACAACTGGCGATCTGCTGTGGGATTTTAAGGTCGAAAAATCAAAGCAAAACAACGGTTGGGTGCTCACTGGCGATCGAAAGTTTAATGTGCCCTTCCTTTTTCATTCCAACTGGCGTGAAGCGCCGCTTGTGGCAACCGATCAACAAATTCGCGTCGGGGGGATTTACTCATCGCCGCTTGTCGTAAATGGGGTTGTTTACTTCGGGAGTGCAGACGGATTTCTCTACGCGCTTGAGTAAAGGTCCATTGGTCTGTTGGCAGATTTCGTCCGCGGCATCAGGTAGCTTGTCATTCGGAGCGAAGTCGAGGAATGGAGGGAGATAGACGGTTGCGCCGCGACGGTAGCGGCGAGAGAGTCGGGAGACGAGCGAGCCAATTTCTGGACATTAAATGAGACAACTTTCTCCAACTCCCATTAAGACTGCATTGCAGAGCGCTGTGCCGGTTGACTCGATTCGTGTGCAGGGTTGGGTCCGCACCAGACGTGATTCGAAAGACTTTTCGTTTATTGAACTGAACGACGGCTCATCTCTGCGCAATCTGCAAATCATCGCGAAAAATGCGTTGTCTAATTACCCGGAGATCCAACGGCTCAGCACCGGGGCCTCGATTGTTGTGGAGGGCGAGTTAGTCCCGTCGCAGGGCAAAGGACAGAAATGGGAACTCGCCGCGCGAGATATCGAGATTGTCGGTGGCGCTGACGAAAGTTATCCGCTTCAGAAAAAAGGCCATACGCCGGAATTTCTGCGTGAGATCGCGCATCTGCGTCCACGCTCGAATCTTTTCGGGTGTGTGTTTCGTGTGCGCAGTCGACTCGCGTTTGCCATTCATCAGTTCTTTCAGGATCGCGGTTTCGTTTACGTTCACACGCCGATCATCACTGGAAGCGATTGCGAAGGCGCGGGTGAGCTATTTCGCGTTTCAACCATCGACGTCAAAAGTCCGCCGCGGAAAAACGGCGGTGAGATCGATTACACCCAGGATTTTTTCGCTCGCCAAACTTATCTCACCGTCAGTGGACAGCTGGAAGCGGAGGCGTTCGCCTGCGCACTTAGCAAGGTCTACACCTTCGGCCCGACATTTCGCGCCGAGAATTCCAACACGTCACGGCATGCCAGCGAGTTCTGGATGATCGAGCCGGAAATGGCGTTTTGCGATCTGACCGGCAACATGGATCTCGCCGAAGAATTGGTGAAGTATTTGATTGCCGACGCGAGAAAACATTGCCCCGAAGAATTGGAATTGTTCGCGAAATTCGTGGACAAGGAGCTGCTGTCGCGACTCGATTTCGTCATCGAGCGGCCATTTCAACGAATCACCTACACAGATGCAGTCGAGCTTTTGAAAAAGAGCGGCGAAAAATTCGAGTTTCCGGTCGATTACGGCTCAAACCTGCAATCGGAGCACGAGCGCTGGCTCACCGAGAAACATTTCAAATGTCCGGTCACGATTTTTAATTTCCCAAAGGAAATCAAACCGTTTTACATGCGATCGAACGATGATGGCAAAACCGTAGCGGCCATAGATTTGCTGGTGCCAGGAATCGGCGAGATCGTCGGCGGTAGCCAGCGTGAGGAACGGCTTGAACTGCTGGAGGACAACATGCGGCGGCATAACATGGATCCTGCCGACTACAAATGGTACCTCGATCTCCGTCGCTATGGAACTGTGCCGCACTCGGGTTTTGGTCTCGGGTTTGAACGAATGCTGATGTTTATCACCGGCATTTCGAACATTCGGGACGTGATTCCCTTCGCGCGCACACCCGGCAGCGCCGAGTTCTAAGTAGGAACGGCGCGCTGCGGCGTTTGGTTAGTGCAGCGCAGCGATTCTTCCACTACCGCTGGCCGTCTCGTATTCTTGTGAACTCCAGCTTGGAACCGCTCGGTTCCTGGAGCTCTAACTGGTCGCTTGAAAGATTCACCACGTAAACGGTGGTCGCGAACGGCGTTTCGATTTTAATGCGGTTCTGATCGCCGAACTTGTATTTGCCGCGAACGTCTCCGGCGAGTACTGCGCCGTTAGCCGAAAATTCCCAAATCGTTTGATTTTCAGCTCCCGACATCCGCCATTTGCCGACAATGCTGGAGTTCCCGCAGCCGGACAAAACAAAAAGCAGAAGTGCCGAAGCAGGCGCCAAAAGCAAACGCAGGGGTTGAGGAAAACTAAGTGGCATAAGCGCCTGTTATAAGCGCGTGCGATTGTTCGGTCGAGCCAAAGTGAACTGTTATTTCTGGGTGGCGCGCGATCGCGGTGGCGTGAGCACGTATGAGTAGAAAAAGTGCTTGCCTTGTCGACTTGTTACTTCTTCGTTCTTGCCGTCGGGAAAAAGCGCACGCGTCGTTTGCTGATATTGTTCGTTACCTGGGAAAAAGAGAAATGCTAATCGTTTGTCGTCTCGAGGTAGGGAGGCTAGTTGCGTGGCGGGGTTGGTCAACAACTGCCAGTTCTGCTTTCTGACAAGGTATCGCGTAGTTACAGGATCATAGGGCCACGGGCTCTGGCCTACGGTGAAGACTTCATAGTCACTGCCCAGCGAAGCCAGGTACCGGCTCTGAGCGGTTTGCACTTCGTAATTCCTTTGGGCCGATTTGTACGCCTCGCTCTTCAAATTCTTCGGATCGGCGTAATAGCGATGGAAATAAAAATTTAGATTGCACCAGCCAAGCGCCAGCAGCGCAATTCCGACAGTTACCGGTAGGATCCAGCGCAATCCTGGTTCTAATTGAGATTTTCCTGCCGTTGTCCATGCGCCTACAGGCACAGCAAGTGCAACATAGAAGGCCGGGAAGGCAGGGGTCCAATGGTTGATGAGAGGTGGCACGCTGTTCGGATATGCCACGAGTGCTCCGCCCACGATTAAGACAGCCAGTCCGGAGGCGAGGATGAGAAACGCAGCGGGATGACGCCAGTGCCACATAAGCAGCGCGACGCCCAGAACCAGCAGAGCGGCTTCGGCAGGCAACAGTAGAGGCCCGTAGAATATGATGTCTTGTGAACTGTGCGTGCTGATTCCAAGCAAGTTCTGAGACAACACTGGCCAAAGCGTTTTCCAAGTGTCGTGGATATCAGCGACCCTGATCGGAATGTGCGGTGACCAAATCAGGAGGCTTGCTCCTCGGCCAAGGTAAAGGTTTGGATTCTGAACGAAGTGAACCAATAGCGGACCAAACCCGACCAAATAGCCTCCAGTGAGCAGGAGGAATCCGCTCGAATACTGGCGCGCTTGTTTCCAATGCAAAGCAAGGAGGAACACTATAAACAACGCGAGGATGAAGGGCAGAAGCCGTGTTCCGTAATAAAAGTATTCGCTTAATCCCGCCGACAGACCTGCCAGAGTCCAATCAGGCAGACGGCGCGACCGCAATGCGCGCAACACGAAAAAAAAACAAGTGGCCCAGAAGAACTGCGTCACGATGTTATTAAGAGCTAAGCGGCTGTAATGAACATTCGAGACGCTGAAAGCCATGGCCATGCTTCCGGCTATCGCCGCGTATCTGCCCCATGTTTGGCGTAACAATGCATAAAGCGGGACAACTGTACTCGCCCCGAACAAAGCAGCAGGCAGCCTTAACATCGCAAGCGATGTTCCGCCCAGTTTCAGAAATACGGCCACAAACCAGAACCACAGAGCAGGCAAATCAATTCCGCCCCACAACGTGCCAAAGACCGACGGCGGTGAAGTTGTTGGATTTAGATAACTTTGAGTAGCTACGGTCCCGGTCATGATTTCGTCGGGATAGATGTTGTCCGGAAAATTTGTCAGGTTCCAAACGCGACTGAGCAATGCTGCGAGGAACAGGACGGCCAGAAGCGCGATTTCCCACATTGGCCAACGTGGACGGCTTATTGCACTGTCGAAGAAAGAACTGCAAAGCAGCAGGCCTATGCCTGTGATCCATAAAATACCTGCCAGCCCGAATGTCGCATTAGGCGCGATGGCATATCGAAGGTCCGCTGCGAGCACAAATAGCACCGCGATGGTAACTCCAAGCAAATAAAACGGGGGACAGCCGTCTACCCGTATTCGAGTCCTAACGTCGGACGGAAATATGGGTGTCCAGTTTTGACGGCCCCACAGCACAATTGCCAGCACTGCTGAGGCAACGAGCAGGGAAACAGCCCACGGTCGGAAGCTCTCATTTGCTAAGAGCCAGGTTCCAATCAGCGCGATTAAATAGATAATCGGACCGGCCCAAAGTTTGAGCCCGTAACGGACACGCATTCGTGGCCCGAGTACCGCCAAACAGCTACAAAAAAGCCAGAACTATTTCTTTTTGGACTCTTTTTTCGATTCGCCGTCCGACTCGCTCGAGTCCTTTGTGGCACGCTTCGATTCGCCGGGGCGATACTCCTCTTGTTCGGCTGCGGCGAAGGCTTTCTCAAGCCCAACCATATCTTCGCCTGGACGGAGAGTATCAAACGATTCCACTTCCTTGCGCAGTTGTTCTTCGGAATAGTTCGCGGCTTTGATCGATAGTCCGATGCGGCGTTCGACCTTATCCACCTTGATCACGCGCGCTTCGACTTCCTGGCCCACTTTCAGGATGTCTTTCACCTTGGCGACATGATCCTCGCTCAACTGTGAGATGTGAACGAGCCCATCGATGTCGTCCTGCAATTGCACAAACGCGCCAAAGCTGGCGAGCTTGGTAACTTTGCCGTTGACCAGGTCACCGATCTTATACTTCTCATCGATCGTTTTCCACGGATCGTCGGCCAGTTGTTTAATCCCAAGGCTGATGCGCTGATTGACTTTGTCGATATCGATCACGACAGCTTCCACTTCATCGGCCTTCTTAAACATCTCGCTGGGGTGATTGATTTTTCGCGTCCAGCTTAAGTCGGAAACGTGGATCATTCCGTCAATGCCTTCTTCGAGCTCCACGAATGCACCATAAGCCGTCATGTTCCGAATCGTGCCTTTGACCTGCCTGCCGATGGTGAACTTCTTCTCGATTTCATCCCATGGGTTTGCTTCGAGTTGGCGCAGTCCGAGTGAAATCTTCTGTTCCTCTTTGTTCACCCCGAGAACAACGGCTTCGACTTCCTGGCCCACGCTGAGGATATCGGAAGGACGCATGATGCGTTTCGTCCACGAAAGTTCTGACACGTGAATCAGACCCTCAACGCCTTCCTCGATCTCAACAAAAGCGCCGTAGGGTACAAGATTGGTGATCTTGCCTTTGATTCGCTGTCCAGCGGGGAAACGTTCCTCGATCTGATCCCATGGGTTCTTCTGCGTTTGCTTCAATCCGAGCGAAACGCGCTCCTTCTCTTTGTTGATGTCGAGCACAACGACTTCCAACTGCTGCCCGACTTTCAATAGCTCGCTGGGATGTCCCAATCGACCCCACGTCATGTCGGTCACGTGCAGCAAACCGTCCATGCCATCGAGATCAATAAACGCACCGAAGTCGGTGATGTTTTTGACCGTGCCATCCACACGGTCCCCGACGTTTACGCTCTCCAGGAATTTCTGGCGCTTTTCGCTGCGCTCCTGTTCGATTACTTCGCGTCGGCTGAGCACGACGTTCTTCCGGTCGTCATTGAGTTTGACGATTTTGAAATCATAGCCGTTGCCGACGAACTGCTGTAAATCCTTTGGCGGAACGACATCGATTTGCGATGCCGGCAAAAATGCCTCCACGCCGATGTTGACCATCAGGCCGCCTTTGACCACCGATCTGACTTTACCTTTAATCAGGCCGTCACCCTGGAAAACGGCGACGATCTTATTCCAGTTTTGGCGATAGGCTGCTTTCTCTTTCGAGAGCACCACCATGCCTTCGTCATTCTCCAATCGCTCCAGGAGAACGTCGACCTCGTCGCCGACTTGCAGCGACTCGGGATCTTCGAATTCGCTCAACGGAATGACACCCTCGGACTTGTATCCGACGTCGACGAGCACTTCGCGTGGACGGACTTCCAAAATCTGCCCCTTGATGATGCTTCCTTCACGGAAGTCGGGCATCGCCTTCGACATTACGTCCTGCATTTGAATCATAAAATAAGTAGGCCTCCTCTTTCAGCACAGCGGCGCTTTAAACTGAACGCCGATGTCGCGCATCCGGCTGCTGCCGGAAGCGGAATGGGGACGGCATACTAGGCGTTTTTGGGTCCCTGGTCAACTGACATGCTTCGGTGGCAGATCAGGCGTTCAACGTTGAGCGTTGGACGTTTCGCCGCTATTCTAGAAAGAAGATGTCGCTCCCTCGATTCTTGATATTAACCGTCCTTCTAACGGCTGCATCGCTGCGTGCTGACTCCCCGGCGGACCAAGCCATTCTGACTGCCATCAAATCGCCACAAACCACTGTTGTTCATCTCTGGGCGCCGTGGTGCTCCAACTGTCAGGCTGAGCTCAAGAGCGGTGGGTGGACCAAAATCATCAATGACAACCCACAGGTGAAGTTTTATTTCGTTTCGGTTTGGAATGACGGGCAGGATGGACACGCGCTCCTGCATAAATTCGGACTCACTGACCAACCAAACATCACAATTCTCGCTGACACGGGACCGCGTCGCGGTGAAGATAAGATCAAGCAGTTTGCCGGTCTACCGCTGAGCTGGATTCCGACGACTTGGATTTACAAAGGTGGCGATCTCCGCTACGCATTGAACTACGGCGAGGTTCGCTTTCCTGTGCTCCAACAATTTCTGGCAGACAGCCAGTCGGAATGGTCGCACAAAGGCGAGCCGTCGATTGAGTAAACAATATGAGTCAGACTTCCGCAGCACCTGCCATTGTGCATAACAAGTCGCCCGAGATTCTTTCCCTTATCGGCGACACGCCGCTGGTGGAAGTAACGCAGTTCGACACGGGGCCGTGCCGGCTTTTTCTCAAACTCGAAAATCAAAATCCGGGTGGCTCTATTAAGGATCGGATCGCTCTTTCAATGATTGAAGCAGCTGAGGCAGAGGGAAGATTGGAGCCCGGGGGCACAGTTATCGAAGCCACAGCAGGCAATACCGGTCTGGGGCTCGCCCTTGTCGCCGGCGCCAAGGGCTATCGCGTCTTGCTGGTCATCCCTGACAAGATGTCGCAGGAAAAGATATCGCACGTAAGAGCGCTCGGTGCCGAAGTGCGAATTACACGGTCGGATGTGACGCGCGGACATCCTGAGTATTACCAGGATGTCGCGGCTCGGCTCGCCGAACAAATTGCCGGCGGTTTTTACGTGAACCAATTTGGTAATCCGGCGAACCCTCTCGCACACGAGCGCACCACCGGTCCGGAAATTTGGGAGCAAATGCGCCATGATGTGGATGCCGTTGTCGTTGGAGTCGGCTCAGGTGGGACATTGACTGGTCTCGGGAGGTTTTTTAATCGCGTAAAACCGCGCCGCGGCATGGAAATGGTTCTGGCCGACCCGACCGGCTCGATCTTGTACGAATATGTTAAAACAGGGCAGCTGGTTGAATCGGGCAGCTGGGCAGTGGAAGGGATCGGCGAAGATTTTATTCCGGACATCGCCGACATGTCGTTAGTTACAGAGGCATACGAAATTGATGATGCGGACAGTTTTGCCGCAGCACGCGAGCTTTTGCGCAAGGAAGGAATTTTCGGAGGCTCGTCTACGGGAACGCTCCTCGCCGGAGCGCTACGTTATTGCCGGGAGCAAACAAAACCAAAACGGGTGGTCACACTCGTTCCTGATACCGGTAATAAGTATCTCTCCAAAATGTTTAACAATTTTTGGATGGCCGAGCAGGGATTCATTCATCGCCAGCCACACGGCGATCTCAGCGATTTGATTTCGCATCGATACGAAGCTGGCGAAGTGATCACTGTAGGGCCGGATGATTCGTTGCTCACAGCATTCAAGCGAATGCGCGACTCAGATGTGTCACAGCTTCCAGTGGTCGACAAAAGCGGACGCGCCATCGGGATCATCGACGAGTCCGATCTCCTGGTAAAAGTCCACCGGGAGCCGTCACATTTTAACGATCCCGTCAGCACGGCAATGACAGATCAGTTAGAAGCGTTGCCACCCGACGCCAAAATCGCAGACTTGCTAGGGGTATTCGATCGCGGCCGAGTGGCTATCGTTATGGACGACAACAAATTTCTTGGGCTGATTACGCGCACCGATTTGCTCTCGTATCTGCGCCTTAATATGCCGAAATCGTCCACGCCGCCGGAACGCGAGTTCGTTTAGCGCATCCACACATCCAGAATGAAAAAAGAACAGGGTTTCGCGACACGGGCTATTCACGCCGGCCAACAGCCGGATCCCACGACCGGTGCGGTAATGACACCGATTTATGCTACGTCGACGTACGTGCAGGAAAGTCCCGGGAAACACAAAGGCTACGATTACGCCCGATCAATCAATCCTACACGTTTGGCATACGAAAAATGCACCGCCGATTTGGAGAGCGGATCGCGGGGGTTCGCATTCGCATCCGGCCTGTCCGCAATGGCGACGGTGTTGGAAGTGCTCGACAGCGGCTCGCATGTTGTCTCAAGTGACGACCTGTACGGTGGTACATTCCGCTTATTCGATCGGGTACGCCGGCGCTCCGCGAATCTTGATTTTACCTATGCCGACCTAACGGATGCGAAGGATCTAGAGCGCGCAATCAAACCCAACACGCGCATGGTTTGGATCGAGACTCCGAGTAATCCGCTGCTCAAGCTGATCGATCTGGACGCGATCGCGAAGATCGCGCGCAAACGAAAATTGATTTCCGTCAGCGACAACACGTTTGGGACTCCATGGATCCAGCGCCCCATTGAATCGGGGTTCGATATCGTCTTGCATTCGGCGACGAAATACTTGAACGGGCATTCCGATTTGGTGGGTGGCGTTGTTGTTGTCGGGAAGAATAAGGAACTCGCTGACCAGATTGCTTTTTTACAGAATTCAGTCGGCGCGATCGCAGGCGCGTTCGATAGTTTTCTTGTCCTGCGCAGCTTGAAAACGCTGGCGCTTCGTATGGAACGCCACTGCTCGAACGCACTGGAGATTGCGCGCTGGCTTGAGAACCAGCGCGAGGTTAAATCGGTGTATTACCCCGGGCTAAAATCTCACCCGCAGCATGATCTGGCCCGGCAACAAATGCGCGGGTTCGGAGGAATGGTCACGATCGTTTTGAAAACTGACCTCGCTGGAACGCGGCGTTTCCTTGAGAACACGCACTTGTTCTCATTAGCGGAAAGTTTGGGCGGCGTGGAAAGCTTGATCAATCATCCTGCGCTCATGACGCATGCCTCCGTGCCGGAAGAACAACGGAAAAAACTCGGCATCACTGATTCGCTGGTCCGTTTATCTGTTGGTGTCGAGGACGTGCGCGATTTAATCGACGACTTAAAGAGCGCACTCGAAGCGATTTGATCCGATTCTCATTAGCACCTGACTTTGGTCAGGTGCTAATAGGCAGCCTGGATTGCGAGCTGTTTCAACCGCTTTTGTCACAGCAGTCGCAGCGAATGTCGAAACAGCTTTTGATGTTCGCACACGTAGATCACCACGCTAACGCCCGGTGTTAATGAGATTGCGCGTTGTGATTGGGGGATAGCGATTTATTCTTGCCGCTCATGGGTAACACCTTTGGCCAGCTGTTTCGCGTCACCACATTTGGCGAGTCCCATGGCGGGGGAATTGGCGTGGTCATTGATGGCTGCCCGCCGCGCATCGAAATTTCCGAAGCGGAAATTCAACGAGACCTGAATCGTCGTCGCCCGGGTCAAAGCAAAGTCACGACTCAGCGTAAGGAAGAAGATCGATGCGAAATTCTATCGGGCGTTTTTGAAGGAAAAACGCTTGGGACACCGATTGCAATTCTTGTTAGGAACAAAGACGCACGCCCGGAAGATTACAGCGAAATCGCGCGAAAATTTCGACCGTCGCATGCCGATTACACATACGAGGCCAAGTACGGAATCCGAAACTGGCAGGGCGGCGGTCGCGCCTCTGCGCGTGAAACGATTGGTCGCGTCGCGGCAGGTGCGATTGCAAAAGGGATATTATCCGTCTTTTACCCGGACTTTGAGCTGGTCGCTTACGTGACACAAATTCATGAAGTCACGGCGAAGATCGACCGATCCAGTGTGAAGGTGAGCGACGTTGAGAAAAGTGTTGTCCGGTGCCCGGACATTGCTGCCGCGAAAAAGATGATCGCGCTGGTCGAGCAGATTCGGGATGCAGGCGACTCCGTAGGCGGGGTGATCGAGTGTGTGGCACGCGGTATTCCACCCGGACTTGGTGGGCCTGTTTTTGACAAGCTTGAGGCAGATTTGGCGAAAGCGCTGCTGAGCATACCGGCGTCGAAAGGGTTCGAGATCGGGTCCGGATTCAAAGCGACTAAGAAGCGGGGCTCGCAGCACAACGATGCATTCGAAGCCCGCGGCGGGAAAATTCGGACAATCACGAATAACTCCGGAGGCGTGCAAGGTGGAATCAGCAATGGCGAAGACATTTATTTCCGCGTTGCGTTTAAGCCGCCTGCCACGATCGCGCTCGAACAGAAAACCGTTACCACTTCAAGCGAGGAGACTGAGCTTGCCAGCCGCGGGCGCCATGATCCCTGTGTCCTTCCACGGGCCGTGCCCATCGTCGAAGCCATGGCCGCCATCGTTCTTTGCGATCACGCGTTGCGGCAAAATGCGATCCAAATGTGATTGCAGATTGCAAATTTCAAATTGCAGATTGTGAGCTGTGACAGCTGACGAATTAAGGCTGCGGACGAAGCAGTCCGCGTTACGAGTTATCAGCCTGGTGGCCGCATTGCCAAAAACAATTGAGGGCCGAGCAATTGCCAATCAGCTCATTCGCTGCGGGACGTCGGTCGCTGCAAATTATCGCGCTGCGTGTCGCGCTCGTTCTCGACGTGAGTTCGTTGCCAAAATGGGCGTGGCCCTTGAGGAGGCAGATGAAACGCAGTTGTGGCTCGAATTAATCATCGAGTCGAAATTGCTTCCAATAAACCGAGTTGAGTCCTTGCTTGGAGAAGCGACCGAATTAGTCGCGATCTTTGTGGCTTCGCGTAAATCAGCATCTTCAAATTTGAGATCTGCAATTTGAAATCTGCAATTTCATACATCGCCGCGATCGGGTTGGAAGTGCACGTACAGCTCAAGACGCGATCTAAAATGTTTTGCGCTTCGCCGGTTGAATTTGGCGCCGAGCCAAACACGCACACTTGTCCGGTTTGTCTCGGGCTGCCGGGTGCGTTGCCGGTCATGAATCAGGAGGCGTTGCGCATGACCGTTCTGACGGGACTGATGCTCGGGTGCGATATCGCACCGGTCAGCAAGTTCGATCGTAAAAATTATTTTTACCCGGACATGCCGAAAAATTATCAAATTTCGCAGTACGACATGCCGCTGTGCACGAATGGCAGCGTACCATTGCATGACCTCGCTTATCCCAAGGATGCACAGAAAAACATCGCCACGCATGACAAGGAGGTGCATCTGGTGCGAATCCATCTCGAGGAAGACGTAGCAAAGAGTTTTCATTTCGAGAACAGCACCGGCATTGATTTCAATCGCGCCGGAACACCCTTGATGGAGATCGTGACGCAGCCGGAAATCAATTCCCCTGAGGAAGCGTTCGCTTTCTTAACTGCCTTGAAACAGATCCTGATCTACGGCGCAGTAAGCGATGCGGATATGGAGAAGGGGCAACTCCGCTGCGATTGCAACGTTTCCGTGCGTCCTGAAAGCCAAACCGGACTCGGAGCAAAAATCGAACTCAAGAATTTGAACTCCATCAGCGGTGTTCGGCGCGCTCTCGCTTACGAAATTCGCCGTCAGATCGGCATTTTGGAAAGCGGTGAACAGATGCAGCAGGAGACGCGCGGCTGGGACGATGCTGCAGGTCAAACATTTCTCATGCGAACCAAGGAATTCGCACACGATTACCGTTATTTTCCTGATCCGGATCTCGGCGCTGTAAAAACGGATTCGTTGGTAGCCGAAGTGCGGGAACGCATGCCGGAGTTGCCAAAGGCGAAACGCGCACGGTTCGTTGATCAATATCAGGTGAGCCCCTACGACGCAGCCGTACTCGCTAATGATCTCGAGTTAGCGAGATATTTCGAGACGGCTGCCAAGGCCGCGAAAAAACCGAAGAACGTAGCTAACTGGATCCTGAACGATTTACAGAATGCGCTCAGCGCCGGTAGCAAAGAGATAAGCGAATGTCCGATTCGACCCGAGGCGCTGGATGAATTCGTGAACTTGATCGACACCGGAAGAATCAGCGGCAAACAGGGTAAGGAAGTTTTTGCGGAAATGTTCGCCACCGGGAGCGACGCAGGCGCGATTGTAAAAGAAAAGGGCATCGAGCAACTGAGCGACATCAGCGCGATTGAAAAGCTGTGTGACGAAGTGATCGCTGCGAATCTGAAGCCGGTTGCAGATTTTCGTGCGGGAAATGCTGGATCACTGAATTTTCTCAAGGGACAGGTGATTAAGCTGTCCGAGGGCAAAGCCAATCCGCAGCTTGTTGGCGAAATCTTGGAAAAGAAATTGAAAGGGTAAGGACGGTCGGCGTAGCGCGACGACCCAGCCAGATGAAAATCCTCATCGCTCCCGATAAATTCAAAGGCACGCTGAACGCGCGCGAGGTCGCGCAACACATTGCTCAAGGGCTGCTTGATGTACTGCCTGACGCGCAGATTGAAATCGTGCCGATGGCTGACGGTGGGGAGGGCACGGCGGAAGCGATTTGTGATGCGCGCGGCTGTGTCTGGGTCGAATGCAAAGCGCACGATCCGCTGGGCCGCGAGATCGACGTGCGCTACGGATGGATCGATGAGGAAAAAATTGCGGTAATGGAAATGAGCGAAGCCGCAGGCATGCGGCGGCTTTCTCAAAATGAACGCGATCCAATTCGTGCGACTACGTTCGGTGTCGGCCAAATGATTTTGGACGCAACCAAACGCGGCGCGAACGAAATCATTATTGGTCTGGGTGGCAGCGCGACTAACGACGGCGGTTTCGGCATGGCGCGCGCGTTGGGATTTAAATTCTTTTCCGGTGCAAAGGAACTAACGAAAGACGTAACGGATCTCCAGAGCCTAACGAGAATAGAACCTCCTGTACTGGCAGGCGTGTCGCCTGCGAATTCCACAATGCAGCCGGCACGGCTGCCTCTACAGTTGAACATCATTGCGGCGGTGGATGTGAAGAATCCGTTGCTCGGCGAAAATGGTGCAACGCGAATTTTTGGTCCGCAGAAAGGGGCCCGCAAAAGCGACTTCGACAATTTAGAACACGCGCTGACGAAGCTCGCAGACGTCGTGGCGACAGAATTCGGAATTGATCTTCGGAACGAAGCGGGTGCGGGCGCCGCAGGCGGCCTCGGCTTCGGTCTGCTGAGTTTTTGCGGCGCGACAATCCGACCGGGATTCGAAGTTGTTGCAGAAGCAGTTGGGCTTGAATCGAAGATGAAAGATGCGGACCTGGTGATTACGGGTGAGGGGAGTCTCGATCGACAGACGCTAGAAGGGAAAACGCCTGCTGGCGTGGCGCAGCTGGCTCGAAAGCTCGGGAAGCCAGTGTTCGCGATTGTTGGCCGCGCCTCGGAAGACCCAGAACTTCGCGAAATTTTTGACGGTGTTTACCAGAACGTGCGTCCAGGAATGAGCCAACAAGAAAACATGAAACGCGCAGCCGAACTCTTGCGCGAAAACGCGCGCGAGTTGGCAGACACAATTGGCGTTGGGCTATGATGCGGCAATTATCGCGACCAGTTTAACGAGTCGCGTGAAACGCCTGCTAAGGTGATTTCTTCACGGTCCTCGGATCATCTGCCGGATTGACGTAAATGATTTGCCATGGGCCGATCCCATGGAGTTGAATGACCGTCTCTCCTTCGGACCAGCCGGCGTGTTTCATTCCGGCGGGCCAGTAACCGAAGGACCCTGCAGGAAGTTTTTTCGCGCTATTGCGATCGAGTGTTTCTCCGGTCGCGAGCAGAAGGTTGCCCGAAATCACCGTGACCCGTTCAGTTTTTGGATGGGTATGCGGCGGAATGTGATAGCCATCAGGAAATTGGAAACGTACTACGAATGGGCCTTCCTTTGTTGGGTCGCCTTCGAGTACCTGCCATCTTTGCGCCAGCAGGTATAGCCGCTGGTCCGGGTTTCCATTCGATGGATGTTAGAGGATAAAGACGCATCTCGGAAGATTGCGGCTCTTCGGCAGATAAACGCGTATTCGAGAAGGCCACGACCAAAAGCATGGCTAATGTCGAAGTGAAAATCGTTTTCATGATAATTGTTTTTCGCTCGTTCAATGATGCAAGGTTTCAGTAAAATTCGCGGTACTGCTTCGCTGTTTCGACGTAGCTCCAAGCCCAGCGTGAGATGTCTTTTTGCTCCTCGAGTGTTAGCTCCCGCCGAATTTTTGCGGGCGAGCCGAGCACGAGTGAGCCGGGCGGTATTTTCATTCCCATCGTCACGAGCGCGTTTGCACCAATGATGGAACGTGCGCCGACTTCGACGTCGTCGAGTATGATGGATCCCATGCCGATGAGCACTTCATTGTCGATTGTGCATGCGTGAACAATCGCGGTGTGGCCGATTGTGACCAGTTCACCCACGCTCGTTGGGTAGCCAGTATCAACGTGGATGACGGCGTTGTCCTGAACGTTTGAACGCGGCCCGATGATGATGCGGTTGATATCGCCACGAAGGACCGCTCCATACCAGACGCTTGATTCTTCTTCGAGAATTACGTCACCCAGTGACAGTAGCGCCAGGCACAACCCACGCACTGGAATGGATAGTCGGACCTTTTTGCAGTCGCTGGACGATCCCGTCGTGTCCGGTCGGCAGTGAATCTTGTTCGATGTGCATTCGCGAAGACGAACAAGATGGAACGCGCAGTGTGCATTCGCAAGGCTATGGACGCGTTCGCTTCTTAGAGGCGCGGAGTGCCCGTGTGGAGACATTACAAATTCGTAATAAATGGCTTGCTTCGCCGGAAGCATTCGACTTTGATCGACGGCATGCCTTCGAAAATTACTCTCGCACTGGGAACCGCGCTCGCGGGGATTGCGCTTTGTTGTTTTATCGAATCGAGCTTCGGTCAAGATGCTCTCGT
This sequence comes from uncultured Verrucomicrobiae bacterium, assembly GCA_963804875.1. Lineage (GTDB taxonomy): Bacteria > Verrucomicrobiota > Verrucomicrobiia > Chthoniobacterales > UBA10450 > Udaeobacter. Next base: position 74,561 of record CAWDRX010000003.1, read on the forward strand.
TGCGTCTCTTGACGCGATGGAGAACGACGACCGCGATGCTGAGGACAAAGACGATAAGGACGAAAAATCTGGCAAGCGGCGAGCAGGCACCACAGGCCATCTGTCCAGCGGGTTGCTGACAGGGCCCAGCGGTAATGTGTCCCTCGGCCTAACGAGCGTCGGGGAAACAGCTGAAGTCGAGAGTGTCGTCGTTACCGGGACGTGGTTCGACGCGTATCCGGTTCCATATCCCGCTTTGCCCCCAGTCGAAGGCACGAAAATCAATGCCGGTAAGAAAACGTCCTTCGTTAAACCAGCGGAATTTCCCACGTTCGCTGGCAACGACTACCGGGAGGTAATGGCTACGACACCTGGCATCCTCGTAAGCGAAGAGCCCCAATCACCAATTATCAACTTCGGTTATCGCGGGCTGAATTCGCAACGCAGTGAGTTCATGCAGGTGCTCGAAGATGGCATCTCCCTGAAGAACGAGCAGTTTGGTTTTCCTGAAACGCATTATACGCCAATCCTGGACGCGGTGGAGCGGATTGAACTAATTCGGGCGGGCGCCGCGCTGCAGATACGGCTGTCAACCAGGTGGAGCGCTGAATTTCGTCATGAAAATGCCGCGTCTGGATGCGCCATTTCATTTCACAACCAGAAATATCTTTGGCAGCTATGGGTACTACCGCAATTTCACGGAAGTGGACGGTACGGTCGGCCCGTTCGGGTACTATCTTTACTATGATCACCGGCAGCAGGACGGATTCCGCGAGGCCAATAGCGACTACGAACTTAACAACGGCAGCTCGCGTCTTGTGTGGGATGTGACGAAAGATAGCCAATTCATACTCACTCTCGATTTCTACGACGAAAACCACGGCGAACCGGGCGGCATGCGGCGCCGGGAAGAAGTAAATCCTCCAAATTCTGTCTTCGTGGAAGATGGTTTCACTCAGACCAGTCGATTTTTCGACCGGTTCCGGCTGGAGCGATACTATGCCATGCTCGGGTACCAAAAGTTTTTCTCTGAGAGGACGGAACTCGAGATCAAGGCATTCGGTGGCTATTTGTCGCGCTGGAGCAAGCGTCAGCGCGGCGGCGGGTTTGGCACACTGCCCAGCGGAGACGCTGCGAATACAAATTCTATTCAGTTGCGCGAAGCATGGACAGAGGGCGTCGATGCCCGCGTTCGTCACGACTACGATTTGTTCAACAACGTTTCGACAATTGCCGGCGGTATTTACATCTATCACGCGTTACAGGATCGGACCGATGAGCGCGGCGAAACGCCGGACGCAGAAAGCGGAATACTCCGCAATCTAAATACCGGCGAAACATGGGATGGTGCGATCTTTGCCGAAAACCGCTTCCATTTTGGGCGGCTTTCGATTGTTCCCGGTATGCGCCTGGAATTTCTAAATCAAAGTGTTGATGAGCAATTGAACGTGGCAAAAACCGCCGCTGGCGATCCGCTTGCGCATCAGTCCGATTTTAATTTTGTGCCCCTGTTTGGGCTTGGACTCGGCTATACGTTGGTCGAGGGTCAGCCGATCCTCGCACAGGCTCCCGTTGCAGGAGGAAAGGGTGCCGAGGCTAAAAATCCTCCCGCGCCGGTCGTCACAGGGTTTGGCCCGCCGCGTGTTGAACTTTACGGAACAGTATCGCAAGCATACCGGCCTATCACCTACGGTGAGTTGGTGCCGACCGGAGCGAGCAGTGTCGTTAACGGCAATCTGAAGGAAGGGAACGCGCTCCAGTTCGAATATGGCGTTCGCGGTAAGCCGTTGCCGTACCTGAATTTCGACGTAGGCGGTTTCTATTTCACGTTTACTGACCAAATCGGCGAGGTCATTCTGCCGAACGGTTTTACTTCGACCGAGAACGTCGGCGACTCCCGTTACATTGGGTTTGAAGCCTCCACCGAGTTGGACATTCTCTCGCTCTTTAACGGCGGCGCACCGAACCCCTACGGCAATCTTACCCTCTACGGCAACGTCACGCTGCTGGACGGCGAGTTTACCTCAGGACCTAACGACGGCTTGGTGCCGGCGTTCGCTCCGGAATATCAGGTGAAGACCGGCGCGATCTATAGCTACAAGAATACTTTCAAACTCGCCATGCTGGGAACGCTCGTGGATGATGAATTTGGCGATGACGGCGACTCGTTCGAAGGCTTCATCCCGGCTTACAATGTCTGGGATCTGACGGCCGAATTTAGGTTTTGGAAGGGGCGAGCCGGAGTGTTCGTTGGTATCCGCAACCTGTTCGACGAGAGTTATTGGGGCGAAGTTCGCGAGGAAGGCATTATGCCTGCGCTACCGCGGAATTATTACGGCGGTTTCGAGTTTTTCTTCTAGCAAAGGTTCAAATCTGGAGCGGCGGTCTCTGGGCGTCGACGCATCTGGTTAGGGGATGACGGCGCTCAGAGCTCGCCGCTACCGCAAAAGAATCGGATTTTTCTTATCGGCGGACTTGGGCGATTGTATGCGCCACAATGCCCGACCTTCCTCCGGAACAGGTCACGCCGTTCGTTTTCTCCGATCCCAGCGGTAAACGCTGGCCCCGGTTACGGCTTATTCTGCTCGTCGGCGGTGTGCTGTTCTTCGTTGCGCTGGTGCTTTTCGTTCAGACACTTTTTGTCACACCGAAGATGAACGTGCCTTTTTCGTTGCGGCAGTTGAAAGGCCAACTGCGAGCGTTGCAACGGGAGAACCCTGCAGGCCACGTTTCTCCAGCTTCGTCACTTTGGCAGAAATTTAGCGCGGCTCGTCAGGCTGCAAAAAAGCTCGCCGGCGCGGCGCCAACTGTTTCGCCGCGCCCGCGAAAGAAAGCGCCTGATAACGAAGTGCGACTGGCATTCTATGTGAATGGCGATCCGGACAGCTACGCCTCGCTTGAGCAACATGCGGGGCAGATTACGCATGTGTGCCCGGAATGGATGGCGGTTGTTGATGGCATGGGTAACCTGGAAATCGATTCCGACGCTCGTGTGTTAAAACTGGCGGCAAACAAGGGAATCGCGCTGATGCCGCTGCTGACGAATCTCGTCGGGGACACATGGCACCCCGAAGCGATTGAAAATCTCGCGCATGGACCGGCGAAGCGGCAGGACGGCTTTATCCAGGATGTGCTCGCGGTATTGCGTACCGCAAAGGCGGTCGGCGTCGTTGTTGATTGGCAGCAAATTGATCCTGCTTACAAGAAGGATTTAACCGCGTTCATCGACAAGTTTGCGGATGCGCTGCACGACGATAACAAAGAGCTCTGGTTGTGCGTTCAGCCGGGACAAGAGCTGGATTACATCGATATCGATGCGCTCAGTGACAACATCGATCGTTTCGTTGCGATGTTGTTTGATGAAACATCGGAAACAGATCCGCCCGGGCCATTGGCGTCCCGCTCGTGGTTTGAAGGTTGGCTGCACGTGCTGCTCGATGGCTCCGACACCAGGCAATGGATTATCGCCATCGGCAGCTATGGATATGACTGGCCCATCGGCGGCAAGAAGGGCGAGTTGATCAGTTTTTCTGAAGCGATGAGCCGCGCCAAAGACGCGGAAATCGCGAGCGTGCAGGTGCAGGGACCCAGTTACAGTCCGTATTTTTATTTCCAAGATGAGGATACCGAACACGGGGTCTGGTTTCTCGATGCCGTCACGTTTCTCAATCAATTGCGCGAGGTACGCGACAAGAAGGCGGGCGGGTTTGCAGTTTATCGGCTCGGCAGCGAAGACCCGGCAATCTGGGACGCGCTTAGCGTGGCGCACGATTTCAAGTTGGATGATCAAACGCGGCAGTCGCTGGAACTGATAAAATCGACGGACACGATAACGGACGTTGGCGACGGCGAAGTCGTGACTGTGGACGAAGATCGTACTGATGGGACGCGCAAGCTGAGTCTGGATGCAGACGGTTATCTCACAGCGAACTATGTGAAGTTTGCGGAATTTCCGACGCTATATCATCAGGGCGCGGGTGGCGAGCATCAGGTCGCAATTACGTTTGATGACGGCCCCGACCCGCGATGGACGCCGAAAATCTTGGACATTCTCAAAGCAGCAAACGTGAAGGCCGACGTTTTTCGTTGTCGGAGTAAACGCAGAACGTTATCCGGCGCTGGTTCGTCGGATCGTCAACGAAGGGCACGAGATCGGAAATCATACTTATTATCATCCGAACCTGGCGCTCTGCTGGCCCGAGCATATTCGGCTGGAATTGAATGCCACGCAGCTGTTACTCGAAACGATTACCGGCCGCGCGACGACGTTGTTTCGCCCGCCTTATGCCGCGGATACTGGCCCGACTGGGACTAAGTGAATTGGCTCCCCTGAAAATCGCGGAAGATCTTAACTATCTCGTTGTCCTTGAGAATATTGATCCGCAGGATTGGGCGAAGCCTGGCGCGGACATCATCCTTCGCCGGATCAAACAACAACGACACGATGGCAGCGTAATTCTGCTTCACGATGCGGGCGGCGACCGCTCGCAAACTGTCGAAGCCCTTCCGCGCATTTTGGATTGGCTCCATACGCGCGGCGACACCATTGTGCCACTGAGTACGCTGCTCGGAACGACGCGCGACGCAGTGATGCCGCTTGTGCAGGGCAATAGTCAGTCGCTCACCCGTATTGTCAGCAGCACCGGGTTCCGCATTTACCACAGCATCGAAGAATTTCTGTGGGCGTTCATGATCGTGGCGACGGCGCTTGTCGTCGTTCGCACGTTGATCGTGATCTGGCTTGCGTTCCGTTTTCGCCGCGGACCGAAATCAGATTTTGCAGAGCCGGTCAGCGTAGTGATCGCCGCTTACAATGAAGAAAAACTAATCGCGGAAACTCTGCGCACGCTCCTGGCCACAGACTACAAGGGCGAAATAGAAGTGGTCGTCATCGACGACGGCTCGACTGATCAAACTGCTGCGGAAATTGAGCGCGTTGCGCAGTAACGAATCGCGTATTCGTTTGTTCCAACAGGAAAATCGCGGCAAAGCACGCGCTCTCCAACGCGGCCTCGCCGCGGCGCATAACGGGATCGTTGTTTTCATTGATGCCGATACGCAATGTCAGCGCAACACACTACCGCGTTTGCTCGAGCCATTTGCAGATGAGCGCATCGGCGCAGTGTCAGGTCATGCGAAGGTTGGGAATTTACGCACGTTCATCGCGCGTTGCCAGGCGCTGGAATACACCTGCGGCTTCAATCTCGATCGGCGTGCTTACAACCGCTGGCAATGTATCACCGTTGTGCCCGGTGCGATCAGCGCCGTTCGGAAGAATGCGATTGACGAAGCGGGCGGGCTCAGTTTGGAAACGCTCGCCGAAGATACCGATCTCACGCTCTCGTTACACCGACACCGTCAGCGCATCGTGTACGTGCCGGAGGCGATCGCGTGGACTGAAGCGCCGGAGACGGTGGCCACGCTCGCGCGGCAACGTTCGCGATGGGCATATGGCACGCTGCAATGTTTGTGGAAACATCGCGACATGGTGTTCAACTGGAACTATCGCGCGCTCGGCTGGTTCAGTTTGCCCAGCATCTGGTTTTTCCAAATTATTCTCGTCGCTATCACGCCAATGGTGGATTTGTTTCTGCTGGCGTCACTGCCATTTGGCGTCTGGAGCGCAGTGCTGCCGTTCATCCTAATATTCCTGGCGATGGACGTGCTCCTCGCCACTCTGGCCTGCCTGCTCGAGCGTGAGCCGATCGTACGCGCCTGGCGCATTCTACCAATGCGTCTGATTTATCGGCCAATGCTCAGTTACTGCGTCTGGAAAGCAATCCTGCGCGCCATCAAAGGCGCCTGGGTCAGCTGGGGCAAACTCGAGCGCACCGCCAGCGTGCCGGTGAGGGCCTGATTCGACTCTCAGCGTTGGACGTTGAGGGTGCGACGCTCTCTTCGGTTTCTAATCCAACGGGCTTCTGACTCCGATCCTCGGCCGATAAAAATCTAACAAGCGCTGGAGCGAACCGCTGACCGGTGCGACAATTTATTTTTCGATGACTTCAACATTGGAATCTGAAGCACAGCGGGCTTTGATCCGTTCATTCCCGTTCACTCTTCGCTATCCTCGCGTCCTGCCAGTCCATCCGCCGGCCTCCCATCACGGCGTATTCGTCAGCGGTCGCTGATCGTGTTCTCGTTAAATTTATTTTCCCGACGGTGAAACTTCACATTTTTGGATTTCTTGCTGTTGTCCTGCTAGCGCTTTTCTTTTCTTCCTGCGCGGCGCCTCGCCGGCGCGCCGCCATCAGTGCCCCGGCTCCAGCCGGGGCAGCCGAATTGGGAATCACGCAGAGTATCATCCCGCCAGACAGATGCGGACGTCCCTTGCATCGGCCGATGCGGCCGACATTTATCACTATTCATTCGACCGACAATAGGTCCCGTAGCGCCGACGCCTCGAATCACGCACTCGCCATGAACAAGGGGCTCCGAGGCCGTCACAATCGCACTGGATTTCTCACCTGGCACTTTCACTGTGGACGATCATTCCATTTACCAAACCCTTCCCACTAACGAAACCGGAGAACATGCCGATTACGAAGGCGAGGGAAACAGATCCTCCATCGGGATCGAAATGTGTGTAAACCGCGGCAACAACATTGACAGCACCATCGACCGCACCGCGCAACTCACCGCCAAACTGATGCGTCAGTATGATATTCCCCTCGATCATGTTGTTCCCCACATGCACTGGCGCATGGTCCGTTATGGTGACGGCCGCGATTTGGGGTTTAAAAAGTGTCCGAGAATTCTGCTCGATGGCGGTCGTCTTGGCCCAAAATGGAGTGCATTTATTGCCAAAGTCTCATCTTATTCACGATGAAGTCGGCAACGCCGAATGGAATGTTTGATGTTCGAGGGTTGATGTTTGATGTGGCCACGATGATCCGCTCCGCGGCAAGTATGAAGTAGAAATTATGAAGGATAAACGTGAGATTAAACCTCGGTTTATTTCCTTCTCGTTAAGCCATAGAATCCGCTGAGGCGATCGCGACGTTCAACGAGTGTGTCAGGCGGACCAACGCGCATGATCCGAAAGGCATTGTCTCTCTTTGCACTGACAATCATGTCTTCATCGACAGCCTGGGTTCCCAGATGTCCGGCCGCGAACGATTAGAGCAAGCTTGGGACGGGCTATTTTCCCTGTTCCCCGACTACCGCTTCGATGTTGAGGTCGCGGCTGCACAGAATGCGGTTCTCCTGGCCTGTGGGTCGGCATCTGCCACTCACGCGACATCGAAAAAGTCGTGGCGCATTCCAGCTGCATGGCGCCCTTGTCAGAGAAGGACAAATTGCCGGTTGGCAGGGATACGTGACAACAAGCCCGTCCATGAGTTGCTGTCTCAGCAGGAATAACTAATCACTCCGACGCAGGACGGCGTCCTATGCATTTTGCTGAGTGAAGTTCGTGGTAAATGCAGACGCCTCGCGCATCTTTTACGAATAAGTACAAAGGGATAATAATATGGGGCGACGCACAGCATTATTGGGATGGGCTCTGACGTTCATAATTTTAGTCGCTCCGGCGGCCAGAAACGCGAGCGGGCAGACGAGTGCATTGTTCGTTGGAATGGGAGACAGTATCGGCGAGGGCGTGCAGTCCGCTGACGCCAGCGTGTTCACGCAGGCGTTCAGCTTTCCCAACCTGATTGCGTGGAAGATGTCAGCGCGATTTCCCATTCCGCTCATCCGCACGAATCCGTTTGCCAGCGTCTCGGACGTCCAAGGGCGGTCGCGAATCGATCCGACGGTCAGAACGTTGAATCTGGCGGTGAGCGGCGCCGATGCCGAGTCGTTGTTGAACGACGCGGCGACGGCTACGGAGGTCTCGCAAATCGACAGTGAGACAGAGCTCGTGCTGTTCCCGTGGCTCGGCAGTCAAATGCAGGTGGCCGAACGGCTGCGGCCCGCCCGGGTGGCGTGCTGGATCGGTAACAACGATGCGCTCGGCGCCGTTGTGGCATTCGATCATCTCGATGCATCGCAGTTGACACCAGTTCCAGATTTCACGGCGCAATTTACGGAAATAGCGGATCGGCTGCAGGCCATGGGAAGCGCAGTGGTATTCGGGACCATTCCGGATGTGACACGGATTGCGTTTCTGATCGATCGTGCGGACCTCATTCGCTTTCTCGGGTCGGATTTCGGTCTGCCCGATAGCAGCCGGACGTCGCTCACCGCCCTAGTGCTGGTGAAGCTCGGCCTCAGTAACCCGGCAATCTTCTCGAATCCGGATTTTGTCCTCGATGCGCAAGAGTTGCAGACGATATCGGCGCACGTTGATGCGCTCAACAGTGTCATCCGCAATGTCGCCGCGGCACATGGCATGGCGGTCGCAGACATACACGCGGCCTACGATTTTCTGGCAACGAATCCTCCGGTAATCGGCGGCGTGCCGGTTACTACTCGATTTCTCGGAGGTGTCTTTAGTCTAGACGGCGTGCATCCATCCAACTTCACGCAGGCCATCGTCGCGAACATCTTTATCGACCAATTCAACGCACATTACGGCACCAACACGCCGCACATCGACGGCAGTACGATGTTTTTGCTGTTTCGTACCGATCCGTTCGTGGACAAGGACGGCGATGGGCAGGTTACCGGACGACGCGGCGCGGGGCTGGTCGAAACGTTGTCGGCTTTCCTTGGCTTTTCCGGCGATCCCAATGACTTCGGCGGGGCTGCTCTTTCATCGTCTGCTTTAGCACTCCAGACAGGTGGAAACAGTGTGACGAACGAGACCGCTGCCACAAACTTCTTCAACGAGTACCAGCGGCAAACGGGGCGCGACCTCCGAATGATGTCCCAGAGGGAGCAATTCAAACGGGTTGGGGCACTGTTTGACCCGGGAACGCGGAAGTAACAGATAGCGACATACAGTATTCGGCAATAGCGAGGACGATCAGGGTGCACATTCGTCAAATCCGTCATCCGCGAACCGCGCGTGAGAAAAAAGTCTAGAGCGGTCGACGGACAGCATTTAACCTTCTCGGGCAAATGGAGGATGACGAGAAAACCAAGCCGCGCCTGGAGATCGCGCATGTTTTGTTTATCGATATCGTCGGGTATTCAAAGCTGCTAACCGACGAACAATCAGAAGCGCTTCAGGAGTTGAATCAGATTGTTCGTAATACCGAAGCAGCGCGCGAAGCAGAAGCAGCGGGGCAGCTGATCATCTTGCCGACCGGCGACGGTATGGCCCTGGCCTTCACCGGTTCAGTGGAGGGGCCTGCCGAGTGCGCTTTAGAAGTCAGCCAGGCGCTACGTGCGCAACCGAGTCTCCCGGTAAGAATGGGAATCCATAGCGGGCCGGTGCAATACATCAAGGATGCTAACGCGCGCGAAAACATTTCCGGAGTAGGAATCAATATCGCGCGTCGGGTAATGGATTGCGGCGACGCAGGTCACATTCTGGTGAGCAAACGCTTCGCGGGTGATCTGGCACAGCATCGTCGGTGGCAGCGATACCTGCATGAACTGGGCGATGTGGAAGTGAAACACGGAGTTGTAGTCTCGTTAGTCAATCTTTATGCCGAGACGATTGGCAATCCCGCGCCTCCGGCGTGTGTCACCGGGGTGCGACACACCGCGTCCTCGGCGTCAGGACGCGCAAAGGACTTTCTCCGGTTGCGCTCGCGATCTTTATCATCGCGGCGTTGCTCCTCGCACTTGCAATTGTGTCAGTGATTTTCGCACCGGCGATCGTGCGTTCGGTTGATAAAAACAGAGCGACGTCAGCACCTCAAGCGACTGCTACCGCGTCGCCTTCGTTTGACGATGCGATTCAGAACATAGTCAAACAAAGAATCACAGACGCGTTGCAGCAAACATCTTCCCGGAAAGAGTCAGCGTTCCGACGCCCGCCCAGCCAACCAACGCCGCCGCCGCCGCCGTAGTTCGGGCCTGTTTATTTCGGAATGAGAGCAATTCTCTTGATGGAAAACGGTGACTTTGCGGATCGAGTTGCCATCGTCACCGGCGCGTGGCGCGGCCTTGGACGGGCTGCCGCAGCGCGTCTGCACGAGCGCGGCGCATCGGTCGCAGTGAATGTTCGCGATCGTGAGCGCGCTGAGACGCTGGCGAAGGAGATCGGCGAGCGCGCGTTCGCAGTGCCGGGTGATGTCGCTGCAGAAGGCGTCCCCGATGACATTGCGCAGCGTACGCTCGAACGCTTCGGACGGATCGACATTCTCGTAAACAACGCGGCGCTTCCTCTGTCGACTCGGTTTCCCGATCTCAGCGCGGAGGAATGGCGCAAAGCGATCGAGGTCAACCTCACCGCGCCGTTCTTGATGACGAAAGCCGTTCTTCCGGCAATGCGCGCCCAGCATTATGGCCGCATCATTAATGTCTCGTCCTCGGGCGGTCGGATGGTGAGCACGCTCGGCGGTGCGCATTACACGGCGTCGAAGGCCGGACTGCTCGGACTGACACGCGCGGCCGCGAAGGAGCTCGGAAAGTTCGGCATCACCGTGAACGCTATCTGCCCAGGCATGATCGATACCGAACTGACGCGCGAACATGCCTCGGACGAGTTGCTCGAGCGACTTGCTGCGAGCTTATCCGGTGCCACGTCTCGGCACCGCTCTTGAAGTCGCCGATTTGATTTGCTTTGCCGCTTCCGAGTCCGCCGGTTACATCACCGGCGCTTCTCTCGATATCAACGGCGGCGACTTGATGATGTGATTCATCTTGTACGATGACAACGAGCCATCGCTCCGCTAATTACCCGCTGGGCCACACCGACGCCGAGCATGAGCGCCTGATCCGGCAAGCTGCGCGTGTCGCGTCCCATCACTGAAAGATTCTTTCGTGAGGCGGGCATTGGACCTGGGCAACGTGTTCTGGATCTCGGATCAGGGGTAGGAGACGTGGCGATGCTAGTCGCCCGACTGGTGGGTCCTTCGGGTGAGGTTGTAGCGGTCGAGCGAGACCGCAACTCCATTGCCAAGGCCAGTGCTCGCGTGACCGAGGCCGGCTTTCATAACGTGAACTTCAGCGAGTCGAATGTGAGCGAGATCACGGACGAAAAGCCTTTCGATGCAGTCGGTAGGCCGCTTTATTCTGATGTATCTTCCCGATCCGGTTGCGGTGTTGCGATCAATTTCACAATTGGTGCGACCGGGAGGAGTGTTTGTTTTTCAGGAGCCAACGTGGGTCCCGGTCATTGCGCATTTGGCGGCGCTACCTCTTTGGTTCGCAACGGCCTCTCTCATTGACAAGACAATGCGTGACTTCTGCCAATCACGACATGGGAGCGGAGCTTTACCATACATTCGTAAGGCTGGATTGCCTGAGCCTACCGTGCGCATGGAACTGCCTATGGGAAAGGAACCCTATCTGGCACAATGGTATTACGATACGTTATGCAGTCTGCTACCGCAGGTTAGAGCAGTTGCATATGCCTATCGAGTCGTTAGGTCCTCTTGACACTCTGGTGCAGAGGCTGCAAGCCGAGGTTGCAAGAATCGAAGACTGTTGCGTGCTGGTTTGCATCTGTCGGAGCGTGGTGCCGCAAAGCTTAGTCTGACAATGAGGAAGGAGGTCAAACCAGGGCGACGAAAGCGGCTATGGCAGAAGCGAAGGTCGCCAATTAACGGCGTTGGATTGTTTGCTGCCGAACCGATCAGAGCAGGCACGCCGATCATCGAGTTCAAAGGCCGCATTATCTCGTGGGAAACAGGCGCACTCATGTTATTGCGTGGCGCGAATCACGTAATCAAGTTTGATGCGAACCACGATTTGGATGCCAGACCGCAATGGAGTGCCGCAGGCCACGTCAACCATGGTTGTTATCCCAATTGCGCCATTAAAAAGAAGCGAGGTGGCCTTTGGTTAACCAGTATCCGGACCATCGAACAGGGCGAAGAACTCTTAATCGACTACGACTTCGATTTGGGCGAAGAATTTGAGCCGTGCAGGTGCGGGCATCCCCGCTGTCGCGGACTAATGCTCAGAAAAAAAGACTGGCCGAAACTGCGGAGAATAATGTCTAAGATCTCTAAATAAAAATGAAACGCATATGGACGATCATCGGCGTAAGCGACGTTCCCGGCAGCTTCAAATGGTACCAGTCGCTCTTCGGCCAGCCCGAGACGGCTCCGGGCCATGATCACTGGGGTCAGATCGTGGATATCGATGGAACCGTGTTGCTTTGCCTCCACCAGTGGGGTGCGCACGAGCATCCCACGTTGATGAGTCCTCGACGACGGAAAACCCGGCAACGGACTGCTCTTGTTCTTTCGCGTCGACGACTACGAGATGGCTCTGAAGAGGGCACGCGCTCTGGTCGACCGGTTTGAAGAAGAGCCACACGTTGAACCCGAACACTCAAACATGGGAGTTCTCACTCCGCGATCCGGATGGATACTACGTGACGATCAGTGCGATTTAACTAACCCGCGATGTTTGATGTTCGAGGTCTGATGTTTGATGTCGCCAGAAAACTCTGCTGTGCTTATGTTTTCGACTTATGTTCTCCCCAGTTCATTCGCAGGACCCTGCTGTCGAATCCACTTCGCAAACTCCACTGTGTGCTCGTTAGGCCGCATTCCATGAAAACTGTCATCATCGCCCTTATCGCGGGAATTGTGTTGTTGGAGCTTAATGTTTCGGCAGGGGCTTCGTCTGAGAATTCAGCGGCGCGTGATGTTGCCGCGGCAAAGTCTTTGGCGTTCGGAGGAGTCGGAGTCGCCGGGATGATGTCCGAAGGGGAGCGGAATTTGCGAGCGGTCTTGGCGCAGCCTGATGCTTCGCAGCAGTTGCAAGCCGCTCTCGCTCACGCGACACCGGCGGGCAAGCTCTACATTTTGGTTGGCCTGCGCCGGTGTGATCGCGCCGCGTATCAGAAAGTCTTTGATTCGCTGGGTCGACCTAACGATGACGTTGAAGTCGTGCGCGGATGCATGATCAGCAAGGAGCCGTTTCGTCAGGTCCTCTCGCAGGTTCAAGATGGTCGATTCGATGATTACTTGTCACGGCCGCCGAGGTGATTGTGAACTCTTGTCTCATAACATCGCCGAGCAATGAGACCTCTTGCGCAGGTTTCAGATCAGTCAGCTTGCCACGTACCCGCGCGGGATGGTAGAAGTTGCGAGCCATGCCGGAAAACATCGACAGCATTCTCGACGCCGCGGAGCAGCGGGAGGCGAGTGACGTCTTCCTTCAGGAGGACGAGATACCACGGCTTAAGATCAATGAACAAATCACCGTGTTCGGCGACGAACCCTTGTCGCTCGCGCAAATGGCCGCGTTCTGGCAGGCGTGCGGTGCGAACCCGCAGGGCGACGAGATGGATCGCGACACTGGCTTCGTCTCGCGCACGCGTACGCGCTACCGCGTGAGCCTGCACCGCACCATGGGCCGTCTCGGTGCGGTCCTGCGCCGTATCAAGACCAAGGTGCCTAGCTTGAAAGCGCTTGGAGCGCCCGAGTGGCTTCTCACCCGGTGGGGCGCTCGCGAGCACGGCCTGATTCTTGTGACGGGACCAACCGGCTCAGGAAAATCCACCACCATCGCGTCGCTCCTTCAATGGATGAACGAGAATCTGGTTCGACACATAGTGACGATCGAGGATCCGGTCGAGTATCAGTTCACCAGCAAGCGCTGTCATTTCACCCAGCGACAGGTGGGACGCGACACCAGCACTTTTGCCTACGGGTTGCGCAGTGCGCTTCGTCAGGCGCCGGATGTCATTTTTGTTGGTGAGATCCGGGATTACGAGACGGCGTTGACGGCGCTGCAGGCTTCGGAAACCGGACATCTCGTTGTTTCGACGATGCATTCGGAGAAGGTTGCGGACACGATGGAGCGCTATTTGAACCTTTTCCCGGCCGCAGACGAGAAGCATGGTGTGAACCTTCTGGCAAACCAGCTCTCTGGCGTCCTGTGCCAGAAGCTGGTCGAATCTGCTGACGGAGGCTTGCATTTGCTGGTGGAACACGTCGAAAATGCCGGTGCCATGCGCGACTGGATCGCGAGACGTGAGTTGCAGAACATTGATCAGTATATCGCCCGAGGATCGGATCCTGCCGCCGTTTCATTTTTGCAGTCGACGATCAACGCTCTCAAGGCCAAGGTCATCACAGAAGCGACCGCCATGGCTTCAGTCAGCAATGAATCCGAGCTGCGTCGCGCCATGAGGGGAATCGGCTAGACGAGTGCTCCGCACTGTTTGAATCACTATGGAAAAACATGATTTGGTCGATCTTCTGGCGCTTGTAGTCGAGCGGGGAGCTTCTGATCTTCATTTGACCGTGGGCGCTCCACCGATGTTGCGGGTCTCTGGTGTCATCGAGCCGGTTTCGGAAGACGCAGCGGTGCTGTCCGCGGAGGACACAAGAAGACTGGTGATCGATGCCTTGAAGGAGGGACAACGTTCGAGGCTGGAAAATGAATGGCAGCTTGACTTCGCGTTGCAGGTCGGCAACCTCGGGCGGTTCCGCGGAAATGCTTGCTATGTGACAGGTGCGATTGAGGCCAATTTTCGGCTTATCCCTTCCGCGGTCGGCGATCTAAAGTCCTTGGGACACTCTCCCGTGGTGGACAAGTGGTGTGACGAGGAACGCGGTTTGATACTTGTGACAGGCGCGAGCGGTGAAGGTAAAAGCACAACGCTGGCGAGCATGGCGCAGACGATAGCCAACCGGCGTTCGGCCAACATCGTCAGCATTGAGGATCCGATAGAATTTGTTCATTCGCAGGGGCGAAGCCTGGTGAACCAGCGCGAGATTGGCTCCGACGCGCGCGACTTCCCGTCAGCGCTCAAGAACGCGTTGAGACAGGATGCGGATGTCATTCTTGTGGGTGAGATGCGGGATACCGACACGATGCAAACTGCAATTACGGCGGCGGAAACAGGGCATCTCGTGATTGGAACCATGCACACGAACGATGCACCAACGGCCATTGGGCGCATTATTGATGCCTTTCCAAAGGAGGGCCAGCAATTCGTTGCCGCCCAACTTGCGTGGTCGCTGTTGGGAGTAGTATGCCAGTATCTCTTGCCGCGAAGCGACCAGTCAGGCCTGGTTTTGGCCACGGAATTGATGAAAGTGAACTCGGGAATCGAGGCGTGTATCCGGGACCGGCGTCTTTCGCAGATACCTGGCCTGATTCAAATCGGACATCCCGACGGCATGCACACCGTGGACGATAGTCTTATCGAGTTGCTTATCGCTGACCGCATCAGTCTCATGGACGCTATGGCTCATGCGAGGGACCCGAATTTTGTGAAGGAGGAGTTCCAGAAAGCTTTGAAGTCGCAGAGAAAAGGGTGGTTTGCGGGAGTGTTCAAGAAGTAAACGGTCCGACCTGGCGAGGTCGGATTTAATCAAACGCGGAAAGCGTCCGGGCGATCACGTACATCAATTGGCAAGTTTTCCGCGAAGAATGGTGAGTGAATACGGCGGCAGTTCGTAGGCTGCTGATGCTTCTCGCGCGAACTGCGCAGGTGGCAGGCTGCGGATCGGGTGTCCGTTCGGACCGTCGTCACGCCAGGCGTATTGCGCTCGCGAAAATTGAATTACCTCAACCTGGCCCACAAAACTCACAGGCTCCTGTGCGCCGGAAATCTTGAACTGCACATTCAGTTGCGCTGCGCGTTTGGGATCCTTGTTGATTGCAAGTAAGGCCCACTGCTTGTCTGGTCGCCGCACTGCATACGCAGTTACGGTAGGGCGCGTCACTCCGTGCGCGCCGTTTTTTGTTTCGTTTATGGTAACGGGAAATATTTCGTGCTGCTCGTTAACCGGCTGCATCCATTCTTTCGTGAGGAGCTGAGCGGCGTAGTAGGTGGAGAGACGGTTCAGTTGATCGCTCTTGGGACTTAGCTGAAGCATCATGAGATTGCCCCAGGAACATTTGAGCTCGTCCTGAAGATAGTTTGGCTCGTAGCCATACAGATAGGGCTTCGCGCCGCCTAACGACAGAAACGCTCCGACTGTATCCGCATTGAAGAGCGCGCCTTCGATATCCACCTCCGGCGCGTCCGCCAAAAACAGAATAGCCGTATTCGGTCATCAGCCACGGAATGTCTGCAGCGCACTCCGTCTTTGCGTAAGCTCGCCATCATCGCGCCGAGACGCTTTGGGATCTTCAACAGATGCGGTGCAGGATCCGCGCAGACGTTATCGAACGGATAAAATTCAAACGAAAAAAAATCGAACGGCACTTTCGCGCCTCGAACATATTTCAAAAATCGATTCATCCACGAACGATTTCCAGACGCATCCGCCCATGTGAGCAGTTGGTCTTCGAAATTTTGCAGGCTCGGGCCGCCAATCTTGAGTGGCGATTTGAGGTCCGCAAACGCCGGGCAACTCCTGCGTACAGTGCGGCGTAATCCTCTGGCGAAACCCATTGTCCATCGGGTTCTTCGCCCAGCTCGATCCCTTCCAGGCTGTAATTCCGGCGCAGCAGGTATTGAATCTCAGCCGACGGCATTCTCGGGCGTGTCGTACAACACGCCCACCGGAACGAGTACCGGCAGGTTGTTGGTGAGCTTGCTGCGCAAAATGAAATCCAATCCGGGCTGCTCTGTGTCGTAGTCGATGTCTTCAGCGCGATGCCACGGATCAGTGGACGACGTGTAAATAATTGTCTGGCGATGCCGATCGGGTGCGTGACGCATGTGATCATGAAAACGTCCGTCCTTACCGATTTTCCCGAGATCGATCTCGCGAATCGCAAAGCCTAACGAGTCGCGAACGTCATCGGAGCTTTGCTCGTTGCTCGTGTGCGAACTCCGGCTCATTAGGATTCGCACGAACTGCACGGCGCGCGGACGCTCTGTCAGTCGAACCAGTTCACTACCGCCATGAGCATTATCGATTTTTCCATTTGCGAACGGCTGCCAGTCGTCGTCATCGTCGGGGTGCAGGTGCATCGGATCGTCGCCCGGCCAGTACTCGATGCGATATCGTGTGGCGTACGGCGTTCCCCAATGAATTCGGATTGCGTTGACTGATTTTGATGCGCCAAGATCGATCACCACCCACTGCGGATGAGCGTCTTCCGATTCGCCGGTGAAATGTGAATCGAGATACGGATTACTTTTCCAAAATGAATTCGGATCGCCGTCCGCAATACGAGAGTAACCGTCGTCGTTTGCCTGATCGATCGTGTTTCCGCGACGCGGCAATCGATAGCCATACGAAACGTTGATCGGTTCGCCGAGCGAGTTGTCGGAAGTCCAATATCCGCAGTTGTGAACCGGATCGCTCCACGTGCCGTGTGGATTCCAATGCCATACTTCGCCGCCCAACTCAGTGCGCAGTCGATATGTCAAAGGCCCGAGCCCGGCTGATAACATTTCGGCGATGTTCTTGTCCGTGAACATTTGGGCGCATTCGCCTTTCTCGTGACCGTCGACGCCGGCGCCCAATGCTTCTGTTGGGATTAAGCGGTTTACGGGATGGTCGGCCGACACAATGGCAGAAATTACGAGCGGCTTTTCGGCTCCGAATATTGGCGCCGCGAGGGTTAATTGGAGAGCGGCTGAGATGATCGCGTATGGCGCAGCCAGTTTCTGTGGAGCAAAACCTCTGACCGCCATTTATTCACGGCGGGGTATGTAAGCGTGAATCGCCAGGAATGAAAGGAGGTAGGGATGGCGCGCTGCGTCGGCGCCGCATCGCGCTTGCCTATCGCTGCGCTTTTTCCAGTTGCTTCCTAACTTCGGTTTTCTCGCGACGAACATCGCTCAGATGGCTCTGGAGAAGCGGTAGCTGAGATTTTTGCGGATTTGGCTGGTGGTGCACAGTCTTACCTTGCCGGTACTCCGGCCCGGGTTTTTTTGCTTCGCCGATCTGAAGAAGCAAGTCGTCTTCCTGTTTCTGAAGCGCGGCGTAGCGGGTTTGCAAAGCCTGTGTGTGATTGGTGGCGGCTTGTTGTGCCGCTAATGCCGCATTGGTCTTTGCGTCGGCAGCCTGTTGTTGACGTTGCGTTTCTTCCTGCTGCTTTTGATATGCGGTGTAATTGGCAGTTTGCTCGGCAGAATATGAGGCGGCCTTTGCGGAGTCGTAATGAAAGCGTTCCTGAACTTCTTTTGGCAGTTCGGTGAAATAAACCTTCGTGATTCCCGATTTCGTTTTGACGACGATGCCATCCGGATCGACACGAGTGACCGTGGCGTCTTTGTATTCTTTGCCGTTAACCGTTTTGAAATCCTCCGCGAACGCGGCTGATGTAAGACATAGGATCAAGAACGTGAGAACTTTTGCGCTCATTTCTTGCCTCAACGGGAGGTTGCGTTTTCTCTTCTGATATTTTGGAATTATCAGGTCAAGGAGAAACCTGTCGGAGAGCGGAACGCCTTTGTTCACTCGCTGTCATTGAGCGAACCGCAACATCTTCGGTCTAATTCGGCGAAAGAGGAGCGATTCGAAACTGATCAGAACATTCTTCTGCCCGCGATCGCGGGATACGCATGATGACACCATGAGATCGCTTGTCGCATTGAGTCTTGCACTCTCAGTCGCCGGGTGCAGCAAGCCGTCGGCTCCGACGAAGATCGATCCGAACGGCCCGGTCGAGGTCGTGATTCCGGATCACGGCGTTTACACGGGCGCGTTCATGGATTTTGGCGATGCGGAGGACGACGTGACGCTCGAAACAATCGAGGATTTCGAGCAGATGGTGGGAAAACATCAGGCCATCATCGTTTCATCGAGCTACTGGGGAGAACAAAATTTTCCTACCGACAATCTCAATGTCATTTGGCGACACGGCTCATTGCCGCTGGTTTTCTGGTCGCCATGGGACAAGCCGTATGAGGAAGATCACGGCCCGGACAAGTTCGGTCTGACTGAGATTCTTGCGGGAAAATGGGATGCGTACATCGACAAGTGGGCTGACGCGGCCCGGGATTTTGGCCACCCCATGATTGTCGTGTTCGGTGTCGAAATGAATGGCACGTGGTTTCCCTGGTCGGGCGCTTATTACGGCGGTGCGCAATGGGTCCCTGAATATAACAATTGGAAAGGCCCGGAGACGTTTCGGCGAGCGTACCGATACGTTGTGGACCGTGTCCGCGCGCGCGGTGCGTCAAACATCAAATGGATGTTTCACACCAACAATTATCCATATCCGTACGAAACCTGGAACAGTGCTGCGGCGTATTATCCTGGATCCAGATTACGTTGATTGGCTTGGGCTGAGCGTTTATGGGCAGCAATACAAGGACGAGCCCAATCCGGATATTCCTTCATTGGTCGACTGGCCGTACCAGGAAATGAGCCGTCTCGATCCGCACAAGCCCATCATGATTGCGGAGTGGGCGACCGGCGAATTTCCGCTTACCACGGCCCCACCCAGCGCGATCCGCAAACCGGCGTGGATCAAACAAGGCCTGGAGCTGTTTCGCACCCGTTATCCGCGGATCAAAGCGGCGCTTTATTGGCACGAGCGCTGGCAAAACGCCGACGGCTCTTACAGTAATCTGCGCGTGAATTCTTCTGTTGAATCGCTCCGGGCGTATCGCTCGGGGGTTGCGCATCCGGACTGGCTCGGAGATCTAATTCTGCGCCCAATTCCAAAAACATAAAGTGGGTAGGGGACGACCGTTGGCGAGCCGGGGCCGCAGCAGCGCGCTCCCACTATTGTAGCGGCTCAGAAAACCGTTTGAGCTAGACAAAATCTCCACTTGGCGGCGTCTTGAAAGTAAAGACCGTGAAAAGGTCATGGAGCCCGTCGCCAGCCATGAGAATTGGAGGAACTGCTTTTCTGAAGTTGCGCCCGGATTGCTTCTGTTCGCCCGCCAATGGGTGCAATCAGCAGCCGATGCGGAAGACATTGTTCAGGACGCTTTCGTCAAGTTCTGGCGACGCAACCACGACATTGCTAATCGCGGATTACTCTATGCGGCTGTTCGTTCTCTCGCGCTTGATTTTATCCGCCGCGATGCGCGGCGTGCACGACGTGAAGCGACGGCGTTGGCTGAAGTCGAATCGGCCGTTGAGGCGCATTTTCAATTGGAAGATGACAGCCAATCGGCGCTCGCCGCGGCAGTGGATTCTTTGCCGCGCGATCAGCGGGAGGTATTGGTCTTGAAAATCTGGAATGATCTTACATTTAGCGAAATCGCCGGCGCGCTGGGAATTTCACAGAACACAGCAGCATCGCGATACCGGTATGCTTTGACCAATTTGAAGAAAACTTTGCAACCGCAATGAACGATTTCTCCGAGCTTGAAAACGAATTGAGAAAGCTGCGGCCAGCGCAGCCGTCGCCGGTGCTTTTCGAGCGGGTAGGGGAAGCTCTGGAAAATTGCCGGGCCACTGCGTCAGGCGCCATGCGGAAGCGATGGCGTTTCACAGAATGGTGGCGGCGGGAGGCAAGCGGCATGGACGGGCGGCTGGTTGGAGCAGAGATCGGGAGAGAACGAGTCAGACGCCCTACAATCTTGGTGGTCGTTAGGCTTCGGCCTCGCTGCTGCCGCGGTTTTGATTTTGTTCGCGGTGGTTACACTGGAACGTCGGCACGAGCAGCAAGAAACTGTTGCGCAAACTTCGCGACGCCAGAAACACGAGCCGGCTCCGCTCGAGACGGAACAATCAACAACTCGTAGCAAGTTCGTGCCCGCCGGTGGAACGAACGTCGTTTACAACGCCCGCGACGAAGGATTGCATTTTGCAGACCGTTCGGGACGACCGGTGCGACGTGTTCGCTACAACAAACAACAAACCTGGCGATGGCGTAATCCGGAAACCGGGCGCATCCCTCCGCGTCTCCTATCCCAGCGAGGAAATCGTGCTGATCCCAGTCTCAGTTCAATGAATTCAACCCAATCGGCCAAACCATGAAAATAAAATTCGTATTCACCATAGCACGAGTCATCAGCGCATGAAAACAAATTGCCAATCGAAGTCTATTCGCGACAACCATCGCCTGCGCCACCGCAGCCTCGCACAACCCGCCTGCGCCGCCACATCCACCGGGAATGCCGGGAATGCCGGGAATGCCAGATCATCACGAGAGACGTCCGAAAGTTCCGGTTACGTATCTCGGTGTGGACACATCGCAGGTGCCAACTGTCGTGAGTGAGCAGCTTGGCCTTGCGAAAGGATTCGGCCTGGTTGTCGACTACGTGGAGCCGAACAGCCCTGCTGCAACTGCTGGCGTTCAACAAAATGACATCCTCAAAATGCTGAACGACCAAATTCTGGTTGAACCGAGCCAATTGCGAAAGCTGCTGCAAACCTTTCCCGAAGGAACCCAAGTGACCCTCACTGTCTTGCGCAAGGGACAGGAACAAAAATTTACCGCCAAGCTTGCCAGGAAAGAAGTGCCGCAGCGACGCGGTGCGTTCCCCTGGGGGAAACCACGACGGGCATTGGGATTTCGATCCCACGGGCGATATAAAGGAGCAAATGCAGGAGCTCAAAGAACAACTCAAAGAGCAACTGGGCGATCAACGCGGCATTGTCCGCGAAGCGGTCACACAAGCTCACGAAGCGGCCAGACGCGCGCGTGACGACGCCCGTAGAGCAGCTGACCAGCTTCGGATCTTTTTTGAAGACGATGCGGGGGTCAAGGCCAGCAAGATCGATTTAGGCAACGCGCAGATCGTTTTCTCAGACGATAAAGGCGAACTAAAATTGGCGAATGTAGACGGGAGGAAACTGCTCACTGTAAAGGATCCGCAAGGCAAACTGGTTTTTAGCGGTCCAGTCGAAACTAAGGAAGACCTCGACAAAATGCCGGCCGACGTGCGTGAACGCTATAACCGGTTAGAGCAAAGTGATCTACCAACGGTCAACCCGGGAGCCGACTCAAATAACGCGGACGAAGCCGATACGGACGATGCAGACGATGAGGACGATGATGACGAAGAGGAAGCCGGCGAAGTGTCGCAGCAGGTTTCGTTTCAATCGTCTCCACGCGAAATGATTCCTCCATCAGTTTCATTCTGACGGTCAGCGGGAGTTTCGCTTTTCGGTGCGTCGGGTCGGCTGAAAATCACGTTCGCCATTTTTCTTGCCGCCAGAACCTCGTGTGTCTATAACGGACACGCGTGATGCTACGGGTCTTGTTGCTCACCGGAATCATTGCGTCCGTATCTCCTCTATTTGGCCAGACCTCCTCGCCATCCGCGACACCGTCACTGGAGCAACGCGTAGCTGATCTCGAAGCCTACGTGACGAATTCGCCGCGCGGGGTGGACGTCGACTCGGCTACGAACTCGAACATCGCCGCGCCCGGTCCGAGCTACAACGCATGGATGATGACGTGCGCCGCACTAGTGCTTTTCATGACGCTGCCAGGCCTGGCGCTATTCTATGGCGGCTTGGTTCGAGCAAAAAACGTGCTGTCCGTGCTGGCGCAATGTCTCGGCATAGCCGGGCTGGTCACCATTCTCTGGTGGGCGGTAGGATACTCCCTGGTTTTTTCGCGCGGTTGCCCCTTTATCGGCGGATTGAAGTTTGCGTTTCTGCACGGGGTCGACGCGCGACCGAATGCTGACTATTCGTACTGGGTTTCGCAGAATGTCTTTGCGATGTACCAACTGATGTTCGCCATCATTACGCCCGCTTTAATCATTGGCGCGGTGGCCGAACGAATGAAGTTCGCGGCGGTTCTGGTCTTCGCGGGCATCTGGATGTTTCTCGTCTATTTCCCAATCGCACACATGGTATGGGGAATTGATGGTTGGATGAATGGCGTGTGGAATCCCAAAGCAAAAATCACCGCGGTCGATTTCGCCGGTGGCACCGTCGTTCACATGAGCTCAGGTTGGTCGGCGCTCGTCTTGTGCGTTCTTCTCGGGCACCGTCTCGGATTCAGAAAGGAAATTATGGCGCCACACAGCATGGTGCTTTGCATGGTGGGAACTGGTTTGCTGTGGGTGGGCTGGTATGGCTTTAACGCGGGTAGCGCGCTCGCCCCTGATGGAATCGCGGCAAATGCATTCACGACGACCACACTTGCGACCGCGATTGCCTCGTTCACGTGGGCAATGGTCGAGTATGCGCTACGCGGTAAGCCAAGTGTGCTGGGCTTTTGCTCCGGTGCCGTCGCCGGGTTGGTCGTGATTACACCAGCTTGTGGATACGTCGGACCGAGCGGCGCTGTGATGATCGGGGTTGCTGCGGGAATTGTCCCGTTTTTTGCATGCACAAAACTCAAATCCTGGCTCCGCTATGACGATGCGCTTGATACGTTTGGCATTCACGCTGTGGGTGGAACACTCGGCGCGTTTCTTACCGGTATCTTTGCGACGGCGAGCGTAAATCCGAATCTTTCGCTAAACACTGCCGGCTCGCTCAATCCAGCCACGCAAAACGGCCTGGCACGAATGGTTGGTCACGGGCTGTGGATCGAGCAATTGAAAGCGATCGTCATCACAATCACGCTGGCTGTGGTGGGGAGCGCCGTCATTGGCGCCCTCGTGAGAGGAGTAATCGGTTTGCGGATTCCGCCGGAGATCGAGCGGCAAGGGCTCGACATCAACGAACACGGCGAAGAAGGCTACATGTCGACAGGTTGACATTTCTAGACGGCTATCTTCTTTTCGCGCAACGCCGCGTTGTGCCAGACGCTCGACGCCTTATCTAGAAAGGAACAACGCAATAAAAACTGCATTAACAATAGCAATTTTTCTCACTGCCACTGGAATTGCGTTGGCTTACACACCGGCAGAAATCGCGGCCGAATCAAAAAAGGCCAATGACTTTTTCGAGAAATGCTGGGACGAAACGCTTTCACGCCACCCAGTGGACGAATCGTATTATGGAATCAAGACACATTACGATCAGCTGGAGGACTTGTCGGAGGAGAAGGCGATGGCTGATGAAAAGGTTTGGGAGCGGCAGCTGGCGGACGTTGAAAAAGAACATCAAGTTCGACGCGCTCGATCTGCAAACGCAGCTCAGTTACAAACTGTTCGAGCGCGAGGCGGCGCGCGAAGCAGAAGAATTCAAGTATCGCTTCGACATTTATCCAGTCAGCCAGATGCGTGGCGTCCATGCGCAGATGCCGACCTTCTTGATCAACATTCACAAGATCGATGAGGTGAAAGACGCGGAGGCGTACGTCGCGCGGCTGCGCGCATTTCCTAAATTATTCGATCAGTTGCTGGTCAATCTAAAAGTGCGCGAAGAGAAGGGAGTGATAGCGCCTCGCTTCGTTTTTCCGCTTGTGTTGGACGCCTGCCACAAAATCATCAAGGGCAAGCCCTTCGATTCGGGGCCTAACGACAGCCCGCTGTTGGAAGATTTTACCAGGAAAGTGACCGCTTTAAGCAAGGTCGACGCCGCGACACGCGACCGACTGGTGGCCGATGCCACCAAGGCGCTGAATGAATCGGTAAAACCCGCCTATGAAAAACTGATCGCTTTCCTCGAGGAACAGGCCAGGCGCGCCACCGAAGACGCAGGCGTTTGGAAGTTTAAGGATGGCGCGGAGTTTTACGAGTCTGCGCTGCGTCGCACCACCACGACAAACATGAGTGCGAAAGAGATTCATGAAACCGGTCTGAAGGAAATGGCGCGCATCCACGAAGAGATGAACAAGATCCGGGAGAAGGTCGGATTCAAGGGTGATCTCCAGGCCTTTTTCAAGTTCATGCGCGAGGATCAGCAGTTTCATCTGCCGAGCGACGAGCAAGGTCGCGCCAAATATCTGGCCATGGCCAACGACATCATCGAGACGATGAAAAAGCGACTCGACGAGCTTTTCGTGACGAAGCCAAAAGCCGACATCGTGGTGAAGGCGGTGGAAAGCTTTCGAGAGAAGTCGGCCGGCAAAGCTTTTTATCAGCAACCGGCGCCGGATGGAACGCGCCCAGGGATGTTTTATGTGAACCTGCGCAACATGCAGGACAATCCCACCTATGAATTGGAAGCGCTAGCCCATCATGAAGGCATTCCCGGTCATCACATGCAGATCGCGATTGCGCAGGAGCTAAACGGGGTTCCAAAGTTTCGGAAATTTTCGAATGCCTACACCGCGTACACCGAAGGGTGGGGACTCTACAGCGAGCTGACGCCGAAAGAGATCGGGCTGTACGCCGATCCTTACTCCGATTTTGGCCGCCTTTCGCTCGAGCTCTGGCGGGCTGGGCGCCTGGTGGTGGACACGGGGATCCATTCAAAACGTTGGACGCGCGAGCAGGCGATCGATTACCTGGTCAAGAATACGCCCAACACGGAGGCGGACTGCACCGACTCGATCAATCGTTACATCGTGATGCCGAGCCAGGCGACCGCTTACAAAGTCGGAATGCTGAAGATTCTCGAATTGCGCGAGAAGGCGAAGAAGTCGTTAGGGGACAAATTCGATATCCGACAGTTCCACGAAGTGGTTTTGGGCAATGGCAGCGTGCCGCTCGATGTTCTGGAAGAGCTGGTCGATCGGTGGATCAAGTCGAAACAGGCTGGCCAGGGTTAAGGATATGGACCGCGACACCGAACAACTCGATCTACTGGCGATTTTTCATTACGTGCTCGCCGGTCTCGCCGCGCTCTTCTCCTTTTTCCCGCTAATTTATACAGCCGTCGGCGTGATCTTCATATTTGCCGCGCGACACGGAACGGCGAAGCCGGGGGAAGAATTGCCGCCTGAATTTCTTGGTTGGATTTTCGCGGTGCTAGGCTGCCTGTTATTCGTAATCGGCATTGTGATGGCGATTTGCATTCTCATCGCCGGCCGATCACTCGCGCTGCGCAAGCGTTACACATTCGATCTCGTAATTGCTTGCTATTGAATGTCTCTTCGTTCCGTTCGGCACGATTCTTGGAGTGTTTACTATCGTTGCCCTTTCGCGTGAGTCGGTCCGGGCATTATTCTCTAAGCCAATTGCGCAAAACCCGGCCTGAAATTAAGCTCCGGATTTTAGCGATACACGACAGACCGCTTCTGAACTCGGCGCAGCAACGCGATTCAAATCGCGTGCGACGTAGGTCAGATTTGGCTTGGCTTAATTCCCGCCGCCTGAGCTGCTATGGGTAAGAGCTTCACGCTGCAATTGCTCCGCGCTGGCTCTTTTCACGTTCAATGCACCCGGAGCTGAGCCCGTATCGGGCTCTTCGACCCACCGACCACCCATATGACTGCCGGTACCCGCCGGTACCCAGACTTTGTGTGTCTTCTTTGGCGCGGTCGCCGTTGTCTGCCCAGCTGTTGCTGTCGCCGGTCTCAGATCAAAGTTCAGCTGTGTTGCCTGATCTGGCCTGGCTTTCGTGTTGCTAATGGCAGCCTTCACGGCACCATTGACTACCAGCGAAACCCGGTAAACGCCGGGTTGCAGACCCTGTGAAATGTAGCGACCCTGTGAATCGGTCTTTACCGTGTTGAAGACTTGTTTGCCATCTTTAGACTCGACCCGAACATCCGCGCTTTTAATCGGCTTTCCCTGGGCGTCTTTCACAATCCCTTGAATGCTCGCTGGTCCCGCCCAGGCGTTCGCGGCACAGAGGAAAAACCCCACTAACCCAATCTGCAATGATTTAGTAAACATAGATGATATTGGTTCATTTACTCCTACAGGAAAACGGCGCCAAAGTTCCGAAGTAATTTGCTGATTGAGAAAAAAGTGACGTTGAGCCGTGGCTACGGATTAAAAACGTTTTCTGAAAGCAACGTCCCAAGTATGATTTTTTAATGTCGGCTGTCGCTTCGTGGTAGCCCTTTTCAAAATTATCACTTACGAACGCTGTACGTCTGGACGTTCGAATCGAAATGAGCGTTTCCCTCGGCGTCGACTTCGACCCAATTACCGCCGATATGGCTCCCCGTACGATGTGGCACCCACACCATGTGTTTTCCGCTCTTTGCCGTGCTACTTGCCTGGGACGTTGGCTTGAAATCGAAATTCAGCTGAGTCGGTTCGTTCGTCATGGTTTGCGTATTTAGAATCGATGCCTTAACCGTGCCATTCACGAGCAATGTCACCCGGTAATTGCCCGGTTGCAGTCCCTGTGAAATATAGCGGCCCTTTGGATCGGTCTTAACCGTGCGGAACACCCGTTTGCCGTCTCGGGATTCGATCCGAACGTCTGCGTCTTTAATCGGTTCGCCTTTTACATCTTTGACAAATCCCTGAATGGACGTGGGCCCGGCCGCGATAACTTTGTTCGTTCGCAGACCGGTTTGTATCGCGCGATCACGAAGACTGGTGTTGGCTGCGGTCGCTGGAGGAGCAGGGGTCACGTCCGTTGTGATTTTGTTCGTTCGCATGTTGGCTTCTGCTGGGCGATTACGAACACTGGTATTGGCTGCGGTCGCTGGAGGAGCAGCGGTCACGCCCGTGCTAATCTTGTTGGTTGGCATGTTGGCTTCCGCTGCGAGATCATGCACGCTGGTATTGGTTGCCATCGGCGGAGACGCAACAGTCCGTCCGCGCTAACTTTGTTGGTTCGCATGTTGGCTTCCGCTGCGGGATCACGCACACTGGTAGTGACTTCCGTCGGAAGAGGCGCAGCGCTCACTTGAGTGTTCGGGCGACCCGGTTTGAAATCTCCCGGACGTGTGTAATCCAGACCTGCAAATGGACTGACTGGATTCTGTATCGGCACGTTAGTACCGATAGGGTTTATTTTTGTCGGGTGAGTTACACTCGCGAAACGTTCCTGTGGAAAACGGTTGTCTACGCCATCGCCGGGTTGATCGTGGGAAGGCTGAACGGCGCCACCGCGAAATAACCAAACCGACGTCGCGCCCAAAAGGAGACCGGCGGTCGCCGCTCCAACCAGTTTGGGGTTACGCCGCGACCAGCGCCAGATCCGCGCTGGGGGCGAAACCGGACGCGCGACGATTGGACGGCCGTTGAGCCAGTGTTCCAGATCGACTGCGAGGTCTCCGGCGGACTGGTAGCGCGCTTTTGGATCACGTTCGAGACAGCGTGCACAGATCGTCTCCAAATCCCGATCGACCGATGGCGCTAGCGAACGCAATTTGGGCGCCTGTGTTTCAGACGCCTGACGAATTACTGAAACCGGATTGGAACCCAGGAATGGCGGACGTCCGGCCAGCAGGTTGAACAAAACTCCACCGAGACTGTAAACATCTGCAGCCGGGGTGAAGTCGACAGCTGCATGACCGGCCTGCTCGGGGGCGATAAAACCTGCGGTTCCGAACGTGGTCAGCGATCTTGTAAGATCGTTGTTCCCGTCCAGAAGCTTCGCCAAACCGAAATCGCTGACCAGTGGCTCGCCTTGATCGTTGAGCAGAATATTTCCCGGTTTGATATCGCGATGGAGAACTCCACGGCTGTGGGCGTAGTCGACCGCGTGCGCGACTTTTGCCATAAGCTGCACGCACTTCCGCGGTTGATCGCGGAGAGAAGCCGCGTTCTCTTGCAAGCTTCCCTTCTCCGCGAACTTCATGCTGAAAAACGGCAGACCGTCCTCGCTTTCGCTCACTTCATAAATCGGAAGAATGTTCGGATGATCCAGACTGGCCACCGCCTGTGCTTCGCGGCGGAAACGCTGCAGTGCCCCGTGTGAATCAGCGCGATAACTCAGGACGCGCTTAACGGCGACGATGCGCCGGGAATGTCGTTGCCTGGCGCGGTAGATCACGCCCATGCCGCCGCAACCAATCTGCTCGAGAATTTCGTAGTTGCCTAGGAACCATGACTTCTGCGGCGCATCCACTTCGTCGAGAAGGGTTTCATAAGCCGCCTGAGATACCTCGTCGCCTCCTTGCAATCCCTCACGCAGAAAGCAACTCACGCAAACTCCGGTGTCGCGCCGCTTGTTTGCTCCACACTTCGCGCATTTTGCTTCCTCCGGGATCGCACTCGCCGTCGAACCTGACCGTTGATCTGGATTCGTCATCAGTGTACTTCGGTCCCGCTTGCAAGTGACGCGCAAAGATAACGAATTTCGTCATCCACGTCGCCGGGGTCTTCGACAGTTTGCGAAACTTCAGCGCGCAGGAGACTTCGATAACGTTGTCGCATGTTGTGTAGTTGCTTTTTTACCGTCGTCTCGGCGATTCCCAGCTTCGCGGAGAGTTCGGCGTACGAAACTTCGTCGCGTTCCTCTGTAAGAAGGGGACTTAGCGTTTGGAAAAGCCAGAGTTTACCTTTGCTTTCGCATTCTTCACGCAGCCGTTGAAGCGCGTGTTCCACCACAGTAGCTGCCCAGGTGAGATCGAAGAGCCGCTCAGGCGGCAGCGACTCCAACATCGCAGCGGAGATGGGCGGACCGGACGGCGCTTCGGACATCCAATCGTGCCAGGAAACAAATTCCACACTGCCGCCGCGTTTGTGGGTATGACTTTTCTCGGCGGCATTAATCAGAAAGTTCTGAAGCGACTTCAACAACAGCGAACGGAAGCGACCGCGGTTACGGTCGGCGTGCTGCAGCCAATTCTTCTTCAGGATGGTCACAAAAAAATCCTGAGTAAGGTCCTGCGCATCCTCGATCGAATAGCCGCGTGCCCGCACAAATAAGAAAATGGGCCGCCAATATGTCCGGCAAAGTTCGGCCAGCGCATCGCGAGCGTTCTGCTCTTCATTGGTCAGGTTGGCGGCCGAAAGAATCAAGCTCCAGCGGGTAGTTACGAACTCATGCGTTCCGCTTTTACCCTCGTGGCCGTTCATCCCTTTCACAGTTGAACATTGTGGGTCTCCTTCATACACACAAGCACAAAGTGGTAATGACACGATTCGTGACAGGCGTTCAATATAATACGCAGTTCGGATCGCCAAGTTTCAGTTCTCGTATCGGCTCGTTGCCTAACGAGGGTTAGATAATCGATCCATTCGCGGTGCAAGTTTGTCCATAAATCCAGGTATTGACATCCTAGGCGAAAATCCCTAATGATCCGTGTCCGACTTCGTTAGTCTGGTTGATGTGACGAGCGAACTTCAAGAAGCGGACTGGAATCGGCTCCTGCGCAGGATTCAGTCGGGCAAGTGCACTCCTTTTTTGGGAGCGGGTGCCTGTTATGGCGCGCTGCCTCTTGGGGCAGATGTCGCGGAAGAGCTCGCGCAACGTTACGGCTATCCCTTTCCGGATCGAGATCTCGTGCGTGTTGCGCAGTACGCGGCTGTGCAATCCGACCCAAACGCGCCAAAAGAGGACGTTGTGGAAATTCTGCGCGCAGCCGGTCCTCCAAAATACACCCAACCTCCACAGTTCGGGAACTCCGGTGAACCGCATAGCGTTCTCGCTGGTCTTCCACTACCGATTGTTATCACGACTAACTATGACGATTTCATGGTCCGCGCTCTCAAATGGAAATTGAAAGACGCACGTCGCGAGATCTGCCGATGGCAGGACATTCTGCAGCACGTGGAATCCATTTTCGAAAAGGAACCTGGCTACAAGCCAACGCCGGCCAATCCCCTGGTGTTCCATTTGCATGGCGCGCTTGATGTCTCTGAATCGCTCGTCTTGACCGAAGACGATTACTTGACCTTTCTCGCGAATATAGCCGCCAAACCGGATCTTCTTCCCGAGGTCGTACAGCAGGCGTTCGCCGCTACGAGTTTTTTGTTCATTGGCTATCGCCTGGGCGACTGGAATTTTCGCGTCCTCTTTCAGACTTTGCGTGCGCGGCAACAATTCAGCAGCATAGTGGTCCTGAAACCTCCAGATGAAACCGATCCAAACCGCGCAGCGCATCAGGCGTATTTCGAAAAGTTTTATGGCGCCTTGGACATGAAAGTTTTCTGGGGCACAGCCCGCGAGTTTTCATCGCAGTTGGATGAGCGCTGGGCAACGTTCGAACGGCCAAAAAAATGAGCGTTGAATCTGCTGCCGCCGAATCGAAGGACATCCCGCCGTCGAAAGGCCGTGAGTTGGATGACAAGACTTGGGAGCGGCTGTTGAAGCGGATCAGAGACGACAAGTGTACGCCGGTCATTGGCTCCGGCGCGTGTACAGCGGCTCCCTCAGGCGCTAATCCTGAAGAATGGGAGAAATTGAAATATCCATCGAAGGAACAGATTGCGCTCAGGTTTGCGGCTGATTACGCCTATCCGCTCGATGATCAAACGAAGCTGGAACGAGTGGCGAAATACGTGGCAGCGACAGACGACATCATGGCCCCGAAGGAGGCGTTCGCCGAACATTACGGTAGTCTTCCTTCGCCGAACTTTTCGGCGTGGCCTAACGAGCCGCACCGGGTTTTGGCCGATCTTCCATTCCCGGTCTATCTCACAAGTAACTTCGATGATTGGATGTATCGCGCCCTGACGGAATACAAGAAACGCGACGCGCGCCTCGCAATCTGTCGTTGGAACCGGCATATCCCTGAGAAAGCGCCGAGTTTTGATCCGGAGTTCGCCTATTCGGTAGCAAATCCACTTGTTTATCACTTTCACGGTTGCACGCCGTGGGCGGAGTCGGCGGTAGTGACCGAGGACGATTATTTTGAATTCCTGATCAACATTTCGCGCGACTACAAATCACTCGCGCATCGAGTGGACCGTGCGTTGGGAGGCGCGCTGCTTTTCCTCGGGTACACCCTGTCGGACTGGGATTTTCTGGTGCTCTTCCGGCTCTTCGCAAATAAGCTGCGCGACAGCGGTAATACGCACATCGCGGTGCAACTTGAGCCTTCTGAAACGCCGGGGGACCAAGCTGAGAAAGCGGCAAAGGCCGTGAGGTACCTCGATTCATATTTCGGCAGCGCGCAGGTAAAAATTTACTGGGGCACTTGTCAGGAGTTTTGCGAGGACCTGCGAGTACGGTGGGAAGCTTTCAGCCGGGGATGAGCGATTCGCCCTTTGTTGGCCCGCGTCCTTTTGAAAAGGAGGACAGCGATCGGTTTTTCGGTCGCACGCGAGAGACGGAGGAGCTTCTCTCATTGATCATCGCGCACCGGGCGATCCTTGTTTATGCGCAATCGGGAGCAGGCAAGAGCTCGTTATTGAGGGCAGGTGTCATCAAGCGCCTTGAGGAACAGCAGTATCACGTTCTGCGGTCCGCACGCGTCCATGGTTTGCTGCCGAATGACGTTCCACCGGAAACTGTACAAAACGTTTTCGTTTTTCATGCTCTCCAATACTGGGCGGCAACAGTGCCGAGTGGGCAATCAATCAAAGATCATGCGAAGACCACGCTGTCTGAGTACCTTAAGACGCTTATTGTTCCCGCAGAAGCCGGCGACGACGGCCCGCCACCGCTCATCGTCATCTTTGATCAGTTCGAAGAATTCTTTACGACCAATGCCGATCGATGGCAGCAACGGCGGCCATTTTTCGATCAGCTTGCCCAGGCCCTGTCCGATTTGCCAACGATGAAAGTGGTTTTCGTGATGCGTGAAGAGTACATCGCTCAACTGGAGCCGTTCGCCGAGTTACTCCCGGAAAAATTGCGACCACGTATGCACTTGGAGCGACTGCGCGGCAACGCCGCCCGTAACGCCGTGGTGAAACCTTTCGAGAACAGAGGTCTTTCCTTCGACTCGAATGCAGCCAACGAATTGATGAAGGAACTTTCAGAGATTCGGGTGGCAGAAGGCGACAAATTTCGTGAAACCCACGGAGAATTCGTCGAACCGGTTCAGCTTCAAGTGGTATGCCAGTCGCTATGGGAAAATCTGCCCGCGGAATGGAAGATTGAACCGAACGCCAGCAGCGATGGATCGCGTCTGATCACGGCCGAATACATCGAACGCTTCGGCGACGTGGATAATGCTTTGGCGTGCTATTACGATCGCTCGGTTGAGAGAGCTGCCGCCGCCAGTGAAGGGAAGATCGGAGAAGGTGAATTGCGACGTTGGTTTGGAACAGCTCTGATAACAGCTACCGGAACACGCGGACTTGCTTTTCGCGGTGCGCCCGGCGCTACCTGGAGAATACCTGGCCTGGCGCTAAAAGAACTGGAGGAAGCTCATGTTATACGCCGCGAAGATCGCTCGGGCACAATAACTCACGAACTGACCCACGATCGCTTCATCGAACCAATACAGAAGTCGAACCATAAGTGGCTTGCGGGATATCAAGACGCGGAGCGGATCCGCGCGAAGTTGGAAGAATACGTTAAGCGCGAGTCCGATGAATCTCTGGACGAAGTGGAGCTGCGTGAAGCAGAGGAGTACTTGAATTCGCCAGTGGCAAAAGTTCTCGGCGCGAGTCCAGAGGCGCGTCAGCTTGTCAAGCGCAGTAGGAAGGCGCTGGACGAAGAAAAGAAACGTCAGGCCGAGGAGCTAGAAGAAGCACGACGCCGCGCTGAAGAGCAGGAACAGCTACGCAGGGCGGAGACGGAAAAAGTAACGCTTCTTCGGCGACAACGAAATTTCGGCGTCGTAGTCGTGGTCTTGGGCGTGATCGTTCTTATCGCTCTCGCAGCTCTCGGCTATCTGATGAACGAGAAGCGGAAGATTTGGAAACAAACTGCCGCGCAACTCGAGCAGGACCGTCAAACCCTCATCGAGAAGGGTAAGAGTCTTAGAGAAAGCGCAAAGGCGGCTTTGGCTAACCGGACGGATGATCCAATTAAAGATGTCACCGCGCTCCGGAATCTCGCTCTTGCTTTGAATTTAAATCGCCAAGACGTCGAGGCCGCAAGGATGGCTACGAATTTATTGCTGCAGCGCGTGTGGTGTCCGCCCGCTGCCTCAGAGGTGCGTTATCGGCGGGATACATTGTTGGCAGCGGCGTTCGCTCCCGGCGGAAACAGTGACGAAATTTTTGCCGCGGCCGGGGATGGTCAGTTGCTGTTCTGGAAAGGGCGCGAACTCTCACCTGTCGAATCTTTATTTGAGAAACCGAAACCGAAAGAGCAGGAGGTTGTGCAACCTGGATTTGCCTCCTTTAGCCCCAACGCACAATGGCTGTTCATTATCGCTCCGACGCTCGCTTCGGCTGCAAACGCGGAATTTGCCGGACCAGGCCCGCCTCAGC
The DNA here is from genome assembly GCA_963804875.1 of uncultured Verrucomicrobiae bacterium. Taxonomy (GTDB): domain Bacteria; phylum Verrucomicrobiota; class Verrucomicrobiia; order Chthoniobacterales; family UBA10450; genus Udaeobacter. The sequence goes on from CAWDRX010000003.1 coordinate 108,345, forward strand.
AGGGACCGCCAGCCGGTGGCAGCGCCGGCAGCCGCGAAGAAGTGTGCAAATTGCAGATCTGGCGATGGTCGCTGCGCAAAGGGACATACGAACGAGCCGGCGAGGAGTTGGAGTTTCTGCGATTTCCAGGTTCCCGCGTGATCAACTTTGCCTGGTCTCCCGAATCCGATCGAGTCGTGCTTATCAATACGCGCCTGAACGAGACCAAATGTACCTTTTTCGAGGTGAAGGGCGACACTCTGGAACCACTTCTCGAGCAATCGAACAAGCTGAATAGCATGAAAATTGTGGCGCTTGCCTTTGCCGCATACCGTACCGGCATCGCCGCAATCTCTGTGGATCGGGCAAAGCCGGCACTGCGCAACGTAAGTTTCATCGGCGCGGATGATCTCCAGGTGATACCGGGGACCCTTTCAATTCGATTATCCGAGGATTTCCAACCAAATGGCATCGCCTCCGGGCCCGGCGATAACCAACTTACCCTGACGAGTTGGAGCGGCATCCGGACCCTCGATCTGCGTAACGGGAACGTCACACCCGTCCCTCCACCAACGTTTCGCGATCAGTTCATGCGCATAGTTGTCGGCCCGGGCGATTTTGCCAGGCGTCTCGTGGCGAAATCGCTCTACGGTCGAGTGGAAGTTGCAAAAGGAGACCGAATGCAGGAGCCGGCCGAGCCTGTGGTTTTTCGCGGGTCAATCGGAGTTGTACAGTTCAGCTCCGACGGTCAACGAATGCTGACTTTATCCGGCGGGATTTGGAATGTGTTCGACAGCATGCGCCTCATCGATGTCAGTCCGTCGTATCGGACCCAAAGACCGGCGTCTGAAACGGTCGAAGACAAACCTGCGCCGCAATGGCTGGCAGACATCGCGAGTGCGGTGAGCGCGCTCGACACCACTGGCGATGGAGCGTTGATTACACTGGAAACGGTGCGAAAGAGGTATCCGGAAAGCAAAGCTGGCGATCCCTATGAAGCGGTGTGGAACCGTTTTTTTCCGAGATAAACGCAGCAAATGACTGGGATAGGTGGATTGCGCTCAACATCCATCGTCGAAGATCAATTGAGACTTCAAGATCCGCATCGCGGCCATCATACGCGCGAAGCCCGAGGAGATTTCTGCTCCACCGCGACCACCCAAGCGCGTGACTAATCGGAAAGCAAAACGTCGAACCACACGTTGGAGCGTGATTCCTGCACGCTTTACGGCGCACGGCGCAGTGTGATTGAATATCTGAACGCGATGACATGGATCATGCCGTGAATTGGGAAGCGATTAGTGCAATCGGTCAAATCGTCGGCGCAATTGCCGTCGTCATTTCTCTGATTTACGTGGCAAGGGAAGTCCGCAGCAGTGCTCACGCGACGCAACTAGCTTCGAGGCATTCGATGGAAGACATCTTCATTCGGTGGGCTCAACAACTCGCAGACAATCAGAATCTAAGAGAAGTATATTATCGCGGTCTCCAGGACTTCGAATCTCTCGAAGGCGCTGATCTCGTAGGCTTCGGTGTACTGGTGCAAGGGATGTTTCGACTCTACGAGGAAGCCTATTATCGACACTTGGAGGGGCATCTGGATGCACGCGTGTGGTATGGGTGGGAAGCGGCCATGAACGACCTCAACGGATATCCGGGAGTTCAGGGTTGGTGGCGTTTACGCTCCCATTGGTTCCATGGGGATTTTGCGAAGCATATTAATCAGCTACAGCAGACAGCGAAGGCTCGACGGATCTATGGCGAACCGATGAAAGATGAATGAACTAAGCTGACGGCTCCTTCGGTTTCCTATGCAGTTTTACGAAGTCCGCCCGCGTAAAGATAGACGCGGGTACGATCTGATTTCCGATGCGCTGCCATTCGGTCGGCTGTGGTATGGCGAGCCAAATGCGGTCAGTAATGCAATCGGCTACGCGATGCATAGCAGCCTTCACATGATGCTGTGATTCGCGTTTATGATGCCGCGCGGGGAACGTCGTGGAGACACATGAGCACAAGGGCGATTTCAAAGAGTGGGTCATGTATCAGGCTGCCCTCGCTAACTTGCGCGCTCGCGCTTTAAACCACTGTGCGAAAACTCTATGCGTCTGAGCACCGGGGTGTAATCCATCTACAGTTCCGGAGCCGTCCCATCGATTAAATATGTCTACGCTGCCAAAAGCCATTTCAGGATGCCTCTTTTTGAACCGTTTTATCATCGCAGCATACTCTGCGTTGAATTGCGCCCAATTATTTCGAATAATCGCTAACTGCTCCGGCGTGTAACGTTCTCGAGCGTAAGGCAGGCGCGACGGGTCCGGAAGGTTCGGCATCAGCACCATACGAAAGCCTTGAGCGTAGGCTAGATCAATGCCGAGCGTGTAAGTAGCCTCTTCAATCGGCGAGATGCCGTTGCCAATCTCCGGAAATATCCATATCACAAGCAGCGCATGCTTCTTTGGGCCGGCTGGCAAGCTTTTCAGTTGGTCGACCAAGCCTGGTCTTGCAGGCGGGACCGTCGTAGTGAATAGACCAGCAGATGGCTGCGCTGCATTACGAGCCTGAATAAACGGGAACCCAAGTAAGCGAGATAATTCGCCCGGCCACATAGCGTGAGCACTCTCCGGAGTCGTCGAGCTGTAAGAGTTGCCCACTACGTAGAGCGATCTGATCTTTTTTTTCTTCTTAAGCGCGCTATCCACCCAGAAATGTGCCACGGATTCTCAAGCGCGCGAAAAAGCTCGCCAAAGCCTAAGCGTTCCCCGCCCGGGTGGCTCCCCAGGAGCGGCGAAGTTTTACGAGATCAAATCCACCGCGAACTCGGGTATCGCCCTCTCCAGTTCTAGAAACGCAGTCATCTTTTCGTCGGAGCGCACGATGAAGCGGTTTCCGTAGCCATGCGCGTCCACAATCCAGATCGCCCTGTCACACCAGCACGTAGCTCATAGTGACCTGCATCTCAGCATCTCCCGGTACCCCACCGTGGTTCATGTGGAAGACTAGAATCTCATTCGTACTCAACAAGAGGTTCGGTTCCACATGCGCGTTACGCGAGGTAGAAGATGCCGTCCCATCGACTGGCACCCAACTCTTGAGGATTACTTGATAAAAAGCATCTTGCAGAAGGCCACCATCGAATCCAACACTGAGATGGTTAGGATTATGGACGCGAACAGCACCGAAATCCGGGCTGGTGGGAAACAGAATAAAATCCTCCGGCGGCCCGGAGAAGTTCGGTCGTGCGCCGCGAGAAACTCCCGCCCTGCATAACACTTGCGCAAATCCTGGAACGGTTGGTGGGGACGTGATCATGAAAGCCACATCAATATCCACCCACTGTAGAATCATCCCTTGCCGGACTACGAAGGATACGTTCGCGCCGTTGTTATCGAGATTGCCAATCTCCCAACCAAACCCGGCGATCTTCGATTCAGTCACGGTTGTGGTCGCATTTATCGGCGTCAGCGTCCCCGCTGTTAAAGCTCCGAGCACAATACTTCCGCTTTTAAGAAATCCTCGCCTGGTTGCCACAGTATTTCCTCCACAAGTGGTTGCACACCCTCATTCCGAATCATGCGAAAGCCGAGCGCGGTATTGTTTTCTCCGGTAGGCGTTCGTTTGTTCTATTAGCCGATCTTGAAAGCGCCAAACGGCCTGGCCTCGGGATGCGGTTTCCTCGTCAAAATGACTTTCTCCACGTAATCCTGGTATTCCTTCCCGAAAACGTAGCCTCGTTCCTTCCAAAACCCTTTGCCGCCGGGAGCAGCAAGCAAATTCATGGTAAGCAATTCCCAGCCGTCCCAAAGCCAGGGAGACAACGCCTTTTCGCGCCACTGGTAGAAGGCGTTTTGCGAAAAAGAGATAAATGCCATGAAAGTCTGAATGAACTGCGCTTTCTCTATTTCATTCAATGACGAGTAGTTCTTCAGTCCCTTGAGTGCGATTCGGTTGAGTTCGGCATCGCCCATCAGATTCATATACCAATCGCCATAGTTATTGTGAATTGCTTGCGCAGTGGCGGAGCGAACGGCGCTCGTGTTCCGCTTGATCTGAAATCCAACGTAGATGAGCGAAATGACAACAGCGAGCGCGCCAATCACTTGCGCGAGGTTGCTCCAATCCTGCAGCGTCATAGAGCGTAACTAGATTAGATTGCAGCCTGCAATCTATTTCTGCCTCCCATAGAGGCAGTTTCCCCGAAAACACTGCGAGACGTCAATCGCAATTCCCCGGCAAAATCAGGTCCGAAAATTTCCGTAAAAAACTATATGTCATATGAAATCGCCCCGCCTCTAGGCGACGGGTCCTTCCAACACCCGCAAAAGGGTCGCGGGTCAGTCAGACAGTCGTCGTTTTCTAGATGGGGTGAAAGCTCTACTGCTCCACAGCAGGACGCCTGGACCGTTGCGCCCTAGCACTTTACGACAATCGTCCTGTGCATTCTGCTGTGCATCACCCTGTAAATAGGTGTCGCAGAGTAAATCAGCGTTTTCTATCCTAAATCCGTCATAAATCTTTTCCGCCGGGTTACTAGAATGCGCTTTTCTCATAGGTAAAAGCATAGCTGCCGGCGGAGGGGCTCGAACCCACACGACCTTGCGATCACTGGATTTTGAGTCCAGCGCGTCTGCCAATTCCGCCACGCCGGCTATGCTAGGTAAAAAACGGGAACACGTACATTTTGGGACATTCTCGGGCAAGTTCAAGGAAGCATAGCGCCGACTGTTTCTGAACTGTTAAGCAACTCGACCATTGTTGGTTGTCCTTACAATTTTCGGCGAGTTCAACAGAATCCTGCAAATTTGTCCTCATGTGTAAATTTTATAGCACAATAAAGCGCTTACCGTCGTCTCGGTGGGCATCCACAACAAAGATGGTTTGCCAATTGGAATTGATGGTTGAGACCCAGCCCAAGCTCCAACCGGCTTTGCTGAGATTGTCAGCGATGATTTCTCAGTACTTCATGTTGTCAGTGCTTCCTCATCGTCTGGGCCCGCAAAAGCCAGAGCGGCAGATCGCGCATTAATCGTGGGTTCGACGCGGCGAAGTAGTCCGTGCCTGCGTCTTTTTCATTTTCCATCACGGAGGCTGCAATGATTCCGATGGCGTTACCGGTTTCTGAAACGATCGGCGAGCCGAACATGCCGCCTTCAATTGGTTGCGCGGGCTTTGAGACCCAGAGCGGACCATCAATCCTGTCCATCCACTGGACCTGGCATCCAAACCATTCCCCTTCCAGGCTTAGAAGAAAGCCGCGGGCCTTCTCCGGTGCCTCAGTAATTCGGAACGGTGTAGCGTATTCCAGAAGCGCACGGTAAGCGTCTGCTCCATCGGAAAAGGTCTGCGTATCGGGAACGCCAACCACGGCCACGTCGGCGACGGGATTTATGAACAGACACTCGCAAGCAACAGTCGGGGCGGAGCCGAGCGGGCCGAGCATGTTCCGGTAAACGTGTTCTTCGGAGTAAGCGATGCCGAACCCCGAAGGCAGCCAAGGCAAGCAGTGGCTGGCAGTAACAACAAGGTGTTCACCTCTGTGCTCGACGACAAACCCGCGTCCCTCGCCAACGGTAATCACTGTGCCTTTGGGCTTTATCTCTGGGGAAAGCTCTTGCGCTGCTTTTCGCACTTTCGGCCGGAACCATTCACGGATGTCGTTGCCGTACTTTGTCTGTGCTGGTTGTTCGCGTTGTTGTTCCTGCCGTTGGCGAGGGTCGGCGAGAATCGGTTTGTGAAAACCGGCGAGTATCTTCGTCTCTTCGGGATTCATCACTTGGCGATGATAGTGAGGAACATGGACTCAAACATCAAGGACAACGTGGAGGCGGTTACCTGGCCCACTATCGAAGCCCAGCTCGCCTACTGGTCATTCGCGGCGTCGATCTGATTTCCAATGCGCTGCCCTTGGTCGCGCCTTAGAATCGTTTTTGATTCCGGATAGTGAATGGTCTGGCCATCATGTCATCGGCAATTCCCTGAACACCTGTATGGCTCTCGTTCAATGTTCTGAATGCCAGAAGGCAGTCTCAACAACTGCTCCGACATGCCCGAAATGCGGTGCGCCAATTGAAAAGCGGCGAGCGCTGATCGCATGTTTCATTTACGACACACAAATGTCACCCAACGTTTCTTGTGCCTCGTCGTAACAAGCGCAAAACAACAGCATGCAAAATATGGCAGCCGAGCGTCACAGCATTCAGGACCGAATGGGCGGTAACGATCCCGACCAAAAAATGCACACCTACGAAGTCCGTCCCCGCGAAGATCATCACGGCGTCGATCTAATCAGCCACATGCTGCCATTCGGGCGGCTGTTGTATCTAGAAGTTCGCGAAGCCGTGGCTTATGCAAAGTTCTACAGCCGCTCACATGCTGCTGTGATCCGCGTTTACGACGCGGCTAGCAACGTGATCGAAACGCACGAGCAAAGGGCACTTTCAGGGAGTGGTTAGGCCCCGGTTCTTAGAAGCACGGCGTGCTGCGTTGATACCGTCGGATGATCAATGACTATCTGGTTTTAGGAGAACGGCCAATCGTGAGAATGTCGCGACCTAACTCACGCATTACAAAATCAACTCCTTCGCAATTCAGAATCAAGCGAGCCATGTTACCTTCAATTCCGGATCACCCGAAAGAAGAGCGGCGGGCCTATCCCCAACCCGCCGCTCATTAGCCAAAGCACAACCATAAAACGCTATGGCATTCCTATGAAGTGTGGAGCGGGAATCTGGTTTGTGTGATGAAGAGACACAATCGGGCTGCCGGATGATTTTCCAATCAGACAAAATCCTACAGTAGCCCCGACGCGCGAATTCTCAGGAACGTCTCTGCGCGGGGCGGGTTGTATGGTCCGCAACTATGTCGATCCGCACCACAACCGGAAGCATTTCGGGGCTTGGCTGGAAAGTCGCTCTCGACATCACGTGCATTCTGCTTGCGCTGCCGATTTGGCTGCCCGTGATGATTTTGCTCATGCTGGTGACGCGAATCGCTTCGCCTGGTCCGGTCTTCTACCGGCAGGAGCGTGTCGGGCTTGGAGGAAGGCATTTTTCTATCTGGAAATTCAGAACGATGAGAGTGAGTGCTGAAACGCAAACTCACGAGCACTACTTCCATGAATTGATGAAGGTCGATCGTCCAATGACGAAGCTGGATGCTTATGGCGATCCACGGCTCGCCCCGTTCGGTCGATTTCTCCGTGCGAGTGGGCTGGATGAGTTGCCTCAAATCTTCAACGTGCTTTGCGGTGAGATGAGTCTAGTTGGACCGCGGCCATGCACACCAAATGAGTTTGCCCATTACGAACCTTGGCAACGGGAACGTGTAAACGGTCTACCGGGGCTGACCGGACACTGGCAGGTGAACGGCAAGAATAACACGACGTTCAACGCGATGATCGTGATGGATCTCTTCTATCTCGAGAACATGTCGGTCTTACTCGATCTGAAAATTATGCTCAAGACCGGCGCCGTTATCGCCGGCCAACTCTTGGAATTGCGGCAGACGGCACAACGCGATCGGGTCGGAGCAAAGCGTACAGAGCTTAAAGGAGATTTCGCTGTTCCTCCCTATTCACACTCTTGGCACTCGAAATCCTTGGAGTGATTCATTCCCGAGTTAGCCCGAAGGCGCTGCGCTGACTGGTTAATGACGATTTGCGGCGTTTTGTTGCGAAAAAGCAGTGCAACAAACTGCGAGGGCCAAGGTCCACGGGGACTTACCCTTAGCGGGTTTCACCTGAATAAGCACGGCTTTCAATAACCGCCTCTCAGATTGATCGACGGAGATTGGTCGTCAAATTTTGACCCCGGGCGAGATTGTCTCGCCGGTAGGAAGTATTGCCGCTAAAGTTGTCGGGAACTAAATGCGGTAATGCCCGATGCGCGTCATCGCCGCCCGCTCAAAGTTCTTTTATCAAAGGTTAAAACGCAACGCACCGGCCCGAGAGCGTACTAAAGCAGGATTCGTATTGCATTGCCGTTCCGGCTGGGGGTACCTTTAGGTCAGTTCGTTCTACGGAAATGACGAACGAAGTCCTTCAACGACGGGAGCTAAAGGTTAGAAGCCATCCTCCCTGATCTCCACAAAAATCCTAGGGATCTCAACGGCGTCTTCTTTTATGTCGGAATATTTGACAAAGTCGGAGTTTCTTACACATTTCCCTCAGCAAAATTAGCGAGGAAATCGCTCGGCGCGGAGGTACGCTGAGAGTTTACATCGCCATTATTCTTTAATGGACCTACTCCTAAGAATTCGCCGTATTCTTCGTAGGGATTTTCCGAATCTGACGGCTAACTGCCGGATTGTTTCGGGGCTGGCACGGAGGATGCTCTTTCAAGGCTTATTATGAAAACGAATGGGATTTTAACAGGGAAGTTCGTACTGCTGTTGGGAATCGGTTGCGCTGTAATTTTGGCTTCCGGCACTGATGCAAACGCCAATCGAATCCCCCTTCCGGCGAGCATTAACCTTACGATTGGGGATCAGCACGAGCTGGGCCAAGCTAAGCCACCCACGCCAGAGGGTGACGCCGCTATCACACAATATGTAAACTTCATGGTTGGTTTGTCGCTTGGTGGCTCAGGGCACGTAACCATTGGCCCTCATGACATTTTGATCACTCGCTCAATGAATAACTTTGGTTCATTGCTCGGGCCAGCCAGTCTTGCGCTGCGAGGTACGGGTACGACGGTAAACCTTGGTCTGACAGGGGGAACATATGATTACCTCTTTGCACATTACGGTGGGCCCGGGGGTGGTTTCGCTGAAGTGTGGTATGTCGGCAATCTGAACGGAAGTGTTTCCATTCCTGCCACCGGCTTCGGTCACGGTCTTTCTGGATGGGCGCTTTTTACGGCTCCGGGTGGCGCTGTGCCTGATGGTGGGACCACGGTGATGTTGCTTGGCGCGGCATTAGGGGCGCTTGGTGTAGTGCGGCGGTTTTTGATGGGTTAAGAATTTTCGCGGTGTTCACGCGAAAGAGTGGCCGTTCCAAAAAATTGAACGGCCAGTCTGCTTCGTTCAAGTGAAATGGGGTATCGCCTGAGGCTCAACTCAAGCGGGCGGTCAGACCTGCTCGGATTACTGCGGATATTAGGATTGAGGCAAACACGTTGTCATCGCAGCAACTCCGTAATTGCTTTCGCGTGCTATTGAATGCGTCGCGGGTTAGCGCAATTGCTTCCCGAGGGTCATCAGTCAATCGAGAAGCGAAGCTGTAAACAGCCGGATAGTAACACGCGACCAGAACATCAAAACGTGAGCTTTTCGGCACATTGCCGGTCCGTCTGGGGGGTGCTTTCACTTGTACTCCTTACTACGCGAAATGTCGGACCAAGTTCCGCCGACAAAGTGCTCGGCGTCCTGAACATCGATCTCCCTAATGGCGTCCTCCAGCATCTCATTGGTGTCGCCACAGGCAGCAATGCCTAGCAAAAGCATACACCTCAGACAAAGGTCGCGACCGACGCGAACTGTTGATCCACATTGCGGACACACGACCGGCTCCTTTTGCAGATAGAAGGAAACAGAAATGCTGTTCATGGGAATGTTCAGGTGAAAAGGCAGAACGACTAGGGAGCAAGATTGACCAAAATCGGGTCTCTCCCTCCCGCGATCCACGATTGTCTCCCCTCCCTTCAACCTTTCTACGGAAAGTCTGCGGTGAAGTTCCTGACGATCTCAATCCGCGTAACAAACGGGCCGGGACGAAGTCGAGCATAAGCAGGTCGTCCTTCAGATCTATTAGTGCCTCGGTGCTCATCCCGGCCTCCTTCTAAGCCAGTAATAAGTACGCCAGAAAACCCAAAGCAGCGGCATTTGTATTCGTCGCGCCCTCATTCCCTCCTCAGCCCGTGAGCTTGGCTGCCCGTCATGGCCGTTTATGATTCCGCGCGGGGTTTTCCTGAAAAATGGCGCACAGCCCGCGCTTGTAGAACCTCAATCTAAACCCGTGTTGTTTCGCAAATTCTTCAATCTCGACTTCCCGATTTTTTAGCTCTAATGGGAACAAGCGCTGTAAGTCCTCTTCATAAACAGCGCAGTAGGGGATAAGCAGAGAGCTTTCTCGCAGCTCCCGCCTGATTTGGGCGGCAAGTTTTCGCATCTGGGGGCAGACGTTTTGTCTTTTAGTAGGTATTACGAAAGCGCAGTAGCAAAGTTCCATGGAAACTGCATAGCCCCTAAAGGCGCAGGAAACGGATCACGAATTTCCTTGACAGTCTTACGTGAAATTCCTTAGAGATCGTCCGATACATGTTCCTCCTATGAAAAAACAAACCCTTATCAAATTCACGTGGGGCGCACTTCCAGCTGACGCCCTCAATCCACAAACGATGAGAGAGCTTCGCATCATCGCAAACCGACAACGGACCACAATCGAGCAGGTGATGGCTAAATCATTGCAGTGGGCCCTTGGGATGTCCGACCGGATTCAAGGTCAACACAAATAGTTAAGGCGGCTTTCTTCCCCAGTCGTGTTTTCCCCAAACAAAACTCGACGCAGTCTGGGCTGCGTGCGGTGTGCGTACTGAAGAATTTTGCCTTTTTGGCCGAGTCCCTTCCAAGACTCCGACTACGCCAGGTCGGTCCGAAGTCAGCTCATCGCCAAAATCGAAGTTCGCAACTCGGCTTGCGCCGGGCGCCAGCCACTCGAAAATGTAAATCACAGCATCCCGGGCTGCTCTGGATCGCGTGGCCGATTGCCCATCGTGACATCATTTGAGGCTGGGAAGTGCAGAATATCATTGACTCTCCCGCGGCAAATCACTTACGACGGACATCGGACAACCACTTCACCTCCAAGGCCCATGATTCCCCGAAGTGTTTGGGCGGTGTGCCGAGGCGCAAAACGAGCACCCGCCCGTTGTCCATTTTACCGAATGTCGATCAATTACTCTGAACTTGGCGAGATCGTGAAACGCGCCAAGGCAAGTGGCTTAATCTGGCAGCGGAGGGGCAGGCGAACCGGACGCAAGAGCGTGTATCCCTCTGATCATCCCTCAATCTCCAAAATCGCCTGCCCCGCCTGCGGCGCGGCCAAAGGCGAACACTGCAAGCCGACGGTCGGGCTCAGCGAAGATACGCCTGTGCACGCTTCGCGGATTCACGATGCTGAGCGGGCATGAATGGCGGGTTCTGAATAGCCTCTGCATCGCGCTTGCAGGGGGTGTTGCTTCCGATTGGGATTGACAGCCTGATCGCAACTTAATTATTCCTGTCGTTGGACAACACTTCTCGAATCACACACAAATTCGAAGTGTATTGGGCGGCACGCCTTAAGAAGGTCATGTCGCTCAGTCCAAATCTTTTGCGCTCCGCTTTGCCCTGCTGACAGTTACTGACACAAAGGCAGCGGGTTTTCATCCCGTTAGGTTACAGATACCCGAGGTAACGGCGATGTTCGTTCGCTGCCTGCCTCGTGTACCATTCCTTTTACGTTTTGCTAGGTAAGCGTCTTGGCTTTTGAGTCCAGCGCGTCTGCCAATTCCGCCACGCCGGCGTCGGGAGTCAAGACGATACAAGATTCCTGCGTAAGCTCAATATTGCCGCGCCGTACCGAGCGCATTCTAAAAATAACGATCCGTTGAGGACAGCGGACGCTACAGAAGATCGAGCGGCTGCAAGCCACGTGGTTGCCCTAGAATCTCACGAAGGAGGATTGCTTCGCGCAAGCTAGATTTCGATGCAAGCAGCGAGGCGATATCCATCTTGGAATCTGCGCGTTTCACAACTGTCTGAGTTGCCGCTGTGTAAGTTTCAACAGGTGTCGTGATAATCGGGGGCTGCTGAAGCTCAGCTGGTAACGCTTCATGAACTTCGAATGCCGTCGTAGCCCGCACAGGTATGGGTGGTGGAATGATTTCCTGCAAACCGCTTGGCTGGTCAACTGGAGCACTTTCTCTTTGAGTGACGTCCGGTTTCTCTCGCCGTTCACGAGGTAATCGCCACATCCCCGGGATTACTGGAGGCGGTTGCACGGGTGCCATCGGTCGAGGCGGAATGTCAGTACGAGGGAGAACAGGCGCAGGTGGAGTTGAACTTGGCGGCTGACCCAGTGCTTCGAGGAATTTGCGAATCCGATCTGCATCGGATTCCCGCGGTGCCCGTTGAATTGGTCGAGGTGTTTGTGGTCTTGGTGAGCTCGGTGTCTCGGTTGAATCGCTTTTGCCTGCTTTGCCCATCGTTTTTGACAGCAGCTGAAACAAAGCGGCGACAGCAATCAGCACAAAGAAAAGTAGATTATCGAGACTCAAGGCAAGCATTGGGTGTCGCCCGTTACATTGTTAAATCCTCGCAATGTCTAACGATCACAAATCAGGTATCACGTCGCCTCCGTCCGGGATTTGTCTCCACCGGCAATGGATTCGCGCATGGAAGTATCAGCCTGAACATTTTTCATTCGGTAATAATCCATTATGCCGAGATGGCCTGCACGAAACGCCTCGGACATAGCCATCGGCACCTGTGCCTCCGCTTCGACTACCTTTGCCCGCATTTCCTGTGTCTTAGCGCGCATTTCCTGCTCAACCGCGACCGCTGCTGCTCTCCGCACCTCCGCTTTCGCTTGGGCCACGCGCTTGTCTGCCTCGGCTTGTTCGGTTTGCAATTTCGCGCCGATGTTATCGCCCACGTCAACGTCAGCGATGTCGATCGAGAGAATCTCGAACGCGGTGTTACTATCGAGGCCTTTGGCGAGAACCGTCTTCGAGATGCGATCGGGATTTTCCAACACTTCCTTGTACGAATGCGCCGAACCAATCGCGCTCACAATGCCTTCGCCGACTCGCGCGATAATCGTTTCTTCAGTCGCGCCACCGACGAATCGATCAAGATGCGAGCGCACGGTGACTCGTGCTTTGACCTTTACTCCGATGCCATCCTGAGCAACGCCGTCAATCGTCGTACGACCCATGTTTGGGCTCGGTGCGTCGATGACTTTCGGATTGATACTCGTGCGCACCGCTTCCAACACAGTCTTGCCAGTGCCTTTCGTGGCCAAATCGATGGCGCATGCCCGATTAAAGTCGAGCGTAATGCCAGCCTTGTCCGCGGCGATCAATGCAAGAACTACGTGGCTCACGTCGCCCCCTGCGAGATAATGCGCTTCAAGTGGGTCGCTACGGACGTCGAGTCCGGCTTTCACGGCCGTAATCCGATTGTCGACGATTAAACCAACCGGCACTTTGCGCAGCCTCATCCCGATCATCTTGCCAAGGCTCACCGGCGCGTTCGCGATCCGTGCGCGCAGCCAGAGACCGAAGAAATTGAAAAGAACAATCGCGAGTACAAACGCGAGTAAGGCCAGTACCGCAACTCCTACCAAATAAAGCGATTCCATATTGCGGCGAAGAATATCGGAACGTAATCGCGGCGCAAAGATAGAATTAGGTGGTGAATTGGCGCAGCGGTGAGCAGTTGGCGTGTGCCCAATGCCAACATCGTCGAAGGACGAGGTTGTTATTCCGTCCAAAAACCCCTGATGACTCAGGATTGTTGTGCGCTGGCTCAGGCAGCGATCTTCGTTACTCTCACACTCGTTCGGAACTTCGCCTGAGTTTTCCTGTAGGAATATTGAATCAACTCACCATGCAAAAGGGTTGCTCCGCTGCAATTTTCAGTGTGCTGTTTTGGATTGCATTCGCCAGCACTGGCAGAACTCAAGTTGGAGGCGTTTGGCAAACGCGCGCCCCGATGCCTGTGAAGCGACAGGAAATCGCGACGGCGGTACTGGATGGCAAGGTGTACGTCCTTGGCGGTTACGACGAAATGCGCAGGTCCACGGCCACAGTGGAAGTCTATAATCCTACTACAGACACTTGGGCACTTGCGCGGCCGCTGCCGTTTACAGTGAATCACAACGCGGCGGCTGTAGTGGCGGGACGTCTCTACAGTTTCGGCGCCGGAGCAGGCGAGACATTTGTTTATAATCCGAACGGCAACTCATGGTCCTCCAGAGCCTCCAGCCACCATGTCCACGGCGGGACGGCAGCAGTGGGGGTAATTAACGATAAGATTTACGTTGCCGGCGGCACGGGTACTCCGAGTGAGCGCGAAGTGGAAGTTTACGATCCGGTCGCAAACACTTGGACAGTGAAGGCGCCAATGAGCGTTCCGCGCAACCACTGTGCTGGCGGAGTAGTTAACGGGAAGTTTTATGTCGCCGGTGGGCGAATGGCAGATACTTCAACAAACGCTCTCGAGGTTTACGATCCGCAGACCAATAGCTGGTCTACTCGTGCTCCGATGCCAACCGCCCGCTCCGGCATTGCGGCCGCAGTGGTGAACAACGAGTTGTGGGTTTTCGGCGGCGAAGACCCCGGGGGTTTTACCCTGAATGCAGAGGTGGAAGTTTATAATCCTGTTACGAACACTTGGCGTCAGCTACCCGACATGCCTTTCCCGCGCCATGGCATCTGGGCATCAGTAATCGGAAGCAAAATCTACATGCCAGGTGGCGGATCCTCCGCCGGATTTGCTGCTACTAATACGAATCAGATTTTTGTTACTGATTTGGTTCCGGTAAGTCTGGGCAACATCAGCACTCGCGCGTTTGTTCAGACCGGTGAAAACGTGATGATTGGCGGTTTTATTGTTCAAGGTGCTGGACCAAAGAGAGTCATCATTCGTGCGATTGGCCCGGAGCTCATTCAATTTGGGATCCTTGATGCGTTGGCTAATCCAAGACTGGAACTGCACAATCGAACCGGAGCATTGATTGCTTCTAATGATGACTGGCAGACGACAATACTCGGCGGTGTCGTCACACGAAGTCAGGTCGGTGATATTCAGAATAGCGGCCACGTTCCGACGGCGGCAACGGAGTCGGCGATTATTGCAGACCTGCAACCGGGCAACTACACCGCGATTGTTCGCGGCGTAAACAGCACCAATGGAGTTGCTCTGGTGGAAGTGTACGATCTGAATCCTGGCGCGAGCTCAAGTCTGGGTAACATCAGCACCCGCAGCTTTGTGGAAACGGGCGAGCATGTGATGATTGGCGGTTTTATTGTTCAAGGGAGTGGTTTAAAGAGGGTGATCATCCGTGCCATTGGTCCTGAGCTCACGCAGTATGGGATCACCGATGCGTTGGCTAATCCGAGATTGGAACTGCATAACGGAAACGGAGCACTGATCGGCACCAATGATGACTGGCAGACGACGTTACCGGGCGGAATTATCACCGGCAATCAAGTCGGCGACATCCAGAACAGCGGCCACGCTCCGACTGCGGCAAGCGAGTCGGCGATCATTGCAAACCTACAACCGGGCAATTACACCGCCATTGTTCGAGGTGTAAGCAACACCACGGGCGTTGCCTTGGTTGAGGTCTACGATCTGGATTAAGCAACCAGAAACGTTCTGCATTGGCGATCGCGACGAGAGCAGCCAAAGGACTCCGTAAGATTTAGGGGAGCTAAGAAATCGTGCTCGGGGCGGGACTTGAACCCGCAAGCCTTTCGGCATACGCCCCTCAAACGTACGTGTCTGCCATTCCACCACCCGAGCGTCGAGAGGGAGGAAACTTTCCGCAGACGGCAACCGCTGGCAAGTGGCGACTGAATTCTTCTTGGCCACCATCATGCTTATGCTCGCAATCATGATCGAAATCACGACGACAGGGGTTAAGGTTGTCCAGCAAAAGCATGAGCACGACTGAAGAAGATTGGATCAAGATCGATCTACACATTCACACTCTTGATGATCCCAAAGACGCGGTAGATTTTTCAGCGCATCAATTGCTGGAACGGGCGTACTCGCTCGGGTTTCGCGTTCTGGCGATCACCCTGCATGATGCTGTCTTTGATCGGAAGGAAGTATTCGCCGACGCAGCGGCGATGGGCGTCCTGCTGATTCCCGCAGCCGAGGTACGTTTGCTTGGTGCAGACGTGATTGTGCTGAATGTCACCGCGGAAGAGATCGCGCAGTTGAAAAACTTCGATGACCTGCGGCAACTTCGAGCGCGCCGGGGGAACTCTATTTTTACGATTGCGCCGCATCCGTTCTACGTTTTCGGTGGCTCGATCGGATCGCGGTTGCTCGCAGAGATCGATTGTTTTGACGCCATTGAGTTCTGTCATTTTCACATTGGCCCATTCAATCCGAATCGCCGGGCAAAACGAGTTGCAAGCCGGTTTGGCAAACCAATGATTGCCACCTCCGATGCGCATCGATTGCACGCCTTCGGCCGGCACTACACGAGTATGCCCGTGCCATCCGCCCTTACCATTGAGAAGGTTTTTGCCGCACTGCGTAGCGGTCCACTCCGCCTAACAAGTCCCGCTTCGAGTTTGAAGGATTTTACGAGCGCGATCTATTTTGTTTTCCTCGCGCACCCGTTTCGTGTGCGCCGAAAAATGGCAAGTCCCAGGGTCGCGAAGCGTGCGCGAAGGTTCCCGCCTCAGTTCTGAGGAGCGGTCTGGTTAAGATCGTAAATTGCGCCCCAATCACCTGACGCGACGAGAAATGCGGTCGCTTCCCACGGATGGCTGCTTGACTGGTAATTGGTCTTTTCGTCCTGGCCCCAAAAAATATAACGCACGCCTAACGTTTTCGCGGCGTCACGCCAGTTTGCTGCGCCGTTCATCAACGCAGTCAATTGGTCATTGGTCTTGCCGTAATCGAATCCTTCTGTCCACAAATGGCCAGGATAGCCGAGCACAACTTTACGGCCCTGCAGCAAAACCGGATGATTGTAGGTAGGGTAAGTGGCGAATCTGGCGTCCAGCGGCAACGGTCGAAGCGCGGTGCCGATGTGATCGAGTCTGGCTCGCTCAATCAGTCCAAAGCCAGGGTGGCCGGCGGTCAAGCCGCCGAGCAGCGTGATAAATCCAGAACCGAAGAGAAGCAGGCATGTTGCTGCTCGTTCGGGAAAGGCCCAGCGCCCAATGATGTCGCTCCACAGGAAAGGCAAAATAAGAAAATAGCCCCATATCATTAGTTTGAGATTGTCCCATTCCCACGGGGCAGTTTGAACGAAGTAGCCGAAGGCGAAAATCACGACTGCTGCTATCACGAAGGCGATATCCGCGGGCGGCCTGTCGCCCCAACGCCATTTGCCCTTCCAAATACGCCAGACGCACAGTCCAACAAGGCCCATTGCCAATGGCACCCACAAACCAAAGTTGGGCAGCCAAAATTGGAAAAATGGAGCGATCACGCCGTTCCACGTTTTTTGCAACAGCAACCCGGGCCCTGTGGAAGATCCCCAATCCTTTGGCCCGAGCCGGAAGAAAGGCGCGGCGAATTCTGTTGAATCCTGAGCCCAACCGGGATGCCACTTCAGCACTGACGCTGCATGGAAATGATCGGTGGTCAGCCACACAAAAAAAGTTGCCGGTATGAAAGCCGCGATCATCAGGGCGGCAGCGTGTCTGCGAATGGGCGCACCGCGGAAAATCTCGGGCCACATCTTCGGATGCGAAATCAAGCGGCCAATGCCCGCCATCCCGTCTTTGCGAACGAGATTGACGATAAATTTGAACTCGGTTGCGCGTTCGAAGAATAATCCCACAACCAGCACAATCGTGAGCGCGATAAAAGTATGCAGGTGAAACAGCGGCATCGACGCGTAAATCGAAAGTTCAACCCACCAGGGCAGGGGACCTTTCCCGTAGCCGCGCGCGCTGACCGTGTCTGGTTCACTCTTGACGCTTTCACCGGACTGGCCCGGGTCATCCGCCCTCGCCACTGCTGCGGCGGACGAGCCCGCCTCAGCTTCGGGAGATTGGCTGAAAAATTTCTCGCGCCAATGCCAGAGCAGCACGAGACCTGCCGGGATCGCGTAGAGCCAGCCGCGCTGCGTAACGAGCATGGATAACGCAATGCTTTTCCATGCGATCGGCTTATGCGCGATATCCGCTGCTGTCCCCTGATAATCCAAAAACTTGAACGTTTTCAAAAACTGAAACCCGGCGATGCCACCGTTGAATAAGAATCCTGCAACAGCAAAGGTGCCGCCCCAGCGGTAGAATCCGTAAAAGATTGAAAGTGAAGCGACTAATCCGACCCAAACCAACCCGACTAGCAGATCGATGTGAACCAGCGAAAGCAATCCGTTGAACAGGTCGATTCCCGCCGGATATCTTAGATTGCTGAACGCGAAGATTGGATTGTCCGGCCAAAGTGCGACCCCGTTGGCAAAACTTTTGATCAACGTCAAATGCAGTGAGAGATCGCCCAGATTATTCGGCGACTGAATCTTTAGTTCGCTGCTATCGATGTACAACAACCAACAAAATGATCGCACAGCAAAGATGGCGAAGCAGAATGCAACCGCCCAAAACCAAACGCGGCGATAGCGCATCAGGGCGGATGGAAGTGAATTCTGTGTTTCTTCGCTCGCCGAAGCTTTTCGCGACTTTTGTTCTGCTGCCGGACCGTCAGCGTCTTTTTCTCGAAACCCGGTGTCGCGGGTCCCAAGAAAAGAGGCCACTGCAAACGCGGCGCCGCACACAAGCGCCAGAGCTGCGGTCACCGCGTTTAATCCCTTCCCGGCGATTCCCAGGAAAAGTCCGCAGACAACCGACAAATTGACGAACGTAATCGCAGCCGTGACCCACTTCATGGAACTTTGGCGGGGGTCGGAGAAGGTGCGGGTTTTTGTGCGTTGCCAACAAAGTCAGGCGATTTGCCTGGGAACACATCCTTAAACACCTCGGCTTTGAAGAATGCCTTCGACGGATCCTGGAAATTCCGGATGGTGAGCATGTCAGTGTAGTAGGTGCCCTTTAATTTCGATTCGATGTCTTTAACTTTGTCCTGCTGCACAAGTAGAAAATCGCCATCAAGATTCGACGGCAAGTTTGATCCTTCGTAGTAACCAACCCGATCGAAGTCTCCCAACATCCAGGGAAGCGGATAGACGCTCGAGCGAATCAGATGCCCAGTAAGGTGATAGTTCGACGGGTCTCGTTTCGCCATCGTCAGAAGCGGTTTCGTTAATTTGAATATATCGTTGTACGTCTGAACGTACGCGTACGGCTCCTCTGGCGAAGAACACCTGAAATAATTTAGCCAAATGCTGGTGCCGAGTGATATGCACAAAACCACGCCGATCGCACGCTGCGCCAGACGCAAATGTTTTGGACGAACCAACGAAATCGCCCCGCCGAAAACAAACAGCAGTGGCCAGCCGAAACTGATGATGCACCACGGCGTCTTGTATTTGACGATGCTGTAGGCGACCAGGCTCCCGACACCGTAGATCGCCAGATAACGCAAATTGAGATTCTTAAATTTCTGGCAAAAGAGGCACAGGATTAGCCCCACCAGCATTGGTAATTCGTAGCCAAAAAAGTCGGACCGTTTGATTTCGAAGTGTGGGATCATCAAACCCACCCAGTAATCCCATGCCTTTTCATGGCCATGACCCGCAGCACCAGTCTCGGTCCAGGCCTTAAATGCCAGATATAGACCTTTGACACCGTTCCAATTAAAAAACGTTCCCGAATAGAAAAAGACGACGGCAAACGCGCCTACGAGCGCGATCATGGCAAGGTCGATCCAACTCCAGGTTTGCTTTGCAGGCTTGACGTCCGGAATCCGATTCAGCGCGTACGAAATTGCCAGAGTTGGAATGGCCAGCAGAGCGCATGCGACATGAATGGCGTAAGTCTCTTTCGTGAGGATCATGCCGGTTAAGCCCACGCCGGCGCACAACAAGTAAGTGAGTGTGCCGCGCCGCCACAAGCCGAGCAGCCCCAAAATGAACAACATTGAGAAGAATTGCAGCCACACTTCGTGAATGGCGTAGCGCCCATAGAAAACGAACCCGGGCGACACCGCCATCGCCAACGCCGCGATTCGACTTACGTTTTTTCCTACCAGTGGCTCAAACTTCAACGCCACCCACACGCAAGCGATACTCACCAGCACGACAGGCAACCGCAGTGCCCAAACATTGCGCCCAAACAAACTCTCAAACAGCAGGAGCACATAAAAGTGAAGCGGACCGTGATAATTGGTCGGGTCATAACGGTAAAACCCGTTCTTCATCACCTGATCGACGAACCAGCCGTTGATGCCTTCGTCGAAATGCGGTGGCTTGATGCCAAGGAGGAAAAATCGCAGCAACGCTGCGAGGGCGAGAATTAACCACGGCACCCAGTCCGTTTCCGCGAAACGAAGCTTCCACTGCTGCAGATAATCGCCGGCTCGCGCTCTGGCGGGGGCAGATTCTACTAGCGCGTTGCGCTCGGCACTGCTAGTACGCGCTGCCATGCGCATCCTTGTCACCGGTGGCTGCGGATTCATCGGGAGCAACTTTATTCGGTATATTTTGCAACATTACAAGCCTGCATACGTCACTAATGTCGATGTGCTCACGTATGCCGGTAACATCGCCAATCTTGAAGGCGTGGTCGAAGAACATGGCGAGCGTTACGAATTTTTCAAAGCCGATATCGCCAATGCCGACGCGATGGACGCATTGATGACCGAGCACCAGTTCTATGCGGTGATCAATTTCGCGGCGGAATCGCATGTGGACCGCAGCATCAATGATCCGCTCAACTTCATCCACACAAATGTCATCGGCACCAGCGTGCTGTTGGAATGTGCGCGTCGTCATGGTGTCCAACGGTTCATGCAAATCTCGACGGACGAGGTATATGGGTCTCTTGGCGCTGCAGGAAAATTCACCGAGCAATCGCCGCTCGATCCCAGCTCTCCTTACTCATCCAGCAAAGCCGGCGCCGACCTTCTTGCGCTCGCATCGTACAAAACGTACGGCCAGGAGGTGCTGGTGACCCGATGCTCGAATAATTACGGTCCATATCAATTTCCTGAAAAATTAATCCCGCTCATGATTATAAAGGCCCTTCGCGACGAGCCGCTCCCAGTCTATGGCGACGGCAAGAATGTTCGCGACTGGATTCACGTGGACGATCATTGCGCCGGCATTGTCGCTGCGCTCTTTGAAGGAAAATCTGGAGCCGTTTATAATTTCGGCGGCAACAGCGAGATGGTGAACCTGGATCTTGTGAGAATGATTCTCGATCGGATCGGCAAACCGCACAGTCTCATTTCGTTTGTCCCGGATCGGCTTGGCCATGACCGCCGCTATGCGATCGACTCTTCATTTGCGCACCGCGAATTGGACTGGAAGCCGCTCCGCAGTTTTAAAGAAGGTCTGGACGAAACAGTCCAGTGGTACATCGATAATCCGTCCTGGTGGCAACCGCTTCTTGAGCGCACCGGTCGATATTAGTTGCGGCTGGGACATTCGCGCACTCAACGGATGAGAATTGTGATTCTGGGCTCCGGCGGCCGACTCGGTGCGGCGCTGACGCGTGAGTATCAAGAAAAATACGATGTGGCCCGGCTTCATCACGGTCAGCTTGATCTGGCTAGTTTGGATGATGTGCGCGGAAGACTCGGAACAATGAATTTCGACGTGCTGATCAATGCCGCGGCCTTCACGAATGTCGATGCTTGCGAGACCGAACGCGACCGCGCCTATTTGATTAACGCGGAAGCGCCAGGGATTCTTGCGGAGATTTGCAACGCGAAAGACGCGAAGCTGATTCATTTTAGTACGGATTACGTTTTCGATGGGGATAAACGCGCGCCTTACACAGAAAAGGATCAAGCGAATCCGATCAGCTTTTACGGCGAATCAAAGCTGGCTGGAGAAAAGAACGTGCTTGTAGCTGGAAATGGGCATCTCGTTGTGCGCGTGTCCTGGGTGTTTGGGCCTGACCGGCCGAGTTTCATCGACGCAATGATCAAGCGCGCACAACAAGATGAAAAGATCGATGCGGTAGCCGACAAATTTTCTACGCCCACATACACGACCGATATTGCTTTGATGCTGCCGCAATTTTTCAATCGTGGCATCGAAGGCGGTATTTTGCACTACGCCAATGCCGGTAAATGCAGTTGGCAGGAATACGCGCAATGGGCGCTGGATTGCTGCCGCGATGCCGGTATTTCTGTGAAGCCGGGGACAGTCGGCGCGCTGAAGTTGGGTGACATGACAAACTGGACCGCGCGCCGCCCCGTTTATTCTGTGCTTTCAACCGCCAAATATACGGAGTTAACCGGCAATGCACCTCGGGCTTGGCGAGAGGCAGTTGCTGATTATATTACGCGCTTCTACTCCAAAAAATGAAAACATCACTCCTCGCTGTCACCCTGTCGATAATCATGTGCGTGGGCGCTCGCGCCGACCTGAAATGGGAGCAAACCTCGATCGAGCTGCATCCCGCTGCGAACGACAAACAGGCAATCGGCCACTTCAAGTACGAGAATACCGGCAAGACACCGGTGCACTTTAAATCTGTACACGCCTCCTGTGGTTGTACCACTGCGCAAACCCAGAAGGACATAGTGCCGCCGGGAGATAAAGGGGAGATCACGGCCACGTTTAACATCGGCGATCGTACCGGCACGCAGATAAAAACTGTGACGGTGGAGACAGACGAAGCACCAAATCAGAAAACAGTGCTCACACTGAAAGCAGAAATTCCGCAACAGCTCGAGGTCACCCCAAATTTTGTTTTTTGGAAACAAGGCGACAAGCCGGAGTCAAAGACCATTAATGTAAAAGTAGGCAAGGATTTCACCGTCAAACATATCAAGGTCACGTCATCGACTCCTGATTTTCAAACCAAGGTGGAAGAGGCTGGTAGCGGTCAATTCAAGATCGACGTGAAACCGCAGGACACCAACAAAGTATCCGCTTCGATGCTGACGATTCAGCCCGAGGATTCGCAGAAGGTCTTTTACGCTACTGCGCGAATTACGAACGCCCCCGCTGCTCCAGTCGCGCCTGTTGGTCCGACTGCGCCGGCCCGTCCTAGTGCGCCGACTGGTCAAACGCATTGAAATTTTTATTGGTACGCCAGGCTGCGATAATAGCAGCCTTGGCGCTTCTTCCTGCGGCGGGGGAGGCGATTTACTTTCGCGACAAGATCTCGTGGCGGTCCTCCATTGCGCCAGGGGAGATGGTGACTGTCGATCAAGCGCGGGGATGGGGCGACACTGCGATCTGGGTTGATGCGCGACCCGATGATGAGTTCGCGAGCGATCACGTTCCGGGCGCGATTTCGTTAAACGAAGACCGGTGGAACGAACTGTTGCCGCAATTTCTGGCTGGATGGTCGCCTGGCAAAAAAGTCATCGTCTATTGCAGTAGCCTGAGTTGTAACGCCAGCCGTGAAGTTGCCCATCGCCTGCGCAAGGAAGCGCAGCTTTCCGATGTATTCGTGCTCGAAGGCGGCTGGGAAGCGTGGGTGAAGAAGAACAGATGAGTCAAACGCCCAACCTCCAACGCCCAATGCTCAACATCCAACCTTTGGGAGGCGCCGCCACATCAAACATCAAACATCGAAAATCAAATATCTTTTGGCGCATTCTCGATTTTGTTCTTGCCGGGCTTTTCATTTTTGCGGGGCTCTCGAAGATCTTCGATTTGGATCAGATGATGGCTCACCTTCAACAGCTGCAATTCGCCAGCGCCTTGGCCGATCTTCGCAACCTGTCGCTAGCAAGCCCCGCTGAATTTGCCAACGGTATCGATAATTTTAAAATTCTGCCGTGGCCGGTCAGTGTCGCGCTCGCGTTTTATCTTCCGTGGTTGGAGATTTTTTGTGCGCTGGGCCTTGTGTTCCGATTTTTGTATCGCGGTGCGTTAACGCTTCTAATCATGCTGATGGTGGTCTTCACGCTCGCCATTACTGCTGCGAAAGTTCGGGGACTCGATATCACCTGCGGCTGTTTCGGTCACGCCAGCCAACACTGGAGTTTCCCGTCTCATCTCGCGACCAATCTCGCAATTCTAGCTGGGTTGCTTGTACTTTTCTTCAAAGCAACTTCCCGAAGCAGACTGCGAACTGCGCTCTAATCCCATTCAATCTATGCGAAGCGCGAGGTGTGCTGCTATTTCTTGCGCTTGTTGGTCTCGTCTGCTGCGAGACGAAGCAAACTCGTTATGATTCGTAAACTGAAATCTGGGAAGTACCGGCTGTATTCGCGCAAGAAAGATTCGAGGACAGGCAAACGAAAAAATCTAGGCACGTTCAACAGCAAAGTTGCAGCGAAAAAACACGAACGCGCGGTCCAGTATTTCAAACGGCATTAAAACTGGTTCTACAAATGTTGTAGCCACCGGGCTGGGGCCGGTTGTCTCATCACGGATATAAGTCGAACGGCTGTTTGCAGGCTTGATTGACCCGGTCTGCCCGAGTCTATACTGCGTCGTGATGATTCAGGTCCCGTCCCTTCTCCGATACGCGCTTTGGATCACGATCTTTGTACCTGATGGGACATACGACGCAGGTCCTCGCCCAATCGCTGCTCGCACAGCAGTCACAATCGCCGCCACCGCTTACGACTACCGCGCAATCGCCGGCGGCTGCACCGGTTAGTCAGTCGCCTCCAATGAGTCCGGGCCAAACTCCATCTTCCGAATTAGGAAACCTCGAGGCCAAGGTCCGGCCTTCTGTAATTTGGCTGACCACGTTCGATGCAAAAGGAAATTTGTTACGGACGGAGAGCGGATTTTTTATTTCGGCAGACGGCAGATTTGTCACGACCGCACATGCAATTGAAGGTGGTGTTAATGCTGTTGCGAAAACGGCAGAGGGCGGGATTTACAATGTGAGCGGAATTCTCACTCATTCGAAGTCAACCGATTTAGCAGTGCTCAAAGCTGAGATAAAGCCCCAAAAGCTTTTGAGATTTCTTGACGTGAACAAGACCGGAGAACTCTCAACGGGAACACGTGTCGCTGTTGTGGGCAGCGCATTGGCTGGAAATGAGGGGAGCGCTCGCGAGACGACCATCACATCGCAATCTTCCGAACGATTGGAAATTGCTGGGGCAACTGCTGCGAGTTCGGTTGGGTCGCCCGTCGTAAATGAGAATGGAGACGTCATTGGTGTCGTCACGTCAGCCGGAGAAAAAACCATAGCGCGGCCCGTCGCCGCCTTGGACGCGGTCTTGTCTCGGGTTACGGCTGATACTCAAGCACGCTGGCCACAAACTGCGCAAGCGAGCCCCACACCGCAGGCGACGCCAAAACCGCGATTGCTCTATGCGCCTGCCCCGTCGTTTCCGCCAGGGCAATCTTTGCCTGGACAATCGGGAACCGGCCGCTTCCGATTGAGCTTCGATTCGCAGGGAAACGTTACGAACGTCCAGGTCGTCGGGTCCACGGGGAATCCGTACTTCGACCAGGCAGCGATAAAAACACTTCGGCAATGGAAGTCTGCTCCTAGTCAGGGATGGCAGGCGACAGTCCCAGTCACCTTCAAAACACGGTGACCAAAACTCAAACTGCTGGTCTTGGATTTCGAGTGAAATCCGGTTGGGCAGCAGTTGTGCTGCTGACCGGTACACAGGATTCCGCGCAGCTCGCGGGCGTTGGTCGCATCGAGTTGTGCGATCTGCGGCTTCCCGAAACACGTCAGCCACATCATGCCGCCACGGGAAAACTCGAAACGGACTCGACAATTGTGGATCAACGCGAACGTATAGTGCGAAGCGTTTCGCAACAGGTACTTACAAGACTTCTTAAAGACTACCGGGAAAAATATTTTCGGATCACGCAGGCCGCGCTTGTGGTCGGAAGCCAGATCGATCCGGCTAACATCGCAAACCCTCACATTCGCGCGCACGCGCTGGAAGGTCGGTTGTTTCGGTCGGCGGTGGAGCAAACTTTGCACGATCATGAGATTCGGACTGAAGTTCTCCTCGAACGCGACGCTTATTCCAGCGT
This sequence comes from uncultured Verrucomicrobiae bacterium, assembly GCA_963804875.1. Classification (GTDB taxonomy): domain Bacteria; phylum Verrucomicrobiota; class Verrucomicrobiia; order Chthoniobacterales; family UBA10450; genus Udaeobacter. The sequence goes on from CAWDRX010000003.1 coordinate 134,044, forward strand.
GGCCGCGCGGTTGAAACAGTCCTCCGACGATTTGGAGCGAAGGATCCAGGATCTCGGACGATCGGCGCCGGCAAAGGGTGGACCATGGCGCTCAGAGCAAAAGCTCGCTGCACTTGCTGCGTTATTTGTGCTCCGATAGCCGCTGGAATTTCGACAAACGAAATGGTTAGCAGTAATGAAAATTCGCCCGGCTACCGACGCTGATCGCTACGCGATTTGGAACATTTTCCACGAGGTCGTTGCAGCTGGGGATACGTATGCGCTAGACCCGAACATCTCGCGCGAAGATGCGCTGGCGTTCTGGTTTGCGCCCGGTACGCAGACCTACGTGGCGGAACAACCAGCTACCGAAGTCGCTGGGACTTATATTTTGCGGCCTAACCAGTCGGGAGGAGGATCGCATGTCGCCAACGCAGGATTCATGGTCTCCGCGAGCGCTCGGGGGCAGGGGATCGGTCGCGCGATGGCCGAGCATTGCTTGAGCGAAGCGCGCCGGTTCGGTTTTCGCGCCATGCAGTTCAATTATGTGATTTCTACGAATGCCGCCGCGATCCGGCTATGGCACGACCTCGGGTTCGAAATCGTTGGTACTTTGCCAGATGCTTTCCATCATCCAGCGAAAAGGATACGTCGACGTTTACGTGATGTACCGCTCGTTACCGTAGCCGGTTGGCTCTGCGAAGTGTGATGTAGCCACGACGCTTTGCGCCGTTTAGAAAATTGGGACGTCGAGCCTTCAACGCTTCACAGAGGCCTTGCTACAGCAAGCACGAGCGGTCTGTAAAACAAGGATTGCAAAAGAACTGATTTCTTGCTGAAGCTAGCGGGCGATGCAGACCGTGATTCAGGTTATCGCGACCGGAACCGGATCGTTACGGAACAAAATCATGAGCGATCCGCAATTGGAGAAGAAATTTGGTTTCATCAAAGTCTGGCATAAACAACCGGGGCGTCCGCATGGCTGGGCCAAAATACACAGTGCTCGCGATGTTCATGGAGCGATCAATCTGGAATGGCACGCGCGCAGCAGAACATTGATTTGCCGCGTAGTGACAAAGCTCGGCAACAAGCCGAACTCAATCATTGGGGATTTTGTCGATTATCTGCTGGCGCGCCATCAAAGCCGTATTCTAGCAATTCATATTATGCGGCGATGAATCCGGCGCCGTACGTTTTGCCGCCTTGTTAGGCGTCAATTATTCTACCGTCACGCTCTTGGCGAGGTTGCGTGGTTTGTCGACGTCGCGGCCGAGTTCGACGGCGACGTGATACGCCAGAAGTTGGAGGGGGATGACGGCGAGAATTGGCATCACGTAATCGGGCGCTTCCGGCAGCAGGATTATCTCATCGGCAATTCCTTTTAGATGCTTCGTCACAGTTACCGCTCGTCAGCGCGATGATCGGACCTTTGCGAGCTTTCACTTGTTCGATGTTGTTCAAGTTTTTTGAAAACACGGAATCATCGGGCGCGATGAAAATCGAGGGCAGATCAGGACGAATCAGTGCAATCACGCCGTGTTTGAGTTCCGCGCTTGGGTGACCTTCGGCAAAAAGATATCGTGATCTCCTTCATTTTCAGGGCGCCTTCGAGAGCAATCGGGAAATTGAATTGTCGCCCAAAGAACAGAAAGCCGTTCACGTTCGCGTATCTTGCGGCGATTTCCTTGACCTGATCATTCAATTCCAGGACTGCGTCGATTTGTGCGGGCAACGCCTGCAGCGCTTCGATCACGCGCGTCCTTCCGCCGTCGCAAGATTTCGCATCCGCCCGAAGAGCAATCCGAGGAGCGTAAGAATAGTGAGCTGCGACGTAAACGATTTTGTGGCAGCCACGCCAATCTCCGGCCCTGCGTGCATGTAAACGCCACCATCGCTTTCACGCGCGATCGTGCTTGCGACGTTGTTGCAAATTCCAAGGGTGCGAAAACCTTTGCGACGGCTCTCGCGTAACGCGCCGAGCGTGTCCGCAGTTTCACCGCTCTGGCTAATGGCAAAGACCAACGTCTCGGGCGTCATCGGCGTGTTGCGATGACGAAACTCGCTGGCGTAATCCACTTCCGTCGGAATGCTCGCCATTTTCTCAATCAAATATTCGCCGACTCGAGCGGCGTGCAGCGCCGTGCCACATCCGGTGAGAACAATTCGACCGACATCGCGCAATTGGGGCGCCCCCATGTTCAGGCCACCCAGTCTTGCAGTGGATTCATCCGGGTTAAGACGCCCGCGCATCGCATCTCGAACCGTGTTGGGTTGCTCAAAGATTTCCTTGAGCATGTAGTGGGGATAATCCCCCTTGCCGACATCTTCGGCGGTGAAATCGACTTTGCTGACCGGATGCTCGGTGATGTCGCCGGCAAGCGAACTAATCTCGAATTTGTCGGGCCCGGCTGCGACGACATCGAAGTCGTTCAAATAAACCGCGTCTCGGGTGTAAGCGACGATCGCACTGACATCGCTGGCCAGGAAATTTTCACCATTGCCTACACCGAGCACGAGCGGACTGCCGCGTCTTGCTCCGATCATAAAATTCGGCACATCTGCGTGAATCAGAGCGATGCCGTACGTGCCGATTACCTGGCGAAGGGCCGCGCGAGCTGCATCAAAAAGCCGGGCTTTCTTTCCGGGCGCGTCCACCGTGCTGGCGCACGAATCGTCGTAGAGTTTCCCGATCAGATGCGCGAGCACTTCCGTGTCAGTGTCGGAGCGAAAATTCGTATCGCCACCTCGGATGAGCTCATCCTTTAGTGCCTGATAATTCTCTATGACGCCGTTGTGGACGAGCGCCAGCTTGCCGCTCGCATCAAAATGCGGGTGGGCGTTTTCATCATTCACTTTGCCATGCGTGGCCCATCGCGTGTGGCTGATCCCTAACGAACCTGATACCGGTTGCTTGTTTACCAACTTTGCGAGCGAGGCGATGCGTCCTGCGCATTTGCGCGTGCCGAACTGTCCCTCATCGACGACAGCGATCCCCGCTGAATCGTAGCCCCGGTATTCAAGACGCCGTAGTCCATCGAGCAGGATAGGTGTCGCCTGCGCACGCCCGACGTAGCCAACGATTCCACACATGATTGTGGACTGTAGTTGCGGCTTTTCTCACCCGCAACACTGAGGCCGCGCGCGTCTGCCAATTCAAAAAAGTTGCCGCAAAAGCGCCCATGGTGAGTTATTCATTGTTCGTAATGCAAGCTGAGACGGACCGCAAATCGCTCCTGCAAAGTGCAACCGGGAAGACTCCCGGCGCTCTGCCGCCGGGGACGTTGCAGCGAACGCTCGCCATCGTCATGGGCGGCGGCGCAGGCACGCGCCTGTTCCCGTTAACCAAGGACCGTGCCAAGCCAGCGGTGCCGCTCGGAGGCAAATATCGGATCGTTGATATTTCGATCAGCAACTGTCTCAATTCGGGGCTGCGCTCAATCTATCTGCTTACGCAGTTCAACAGCATGTCGCTACATCGACACATTCAGGCGAGCTATAAATTCGATAATTTTTCGCGCAGCTTTGTGGATATCCTCGCTGCGCAACAGACGCCGGAGGGCTCGCAATGGTACCAGGGAACTGCCGACGCTGTGAGGCAAAACCTGCGCTACTTCCTTGAGAGCCCGTATGATTATTACCTGATCCTAAGCGGCGACCAGCTGTACCGGATGGACTTTCGAGCGCTGTTGCATCAGCACATCCGGCTTGGTGCAGATATAACGTTGGCGACGAAACCCGTGACACGCCAGCAGGTGGTTGAGTTTGGCATCATGCAAAGCGGCGTCGATCGGCGGATCACCGGTTTCATCGAGAAACCATCAGACCAATCCGGTGTACAGGAGATGAAGATGAGCCGGGAATTGCTGCGCGCCATCGGTGGGAATGAAGATGATGAGTTATTTCAAGCATCAATGGGCATTTACGTTTTCAATCGCGACGTACTCATTCAATGCCTGGAGAGTGATATGTTCGATTTCGGCAAACACATTATTCCGACGTCGATCAACAATCGGCATGTCAGCGCGTTCATTTTCGACGGTTATTGGGAAGACATCGGAACGATCCGCGCGTTTTACGAGGCTAACCTTGACCTGACCGACATGGTTCCGGAATACAGTTTTTTCGAGCCCGATTCACCGATTTACACGCACCCGCGTTTTTTACCGGGCAGCAAAATTAACGGTGCAACGCTGCGCCAGGCGATTATTTCCGACGGTTGCATCATCTCGGACGCGCACTTGGAGCGAAGCGTCATCGGCATACGCAGCGTTATTCAAAGCGGGGCTACCATTCGCAACAGCATCATTATGGGCGCGGACTACTTTGAACTTGGCGCAACTGATTCGTCGCAGCCGGCAATGGGCATCGGGAAAAATTGTGTGATCGATCGCGCAATTATCGACAAGAATGCGCGCATCGGCGATGGCGTTGTGATTACGCCGGAAGGCAAATCACAGAACCTGGACGCAGACAGCTATTTCATTCGGGATGGCATTGTCGTGATTCCAAAAAACGCGGTGATTCCCGAAGGTTTTTGGATCTGAAATTACGGTGCTCCTTACATGGGCATTCTTTGGTTGCTGAACCTGTTACAACACACACGTAGGGTTTTGTCCTAGCACTTAATCAGCCTGCGCTCCGATTGTGTGACTCAATGCGATGAGCAGAGTGCTCGTTGCATATGATCGCTCATCTCAATCTCGATGATCGGCTGTCGATCTTGCGCGTAAACGATTCTCTCAGGAATTGGAATTCGCTCGATGACCAAAGGATCTGTGTTCTTTGCGAGAGAAAATTCAAGGGACGGCAGGTGGACATTCGCCGTTCACCCGGTGGAAAATTCAAACTGTGCTGTCCCACCCTGGGGTGCGTATCCACGCCGCAACAATGGCATTATACGATGCTGCCGGTTAGTTCGCATTCGGGTAAAAAGCATTGGCGACGAGTTTTGCCTAACAAACGCTATCGTCGCCAGTCCGGGTCATCGCTGCGAATGGAGGCTTGTCGCGTATGATTGGGGCCAATCTGGATGAGCCGATGGTGGCGTCAGCGCCGGATGAGGTGCTGATGAAACATATTTCACGGCGGCGTCATGACGCTCTTGCTGAGTTATACGGACGGCACAGTAAAAGGCTGCGAGCCACGATCGACGGGGTTGTTCATGAAGAAGCAGAAGCCGACGATGTGTTGCAGGAGATTTTTATTCAGGTCTGGGAGGAAGCCGACCGTTATTCCTCCAAAGCCGGGAAACCACTCGGCTGGATGGTAACTATCGCGCGTCGACGTGCCATCGACCGCTTGCGACGGCGCCAGGCGTATTCTCGTGCCCGGGAGCGCTACGAAGAACGCGTGTTCCATGAGTCACAGACTCCTCGCCGTGACGGCGCCGAGGCCCTTGTGTTGAACGATCTTCGCCAGTTTTTGCAAAAAAGTATTCGAGCGTTACCACGGTTGCAACGGGAAGCAGTCGAGCTCGCCTTTTTTAACGGATTAAGTCACAGGGAAATTGCAGTTGCCACGCGCGCCCCTCTTGGGACCGTGAAAACGCGGTTGGAACTGGGCTTGCAAAAACTCACTCACGCCCTCCGACCGTTGCGGCATAAAGTGTGAGTTAAGAGTCTGGATCGCTGCGTTGCCTGCCAGCGCGACTGGTGTCTTCTCGCTAATGCTAGCGAAAAAGAACTATTAGCAAGACAATCAGCAGAACGAGTCCCAGCCCACTCGGGTAGTAGCCCCAGCCGGTACTATATGGCCAGGCGGGTAACGCGCCGACTATCACCAGCAGCAGGATTAACAGCAGAATAAGACGCATAACTTTAATTTATTTGGTCTGAAGTTGCGTTTCCCGAGCGCGCGCCCCGTACACCGGAAACGCACGCTCGAGAATCGCGAATAGTGTATCTAGGGATTTGGCGATGTATTAACGTTAATATCAGTCTTCTCTTCTTTCGTGGTGGTGGTGCTCCCCCCGGGTGGATTCACGATTGTCGTATTGGTTTCTTTCTTCTGGGACGGTGGATTTACAATTGTGGTGTTACTTTCTTTCTTCTCCGCAGGCGGATTCACTGTTGTTGTTTTTTGCTCGCACGCAGCGAACAAGCCCAACATAGCCAACAGGTAAATGGATTTTTTCATATCACTGGAATCGTATGCGGCAGCCATTCGGCCGTCTCATCGTTGACGGTTAGTTTGAATGAATCAGAGCCGCCGTCCGCGTCGCGATGATACGCGGTTCGACGCGAGCGCCTCTAATGGTTAAGTATTCTTCCTAAAGAACTGTCTCAGCTTACGGCATGAGCGCCGGAGCGGTAGATTCATCGAGTATCGTTGACGGTGCTTCAACTGAACTCTGTCGCCTTATTCTCAGCCGACCAACGAAAACCTCGGTCTCTTGGCCGAAGTGGTGTCGCTTCGATGTTCCCAAGTCAATAACATCCTGTAAGAGTTGTTTATGAGATTTTGGCCAAAGAAGGGCGATCCCGTGTTGGTCGTAGGCATTTTCCAAAGCGTGGGAGCCGGTCGGGCCGTACTGCAGAGTCTCCATCGCGCTCGGTTTCGTCGGGCCGCGGCAATTCACGCTTCGGCCGAAGGCCGGCAGCGGGTGGAGGAACATGGGATTTCGGCGATCGGCGGTTCGGCCGCCGCTTTAATTTTTAGCGTCGTTATTGGTACATTTATTTTTTGGGCGCGCGGAATGCTCGGCGATAACCGGCCGGCCGGAGTGGCTCTGTCGCTGGCCGCGTTCGCGTTTGGCGGGGCGATCCTTGGCTGGATTCTCGTCCATTTGTTCCGGGAGCATGTCGATTCAGCCAGCTTCGGAAGATTCACGAAGACGATTCTGCCGAATGAAACGGTGGTCCTGGCTGAAGTCGAAGCGAGCGAAACATCGCGCGTGCTGGCGGTATTACGGGGCGTGGAAGCCGAGGCGCCCGTGACGTTCGGTTTTTACCCGCCGCCGCCTTTCTCCCTCGAATCGACCGCACGACCGCTCAGTCATGAACTGCCTTCAAGTCAGCGTCTCGTCGAAAAGGCGGCTAGCCTTGCACACGCTATCGCGGTCAGCCGAGCAGCGAAGCCGCGGGGGCCATCTTTCCTCCACCGGTTACTCAAAATCGAGGATGCGCTGGAATGGGCGAACATGAGTCTCACCATGTCGGCTGAGGCGCACCACGCCTTCACGCTTTCGGCGGAGTGGCTGTTGGATAACGCCTATTTGATTCGGGAACAGGTAGCCGATCTGCGGAAGAGTCTCCCGCAAAAACACTATGGAAAACTGCCTCTGATCGCCAGCGGCCCAGGTGTTGGTTTGCCCCGGGTTTATCACGTCGCGGCGGAAATGGTCGCCGAAACCGACGGAGCCTTGGAGTCCGAGATTATCCGGAGATTTTTGAGCGCGTTTCAGGCGATCACGCCACTGGACATCGGAGAACTCTGGGCTCTTCCACTGATGTTGCGATTGCAGTTGCTCGAATGTTTGCGCACCCTCGCGATCCAGGTCGATCAACAACAAAGGGAAAGCGAGGAGGCAGATTTTTGGGCAAATCGGCTTATCACGGCCGCCCGGCACAGTTCACCGCGTTTGCTCAAAATAATGGAAGAACTCGTGGAACGGTATCCGGAGCCGACGCCACACTTTGCAAGCGAACTGGTGGCGCATCTCTACGACGACGAGGGAGCGCTCCCGGTGGTGAGCGGTTGGCTGGAACGCTCGCTCCGCTCGCCGCTGCTGGAAGCCATGCAGCAGGAGCATCGACACCAGGCTGTACAGCAGACCGCGCTTACCAATGCGATCAATAGTTGTCGCCGCCTTGCGCAGATCCAATGGCGGGAACTCTTCCAACAGCTCAGCTGGGCGGAAAGCGAATTGGCCGCGGATCCGGCCGGCGTTTACGCTCGCCAGGATTTTGAAACGCGTGATCGATGCCGGAGCGCAGTGGAGGAAATCGCCCGCTGGTCAAATTGTTCGGAACAAGAAACTATCGATCACGCTCTCGCGCTGGCGAAGACTGCGCAGGACGGAGTTGGACGGCACGTCGGCTACTACTTGATTGACGCCGGTCGACCGGTACTCGAGCAAGCCACGGGCGCGAGAATACCACTGACGGAAAGGTCGCGCCGATGGGTTCGTGCCCATGCAGCGGGCGCTTACTTCGGAAGCCTCTTGCTGATCATGACCATTTCGGTGGCGGCTCCTCTTCTTTTCGTTGCCGGGTTGGTTTCCTGCATGACACTGGGACTCCTGGGACTTCTGCTACTCTTGCCCGCGAGTGAGCTGGCGGTGCTGATCGTGAATTATTTGGTGACGTCTCTGCTACCGCCGGAGGTCCTGCCTAAAATGTCCTTCGAAAAAGAAGGCATCCCCGAGGATTGCCGCACGCTGGTAGTGGTGCCGATGCTGCTGACCACTCCGAGCGCGATCCAAAGCCAGCTCAGTCGGCTTGAAATTCATTACCTCGGAAACACCGATCCGAATCTGCGGTTTTCACTCCTGTCAGATTTTTCTGACGCACCACGGCAGGACATGCCGGAAGATGCAGAATACATCGACATCGTGGCACGCGGTGTCGAGGAATTGAATCGCCGACATGGAGTCGGGCATTTCTTTCTTTTTCATCGCGGCCGCATGTGGAGCGAGAGCGAGCAACGCTGGATCGGCTGGGAACGCAAGCGCGGCAAGCTTGAGCAACTCAATCAATTTCTTATTGGAGAATCCACGCCGGAGCTGGAAGGATTTCTGCGTGCGGGCGATCGTGCGCAACTCAACGGCATTCGCTTTGTCATCACCCTGGATGCCGATACCCAACTCTTGCGCGATACCGCCCGGAGGATGATTGAAACTCTAGCGCATCCATTAAATCAGGCGCGGCTTTCGCCAGACGCTCGCAAAGTAGTTCGCGGGTACACGATCGTTCAACCAAGCGTCAGTGCGTCGCTTCCGAGCGCAACGGCGACATGGTTCTCACGCATTTTTGCTGATCCCCGCGGGATCGATCCTTACACGCACGCAGTCTCTGACGTTTACCAGGATTTGTTCGGAGAAGGCAGTTATCACGGCAAGGGGATTTACGAATTGCAGACATTTCATCGGCTCTTATCGGGCCGATTTCCGACGGCGCACTTGTTGAGCCATGATCTGTTGGAAGGATGCCATGTCCGAGTAGGACTGGCGACAGACATCGAGTTGCTTGATGTCTTCCCGAATAGTTACATCTCGTGGTGGAGTCGCCAGCACCGCTGGATTCGCGGCGACTGGCAAATCATTGACTGGCTTAAGTCTTACGTGCCCGTGGGCGGCGACAGGATGGAACCCAATCCACTTTCCATCTCCAACCGCTGGAAGATCTTCGACAATCTGCGCCGGAGTCTGGTGCCACCAACAATCATCGCCCTCCTCGTGGTCGGCTGGTTTTTCACGCCTGTTCCAATGGTTTGGAGCGGAATCATCGCCGGTCTGATGTTGTGGCCGGTTCTAAATTCTTTCCTCGCCTTACTGTTTCATCCGCCGCCGCCCGGAACGAGATTTTGGCGCGACCCGCGCGACCGTCTCCTGCGGGTCATGCTGACTGTTGTTTTCCTGGCGGATAACGCGGCAATGGCGCTCGATGCCATTGTTCGCGTGATCTACCGGCGAATAATGTCGCATCGGCGGCTTTTGGAATGGGAGACTGCGGCAGACGCTCACCGGCGGGCGAGAAGTCGGCAACTGCAATTTATTCTCAGCAGACTTTGGATTCCCGCTGCATGCGTGTTGCTTTTCGCCGGCGCGGCGTCGCGGGGAACTGCGGTGATGGTAGCCGCGGCCCCCTTCCTGCTTCTGGGTGCTCTCTTTCCGGTCGCGGTGATGGTGATCAATCGGCCGGCAAAGAGTTGGCGTGGCGGAACCCTAACGTCGGAGGATCGCCGATTCCTGCACGCGGTCGCGCGACGAACGTGGAGATACTTCGATGATTTTGTTGGACCACAGACCTCTTGGTTGCCGCCGGACAATGTCCAGGAAACGCCAAAACGTGAAATTTTCATGCGCACGTCTCCGACCAACATCGGGCTGTCCATGCTGGCGACGGTCGCGGCGAACGATTTTGGTTACATCACCATCGATGAGTTGGTGGAGCGCAACCTCCGCACGCTCGAAACCCTGGGTCGGCTCGAGCGTTTCGAAGGCCATCTTTTTAATTGGTATGACCTGAGCACTCTCGAGCCTTTGCGTCCACGCTACGTCTCCGCCGTAGACAGCGGGAATTTGCTTGCCAGCCTGTGGACCTTCCAAACGAGCTGCAATGAGTTGGCCGCGCGTCCGCTTCTGGATGAGTCTGCATTGCGAGGAATCGCGGACACCCTAAGCGTGCTTCGTCAAATCGCATCCAACCAGAAAGAAGCGGAACGCCCCCTGGCGTTTCTTCGCTTGGAGGGCATTACCAGGGATCAGCCGGCAAATTTGGAAGAAATCATTGTTAGAATAAGGGCAGCTCGACAACTCGCGCACGACCTTCTGCTTCATTACCGCGGCCAGGAAACCGATCCGCGCGTTTATTGGGCACAACAAATTTCAAAGCAGGTCGCGGCATGGAATGGCGTCATCGATAAATATCTGCGGCCGGTGGAAATTCTGATGTCGCCGCCCGCGCAATTGATGTCGTTAGGCGAAGCGACGCATGAATCTCGCAGAGAAGCGCTGGCGGCCACCTTTTCGCTGCGCAACATTGCCATCGAGGGCATCGCTGGGCTGGTACCGCTGCTTCCTTTTTATCAGAGACGGGAGGACCAGGAAATATCCCGCGACATCCACGAGTGGCTCGATCTTCTCGTCGCAGAGGTCGACCGTTCGCGCCGGAATGCCTCGGAGCAGCTCGCGCACTTGGATGAGTTGATCGGCCAGAGCCAGCAACTGGAAGGCGGCATGGGGCTGCGATTTCTTTATGATGAGGAACGGCGAATTTTTGCCATTGGGTACCAAGTGGCTGAGCGCCGGCTTGACACTTCGTTTTACGATCTGCTCGCGAGCGAAGCGCGCTTAACGAGCTTCCTGGCCATCGCGCGCGGAGAAGTGCCGGTAGAACACTGGTGGGCTTCGAGCCGGCCCTTTGGGTCTGCATACGGGCGTCTGCCGCTTCTGTCCTGGAGCGGGACGATGTTCGAATATTTGATGCCGCTATTATTTACTCAGACGCACGAGAATTCGCTGCTTGATCGCGCCTGTTACGATGCCGTGCATTGTCAGATTGGCTATGCCCGGCAAAACCGCGTGCCGTGGGGCATTTCGGAATCGGCCTTCAGCGCGCTCGACCGACACAACGTTTATCAATACCGAGCCTTTGGCGTCCCGGCGCTGGCTTTAAAGCGTGGGCAGGACGAAGACCTGGTCGTCGCACCGTATGCCGCCGCGCTCGCTCTCGGAGTGGAACCGGCGGCCGCGATAAAGAATCTGCGAAGGCTCGCTAGCCTGTACGACTCAGCATTGCTCGGAGAATACGGGTACTACGAAGCGATCGATTATTCGCGACGCACGGAACTCGACGGCGCGGCGGGAATCGTCATCCACTGTTACATGGTTCATCATCAGGGAATGTCGCTCCTGGCGTTTGCGAACGCCTTACATGACAACGCGATGCGGAAGCGATTTCATTCCGATCCGCGTATTCGGGCCACCGAGCCGCTTTTGCACGAACATATTCCGGAGCAAATTCTTCCGAGCACCGGCGAGGGGCATGAAGAACGACCGGTAAGGCAGACGATTGCGACAGCCGGGGGCGCCGCAGTGGTGCAAATACCAGAGATCGCTTCGCCGCGCATTCATCTTCTCTCCAACGGAACTTGCTCCGTCACGGTGACCAACTCCGGTGGCGGTTACCTGCGCTGGCTGGACCTGGACGTGACGCGCTGGCGCGCCGATGCAACCTGTGACGTCTCGGGCCAGTTCTGCTACATCCGGGATTTGGAAAGTGGAACGACTTGGAGCAACACCCACCAACCGGTGAGATCTCCCGAGCGCCGTTACACCTGGACTTTCACGCCGGACAAAGCGGAGTTTCGGCGTAGGAGTGGGCCATGCGAAACGATCACCGAAATTGTCGTCTCTGCGGAAGACAACGCGGAAGTCCGACGCGTGACCCTGGTGAATACGTCGCGGAAATCCTGTCAACTGGAGCTGACCAGTTATCTTGAGCTCGCCCTTGCGCCGCATCGGACGGACCGCGCGCATCCCGCCTTCAACAAGCTCTTCATAGAAACTGAGTGGCTGCCGAGTTGCGAAGCTCTTGTTGCCCGACGTCGACTTCGCGGTTCCGAGGATCGGCCTATCTGGGCTGCGCATCTCATGGTCCCAGAATCCGCCATCGAGGCGCCGGAATTTGAAACCGACCGGGCCAAGTTTCTCGGCCGGGGTCGCACGCCGGAGAATCCGGAAGCGCTCACGCGCCATTTAACGAACAGTGTTGGTGCCGTGCTCGATCCAATATTCAGCCTGCGCCGGCGCGTCACGATTCTGCCTAACCAACGATTTCAGTTCGCGCTCGTTACGGTGGTGGCAGATTCTCGTGAAGCGGTTGTTGCGCTGGCGGGGCGCTATTCTGAGTTTCACACTTGTGCGCGCGCTTTTGAGACCGCTTGGACCCATTCCCAACTTGAGATGCGTCGACTGCACATTCGCCGGGCCGATGTACAAACCTTTCAACAACTGGCCGGCCTGGTCATCCTTCCACAAGCCCAACTTCGACCACCGCCGGGACGTCTTGGCCGTCGCAGCGAAGGTCAGCGAGCTCTCTGGCGACAAGGCATTTCGGGTGATCTGCCGATCGTCGTCGTCATGATTGGTCACCTCCGTGACATGGAAGTCGTGCGAGAGATATTGACCGCACATACCTTCTGGCATCTGCGCGGCCTGAAGGTCGATCTCGTCCTGGTGAGCGAGGAAGTGGCCAGTTACGACGAACCACTGACGGAAAATCTGCGTCGACTTACCGAAGCGCAGGCGCACTTAACCGGCGTCGATCAACCTGGCGGCGTCTATCTTCGCTCGGCAACAAAAATTTCAAAGGAAGAGCTGCTCGCACTTCAAGCGGCTGCGCGGATGGTGCTCGTCGCAGCTCGAGGCACATTGCGCCAACAACTTGCCGCGAGCGCGCCCGCGGCTGGGAAACCGCGTCTGTTGTTGCCCGGACACCAGTTCCGCGAAGAGCCCTCTGCGCCTTTGCCTTTCATGGAACTGAAATATTTTAACGGTCTCGGCGGCTTTACCGAGGACGGCAAGGAATTCGTCATTTATCTGGGGCCCAATCGACAGACACCGCTTCCTTGGATCAACATCATGGCGAATCCGAAATTCGGCGCATTGATTTCCGAGTCCGGCGCGGAATGTATCTGGGGCCGCAATAGCCAGAACGATCGTCTCACGCCGTGGTTCAATGATCCGGTCTGCGATCCGCCCGGAACCGCCATTTATATTCGCGATGATGAGATCGGGGTCGTGTGGTCGCCAACGCCCCAACCGATTCGCGAGACGGACGCCTATCGCGCGCGGCATGGTCAGGGTTACACTACATTTGAGCACAACAGCCACGCGATCGAACAATCGCTGCTCACTTTCGTGCCGGTCGATGATTCCGGGGGAAAGCCGGTGCGCTTGCAGCGTCTGCGCTTGCGTAACAATTCGTCGCGCCGACGAAAGCTGACTATCACCGCCTATGCCACGCTCGTGCTCGGACCCGATCCAGAGGAAACCGGTATGCATATCGTTACGAAATGGGATTTGCAGAGCCAAAGCCTGTTTGCCCGCAATTCCTACAACCCGGAATTTTGCGATTGCATCACCTTCGCCACTTTGGCTCCAACGCCTACTTCGTTCACCGCTGATCGCGCGGAGTTCATCGGGCGCAACCGTTCGCTGCGCGATCCGGCCGGGATGGAGAACGAACGATTGACCGGCGACGTTGGCGCCGGCCACGATCCTTGCGCAGCGGTGCAAGTCGTAGTCGAAATTGAACCGGGGGACACCGCCGAAATGACTTTTCTTCTCGGACAGGCGGACGACGAAGAAAAAGCGCGTGGACTCGTTAGGCATTTCCGCGATCCAGCGAATGTCGAAGCTGCATTTCAGGAAACCCGCCAATGGTGGGACCGACTCCTAAGCACGATCGAAGTGGAAACACCCGAGCTTTCCACAAACTTTCTATTCAATCGCTGGCTGCTGTATCAAACCCTCAGCTGCCGGGTCTGGGGCCGCTCGGCCCTTTATCAATCGAGCGGCGCTTACGGGTTTCGAGACCAGTTGCAAGATGTCATGGCTCTCGTGCACGCTGCGCCGCAGTTGGCTCGCGAGCACATCCTGCGCGCAGCCGCACGGCAATTCGTGGAGGGTGATGTGCAGCATTGGTGGCACCCAGAGTCTGGCGCCGGCGTCCGGACGCGTATCAGTGACGATCTTCTCTGGCTTCCCTTCGTCACCGCGCATTACGTTCGCACCACCGGCGACGCCGAGATCCTCGATCAGATGGTTCCATTCCTCGACGGTAAACCGTTGGAGGAACAACAGACCGAGAGTCTTTCCATTCCGGTCGCGTCCACCACGCAAGGATCTTTGCTCGAACATTGCCGGCGGGCCATCGCGCGCTCTGCAACTGCCGGTCCGCATGGATTGCCTTTGATCGGAACTGGGGATTGGAATGACGGCCTTAATCGCGTTGGATTGGGCGGCAAAGGTGAAAGCGTCTGGCTCGCCTGGTTTGAGATTTGTGTGCTGAAAGACTTCGCGGAGTTGCTGACTCTACGCGAACTGGGCGATGAAGCGCGCGCCTGCCGCGTCCGCGCCGCGCACTTGGCTAAAACCGTTGACGCCCAGGCATGGGATGGAGCTTGGTATCGTCGCGCGTATTTCGACGACGGCACGCCTCTGGGCTCGAAAAAGAACAACGAGGCCCGCATCGATTCACTTCCACAAAGCTGGGCTGCGATTTCCCGTGCTGGCGACGCCGATCGCATTGAGGTCGCACTGCGATCGCTTGAAGAAAATCTCGTCCGTGAAGCCGACGATCTAATTTTACTCTTTACTCCGCCGTTCGACAAAACCGCCGCCGACGTTGGCTACATCAAGGGTTATCCTCCCGGAGTGCGGGAAAACGGCGGCCAATACACGCATGGCGCCACCTGGGTGGCCCTGGCTTTTGCTCGCCAAGGAGATGGCGATACAGCCGTCCGACTCTTACGGATGCTGAATCCTGTCGAACATGCCCGGAACGAGGAAGACTGTGAACGCTATAAGGTTGAGCCTTACGTTATTCCCGGCGATGTCTATTCGTTAACCGGCCAGGTTGGACGTGGAGGTTGGACTGGTACACTGGCGCAGCGGCCTGGACTTACCGCGTCTGGCTTGAAGAAATTCTGGGTTTCCAACGTCGCGGCGATACCGTCACGATCAATCCGGTTATACCGAAAGATTGGCCTGGCTTTCGTCTGCGATACCGTTTCCAAAACACCACTTATCGCTTCGCTGTCGAGAATCCTGACTGCTGTTCGCGAGGTGTTATTCTAGTGGAATTGGACGGCGTTTCGGTAGCCGACAAAATTGTAAAGTTGCGTGACGATGGACAAACTCACGAAGTGCGTGTTGTCATGGGAAACAAACCCTCCACGTAAGCCGTTGCTCCGCCGAAAATCGTTTCCCATAACAGATTGCGCTTGGTCAGAACAATACTGCGTCACGCATTCTTCCGAGAGAGAGATGGGATCACATGTCCTCAATCTCAGCTCGGAGCTCGTCCCTTGTTCTGCCGACCCTTTTTTCTAGGCGACCCAGAAGTTCGTCCTCTTTGCCCTCGGCAAACATCAGATCATCGTCAGTCAGCTGAGCGTATTTCTGCTTCAGTTTGCCCTTAACTTCGTTCCAACTCCCCTTCAATTGTAGCTTCATAACAGAGACAATTCGTGTGTCGCATGGTGACCGGACTTCATGTTTTTCAACTCAATGCAGATCGAACCAAACAAAACGCGCCTTTTGCTGCCCGCCCATTAGCGGAACAGAAAGGCGCGTTGGAGACGAACGAGACTAAATATTAATCTTCGTCCAGGATCACGCGATCCACGACCATAGCGTCGCCGGTCCCGCTGTAGTGAACTCGGACGGGAACACCCACTTTAACCCTTGTTCTAACGACGTTTTCATCCAGTATCTTACCGCTGCGCGTCACGTAGGTAACGGTTTTGCCGAAGCGATAATGCCGAGGCCCGCTCGTTTCTTTCAGCACGATCATGCTGCCCGGGCTGTACTCGGTGATCGTACCGGTGGCGTCGGTCGTGGTCGTCGTGGTCGTAGTTTCTGACACTTGTGCCCACGCGAATGGCGCCACGAATGCCAACGCGATGCTTAATACTGCTTTTTTCATGTTTTCCCCTTTGTTGGTTAAATTGCGGCAGTAATAATCGCCTTTTTCCCCTCTAAATTAGAGAGTCCAAACGGCTTGCCGCTTTACCCCAATTCGGATTGGATATCTGGTGTGGATGTTTTGTCAGCGCGTTTTGTATAAAGGGCGGTTTTAGTCTGAGAGCTGAATATGAATTTCTGGATCGGCACTTCTGGATTTCAATACTCGGAATGGAAAGGAAATTTTTATCCTGACGATTTGCCGACCGCAAAGATGCTTTCGTTTTATGCCGAACGATTTCGCAGTACCGAAATCAATTACACTTTTCACCGCATTCCTGCGCAGAAGACAATCGAAAACTGGAAAGCACAAACGCCGGAGACATTCCGCTTCGCTTTAAAAGCGCCGCAGAAAATCACGCACTGGTCGAAGCTGCGCGATTGCTCCGATACGCTTGAATACTTCTGCAAGGTCGTCGCAGATCTCAGTGAACGATTGGGGCCAGTGCTGTTTCAATTGCCTCCGACCTTCAAAAAAGACGCAGACGTATTGAGCGCATTCCTGCGCGAGTTTCCTTCGATGCGCGCCGCGTTCGAATTCCGTCACGACTCTTGGTTCGATGATGAAATTTTCGATCTGCTGAAGTCGCGCAACATCGCGCTCTGCATCGCCGATACAGATACAATTGCGACGCCTGAGAAAATCACTGCCAATTACGGGTACCTTCGATTGCGCCGTGAAGATTACACTGAAGAAGATGTGAAACAGTGGTCCAAATTCGTGCGCGAACAGAGCACAAACTGGACTGACGCCTTCGTCTATTTCAAACACGAAGAGAGCGGCATCGGACCGAAGCTTGCCAGACAGATGATCGACTTACTCGATTTACTCTAGAACGTCTAACGGCCGATCAAGATAAAGATTCCAGCAAGCAGCGCTAGCACACCAGTGATGATGCCGATACCGAGGCCCGTGAGCGTTAGGATTCCCACAGCGATCAGGTAAATCGCGAGCAGAAGCATACCGATGTTTTTGGTAATCATGGCGTGAGTATGAACAATTGTGCCAGCGATTGACAAATCCTTAAAAGACCGTGCCTCAGCCCAGGTTGCGATGCAGCGCAGTTTGGAACGCCAATATCGCCGTCTCTGGCTGAATTGTGGGATCTCTATCTGCCGCTGACACGAACTACTACGGCAGAAACATCTTTCACATCAACGAATGCATCGAAAAATTCCGCGCCAGTAAGACTGGAAAGATGAACGATATTGTCCGTTACCTGCGCGATCTTGCCGCCCATTTTCTCTCCAGATCTCAAGTGCAGCTCGACACTTTTGCCCGCGCTGCCCGCAAGAAGGCTGACGACTGTCGCGTTGGATTGTAGAGCGGTTTTTTCTTGAGCGAACACGCTGAAAGATGCGCCCGCTGCAACAATGGTTACGAGAACAATTAAAATACGTTTCATAATCGGTCGTTTTGCCCGACCAATTTGCGTTTGGCTAGCAAATAATGGTGGCACGGATTGGACCCGGCTATGCGGCGTGTGCTGCTCGATTTTGAATTGGCAGGCGAAGCAGCTGCCCTACAATTCCGTATGAGTTCGATCGCCGAAAATCTTGACCACGTCCGCGAGCAAATCGCAAACGCGGCGTCGAAATCGGGACGACCCGCTGACGAGATCGAGCTTGTAGCGATCACGAAGACGCATCCGGCTGAGAAAGTGCGCGAGGCGATTGAAGCCGGACAAACTCTCTTCGGTGAAAGCCGCGTGCAGGAAGCACGTGCCAAGATTCCTGATCTGCCGTCGAATATCCGCTGGCATTTCGTCGGGCATCTCCAAAAGAACAAAGTGCGCCAGGCCCTCCCGCTCTTCGAAATGATTCACAGCGTTGATTCGCTTGTGCTGGCGCAAGACATAAACCGGATTGCGGAAGACGAAGGATCATATCCGCGGGTTTTGCTCGAAGTGAATGTGGCCGGTGAGGGGAGTAAATTCGGATTTGCGCCCGACCAACTGCGTGAGCAAATCGGTGCACTGTTAGTGTTGCCCCGGCTTTCAATAGAAGGGCTTATGTGTATTCCACCGCTCGCTGTGGAATCGGAAGACTCGCGTAAATTTTTTGTGGAAGTCCGAGAGCTGCGCGATTCGCTCGAAAAGGAATTCAGCTTAAAGCTGCCACAGCTTTCCATGGGGATGACGCAAGATTTTTCAATTGGAATCGAAGAGAGCGCGACACTGGTTCGCGTGGGCACGGCGATCTTTGGCGAGCGTTCAAAGAAGAGAGCCACAGATGGACACGGATTTTCACGGATTTGTGAAGACTAATCAGTCATCGTTCTTTCCGTGTTTTATCCATGTGAATCCGTGGCCAAATAAATGATCTGCCAGATGCGACTTGAGCCAAACAACATCCAACAGATCGGAAACGAACTGGCCATTGCCTGGAATGACGGCACTGAATCTTTTCTGAAACTCGAACTGCTGCGCTGCGCGTGCCCGTGCGCGGCCTGCGGCGGTGAGCCGGACGTGCTTGGCCACGTTGTGCGTCCGGATGTGAGCTACGGTGGCAAGAGCTTCGACCTTGTCGGATTTCAGCTTGTAGGCGGTTATGCGCTGCAGCCGAACTGGGCTGACGGACACAGCACCGGGATTTATAGCTTTACTTATCTACGCCGTTTGGCGCAGCATTCCGGCTGAGACTCTAGCCGCAAACCATAATTCGTCTGTGAGCCGGATCCTAAAACTTGCAATCGTTGTCGTCTGCTTCTCGTTATGTGGAGCGGGCACATTCATCGTGCCTGCGCCTCGAGACGAACAATCGCAGCCGAAGAGCCAGTTAGTGCCGGTCAAAAATCGGCAACTGATCCAGCGGGCCTGGCTTCGGGTGTAAGACTGTAGCGGCATGTCTATGGCCGCCGCTGGTTTCGTTCGGCGCTCACAAAGCGCCATTACAGTTTCGGGATTGTCACCCGTAAGACAGTTGTTTCGCGAGCGAGTGGTTTTAGTTGCCGGTCTTTTATATCCGCGGGAACGAAAAAGAATTCTCCCGGCCCAAGCCTGGCATCAGCACAACTGAGATTCCCGGTGAGACAACAAACAATTGCGAATTGTCCGGGGGACGCTGCCTCGCGAGCTGCATCAAGAGTCCACTTTCGAATTTCGAAGAGCCTATGGCTAATCAGCAATTCGTTTTTCGATTCGATCAATTTCGGCTGCACGTCTTCAAAATCGATGCACTGAATCGCCTGCTCGATGTGCAAATCCCGTTTCGTGCCGGTTTTCGGGTCGGTCCGATTCCAATCGAAGGTCCGATAAGTCGTGTCACTATTTTGTTGGATTTCGATGATCAGATTCCCTGGGCCGATCGCATGCAGCCTGCCGGCGGGAAGGAAAACTGCGTCGCCAGCGCGAACGCCAATTCGATGAACGTGATCGATCACAGTTCCATCGCGTAACCTCTCCTCAAACTTGTCGCGTCTTATCGACTCACGGAATCCAAGGAAAAGTTCGGCGTCTGGATCCGCTGCGGCCACGTACCAAAACTCGCTCTTCGGCTCGCCTCCCAACCTGCTGGCAAGAGTTCCAGGTGGATGCACCTGTAGCGACAGCTTTTCCTGCGCATCGAGGATTTTGATGAGCAAGGGAAAACGTGGAGCGTCGGGAACCTCTCCAAAGATTTCCTGGCGGTTTTGCGTCCACAATTCATGCAAAGTTCTTCCGCGCAACGGTCCGCCGGCGACAACACTCTGTGCTTCGGAACGATCGACAATTTCCCACGATTCCCCGATACGTTTTTGCGGCGGAAGATTTTTGTGAAATTGGGATTCGAGGCGTCGCCCGCCCCACATTCGCTCAACGAAAATCGGTACGAAGATGAGGGGCGTATCGATTTCTGATTTCTGGTTTCGAATTTCGGATTTCACCTTGGCAGATATTAGATTGCGGATTTGCCAATGCAAAAGACAGTGAGCACTCGATGCGACTGTTCCTTAAATACTGGTTGCCGTTGCTGATTTGGCTTGGCGTAATCTTCGTCGGCTCGACCAGCGTCATGTCGGCCGAACACACGTCGCGGTACGTCGTTCCCTTCTTGCTTTGGTTGAAGCCGGGTATGTCGCCGAACGCGATTTGGACAATTTTGGTCGTTGCTCGCAAATGCGCACACGTCACCGAATATGCGGTCCTAGCGCTTCTATTATGGCGGGCGCTTCGCAGCGTTGCGACTCTCGGTCGAAAAAGGCTATCCCTTTTCGGCGCAGTTCTCCTGGGTTGCGCGCTATTTGCTGCCAGCGACGAATTTCATCAGACGTTCGTTAAATCGCGTACGCCTTCAATTCGCGACGTGTTCTTGGATGTTGGAGGAGCGCTCCTCGGATTGCTGATTGGTGCGACCTTTGCACGTCGCCATCCAAAGAAATTCCAATCCGCCGCCGTTAGGCAATTCGTTGATGCGAAATTGTGACGCTCGCATGACAAGCGAAGTGTATAAGTGCTTTCACGAACAACAGCGAAATCGGTCGGAGCTCCTGAGACTTCGCTCAGTAATAGCTGCCATTGCAACGTGTGTTGCCGTGTATTCGGGAACCGCGCCAATACTCCAAGCCGCTTCCGAAGAAGATCTGCCCGGCAGCAATTCAGGCGGAGTTCGACGAGCCCCTACTCTCACAGCAGAGCCAGAGCGCGTAATCGTCAGCGATGGGAGTGGCAGCTCCCAGATCAAATGGGACACCGGAAACGGCTCGGTAGGTTTTGTCTTCGTCACCGAAGAACTCGGAAAACCGGTCCCTTTTGCGAGCGGTTCGCGAGGCAACCAAGTGGCTCCATGGATTAAAGAGCATAGCTATCTCTTCGAACTTTACGGTGACAATCAGCGGCAAACGTTGCTCGCTAAAGTAACTGTTTCTGGATCTGCCGGGAGCGCGTCTGCTCAACGCACGGTGTTATGGCAATCTATCGCCCACTGGGCCCTAATTGTTGGATTAGCAACGGTTTTGTACTTTGGGGTTTACCTCAGTTCGACCGGACCGGTGCGAACAACCTTTCCAACCGAGCCTACAACATCGCCTCGGCCGCTCCATGTTGGACGAAACCTTTTGCTTGGCATCGCCGTCTTCCTTTGCGTCGATGGTATCATTTTTCATAGCGGCATGTACGTCTCAATACTGGCTCCCAGCTCGTATGCGGGACGTGTCTGGAGAATTACGCATGCCGAAAAGGAGCGCACTCCCTCAGGTCTGAGAGAGGTGCTGGTTCTCGGTGATTCACGCATAGCCGAGGGGTTTTCTGCCACTCTGGCAAATGAACTCGGTTCACCGGCCGGGCTCAAGTTCGTTAGTCTGGCGGAACCTGCCGCGTCTGCTAACACGTGGTACTATATGGTTCGAGAAGTGGATCCCACTGCGCGACGTTACTCGGCGATCATCGTTCCTTATGGCATCGGCTACGAACCCAATAGCGCCGATCCATTGCGAATTTCCATGACAGCTCCACTACTGCGATATGGAGATTGCTTCCATTTTGCTTCTGGTTTTCAACGATGGTCCGGCCGGTTCAGGGCATTTGTCGCATGCATACTGCGGGGCTCGGCGTACCAGGACGATGTTGTCGATCTTCTTTCGCATCCTGTGATGCGAATAAGAAGTATTCAACAGGCTGACAAGACACATTCCGGATCGGAGTACAAAGGACGGGATTACGATCTGGTTGGGACGGCTTACGACGCAGCGACAGGACAGGTAACGTTCGCGCCAAAGTTAACCGAGCCCCAAAGGTTGGCTTTCCGGAAAAGCTTGATACAACCATCCCAGTCGGACACGGATTACTCGCTTAAATTGCAGCGCGAATGGATACCGCGAATCATGGATCGCTACTCGCATAGTCCCACCACGATCGTGCTGACGCCTCTTCCTCGCGGCCCATTTTTAGAGGTCGGTGGATTTTCCAAGGGATATGAATCTGTTCTTCCCAACTCCGTCATCCAGAGAACGAGTTTTTCGCTGCCGGGGCAGACATTCGAGTTTCTCGAAAAACCGGAATACTACTTTGACGCATTTCACCTGAATGCGAAGGGCCGTCAAAAATTCACCGAAACACTTGTATCGGAGTTACTGAGACGACCTAAGTCATAACCTAACGAGTGCTGCATGTTATTTAACAGCTTCCAATACTGGATCTTCTTTTTCGTCGTGGCGGCGCTGTTCTACAGCATGCCTTTTCGCTTCGGAAAAATCCTGCTGCTACTGGCAAGCTACGTCTTCTACATGTGGTGGGACCCGCGATTCATCGTTCTCATCCTCACGTCTACGATCGTGGATTACTACTTGGGGATCTTCCTGGAGACTGCAATCGGTCGCCGTAAGAAGCTTCTGCTTGTCGTCAGCCTTGTGGTTAATCTGGGGATACTTGGATTCTTCAAGTATTACGATTTCTTCGCCGGCTCCCTGGCCGCATTGCTTCGCATTCCACCGTCATCCGTGGTGTTGCAGATTGTGCTTCCCGTCGGCGTTAGCTTCTACACCTTCGCCAGTCTCTCATACACCTTCGATGTCTATTGGGGAAAAATGAAAGCCGTCAGAAACCCAATCGATTACGCGCTCTTCATTGCATTTTTTCCTCATCTGGTTGCCGGTCCGATCATTCGTGCCCGGCAATTCATTCGTCAGATCTGGTCGTGGCGATGCCCGACGGCAATTGTGGTCCAAAGTGGAATCATCCTCGTCGTAGCAGGTCTGATTAAAAAAATGGTGTTCGCCGATCGCTTCGCCGTGGTGTCCGATTCGTACTTCAACAATCCCACGGCGCACCCGGGTTGGCTGGCTGCGTGGTCGGGCTGTCTTTCTATTACCATGCAGGTGTTTTTCGATTTTTCTGGGTACACGGACATCGCTCGCGGTTGCGCCAAGCTGCTCGGGTTTGAGTTTCCGCTTAATTTCGCGCGCCCATTCCTTGCCAGGAACCCGCCTGACTTCTGGCAAAGGTGGCATATAACGTTGTCCACGTGGGTGCGTGACTACGTGTTCATGCCGCTTAGCCGGGGAAGAAAAGGGCGGCTCGTGTTATATCGCAACATGTTTGTTATAATGGTGCTCGTGGGTCTGTGGCACGGAGCGAACTGGACGTTTGTATTGTGGGGGGCCTATCATGGTCTTCTGCTAATCGGCTACCGTGTTTTCCACCGGGCGACAGTAGGAACAGCGATCGACAAAGTTATGAAGAAGCGCTGGTTCGTGCCGTTTAGCGTTGGAGCAATGTTTACAGCCTTCGTGTTGAGCGCGCCTTTCTTTCGTGGGAAAACTCTTCAGAGCAGCGGATATGTATTAGGTGCGCTTTTTGGCTCCACCCATATAACCGGGGAGTTCCTGCTCACGACCGGCACGATCGTGCTCATTTTCATTTCTCTATTCCTGGCTGTCGCGCAGGAACGAAGTCAGTTTATTGATCGCCTCGCTTTGCAACCGGCGCGTATCCAAATCCCGGCATACGTTTGCGCTTTTCTGGCGCTCGAACTGTTTCCCGCGACCGGTCCGGTGCCGTTCGTTTACTTCCAGTTTTGAGGAACGGCCGTGATTACGGCAAAGCAATGGTGAATGCAGCGTCGCTCGTGTCTGTCACCGACGGAGTTTCGTGGAAGTGTATTCGCACCTTCGCTGTCGTCGTGGCAGGGCCAGGCACGGTCCAGAATACCATCCGGTGTCCGGTGCTTGAGTCGCGATTGTTATCCACGTGGCACCGTTGTCGGTGCTGTAATCAATGTCGACAGTGTTGCCGCCGGGGTTTTGTCGGGTCCAGTGGATGTTTCGGTGCTGACCGATCGTCCAGATTTCTCCGCCGTTCGGCCTGAGAAGCGTGAGGAATGGTCTGCGCTGCACAGTGAAGTTGGCGTCGCTCTGGTCTGCGATGGACCGATTGCGTTGCAACAAAATCTTCACCCTGCCCTGAGTGGTAGGGAAATTATCGACATGCCACGAATAGCTTAACGATAACGCCGGGATGTCCTGCGCGATCCTAAACCAGGTAGCTCCACCGTTGCGGCTGTATTGGATTATCAGACGGTCGCTGTTCGTCAGGTTGGCGCCCTCCCACTGGATCTCCTGGACGCTCCCCATGGACCAGACTTCTCCGCCGTTAGGCTCGATGACGCGCAGCGGCGACGTTGTCGGCGTAGGTGTTGGTGTGGGCGCAGTGTTGGATATGGCCCACCACAATATCTCCCGCCGGTGTTCAAGAACTGAAGCTAGCCGCAGCAATTAGATCCAGCCCAAACGATCATTTCACTGCCGGTCCAGACTGCAGTGTGTTGGTATCGGGCAAATGGCGCGTATGTGGTACTGGTGGCAGTCCACGTATTCGTGCCGGGATCGTATCTCCCACCGGTGTCTCGATAGCCGGTGATGTCAACTCCACCCCAAACGATCATTTCATTGCCGGTCCAGACTGCACTGTGACCAGTTCGGGCAGAAGGCGCGTTAGTGGTGCTGGTGGCCGTCCAACTATTCGTACCTGGATTGTATCTCCCGCCACTGTCGAGGCCCAGGGGAGAGGGGTCCTGATTTCCGCCCCAGACGATCATTTCATTGCCGGTCCACACTGCGGTGTGAAGGGCTCGCGGAGATGGCGCGTTGTGGTGGTAGTCGGTGTCCAACTATTAGTGCTGGGATTGTATCTCCCGCCTGTGTTAGTGGCAGGGTATCCACCCCATACGATCATTTCGCTGCCGGTCCAGACTGCCGTTTGCTGGGCGCGGGCAGAGGGTGCGTTGGTGGTGCTGGTGGCTGTCCAACTGTCCGTGCTGGGATTGTATCTCCCGCCACTATTTAAATTCATCGTGTCGCCGGATCCGCCCCAGACGACTATTGCGCTGCCGGTCCAGATTGCGGTGTGAAGGTATCGGCCAGCGGGCGCGTTGGTGGTGCTTGTGGCTGTCCAACTATCCGTGATGGGATTGTATTTCCCGCCGGTATTCAAAAGGTTGGCGTTATTAGAGCCACCCCAAACGATCATTTCGACTGCCAGTCCAGATTGCGGTGTGCCACTCTCGGCCAGCGGGCGCATTGGTGGTGCTTGTGGCTGTCCAACTATCTGTGCTGGGATTGTATCTCCCGCCGGTGTTCAAATCCGGGTTGCCGCCCCACCCGCCCCAGACAATCATTTCACTGCCGGTCCAGATTGCCGTGTGATTGGTTCGGACAGAGGGGACATGAAACATGCTCGTAGCCCCCCACTGGTCACTGAACACGCGCTCGGCAATCTCCGGCAGAGTGTACACAACTTGCTCCGATGTTGTTGCCACCGACATCGCACCGAGCACATCGGTCTGCTGGCGATTCAACGTGCTGAGTTTGATCTTGCGCCGAAAGATCCGCGAGCCAGCGCTCTGTTAATATTGGTCTGGCCAAACACTCAGCGATGACAGCCGGATCATTTCCGAGAGCATCAAACAATTCGCGGAGGACATCCGGCTGTTTTGTGTCCCGGGCCATTCGCTCCATCTCGGCCTGCAATTGCGGAGCAGTGATTGGCTTTTGCCGTAGTTTTCCAGAGCGAGTGAGTCGCGCAAATAGCCTGCGACTTTGTTTTCCAATTGCGCCTGAGACATCACCGAATCGAGCGACGGCTTGGGATTAGGATTCTCCTTTGGCCAAATACGGTGACGCCAGTAAACGTCTTCAATTGCTCCGCTGATATGCTACGCGCTCGACGAAGCTGAACGCTCGGGATTGGCTCTGTTTTCGGCGTTGTCGGCGATTGAAATGCTGGAACCAAGCGCGACAAAGACTACCGACAGAAACACAGCCGACGCGGCGCTGCGGATGATATGGTCATGGATTTTGCTTTTCGTTTTCATCTCTTGTTTTTCTTCCCGGAAAAATTCCTCAATAAATTTTGGAAGAAGTAAAGCCGAATTCGCCTGCGCAAGCTCCGCTTATCGTGCGAATTGCTAAGCGCTCGCGCTAAATCGTAAGATCGAAATTCGAAAATAGAGTGGGCCTGACTGGGCTCGAACCAGTGACCCTGCGCTTATCAAGCGCATGCTCTAACCAACTGAGCTACAGGCCCGTTGCGGCGGCTTGACCGCCGGATTTTAGATTTGCGATTGCCGATTTGCGATTTGTGTTCGTGGCGCGCCTCGCGCGCGCATTTACTTAAATCGGCAATCGTAAATCGCAAATCGAAAATGAAATGGCGAGACAAGATCTCGAACTAGAGATGTCGCTTTACGAATGCACGACCTGAAGCCGATTTCAGATATCGCTCGAATTGAGCTGCCCGAGTTCGATCGGACAGTGCAATGTAGGTTTTCAGTCGCCATGGCTTCCATTTTGCGATGTGAACAATACGGCCAGAGTTGTGATTTTTGAGACGCGTCCGCAGATCGTCTGTTAGGCCCGTATAGAATCTTTCAGGATCCACTTCGCTCTGCAGAATATAAACGTAGATGAATTTGCTCATAACTGGCTTGCCGAGTCGTAGCTCGCGCGGAATGCGGGGCAAGCCAAAAAGAGGTCCGCCTTCGCCAAGGCTACGGCGCGACAGTCTTCGCTCTTTCTACGACGCGAGCGAAGACTGGAGGCAAGGGGATTCGAACCCCTGACTTCCAGCTTGCAAAGCTGGCGCTCTACCAACTGAGCTATGCCCCCGAACAGAACTGCGGAATGTAGTTTGCCGGTCGCAGATTGCAATCGGAGCCGATCACCAAATCCGGGCGCGTTGCTCAGGTGCGATGAACATTTTGTCGCTGGGCTGGATTTTAAAGGCGTCGTACCAGACATCCGTGTTTCGAGTCGGACCAATCACACGAAATTGACGAGGGGAATGTGGGTCGCTTACGACCTGCTTTTTAACGTAATCATCGCTGACTTTTCCGCGCCAGGCTTGCGCCCACCCGAGAAGCACGCGCTGATCGCCCGTGTAACCATCGAGGACTGGCGCCGGCTGTCCTTTGAGCGAAGCACGATAGGCGTCAAGCGCAAGGGTGAGGCCGCCCAGGTCCGCGATGTTTTCGCCCATGGTCAATTCTCCGTTTACATGGACGCCGGGAATCGGTTCGTATTTTGAGTATTGGGCGCCTAGCATTTTTGCTCGTGCCTGGAATGTGTCCGCGTCTTTCTTTGTCCACCAGTCGTGCAACGCACCGGATGCGTCGATCTTGCGGCCCTGATCGTCGAATCCGTGCGTGAGCTCGTGTCCGATGACGCCACCCGCCGCGCCGTAGTTAATTGCGGGATCAGCATCCGCGTCAAAAATCGGCGGCTGTAGAATTCCCGCCGGAAAAACAATATCCCGCAAACTTCCGTTGTAGGCGTCGTTCGTTTGCGGCGTCATGCTCCAGTCGGTTCGATCAACCGGTTTTGAAAATCGGTCGGTGTAAAAGTCCCAATCGAGCTGCGCGCAGCGTTTGACGTTGCCGATTAAATCGTCGCCGCGAATGACCAGCTTCGTGTAATCACGCGGATGATCTGGATAGCCCACCTTAATCGTGTATGTGTCGAGTTTCTTCAGCGCTTCCTTTTTCGTCTCCGGACCCATCCAATCGAGCTTTTCGATCCTTGCGCGATACGCGGCTTTTAGATTAGTGACCAGATCCTGGATTTTCTGTTTTGCTTCCGGTGGAAAATATTTTGCGGTGTAAAGCTGACCGACTCCGAAGCCCATCGTTCCGAAGGTCCCAAAGCGATCTCCAACAAGAAAATCGCCACCGCTGACAGCTGTGATCGCGCGTTTCCAACGCGCCTGCTGTTGCTTCTGACCGGAGAGTGTTTTGTCGTGTAGCTCGAAGTAAGCGTCGGCGAATGGCTTAGAGAGATATGGCGAGGCGTTATCTGCGATGTGAAATGCCTGCCAGGCCCGAATCGTGTCGATCGGTGTCTTTGAATACGCGTCAACAATTTTCGGGAAAGGCGCTTTTCTCAGCAACAATGACGCGCGTCAGGTTCGGCATCTTTGCTTCGGCAAGAAATCTGTCCCACGCGAATCCGGGGACAAACTTCTTCAGATCTTGAAGCGACATCGGATTGTAGATCGCATTGAAGTCGCGCTGTTGCGCCTTTGTCCAGCTGGCCTCCGCGATTCTGGTTTCGAAATCGACGACCTCTTTGGCGTTTTTGTCAGCGTCAGGCCAGTTCAACAGTTTCAAAACTGTGGCGACATAATTTTGGTAGGCGCTCTTCTGGGCGGCGAAATCCGGTTTCAGATAATAATCGCGATCGGGCAGACCGATTCCCGCCTGTGTCAGATAGAAAGCGTATTTTTTGGGGTCCTTTAAATCGGCGTCGATCATTGGATTGAAGAGAGAAAATTCCAAATCAGTCGTCGTCCGGCCCATCAATGCGGCAAAATCATCGCGAGTCTTAGCATCCTTGAGAGCGCTCAGTTCAGACTCAATCGGCTTCGCGCCAAGTTGCTCAATCCGCGCTTCGTCCGTGAAAGAGCGGTAAAACGCTCCGACTTTTTCCGCCAGCGTTGCTGGATTTTCAATCGGTTTCGCGCCAAGCGATTCCATCATCTCACGCAGCCGCTGTTCGGTCAGATCGGTCATTGCGAGCCGGAGCGAGTACGCCGGTTTGTCCGGAGGAATCTGCGTTTTGTCGATCCAGATTCCGTTGGCGAAACGAAAGAAGTCGTCGCCCGGTTTGGTTGCTGAATCCATTCCGGGCAGATCAAATCCCCAGGCGCCGTATTTCAATTTCGTTGGAGGTGTGTCTTCGGCGTGGGCGAGAAGCGGATAGCAGCAGAGAACGGCGAGTAGAAGAATGCGCAACAGTGAACTCATAAGATGGAGCGAGACAATAAACGAACAAAGGCAGATTGAGAAATTGGGAAGGCCGGTTCGTTGTATGGCACACCAGAAATTGCGACGCACCAGCGTTGCAATGTGGCGAAAAGAAAAATGCCGGATGTCGATTCTTTACGCCAACATCCGGCATGAACGCCCTGATCCGCGCTCAGGGCCTAGTCCTTCTTTTCTTTAACGCGAAAGAGGTACAGCCAAATACGCCGTTAACGCGCCCGTATTTGGGTTGGTGGCTCTACCCGTTATCTCTCCTTTGTTATTTACGTCTTTGGCGCTTGTGAGCACTGCACTAAAGCCCGGCACTTTGAGATCATTAAGATCCGTTGGCGTGTTGCCGTGATCCCAAATAACTGCACGGCAATCAACCAGGTCCGCGTCGCATGAGACGCCGACTACCTGCCGACGTTCGTTAATGCCATAAGCCTCGCTGTCTACGTGTTCTGGTGTGCGGTTCCGCAAAGGCTTTAGCTGTCGAATGCCATCCTCCCTGGTCCACATGAAAGCGTGTAAGACGTCGCCTCCTACAAACTCCGGATCGCCAGCAAATCCAACTACATCGCCTCTTTGGTTGATCGCTGTTGGCGTATTCCACCACGGCGCTGGAGGATTTGGATAAATGTCCGTCACGGTGCCATTTTCCCAAAGCACGGCATGCTTGGCTGTGTGTCTTCCAACGGCCTGATCACAGATACCGGAAATGCCCACGATTTGACCATTATCATTGATCGCCGTCGCAGCTCCTGAGCTATCTCCGGGGATTAAGGGCAAATCTTGGATTTGGTCCGGTGGTCCCAGAGTCCACACAGCTGGACGAAATTGCAGGACTTGCGGCGAGACACACGCGTTGTCATGAACACCATTCTCGGCCCACCCGACCACCTGACCAAAGTTATTGGCTCCGGTTGCAAAGCCGTTATTTCCTCCCGGAAACGGCAGAAGTCCTCTCATCTGGTTGTTTTGCCACACGAATCCGAGGTTGATATAGCCGACGTTGTTAGGCGTACTGTAGAAACCTGCGCTGCTCCAAGCCTCTCCGAGAGGCTCAGGATCGGAGGTCTGAGAAATGCCCACGAGGATGCCTTGAGTATTCTTCACATTCCACGTGACACTACTGTTAGGTCCGCCAAGTGTGCCGAGGTCGGTCAGCAAGCTGCTTCGCCACAGCGTAGCGTGCCGATTCCTGTTCGGCAGCCTGGAATAACCTGCCGCCCAGCTTTGATCATTGATGCTGTTCCCTCCGCTACTTGTGCCACCGAAATCGGGTAGGGTAGACACCTGGTACTGCGATTTTGCCTTCATTGATTCCGGCTTTTGCGCGTGCACAGGTGTAAGCGTCGTAGCGAAGCAAACAGCGATCAGAATAACGAAAAGAGTTTGGTTAACTCTTTTGGTTGTGAATTGTGTTGTCATGTTTCTCTCCTTTGTTGAATTTTCATGACGACACTTTAGGAACTGGCCATACCTCACCTCCATAGCCACTTCGCCGATTTGGTACGGACCATTTCAGCCTTAGTTGTCTGGTGGCAGAGCAGAAGATTTAAGACAGCGGAAGATTGATGCGAGGCTGCTGAAGCACGGCCTCGTTGTCTGCCCAACGGTCTAATTCAATTTTGAATTGAGCGCCGCGGCGAACTTGCTGAGACCTTCACGGATTTGCGCGCGCGACCACGCAGCAAACCCAAATGTGAGCGCCGGCTTCGGCTCCACTTTCATGAAACACGACGACAATGGTGAAGGCCGAATACCGATATCAGTGCAGACACGCGTAATGACCGGCATGTGTTCTTTCTGTCGGACCCAGGCAACGAAGTGTAATCCGGCTTCCGGGATTTCGAGGATGAAGTATTTGCCTAACAACTTGTTGAATTGTTCGATAAAAAAGTCTCTGCGGTCCGAATATAATTTTCGCATCCTCTTGATGTGAGTGAGGAAAAACCCTTCTGTTAGGAACCGGGCCAGGGTCGCCTGATCGATGGCCGGCGAATGTTGGTCCATCACCGCCCGAATCTTAATCATTGGTTCGACGAGTTGGTGTGGCGCAACGATGTATCCCAGTCGCAACGATGGATACAAGATCTTGCTCATCGTGCCTGCGTAGATGACACGACCGACATTATCCAAGCCTTGTAGACACGGGAGTGGGGGACCGGTGTAACGAAATTCGGAATTGTGATCGTCCTCAAAAATGTAGGCGTCGCACGTCCGCGCAAAATCGATCAAGGCCGTCCTTCGCGAGAGACTCATGGTCATTCCGAGCGGGAATTGATGGGAAGGAGTTACATAAATTATCTTGGGCGAGCGTTCTTTCGGTGGCCGAGCGATTGTGATTCCTTCCCCGTCAACAGGTCTTGGCACGACCTTCGCGCCGGCGAAGCCGAACGCTCGCCGGGCCTGGTAAAAACCCGGGTCCTCAATCCATGCCACCTCGCCGCGATTTACCAGTGCCATCGCGCTGATCATCATTGCCTGCTGCGTTCCGGCTGTAATGATGATTTGATCTGGATCGCACCGCGCGCCCCTGTAATCGCACAAGTATGTTGCCAACGCCTTGCGCAGCTCCGGATCGCCACGGCTCGACGCATACTGAAGCAGATGCGCTCCTTTTTGTGACAGAACCTCCGTTCTGAGTCGTTCCCAAACGTCGATGGGAAATTCATCCAGCGCGGCCACAGCCGGAACAAAGGAGACACCGGGCGGCCCTGCGATTCCGAAATCGAACTGCTTACCAGCCCTGTGATCAGGAATATCCTTAACCCGGTTTGAAAGCCGCGATGGGCGTTCGTTAGGCGGTGCTGCTGTCGTTATTCGCGCACTGAGGAAAGTTTCCGGCAACGCTTCCGAGATGAAGGTCCCCGATCCAATTTTAGATTGAAGATATCCTTCCGCATGAAGCCTCGAGAGCGCGAGATTCACCGTAAAGCGAGACACTCTAAAATTAACGGCCAGGGCGCGAGAGGAGGGAAGTCGCGATGAGTTATTGTTGAAACTTCCTGAAGCAAGTTCATCGCGAATCTGTCGATAAAGTTGTTGATGCAGTGGTTCGGCGGCTCCTCGATCCAACCGGACCATTTCAAAAGCCACTAACGAATGGCGACGCCGTTTGCCATCAAGGTTTGGCGTAGGATGTTGGAAGTTCGGCATTCGGCGTTTTGTTCCGGTCATAAGCAAGAGCATGAATGTCCGCCTTCGCGCGGTGCTACTCCGAAAAAGATTCGCAAGCAGTCGGCGCAACAGACGAGTATGGGCATGAGCACGGCGATGATCACTGCCCGAATCATTCAACCCGCAACAATCAACCAGCAATCTTCTTTTCAAAGTGGTCTGGCCATTTCGTTCCAAGTGGACTGTTGACACCTCAGCCCGCGGTCAGAAGCTTTCGGTCAAATGCAGACTAAAACTCCGTGTACTGATTACATTGAAACAAGAGGGCTTATTTATTTTGCCCGGATGCTGGACAAGATCCGGCTGAAGGCCGCCGGCAAATTGCCGCCGGATTATTTTACAGGTGTCGATGATTCGACTCACTTCGACGCGCGTTGCACAAGATTCCTCGGCGTGAATTACGACGAGCTTGTGGATCGAACGCTCAAAGGCGGATCGGACGACGAAATCCTCGACTGGTGCTTCGCTCATGGTCGCCAGCCGAGCGACGAAGAAATTTCCGTGTGGAATGCGTTTCTTCGGAAACGTGGCTGGCGGGATGAAGCGAGCGAGGAGCTCGCTGAGTCGAAGAAGGACGCGGGTTTCGGCGATCGCGCCGACATTCAAACCTGGTTGGACCTGCATGATGCCGAGGAAGGAAGAAAGCCGACGTTCAGTTAGGAGGAACTTCCAGTCCGCTGCTACTCATCTGATCCCAAGAGGTCTGTTATTAGTTGCAGCAGCTCCAAGGTTACTGTTTTAAATAGGTTTCGGCCCTGAAGAAACTGTGAATCGAAATCAATCATCACCAAATTGACTCAAGGACGTGGAAGCGCTGCACGATTCTGAACAGGTAACCGATCGCAAACATTTGGCGAGACAGTGCATTTGGTCGAAACCGGATGGATTCATGCGTCTTAGCATCGCCGCATGTCTCGTGATGATGTTTTGCGCTGTCATGACACGGTTTGTCTCTGCTGGGAACCAAGCGGCGCTGCCGGCCACCGCATATTCTGTTGGGATGACCCAGATTGAATATGTCGATCCTACAGATGGAGGTAGATCCTTGAACTACATGCTGATTTATCCAGCCGCTCCCGACGTCACCGGTACTCCTTTCAAAATATTTTTGTCCACCAAACTACACTTATACAAAGACGCACAGATAGTGTCCGACGGATTGAAGCACCCAATGGTGGTGTTCTCGCATGGCGCTGGTGGCAATGGCTCTGGGTATGCCTGGTTTGGTCAATACCTGGCATCGCACGGCTATCTCGTAGCCATGGTTTACCATTATCGGGCCAATACATTTGATTCGAGCGCGCTGTATGTGCGTAACAGGCTTTGGCAGCGACCGCGCGATGTGAGTCTGGACATTAGTCATTTGCTGGAGGACAAGGTTTGGGGACCACACATCGACCCGAATCAGATTGGTGTAGCGGGACATTCGCAAGGTGGATTTACCGCGCTCTGGCTCGGCGGGGCCAAGGTTAATCCCGAACTGTTTCTGGCTTACCAACGCGGATGGAAGAATAACCAGGTGGTGCCGGCTTATTTGCGCGAGCAAATGCAACTTGACGCGAAACCGGCCGCTGACGTGCGCGACCATCGGGTGAAAGCCGCATTTGCGATGGCCCCAGGTGATATTCAGGGATTTGGTATGGACGCGGCCGGGCTTCGGCAAATGACAATCCCAGCCTATCTCATCGTCGGTGCCGCAGACACAGCAACGCCCCCGAAGGAAAATGCTGAGTTCGCTGCGAAATACATCCCGCACGCCACGCTCGACATACTATCAGGTCCGGTTGGCCACGAGATATTCGACAACGAATGCGATCAGGTGGGACGCGACAATTATCCCGACGCCTGTATCGATGCCCCTGGCGTGGATCGGGCGAAACTGCACGACTACATCGGGAACGCTGCGTTGAAGTTCTTCGATGCGAACTTGAACGTAGAAAGACAAAAATCGAACTGAAACTTATACACAATCAAGTCGTTTCGATCGCCGAAAGCCATAACGATGGATGCACCAGAGGTGCTCAATACCCATGAAATCTTTTTCGCTCTATCTGTTCATCGTACTGCAATTAACAGTGTTCTCCGCGGCAGGACAGCCCACTCCAACGCCTGTGCGCGACGGATCTCATGACTTCGATTTTCTTATCGGCAACTGGAAAGCACACGTGCGCCGGCTACCCGATCGCCTGGTTGGTTCCAATAACTGGATCGAGTATAACGGCATCTCGAATCACAAGAAGCTTCTCGATAGCAATGCAAATTTCGAAGAATTCGAAGTCGACAATCCGGAGAAGCACCTGCACATCAAGGGCCAGACGTTAAGATTGTACAATCCGGATTCGCATCAATGGAGCATTTATCTTCTTGATCTGGATAAGGGCGTTCTAGTCCTCCACCGGTTGTTGGGGAATTTAATGGAAACCGTGGCGAGTTTTATGACCAGGAACAATACAAGGGTCGGGCCATTCTGGTGCGCTACGTTTGGCAAAATATTTCACCGAAAACGGCGCGAATGGAACAATCCTTCTCGGCTGACGGCGGAAAGACATGGGAAACAAACTGGATCTGCGAATTGAGTCGATAGTCAGGAATCCCGATACGATATGAAATTTACGACGCTTATTGTTTTTTTCGCCGTCTTGATCTGCCGATTTTCATCCGCGCAAACGGTGGCTCAACAAGAAGTTCTCCAGTTCGAGCGCGATGCTTGCAAAGCATTTCTAGACGCCGACGTGTCCGCGCTGGAGCGCGTACTGACTCCCGACTTCACGCTGACGGTCTCGAATGGCGAAGTGAGCACGCGTGCGGATGAGATCAACGAGCTACAGAGCAACAAAGTCCATTACGACGTATTTGAAAATTACGACATGTTAGCGCGGCTTTATGGCAACGACACGGCAGTTGTTCTGGGGAAAACGCGTGTAAAAGGAACAGCCGACGGCAAAGTGTTCGATCGAGTCGTGCAGTTCACGGACACCCTGATCAAGCGCGATGGTCGGTGGCAGCTTGCCGCGGGACACATTTCGCGGCTTGAGAAATAGGATTGATGTTTGCGGCTGACGCAGCCGCCTTTCCGAGCTTCCTGGGTTCCAGCT
The DNA here is from genome assembly GCA_963804875.1 of uncultured Verrucomicrobiae bacterium. Classification (GTDB taxonomy): domain Bacteria; phylum Verrucomicrobiota; class Verrucomicrobiia; order Chthoniobacterales; family UBA10450; genus Udaeobacter. The sequence continues at coordinate 169,423 of CAWDRX010000003.1, forward strand.
TTCCTGATTCGATTTTTCTGTACAAACAAAATGCCGGATGTCGATTCTTACGATTCGTCATCCGGCATTGCAGTCGATGTGCAGCAAAGACTGAATTGTGCGTTACCGTCTTTCGTTCTTTGAAGCCTCACTCGCTTTCGCTCGTGAGGTCTTAACGGCATGTCCAAGAACTATCGGTTGAATGCTCTTGGATTTAGCCGTCGACCTATCGCAAGAGAAGTTGAATCTCGACCTTGCGGTCTTGAGTCTAATCTCTGCGCTTTCTCCTTAGAAAGGAGGTGATCCAGCCGCAGGTTCCCCTACGGCTACCTTGTTACGACTTCATCCCAGTTACCGCTCATAGCGTAGGCGGCTGCCTCCTTGCGGTTAGCACGCCGACTTCGGCTACAAGCGACTCCCATGATGTGACGGGCGGTGTGTACAAGGCCCGGGAACGTATTCACGGCGTCGTAGCTGATACGCCATTACTAGCGATTCCGGCTTCATGGAGTCGAGTTGCAGACTCCAATCTGAACTGGGCCCAGTTTTAGTGATTTCCTCCACCTTGCGGTCTTGGATCGTTCTGTGCTGGGCATTGTAGTACGTGTGCAGCCCAGGCCGTAAGGGCCATACTGACTTGACGTCGTCCCCACCTTCCTCCCCGTTAAAGCGGGGCAGTCTGAACAGAGTGCTCGAGCCTCACGGCTCGGTGGCAACAGTTCACAGGGGTTGCGCTCGTTGCGGGACTTAACCCAACATCTCACGACACGAGCTGACGACAGCCATGCAGCACCTGTGCAAATTGTCCCTTGCGGGACTCGCTGGCTTTCACCAACTTAGAGATGCATGTCAAGGCCTGGTAAGGTTCTTCGCGTTGCATCGAATTGAGCCACATACTCCACCGCTTGTGCGGGCCCCCGTCAATTTCTTTGAGTTTTAATCTTGCGACCGTACTCCCCAGGCGGCACGTTTAACGCGTTAGCTCCGGCGCAGAAGGGGTCGAATCCTCCCACACCAAACGTGCACCGTTTACTGTCAGGACTACCGGGGTATCTAATCCCGTTTGCTCCCCTGACCTTCGTGCCTCAGCGTCAGGAACTGTCCAGAGACCCGCCTTCGCCACTGGTCTTCCTTACGATATCTACGCATTTCACCGCTACACCGTAAATTCCAGTCTCCTCTCCAGTCCTCAAGCACGGCAGTATCGAATGCAGTTTCGGAGTTAAGCTCCGAGATTTCACACCCGACTTACCGCGCCGCCTACGCACCCTTTACGCCCAATGAATCCGAACAACGCTTGAGACCTCTGTATTACCGCGGCTGCTGGCACAGAGTTAGCCGTCTCTTCCTCTTCGGGTACTATCAATGCACACGCAGTTAACGTATGCACCTTGTTCCCCAATGACAGGAGTTTACAATCCGAAGACCTTCATCCTCCACGCGGCGTCGCTCGATCAGGGTTTCCCCCATTGTCAAAAATTCTCGACTGCTGCCACCCGTAGGTGTCTGGGCCGTGTCTCAGTCCCAGTGTGGCTGGTCGTCCTCTCAGACCAGCTACCCGTCAAAGCCTTGGTGAGCCGTTACCTCACCAACTAGCTGATAGGCCGCGGGCCCCACAAGAAGCGTCAGGTTGCCCCGACTTTAATTTTGAAAGGATGTCCTCTCTAATCACATGCGGTATTAATTCGCCTTTCGGCGAGCTATCCCCCACTTCATGGCAGGTTGCCCACGTGTTAAGCACCCGTTCGCCGCTAAACTTTCCATCGTATTGCTACAACGAAAAGTCTCGCTCGACTTGCATGTCTTATCCACGCCGCCAGCGTTCGTTCTGAGCCAGAATCAAACTCTCCGTTAAAAACGTTACCCCGCGGTTGCGGGGAAAGTTTGAAATCCCGCGTGAGCGGGATCGATCTGACTTTCATTACCTGAATCCTCTTGCGAGCATCCAGGGCTTGTCCGATCTAAATCTTTCATTTCAAAGATGATCGACAGATAACGCACAATTCAATGTTTACTGTCTTTACACCATCGACGGATTTCCTGTTGAAATCCACGACCACACTGTCAAAGATCATCCTTCGCGTACACGGCAAAGCCCAACCTCAACAATCATCGACCGCAGAGAATTGGCTTACCGGGCCAGAGAAGAACACCGACTCCGCTGATGGAACCGGTCCCGCCGTTTCGCGGGATTCGTAAACTAGCAGACTCCCCCAGCGAGTCAAAGGGAATTTTGCAAACTTTCGATAATTTTAGAATTTGTCGCTATCTTTCTCTGGCACTGCTCACCGCCAAGACACGGATTCCAATATCATCGGCCGGAGAAGCCCACAATATTATCCACGATTTCATGCGGCCTGAATTGCCTTGACCTGTCATTTGGTTCCTGATTCGCTCGGTTGCAATCCTCGACACTTCGTAAAATGAAATTGCTCGCTTATCTAATTCTTTGTCTTGCGCCGTTGGCAATGGCCAGCGGCGATCAATTTACTCGACCCGGGTCCGGTAAGGTGACCGTCCTCTATTTCTGGGCAGTCTGGTGCGGCCCATGCAGACAGCTTACGCCAGCCTTGGAACAGATGGCGGCAACCGATCACGACATTACGCTGAAAAAGGTCAACGCCGACGAGTCGCAGGCAGAGATGGACCGACTTCACGTTACAGCCCTTCCGCACGTGATTGTGTACGACCGCAACGGTGGCGTCGTCGGCTCTGTTACCGGCGCAGACGTCAAGAAAGTCAAAAGCTACGTCGGGCAGGCAAAGGGTGCCGAGTAATCCGGAACGTGGGCGGCCATGCCCGCGGCGGTACGGGGCACGCTCACGCTACCGCGCTCTCAACCGTTAGTCGTCAACCCTCAGCTTTGCGCTCTTACTTATCACGTACTTCACGTTCGGCGTAGGCGGACGATTTCCGTACGTTTTCGTAACCGTTCCGACTTTGATCGCGCCAACTTTTTCCATCGCCTTTTGGGAACGAACGTTGGCTTCTCCAACCAAGAACACCACGCTTTCAACAAACTTGAAGGCGTGATTCAGCAATAATCGTTTCATTTCCGCGTTGTATCGGCCGCCCCAGTATTTTCGCGCTAGAAACGTCCATCCAATTTCGATCTCCGAGTTCTCCGGATCATAGCCGTAGAACCGCGTGGAACCGATGATGTGTTGGGTCTGGCGATCGATGATGACGAAAGCGCCGCCGGACTCGAGTGCGCCTTGGAAGAAAACTTTAAATACATGTTCCGTGTAACGGTCCGGCTCGGGATGCTGCTCCCAGATGAGCCAATCGGACGCGACCGCAAACAGCTCGTCCCAATCATCAGGTTTGAGCGGACGCAGCTCAATTAATTCACCTTTTAGAATTGGTTGAAGGTCAAATGCCATCTCCACCACGAATTGACACGGATGAATACGAATTCAAATCCGGCAATTCAAGCCGACACGGCCTAACGAGCGTTATTTCTAGAGCTCCCAGGTGTCGTTTAGCGGCACCTCATTATTTTGTCCGCCGAAGACAACCACGTGATGCAACGCGGGATCGTAGGCCATCCCGTGACCTTCGCGCGGTGGCGGCCGCTGAGCTCTGAAAAATGGTCTCCAATCGGAAATAGATCCATACCACTTCCATGTGCTATCCTGATCTACGCCACCGTTTCCACCGCCAAAGAGAACGACCGAGCTCAGTAAAGGATCGTAAACGGCGGCACCCGCGTACACCCATGGAGGTTGAGAGCGCGGCGACTGCAGAGTCCACGTCGTTCCATCGTACGTCCAGGTGTTGATCGGATTGACGTCGGCAAGGCCGCCGAACATCACCACCTGACCTGTGGCCGTGTTGGTGGCGACTGCAGCTGAACCGCGCGCGAACGGCACGGTTGGGGGAAACAATTGCGTCCAATCGGAACCGTTCCATTGCCACATTGTCAGCTGGTAAAATTGCCCATTGAATCCGCCAAAATAATCAACGTGGCCGCTTGGATCCGGAAACAACATCGGACCAGTGACCGCCGGAGGCTGGTGAGCCGGTGTAGCTTGCGTCCACTGTGAAGTTCCCCCATTCCACAGCCAGGTATCTCCCAAATAATTTGCTCCATCAAATCCACCGTAAAGCACCACCTCATGACTGACAGAATCATAAGCCATCTGAGCGGCAGCGCGGGCCGGAGGCGGGTTGTTGACCACAACTTGAGTCCAGGTAACACCGTCGAATTCCCACGTATCGTTCAGGTATCCGTTCCCATCGTAGCCGCCGAATACTATGATTTTTCCACTCACCGGGTCGTAAGCCATCGCAAGATACGAGCGCGCAGGGGGAGAATTGGTTGGTGAAAGTTGGGTCCATCCCACGAGAGATGGACGATCTGCCGATGCAATCGACCCAAACAACATTGCAAAGCAGCAGCAGATAACGGTCGGAAGTGAACGCGAAAAAGTACGAGGTCGTGTGAATTTCATGGAGGGGACTTAGAACGCTAAGACCGTAATTTTGTCAAATTTCCGGAGAAGATCCCAACACGTAACGGGCGCGGTGCTCAGCGCATTTGGTTGGGAGCGGGTATGCACATATCAAGCGACGCACCAGGCGGTTCATTTTACGTGCCGCCGGCGACTGCCACTCGGGCAGCCCCGTGCTTTCGGAAAAAGTTTTCGCACTTCTGCGCTGGCAGCGTCAGCAAGCAGATCTTCTTGAAGGCGTCGCCTGTCGCCGAATAGAAGATTCGATGCCCGCTGATCAACGATGTGTCGCGCGAGCAAGTCGAGAGCCGAGTTCACGTCGCACAAGCCTTCGGCATAGACCAGCCGATCCTCGCGCTCAGCTCCGGAACTCTCAGACTGGTGGAGTAGTTGCCCGAAATACTGGCATGTTGCCTCGCGATACCTCGGCTGATGCGCGCCACAGATCACGACGTACGAGCCGGCCCAGCGCCTGTCGTTAATGTCGTTACGCCATCGTCCAACCAGCGCGTTGAGTTGTTCGAGTTCGATGCATACAGCCACTCGTGCGGTTTCGAGAGCACTCGAGGCAAGGGCGCGAACATGTTCCTGAAGCCGGTCGAAATCGACTACACCTTCCGCGAAAACTCTGTCGACGAGCGCGCGCGTGCTGGACAACAATTCGTCGGCTGCCTTGGCGGATGGCGGGGAGGAAGCACTGTCCGGCGAGGCGTTGATTACGGCGTGCACTTCGTGAACCTGCCTCCGCTTTTCGTGAAGCTCGCTCGCGGTCAGCTCTGTGAGGCGACCCTTTCCGTTTGCCATCAGCGTGAGTTGAACGCCGAACGCGAGATGCGCGAGCGCCTTGAGCTCGTGATAACGAACTGGTATCACTTGCTCGCATTTTTCATTGCCGTCGCACAAAAGCGTTGCATCGTCGCCGATCAGAACAATCACGGGAACATCGTCGCCGAGCTCCACCATGACCTGCTCGACGACACGCGTATAGGTCTCATGGAAGCCGACGTTAATAGCGGCAAGCAGACCCTCATGCGGAGGGAGTTCACGCGCTTCGGCAAGTTTGCGCTGCGTATACGGATTAGGGCGGTTCATGCATTTGTAGCATCAAACGCAGATCGATTGCCCGCCACCGTTTTCCGCGAAAGCCTTGCTATTCCCGAATGTTTTAAGGCAAACTGCATCCAATCGACGGCATATGTTGCGCGGTTTCATAATCTTGTTGATGGGCTGTTTGGCAAGTGCAGGGCTCGCCGAGGACACTTCTGTTATCAAATTCCAGTCACCTGACGGGCATTTCGGATTGCGAGTCGCAGATCTCAAAGTTGATTTGATCGAAATCGCGTCGGGCAAGGTGATGATCGATTTAGGCACTTTATGGATCAACAAGGATGATAGCAGCGATAAAGAGGAACCGCAGTTGGTATGGTCTGATGATTCAAAGTGGATGGCTTACGGCACGCGTACATCCGCATCCGGGAGTACAGCGGTTTACTTCTGGGACGGTTCGGCCTTCAAGAAGCTCGCTTTGCCCGCAAAACTGCCTGAGCCAAAGATAAAACCTCGCAAAGGAGATAGTGACGTCAAACTCAAGGGTTACGCTGAGGAGCCTTTGAAATGGATACATCCGGGAGAACTGGAGGTGTCTAATAAGCTTATGGGAATTGGTCGGGACGTCGGTTTTCGTTACACGGGCTCAATTGTCGTTACTGTGGCGTTTGATGCGAGTGGTCGCGCCTCCATCAAAAGCGCCACTGAAACAAAGACCGAAGTATCGGAATAGTGGATCACACTGCGGTTACTTATTCCTTTCTCGTTAGGTGCACAAAATTGTTGAGAGTATTGCTGGGTGGAAGTTCGGTACGGAGTCCGAATGGTCTGGACGGAGACGCGGGCCAACAGAGCGGAAGCTGTTAGGTTCGCAGACTTCGCGGCTGCGGCTGAGCATTACTTTCGTCGCCGCTGTCCTCCTCACAATGCTGTCGGGCATGTCTTGCTCGCGCCACGACAACGACTCCACACCGGCCAAAGCGAAGGGCAGGGGCCGTGTTACGATCGTTTATCAGGACGACGCCATCCTGCCGGAAAACCGGGACGCAATAAAGAAGATCAGGGATTCAGGCGTGTTCGAACGAATGGCAGACCGCCTAACGAAAACAGTCGCACTACCGCACGATCTCCAAGTCATTGTTACCGACAAGACTCCGAAGGGCATCGATGATCCGAGCGAAATAGACGGTACGATCTACTGGCCGGCGGCCTTTTCCAAGGCGACTCGCGACGTGCTCGTTGAATTTCTGCCCGAGGTCATCGCGAGTAGGGGTGCGCCGAGAGCCATCTCGCAAGAGAACTTCACAGCCGACATCCTGAACGTGTGGGCCAGTCAATTCATCCTTGGCCACGAGATGGGTCACGCCATCATCCGCCAGTTGAACCTTCCTTTAACGGGTATGGAAGAGGATTCCGCCGACGGCTTCGCGACCTTCTTCACTGTGAACGACAAGGACACCGGCCCGAACGCTGCGCTCGGGGGCGCTGTGCTATTCGACGCGATGGGCAGCAAAAGGCCAAATCTCACTCTCGAGGATTTCTCTAGCGATCATCCTGTCATTCTTCAGCGGGTGTACAACTTCGTCTGTGCCGTGGTCGGAAGCGACGCCCAGCGATTGCAGAACCCGCTCGTTACCGACGGGTACATCCCGCAAGGCCGCGCCCTGCTCTGCCGGAAAGAATGGACGCAACTCAACTACGGCTGGTGGACCGTGCTCGAGCCGCACCTCAATGAGGGCTACAAGAAAGAGGCGCAGGCCGCACGGCAACAAGCTCTCATGGACCTTGAAGAAGAGAACAAGGTTCTACCTGACAAGATCAAGGTGATTCGCGGCGGGCAGTGAGACTTACTGTAGCGTGCGATGTCTGCGAAAATCTGCGCAATCTGCGGATGCAAATGCTTCATTCGTTAGGCTTCTTCTCTGGGATCGTCTGAAACGACGGAATTGATTCGTCGATGGCAACCCACGGCAATTTATCTTCGAGGAAGATCACTTTCTGCGGCGCAAATGGCGTCGGATCATCGAGCGACGCCACAGTGAAATCGATTGTGTCCGAGTCCTTGCTGTCTTCGAAAAACAGATGTGTGCCGCAACACGCCGCAAAGGAACGAATCCGATTCTCGTACGGAATCTTGCGCGGTTCGCCCTTTGTCACGACCAGATCTTTGCGTGGCACCGATCCCCACTGCACATAGGGTGCACCTGCGCTTCGCCGGCAGTCGACGCAGTGACAATCGACCAACGCACTTGGCTTGCTCTTCAACACGTACCGTGTCCCACTACAAACGCATCCACCAGTGATTGCCATACAATTCATTTACCAGAACAAATGAATTACGAAACCAAGAACTCAGCTGTAGTACGCGCTGTCCCTAAACCATTTCAAGAGTGCTGGATCGCATATGCCCACCGCATTTTCGCTTATTCGCGGCCAATCTCGATCGGGATAGGACGTTGAGCGCCGCCATCAACCCTCGACGCTCAACGCCCCTAAACTCTGCTTCCCATTTACGGCCGCGGAACTGGTGTTGATCTCGGCCTTGGCGTTACCTGTGGTCTTGCGGTTGGAGTTGGCCTTGGCGTAGCCGTCGGCGTGGAGCTCGGCGTCACTGTTGGGGTGGGAGTAGACGTGGGTGTCCCTGTTGCAGTCGGAGTTGGCGTCGGCGTACCGGATGCAGTTGGAGTTGGCGTCGGCGTGCCGGATGCAGTCGGCGTAGGCGTTGGCGATGGCGGCGTCCCTGTTGCAGTTGGGGTAGGGGTTGGCGTCGGCTGCGGCGCGCCGCCAACATTGCGAAGGATCACGATCGCGTTATGCAGTCCGCTTGGAGGCAATCCGATCGCTGCCGCAACATCGATTCGGCCGTCCCCGTCGAAATCGGCGACCGTTCCCAGCTGCGGTGTATTCCCGATGCCGTAGCGTTGATGTGGTCGCAAGCTGCCATCCGGATTCGTGAGAAAGACGGACACATCGTTCGACGCATAGTTTAATACCACGACGTCGGGCGTTCCATCTCCGTCGATGTCAGCAGCATGAAGGTCGTCGCTGATGCGGAGATTTTCCAACACACTCGAGCCTGTCTGGGTTCGCACCGATTGAAAGGTCCCGTTGCCGTTGCCCAGAGCCGTCCCGATCAACTCGGTGCCGAAGGCATCCTGTTGCATGATCATCGCGAGATCGAGCAAACCATCGTGATTAAAGTCTGCCATTTTGAACTTGTACGGCGCTGTAGTACTAATGATAGGCGCTCCGAACGTAAGATTTCCATTTCCTGGAAATACGCCCATTCCATCTGACAGGGCGGTAATGATGTCGATTCTGCTATCGCCAGTTACATCCGCCAAAGCCAGACCGTGAGGCAACCGGCCAGGAAGAACAATATCAGTCATGCGAACGAAGTTCTGGTTTCCATCATTTCGGAAAATAAAGATGTGCGCCTCTTGATTAACGCAGGTTTCTTCTTCGGTCAGCACAACGTCGAGGTCGCCGTCGCCATCGAGGTCGGCAGCGTCAATGGTGCCCTCGCCGCAGGCGAAAACATTTGTTACAACTGTTGGAGCGAATGTTCCGTTGCCGTTGTTCAATGCCGTCCCGAAATGATATGAAGGATAATTACCGTCAGGCGCGAAGATCATGTCGACAAAACCGTCGCCATTAATGTCTCTCAGTTTCATGTCGGCGAAATTTCGCACCGGTGTGTAATTAATCGCCGGCGCGAACGTGCCGTTACCGTTGTTCTTCAGAATTTTTAAGAGGGGATCGTTTGAAGCGACGTCGAGCTCGCCGTTCACTACGATGTCGATGTCGCCATCGTTATCGATGTCCGCGCTTTGAACCGCATCGCTTTCTGATGCGACTTCGTATCGCGTCAGCAATCGGAACGCACCGTTGCCAGGATTTTCATGAACGGTGACCGCCGCTGAGGAATTCGCCACCGTAAGGACATCACCGTCACCATCGTCGTCGAGGTCGACGATCGCCACATCGAATGTCTGTTGCGACGCTTCGTAATAAACAGGTGTGTTGAAACCTCCCGAACCATTGCTCTTAACGGTCACAAAGCCCTCAATCGCTCTGCCGGAAGGAACTGTCGCAACGATATCCGGAAAACTGTCACCATTAAGATTGCCCGTGGTCAGTTCTTTTGGCTGCGAAGTGAAGTTCTCGAACATGATTATTTCGGCCGACCCAAAGGTCCCGTTTCCATTATTTCGCCGGATGGTAACCGCGCCGTTGTCCACAGAGCCGGTGCTGTATAATCCGCCTCCGATCAAATCGACGTCGCCATCGTTATCGAGATCTGCCAGTGCGACTGCAGTTGAATCGAAACGCGCGTTAGGAGCTGGGTCGTATGGTACCGGCGTTCCGAAATTGCCGTTGCCCGTGTTGACCATGACCGCAAGCGTCGCGTCGAATCCAGCACCGACCTGCCCGCCCACGACCACATCCAAAATTGTGTCGCCATTAACGTCAGCCGCAGCAATTTTCTCCGCGTGATTTCCGCTGTTAAAAGTCACCGGCGCCAGGAATCCGGCCGAGTTTCCGGTCAAACCGTTATGCTTCAGAATCGAGATTGATGATCCGCCGTAGTTTGAAGTGACTACATCCGGTTTGCCGTCGCCCGTAAAATCGGCGATCACGATTCCGGAAGGGCCCTGGCCGGTGGTAAATTCAACCGGGGCGGCAAAAGTGCCGTTCCCATTGTTGCGCCACACTTTGACCTTCGTCATTTGGTCGAAATCGCCGCGGATCGTTGCAAACGCATCCAGATCGCCGTCGGAATCGAAATCGGATAGCGCCACGTCTCCAACCACGTCGTTTATAGGAAGCGAATAATAGACCGGCGCCGCGAAAGTTTGGTCGCCATTGTTTTTCAAAACGGAAACACCCGGTGAACCGAAAAAGCTGTCGCCGACAAGGATATCGACGTCGCCGTCCCCATCCAGATCACCCACAGCAAATGATGTTGGGCCAAAACCGCTGCTGAAAGTTCCGGTGTCGAATCCACGCCACGGCGCTTCAAATAAACCCTGCACAAAGGTTAATGGGGCCGACTGGGACGCGAGGCCCATCGGCGAGGGCGGCGCGAAGGCAAAGGTAGACCTGGTTTGTGCGCTCACTTTTCCGGGTGCGCTGCTCCAAACCAATGCTGCCGCAACAGCAAAGGAGGCGGAAATAGCAGTAAGAGTAAGTCGATTAATCGATTTCATGATTATTGATCCTGTCCACCGAATATCGAAACGATTGCGAGTCCGTGCCCTCTCGAAAAAGTTAAACGACGTTAACTTTTGAAAGTGCCGGAACGAGGCCCATGCGACAAAACCGCGTCAGCGAATGGGTTAATCAGCGCCGGCCTGACACTTAGTCGGGGAAACAAACAAACTTACGACCTTGAAATAGCCCGCGAATCTTTGCCAACAAAACCTGTCGGACCCATCAATAAACGAACGGCACAAGTCGCTTGGTCCGCTTCACGTACTCCGCGTAACGCGGGCCTAGGGCCCCCGAAAGCGCTTCCTCTTCCACATTCATCCGGTGAATGAAAGCCACGCCAATCGGCACGAGAATAACCAGCAGTGCGGCCCAGTTGCGTAGCGACAGTGCCAGACCTACGAACGCCAGCAACACCCCAGTGTATGAAGGATGACGCACAAGACGGAACGGGCCTCGTTCGACCAGCTCATGGTCCTTTTCAATTGTCACATCGACGGTGAAGAAGCGGCCCAGCGTGATGATGGCCCACCAGCGCATGATTAATCCCGCGACAAACAAAATAACGCTCGCGCTTGCAAGCAGCTGTCCGTCCGGCAGGGCGGCAGCGCGGAAATTTTTCGCGACGAAAACGCCCGCCGTTATGCTAATCGCAATCACCAACCAGATTATTCCCAGCGTACTGCGATCTTGTTTCGTGCCCGTCTTGCTGCGCGACCGCCGCGTTAAAGTCAGGAGGATCTCCGAAACGAGATAAATCAATCCGAGTTCCCAAGTGAGTGACATAGTCGACATTCCATCGTCTCTGAATGCGTCCGTCGCAACGCTGTCCTTGGAGGCTACTGCTCGTTAGGCAAACGCATCGCGTGGAGCTGTGTAGCCACGGCCCCGTGGGCCGTACAGTTCGAAGCAGTAGCGGCTATAGGCCGGTGGCTACAACACTTTCGTTAGGCCGAACGCGTCCTTAAGTAAACAGCGCCGTTTTGGCGCTGCCGATAAAATCAACCGGCGTGCCAATTCGAACAGAATACTGAACAAAATTGGTTGAACGCGAGTGCGCTTGAGCGGCTGCGCGTTGTCTAACTCGGTGAAAATAAAAAAGGAGAAAAACATGAACTTCATCGCTCTTGGTTTCGCACTTCAAAATGCACTCCACAATCCGTGGCTGCATGGTGCTGCTTTAGTGGTGTTGTTAGTCTGCCTGCCGCGGTTGCTGGGAATTGTTTACATTCCGCATACCCAGGTTGGCATCATCGAGAAGATCTGGAGCAGCAAGGGTTCGCTGCGCGAAGGCCAGATCATTGCCCGTAATGGTGAGGCCGGGTATCAGGCCCGCTTTCTACGTGGCGGTATTCACTTCGGATTATATCCGTGGCAATACCGCATTCATAAGGAACCGCTCGTCGTCGTAGCCGAAGGAAAAATGGCGTACGTCTACGCGCGCGACGGTGTTCCACTGGAGCCGATCCAAACACTCGGTCGAACGGTGGATTCCAACCATTTCCAGGATGCGACTCGCTTCCTCGAAGCGCACGGTCAACGCGGGCGACAGCGCGGCATTCTACGCGAAGGCGTTTATGCCATTAACCTGGCGCAGTTCGTTGTCATCACGGAAGAACGTATGTTTTCCGGACCGGTGCGCGAATCGGCCGATCGCTACGAATCGTGGAAGGCGCAACTCGCAGCCATGCGCGCCTTTGATCCGGTAGTGATCGGAACAGGCGTTGGCGGTCAGAGCCACTTTCGTGCTGGCATTACTGAAACCAGTGCAAGTGAAGCAGGCTCGAGCCCCTCGTTAGCCGCGGCCACGCCGGACTTCAACCCGAATGTCGATACGATCGGCGTGGTGAGTATTCAGGACGGGCCAACCATTGGTTCGGGTGAAATCATTGCTCCGGAAGCGAAAGCGACCGATGGGAAAGATCACAATTATTTCCAGGATCCGGAAGCCTTCCTGCAACTCGGAGGAAAACGTGGCAAACAATTACAAGTGCTCACGGACGGCACGTTTTTCATTAACCGCTGGTTCGGCACAGTGGAAATCAAGGCCAAGACGCTGATCCCGATTGGCTATGTGGGCGTGGTAGTCTCATATCATGGCGCAGCGGGAGATGACACGACCGGCGAGACGTTTCGTTACGGCGAACAAGTTGAGGCTGGTCACCGTGGTGTCTGGCGCTCGGCGCTCGCACCCGGCAAATACGCACTAAACCCGTACGCGGTTAAGGTGGAACTCGTCCCGACGATCAACTTCGTGTTGCGCTGGATCAGTGGCCAAACCGAAGCGCACCATTACGATGAAGACCTAACGAGTATCGATCTGATTACGGCCGACGGGTATGAACCGCGTCTGCCGCTGTCGTTAGTCTTGCATATCGACTACCAGAAGGCGCCGTCAGTGGTGCAGCGTTTCGGCGATGTGAAGAGATTGATCACCCAGACACTTGATCCCATCCTGACGGCATATTTCCGTGATGTCGCGCAGACATCGCACATGCTGGATTTACTGACCAAGCGTGAAGAAATTCAGAGACACGCGACGGAAGAATTGGGCGAACGCTTCAAGCGCTACGACATCAATGTGGTCGCGGTTTTGATTGGCCGGCCGGAATCGCGAGAGATCGCCCCCGGAAAAGCCGATCCGATCGAAACGTTGTTCGATCAATTGCGGATGCGGCGATTGGCAGACGAACAGCGCGCCACCTATGCAAAACAAGAGGAAGCTGCACAGCAACAGGTCGCTCTCAACCAGGCCAAGGCGAAAGCTGAACGTCAGACTGAGCTGACTCAAAGTGCGATCGCCGTCGAGATCGCTAAGAATCGTGGCCAGGCTCAATTTGCCGAAGCCGAACAGTTAGCGAAAAAACAGGTGACGCTTGCCGAAGGTGAGGCGCGAGCCAAGGAACTGATCGGCAAAGGCGAATCTTCAAGGATCGCGCAAGTGGGTTTGGCGGAGGCGGCGGTCACATTGCAAAAGGTCAGTGCCTATCGGGATCCGCGTCTCTACGCGTTGAATGTGTTCGCGGATGAATTCTCGAAGAGTGTCCAGCCGCTGGTGCCGAGCAGGCTGTTCATAAGCAACGCCGGAGGCACAACAGGCGATGGTCAGGGTGGGGGAAGTGTTCTCGAAACGTTGCTCAATCTGATCCTGAGCGAGAAAGCCGGCATCAACCTCCAGGAAAATACCGGCAGCTCGAAGCCGATGGAGGATTTTATCAGGCAATTCACCGGCGAGTCGCTCAGCTGGAAATGGCGACCGAACGGAAACACCTGCTACCCGTGAAAAGGCGGCACCCCGCTGAATTAGAAAACCAGAGTCGTCTCGCACTCGGCGCACCCGGGTGCGAGCGGCTTTCTAGTGGCCACGCCTGATGCCGGCGCGGTCTGTGGTTGATTTGGATTCGCCCTTAACACCGCCGCCAGCCTTGACGTCTTTTCTAGGTTGGAGGTCACGAATAATGGCCTCTTTTATCTCGTTTTTCAGCCTGCGCCAAACGGATCGGACCGTGTTGACGCTTGGCTCGTGTGTATTCTTGCTCAAACAGCCTTTCCTTCCCCAGTTTATGGTGGCCAACGTTTTAGCAACGACTCCGGGTCAGAGCAAGTTGAAAAACGCTTCGCGGCCGCGGCCGTTTCTGAGGAGCGCTTGTGCCCTCGCGTGTCGGTTTGATAGCCTGGCCATCGCTTCGCGTCGCAGCGGCGCCCTCGACGAGATCCAAATTAAAGTATTCCAAATCAGTGCTATCCGGGCCATCCGTGGTTGAGTTATTGATTCTTGGCGGTCCTTTTGTTCCATCTGGCTTCACCGTTTCAACTTCTCATACCGGTACGGCTTGACGGCGCGAAGGGCGATGCATCACGCTAGGGTTTGTGCTAAGTCACCGCATCCGCCCCGGCTCACCTGCATTGGCGCCGCATGTCGAGCATCTTTGGATAGTGCGCGGTTATCTGCCGACTCGCTGGCGCAACATGATTCTGCCGGACGGGGCGATGGAATTGATGATCAACCTGGGCGATCCCCAGAAGCTTTGTGCACTGGATAACCCGGCGAAGCATACGATTTTTCGCCGAAGCTGGATTTCAGGCGAGCGGACCACACCGATTGTGATCGATGAAATCGGATACGTGCATCTGGTCGGCGTTCGGTTCCGGGCAGGCGGCGCGTGGCCGTTCCTCGGTATTCCGCTGCGCGAATTTACCGATCAGGTGGTGGGGTTAGACACAATCATGGGCCGCGAGATTGAAGATCTGCGCGATGCGCTTTATGAAGCGCGGGATGACGATTCGCGATTTGATCTGCTAGAGTCGTGGCTTGTCCGCCGCGCGCGATCTCGCACGCAACCGACGCGGTCGGTCAGTTATGCCTTACGAATAATTCACGATGGATTGGACGCGGTGCGGATCGGCAGAATCGCAGACACGATTGGGATCAGTCACAAGCATCTGCTCCGCGAGTTCGATCGCTGTGTTGGATTGACGCCAAAGTTGTTTGCCCGGCTCTGCGCGTTTCAACGTGTCATTCGATCCGTCGGGCAAAAGCCGGAAGCGGATTGGGCGCGCACGGCAGCAGCGTGCGGTTATCACGATCAGGCTCATTTGATCCATGAATTTCGCGCGTTCAGTGGATTGACTCCGGCGGCCTATCTGACGAAGCGCGGCCCGTTTCTGAATTATCTCGAAGTCGAATAGCGCGCCTGCGCGACGCTATAAATGTCAATTTTTTACAATCCCGGCTCAGCGCGAGCTGGGAGAATACGATCCATGAAACGAATGAAAATTCTTAAGATGGTTGCATTGGTCGCTGCAGGGGTAATCACGATTCTTGATGCTCACGGGCAAACATCCACGATGTCTGCGGCGACACTGGAACCGATTGCATTCCTGACGGCACATGAATGGGAGGCCCAGTTACCCGATTCGCCTGACGGAAAGAAGAAAAAGATTCACGCTTCGTTTACGTGGACACAAAACCGTCAGGCCATTCGTATCAGCAACGAATTTGTCATGGACGGGAAGGCGAGTCCCTATATCGACGGGCTTTATGCGTGGGATCCGCAGCAACGCCTTATCGTCTTTTGGTATGTGGACGCAAAAGGAAGTCTGACGAAAGGAACAGTGAAAATGGAAAATGGAAAACTAGTCCATCAATTCCAGGAAACGGAGCCGGATGGAAAAACGGCGGATTACGTGGCGCGAATAACGCCGCAGGGAAATGAGGCGTGGGATAACGAAATTTTCGCACAAGAAGGGAATGACCTGACGTCGGTGGCCAAGGTTCGGTACGAAATGGCCCGGTAAGATTTCTGGACACGACAGCAAGCGATCGTTCCAGATCTGCTTCGCATCGGGATACGGACCACGAGTTCTCCTGGCGGATCCGCTGTTGATTGTCGGGCACGACCAATCTGGTGATTGGCCCGCATCGCGATGGTCAGCGCTGCGTTGCGCGAAAAGATGAAAAAGCTGACGGCATTCATGAACTTGAAAGCCAAGCCCGCCGCGCGTACATCGACGCGACCGTTTCTCACTCAGAACCCAAAGAAAAAACGTCTATGAAAACAATCATCAAAACAGTCTATCTTGCAGTTATCGCGGTTTCGCTCACTTGCTTTACGGGTTTTCAAGCTCTCGGCGTTACCCCCCCGCCGGATGGAGGATATCCCGGTAAAAATACCGCTGAGGGTCAGGATGCTCTCTTCGGCCTAACGAACGGCAATGCAAATACGGCCAACGGTTTTTCAGCGCTCAAGGCCAATACAAACGGTGACCGGAACACAGCCAACGGAGCGCTTGCGCTCTTTACCAATGTGATCGGCTCCGAGAATACGGCCACCGGTTACGCAGCGCTCCTTTTCAATACCGGCTCTTGGAACACGGCCAACGGTGTTGCGGCACTGCACAGCAACGCAACTGGAGCCAACAACACGGCCATTGGTCTACGGGCGCTTCAGGACAATTTCAGCGGATCCAAAAACACGGCGAGCGGCGTTGGTGCGCTTGGTAGCAACACAACGGGTAGCAATAACACAGCCGACGGTTTTCACGCCCTTCCTAGCAACACGACCGGCAGTTTCAACATCGCCCTGGGTAATAACGCTGGCAGCGGCGTAAGCACGGCTGACGATGTTATTTGCATTGGAGCCGTGGGTGACGACGTGAGCCACAGCTGCTACATCGGCAACATTGTCAATCAACCGTCTCCTGCAGGGCTGGCAGTTTTCGTCAATTCCGATAACAAACTTGGGACGATTATGTCATCCAGGCGGTTTAAGGAAGACATTAAGCCAATGGACAAAGCCAGTGAAGCGATCCTGTCGCTTCAACCAGTAACGTTCCGATACAAAAAGGACTTTGATCCGACAGGAACTGCGCAATTTGGTCTGGTCGCCGAGGACGTTGCCAAAGTGGATCCTGGTTTGGTTGTGCGCGACAAGGAAGGAAAACCGTACAGCGTGCGTTACGAGCAGGTGAACGCAATGTTGCTTAACGAGTTCCTTAAAGAGCGCAAAAAAGTTGAATCTCAACAGGAGAAAATTGCGCAGCTAAAATGTGACGCGACAAAACAGGAAGCCGCCAGCATGGAATTGAAGTCAACCGTCGTTCAGCAGCAGAAAGCGATTGAGGTTCTCTCCGCTCAACTGCAAGAACAGGCGGTGCAAATCCAAAGAGTGAGCGCACAGCTCGCTGCTTCAAACGGCGAACTTGCGCCGAAAATGGTTTCGAATCACGATTAGGAACTCAGGGACTTGTAGCCACGCTGCTGTGCGACCTCTCCGCCCGAACGCAGCCCGCGATTCCATTAGGTGAATTAGGAAAGCAGGAAGTCAGGAATTCAGGATTCGATGTTGGTTGTTCCCGCCGCGTTGGGTGAAGTCTGTTAGGCGTTGACGCTACACTCGCACTTCTTCCTTCTTACTTCGCCTTCGTGGCTGCTAGGGCTCGCGCTTTCACGAAAGCGCGCACCGAGCGTTCGACCTCCTTTGGCGTCGTAGCCCAATCGCAAACACTGATTCGGATGACCGCTCTTCCATGCCAGGTTGAGCCGCCACACCAGCATTCGCCGGAACTCTGAATGTTCTGTAGCGTGACCGTCGTAAGGGCGTCGTCGTCACATGAGGCGAGCACCTGGTTAAAAACAACATCGTTGTGGATCTGAAATCCTTGCTCGGATAGAAGCCGGGCAAAGCTTCGCGCGTTTTCGCAAAGCTGTTCCACCAAGCGTCGCACTCCTTCCCGGCCTAAACTCTTGAGAACAGCCCAAAGTTCTATCACCCGCGCCCGGGCGGACATCGACGGACGAAAATTCATGCTGTCGCGGTGTTCGCTCCACTGAAAATAGGAAGCCGAAGCCTTGAACGCGCTCATCAACGCTTCGCGATGACGGCAGAGAATGATACCGCTGTCGTAGGGAACATTGAGCGTCTTGTGTGCATCGAGCGACCAGGAGTCCGCCATTTCGATCCCGTTGCAAGTTTTGCTCATCGATGGCAGCACGCGCGCCCAAAGCCCGAATGCGCCGTCTACATGAACCCACGAACCGGAAGCCTGCGCGTGCCTGCAGATTTGGCCGACGGGATCGATCGCTCCGGAATTTACGTTGCCGGCCTGGGTGACGACTAACGCCGCTTCATCCAGTTTCGGCATTCGATCGGCTCGCATGCGTCCCTGATCGTCCACAGGAACAAGTTCGACGTTTTCGGATCCGAGTCCTAGCATCGAAATCGATTTGTGGACCGCTGCATGCGCATCGGCGCCGGCGACGATACGAATTTTTGGCGCACCGTAAAGACCCTTGCGGGCAACGTCCCATCCACGTCGACGAAGCAGTTCATTGCGACCGGCACAGAGGCCTGAGAAATTGGCGATTGTCGTTCCTGATACAAAACCGGCTGCAGTTTCTTCGGGCAAACCAAGCAACGAGACGATCCAACGTTCGCAGACTTCTTCAAGACGCGAATTGATCGGCGACATGACGTAATGCGCAGTATTTTGGTCCCAGACATCGGCCATCCACCTGGCGGCGAGCCCGACCGGGAGAGCTCCGCCGTTCACGAAACCGAAGTATCTGCCGCCTGTTTGAGTGACGACAGCAGGCGCGCCGATTTCCTGGAGCTGATCGAGAACCTGGAATGGGTCGCTCGGATTTTCAGGGAGCGGTTCGACAAGGGCTTGCATCGCTCGCAATGATTTTTCGCCTGGAAAAACCGGACGCTCGTCAAGACTGTCGATGTAATCCCCGGCAAACTGCCGCGCCTTGTCGAGCAACAATAGAAGCTTTTCATGATCCGCAATTCGACGCACGGACGTATGTTCGTTTGCCATCATATCGTCGAAAATAAGTTGTCATATCGACGCCGTCTAATTCGCCCCGCTTGCTCTCAGAAGCGGCCACAATTGAAGTCAACGCGTTCCGAGCAACTGCCAATCTTTTTCTATTTCGAGAAAAATCTGGTCAATTGTGAGAGGCCTGCGCATACTCGGCGACTTTCTGCAGGTAAACGACGGAGGGAAAATTATGATTCACTTAATCTGGTACATTGTTGTTGGGTTGGTCGCCGGGATAATCGCGAAATCGGTCATGCACGTGCACATGACGATTTTCTGGACAATCGTGCTCGGCATCATCGGATCGATCATCGGCGGTGCCGTTACTCACCTGTTTTCGCCGCCAACCGGACGATTTCATCCCGCTGGCATCATTTTTTCCACACTTGGCGCGATCCTGATTCTCTACGTTTGTATCAAGCTGAAGATTCACTTTCCCCGTGTTGTCTAACCGAGAGGGAGGAAAATTGTAACCGCGGTCGTTGGTCGCGGCCTCCTAATGTTGAGGCGCAGAACTCCTCAACACTCAGCCACGAACTTCTTCTTCTTTAGGGCGCGTTCACCGTATCGGTGACGCTTTCCCATTCCGCCGTGAGCCGGGCAAGATCGTGGGACAAAGCGGAGAGATCCCGATTGATCGCGATGGCGCGACCGCCCGGCGCATAAGTCGCCGGATCTTCCAGCGCCGCTGTTAGTTCTTTCTGTTGCCGTTCCAATGCCGCGATTTTCGTCTCGAGCTCGTGCACCCGCTTTTCTTTTTCGCGCCGCGCTTTGGCAATCGCGTTACGCGCTTCTGCTTCGAGACGCTTCTGTTCCTTTTGTTTTCTTGAACTCGAGCCGTTTTCTTTTCCGATCTCCGGCTGGATTTTGCTTGCCGTAGCAACACCATTGACCTCTGACGCGGCGCGGCCCTCGGTCAGAGCGGTCCGCGCGGACGTGGCCTTTGATTTGTCCAGATAGTAATCGTAATCCCCGGGATAAAATGCCAGTTTACCACCCGTGCGGTTCGCACCTGCAGTCACGTGCAAAACGCTTGTAGCGATGGCGCGGATAAAATGAACGTCGTGACTAATAAAGATGAGCGTCCCATGGTATTGCTTGAGCGCGCCGATGAGTGCGTCGATCGAGCCGACATCGAGATGTGTCGTCGGCTCGTCCATGAGCAGAAGGTTCGGCGGATCGAGCAGTAACCTGACAAGGGCCAGTCGCGATTTTTCGCCACCGCTCAAAACTGAGACAGTTTTGAAAACATCGTCGCCACGGAACAAAAAAGAGCCGAGCACAGTGCGCGCGGTTTGTTCGGATACGGGATTAGGCATGTCTCGCGCGCTCTCGAGAACGGTATGGCTCGCGTTGAGCACGTCGATTCGGTTCTGCGAGAAATAACCTGTGCGCACATTATGTCCGAGTTCGCGCACGCCATTCTGCACGGGCAATACCCCGGCTAGCAGCTTGAGAAGAGTGGATTTCCCTGCGCCATTCGGCCCGACGAGCACGGTGCGTTGAGCGCGCTCGGCTTGATATTGCAGTCCGCGATAAACAACCAGGTCGCCGTAGGCGTGATCGACATCTTTTAACGTGATCACGCGCAGACCGCTGCGCACCGGTTGCGGGAAATGGAACTTGATCGTTTTTCCGCGCGCGACCGGAGCCGCGATTTTTTTCATGCGATCGATCTGTTTCAGTTTGCTCTGTGCTTGCGACGCTTTGCTGGCCTTGGCGCGAAATCGATCGGCAAACAATTGCAGCGCCGCGATTTCTTTCTGTTGATTTTTGTAAGCGGCGAACTGTTGTTCTTCGCGCGCTGTTTTCTCTTCGACGTAATTGTCCCAATTGCCGCGATAACGCACCAGTTTGGAGTGCGCGATCTCGATGATGCTGCTGACAAGCTGATTCAAAAATTCGCGATCGTGCGAGATCATGGCAATCGCGCCTGGATAAGTTCGCAAATATTCCTGGAACCATTGAAGCGATTCGAGATCGAGATGATTCGTCGGTTCGTCGAGCAGAAGGAGATCGGGTTCCATCACGAGCAACCGCGCCAGATGAGCGCGCATGATCCAGCCGCCACTTAAAGCCCTCGCTGGGCGATCGAAATCAGTTTCGCGAAAAGCGAGTCCGGCCAGGACCCGTTTTGCTTTTGGTTCGAGCTCCCACCCGCCGTGCTCATCAAAAACATGAAGCGCATTGTGATAGGCTGCGTCGTCCGCTCCGTGCCCGGCTTCGTGCTCCTTAATCACTTTCTGCGCGTGCACCAGTTCGGGTGAAACGGCGAGCGCAAGTTCGAGCACCGTTTCGTCTCCGGCGGCGGCGGTTTCCTGCGGAAGAAATCCGATCGTGGCGTTCTTCTCGATCGCGATCGTTCCCTTATCAGGCGAGACATCACCGAGAAGGAGCGCAAACAATGTGGATTTCCCGGCCCCATTCGGGCCGACCAATCCGATCCGATCCCCGCGATTAACCTGGAGCGACACGTCGTCAAACAGCGCCCGGCCGGCGAAAGATTTTGAAAGTTGTGAAACGGTGAGCATTCCGAGAACGCGCAGTGTCCCCCTGTTCGATGCCCGGTGCAACCGTCAGTTGCGTGCCACGCCATAGCCTTCGGCGACGGCGGGTCGCTCCTCAAATCAAACGAAGGTGGATTGTCGCATCAGCCTGGTTGCTGATACTGACTACTGATCCTGATCCCTTACCGCGGCGGCGGGCGCAGTCGCGGAGTCGGGCGTGGTCTCGGTGTTGCTCTTGGGGTAGCGGTAGGTGTCGGTGTAGGCGTGGCTGTTGGGGTTGAGGTTGGAGTCACTGTTGGAGTAGCGGTAGGCTGAGGCGTTGCAGTAGGTGTAACCGTCGGAGTTGGAGTAACTGTCGGTGTGGCAGTTGGAGTTGGTGTGGGTGTTCCCGAGGGCTGGCCAGTCATGATTTGCACAACACCTTCGCTCATGGCGCTGGCCCAAAGATTGCCGTTGCCATCGAATTCCACTGCTACCACCTGCCAGTGAGTCAATGGCGAATTCTCCGGAGTGTAATGAGTCCAGGTCGTGCCATTGAAGGTGCTGACGCCGCCGGTGTATGGAAACGTGCTGCCTTGATTGCTTGCGATAGCGATAAGTCCATCGCTTGAACGTCGCGCCACATCAGAGACAACGGTGCCGGGCATTCCCGTATTGGCCTGGTTGTAAAGCGTCCAAGTCGTACCGTCGAATCGCGCGAACCCCTCATAAGTGCCCACCCAGATGCCGCCGTTGGGATCCGCCTCCACGTCTGTCATTCCGGCGCTCGTAAGAGGTGTATTGGTCGTGTCGTATAAGGTGAAAGTGGTGTTGTTTCCCGCTTCAAATTTCCGCAGACCATATTCCGAGGCCACCCACAAGTTGTTGTTGGTATCGACCGTCATGGATCTTACGTTGTTGGGGCTGTAGCTATAGCCACCCGGACTGAGCGTTACGTGATTCCAGTTAATGCCGTCGAACCAGAAAACGCCCGAGCCACCAGAGCCCACCCATGTCGTGCCTGCGCGTTTAGTGATAGCATAGTGGCCAGAAGTATCGAGGTTTGAGTTCTGCCAATTCCAAAAGCCGGTAAATTGACCCGTGGCAGAATCCCACCGGCCGACGCCGTTGCCGCCCATCCAGAAGATGCCGCCGGTGTCTTCGAAGACCGAATACATCGGCTCATTTCCCGCCCACGGATAAGGTTCCGAGAGATCATTGTGATTCCCCCAGTTACGCCAGTGCGTGGCAGCATCCGGGGCCCCGTCACTGCCTAACATGCGTGAAAGCCCGCCTTCTCCACAGGCGAACCACATGTTGCCGGTACTGTCGCGTTTGATTCGATCGATGAAGTAATCCGGCAAGCCGCTGTTGAAGGTGTTCATGCGCGAAAGCAACTGGCCGTTGACAGTGTAATGGCGGACTGTGCCGAGCGTGCCGTTGCCACCGTAATTGCTGATCCAAATGTCTCCGTTAGGCCGGCCAATCACACTTCGCGGGATATTGTCCGCATCCACAAAGAAGACCGGATTGTTGTTGATCATTTTGTAAATGCCGCCGTACCAGGTGGAGACGTAAACGACGCTGTCCCGATCTGTGCCCAAACCGGTTATCGTCATAGTGCCGCCCACCTCCGGCCAGTTCTGCCAACTCGATCCATTCCATTTGAAGAGGCCGTACTGCGAGCTGGTGACCCAGATGTTGCCCTGGACGTCCGCGAGCATTGCGTCCATTTGGAAGAGCGAATCGTGCAGTACCCAGGAAGTGCCGTTGAATTCCGCCATTCCGCCGAGCACCGAGTGCGTCAGCCAGACGTGATCGTTAGCGCCGACGATTACGGCGTTCACATTGTACCACGGCGGAGTCCACGGTAATTCCTGGCCCACTCGATACTGAGTCCACACGTGGGTTGTCGGATTGAACCGAAACAGTGCGCCGTTTGATGACTGCACGCTGACGTTGGTTAGCCACAGGTTGCCGTGACTGTCCAGCGCGAGCGAGTGGACGTCATTGAGGATTAATGGCGAGTTGGCCGGAGTGTAAGTGAACCACATCTGCTCTTCTGTCGGCGCCGCCGGATCAAATCGCGTTAAGCCACCGTCGCTTGCGATCCAGATTACACCACCCGCCCCGAACGCCATGTCATTGATGTAAGGCGAGGGAATCGGATGATGCACGCTCGACCAAACCTTCCACGCGCCGGTGTCGAACCCGCCGCCGGGCAATGGGTGATGAGCGAGTTGATCGGCCGATAGCATCCCCAGAGCAGCTTCGCCCCAAAAATAAAACCGCCCGGCGGCCCATAAATTGCCTGCCGGATCAAATTTCATGACCCTCACTTCTTCACCCGGCACGCCAGTCGTGCTCGGCTTAACGATATTGAACTGGGGTAAGGTCTGCGCGCCGGCGCTCGCCCAGAACACAGTCAATAAGACGAGACTGAACAATCGAGCGTACTTCACGCAATTTTTCCTACGATATTGAGCTTCTGTTTTGCTCGTTGTTCGTACCTGGCAATTATCTCTTTCAGTTGCGTCAGACGTGCCTCGGCTCGTTTTGTGAAATACGGATTGTTTTCATAATTTTTCTCCCCCGAATGTTGAACTGCATTAACTGCAATCCAGTTCCGCGTGGAACCAGGGAACCACCCTCACGAGGCGCTTTGAAGAACCGGCCTCACATTGGCTGACTCGGGGCTCCAGTTGAATCTGGAGATCGCGCTAAACGGTGTCTCAGCGAAGATCCAGCCCCGGCGGGTGTTAGTCGTGCCGAAAGTAAGTTGAAGCGTCGGATGACGTAATCGACTTCCTTCTTAATCCGTTTCCTAACGAATGTCGAGCGTAACTTGCAACTGGAATGGTTACAGCATTGTTACTTTTCCGCGAAAAACGAGAATTGCCTCTGATTCCCCTGTAACTGCGCAGTTGGTATTCAATGCGACTGTTCAATTGGAACGGCCAAAACGGGAACGAAAATACCGCAGTTGATTCGTTAGGCCACGGAAAGCGCCCGGCCGGCGAAGATTTTTAAAGTTGAGATACCGATGAGCATCGCGAGAACGCGCACTGTTCACCTGGCAGCACGTTCCGCCCAATTTGGACTCAAGGCGCACAATCCCTTTCGCGGATTGCTTGCGACCGGTTTGCGCAGCTAACCCAATCAATGGAATCTGCCGCGTCCCCGTCCGATCCAGCTGACGTCGAGTCGATCCACGCGATCATCACGGCGGCTTACGACGAAATTTTAGGCCCGACTGGAAAGAAGGGCGATTGGGATCGCGAGCGCTCTTTGTACTTTCCAGGTGCACGTTTCCAACCGCGATGAAGGCTGAAGGCCCGCCTTCAACAGGCTCCGGCGTGGCAGTAGAGAAGGTCGGTCTCGCGCCGCAGATTTTGGACATCGACGGATTCATCGCGCGGGTCGAACCGTTCTTTAAGGAGAATGGCTTCTACGAAAAGAATCGCGCGGTGCAGCGAACAATTTGGCAACAACGCCCGTGTCTGGAGTATTCCGATTGCACAGCGCTACCCACCCGCCGAAACGCGAATCGCGCGATCGATTGCCTGAGTTAACTCGAGCAAATTGGCCCTGGTCGCCGCACCACCGAAGCGTTTGATAATGACGCCATTGCGATTAATGACATACACATTGGCGACGCCCTTTCGATAATCAAACGCACGCGCAACCGAGCCGTCCCAGTCGAGCATTACCGAGTAATTAAACTGCGCACGAAACCCGAATTGGACCATACCTTGTAACGGTCGCGGTACCGAGGAAACATCGGCCACGCCATCGATATCGATGTCTTTGCCAAAGCTGTGATAGACATGCGCGATCCAGGGTTCAAGCTGCTGGGAACCTTTCTGATCGGCCAGCGTCATGACCGTAACTTTCGCTTTCGGAAAACGGTAGGTCCGCGATGTGCCATGTTGATCGCGCAGTTCGAAATCGGCCAGCTTCCCGGCGGAAACAGAGGTAGCCAAGATTACCGACCCGAAAAGTGCGAGGATGAAAAATCTCATGTCACCCCGACCGGCGAATAAACTCGTCCCTTCCATGCGGTGCTGTTTCGCCCGTACCCTACGGCGAAGGCAAACCATTGAATCGCAACCAGCAAGGTCACGCCGACAGGATGAAGCAGGGCACCGAGAAGAGATTGGCGGAAACGAATGACTGAAATCAGCCGCGGCACCAGAGCAGCGAAGACAGCGATTGCTGCCAGAACCACCGGGACGCGCGACTTGGCGGCGGCCAAAAGCAAAAATGGAAGGACCTGCCCACTCAACAGCAAAATAGTAGCTGGAAGAATCAGTTGCCGGGAGCCGAGGCCTTCGTGGGCATTCTTGGCAAAACCATGCCATACCTCATCCGCACGCCGATACATCCGGCACGAAAACGTGTCGGTCGCATCGAACAGATCTGTCGCGTAACCGCGCGAACGAAATAACCGCGCAAGACGAAGACCATCGTGAAGCGTTCCGGCTATGCCGGCATGCCCGCCTGCGTCTTCGTAGGCGTCGCGCTTGACCGCGATGATTTGACCGCATGCCGCGGAAAATTTCGGGTCGCTGCTGCGTCGCATTCTGTCCAGGGAAAGGAATCCGAGCAGCACAAAATGGATAAGCGGCACGATTAGTTTTTCCATCAGCCCCTCCGTTTCCTGTCGAGGCACGCCGCTGATGAGCGCCGCTTTGCCTTCCTCGACGAATTGCGCAAGCCGCGCCAAAGAATCGGAACGCGATACGCGTACGTCCGCATCCATGAAAATGAGGAGTGGATGACGCGCGAGTTGGGCCAGTTGATGGCAGGCGAAGTTTTTTCCGCACCAGCCCGCGGGCAAAAATCCGGCGGCTTCGAGCCGGACCCGGCTATCAGCAATCGCAAACTCGCGAACAATCTCTGCGGTGCGATCGGTCGAGGAGTCATCAAGCACGATCACTTCAAGATCGACATCTTCGCTGCGGAGCACCGAGCGTAGTGCGGCTGTGATGTTGGGTTCTTCGTTCCGCGCCGGAATCAGTACGGAACAACCCGCGCCGGTTGCTTTGCGGACTGATAACTGCCGATAGAGCGACAAATTGCGAAGAAACAACGCCGCAGGC
Source organism: uncultured Verrucomicrobiae bacterium (assembly GCA_963804875.1). GTDB lineage: Bacteria > Verrucomicrobiota > Verrucomicrobiia > Chthoniobacterales > UBA10450 > Udaeobacter. The sequence goes on from CAWDRX010000003.1 coordinate 196,027, forward strand.
AAGATTGAAAGCACGCAGCTGATCACGACGATCGTCATTATCGAATCGACTCCGGTTGATGTTCACCTACGAATTGTCTGCCGCTCATCCAGGCACGCAGGCGGCGCAATGTATCGTAAATCAGATTTCCTCCACTCCGGCCGCGGTTGATCGTTAGCCAGTCTCGCGGATCACGACGACACGAACCAATGGTCAGTTCCTCTTGTGTGCTCTCCAAAGCCCCGGCCAGAAGACGGCTCCATTCGTCCGCATCGCGACGGGATCGCCTGTCGCTCATCAGTGGCCGACCGAACGATAAAAGGACTTCCGGGCGCGACTCAGCCCAGAAAGGATATTCAATGGCGAGGGGCAAAAATGCCACGTCGGACAGGCGGGTCGCCAGCGCCGCCAGACCGGGCTGCAACTGAAGGGGGCGTTCGCGCACATCAGCAAACCGTCCCTGGGGCGTAAGCCACAGCATGTTGCGCGACGAAGAGAGCAGGGCCCGACTCGCCCGCAAGAAAGTCACCGCACCGCGAACGGTGTGCTGTTCGACTCCAAAAAAACCGAGATTTTTGAAAAATCGGTAGCGCTCGATCATGGCCGCATCGATTGGAGCAAACGAATCCCGATCGTCGAAAAACTGCCGCGAAAGGAACAGACAAACCAGCGGATCCCACCACGAAGCGTGATTAAGATAAACAACTGTGGGCTGCGTAAAAATTCGCGGCCGTCCCATTTTCAGGATTCGAATCCGATGGAAATGACGCCGCAGATAAGACCGATTATACGCCGAGAACAGCCGTAACCACGTCGTAGAAACGGAGGGATGCAGTGCCGAAGATCGATCCTGAAGTTTGGCTAACATATTGCCATCTCTTCTGCCTTCGGTGGGCGCTCCGCTATGCCGGAATCATCGTCGAGCGCATGGGCGGCGATCCAACCCGACATGAGCACCATCGGCATGCCGGGTCCCGGGTGCGCCGCGCCGCCGGTGAGGTAGAGACCGCGCAGATCGGGGCTGCGATTACCCGGTTTGAATGCACCGAAAAATTTCCCGTGGCTGGCGAGTCCGTAGATCGCGCCGTTCAAAACATGGTAGCGCTCGTGTATGTCCTGCGGTGTCAGCGCCTCTTCGAAAACGATGCGCGATTCGATATCGGGCATCTGTCCCGTGCGTTTGAGCTTCTCTAAAATGACGCGCCGGTATCCGGGCAGCATTTTTTTCCAATCATGGTGCGGCCGCAAATAGGGAGTGTGAACCAAAACGTACAGCGCTTCGCTACCAGCCGGCGCGGTGCCGGATTCGGTGCAACTTGTGGCGGCCAGGTAACAGGTCGGGTCGGGCGCGGGCTCGCCCTTTTTGTAAATCCACTCGAATTCTTTGCGAGGATCGCGGCTGAACACAAAATCGTGATGGGCAAGATGTTCGTAACGTTTGTTGAGGCCGAGGTAGAGCACCACCCCGGAACAGGCTGGTTCATATTGACGACGCCGGGCAAAAGCTTCGCTGGCCGCGCCGTTCATCAATTCGCGATGAGTGCGGACGGAGTCGCAGTTAGAAACGACCGCGTCGAACGAAATTTCTCCATCTTCATCCGTGCGAACGCCTGTAACCTGGCCGTTGTCAGACAGAATTTCTTCGACCTTTGTGTTTGTGAGGAATTCCACGCCAAGTTCGGTGGCAAGTTTTGCAAGAGCCTCCGGCACCGCGCGAGTACCGCCGATCGGATACCAAATTCCTTCATCGGTTTGCATGTGCGCAATTCCGCAAAGAATGGCGGGTGATCCATAGGGCGACGATCCGACGTATTGGGTGAAATGATCGATCATCTGGGCGACGCGTGGATCTGGAGAAAATGAGCGCACCGCGCTGGCGACGGATCGGCCCATACGCATCGCGAGTACGTCCCCGATCATTTGGGGATCGAACGACGAGTTCCATTCGAACATGTCCCGCAAACCGCCGATCGATTTGTAGAAGAAATGGCGATCAGAAATTGCGTGCAGTCGCTCGCTGAACGCGATGAAATCGCGATAACGCGCACCGGAGTTAGTGCCGGGCGCAAAGTGGTCGAGCGTCTGCGCCATCTCGTTCGGGTTTTGAGCAAGGTCGAGGACGGAGCCGTCATCAAAGAAACAGCGCCACTGTGGATCGAGCCTAACGAGTGCCAGATAATCCTCCATCCGCGCCCCGGCTTCGTTAAAGATTCGGCGCAGAATCGAAGGCATGGTGACGATAGTCGGTCCCATGTCGAAGCGGAAGACGTCGTTGCGGAGCTGGGCCGCTTTTCCCCCTAGCCAATGATTGCGTTCGAATAAAACAACTTTGTGTCCCCGCGCCGCCAGAACGCAGGCCGCGGAAAGGCCGCCAAGGCCGCCACCAATGATTCCGACCTTTTTCATGAGTTTATTTTTTCTGTCTGTACTTGTTAACGAGGGCGCCAATGAAATTGCGAATCGCCCCGAAGCGATCCCGGCCGCGCCCGTGTGCCGCCCGGATGTAGGAAAGGAAAAGCCTCGCATCCTCGATTTCGGGTTTGTCGAAATGTCGATGTGAGTTTCCATATCTCGTCGCGACGACATGTGGAAATGTCATTTCGAGCAACCCTTCATCGCCGCGCGTGCTCCCAAATCCGCTCGCATTCACTCCGGTGAACGGCATACGCGGATCGGCGGTCGGGACGATGAGATCGTTGATGACAACGAATCCAGTCTTTATGCGGCTGGCAATGGCGCGAGCCCGCGGGACGTCACGCGAGAAAATCGACGACCCAAGGGCGAAATTGGCGGAATGAACTTTATCGAGGGCACCCTGTTCATCTTCAAAGATTTCCAATGGAAGCGGCGCGGTACCGGCAAGCGTCAATCTCGCCTGGAGATTTCCGGCGATTGATTTCTCGGCGATCAGGCGCCGCGGAGCGATGCATGTCCCGCCATTATTCAGACGCGCCCCGAAATTCAATGCGCGGACAACCAGATCAAGATCGGCGTCTGCAAAAACGATGACGGCATCTTCGCCCGAGAGTTCCATTACAGAGGGCGTATTGGTCCTTGCGAGCTTAGCGAGGAGATCGCGCCCGTTTTTGGAGGAGCCGGTGAAAATGACTTTGTCCACGCCGCTACGAACGGCGTCGTGGGCCGCCGCGACGCTCTCGTCTAAAACGGTGAGCAGCGCGGGATCGAGTCCTGCCTCGCGAGCTAGCCTAACGAATAGGAATGCGACGTTTCGTGTGCCTGGCGCAGGCTTGAGCAGGACGGCGTTGCCGGCCACAAGCGCGTGGAGCGAATGAACAGCCGGAAGAAAAAGGGGATAATTTCCCGGACCAATCACCAGCACCAGGCCGAATGGCTGGCGTTGCACTTCAAATAAAGCGCCCTGCATCCAAAATGGACGTCCTCTTTTGCCGCAACGACGGGGAGCGAGGACGCGAGCCGCGCTTTCTTCCAGCCACCTGCATGCATCGGCGAGCGGAACGATTTCGGAAACGAGCTTCTCGGACAACGGACGATCCCAAACCATTGCAGCAGCAGTTGCGAGTGTATCGGCGCGCTCCGCAATGAGACGACGAAGTTCGCGGACGAAACGCACACGTTCGGCGATTGGCTTGAGCCCCCAGCTTGTCTGAACCGCACGGGCTTTGGCGTAAAGGTCGTTTACCTTTTCCGCACGCTGATCGATAACTGCGTGCATCAGGCAGTCTCCAGATTCATTGGCGCAATTTGTGCTATCGGTTCACGCGCGGTGGAATGAGCTGTTGCGACTCCCATGTCCGTTAGAAGCAAACGAGAGCTGATCCGCGCGGATTCGAAAATCACAGGCAGCCCACTGCCCGGATGGGTGCCGCCGCCAACAAGGTAAATACCATCGACATCCTCAAAACGATTGTGCGGTCGAAGGTGCAGCATCTGATCGAGGCTGTGGGCGAGATTGAACGTCGCGCCCTGGTGGATCTCGTATTTCGTGTCCCAATCGGCCGGCGTGATGACGCGCTCGAAACGGATGCGCTTTTCGATGTCGGTGAAGCCGGCTTTCGCGATTTGGCGCAGCATCTTCGCGCGAAAACACTCGCGCTCGCGTGACCAATCGACGTTCGGATGCTGGTGCGTGACCGGAACTAGCACGTAGAGCGTGCTCATGCCCCGTGGTGCGAGCGTCGGATCGGTGACGCACGCGTTCTGCACGTAAAATGACGGGTCGTCGGACAGGACGTGCTCGTCTTCGATCTCGTCAAGGTTCCGCGCGTAGTCGGCGGCGATGTGAATGGTGTGGTGCGGCAGATCGAACGCGCCGTCGACGCCGAGATACATCATGAAGGTCGAGCAGGAGAATTTCTTGCGCGCAATCTTGCGATCGGTCCAACGACGACGAAGCCGATCGGGCACGAGGCGCTTCATGGCGCGGGCGAAGTCGGCGTTCATCACAATCGCGCTCGCCTTTTCTATTCCCGCCGCTGTGCGCACGCCGACCGCGCGTCGTCCTTCGAAAAGGACTTCTTCGACAGGGTGTTCACACAGATCTCCACACCGAGGCGCTCGGCTACGCGCGCCATCGCCGCGGTCACCGCGGCGCAACCACCGATGGGATGGAACACGCCGTATTCGTATTCGAGAAACGAGAGGATCGAGAACAGGCTCGGGCAGTGAAATGGCGACATGCCGAGGTATTTGGATTGGAAAGAAAACGCCAGGCGGATTCGTGGATCGGCAAAGAAACGGCGTGAGATAAGTGTCGATCGATTGATGCGGCCGAAGCATCGGGAGCATCTTGAGCAGACGGGTATTGCAGCAGATCCTGCCAACCGAGAAACGGCGTCTCAAGGCATGGCTCCATGCGAGCGAGCTTGATCCGATTTTCGTTTAGGAACCGTCGAAACCCAGGCGCGTCACCCGGCGCGATCGCGGCGATCTGTTGTTCCATGCGCGCGATGTCCGGCGTCGCATTGAGCTCGCCACCCTGACCGAAGATGATGCGGTATTGCGGATCGAGCCGCACCATTTCCACTTCGGTCCGGAGGAAGCTGCCGGCTGCGGCGAAGATTTCTTCGAGCACGCGCGGGTAAAGGAAAAACGTCGGGCCGAGATCGAACTTAAAGCCGTTCGCCTCGATCGATGAGGTGCGTCCGCCGATGGTCGGGAGACGTTCAATGATCTTCACTTTCACCCCCGCCGAGGCAAGGAGGATGGCCGAGGCGAGGCCGCCGGGACCGGCGCCGATGATAATGACATCGTGTTTCATAGAGTAATTGCCAACCGGGAAGAGGTCAGAATTTTGTTTTCACGCCGCAAGCGCGGAATGCGCACCAGCCCTGCACCGCTTCAAACGCGAGGAATGCCGAAGTGACAGTTAGTCCAACCGCGATTGCGGTAGATTTCGGCAAGGACACGCCGGCAGCGATGACCAAGGCTACTGCTCCGCCTGCGCGAAAGAGCCGCGCTTTATTGGCGATGTTGGAGATCAAACGGTTCTGTCTGTCTTTTTTCATAGGTGTTACTTCAGTTCTGGAGTTCTCCCCTGAACTACTCCGCTGAAAGCGTGGTTGTTGGGGCTTTGGCTAAATCGATCGGGTCTGGACTCAGCGGCCGTTTGAAGAAGGAAACCGAACGATTGGAAATGCGCCGTCCGCCGGATTCGGGATTCACGCTGCCGTCGAGTCTTTTTGAACCTCCGCAAAGTCCGCAGCCGCCAGGAGTCCCTTCGCGACGATTCCCGTCACGGCGAGGCCGAAGCAAAAAATAGGGAAAAGAAATTCAAACATATTTAGTCTTCTTTGGTTTGGCTGATGGCGTTGCCTAGGAGGACAAGACGAACGCCGACCCAGAGGATCAGAATGCTGGGAACCCAGAGACCGACGAACACGCCGTAATCGCGGTTCACTAGGAACCAGAGGGAGACGCTGGCAAGGAGGCTCAGAGCTGAGGCCCAAAGAAAAGGATGATCGACTTTATTAAACATAATCGTGAGTGAGTTGGGTGGTTGTGTGGTGGAGCGAGACTAACAAACGTCTAATATATGTATAGGATTTGATTAGCTTGTCAATGATTTGTTCATATTTAAATTCTCAGCTCGATTTTCATTGGTTAATTCCTACGAACTTCCAATATTTCAGACCTCCTACTTGCGCTCTGTCTGAGTTATGTCTAGATTCTAGCCGTCAAATGCCGGACGCCCATCACTCGATCAAAGCTGCCTCGCGGATAACCGGGCTCTCGCCTCATCTCATTCGCATTTGGGAGAGGCGTTATGGTGCCGTGGCACCCGAACGAACCGACACGAATCGCCGTCTTTATTCCGACGCAGAGATTCAGCGGCTAAACTTGCTGCGCTTGGCCACTGGCGCGGGGCACAGCATTGGCAACATCGCGAAACTGCCGTTGGGCCGCCTCAAGTCCCTGCTAGCAAAAGCGGGGGTTGGCGAATCCGGAGTGCCGCGCACCAAAATGGCTTCGTCACCGGCGAAAGGCTTTCGTGACGCCAGCCTGGCTGCTGTCGAAAAACTGGACGCTCAATTATTTGAGGAGACCTTGGGCAAGGCGGTCGTCGCCCTGGGCCACCAAGGTCTGTTGCGACAGGTTGTGGGTCCACTGGCGCAGACGATTGGCGAACTTTGGCGGACCGGTGTGCTCACGGCGGCGCACGAGCATTTTTTCACCGCGGGGTTGAAAGTGTTCCTCGGCCATTTGTCGGGACAATTTGCCGTGCCCGCAAACGCCCCTCGTATTGTCGTCGCCACTCCGGCCGGACAATTGCACGAGCTTGGCGCCGTCATCGTGAAGGACGCTGCCGCACAGATCGGCTGGCACACCACTTATCTGGGCGCCAGTTTGCCGGCCGCGGAAATTGCCGGCGCTGCGGTGCAAAGTAGAGCTGCCGTGGTGGCTCTGAGTATTGTCTATCCGGAAGACGATCCCGATCTTGTTCGGGAACTCATTAGCCTTCGGCGTTTCCTCCCGCCGGAGGTGAAGATTCTGGCCGGAGGCCGGGCAGCGTCGGCTTATTCTGAACCGCTGCTGCGCATCGGGGCCGTGATGACGGAAAACATCGAGGAATTTTGCAACCAGCTCGATAAGCTACGCCGGTCATCGAAGGCTAAATCCGCGTGAGGATTCGCAATTCAAGCGCACAACGTGGCTTCAACGTCCGGTTTCCGAGGTCTTTCCGTTTTTCGCAGACGCCGCAAATCTCGAACTGCTTACGGCTCCCGGGCTCCATTTTCGCGTCCTGACTTCTCGGCCGATCAAATTCGGCTGGGAACCTTGATTGATTACCGGATTCGCGTTCACAGGAATACTGTTGCGCTGGCAAAGCGAAATCACAGCATGGGACCCCGCCCCGCAGCTTCGCCGACGAACAGCGCCGCGGGCCCTATCGATTCTGGCGGCACGAGCATAAATTTGTAGAACGCGACGGCGGGACAGCCGTTTTCGCCGAGGTGCAATATGCCGTGCCCTTTGATTTTCTGACGCACCGATTATTTGTGCGGCCGGACATCGAGCGAATCTTCGATTTTCGCGAACAAAAGATGCGCGAACTTTTTCCTAGCCCTAGCTAAAACTGCAGACGCGTTTTTCCTGTTCGTTTCGCGATCGCGCCGAGCCGCTTCGCGGCGACGATCGTTAAAATAGCAACCTCATGAGGCCTGTCACAGCTTCGCAACCGGGAGCTTGCTGCGAGGACATACTTCTGGACCTCGCCGGTGGCTGCATTCGACAGTTCGGACAAAAATTGGATTCGTTGGGGACACTTGAAGTGCGCAAGATGACCACGAGCGCAATTGCTTAGCTCGGTTTCCGTCGCGGTCGCGCCTGCTTTTAAGACGACAAACGTGAGA